>JANQEE010000015.1 GCA_028278525.1 Minwuiaceae bacterium | reverse complement strand
AGTGGCCACACGAGCCAGCCGCGCTCCTCGACGAGCTCCCGCACCTCCGGGTCCGCGTAGTCGGCCTCGGTATCGAGGAAGCCGCCGAAGACCGTCTCGGGATAGACCCGGAACACCGGGAAGTAGAGGTCCCCGTCGTACCGCACCAGCAGCGGCCTGTCGTTGGCCACCAGCTCCGCGCCGAGCGTCACCACGAACAGGCCCAGGAAGATCCACAGCGACCACCAGCCCCGCCGGTTCGCCCGGAAGTTCGCCAGCCGCCGCACACCGACCTCGCCCAGCCGGAACCCCCGCCGCATCCGCTACACCTGCCGGCTCTCGAAGTCGATGCGGGGATCGACGAATGCGTAGGTGAGGTCGGTGGCCAGGTTCATCAGCAGACCCAGCAGGGTGAAGAAGTAGAGCGTGGCGAACATCACCGGGTAGTCGCGGTTGACCGCCGCCTCGAAGCCCAGCAGCCCCAGTCCGTCGAGCGAGAAGATCACCTCCACCAGCAGCGAGCCGGTGAAGAGCACTCCGATGAAGGCGCTCGGGAAGCCGGCGATCACGATCAGCATGGCGTTGCGGAACACGTGGCCGTACAGCACCCGGCTTTCGCTCAGGCCCTTGGCCCGCGCCGTCTGCACGTATTGCTGATTGATCTGGTCGATGAACGAGTTCTTGGTCAGTTGCGTCAGGCTGGCGAAGGCGCCAAGCGTCATCGCCAGTACCGGCAGCGTGATGTGCCAGAAATAATCTAGCACCTGACCGACAAGGCTTAGCTCTTCCCAGTTCTCCGAGGTCAGGCCGCGCAAAGGGAAAATGTTCCAGTATGTTCCGCCGGCGAACAGCACGATCAGCAGCACGGCGAACAGGAAGCCGGGGACCGCGAAGCCGACGATCACCGCGAACGACGACCAGACGTCGAAGCGGGAGCCGTCGCTCACCGCCTTCTTGATACCGAGCGGGATCGAGATCAGGTAGGCCAGCAGAAACGTCCAGAGGCCGAGGCTGATCGAAACCGGCATCTTCTCCAGCACCAGCCCGACCACCGTTTCGTCGCGGAAGTAGCTCTCGCCGAAATCGAACTTCAGGTAGTTGCCCATCATCAGCAGGAAGCGTTCGTGCAGCGGCTTGTCGAAGCCGAACTGCCGCTCCAGGTCCTCGATGAACTCCGGGTCTAGGCCCTGGGCGCCACGGTACTTGCTGGTGACGTCGCCGCCGGCGCCGGTCGTCGCCCCCGGCGTCTGTCCGGCACCCTGCGCCACGTCCCCGCCCTGGCCGCCGCCGACCCGCGCCGTGGCGTCGATAGCCGTGCCCTGCAGCTCGGCAATAATCTGCTCGATCGGACCGCCCGGCGCGAACTGCACGATCCCGAAATTGATCACCATGATGGCGATCAGCGTCGGAATGATCAGCAGCAGGCGGCGAACGATATAGGCGAACATCGCTCGGTCAGCCGGGCCGGCATTCGTCCCCTCTCCCCACGCTTGCGGGGGGAGAGGGTAGGGTGAGGGGGGTCACCAGAAGAATCCGCCGGCCCATCCGCTCAATCCGTCGGCACCGGCTTGCCCTGGTCGGTCAACGCCGCCTTGCGTTCGTCGAACCACCAGGTATCCAGCATGCCGAGCGCGTATTTCGGCTTTAAAGCCGGCCGCGAGAACCGGTTCCAATAGGCGATCGGGTGAACGTCGCGATACCAGTTGGTCACCACGTAGTGGTTCCACATCAGCACCCGGTCCAGCGCATGCACCGCCGTGGTCAGTTCCGGGCGGCTACTAGCGTCGATGATTTTCTCGATCAGGGCATCGACTACCGGGTTCTTGACGCCGGCCAGATTGCGGCTGCCGGGCGAGTCAGCGCCTTGCGAGCCCCAGAAGTTGCGCAACTCCACCCCCGGCGTCAGCCGGACCGGCAGGCGCAGTCCAATCGCGTCGAAATCGTATTCCTCCTGCCGGTTCTGGTACTGCGCCACGTCGACCAGCCGGATTGACGCGTCGATGCCCAGCCGCTCCAGATTCTTCACATAGGGCCCCAGCACCCGCTCGAAGGTCGGCTGGTAGATCAGGAACTCCAGCGACAATTGTTCGCCGGCGCCGTTGGTCAGCCGGCCATCGGTCACCGTCCAACCCGCTTCCTTCAGCAGCCTGAACGCCGCGCGCAGGCTTTTGCGGATATTGCCGCTGCCGTCGGTCGCCGGCGCGACGAAGGCGTCGCCGAAAACGCCGTCCGGCACCTGCCCGCGAAACGGTTCCAGCAGCGCGGCTTCCGCCGCCGTCGGCGTGCCGCGATGCGCCAGCGGCGAATTCTCGAACATGCTGTTCATACGCGCGTACTGGCCGAAGAACAGGTTCTCGTTGGTCCATTCGAAATCGAACGCGTAGTTCAGCGCCGCCCGCACCCTCGGGTCCGAGAACTTGTCGCGCCGTGTGTTGAGGAACCACGCCTGCACGCCGGACGGCGTTTGGTCCGGCAGGGTCTCGCGGAGAATTAAACCCTCTATCACCGGCTTCTTGTTCGTGTACTCCGTCGCCCAGCTCTTGGACGTGAATTCCTGACGAAAATCGTACTCGCCGGCGAAGAAGGCCAGCAGTTCCGCGGTGCGGTCGCGGTAGTAGTCCATCTTGATGGTGTCGAAGTTCCAGCGGCCTTTGTTGACCGGCAGGTCGCGCGCCCAGTAGTCCTTGACCCGGCTATAGGTCAGCGACCGCCCCGGCTGCACGTCGGTGATCCGGTACGGTCCGCTTCCCATAGGCGGTTCCAGCGTGGTCTCGCCGAACGGTTTGTCGCTGAAATAGGCTTTCGAGACCACCGGCATGGTCGCCGCCTGCAGGGGCAGGTCGCGCGTCGCGCCCGGCTTGAAGGTGAACCTGACCCGACGCTCGGCCAGCGCCTCGACCTTCTCCACATCCCGGTAGATGATACGGTACTGCGGATGCCCATCCGTCATCAGGGCGTCGAAACTGAATGCCACGTCCGCCGCCGTGATCGGCGTGCCGTCGTGCCAGCGGGCCTCCGGCCGGATGTTGAAGGTCGCCGAACTGCGGTCGTCCGGCATCTCGACGCTTTCCGCGATCAGGCCGTAGAGCGAGTCCGGCTCGTCCTCGGCCGCGACCATCAGCGTATCGAAAACGCTGCCGCCAAGCTTGCCCGAGGTTCGGCCGACGAAATGCGCGTAGACGCCCTTCAAAATGAACGGGTTCAGGTTGTCGTAAGTGCCGACGGCGGCGAGCCGGAGCGTGCCGCCCTTCGGCGCGTTCGGATCGGCGTAGTCGAAGTGGGTGAAATCCGCCGGGTATTTCAGGTCGCCGAAGATCGACAGCCCGTGCCGCGCGGCGTCTTCGGCCGCGGCCGGCGCGGCCAGCAGCAACACGGCGCTAAAAGCGGTTGCGAATCGGCGCATGATGCCGCTCACCCTCTCATACAAGGATTCCGAAGGCAATCGACCGCTCGGTTCTCTCAGTTCTCTCAGTTTTCGCTCGCCTGCGCCCCCGACCCGCGCCCCGTCCGGCGCTGCAGGGCCCGATCCTTCTCCGGATCGACCCACCACGAGAACAGGTCGTAGCGATAGCTCGCCTGGTTTTCGGTGTAGCCGAACTTGTCCCAATAGGCGACCCGGTCCTCGCGCGTGTGGAACTGCGGGATCAGGTAGTGGCCCCATTGCAGCACGCGGTCCAGCGCCTTGGTCGCGGTCACCAGCGTCGGCCGGTCCGGCGCGGCGATGATCTTGTCGATCAGCGCGTCGATCACCGGATCCTTGATGCCGATCGTATTGCGGCTGCCGGGCCGGTCGGCGGCGGCCGAGCCCCAGTAGTCGCGCTGCTCATTGCCGGGCGAATCCGATTGCCCGAAAGCGCTGACCACCATGTCGAAGTCGTAGGCGCGCACCCGGTTGACGTATTGCGCCGAGTCCACGACCCGAAGCGTCGCCTTAACCCCCAGCCGTTTCAGATTGTCGGCGAACGGCAGTACCGAGCGTTCGCTGCGCGGATCGTTCGACAGGATCTCGAATGCGACGGGTTTGTTGGTCTCTGGATCGATCAGGTCGCCGTCCTTGATGACGTAGCCGGCTTCCTTCAATATCCGCGCCGCCTTGCGCAGGTTGCCGCGGATGCCGCCTTTGCCGGCGGAACTCGGCGGCTCGTACGCCTCGGTGAAGACTTCCGGCGGCAGTTGGTCGCGGAACGGCTCCAGCAGCGCCAGTTCCTCCGGCGACGGCAGGCCCGTCGCCTCCAGTTCCGAATTGCCGAAGAAGCTGCGCGAGCGGGTCAGCAGGCCGTGCGAGATGTTCTTGTTCAGCCACTCGAAATCGTATGCGTAGGCGAGAGCCCGTCGTAAGGTCCGGTTCTGGAACATCGGCCGCCGCAGGTTATAGACATAGCCCTGCATGCCGGCCGTGCGCGAATGCTCGAACGTCTTCAGCTTGACCAAGCCTTCTTCGACCGCCGGGAACTTGTAGTTGGTCGCCCAGGCGCTGGAACTGCGTTCGTCGCGAATGTCGTACTCGCCCGCCTTGAACGCCTCTATTTGCACGCTGGCGTCACGGTAGGAGTCGAACCGGATCTGGTCGAAATTATAGCGGCCCTTGTTGACCGGCAAATCCTTGCCCCAATAGTCCTCGACGCGTTCCATGGTGACGCTGCGGTTGGGATCGATGTTGGTCACCCGGTACGGTCCGCTGCCGAGAAACGGCTC
This sequence comes from Minwuiaceae bacterium, assembly GCA_028278525.1. Lineage (GTDB taxonomy): Bacteria > Pseudomonadota > Alphaproteobacteria > Minwuiales > Minwuiaceae > JANQEE01. The sequence goes on along the minus strand of JANQEE010000015.1, from coordinate 114,803 downwards.
CAGCGTGGAGGACGAGAAGTCGCGGCCCTGCCAATAGGCCTTCGACAGTATCGGCAGTTGGCCCATGATCTGCGGCAGTTCTCGGTTACGCGGCCCGGAGAACGAGAATTTTACCCGCGACGGACTCAGCGCCTCGGCCTTTTCGACATTCTTGTAATAGAAGCGGTAAAGCGGCCGGCCATGCTCGACCAACGTGTTGAAGCTGAACACCGCGTCTTCCGCCGTGATCCGCGTGCCGTCGTGGAACCGCGCTTCAGGGCGCAGGTTGAAGATCACGAACGACAGGTCGTCCGGCACCTCCACGCTTTCCGCGATCAGGCCGTACTCGGCGCTGACATCGTCCATCGGCGACGCCATCAGCGTCTCGAAGGTCAGGCCGACCGCCGGCGCCGGATCGCCCTTGATGATGAAGGGGTTCAACGAATCGAACCCGCCCTGGAACGCCATCCGCAACACGCCGCCCTTGGGCGCGTCCGGATTGACGAACTCCAGATGGGTGAAGTCGGGCCCGTATTTCGGCTCGCCGATCAGCGAGAGCGCGTGCAGGGTGCGGACTTCCGCCAAGGCCGGTCCGGCCAACACCGTGGCGATGGCCAGCGCAGCGCCGGCCGCGAGTTTTAAGGGCATGATCGTTCCATGATTTCTGCTGAACACGGGCATTCCCCCGAACTAGGATTCGATTATGGCGCGAAAAGGGCCGCGCCGCGGGGTGACAAAAAGTTTACCGGCCGGTAAGCCGTAGTAATTTCTCGTGCAGCGTGCGGTCGCCGCAGGCCAGCACCGTATCGCCGCTGTCCAGGCCGAGCGGCGCCCCCTGCCAGTCGGTGATGATACCGCCCGCGCCTTCCACCACCGGCGTCAGCGCGCAGTAATCCCACGGCGACATGCCGTCCTCGATCACCAGGTCCGCGAAGCCGGCGGCCAGCAGGCCGTAGGCGTAGCAGTCGGCGCTGAAGCGTTTCAGCTTCACCCTTGCGCCGATTTCGCGGAATACGGCGCCCCGCGCGCCTTCGAACGACTCGACGCCGTAGCAGAACATCACCGCCCGGCCGATCTCGTCGCAGGCGCGCACGCCGATCGGCTTGCCGTTCAGCACCGTCGCCTGGCCGGCCACGCCCAGCCAGCGCTCGCCGGTGATCGGCTGGTCGATCACGCCCAGCACCGGCCGGCCGTTCTGGGTCAGCGCCACCAGCGTGCCGAACAGCGGACTGCCGGTAATGAAGGATTTGGTGCCGTCGATCGGGTCCAGCACCCAGACGAATTCGGCGTCGCGCCGCTCCGCGCCATGCTCCTCGCCCAGAATGCCGTGGTCGGGAAAGGTCGCGGCAATCAGATCGCGCATCGCCGCTTCCGCGTCCCGGTCGGCGATCGTCACCGGGCTGTCGTCGGCCTTTTCGTCGACCGCGACGGCCGCACGGAAATAAGGCCGGATCACCGCGCCAGCGGCATCGGCCAGCCGATGCGCGAAGTCGATGAATTCGGGGCGGACGGTGTCGGTCATGGCCCCCTATTATCCCGGATCGGTGTTACTCCGGCGCCGGCAACGCCATGTCCGCGTCGCCCAGCGACCGCAGATACAGGATCAGATTGGCTCTGTCCGTAGGCTTTCTCAGCCCGGCGAACGCCATCTTGGTGCCGGGCACGTAGCCCTTCGGGCTCTCCAGGAAGGCGTCCATGTTCTCGATGCTCCACTCGCCGCCCATGTCGGCCAGGGCGGAGGAGTAGGAGAAGCCGCCGGTGCGCGCCTTCGGGTCGCCCATGATCCCGTACAGGTTCGGGCCGACACGGTTGGCGCCGCCGTCGTCGAAGGTGTGGCAGGACGTGCATTTACGTGCGACCCGCTCGCCCTTGCCGGCGTCGGCCGCGGCCAGCAGGGTACCCAGCGAAATCGTTTCTTCCTCGGTCTCCGCGACGGCCGTCGGCGCCGCCCCCTCGATTTCCGGCACCGGAAACGCGACCTGTTCCGGGTTGGTCGGATGGACCAGGATGTTGCTCAACTGGCCGACGCCGAAGATCACCAACACGCCGAACAGCACTGCGCCGGCAAACTTGTTGAATTCGAAACTATCCATCGCAACTCGTCCTCGGTCCAACAGCGGGTTTCCAATCCCCCTGCGCCGCCCGGCGCACCATCGCCGGACGATTCGCGCCGCACAATAGTCGCTTCCCAGGGTCCGGCGCAACTTCAATGGGCACGGGCGGCGATATGGCGCACTGCCGGTCCGGGCGCCGACAAACCGTCCGTCGGCCGCTCAATCGCGCCTCTCGGTAGCGCGCCCGCTCAGAAATCTCGCCGCTCCGGAAACGAGCTGCTCGGACGAGCCGGGTTCGAGGCCGACAAGCGGCGCCCCGGTCGGCGCATCGCCAAGCCGGGTGCCGCTTCGGCAGGTTCCGTCGACCACGAACAGGGCCTGCAAACCCCGAACGGCAAGTTGGGCCGCGTCCTCCTCCGGGAATGGCGCGGTGAACCCGGCCAGCGTCGTCCCCTGCCGGTGGATCGGCGCATAAGACGTCAGGAATTCGGCCGCCAAATCGTTCCAGCGCGGCCAGGCAACCAGCAGATCATGCGTCGCGCGACGCCGCACTGCGAAATCGGCCCCCCAGGAATGCTTGCTCTTCAGGATGGGGTTGCGCAGCGACGGCTGGGTCCCGCCGCGGTCCACGATATCGAAACCGTGGCTCCGCGCGTATTCCACCGCGAACAACACCGTGGCCGCGCCGACACCCAGTCCGCGGCCGTCTTTATCGGGGTCTACACCCATGACGACGCATCGCAACCGCCGCCCCTCGGGCTCCAGCAATTGCCCGGCCACGCGATTCGGCCCCTGCATGATCCATTGCAATCCGCCGCGCGCGAAGCAACGGCGCAGCATCGTGCGCGATGCCGTCGTTCCGCGGTCGCCGAACCGGGCGCGAACGAACGGCACGTACATGTCGTCGTAAAACAGATCGAAGTCGCCCGGGTCCCGGCTGTCCGACCAGGCAAGTCCATGTTTTCTGGCCCGCGCCGCGTTCGACCGGGCGGACTGCGTTCTCGGCCACCGCTCGTCCGGATGCGGCACGGCGATCCGCGCATCGATGCTCTCCGGCAAGCGCAGAAAGGTCTCGCCGAACAGACCGGCGCTGACGCCGGTTTCCACCCTGGCGATCAGCAGGTCCGCGCCATCTTCCAGGCTGCGCAGCCGTTTCGGCAACGCGCCAAGCCAGCATCGGCCGAGCGATATCGTTTCCGGCTCGCCCTCGAACAAACACTGCAAGACGCTCCAGTTGATCGGCGAATCCCCGGCCACCACGACCGCGGCTTCCCGCCCGCTCGTCGCGCTGCGCCCCGTCACTTTTGTCAATGCCGGCCATCGCCAGGCCAGCGCCAGCTTCGACCGCTGCACCTGCCGCCCCATGGCAACGGCGCCGGGCGGCACGTAACCCGCAATAACGTCCGACAGGATCACGGCAGCTTCGTCATCGGAACGACGCGCTTCGGCAACCACGGCCGGTCGCCGCCCTGCAGCCGGCCCGCCGCATCGCCGGATAAACGATACCAGACGTACGGGCCCAGCATGAAGCAGCCCACCTTGCCGGTCAGCCTGAAACCCGACCGACCGCCGTTCCGCACCGAAGGGCGGTTCTGCAGCCGTATCAGGATGACCACCCGCTGATAGCCGGCGGCATCGAAATGGGCGCGAATGTGATGGAATACCTGTGGGCTGACCCGTTTTCCCCGGAACGACACCGCCGTGAACGAATCGTACATATGCACTTCGCCCGGCTTAAGCCGCAGCGGCATCGCCATGTATTCGGTCCACATGGCTTCGACGTCCACCCAGCTAACGCTTGCAAGTTGGCCACCGACCCGCGCCGCGAAACCGATATGGCCCGCCTTGAGCCGGCCAAGAAACTGATCGGCCGTCGCCCCGCGGCGGAACGCCAGGTAGTCTTCGAGATCGTCCGCGCCGAGCGGCCCGATTTCAGGCGTGTAAGAACATTGCGGCGGTTCTTCGTCGGTCTTCAGCGGGACGGCGAAAAAGCCCATAGGGCGGTAGCCGGCGGCGCCCAACAATTGCGACGAAAGGCCGTCAATACCCTCCCACCGCACTATCTCCCTGACGCGCCGGATCTGCCGGGGGCCGATCATGGCCCCAAGCCTATTTGGCCCGGCCTCCAACGGCGCATACAACACATCTCCTCGGACGCATATGCTACACAACTCGAAAAGGTGATCGGGACGTTCTGTGGATTGCCTTATAGGCCAAACACACTAGCCATTTCCTTAAGCTGGCCGCAACCCGTATAAGGGCGGCGGAACAACCGTTTAAGTGGATCGTCACATGAATCCGATTGTCGTCATTCCTTCGCGCCTCGCCTCCAGCCGCCTGCCGGACAAGGCGCTTGCCGATATCGCGGGCGAGCCGATGATCGTCCACGTCTGGCGCCGCGGCGTCGAGGCCGATATCGGTCCGGTCGTGGTTGCCTGCGGCGACCGGCCGATCGCCGACGCCATAGACGCGGCCGGCGGACGCGCCCTGATGACCGACCCCGACCTTCCTTCCGGCTCCGACCGGGTGTTTGCCGCTTTGCAGGAAGCGGACCCCAAAGGGGAGCACGACGTGGTGGTCAACCTGCAGGGAGACCTGCCGGCGATCGAGCCGGCGGCCGTCGCCGCATCGCTGCTGCCGCTCGCCGATCCGGCCGTCGATATCGGAACCCTGGTCGCGGAAACCTTCGACCCGGCGGAAGGGACCGATCCGGGCGTCACCAAGGCGGCGCTGTCGATCCAACCGGGCGCGCGGATCGGCCGGACCATGTGGTTCAGCCACGCGCCGATCTCCTGGGGCGACGGGCCGCTCTACCACCATATCGGCCTTTACGCCTACCGCCGCCCGGCGCTGGAGCGCTACGTCACCCTGCCGCCGAGCCCCCTGGAGCTTCGCGAGCGGCTGGAACAGCTCCGCGCCCTGGAAGACGGCATGCGGATCGACGCGGCGCTCGTTGACTCCGTTCCGCTGGGTGTCGATACTCCCGCCGACCTTGAGCAGATCCGCGCCTTGATGGCCGGGGAATCCTGAAAAACCGCTTGCGCGGAAAGAACTTACCGCCGAAAGAAGTGAACCGATGACGTCTTCCGACCCGTCCCGCGTGATTGCCTTCCAGGGTGTTCCCGGGGCCTATTCCAACCTCGCCTGCCGCGCCGCCTATCCCGATCTGGAGCCGCTGTCCTGCGCCACGTTCGAGGATGCGTTCGCCGCGGTCGCAGACGGCAAGGCGGGCCGGGCGATGATCCCGATCGAGAATTCCCTCGGCGGGCGGGTGGCCGACATCCATCACCTGCTGCCGGAATCGGGCCAATACATCGTTGCCGAGCACTTCCAGCGCGTCGAGCATCACCTGCTGGCGCCCAAGGGCGCGACCCTCGACAGCATCGAAACCGTCTTCAGCCACGAACAGGCCCTGGCGCAATGCCGGGGATTGATCCGCGACCTGAACCTCAAGGCGGTTGTCCGTCCGGACACTGCCGGCGCGGCCAAGGAAGTCGCCGAACGGGGCGACCCCACGGAGGCCGCCATCGCCTCCAGTCTGGCCGGCGAAACCTACGACCTGATGTCCCTGCGAGGCCGGATCGAGGACAAGCTCGGCAACACCACGCGGTTCGTGGTCATGTCGCCGCACCGGACCGACCCGCCGCCGCAGACGCCCTCCATCGTCAGCATGGTCTTCCAGGTGCGCAGCGTACCGGCGGCGTTGTACAAGGCGCTCGGCGGTTTCGCCACCAACGGCGTCAACGTGGTCAAGCTGGAAAGCTACATCACCGACAGCGCCTTCACGGTGGCGCAGTTCTATGCGGAGATCGAAGGCCACGTCGCCAGCCGCTCGGTGGACCGGGCGCTGGAGGAGCTGCAGTACTTCTCCACCATGATGAAAGTGCTCGGCGTCTATCCCGCGCACCCGTTCCGCCTGGAAAACGCGCGCGGCAGCTAGGCGGCGAGGCCATCATCTGCTTCCCTCTCCCCACGCTTGCGGGGGAGAGGGGACGATTGGAGCGTGGAGCGTCAGCCGCCGGCGCGGCGGGTTTCGGTGGCGATTTCGTCGACGGCGCCGTCGGCGATGACCACGCCGTAGGACTCGCGCGCCGTCTCCGCCGAGTAGAGGCCGTCCAGCACGTCGTCGAGAACCAACTGCGGGTCGCGGTCGAACGGGCGGCCGTAGCCGCCGCCGCCGGCGCCGCGGCAGATCAGGCGTTCGCCCGCGCGGATCGGCTTGTACTGCACCTTCGAGGGCAGGCTGACGCTGCCGGCCTCGCCCTGGTCGTAGATCAGCTCGGCGGTGCGGCCGTCCGCGCCGCCCTCGAACCCCCATGGCTCGAACTTGTGGCCGTCGCCTTCGACGGCGGCGCCGCCGTCGGTCAGGAACGAGATCTCCCTGATCGTGCTGACGCCGCCGCGCCACTGGCCGGGGCCGCCGCCTTCCTCGCGGAGCTCGTAGCGGTCGACGCGGAGCGGCACGTGGGATTCGATATCCTCGATCGGGTTGTTGCGGGTGTTGGCGTAGAGCGTGTCGACGGCATCCATGCCGTCCTTGCCGCTACGGCCGCCATAACTGCCCTCGAAGATTTCCATATGCACCCAGTGCTGGCTGTCTTTCATGCCGCTGAAGGCGACGACCGACAGGTTGCCGACGCCAGCGGAGACCTGGTTCGGCACCGCGGGCGCGAGCGCCTTCATGATCGCGTCCGCCACCGCGTTGCCGGGGCAGAAGCGGGCAATGGTCGGCGCCGGGAAAGTCGGGTTGGCGAGCGTGCCTTCCGGCACGACGATCTTGATCGGGCGGGTCAGACCGCTGTTCTGCGGGATGTGGCCGTAGACGTCGGAATCCAAGAGGATCGAGCGCAGCACCAGCCAGATCGCCACGTCCACCGTGCCGACCAGCGGCATGTTGATCGGGCGGTCGGCGAGCTGCGGCGCGGTGCCGGTCAGGTCGACGGTCAGTTCATCGTCGGCGACGCGGATTGTGGCCTTGATCGGCAGGTCCTTGTAGGCCGGGTCCGGGTCGTCCAGGTAACCGTCGATATAGGTAGTGGCACTGTATTCGCCGTCGGGCAGGCGGCGGATGGCGTCGCGCATCAGCCTTTCGGAATGATCGAACAGGGCCTCGGCGGCGGCGTCGATCGTCTCCAGCCCATGGCGTTCGATCAGTTCGAGGAAGCGGTCGGCGCCGATCCGGCTGGCCGCGACCTGCGCTTCCATATCGCCGACGACCAGATCCGACACCCGGATGTTGTCGCGCAGCAATTGCCAGACCGCGTCGTTGCGCCGGCCGGCGTCGTAGACCTTGATCGCCTTGAATTGCAGGCCTTCGGCGTAGGCGTCGACGGCCTCGACGATGCCGCAACTGCCGGGCGCGAGCGCGCCGATGTCGAGGTGGTGCGCCGTGGTCATGGAAAAGCCGACCAACTGGTCGCGGTGGAACACCGGCACGCAGAAGCCGACGTCGGGTCCGTGGCTGGCGCCGTTATAGGCGTCGTTGTGCATGATCACGTCGCCGGGGCGGATCTCCTCGCCGCGCTGTTCCATCTCGCGCAGAATGCCGCTGACGTAGCCGGGGATCGGGCCCGATTGCAGCGGCGTGCTCTGCTTGGATTCGCAAAGCTGCCGACAGTGACGGTCGACCAGGGCGGCGCCGAAATCCTCGGACTCGCGGATGATGCTGGAATAGGACATCCGCATCAGCTTGTAGCCCATCTCGATTGCGATGTTCTCGAGCGCGCCCTGGATGACGCTTGCCGTCACCGGGTGAATGGCGCCGGCATTGCTGTCGCGGCGGGCCTCCGTCGTGCGCGCGTCGTCCATTGCGGTCATCCTTCCCTGTCCCCTGTTGTCCCGTCCTTATGATCGCAGATGTTGTTCGCGGTCGGCAAGCGCCCCTCAGGCGCGGCGCGCGGCCTGGACCGCGACTTCCAGGGCGCTGAGGAAACGGGAGCGGTCCTGTTTGGTGAAGCCGCGGCCGCCGCCGCGGATGTCGCCGGTCTCGCGCAAGTGGGCCATCAGGTCGCGGGTCGCGAGCGCCTGGCCGATGCTTTCCTCCGTAAAGGGCCGGCCGGTGGGCCCAAGCGCCTGGGCCCCGGTTTTCAGGCAGCGCGCGGCGAGCGGGATGTCGGCGGTGACCGCGATATCGCCGGCGCCGATATGCTCGGCGATCCAGTCGTCGGCGGCGTCCGGGCCGTCCGCCACCACCACGTTGCGCACCAGCGGGTTGCGGTTCGGCCGGAAGCCGCTGTTGCTGACCAGATGCACGACAAGCTTGTGCCGCTCGGCGACGCGCAGGATCTCTGCCTTGACCGGGCAGGCGTCGCCGTCGACGTAGATCTCGGGCATCAGGTCCCGAACTTCTGTTTCGCCTCGCGCCGGCGGGCGTGCAGGATCGGCTCGGTGTAGCCGCTCGGCTGCTCGCGGCCCTTGAATACCAGGTCGCAGGCGGCCTGGAAGGCGACGCTGTCGTCGAAGTTGGGCGCCATGTTGCGGTAGGCCGGGTCGCCGGCGTTCTGGCGGTCGACCACGGCGGCCATGCGGCGCATGGTCTCCATCACCTGATCCTCGTTGCAGATGCCGTGATAGAGCCAGTTGGCGATGTGTTGGCTGGAAATGCGCAAGGTGGCGCGGTCCTCCATCAGGCCGACGTCGTTGATGTCCGGCACCTTGGAGCAGCCGACGCCCGCGTCGATCCAGCGCACCACGTAGCCGAGGATGCCCTGGGCGTTGTTGTCCAGTTCCTGCGCGATCTCGTCCGGCGAGAGGTTGGCGCCGCCCAGCATCGGCAGGGTGAGGATGTCGTCCAGGCTGGCGCGCTGGCGCGACGCCAGTTCGTCCTGCCGGGCGGCGACGCTGACCTGGTGATAATGCAGGGCGTGCAGGGTGGCGGCAGTCGGCGACGGCACCCAGGCGCAGTTTGCGCCGGCCTCAGGGTGGCCGATCTTGGCCTTCAGCATCTCGGCCATCTCGTCCGGCTTCGGCCACATGCCCTTGCCGATCTGCGCCCGGCCTTTCAGGCCGCATTCCAGGCCGATATCGACGTTCCAGTCTTCGTAGGCCGCGATCCACGGCTCGGCGCGCATGGCTTCCTTGCGCACCACCGGGCCGGCCTCCATGTCGGTGTGGATCTCGTCGCCGGTTCGGTCCAGGAAGCCGGTATTGATGAAGACCAGACGCTCGCTGGCGGCGCGGATGCATTCCTTGAGGTTGACGGTGGTGCGCCGTTCCTCGTCCATCACGCCGATCTTCAGCGTGTTGGGCGCGATGCCGAGTGCCGCTTCGACCCGGCTGAACAGTTCGGCGGCGAAGGCGACTTCCTCCGGCCCGTGCATCTTCGGCTTGACGATATAGACGCTGCCCTCGCGGCTGTTGCGGCGATCGCCGCCGCCTGCCAAGTCGTGCATGGCGATCAGGCTGGTCGCCATGGCGTCGAGGAAGCCTTCCGGGATCTCTTCGCCGTTTTTGTCCAGCACCGCGTCGTTGGTCATCAAATGGCCGACATTGCGGACCAGCAGCAGGCTGCGTCCGGCCAAGGTGAGCGTGCCGCCGTCCGGCGCGGTGAAGCTGCGGTCCGGGTTGAGCCGGCGGGTCATCATGCCGCCGCCTTTCCGGAAGGTGTCCTCCAGGTCGCCCTTCATCAGGCCGAGCCAGTTGCGGTAGACCAGCACCTTGTCGTCGGCGTCGACCGCGGCGATGGAATCCTCGCAGTCCTGGATGGTGGTGACGGCGGATTCCAGAACGACGTCTTTCACCCCGGCGGGATGGTCCTTGCCGACGGGATGGTCGCGGTCGACCTGGATCTCGATATGCAGGTTGTTGTTGCGGAGCAGCACCGAGGCCGGCGCGCCGTCGCCGAGGTAGCCGACGAACTTGGCCGGATCGGCGAGGCCGGTTTCCGTGCCGCCGGAGAGCGCGACGGCGAGTTTGCCGTCGCCTAAGCGGTACTCGACGGCGTCGCCGTGGCTGCCGCTGGCGAGCGGTACGGCCTGGTCAAGGAATTCGGTCGCGAAGGCAATCACCTTGGCGCCGCGCGCCGGGTTGTAGCCGCCGGCCCGTTCGGCGCCGCCGTCTTCCGGGATTACGTCGGTGCCGTAAAGTGCGTCGAACAGGCTGCCCCAGCGGGCGTTGGCGGCATTCAGCGCGAAGCGGGCATTCATCACCGGCACCACCAGTTGCGGGCCGGCAATGGTGGCGATCTCGGGGTCTACGTTGGCGGTGGCGACCTGCACGGCGCCGCCTTCCGGCAGCAGGTAGCCGATCTCGGTCAGGAACTGCTTGTAGGTGGCGGCATCGTGCGGTTGGCCCTTGCGGTCGCGGTGCCAGGCGTCGATTTTTGCCTGCAGATCGTCGCGTTTGGCCAGCAATGCCCGATTCTTCGGGCCGAGGTCGTCGACGATGGTCTCGAACGCCGCCCAGAAGGCGTCCGGGTCCACGCCGGTGCCGGGGGTCGCTTCGCCGGCGATGAAATCGGAAAGCACTTTGGCGACCTGCAGGCTGCCTTTTTGCACGCGATCTGTCATTTTTCTCGTTTTTCCCTGTTTGGCCGAGTTTCGCCCGAACCGTATGAAAATCCAGCCTTTTTCATAACACAGATCGAATTCGGCGCGGCAACAAGATCCCGCGAGGCACGGCAGGCCGCGTGCTTATTCGGTATCCACCATTCACTATTTGTAATTTAATTGGACGATATTTTCTCAATCGGTAATGGGGCGCCCGATTCGGCGGCGAGGAGGACGGCATGGCGGACGACAGGGATATCAGTTTCGCGACTTTCAATCTGTATAACCTACAGCTGCCGGGCCAGGATTGGCGCGGCAAGACCTACAGCCAGGAGGAATACGACGAGAAAATTGCCTGGTCGGCCAACATGTTGTGGGCGACGGACGCCGACGTGATCGCGTTCCAGGAGCTCTGGTCGAAACAGTGCCTGATAGACGTATTCGCGGAAGCCGACCTGGCCGATACCTACGAGTTGGTTTTCCTGGGCGACAGTTGGTACGACATCGCCGTCGCCGCGGCGGTGCGCAAGCCCTGGCGCCTGGACAAAAAGCAGATCCACAAGGCGTTTCCGCCCGGCTTCAAGCTGAAGAAGCGCAGCAGCCCCGAAGACGACGATATCGAGGTCGCGATCGACAAATTCTCGCGCTCCGTCCTGCAATTGTCGGTCAGTAACGCGAACCGGCCCGAGCTGCCGACGATCCAGGTGTTCTGCGCGCATCTGAAATCGAAACTGCCGACCCGGCTGGACCGGGAGGAGCAGGGCGACGACACGATCCGGCGGCACAGCACGGCGCTCGGCTATGCGCTGTCGACCATTCGGCGCACCGCGGAAAGCGCCGCGCTGCGCGTCATCCTGAATAAGCAGATGAAGAACACCGACGACCCCATGGTGCTGGTCGGCGACCTGAACGACGGCCAGCTCAGCAATACGCTGGCGATCGTGTCGCAACAACCGCCGTTTCGCCTGTTCGAAGACAGCCGGACAGCCGGGCGCAGTGACGTCGGCCTGTACGCCGCCGGTACGTTGCAGGAGTTCCGGTCGCTGCGCGACGTCTACTACACGCACATTCACCAGGGGATCCGCGAATCTCTGGACCACGTGCTGGTTTCCGAGCAGTTCTACGACCATTCGAAGAAGCGGGTGTGGTCGTTCAAGGAGATGCGCGTTTTCAACGACCATGTCGAGGACGACGATACCGCGACCTCAGACCACGGCGTGGTCAGCGCCCGTTTCCTGCACGACCCGGCCTGAGACAGCTTATTTGAGGCGCGCGGCCGCCTGTTCGACGCAGGCCTCGAAGCCCTGGAGGTCGCGGTAGAGGCGGTCCGCGGGTACGTCGGTCCGCACCACCTCGAAGCCGGCTTCGACGACGGCGCTTTCCAGCATCAGGTTGTCGACCTGGTCGAAATCCTCGACCGCCATGTGGTTGGCGTCGGCGGGCTCGCCGTCGGAGGGGCGGTGGATCAGGTCGGGCCCAAGGAATGCCTTGGTGCGGTCGGCGAACAGGGCCGTGACGTTGGTGTAGCCGAGCACCGGCTTGCCATGGCCGGCCATGTAGCCGATCTCGAAGGCCGTGCCGACATCCATGCTGGGGCCGCGAAACGGCGTCATGTTGGCGATGATCAGATCGCAGCCGTCCATCATCCGGCGGTTGGCGCGGAAGATGGCGAGGCCGGCCTCCCGTTTCGTCAGTGCAGACAGGTCCAGATCGCCGTCGAGCGGGAACCGGCCCTCGAAACCGTGGCGGGCGCAGATCGCGCGTTTCCCGTCGGCGATCCGCGCAGCGTCCTCGAGAAAGACTTCCGGGCCGGCGAGATAGATTTTCCGAGCCATGGCAGGGGCATAGCACGGATCGGGCCTCGGCGCAGCCGGGCGGTTCCATCGCGGAAAAGACCCTGTTATTCTCGCCTCAAGTCCGCTATGGATGCGCGCTGCCTGGCTATTGGGGCGTCGTATAACGGTTATTACGCTCGGCTCTGGACCGAGTAATCGGGGTTCGAATCCCTGCGCCCCAGCCAATTCTCTCGAAAAATCAATATATTGGCCTTCGCTGGCGGCGCTCGGCTTGACCTTTGGTCGGTTTTCTTTCAGACAGGCGCATCACACACCGACCCGCAGAGCGCCGGCCATGAGCGAAGCTGAGAGTATCGACGAGGGACCGCGCGATTTCATTCGGGAGATCGTGCGCGAGGACCTCAGGGCGGGGCGGACGACGGCGGTGGTGACGCGGTTTCCGCCGGAGCCGAACGGGTATCTGCATATCGGGCACGCCAAGTCGATCTGTCTGAATTTCGGGCTGGCCGAGGAGTTCGGCGGGCGCTGCAACCTGCGTTTCGACGACACCAACCCGTCCAAGGAGAAGCACGAATATATCGACGCCATCCAGGAAGACGTGCGCTGGCTGGGGTTCGACTGGGGCGAGCACCTTTATTTTGCGTCGGACTATTTCGAGCAGCTTTACGACTGGGCGGTTCATCTGATCGGCGCGGGTAAGGCCTATGTCGACGATCTGACCGCCGACGAGATGCGGGAGTATCGGGGTACGCTTACCGAGCCGGGCCGGGACAGCCCGTACCGCGACCGGCCGGCGGAAGAGAGCCTGGACCTGTTCGCCCGCATGCGGGCCGGGGCGTTCGCCGAGGGGGAGCGTGTGCTGCGGGCCAAGATCGACATGGCGGCCGGCAACATCAACCTGCGCGACCCGGTGCTCTACCGCATCCTGCACAGCCCGCATCCGCGCACCGGCGACAAGTGGCATATCTACCCGACCTACGACTTCGCGCATGGCCAGTCGGACGCGATCGAAGGGGTCAGCCATTCGGTCTGTACCCTGGAGTTCGAGGATCACCGGCCGCTTTACGACTGGCTGATCGAGAACCTGCCGGTGCCGGCCACGCCGCATCAGTACGAATTCGCCCGGCTCAACCTCTCCCACACGGTGCTGTCGAAGCGGCGGCTGGTCCAGCTTGTCGAGGAGGGACATGTGCGCGGCTGGGACGACCCGCGCATGCCGACATTGAGCGGGCTGCGCCGGCGCGGCCTGCCGCCGGCGGCGATCCGCGACTTCATCTCACGGCTTGGCGTCACCAAGAGCGACAGCGTGACCGAGATGGCGCTGCTGGACCATTGCGTGCGCGACTTGCTGAACAAGACGGCGGAGCGGCGGATGGCCGTGCTCAACCCGCTGAAGGTGACGATCGAGAACTACCCGGAAGGCGAGTCGGAAGAGATGGAGGCGGTCAACAACCCGGAAGACGAGGCCGCCGGCACGCGCAAGGTGCCGTTTTCGCGCGAGCTCTACATCGAGCGCGACGACTTCATGGAGGATCCGCCGAAAAAGTTCTTCCGCCTGGCGCCGGGCCGCGAAGTGCGGCTGCGTTATGCCTATTTCGTCACCTGCCAAGAGGTCGTGAAGAACGAGGCGGGCGAGGTGGTGGAACTCCGCTGCACCTACGATCCGGCCTCGCGCGGCGGCAATTCGCCGGATGGGCGCAAGGTGAAGGCGACTTTGCACTGGGTTTCGGCCGCCCATGCGGTGCCGGCGGAAGTGCGACTGTACGACCATCTGTTCGCCGACGCGGCGCCGAACCTGGAAGACGGGCTGGCCGCCGCGATCAATCCGGATTCGCTGAAAATCCTGGAAGATTGCCGACTGGAGCCGGCGTTGGCGGAGGCGGCCCCGGGCGCGCCGGTACAGTTCGAACGGACCGGCTATTTCTGCCTCGACCCGGATTCTACGCCGGAAAAACCGGTCTTCAATCGCACCGTCGCGCTTCGCGACACTTGGGCCAAGGTGAAGGCCAAGGGCTGAAGCGCCCCGAACGCCTGGATTTGTGACCGCCGTCACACCGCACGCTTTTTCGTACCGACGGGCATCACTTTAAACGCACATTCAAACGATGCGTCACACGGCGCGCGTCCATGTTCCACCCACAGTCGATCGCAGGATCACGAGGCGGACGAACATGGAATACGCAAGCTTTGGCGCAAAACCTCACGTTATTGCCCTGCATTGCTCAGGCGCGGACGGCGGGCAGTGGCGCCGCCTGCACGAGCGGTTGGGCGACGGTTACGGCTTTACCGCCCCGGGCCTGTACGGCAGCGTCAGCGCCGGCCCCTGGACCGGCGAGCGCGAGTTCACGCTGGCCGAGCACGCCTGGCTGGTCGACGACCTGATCGAGGAGATCGTCGGCCCGGTGCATCTGGTCGGCCATTCCTGCGGCGGCGGCGTGGCGTTGAAAGTCGCGGCGGAGCGGCCGGGGCGGATCGCCAGCCTGACGCTGTACGAACCGTCGGCGTTTCATTTGCTGAAAGAGATGGGCCGGCCCGGCGACGCGGCGCTGGAGGAGATCCGGGCGGTGGCGCGGGCCAGCGCCGACGGCGTGGTCGGCGGCAACTACCGAAAGGCGGCCGCGAGCTTCGTCGATTATTGGAACGGTTTCGGCGCGTGGGACAAGCTGCGGCCGGAAGTCCAGGCAGCCCTGGTCCGCGGGGTGCCGCAAATCCCGCTCGACTTCCGGGCGCTGATCGACGAGCGCACGCCGTCGACCGTTTACCGGGCGCTGACCTGTCCGGTGCTGATCCTGCAGGGCGAGCATGCGCTGAGGCCGTCGCGGATGATCGCCGGCAAGCTCGCCGAAACCTTCGCCAATTGCCGCTACGCCATTGTCGACGGCGCCGGCCATATGGGGCCGTTCACTCACGCGGACGCGGTCAATGCGCTGATCGCCGAGCACATCGAAGGCTCAGAACGGGCCCGGCGGCCCGACCGATCGAGCAAACCCATGGAGACCGTGACATGACGAAACATAGCCGACGCATGGACGCGCGCACCCCTGCCGCGGCGACGCCCGTGGAAACGACGGATGGCGAGACGGCTGCGGCGGAAGCCCCGGCCATACCGGCCTCCGAGCGGAAACCGAACGAAGACCGGTTCGAGAAGTACCGCATCCGCTTCGCGTTGGAGATCATCTGATGCCGCCACGCGGACCCGATAGCCGAAGCTACGACGCCATTGTCGTCGGCGCCGGCCAGGCGGGGCTCGCCGCCAGCTATTGCCTGAAGCGGCAGGGCGTTCGCCATGTCGTCCTGGAACGCGGGCGGATCGGCGAAACCTGGTCGAGCCAGCGCTGGGACTCGTTTGCGCTGAATACGCCGAACTGGCTGAACGGCCTGCCCGGCGCGCCCTACGGCGGCCCGAGGCCGGACGGGTTCGATTCCCATGTCGAGCTGGCGCGGTCGTTCGACGCCTACGCCTACCGGTTCGACCTGCCGGTGCGCGAGAGAACTGAGGCCATTGCCGTG
This sequence comes from Minwuiaceae bacterium, assembly GCA_028278525.1. GTDB lineage: Bacteria > Pseudomonadota > Alphaproteobacteria > Minwuiales > Minwuiaceae > JANQEE01. Next base: position 98,978 of record JANQEE010000015.1, on the reverse strand, counting down.
CGGTCGGCCGGCGGCGGTTTCGCCATTCGGCTGCGGGACGTGGACGGGGCGGAGGAGACGCTGACGGCGCGAAACGTAATCGTCGCCAGCGGCATCCTTCGGCAGGCCAAGATCCCGGCCCTCGCGTCACGCCTGCCTGCCGGCATTATGCAGGTTCATTCGTCGGCTTATCGCAACGCGGACCGACTGTCCGAGGGCGCGACGGTGGTTGTCGGCAGCGGCCAGTCCGGGTGCCAGATCGCGGATGACCTGAACCGGGCCGGGCGGCGCGTCTATCTCTGTACCAGCAAGGTCGGCCGCATCCCGCGCCGTTACCGCGGACGCGACATCGACGAATGGCTATCGCTGAGCGGCGATTTCGATGCGACGCGGGCCGATCTGGACGATCCGAATGCCTGTTACGCCACCCAGCCGCAGGTCTCCGGCGTCGGGCGGTACGGCCATACGCTCAGCCTGCAGAAACTCTATTGCGACGGGGTCAAACTGCTCGGCCGGCTGACCGGCATCGAGGGGGCGACCCTGCTGTTCGGTAACGACCTGGTCGACAATATCCGCTTCGCCGATGAAAAATCGGCGGCGGTGAAGCGGGCGGTCGACGGCTACATCGCCGCGGCGGGGATCGAGGCGCCGGCGGCAGGGCCGGACACGGCCGACGATCCATGGACGCATCCCGACGGGTTGAAACCGCGGCGGCGCCTCGACCTGGCGGAAGCGGGCGTGCGCAGCGTGATCTGGTGCACCGGCTTCCGCGCGGATTTCTCCTGGATCGACCTGCCGGTGCTGGATGCCGACGGCCAGCCGGTACACGAACGCGGCGTCTCGCCGGTGCCGGGCCTCTATTTCCTCGGCTTTCCCTGGCTGTACAAGCGGAAATCCGGGATCATCTGCGGCGTTGCGGAAGATGCCGCCTATGTCGCGGAGCGGATTGCGGGCAAGGCGACCGCGGCGGCGTGACGCGGGCTACCAGGTGTCGATGTTCGGCCGTTTCTTGCCCTCCCGCGGCGCATTCGGCGGGACCGACTTGAGCGCGCCAACGATCCACTTGCGCGTGTCGACGGGGTCGATGACGTCGTCGATCTCGAACAGGGAGGCGGTGTTCAGCGCCTTGCCGTGCTCGTAGGCCTGGGCGACCATTTTTTCGAACAGGGCGGTGCGCTCGGCCGGGTCCTCGATCGCGGCCAATTCGTTGCGGTAGCCGAGCTTGACCGCGCCCTCCAGGCCCATGCCGCCGAACTCGCCGGTCGGCCAGGAGATGGTGAAGAACGGCGCCCTGAAGCTGCCGCCGGCCATGGCCTGGGCGCCGAGGCCATAGGATTTGCGTAAGACCACGGTGAAGAACGGCACGGTCAGGTTGGCGCCGGTGACGAACAGGCGGCAGCAATGGCGGACCAGGGCGGTCTTTTCGACCTCCGGGCCGACCATCATGCCGGGCGTGTCGCAGAGGAACAGGAGCGGCACGTCGAAGGCATCGCAGAGCTGCATGAAGCGCGCCGCCTTGTCGGCACCGTTGCTGTCGATGGCGCCGGCGAGGTGCATCGGGTTGTTGGCGACGATGCCGACCGGACGGCCTTCGATCCGGGCCAAAGCCGTCACCATGCCGGGGCCGAAGCGGCGCCGGAGTTCCAGCACGCTGCCGGTGTCGGCCATCGTGTCGATCACGGTGCGGATGTCGTAGACGCGGAGCCGATCCTCCGGGATCGAGCGGCGGAGCCAGCGCTGGTCGGCGCAGTCCCAATCCTCGACCGGCCCCTGGAAGTAGGAGAGGTATTGCTTGGCGGCCTGGACCGCTTCCGCCTCGTTGGCAACGGCGATGTCGACCACGCCGTTCGACGCCTGCACGTCCATCGGGCCGACTTCCTCGGGCCGGAACACGCCGAGGCCGCCGCCTTCGATCATGGCCGGGCCGCCCATGCCGATGTTGGAGTTCTCGGTCGCGATCACCACGTCGCAGCAGCCGAGGATGGCGGCGTTGCCGGCGAAGCAGCGGCCGGAATTGATTCCGACCATCGGCACCAGGCCGCTTAAGCGGCCGAACAGGTGGAAGGCCATGACGTCCAGGCCGCCGACTTTGGCGATATCGGTATCGCCGGGCCGGCCGCCGCCGCCTTCGGTGAAGAACACGATCGGCAGGCGCCATTTCTCCGCCACGTCGAACAGCCGGTCCTTCTTGTCATGGTTCTTGAAGCCCTGGGTGCCGGCCAGCACCATGTAGTCGTAGGAGAAGACGGCGCAGCGGGAGCGGGTCTCGCCGAACAGGTCGCCGTTGACCTGGCCGATGCCGGCGACGAGGCCGTCGGCGGGGGTTTTTTCGATCAGGTAGTCGACCGAATGGCGCTGGCGCTGGGCGGCGATCATCAGCGGGCTGTATTCGATGAACGTGCCGGGGTCGCAGAGGTCGGCGACGTTCTCGCGCGCGGTGCGCTGGCCGCGGGCGTGGCGTTTGGCGACGGAGTCCGGCCGCGCCTCGTCGAGGCCGATGGCGTGGCGGGCGTGGACTTCCGCGAGGTCGAGGCGAATTTCGTCGAGGTCGATTTCGGTCTCGACTTCCGTCTCGGCCGCCTCCACCTCGGCCGGTTCGATGAAGGCGAGCGGGTGGCCTTCGAACACGGTGTCGCCTTCCGCGACCGCGAACTGGCGCAGGATGCCGCCGGTCGTGGCCGGGATTTCGTGCTGCATCTTCATCGCTTCCATCACCAGCACGGGCCGGTCCTGGTGGACGCTGTCGCCCTCGGCAACGGCGATGCTGACGATGGTGCCCTGCATCGGCGCGGCGAGCGGGATGGTTCCGTCGGGACCGACGATGTCGCCGTCGGCAAGCGGTTCCGGGATTTGTGCGACGGCAGCCGCATCGCCGCCGTTCCGGCCATGGTCGAGCACGGCCAGCGGGTCGGCGGCATCTACCTTGGCGCCGGCTCCAGTGCGGGGTTGTGCCGTTGTGGGTTCAAAGAACAGGCGGCGGTGGCCGTCGGTTGCGACGAGATCCGCGACGTGATCGTCGACGAAGCGGGTGTAGGTGCGGCCGGCGGCGACATCCGGATGACTGAGCAGGTTCTGCAGGAACGACAGGTTGGTCTTGACGCCGGCGACCCTGGTTTCGCAGAGCGCGCGGTAGATGCGGGCGACCGCGTCGGCGAAGTCCGGCGACGGCGCGTGGCCGATCAGTTTGGCGAGCAGGGAATCGTAATGCGGGCTGGTGCGGTAGCCGGCATAACCGAAGGTGTCGGTGCGGATGCCGGGGCCCGATGGCAGGTCGAAGGCGGAGAGCGTACCGCCGGCCGGGCGCGCTGAGCCGTCGGCGGCCATGGTCTCCATGTTGATCCGGGCCTGGATCGCGAAGCCGCGCGGCTCGGGCGGCGTGTCGAGGCCGAGGTCGCCGAGGGTTTCGCCGGCGGCGATACGGAGCTGCAGCGCGACGATGTCGGTGCCGGTGATTTCCTCGGTCACCGTGTGTTCGACCTGCAGGCGAGGATTGGCTTCGATGAAGACGAAGGCATCGTCGCCTTCTTTCTCCGCGTCGACCAGGAACTCGAAGGTGCCGACATTGTCGTAGCCGGCCGCCTCGGCGAGGCGGACGGCGGCGTCGACGATATTGTCGCGCAAGGCGAGCGAAAGCGCCGGGCTCGGCGCGATCTCGAGCAGTTTCTGGTGGCGCCGCTGGATGCTGCAGTCGCGTTCCCATAGATGGGTGACCGCGCCGGCTTTGTCGCCGACCACCTGCACCTCGATATGGCGGGCGCGGGGGATCAGGCGCTCGGCATAGACGTCGCCACTGCCGAAGGCCTGCTCGGCCTCCGACCGGCAGATGGCGTGGGCCTGCTCCACGTCTTCCGGGTTCGTCACGATGCGCATGCCACGGCCGCCGCCGCCGGCCACGGCCTTGATGACCATGGCGCCGCCGTTGCCAAGGGATTGCAGGAAATCGAGGGCCTGGGCAGCGCTGGCTGTGCCCCGGGTGGCGGAGAGGACAGGCAGCCCGGTCTTTTCCGCCAGGGCGCGGGCGCGGACTTTGTCGCCGAACAGGTCCAGCACATCCGGGTTTGGACCGACGAACACGATTCCCTCGTCGGCGCAAAGCTTGGCGAACCCGGCGTTTTCGCTGAGGAAGCCGTAGCCCGGATGGATGGCGTCGCAGCCGGTTTGCTTGGCCAGGGCAACGATACGCTTGCCGTCCAGATAGGCGGGCACGCCGGTGCCGTCCAGCGACAGCGCCGCGTCGGACTTGCGGGTATGCAGCGACTGGGCATCGTCTTCCGCGTAGACCGCGACGGTCTCGATGCCGCGTTCGGCGGCGGTCCGCATGATGCGGATCGCGATTTCGCCGCGGTTGGCGACAAGCAGCTTGTTCAGGCGCATCGGCCTGTTCCTCCCCGTATGGTCATCTCTCTATGCCGGCGGACGACGATGCAGCACGCCCCGGTCGGTCAATCCGGCGATTTCGTCCTCGGTGTAGCCGAGTTCGGCCATGAGGTCGGCGTTGTCGGCGCCGAGGAACGGCGCCATGGAACGGACCTCGGCGGGCGTCGCATCGAAGCGCGCGGCCGGGCGCGGCTGGCGCACGGGGCCGAGTGTTGGGTCGTCGTGCACTTCGATGATCTCGTTCATCCGCACCTGCTCGTCGTCGAGCAGCTCGCGGCGGCCTAGGATCGGGGCGCAGGGGACGTCTTCGGCCTTAAGGCGTTTGAGCAGGTCGTCCGCCGGCCATTTCAGGATCTCAGCGCTGGTGATCTCGCGCCGCTCGGCGACGTGCTGGAAGCGGGCCGATGCGGTCTTGAACCGCTCGTCCTCAAGCAGGTCTTCGCGGTTCAGCGCGCGGCACATGCCCTGCCATTCCCGGTCGGTGACGGCGCCGGCGGTGATGTAACGGTCTTTGGTTTCGTAGACCAGGTCGAGGCCCATCTGGCCGCGCGCCGGGTCCGCCTCGCGCTCGACGAAGGAGAGCGCCGAGCTTGCCTCCGGCCAGAGATAGGCGACCATCGTATCCAGCATGGCGAGGCGGATATGCTGCGCCTGGCCGGTGCGCTCGCGCGCGAACAGGGCGGCGGTGATCGCCTGGGCCGCAGTGACCGAGGTGGTCTTGTCCGGCACGATGGTGCGGACCATGCGCGGCCGGCCGGTGTCGCGGTCGGCCTGAATGTCGGCGAGGCCGCAGAGCGCCTGGATGACCGGATCGTAGACCCGCTGATCGGCGTAGGGGCCGGTTTCGCCGAAGCCGCTGATCGAAACGTAGATGATGTCCGGTTTGATGGCGCGGACCGTCCCTTCGCCGAGGCCCATGCGATCGATGGCGCCGGGCCGGAAGTTCTGCACAAGTACGTCGGCGGTGGCGACCAGTTTCCTGACCGCTTCCAGGCCTTCCGGCGTCTTCAGGTCGACGCAGAGCGAGCGCTTGCTGCGGTTGCAGCAGAGGAACGACGAGGTCATGCCGCGGTTGTCGATGCCGACATTGCGCATCAGTTCGCCGGCGGGCGGTTCGATCTTGATGACGTCGGCGCCCTGGTCGCCCAGCATCATGGTGGCGACAGGACCGGAGACCATGGTGGTCAAGTCCAGCACGCGAATTCCTTCCAGCGGTCCCGGCATCATCGTTTCTCCTGTCGCGGTCACGGCCCGGGGCCGTCAGCGCGCATCCTCGATCTTTAGGGTCGGGTAATTGAATTCGAAGGCGCTGCGGTAGGCTGGGCGGTCGCCGACCCGCGCCTGATAGGCGGTCAGGATGTCCGGCAACGGGATATGGTAGAGGCGCGCCCAGTCCAGGCAGGTCATCAGCAGCACGTCGGCGACGCTCAGGCGGTCGCCGAAGAGGTATTTGCCCGCGCTTTCGATCCGGCCGGCCATGGCATTGAGCTGATCGAGGAAGTATTCGCGCGCGGACTCCACGGCGACGGGTGCTTCGCCGTACAGCTCCTTCAGGCCATCGTGGCGGCGGATGACATAGAGGGTATGCGCGTCCAGTTCCGCTATGACGAAGTAGCACCATTCGTTCAGCTTCGCGCGGTCGGCCGGGTCGGTTGGCACGTAAAATCCGGCCGGCGGGTCGAAGGTTTCGCTGATGTAGGTGGCGATGGCGGCGCTTTCCGACAGCACAACAGGGCCATGCTGCAAGACCGGTATCTTGTGCTTCGGATTGAGGGCGAGGAATTCCTCCGTATAGGTCTCGCCGGAGCGCGACTGGATGGGGCGGGTTTCGTAATCGACGCCGAACTCCCGCAACATCCAGTGAGGGCGGATGGTGCGTGTCGTGCCGACGCCCCAGACGACCGGTTTGCCGACGGTCATTTGAAGGCCAGATCCGCCAGGGAATCGAGGCGCGCCATCGCCTTATCGATGTCGCGGAGCGGCACCATCTGGATCACGTGCTCGACGCCGACCTCGGCGTAGCCGTCCAGCATCTCGCGCGTGGCGGTGCGGTTCGGCAGGTTATAGATCTTTACGTCGCCGCGGCTGCGGCCGCGTTCGGCCAGCAGCTCGTCGAGGCGGGCGAGCCGTTCCGGCATCTGTTCCGGCGTCAGCCCGGCGCCCATCCAGCCCTGGCCGAGATCGGCGACGCGGGTCAGCGCGGGATCGCCCTCGCCGCCGAAGAACAACGGCGGGTGCGGCGACTGCACCGGTTTCGGGTTCTGAATGCAGGGCGGCAGGGTGTAGAAGTCGCCGCGGAATTCCGATACCTCGTCCGTCCAAAGCGTCTTCATCACGGCGATGTAGTCGCGGGCGCGTTTGCCCCGTTGCGGCCAGGGGGCGTTCAGGGCGTCGTACTCCTCGCGCAGCCAGCCGAGGCCGATACCGACATTGACGCGGCCGCCCGACAAGTGATCGACGTCGGCGATCTGCTTGGCCGTATAGACGGGATTGCGCTGCGGGATCAGGCAGACGCCGGAGCCGAGACGGACGCGGCTGGTATGGGCGGCGAGGAAGGCAAGCGCCGTCCACGGCTCCATGATGCCGCCGCGGAAACCGGGCAGCTTGCCGTCCTCGGAATAGGGGTAGGCGGACTCGTACTCATCGAACAGCACGACGTGTTCGGGCACCCAGATGGCGTGGAAGCCGCGTTCCTCGATGGCGCGTGCGGCGCGGGCCATCTGGTCCGGCGGGGTGATTTCGGAGAAGGCGCAGAAGATGCCGATTTCCATGCTGGTTTCCATTTTTCTGTCATTGCGAGCGGAGCGACGCAATCTCGCGGTGCCGTGCTCTATGTTTTCCAGATCGCCGCGGCCCTGCGGGCCTCGCGATGACGCTCTATTCCGCTACTCTGCCGCAGCCTGTTCGCCCTTGTCCGCGGGGAAGCCGTAGAGGCGGGCGGCGTTGTCGCAGACGATCTTGCGGCGGACCGGGCCGGGCACGTCGGCCAACTCGCGTTCGATGAACTCAAGACTGTCCGGCCAGACGCCGTCCGGGTGCGGGAAGTCGGAACCCCACATGATGTTGTCTTCGCCGAGCAGGTCGATCAGGCGGAGGCCGACCGGGTCGCTCTGGTAGGTCGCGTAGCACTGGCGGCGCCAGTATTCCGACGGCTTCATGGTGAGCGTCAGGTCCTTGAACTGGTCCTCCCACTCCAGGTCCATGTGGTCGAGGATGTAGGGGATCCAGCCGATGCCGCTTTCGCCGATGACGACGGTCAGGTCCGCGTGCGCCTCCAGTACGCCGCCGTAGATCACTTCCATCAGCTTGCCGGCCATTTGCAACTGGAAGCCGGTGATGAAGACGGCGAAGGCCTGGCGCGCCTCCAGCGGTTCCATGGACTCGAAGTCGGGCTTCGGGCCGCCGACGGTGTGGAAATGGACCGGCAGGCGAGCCTGGGCGGCGGCGGCCCAGATCGGGTTCCAGTCCTTGTGGTAGAGCGGCCGCATGTCGGTGGTGATCGGCACTTCGACGCCCTTCACCGCGCCGCGTTTGGCTACACGCTCGATCTCACCCACGGCCGCGCCGATATCGTGGCCGGGGATGGAGGCGATGCCGGCGAAACGCTCAGGGTGGGTGTCGCAGAAGTCGGCCAGCCAGTCGTTGTAGATCTGCATCATCACCGCGGCGGCTTCCGGGTCGCCGAGCCGGGCCGACGCGCCGAGAATGCCGTACAGCACCTCGCCCTGGATGCCGTCGATGTCCTGGTCCTTGATGCGAAGGTCGGGCTCGGTCAGGCGGCGGATGCCCTTCTTGCCGTCGTCGTAGAGGCCCTGGGCGGCCATGCGGTCGGAGCGGTGGATCTGGCCGGGCACATATTCGCGGCCGGCGGAACCCATGCCGTTCTGCAAACCGAACTGCGCGCCCTTGTTCGACACCCAGACCGGGCCTTTCTCGCCGTCGGTGACGAAGGGCATACGGTCCTTCATGCCGGCGGGGGCGTTGGCGGTGAACAGATCCGGCGGCAGCCAGATCAGGTCGATGTGGCAATCGGCGGATATCACGTCGTAGCGCATTAGCAGTCCTCCCTGGGTTCTATGGTGGCATCAGGTTTCCGTCGGGCGCAACAGGGGGGTGAGGTCGCTCGACCATGCCAAGGACAAGTGGTATGTGAAGCCCGGCAAACCCAGGGGACGGGATATGACGTGGGCCGAATTGACGACGTTCGCCGCGGCAATGTTCACGATTACCAATCCGATCGGCAATGCGGCCTTGTTCATGGCAATGGCCAGCGAGCGGCCCGAAGCCGAACGGCGCCGGATCGCCATGATCTGTGCCTTGGCGTCGATGGTTATCCTGGTGGTCGTCGTTTGGCTCGGCGAAGAGGTCTTGCAGTTCTTCGGCGTCTCGGTCGCCGCGCTTCAGGCGACGGGCGGCCTGGTCATCGTGCTGATCGGCTTGTCGATGCTGCATGCCAATCCGAGCGGCGTCCATACCAGGGACGACGAGCGAGACGATGCAAAGGACCGGGACTCGATCGCAATCGTGCCCCTGGCGATGCCGATTGTCGCCGGACCGGGAACAATCACGACCGTCATCGTGACGACGCATCAGTTTGCGGGCGTCGCCAACAATATCAAGATCTCGCTGGTTTGCGTCGGCGCGGCCGTGGTCGTCGGTATCTCATTCGTTGTGGCGGGAAGCCTGTCCCGGGCGCTCGGCGTTACCGGGATAAACATTCTGACCAGGTTCATGGGCCTGATCCTGGTCGCCATCGCGATCGGCATGCTCGCCGAAGGGCTTAAGACGTTGATGCCGGGGCTGGCCGGCTAGAGCATCATCCGATCAATCGGAATCGCTTCCGCGATCCGATTGATCGGATAAAGATGCTCTAACTCTTTAATATGTAGAGCAATTTTATCCGAACGGATCGAACCGGTTCGGTTCGATCCGTTCGGATATTGCTCTAGGAACCGTAACCCGGCATGCCGAGGGTGAAGCCGCCGTCGACGGTGTAAAGGCCGCCGGTGCAGTAGCTGGAGTCTGCCGAGAGCAGGAACAGGGTGAGCGGGATCAACTCGCGCGGTTCGCCAAGCCGGCCGAGCGGGATGCGCGCAAGCTTGGCGTCGTTCTCCTGCCGCACCGCCGGATCGGCCATGGCGTCGAGCACGCGTGTCGTGCCGATCACGCCGGGCAGGACGGCGTTGACGCGGATGTGGTGCGGCGCGAGCTCGACGGCGAGCACGCGGGTCAATTGGTTGAGGCCGGCCTTCGATGTGCCGTAATGGGCGACGCCGGGGCGGGCAAGGGTGGAGGCGGTAGAGCTGATGTTGACGATGCTGCCGCCGGCGCCGGCTTCGACCATGCGGCGCGCGACGGCCTGGGTCATCAGGAACGGGCCGCGCAGGTTGGTTTCCAGCACCGCGTCCCATTCCTCTGCGGTGATGTCGAGGAACGGCGTCACAGGGTAGATGCCGGCGCAGTTGACCAGCCCGTCGAGTTTGCCGAAGCGGTCGAACGCGGCGGCGGCGAGCGCGTCGATCTGTTCGGGGTTGCGGAGGTCGGTGTCGGTGCGGTCGCTCGCCAGGACATTGGCGCCCCGGTCGGTAAGCGCTGTCGCGATCTCGCGGCCGATGCCGGACGCGGCGCCGGTGACGAGGATGGCGGTATCATCGAAACGGCGGTCGGTCATCGCATGCCTCCGGTCAAGCGAAGTGGCAGGCGGCCTGCTGCCGGCCGTCCAGGGAGCGCAACTCGGGCACTTCCGCGGCGCAGCGCGCCTCGGCCATCGGGCAGCGGGTGCGGAAGCGGCAGCCCGACGGCAGGTTGCCGGGGTCCGGCGGTTCGCCCTCCAGCCAGAAGTCCTCGGTGAAGCGCTTGCCGGCGATGCGCGGGATCGCGGCCAGTAGCGACCGGGTGTAGGGATGGCGCGGGTTTTCGAACACGGCGTCGGTCTCGCCGGCTTCGACGATCTTGCCGAGATACATGACGATCACCCGGTCGCACATCATCTGCACCACGCTGAGGTCGTGGGAGATGAACAGGTAGGTCAGGTTGAACGAGGCCTGCAGGTCGCGGAAAAGCTGCAGGATGGTGGCCTGGACCGAGACGTCGAGGCCGGAGGTCGGCTCGTCCAGGATCACCAGCTTCGGCTGCAGGGTGAGGATGCGGGCGAGGCCGACGCGGCGCTGCTGTCCGCCGCTCAGTTCGTGCGGATAGAGGTCGAGGTGGCCGACGGGCAGGCCGACCGCCTCCAGAATTTCGCTGACGCGGTGGTCGCGTTCGGCGCGGTCGAGGTCGGTGTGCACCACCAAGGGCTCGTGCAGGGAGCGCCGGATCTTCCAGCGCGGGTCGAGCGAGGCGCCCGGGTCCTGGTAGACGTATTGCAGGTCCTTGGCGATGGCGCGGCGCTGGTCGGCGATCAGCGCGCCGATTTCGCGGCCGTCGAAATTGATCTCGCCGGCCATCGGGCTGTGGATACCCATCAGGGTCTTGCCGAGGGTCGACTTGCCGCAGCCGCTTTCGCCGACCACGCCGAGCACCTCGCCGCGGCGGACCTCGAACGACACGTCATCCAGGGCTTTCAGCCAGTTGATCCGGCGGCCGAAGACGTTGCGGATCGGGAAGTAGCGCTTTAGCGCGCTGACGCCAAGCAGCGGTTCGTTCGCAGTGTCAGCCGACATTGTCTTGTCCTGCGAAGTGCGGCTCGGCCGATGCGTCGCGTTTCGGGTGATGGCAGCGGACCCAGTGGTCGTCGTCGAGTGTCTCCGTATCGGGCCGGGCTTGGCGGCACTCTTCGGTCGCGTAGTCGCAGCGGGGATGGAAGCGGCAGCCGCCGGGCGGATCCACCAGGCTCGGCACGTCGCCGCCGATGCCCTGAATGTCTCGGTCGGGGCTGGGCAGGCTTTCCAGCAGCCGGTTGGTGTAGCGGTGCGAGGGCCGGCCGAAGAAGGCTTCCGTCGAGGCGCTTTCCATTTCCTGGCCGGCATACATCACGGTGATACTGTCGCAGATCTCGTAGGCCGTGCCGAGGTCGTGGGTGGTGAACAGCACGGAAATGCCACGGTCCTTGACCAGTTGGCGGAGCAGGCGAAGGATCTGGGCCTGGATGGTGACGTCGAGCGCCGTGGTCGGCTCGTCGGCGATGATCAGGTCCGGGTCCGACAGCAGGGCCATGGCGATCATCAGGCGCTGGCGTTGGCCGCCGCTGAATTCGTGCGGCAGTTTCTTCAGGGCCTGTTCCGGCTGCGGCAACTGCACCTGACGCAGCACCTCCAGCACCTTTTCCCGGTCGGCGCGGTAGCGGGCGCGGGGATAGGGTTGGAACAGGGCGGGCCAGGCGCTGCGTTTGTCGCCACTCTCTTCGAGCAGCGGCGAGTTCCATTTCATCAGCTGCATGATCTGATCGCCGACCGAGAACAGCGGATTGAAGGAGCCGTAAGGGTCCTGAGGGATGAAGGTGATCTTGCGGCCGCGAATCAGGCGGTTGACGGTGTCCGGGTCCTGCTGAAGCAGATCTTCGCCGTGGAACACGATTCTGCCGCCGCCGATATGCGCGGCCGGCATCGGCAGCACGCCGAGGATGGCGCGGGCCAGCGTGGTCTTGCCGCAGCCGCTTTCGCCGACCAGGCCGACGACCTGGCCCTGGCCGATACGGAGATTGACCCGGTCCAATACCTTGGCCGTGCCGTTCTCCGTGGCGAAGCCGACTTCCAGGTCGCTGACGGTCAGCAGGTCAGGGCTTGGCATGGCTGGACCGGCGGATCTTGGGATCGAGGATGTCGCGCAGGCCGTCGCCCAACAGGTTGAAGCCCATGACGACGACGAAGATCGCCATGCCGGGCGCGAGCGCGTACCACCAGGCGTCGGGGAGAAACTCGCGGGACTCGGAAATCATGCGGCCCCATTCCGGCGCCGGCGGCTGCGCGCCGAGGCCGAGGAAGCCGAGGGTCGCGGCGGTGAGGATGGTGAAGCCCATGCCGATCGAGGTGCGCACGATGATCGGCGAGGCGACGTTCGGCAGGATGTGGAAGACGATGACCCGGAACGGCGACGCGCCGAGCGCGATGGCGGATTCGATGAAGATCTCGTTCAGCAGAGAGCGGGTTTCCGCATAGACCAGCCGGGTGAACCACGGCCAATAGGTGAGCGATAAGGCCAGGATGACGTTGTTGAGCGAGGGGCCGAGGGTCTGCGCGATCGCGATGGCCAGCACGATCTGCGGCACCGCCAGGAAGATGTCGGAGACCCGCATCAGCAGGTCGCTGAACCAGTTGTGGTAATAGCCGGCGAGCAGGCCGATGGGCACGCCGATCAGCAGCGATACGCCGACGGCGACGACGCCGATGACGATGGTGATGCGGGCGCCGAACAAGAGGCGGCTGTAGATGTCGCTGCCCATGCGGTCGGTGCCGAGATAATGCTCGCCGCCGGGCGGCATCAGCCGGTTGGTCGGGTGCAGGTCCCAGACATCGTCCGGGAACGGGGCGAGATAGGGCGCGAAGATGGCGCAGAGCACCAGGCCCAGGATCAGCAGGAAGCCGAGGAAGGCGGACCGGTCCTGCATCAGCTTGCGGAGCAGGAACAGGGCGGTGCTCACGAGCGGGTCTCCCGGGGATCGATCAGGGAATGCAGGATGTCGACCAGCAGGTTGACCAGAATGAACATTACGCCGGCCCAGACGGTGAAGCCCATGATCGCGTTGTAGTCGGACTGCAGGATCGAGCCGAAGGCGTAATTGCCGATGCCCGGCCAGTCGAACACGGTCTCGATCACCACGGTTCCGGCGAGCAGGATGCCGAACAGCAGGCCGATCTGGGTGACCGTGGAAATCAGCGCATTGCGCAGGATGTATTTCCAGACGATGACGCCGGACGGCAGGCCCATGGCCCGCTCATACTGGACGAAGGCGCTTTGGATCACGTCGAGCACGCCGGCGCGGGTGAAACGGACGACCGTCGCGAGCGCCGGGAAGGCGAGGGTGATCGTCGGCAGCGCCAGGTGCTCCAGCGCGTTCCAGAAGCCTTTGAAGTTCCCGGCGACGAGGGTGTCGACCAGGAACAGGCCGGTGCCGCCGCGCGGCGGAAAGCCGTCGATCCGGCCGTTGAGCGGCGTCCAGCCGAGCTTCATGGAGAACAGCAGCTGAAGCATGATGCCGAGCCAGAAGCTGGCGATGGCGAGGCCCGAGACGGTGACGATGCGTAGGCTGTGGTCGAAGACGGAGTTGCGGTGAACCGCCGACAGCACGCCGAGCGGAATGCCGACCACGATGGAGAGCAGCATCGCCGCCAATGTTAGTTCTATGGTGGCGGGCAGGCGTGTGGCCAGATCCTGGGTGATCGGACGCGCGGTGTAGAGGCTGACACCCAGGTCGCCGCGCAGCAGGTTGGCATAGTAGTTGAAAAGCTGAACGTGCAGCGGCTTGTCGAAGCCGAGTTTGGCGCGCAGCGCCTCGATCTGTTCCTGTGTCGCGGTTTCGCCGGCAACCAGCGCGACGGGGTCGGCGGGGATGATGTGCGATATCACGAAGACTACCGCAATCAACCCCGCCACCGTCGGTACGAACCAAGCGAGCCGCTTCAGCGTGAAGACAAGGAGCTTGATGGATCAGTCCTCTGCTCTACGCCGCGGCACGTGCAATCGACCGGCGCATCCTATTCGAAGTAGGACCAGCGCATCTCCTGCGCGTTGCCGATCGGGCTGAACCGGATGCCCTGAAGGTTCTTGGCATACGGTCCATACCATTTGGTGTTGTAGACCCAGACGCCGGCCGCCTCGTCGAACACGATCCGCGCCGCGTCCTCGTAGGCCTTGGCGCGAACCGACTGATCGGTGCTGCGCAGCGCCGTGTCCAGCAACTCGTCGACCTTCGGGTTCTTGTAGAAACTCGACGACTTGAAGGTGCCCCACTGGCCGGAATGGAACATCTCGCCGATCCAGTTGTTCGGGTCGGCGTAGTAGGTGCTGATCCAGTAGACAACCATGTCCGGCGACGTCTCCGGCTTGGCCATTTTGTCGACCATCACCGGCCAGGGGTGGTTGACCAGCTTGGAGTCGATACCGACCTTCCTCAAGCCGCTCTGCATCAAGACGGCAGCCTGCTCGGTCTGGCTGAATCCGGTCAGGAAGGCCACTTCCAGCGGCCGGTCGACCTTGGCCTCGGCCTTGGCGAGTTCGGCCTTCGCGGCCTCGACATCGAAGCTGTAGCCTTTGATGTCCTTCGGCACGCCCCACATATTGTTCGGAATCGGCACCGGGTTGCGCTCCGCCGAACCGCTGAGGATGTCGTTGATGAAGGCGTCGTAGTCGAACGCCTGGGAGATGGCGCGGCGGACATGCACGTCGCTCATCGGTGCGCGCTGGTTGTTGATCTGGAACATGAAGATCCGCATGGATTCCGCTTCCAGAACCTTGGTGTTGTCGGCGTCTTTCAGGCGCTTGACCTGGTCCTGCGGCAGATAGCCGCCGGTGCCGTGGAAATCGCCCTTCAACAGCCCGAGCACGCGGGTGTTGACTTCGCGCACGCCGCGGAACTCGATGGCGTCGAGATATTTGTCGCCCCAGCCGTAGAAGTGGTCTTCGAACCGGGTGGCACTGAAGCCGACGGCGGGATCGAAGTTCTCCAGCATGAAGGAACCGGACCCGGCGTCGTTGTTGGTCAGCCACGCCGCGCCCCAATCGCCGTCCTTCTCATGGCTTTTGACGAGGTCCATGTTGACGACGTGGATTTCCGGGATGATCGACAGGAAGATCGCCGACGGTTTGGTCAGCGTGAACTGCACCGTGTAGTCGTCGACGGCCTTGGTGTTGCCGGGCTCGATCATCCGCGAGAACAGCGAAGCCGCGCCCTTCTTCAGGGCGAGGATGCGTTCCATGCTGTAGACGACGTCTTCGGCCTTGATCTCGGAGCCGTCGTGGAACTTGGAACCCTGCTTCAGCTTGAAGGTCCAGGTCAGGCCGTCGTCCGACACGCTGTAGCTTTCGGCGAGCCACGGCTCGATCTTCGGCGGGTTGTCGAGCCAGCGATACAGGCCGTCGTACAAGTTGATGCGTACCGCGACCCGGCCGACATCGAACGTCTGGTGCGGGTCGAGGGTGTCGTAAGCGCTGGTATTCGCAAAGATGAAACGGTTCTCCGCGGCCGCCTCGCCGGGCTGGATCGCCGCAAAGCCGGCGAAACCGGCCACGCCGATGAACGCGCCGGCAAACAGCCCCCTGGCCGACCGACGAAGTGACCTGCTCAGGTCTGTGTATTGTGTCATGATCGCCTCTCCTGTTTGACGCGAGCCGCCTTATGTTCCGTGCCTTGATGCCGGATTCCGGCGCGGCACTTTTGCTGCCCGGCGCGGCCGTCGCCGACGCCTTCACGGACAATGCGGCGACACCGTGCGTCGTCCGTGACCATCCCGAAAACAGACCGGGACAAGGCGATGCAAACGGACTTCCGAGTGCATCAATGACCTCGCAATAAAGCTTTCGGATTTTCTGCCGCGAGGGCAAGTGCTATCGCAAAAAAATCTCTCGCAACAGGTAGTTGTATTGACGGTTACATTCCGCCATCGGCGACGATTGTCTGACCGGTAACGAAAGCCGCGCCGGCGCAGAGGAACAGCATGATTTCGGCGATGTCTTCCGGTTCGCCTGCGCGTTTCAGCGCCATCCGGTCGACGGAAAGCTGTTCCCATTCCGGTCCGAAACGGGCAGTCCAGGGCGTTTTGATGTAGCCCGGCGCGACCGCATTGACCCGGACTTCCGGTCCGAGGCCGCGGGCCAGACTGCGGGTCAGGCTGACCAGACCGGCCTTGCTGGCCGCGTAGACGGCGCTGCTGCCCGGCGATCCAAACGCCGCCGTGGACGCGGTGTTGACCACGGCGCCGCGGGCGGCCCGGAGATGGTCGGCGGCGGCGTGCGTACAACGGAACGGGCCGACCAGGTTGAGGCCCAGGATCGTCTGCCAGAAGTCCTCGGTCAGCGAGTCGAGGTCGGCGGCGGGGATTGGCGCGCTGGTGGCGGCGGTGCCTGCGTTGTTGATCAGATAGTCGAGGCGGCCCATGGATTGCGCGGCCTGTTGAACCATGTCGCGCGCGCCGCCTGCGTCGCCGACATCGCCCGGTGCCGCCAGTACCGCCAGGCCGGCGGTTTCCAAGTCGGCGACCGCTTTGGCGAGGGCGGGGCTGCCGGGCAAGTCGTTGATCGCGACCGTCGCGCCGGACCTGGCGAACAAGGTGGCGGTGGCGAGACCGATGCCGGACGCACCGCCGGTGATCAGGGCTGTCTTGCCGTTTAGATCGGCGGAAATCATGGCTGTCCCTCATGTGTAGCGGTGGGCTGGCGCCGGTGGCCGGCCCGGTTCATGCTACTGCGGCGCCCGGTTTTCGTCGACGGGCGGCCGAGGGCGGAGGGGAAGAGCGCGTGAAGGCGGTTCGGATACATCGGTTGGGCGGCCCCGAGGTGCTGACGATGGAAGAGGTGCCGAAGCCCAATCCGGGGCCGGGCGAATTGCTGATTGCGCTGGAAGCCGTCGGGGTCAATTTCGTCGATACGCAACAGCGGCAGGGTTTTCCCGAATGGTACCGGGTGCCGTTGCCGTTCACGCCGGGGTTCGAGGCGGCGGGGACGGTCGCGGCAATCGGCGACGGGGTCGACGGGTTCCGTATCGGCGACCGCGTGGCGTATCATGGCGCGTTCGGGGCCTATGCCGAATTCGCCGCGGTGCCCGCGGAGATCGCGGTTCCCGTGCCGGCGGAGATCGCGGCCGAGACGGCGGCGGCCGGTTTGCTGCAGGGCATGACGGCGCATTACCTGACGCACGACAGCTATCATGTCGAAGCCGGCGACTGGGTGCTGGTGCATGCCGGGGCCGGGGGCACGGGCGGGTTGGCGGTGCAGATGGCGAAGGCGCGGGGGGCGGCGGTCGTCACCACGGTGTCGACGGCGGCGAAGGCAGCCATCGCGCGGGAGAACGGCGCCGACCATGTGATCGACTACGCCACGCACGATTTCGAGGCAGAGATCCGGGCGCTGGACGGGTTTTCGGGGTTGGCGGCGGTCTACGACAGTATCGGCCGAGCGACGTTCGAGCAGAGCCTGCGCCTGCTGAAACCCCGCGGCATCATGGTGATGTACGGCGCGGCGAGCGGGCCGGTCGAGCCGTTCGACCTCAACCGGCTGAACCCCATGGGGTCGCTGTTCGTGACGCGTCCGAACGTCAAGGACTATGTGGCGACGCGCGGAGAATTGTTGGCGCGGGCCGGCGCGGTGTTCGACATGATCATGGCCGGGACGCTGCACGTCCGGGTCGGGGCGCGGTTCCCGTTGGACGAGGCGGCGGCGGCGCACCGGGCCATCGAGACGCGGGCGACCGTGGGCAAGGTTCTGTTGGTTCCCTAGGGGGCCACTTCCCAAAGCGGGGCCGCTGGCTATCATTGACGGGGAAGCCGGGTTCGGCACGGGAGCGACGATGTCTCAGTATGCGTTGGCCTTGGATGTGGGCGGGACTTTCACCGACGTGATCATGGTGGAGCCGGCGAGCGGCGCGTTGTGGACCACCAAGACGCCGTCGACGCCGGCCGATCCGTCGACAGGGTTTTTCGATGGCGTGGACAAGGTGTTGGGGCGGGCTGACGCCAAGGCGGCCGACGTCACGTCGCTGTTCCACGGGTCGACGGTCGCGACCAACGCCATCCTCGAGGCCAAGGGCGCGGCGACCGGCATGATCGTGACCGACGGCTTCAAATACGTGCTGGAGATCGGCCGCCACGACATCCCGCGCAAGGAGAACCTTTATTCCTGGGTCAAGCCGGCGCGGCCGATCCCGCCCCGGCTGATCATGGAGGTACCGGAGCGGGTGCAACTGGACGGGTCGGTCGCGCGGCCGGTCGACGAAGATGCCTGCCGCGAGGCGGCGTTGCGATTGAAGCAACGCGGCGTGCAGTCGGTCGCCATCGTATTCCTGCACGCCTATGCCAATCCGGCGCACGAACGGCGCGCCGCGGAGATTGTGCGGGAAGTGTTCCCGGAGGCGCAGATCTCCATTTCCAGCGACGTGCTGCCGGTGTTCCGGGAATACGAACGGTCGGTGGTGACGGCGCTGAACGCCTATGTGCAGCCGAAGGTCGGCAGCTATATCGAGAAGCTCTCCGGCGGCCTGAAGGCGCGCGAGGTCTCGTCGCCGCTGCTGATCATGAAGTCGAACGGCGGCGTGTTCAGTCCGAGCCGGGCGGCGAAGCGGGCCGTCGACCTGGCGCTGTCGGGACCGGCCGCCGGGGTGATCGGCGCGCGGTATGTCGGCGATCTGACGGGCATGAAGAACGCCATCACCATCGATATCGGCGGCACCAGCGCCGACATCAGCCTGATTGAGAACGGCCGGGCGCAGATGACCAACGACGGCGAGATCGGACCGTTTCCGCTGCCGATCCCGATTGTCGATATCCATACCATCGGCGCGGGCGGCGGCAGTATCGCGGCCGTATCGGACCAGGGCGGGCTGACCGTCGGGCCGGAGAGCGCGGGCGCGTCGCCGGGGCCGGCCTGTTACGGCCAGGGCGGCGAGCGGCCGACGGTGACCGACGCCAACCTGGTATTGGGGCGGATTCCGCCGCACCTGCTGGGCGGCGAGATCCCGCTGGATACGGAGCGCGCCGAGCGCGCGGTGCGCGAGCATGTCGCCGAGCCTTTGGGGCTGGACCTGCATCAGGCGGCGCTCGGCATCCTGAAGATCGTCAATTCCAACATGGTCGGCGCGCTAAAGGTGGTGTCGGTGGAGAAGGGTTACGACCCCCAAGACTTCGCCCTGGTCGCGTTCGGCGGCGCCGGGCCGATGCATGCCGGCGACCTGGCGCGGCTGTTGGGCACGCAAAGCTTCGTCATCCCGCCCTATCCGGGAATCCTCTGTGCGATGGGTCTGCTGGCGACCGACCTGCAGCTCGACTATGTGCGCACCCAGGTGCAGCGCGCGCCGAACTACGACCTGGCCGGCATGGAGGCGACCTATGCCGCGATGGCGGCTGAGGCGGCTGCGGACCTAGCAGCCGAGGGCGTGCCGGCGGAGCGGCAGCAAAGCCAGCGGTTCGCCGATCTTCGTTACGCCAAGCAGGGGTATGAGCTGACGGTCGCGTTTCCCGGGGATACGGTGACGGGAGAGGCCGTGGCGGCCCTGGTGGAGGAATTCCATCGGCGGCACGAGCAGCTCTATACGTTCTCCGACGCCGACGCGCCGGTGGAGATCGTCAATCTGCGCCTGCGGGCGGTCGGTTTGGTCGACAAGATCGATCTGCCGAAGGCGCCGGCGGCCGATGGCGGTGCGACGCCGAGAGGCAATCGGCAGGTCTGGTTTGACGACAAAGGGCCGACGGAGACGCCGGTGTTCGACCGGATCGACCTGGCTGCTGGGCAGACGATCGATGGGCCGGCGATCGTCGATCAGGCGGACACCACGACGGTGATCTCGCCGGACCAGCGGGCCCGGGTGGACGACTACGGCAACCTGGTCGTGACGACGGAACGGAGATAGGCGCGATGCAGAATGTCGATACCGTTACGCTGGAGCTGATCAAGGGGGCGATCCGGTCCGCGCGCTCGGAAATGGAGGCGCTGATCGACCGCACTTCGATGTCGCCGTTCATCCGCGAGAAGAAGGACTATTTCACGGCGATCTTCGACAAGGCGGGCAACCTGGTCTCCAGCACCAACCTGCCGATGGCCGGCAACCTGATCGATTGCATCCTGGAGCAGTACCCGGCCGAGACGATGCTGCCGGGCGACCTCTATTGGTACAACGACCCCTATGCGTCGCGCGGCGCCGTCTCGCACATGCCGGACATGGTGTTCGTCGCGCCGATCTTCCACGACGGCAAGCTGTTCGCCTTCGCCGAGGCCTGGGGGCATCTCTGGGATATCGGCGGCATGATGCCGGGCAGCATTTCGCCCGACGCGACGGAGACGTTCCAGGAAGGCATTTTGATGCCGCCGACCCGGGTTTATCGCGGCGGCGAGCTGAACGAGGAAGTGTTCCGCGTCTTCATCCGCAACTCCCGCTTTCCGGAGATCGTCAAGGGCGACGTCAAGGCGATCATGGCCGCCTGTCGGCTGGGCAAGAAGCGGATGGAGGAGATCGTCGAGCGGTTCGGCCACGACGCGACGGTCGCGGCATTCGAGTTCATGATGGACCAGAGCGAAGCGGCCTTGCGCAAGGCGCTGGACGAAAAGGTGCCGGACGGCGTCTACAGCTTTCGCGACTACCTGGACAGCGACGCGGTGACCGAGCAGAGCTACGGCGTGCATCTGACCTTGAGCAAGCAGAACGGGTCGGTGTCGTTCGATTTTTCGGCCACCGACGATCAGGCCAAGGGCGCGGTCAACTTCATCATGGACCAGAGCGTGCCGAAGTTCATGGCCGGCCTGTACCTGACCCGCGACGACCCGAATATCCAGATGAATTCCGGGTTCCTGCGGGCCATCGACGAGGTGAAGACGAGGAAGGGCAGCCTGGTCGATCCGGTCTATCCGGCGCCTCTCGGCATGCGCTCGCATACCATGATCCGGGTCAACAGCGCGATCTTCGGCACCCTGGCGCAGGCGACCGGCGGGCAGGCTTCCGCCGCGTCTTCCTGTTACGTGCTCTACTACCTCAGCAGCTTCGACCGGGCGAGTGGCGCGTTCGAGCTTTGCATCGAGGGGCTGGCGGTCGGCTTCGGGGCGCGGCCGATGGCCGACGGCATCGACGCCGTCTATTACGTTGCGCAGAAGAATTATCCGGTCGAATTCGCCGAGATGGAGTTTGGCGTGCAGATTGAGGGCTACCGTATGCACACGGATTCCGGCGGGCCCGGCCGGTATCGCGGCGGCTGCGGCATCGTTCGCGACATCCGGGTGATCGCCGACGAGGCGACCATCGGGCTGAGGCTCGACAACGTCAAATATCCGGCCTGGGGCGTGAACGGCGGGCAGTCCGGACGGTCGGGCCGGGTGGTGGTCAATCCCGGCACGCCGGAGGAGCGCGAGCTGAAGCCGCTCAGCGACCGCAACGTGCTGAAAAAGGGCGACCTGGTGCGCGTCACTACGTCGGGCGGCGGCGGTTGGGGCTCGCCGCTGGAGCGGCCGATGGAACAGGTGCGCGACGACGTGCTGGACGGGTTTATCTCGAACGACAGCGCCCGCGACGATTACGGCGTGGTGCTGGACGAGGAGAGCGGCGAGATCGATGTCGCCGCCACCGAGGCGCGCCGCGCCGGCATGGCCGGGGCGATGGGCATGTTCCACCGGCGCGGCTATTTCGACGGGCTGGAAGAGGCCGAGGCGGCGGAGTGACCGAAATCGGCGTCGATATCGGCGGCACCTTCACCGACGTCGTCTGCCGCCGGGCCGGCGCGCCGCTGCAGATCGTCAAGATCCCGAGCACGCGCGCCGATCCGAGCGTGGCGGTGCTGCGCTCCGTAAAGCATATGGTCGAGACCTGGGGCGTCGATCCCGCGGAGATCGCGCGGTTCGTGCACGGCACCACGGTCGCGACCAACGCGGTGATCGAACGCAAGGGCGCGCGGATCGGCCTGCTGACGACCGAGGGTTTCAAGGACGTGCTGGAGATCGGCCGGCAGATGCGCCAGGCGATGTACGACCTGGTGCTGGAGCCGGAGACGCCGGTGTTCCTGGCGCCGGGGCGGTTCCGTAAAGAGGTGCCGGAGCGGCTGGATGCCGAGGGTAAGGTGCTGGTGCCTCTGGACCAGGCGGCGGTGGTCGCAGCCGTTCGCGACCTGGTCGAAGACGGTGTCGAGGCGGTCGCGGTCTGTTTCCTGTTCTCGTTCCTCAATCCGCGTCACGAACAACGGGCGCGGGACCTGATCGAGGAGAATTTCCCCGACCTGATGGTGTCGCTTTCCTGCGAGGTCGATCCGGCGTTTCGGGAATACGAGCGCACGGCGGTCACGGCGTTCGACGCTTACGTGAAGCCGGTGATCGACCGCTACCTGGAGCGCCTGGAGGGCGGCATCGCCGAAGCCGGGGTGTCGGCGCCTTTGCAGGTGATGATGTCGCGGGGCGGCGCCGCGGCGTCGTCCATCGTCAGGCAGCGGCCGGTCAGGCTGTTTCTGTCCGGTCCGGCGGCCGGCGTGGTCGGCGGGCGCATGGTCGGCAAGGCGGCGGGCACGGAAGATGTGATCACCGTCGACGTCGGCGGCACCAGTTGCGACATCGCGCTGATCGCCGCGGGCAAGCCGATGATCCGCCAGGAGGGACGGATCGAGGGCTTCCCGGTGCGGGTGCCGATGGTCGACGTCAACGCCATTGGTGCCGGCGGTGGCAGCATCGCCTGGCTGGACGGCGCCGGGGGCCTGAAGGTCGGGCCGCAATCGGCGGGGTCGGAGCCGGGGCCGGCCTGTTACGGCGCTGGCGGCGAGGCGGCGACGGTGACCGATGCGTCGGTCGTGCTCGGCTACCTCAATCCCGACTACTTTGCCGGCGGCGCGCTCAGGCTGGACGCGGACGCCGCACGAGCGGTGATCGAACGTGAGATCGCGACGCCGCTCGGGCTGACGGTCGAGGCGGCGGCGCTCGGTATCCATCGAGTCGTCAACGCGCAGATGGCGGAAGGCATCCGGCTGGTCTCGATCCGCCAGGGGCTCGACCCGCGCCTGTTCACCCTGTTGCCGCTCGGCGGCGCGGGGCCGGTGCATGCGACGGCGTTGGCGCGGGAGCTTGGCATCCGGCGGATCGTGGTGCCGCGCTTCCCCGGTGTGCTGTCGGCCGCCGGGTTGTTGGCCGCGCAAGTTGAACATGAGGTGTCGAGCGCATTTCCGCGGCCGCTGGCAGGGTTGGATCTGGCGGCGGTGCGCGGCGTTTTGGACGACCTGGACCGACAATGCGCCGCGCTGATGGCGCACGAGAGCGGGGGTTTGAGCGATCCGCGTGTCCTGCATTTCGCCGACGTCTGCTACATCGGGCAGTCCTATCACCTGGAAGTGCCGCTGGATTTGGCGGCGGACGATCCGCTGCGGGCGCTCTATCGCGACTTCCAGGTGGCGCATGACCGGATCTACGGGCACAGCACCGACGCGCCGGCGCAGATCGTCAACCTGCGCAGCGTGCATCAGGCGGGCGGCAGCGACCGGCTGGAGGACGGCGCCTACCGTGCGAACGGCGAGGCGGTGATGCCGGGCATGCGGCGGATTTTGTTGAGCGAGCAAACCGAGCCGGTCGAGCCCGCGGTGTTCGACCGTGCCGCGCTGCCGGCCGGCCATAGGCTTACCGGACCCGCCATCGTCGAGCAGGCGGACACCACCACGGTGATCGAGCCGGGCTGGTCGGCGACGGTGACCGAGG
The DNA here is from genome assembly GCA_028278525.1 of Minwuiaceae bacterium. GTDB lineage: Bacteria > Pseudomonadota > Alphaproteobacteria > Minwuiales > Minwuiaceae > JANQEE01. The sequence goes on along the minus strand of JANQEE010000015.1, from coordinate 75,326 downwards.
CGGGCGACCTGATTGTCGAGCGAGGCGACGCATGACGGATCTCGATCCAATCACGGTGGAAGTGCTGCGGCACAAGCTGGACGGCATTGCCAACGAGATGGAGACGACGCTGCTGCGCAGTTCGTTCTCGCCGATCGTCAAGGAGGGTCTGGACGCGTCGGCCAGCCTGTTCACGCTGAACGGCGAGACCCTGGCGCAGGCGATCGCGGTGCCGATCCATCTGGCCACGCTGATCCCGATCGTCGCCAAACTGCGCGAGGCGTTTCCGCCGGAGACGATGGCGGAAGGCGACATCTACATCCTGAACGATCCTTATCTCGGCGGGACGCATCTGCCGGACATCGCACTGGTGATGCCGGTGTTCCATCAGGGCCGACCGATTGCGTTCAGCGCGACCATGACGCACCACCAGGATGTGGGCGGCATGTCGCCGGGCTCGGTGCCGACCAACGCGACGGAGGTCTATCAGGAAGGCATCCGCATCCCGCCGCTGAAACTGCGCGAGGGAGAGACGTTTAACGAGACGCTGGTGGCGATGCTGCGCCAGAACGTGCGCATCCCCGACACCTTCATGGGCGACCTGAACGCGCAGGTGGCGGGCTGCACGGTCGGCGCGCGGCGGTTGTCGGAACTGGCGGAGACGTTCGGCCACAACCGGCTGTCGGTGGCGTTCGAGGATCTGCTGGACCGGTCGGAGATTCTGACCCGGCAGGCGATCGAGGCGATCCCGGACGGGACGTATTCTTACGTCGACTATCTGGACAACGACGGAATCGAACTGGACAAGCGAATCCGGATCGAGGTTGCGGTGACGGTGGAGGGCAGTTCGATCCGCTGCGATTTCGCCGGGACCGACGATCAGGTCAAGGGGCCGTTCAACTGCGTGCCGTCAGGCTCCCAGGCCGCGGCGTACTATGCCGTCCGGGCGATCACCGACCCGACGATCCCGACAAATGGTGGGTGCTTTCGACCGGTGCGGTTGGATCTGCCGGCGGGCAGCCTGGTCAATCCGCGGGAGCCGGCGCCGGTCAATGCGCGGACCGCGACGATCAAGCGGATTACCGGCTGTATCCTGGGCGCGCTGAAGCAGGCGATGCCGGAGCGAATGCCGGCGGATTCCGGCGGTGAGCTTTTGATCCTGATGTTCGGCGGCGAGCGCCGCGACGGCTCGCGCTACGTGACCGGCGAACTGATCGCGGCGGGCAGCGGCGCGGGGGCTAAGCGCGACGGCGTCGACGTGATCGAGACCGACGCGACCAACTGCATGAACCTGCCGGTCGAGGCGTTGGAGATGGACGCGCCGATCCGCGTGCACCGCACGGCGCTGCGCACGGATTCCGGCGGCGCCGGGACGCATCGCGGCGGGCTCGGCATCACGCGCGAATACGAGATCCTGGACGGCGAGGTCGCCTTCACCCATCGCGGCGAGCGGCATTTCTGTGCGGCGCGCGGTGCGGCCGGCGGCGGCGATGGCGCCGAGGCGGTGTCGACGATCCGTCGCGCCGACGGAACGGAAGAGACGGTGCCGTCGAAGCTGGTCTCGGTCCTGCATCCGGGCGACAGGCTGATCGTCGAGACGGCCGGTGGCGGCGGTTACGGCGATGCGGCCGGACGCGACGGGGCGGCGGTGCAGGCCGATCTGGACGACGGAAAAATCAGTCGCGAAGCGGCCGCCGAGACTTACGGTTTGAAGGGGAAATCGACATGAGCCGGGAAGCGGTGATCGAGAGCCTTGCGGCGCATTACGACGACGGCACTTACCTGAACGACCTTGCCCGGCGGGTGGCGTACAGGACCGAGAGCCAGGTTCCGTCGAGCCGGCAGCACCTTTACTTCTATCTGCAGGAGGAGATCGGCCCGACGCTGGAGCGCATGGGCTACGACGTGCAGATCATCGAGAATCCGGTACCGGACGGCGGGCCGTTCCTGGTCGGGCGGCGGATCGAGGACGCGGCGCTGCCGACGGTGTTGACCTACGGCCACGGCGACGTGGTGCGCGGGCTGGAGCCGGAATGGCATGAAGGGTTGGATCCCTGGACGCTGAAGATCGACGGCGAAAAGATCTACGGCCGCGGCGTCGCCGACAACAAGGGCCAGCATTCGATCAACATGGCGGCGTTGGCTGCGGTAATCGAGGCGCGCGGCAGCCTCGGCTTCAATTCGATCTTCATGATCGAAACCAGCGAGGAGATCGGCTCGCCCGGCATCAAGGAATTCTGCGCGCAATATAAGGACCTGATCGCGGCAGACCTGCTGATCGCGTCCGACGGGCCGCGGCTGACGCCGGCGCGGCCGACGATTTATCTGGGCGCGCGTGGCGCGATGAACATCGACTTCGACTTAAGGCTGCGCGCCGGCGGGCATCATTCGGGCAACTGGGGCGGCCTGCTGGCCAACCCCGGCATGATCCTGGCGCATGCCTTGTCGACCATCGTCGACCGGAACGGCAAGGTGCTGGTGCGCGACCTGATGCCGGAATCGATCCCGAATTCGGTGCGCGCGGCGTTGGCCGACTGTGAGATCGATCCGGGCGAGGACGGGCCGTCGATCGACGTGGATTGGGGCGAGCCGGGGCTGACGCCGGTCGAGCGGGTGTTCGCCTGGAACACGTTCGAGATCCTGGCTTTCCGCACCGGCAACCCGGACAACCCGGTCAACGCCGTGCCGCCGCGGGCGAGTGCGCATTGTCAGATCCGCTATACCGTCGACCGAGACCCACAGACCTTCGTCCCGGCGATCCGGCGGCATCTGGATGCGCACGGTTTCGAAGATATCAAGGTCGCCGAGGCCGAAGGGCGCAGCATGTGGGGCGCGACCCGCATGGACCCGGACCATCCCTGGGTGCAGTGGGCAGCCGCGTCGGTCGAGCGCACCATGGGCGCCAAGCCGGCCTTGCTGCCGAATATCGGCGGGTCGCTGCCGAACGATGTGTTCGCCGACATCCTCGGCATGCCGACGATCTGGGTGCCGCACTCCTACGCCGGCTGTTCGCAGCACGCGCCGAACGAACACGGCATGGCGCCGATCCTGCGCGAGGGGCTTCTGATTATGGGCGGCCTGTTCTGGGATATGGGGGAAGGGCCCAGGCCTTCGTGACCCCTCCGCCTCACCACATGAACACGGCGGTCTCGCCCGCGAGGTGGCTGTAGTAGAGCCGGATCCGCAGGACGTAGTCGCCGCCCCGGTATAGGCGCTCCCGCAGCCGCGCGTTGCGGTCCGCGCCGCTGTCGTCGTCGCCGGCGACGAAGCGCGGCGCGCCGTTCACGTTTTCGAACAGGGCGAGCATCGTGTCGGCCGCGCCGAAGGTCTGGATGCGGTAGCGTCTGGTGAATTGCGGCCGGATCCTGAAGTTCACCTGTTCGCCCGGCTGAATGGCCAGCCGTTGCGATTCGTAAGCGCGGAGTTCGGCTTCTTCCTGTTGTTCCAACGCGGGATAGAACTGCCTGGCCCATTCGACGTCTTTTTCCGACAAGCCGGGTTCGGGCGTCAGGCCGTTCCTGTATTCGGCGGGCTGTTCGATCACGCCGGCAGGGAAGGTGTAATGCATGATGGAATCCGGATCCCATTCGGAGCCGCTCGCCTCCCCCGGCGGGATCTTGCGCAGGATGTTCCAGCGGATGGTCTCGTCGTCCCAGTTGTTCGGCGGTCCGCCGAAATAGTCGTAGACCGCCGGTTCGTTCCACTCGATCCCCGCGTAGGGGTTCTGGTGTTCGTGGGGAAAGCCGAGGGTGTGGCCGATCTCGTGCAGCGCCGTGTCGCGGCCGTATGCGGTGGTCAGGTCCCAGCCGAAATTCATGGTGCGCTCGTTCGGATCGCGGGCAACGTCGACCACGTCGCGACCGACATAGGACCACGCGCCGTCGCCCTGAAGGAACCCGATGCGGATCTCCGCATCTTCGCGGTCGGGCACCTCTTCGAATTCGAGGCCGATGCCCAGTTCCTTCCATGCGTCGAAGGCTTCGCGAACAGCGTTTTGCTGGGCTTCCGGTCCGACCCAGCCACCTCTCGGGCCGTCCGTCCTACGGTCGAAGAAGAAGTAGCGAAGCCTGGTGCCGTTGGCCCACTTCTTCTCGTTCATGCGTATGAGGCGGGCGCGGTTCGGGTTCAGGGTCGGCGGTAATATTCGGTCCGGCACCCGGGGTAGCGTGCAGGTGTGCCGTTCGACTTTGCCGGTTTTCGTTTCTTTCGCTTGCTCCCGTTTTGCTCTGGCCATGAGACCCTCCATGCGGATGGCGCCCGATCAAGGCTGCATAGAGGTCCGCGAGGGCTTCGTGTTGTAACAAAGCCATGTGTTTCCAAGGGCTGGGCTGCGACCCGGTCAGCGGCGGACGGCTTCCTCCAAACGCCGCCACGCATCGTCATTGCCGGGTAGCCCGAAGCGTAACAGCGTTGGCCGGTCCTTGAAGCGGCGCACGACGATGCCCGCTTGCGCGAGGCGGTCGAACACGGCCGCCGCGTCCACGCCGGTTGCGAGGCGAAACAACCGCGTGCCGCCGACAATCTCGAGGCCGGAGGCGCGGATGGCGGCGTCGAGGCGCGGCACCGATTCGTCGAGCCGCCGGACGATTGCTTCGCGCCACACCGCATCCGCCAGGGCCGCCGATCCGACGGCAAGCGCCGGACCGGCCACGGCCCATGGTCCGAGCGCGTCGCGGATCGCGCCCGCCAAAGTCACACCGGTTACGGCAAAGCCCAGGCGAATGCCGGCCAACCCATAGGTTTTGCCGAAGGATCGCAGCACCAGCATTCCCGATTGCGGTAGATCGGGAATGCTGGAGAGTGGCGGGTCTTCGAGGTCGGCGAACGCTTCGTCGATGACCATCAAGCGGTCGGCCCCGGCCTGTGCGAGAAGTCGGTCCGGGCTGAGGATGCGGCCGTCCGGGTTGTTCGGGTTGACGACAACGACGACATCGGCGCCGGCGCTGTCTTCCAGCCGGTCGATGGTCGTCACCGACGCTCCGCCGCTTTGCCAGGCGATCGCATGTTCGCTGTATGTCGGCCCGAGGATCGCGACAGAGCGCGCAGAATAGATGCGGGGCAGAAGGCTGATCAGGATCTGCGTGCCGGGGGCGGCGACAACACTTGCCGGGTCGCGGGCGCCGTAGGCTTGTCCGGCCTGGCGCTCCAGCGCCGCGATAGCGTCCGGTTCCGGTAGCCGCGTCAGAGCCTCGTCCGGGAACTGTGGCAGCGGTGCGGGAAAGGGCCAGGCATGGGGATTGATGCCCGTCGACAGGTCGATCCAGGGGCCTGGCGCTTGCGGGTAGGCCCGGCTGATCGCGGCCAAGGTACCGCCATGCGCCGGTCCGGCGATCTGTTCTGTTGCGCTTATCCCGTCTGTGTTAAGGCCGGTTGCCATGTTGGTCTACGAACCCGTCTTTCTGGTGCTGCTCATCGCGCTTGCCATCGATGCCGCGGTCGGCTGGCCGGCAACGCTTTTCAAACGCATTGGTCATCCGGTGACCTGGATGGGAGCTTTGATCTCCGGACTGGATCGCAGCCTGAACGACCAGTCAATGACTCGTTCCCGTCTCCGTTTCAATGGTGCCGTTGCCGTCGGCATGCTGATCGGGGTTGTTGGCGGGATGGCGATGGTTGTTCAAATCGTCGTCGTATCCCTGCTGCCGCTGTGGATGGCGGTTGCCCTGCTGGGCCTGATAACGGCAAGTCTTGTCGCCCAGAAAAGCCTGTACGAGCATGTCGTCGCGGTCGCCGATGGCCTGGAACGGGGTGGCTTGCAAGGTGGGCGAGAGGCGGTTGCGATGGTCGTCGGCCGCGATCCGAAGACATTGGACGAAGCCGGGGTTGGGCGGGCCGCCATCGAGAGTCTGGCCGAGAACTTCTCCGATGGGGTCGTCGCGCCGGTCTTTTGGGCGGTTGTCGGCGGTTTGCCGGGTATCGCGATCTACAAGGCGATCAATACGGCCGACAGCATGATCGGCCATCGTTCGCCGCGCTACGAGGCGTTCGGGTGGGCCGCCGCGCGGCTGGACGATCTGGTCAATCTGCCGGCATCCCGTTTGACGGCCGGGTTGATCGTGCTGGCCGCGTTGTTGCGCGGCCGTTCAGCGCGAAACGCGGCGTCGTCGGTGATGCGCGACGCGGCGCACCATCGGTCGCCGAATGCCGGCTGGCCGGAAGCGGCGATGGCAGGCGGTTTGGGCCTCGCCCTGGGTGGTCCACGGACCTATGACGGCGTCCGGGTTGAGGATGTCTGGATGGGTAACGGGCGGCGAGAGGTCGGTGCCGCCGATATCCGGGCGGCATTGTCGCTGTATGTGACCGGCTGCTTTCTGGTGGCCGGATCGATCGGCGTGCTGGTGCTGGCATAGACGAACTAACGGGCCAGGGCGAGCAGGCGGTCCAGATCCATATGCGTTTCAAGATGCTCGGCCAGGGCGTCGAGCGCGCTTTCCACCGCCGCGCGATGATCGAGACCGGCGCTGGTTCCGCCGAGGCGTTTCAGCCAGGCGGCCCGTTGTGCGGTCTCAGCGAAGAAACCATGCACATAGGTCCCCGTCACAAGGCCGTCCGGCGATGTCGCGCCGTCATGGCGGCCGTCGTTCAGGCGGACCACGGGGCGGGCCGTGTCCGGCCCGTCGGTCGTTCCGATGTGCATTTCGTATCCCGTGAACGGCACCGAGTCGGCGAGGGTTGTCCCCTCGACCCTTTCGAGGCGTTTTTCGGGCGACAGAACGGTTTCGACGTCAAGCAGGCCGAGCCCGTCCACGGTGTCGGCCGGGCCTTCTATGCCGTCGGGATCGGCGATGCGACAGCCGAGCATCTGGTAGCCGCCGCACAGGCCGAGCACGCGGCTGCCACGGCGGATATGGGCGCGGATGTCGATGTCCCACCCTTCCCGGCGCAGGGCGGCGAGGTCGGCGATGGTGGCTTTCGACCCGGGGATGACGATCAAATCGCAGACGGGGATCGGCTGGCCGCGCTCGACCAGCGTGACGGTGACGCCGGGTTCCGCCATCAGCGGGTCCAGATCGTCGAAGTTGGCGATGCGCGGCAACACGGGCACCGCGATCCGTATTGGTTGGTCTGCCGCCGTTTCGGCGTGCGCGGCGAGGTCCATGGCGTCTTCCGCCGGCAGGCTGCGCGCCCGGTCGAAGAACGGCACGAGGCCGAGATCGGCCCAGCCGGTCCGCTTGGCGATGGTGCGCATGCCGTCATGGAACAGAGTAGGGTCGCCGCGCATGCGGTTGACGACGAAGCCGACGACCATCGCCCGGTCCGACGGGTCGAGCACGGTGTGGGTGCCGACCAGCGCGGCGATGACGCCGCCACGGTCGATGTCGCCGACGATGGCGACCGGTACGTCGGCGGCGCGGGCGAAACCCATATTGGCGATATCGTTTTGCCGGAGGTTGATTTCGGACGCGCTGCCGGCGCCTTCGACCAGGACCAGGTCGGCCTGTTGCTTCAGGATCGAAAAGCTTTCGAGTACCGGATCGATCAGCCGCGGCTTCATGTCCTGGAAGGCGCGGGCCTTGGCGGTTCCCCGAACCCGGCCGTGGACGACGACCTGTGCGCCGGTTTCCGTTTGCGGCTTCAGCAGCACCGGGTTCATGTGGACCGAGGGGGCGACGCCCGCCGCGCGCGCCTGCAACTCCTGGGCGCGGCCGATTTCGCCGCCGTCGGCGGTGACGGCGGCATTGTTGGACATGTTCTGCGGCTTGAACGGCCGCACCGCCAGACCGCGCCGGGCATAGGCGCGGCAAAGCCCGGCGACCAATATAGACTTGCCGACGCTGGAACCGGTGCCCTGCAGCATGAACGCCCGGGCGGGTCTGCCGTCCGTCAAAATTCGACGCCTTCCTGGGCTTTCACGCCGTCGTTGAAGTGATGTTTCACCAGCGTCATGTCGGTGACCAGGTCGGCGGCTTCGATCAGTTCCGGCTTGGCGTTGCGGCCGGTGACGACCACGTGCAGGTCGGGCCGGCGCGTCCGGAGCTCCTCGACCACGTTGGCGAGCGGCAGATAGTCGTAGCGGAGCGCGATGTTCAGTTCGTCGAGCACGACGAGATGCAGTTCCGGGTCGGCCAGCAATTCCCTGGCTTTGGCCCAGGCCGCCGTTGCCGCGGCGACGTCGCGGTCCCGGTCCTGGGTTTCCCAGGTGAAGCCTTCGCCCATGGTGTACCAATGGAGAGGCGCGATGCCGGTTGCGGCCAGGGCTTTCAGGGCTTCCTGCTCGCCGGTCGACCAGGCGCCCTTGATGAACTGCACGACGCCGACGCCCTTGCCACGGCCCAGCATGCGAAGTGCGAGGCCGAAGGCCGCCGTGGACTTTCCCTTTCCCTTGCCGGTGTGGACCAGCAACAGGCCTTTTTCGATGGTCTTGGTTGCGACTTCCGCGTCCTGCGCGGCCTTTCGCTTGGCCATCTTTGCCTTGTGCTGGTCGGTTCTGTCGGTCGAGTCGGTCATGTCATTTGCTTTCCAGTTTGCCCGTATCACGCCTTCGCGTTGACTTAGGCCACCCCAAGGCATAAACAACAACGGACGGTTCTTCCAGGTTGGAAGATAAAAAGGGAACACGGTGCGAGCGCCGATTCGGTGCTCAAAGCCGGGACTGCCCCCGCAACTGTAGGCAGACAGCCGCCCGTCATGTCCCACGCCACTGGGTTTTGTCCCCGGGAAGGCGGCGGAGCGGCGCTACGATCTGCAAGTCAGGAGACCTGCCGTCATCTGTGTAGACCAAGACCGGACGGGGTGCTTCCGGCCTGCCAGCGACTTGTCGCGCGAGATTGCGCCGCGCAAATCGTTGGGATGAAGCTCCTGTCGGTCTGGCCTGGTCGCGTGACTGGAAGGGAGCTTACATGTCCGATAACCGTCGACCCTGCCTTTATATCTGCACGACCTGTACGGGGGTCGCGGCGGACGGCGTACGTTCCGCCGCCGAGTATGACGACGCCGGGGAGCAGCGCCCCGGCGCGATGCTGTACGATGCCGTCAAGCAGCAAACCGACAGAGCGAACGGCGGGGCGCCGTTCGACGTACAGCCGGTGGTGTGCCTTTCCAATTGCGAGCAGGGCTGTTCCGTCGCCATCGCGGAGCCCGGTAAATGGGGCTACCTGTTGGGCCGTGTCGGGCCCGAGGTTGCCGAAGACCTGTTCGCCTATGGCCATGCCTACGCCGCGTCCGGCACCGGCACGGTGATGCGCCGGCAGCGGCCGGACTCCCTTCATCACGCCATCGTCGCACGGTTTCCAGTTCCCGGAGACTCGGCTGAGGACGAGGCTTTTCACAATCGGACGGTGACAAAATGACGACGCTTGCTTCGAAGATTCCCGCGACGGTGATTACCGGCTTTCTCGGCGCCGGCAAGACGACGCTGGTCCGCCACGTGATCGAGAATGCCGGCGGCCGGCGCATCGCGATTATCGTCAACGAGTTCGGCAGCCTGGGCGTCGACGCCGATCTGCTTAGGGGGTGCGGCATCGAATCCTGTTCGGACGACGACATCGTCGAACTGGCGAACGGGTGCCTGTGCTGTACCGTGGCGGACGAATTCCTGCCGACGATGGAAACGCTGCTCGACCGCGCCGACCCGCCGGAGCATATCCTGATCGAGACGTCGGGCTTGGCCCTGCCGAAACCGCTGCTGAAGGCGTTCGACTGGCCGACGGTCCGCAGCCGGGTCACCGTGGACGGCGTGATCACCGTGGTCGACGGCCCGGCGGTGGAGGACGGCCATTTCGCCGACGACCCGGAAGCGGTCGAACGGCAACGGGCCGAGGACGAAGCGCTGGACCACGACAATCCCCTGGCGGAGGTGTACGAAGACCAGCTTTCCGCCGCCGACCTGATCATCCTGAACAAGACCGATCTCCTTTCGGAGGACTCCGTAAGTCGGCTGACAGCGGAGATCACCGGGCAGGTGCCGCGCGCGGTGAAGGTGGTGACCGCGGATCACGGAACCATCGACCCGGCGGTGCTGCTGGGCATCAACGCCGCGGCGGAAGACGATCTGGACGCCAGACCGTCGCACCACGACGGCCCGGACGACGATCATGAACACGACGATTTCGACAGCTTTTCCGTGCCTATCGGCGAGATCGAGACGCCGGACAGCCTGATCGAAACGCTGCAAAGCGTGGTCGCGCGGCACGGCATCCTGCGCATCAAGGGATTCGTGCCGGTGCGCGGCAAGCCGATGCGGCTGGCGGTGCAGGGCGTCGGCAAGCGGTTCCGGCATCACTTCGATCAGCTATGGCCGCAGGGCATGGAGCGTGTCGGCCAATTGGTGGTGATCGGCAAGACCGGTATGGACCAGGCCGCCATCGAGGCCGCGGTGCGCGGCTGACGGCGGGGACGGGCGCTACCTGAGATGCATATCCTCGTCCGCGAGACCCACAGCCTGAACGAGGGCGACGAGGCCGTCGACCTGGGCCTGACGCCCGCGCCCATCGTTCTGCTGTCGTTTTCGGACAGCGACCTGGGCGCGGCGGCGGCGGCGTGGGACGCGGCGAAAGGGCGAGGCGATGCATTGCCGGCGATGCGGCTGGCAAACTTACAGAAGTTGCGTCATCCGATGTCGGTCGACCTGTTCGTCGAACAGGTGATCGAGCACGCGAGATGCGTGGTCGTGCGGTTGCTGGGCGGCGTGGATTACTGGCGTTACGGGATTGAGGAATGCGCAGCGGTCTGCCGGACGACGGGGACCGCGCTTGTCATCGTGCCCGGCGATGGACGGGACGATCCGCGCTTTGCCGACCTGTCGACGGTTTCGGACAAAGACCGGAGCAGCCTGAAGGCACTGCTGGATGCCGGCGGGCCCGACAATACGGCGTCTGCGTTGCGGCTTGCCGCCCATCTTGCGGGTTTAAGCGATGCGCCGGCCGCGCCGGTGACCGACGAACCGGCCGCAGGCGAGCATAGGTTCGACCTGCCCGACGACAGCGGACGGCCGTTGGCGGCGATCGTGTTCTACCGGTCGTATCGGCTGGCTGCCGACATGGAACCGCTGGAGCGGTTGGCTGAGGCGCTCGACCGGGCCGGATTGGACGTGCGGTCGCTTTACGTGACCAGCCTGAAGGAGCCGGTCTCGGCTGACCTGACGCGAAACCGGCTGGCCGCGTGGCGGCCGGCGGTGGTGATCAATGCGACGGGATTCTCGGCCCGCCTGGACGATAGCGGCGGGTCGCCGCTGGATGCGGCGGGGGCGCCGGTGCTGCAGGTCGCTTTGTCGGGTTCGTCCCGTGAGGCATGGCAGGCTTCGGCGCGGGGCCTGAGCCAGGCCGATCTTGCCATGCAGGTGGTTTTGCCGGAGTTGGACGGGCGTTTGTTCGCCGATGCGATTTCCTTCAAGGATATGGATCGGCCGGTCGCGGCGTTGGAATTCCCGCGGGCCCGGCATCTGGCGGATGCGGATGGTATCGCGGCGGCGGCCGACCGGGCGGCGGCCTGGGCGCGTCTGGCGACAACGGCGCCATCCGACCGGCGGGTCGGAATCGTATTGTCCGATTATCCGGGCGCGGCGGGACAGGCGGCCCATGCGGTAGGGCTGGATGCGCCCGCCAGCCTGAGCGCTTTCCTGGAAGACATGGGCGAGGCCGGCTATCGGTTGTCCGGCCGCATTCCGAGTTCCGGCGATCTGGCGCGTGACCTCTGCCGGTCGACGCCCGCGCGGATCATGGAACTTGAGACATATGGCCGATTGTTCGCCGCGTTGCCGGCGGGTTTGCGGCGCAAGGTGCTGGAAGCCTGGGGACCGGCGGCCGATGATCCGGCCGTGCGGGATGGCGCGTTCGGTTTAAACGTTGTCGAACTGGGTAATGTCGTGGCCGCCATTCAGCCGGACCGGGGCAATGCGCTGGACCGCAAGGCGTCCTATCACGACCCGGACCTGCCGCCGCGGCACGGCTATGTGGCGTTCTATCTCTGGCTCCGTTATGTGCGGGACGTGCATGCTATCGTTCATTTCGGCACGCATGGGACGCTGGAATGGCTGCCGGGCAAGGCCGTCGCGCAATCCGGCGATTGTTTTCCGGCGCGGCTGACCGGGGGGCTGCCGGTGCTTTATCCGTTTATCGTCAACAATCCGGGCGAGGCGGCCGCCGCCAAGCGCCGGTTGGGTGCGGTGACCATCGGCCATCTGACGCCGCCGCTGAAGTCCGCCGGCAGCCATGGCGCGGCCCAGGAGCTGGAAAAGCTGATCGACGAATACGCCGCCGCCGACGGGCTGGATGCGCGGCGTATGACCTTGCTGCGCGACGAAATCCTGGAGCGCGCCACCGACCAGGGGCTGCTGGCGGAAAGCGGCGCGACCGAGGAGATGGACGAGGACGAGCGGCTGGCGCGGCTTGATGCTTATCTCTGCGACGTGAAGGAGCTGCAGATCCGCGACGGCCTGCATATCTTCGGCCGGCCGCCTGCCGGCGAGCGAATGGCGTTGCTGAAGGAGGCGCTGGTTCGCGCCTGTCCGTCGCTGGACCCGGCCGATCTGACCGCCAGGCTGGATGCCTGTGCGGCGGCGGAGAAGAACGCGCTGCTGGCCGGGCTGGACGGGCGCTTCGTCGAGCCGGGTGCGGCCGGCGCGCCGACGCGGGGACGGGCCGACGTGCTGCCGACCGGGCGCAACCTCTACACCATCGACCCGCGCGCCGTGCCGACGCGTTCGGCCCTGGCGCTGGCGCAGAAAGCGGCGGACGCGCTGATCGCGCGGCATCTGCAGGAGCACGGCGACTGGCCGCGAACCTGGCTTGTCGACCTGTGGGGATCGACGACCATCCGCACCGGCGGCGAGGATCTTGCTCTGGCTCTGGTGCTGATGGGTGTCGCGCCGGTCTGGGACAACGGGTCGAACCGGGTGAACGGGTTCGAGGTGCTGCCGCTGGCCGTGCTGGACCGGCCGCGGGCGGACGTGACGCTGCGCATCTCCGGTTTGTTCAGGGACACGTTCGAGCCGCAGATCGCCCTGTTCGACGCGGCGGTGCGGGCCGTTGCCGCGCGCGACCACGAGGACGACGAGTCGAACCCGCTGCTGGCGGCGGCGCGGGGGCTTGACGGCGAGGCGCTGCGCAGCGCGACCGCGCGGATATACGGCGCGGTTCCCGGCGATTACGGCGTCGGCCTCAACCCCATCCTCGAGCGGGGGGCGTGGCGGGCAAAGAACGATCTGGGCGAGGCCTACCTTGCAGCGAGCGCCGGCAGTTACGGGAAGGGTCTGGAGGGGCGCGTCGACCTGGACGGCTTCGCGGCGCGGGTGAAATCGGCCCAGGCGTTCGTGCACCATCAGGACCATCGCGAGATCGACCTGCTGGAGGACGGCGAATACGCCAATCACGAGGGCGGGTTCGCCGCCGCCGCCGAATCCCTGGGCGGGTCGCCGACGCTGTATCACGCGGATATCAGCGATCCGGATAAGCCGGTCGACCGGACCGTACAGGAAGAAATCGCCCGGGTGGTGCGCGGCCGGGTCGCCAACCCGGCCTGGCTGGACGGCATGATGCGGCATGGCTATCGCGGCGGCGCGGAGATGGCGCGCGCGCTGGACGCGTTGTTCGGTTTCGCCGCGACGGTGCCAACACGCCTGGATCAGCAGTTCGACCTGGTGTTCGACGCGACGCTTGGCGATGACGGTGTCGACGCCTTCCTGCGCCGGGAGAACCCGGAGGCGCGCGACGCCATGCGCGCCCGGTTCGACGAAGCCATGCGGCGCGACCTGTGGCGGCCGCGCCGCAACAGCGTGGTGGCCGAACTGTCGGGTGGGAGGGACGCATGATCGCGACGGATCGACCTTTGGCGCCCGACGTCAAGGGCTGGTGTCCGTCGGCGTTGCGCCCGATGGCCGCCGGCGACGGACTGATCGCCCGCATCAAGCCGACGGCGGCGACGCTTAACGCCGATCAGGCCCGGGTGATCGCGGAGGCGGCCGACCGGTTCGGCAACGGCCAACTGGAGATAACCCGGCGCGGCAATTTACAGGCGAGGGGGTTCGACGCCGCCGGTCATGCGCGGTTCGCCGATATCGTCCTGACCTGCCGTCTGGCGGTGCCCGACGCGGCGGCCGAGGCGGTGCGCACGGTGCTGGCCGCGCCGTTGTCGCCGACGGAGGATCCGTCCTGCACGCTCGACGCGCACGGGATTGCCCGGGCGATCGAGGCCGCGCTGGTCGCCGACCGTTCGCTGCGCGATCTGCCGGGCAAGGTGGGGGTTGCAGTGGACGGCGGCGGGGTCCTGCCGTTGACGACGGGCGGCCCGGTCGAGACGGCGGACATTACCATTGCCGGCACGGCGGACGGGGCGGCTGTATTGCGCCTGCCGGCCGACGGCGACGGGCGGTTCGCGGAGATCGCCGTACCGTCGCCGGGCGTCGCGGCGACGGCCGTTCGGCTGTTGCACGCTTTTAAGGCGCAGGCGAGCCCTGCCCACCGGCGCGTCGCATCGCTGCTGGAGGAGATCGGTCCGGACCGGTTTTTGGACGCGTTTGATCTACCGTGGCAGTGGCGCGAAACGCCGGCGGCGGTGTCGTCGTTGGGCGTGCCGCGGTTCACACGGCTTTCGACGGCGTCGGGTGCGATGATTGCCGCGCCGGCGTTCGGGCGGTTGCCCGCGGAGGTGCTGGTGGCGCTGGCCGATATCGCCGAGGCGAACGGCGACGGGACGGTCCGGTTGACGCCGTGGCGCGCCGCCGTTCTGCCCGGAATCGCGGCCGCCGACGCCGCGCTTGTCCGTACCGAGATATCGGCGCTCGGCCTGATCGTGGACGCCTGCGATCCGCGCCTGCGCGTCTTTGCCTGCACCGGCAGGCCCGGCTGCCTGCATGCGGGCGCCGACATCCTGACGGATGCGGCCGTATTCTCGGCGGCGCTGCCCGAGGGTGCGACGCTTCATGTCTCCGGCTGCGCCAAGGGATGCGCCTACGGACGCCCTGCGGACCTGACATTGACGGCGGACAACGGAGGCTACGACCTGGTGCGCGCGGGACGGGCCGGCGAGACGCCGGATCTCTCCAGCCTGACACGGGACACAGCCATTGCTGCAATCCGGCGGAGTGGCCGATGACGGAAACGGCGGGACGGTACGACTATATCCGCGAGGGCGCGGCGATCTATGAACGGTCGTTCGCCACCATTCGCCGCGAGGCTGAGCTTTACCACCTCTCGGAATGGGAGGCACGGGTCGCCGTGCGGGTCATTCACGCCTGCGGCATGGTGGATATCGTCGACGACCTGAGCTTTTCGAACGGCTTTGTCGAAGCGGCGCGCGGCGCGTTGTTGGCCGGCGCGCCGGTGCTGTGCGACAGCCGCATGGTAGAACACGGCATCACGCGGTCCCGTCTGCCGGCGGACAACGACGTCGTCTGCATGTTGGCCGATTCGCGGGTGCCCGACCTGGCGAAATCGATCGGCAATACGCGGAGCGCCGCGGCGCTGGAACTCTGGGGAGAGCGTCTGCAGGGCGCGGTGGTGGCCATCGGCAACGCGCCGACGGCGTTGTTCCATTTGCTGGAGATGATCGACGGCGGCGCGCCGCGTCCGGCGGCCGTGATCGGCATGCCCGTCGGCTTTGTCGGCGCAGCCGAAAGCAAACAGGCACTGGCGGAGGACGGCCGGCTGGAAAGCGTGGTGGTGCATGGGCGGCGGGGCGGCAGCGCGATGGCGGTCGCGGCGGTCAACGCGCTGGCGAGCGAGGTGGAATGAGCGCGGTTTTGGAAACAGCCGTGCTGTGGGGCGTCGGCGTCGGGCCGGGAGACCCGGAGCTGCTGACGCTGAAAGCCGCGCGGGTGCTGCGGGAAAGCCCGGTCGTCGCCTTTTTCGCCAAACGCGGCTGTGTGGGAAATGCGCGCACGATTGCCGACCCGCATCTACACGGCGATCAGGAAGAGCTGCGCTTCGACTATCCGTTCACCGTGGAAGTACCGGCGACCGACGCCGGCTACCGATCCGAAATGAGCGGCTTCTACGATATCTGCGCCGGGCGGATCGCCGAGCACTTGGTGTCGGGCCGGTCCGTCGCCGTTTTGTGCGAGGGCGATCCGTTTTTTTATGGGTCGTTTATGTACCTTCACGATCGATTGGCGGGGCGGTTTTCCACCCGGGCGATTGCCGGGATTACGGGCATGAGCGGCTGCTGGGCCGCCGCCGACCTACCGATGACCCACGGCGACGACATCCTCTCGGTATTGCCGGGCACGCTGGAAGCGGCGGTTCTGGCGCGGAAGCTGGCGGAAGCGGACGCAGCGGTGATTATGAAGGTCGGCCGTAACCTGCCGAAGATCCGCCGGGCTCTGGACCGGGTCGGCCTGCTCGACCGGTCGGTCTATGTGGAGCGCGGCACGATGGCGGCCGAGCGGATCGAGCCGTTGGCCGCGCGCGACCCGGACAAGCCGGCGCCCTATTTCTCCATGGTCCTTGTGCCGGGCCGGCGGGGGGCACGATGACCGGGCGGCTCGCCATCGTCGGCCTCGGGCCGGGCGCGGACGATCTCCGTTCGCCGCGCGCCGCCGCGGCGCTTGAGGCGGCGACGGATCTGGTCGGCTACGGCCCCTATCTCGACCGCGTCTCGCTGGCGCCGCATCAGCGCCGGCACGCCTCCGACAATCGGGAGGAACTGGCGCGCGCCGACCTGGCGCTGGATCTGGCGCAGCAGGGCCGGCAGGTCGCGATGGTGTCCTCCGGCGATCCCGGCGTGTTCGCGATGGCCGCGGCGGTGTTCGAAGCGCTGGAGCAGGGCGACGCGGCGCGGCGGGCGACCGATATCGAGGTGGTGCCGGGCGTCTCCGCCGTGTTGGCGGCGGCGGCGAGGATCGGCGCGCCCTGCGGCAACGACTTCTGCGTGATTTCGCTGTCGGACAACCTGAAACCCTGGGAAACGGTGCTCGGCCGGGTCGGCATGGCGGCACGCGCCGGCCTGGCCATGGCTTTGTACAATCCCGTTTCCAAAGCACGGCCCTGGCAGCTGGACGCCATTCTCGACCGGTTGCGGGAAATCCTGCCGGGAGATGTGCCGGTGGTTTTCGCCCGTGCCATCAGCCGAGCCGACGAACGGATCGACCGAACGACGCTGGCTAACGCCAGTAGCGATCAGGCGGATATGCGGACGCTGGTCATTGTCGGCACCGAAGAGAGCCGGACGATCGCGCGGCCGGACGGAACCGCGTGGATCTACACGCCGCGGTCGGTCGGGAGAACGAACCCATGAGCGGCGTCCAGCCAAGCCAACGCGGCGTCGACATCCGGGACTTCGGCGGTGGCCGGGGGCAGGGCGGGGCGCGCGACCATGATGACGGGAATGCCGCGTTCGCGAGCGGCGATCAGTTTCGGGCGGGTCGCATCGCCGCCGGAATTCTTGGTGACCAGGATGTCGATGCGATGCTCGGCGAGGAGCGCCCGTTCGCCGTCGAGGGCGAAGGGGCCTCTTTCCGCCATGACCAGGCAGTCCAGCGGCCGCAACTTCTCCGGTGGCGGCTCTACGCTACGCAAGACGTAGCGATGTTGCGGCGCGGTCAGAAAGGGCGCGAGATCGTGCTGGCCGATGGTGAGAAAGACGCGGCGACTTTCGGCGCCAATGGCGTCGGCCGCCGCCTGCATGATCGGTACGTCGATCCAACGATCGCCGTCGTCGGCGGTCCAGGGCGGCCGTCGGAGGGCGAGCACCGGGATGCCGGTTTCGGCCGCCGCCTCGACCGCGTTGGCGGACATCTGCGCGGCGAATGGATGGGTTGCGTCGACGATGAGGTCGATCTCTCGGCCTTCGAGGTAAAGCTGAAGGCCGTTGACGCCACCGAACCCGCCGGTCCTTGTCTCGGTCGGTGGCAATACGGGGGCAGTCGTACGGCCGGCGACGGAATAGGTGATTTCGAACCGAGGGTCATCGGCCAGGGCGCGGCCGAGCGCGAGCCCCTCGCCGGTACCACCGAGTATGAGGACGCGACGGCGCGGCGGTGTCACCTATGATTCTCCCCGAACATGAAAACAGCGCGATGGCCGGCATCGAGCCTTGGCTGGCAATCGTAGGGATCGGCGAAGATGGCGTCGAGGGTTTAACGGCGAAGGCGCGAGGGCTGATCGAAAGCGCGGCGTTGGTTGTCGGGGGTAAACGCCACCTGCAACTGGCGCAATCTCTGATCCGTGGCGAGGCGATGGCGTGGGCGTCGCCGATTGCCGATACGATTCCCATTCTGCTGGCAAGGCGGGACAGGCCGGTGGCCGTGCTTGCATCGGGAGATCCGTTTTATTTCGGCGTCGGGTCGAAGCTGGCCAGGCATGTGCCGGCGGCGGAGATGATCGTGGTGCCGCAGGTTTCCTCGATAGCCCTGGCGGCCGGCCGTCTCGGGTGGTCGCAGCCGGATGTCGAGACCGTGACATTGTGCGGCCGGCCGCTGGAAACGATCCGGCCCCGGCTTCGGGACCGGGCAAGACTGCTGGTTTTGAGCGCGGGCGCGGAAACGCCGGCCGAGGTTGCGGCGTACATGACGCAGCACGGTTTCGGGCCAAGCCGGCTGCATGTGTTCGAAGCGGTCGGCGGACCCCACGAGCGATGCCGGACGACGACCGCCGCCGGGTTCGACCTGGCCGGGATCGGGCCGCTGAATTTGATCGGAGTGGAGGTCGAAGCGGAAGTGGGTGTGCGATCTCTGCCGACTGTGCCGGGCCGGTCCGAGGACTGGTTCGAGAACGACGGTCAGATCACGAAGGCGGAGATACGGGCGATCACGCTGGCGAGCCTCGGCCCCGCGCCGGAAGAGACGCTGTGGGATATCGGCTGTGGGTCGGGGTCGGTCTCCATCGAGTGGTTGCTGGCCTGTCCGGCGGCGAAAGCCGTTGCCGTCGACCGACGCCGGGACCGTCTCGACCGCGCCGGCCGCAACGCGGCGTCGCTTGGCGTGCCGCGATTGGACTTATGCGAGGGCATGGCGCCCGACGTATTTTCCACGTTACCTGCGCCGAATGCGGTGTTCCTGGGCGGCGGCGCGGGCGATCCCGCGGTGTTGGCTGGGGCGTGGGGCGCTTTGCCAACGGGCGGACGGCTGGTCGCGAACGCCGTTACGCTTGAAACCCAGACGGCATTGAGCGATGCCTTCCAACGACACGGCGGCAGGCTGACGCGTATCGCCATCGAACGTCTGGAGCCGGTCGGCAGCATGCATGGCTTTCGACCGGCGATGACCGTGCTGCACTACGCGGTGACGAAACCATGATCGTGGCGGGCATCGGCTATCGAAACGCGGCGTCGGCGGGCGAAATCGACGCCGTTGTCCGGCGCGCCATGGCGGAGGCATCGGTCCCGGCGATTAACGGGCTGGCGGTTCCGGCGTTCAAGGAAACGGATATCGTGGCTGTGTCGCGCGTTGCCGAGGGATTTGGGGTGCGCTTGATGCGCATCGATAATGGAGATCTGGCCAAAGCGGCGCCGGGCTGCGTTACGACCATGTCGCATGCGATGCCGGGCTGCGGCAGCGCGTCGGTGGCGGAGGCCGCCGCGCTTGCCGCCGCGGGGCCGGACGCGCGGTTGCTGCTGCCGCGGATCGCCGATACGCGCGCGACCTGCGCGATTGCGACCGACGAGGCGGATCGATGACGGTGCATTTCATTGGCGCCGGGCCGGGCGCGGCCGACCTGATCACGGTGCGTGGGCGTGACCTGCTGGCGCGATGCCCGGTCTGTCTTTATGCCGGGTCCATCGTGCCGCCGGAATTGCTGGCGTGGTGCCCGGACGATGCGCGGCTGATCGATACGGCGCCGTTGGATTTGGATGCCATCGAAGCCGAGTATGTGAAGGCGGATGCGGCAGGACTGGACGTGGCGCGGCTGCATTCCGGCGATCTGGCGATCTGGAGCGCGGTCGCCGAGCAGATCCGGCGGCTGGAAGCGCGCGGCATCGCCTATACGCTGACGCCGGGCGTGCCGGCTTTTTCGGCGGCGGCGGCGGCACTGGGGCGGGAATTGACGGTGCCGGAGGTCGCGCAGAGCGTCGTGCTGACCCGGTTGTCCGGCCGCGCCTCCAAGATGCCGTCGGGTGAACGGCTGGAGGCTTTTGCCGCGACCGGCGCGACGCTGGCAATCCACTTGGCGATACACCGGCTGGTGGAGATCGTCGATATATTGACGCCGTATTACGGGGCTGACTGTCCCGTGGCGATCGTGGCCCGGGCAACCTGGCCGGACGAACGTGTGTTGCGCGGCACGCTTGCCGATATCGTGGCGCTGCACGGCGCGGATCCCATCGAGCGGACGGCGACGATTTTGGTGGGGCCGGCGCTGGCGAGCGTCGATTTCCGCGATAGCGCGCTTTACGATCCGGACTACGACCGGCGGTTTCGGCCGTCCGTCGGCGGAGTGGGCGGGTCATGAGCGAACGGCGCCGATCCGACCAACTGCCCTTTGCGGTCGAAGAGCAGGACCTCGACGTCGATAGGCGCATCGTCGACGACGCGCGCGGCGGTGACGCGGGCCGCCGCCGCGATGGCGTTTCCCAGATCTATGGATGCGTCGGCCGCGAGGCTGAAAGCGTGCGCCGTGGTGTTCGCGTCCGCGATTTTAGCCGTCAGCGACGCGTTCGCACCGCAGGCCCGGGCTGTCTCGGCGAGGGCTTTCATGTCGACACGGCCGCGGCGGGAATGCAGGTCGAGGAAACCCTGCGCCAGCTTGGTCATCTTCGCGACGCCGCCGGCAATGGTCACGTGGCCGACCGGGTGCTTGCGCAGGTATTTCAGCATGCCGCCGACGAAATCGCCCATGTCGATCAACGCCGCGGACGGCAGGCCGTGATGCGCGGCGACCGCGGCTTCGGAAGTGCTGCCGGTGGCGCCGGCGACATGGGTGAGGCCGGCCGCGCGGGCCACGTCGATGCCGCGGTGAATGGAGTGGATCCAGGCGGCGCAGGAATAGGGCACGACGATGCCGGTGGTGCCGAGGACCGACAAGCCGCCGACGATGCCGAGACGGGGATTGAGCGTTTTGAGGGCGATATCCGTGCCGCCGGGAATGGAGATCTCGACGATCAGGTCGAGCGGCGCGTCCATCTGTTTGGCGACCTCGGCGAGGGCGTCGCGGATCATGCCACGAGGGCCGGGATTGATGGCCGGCTCGCCCGGCGGAACGGGCAGGCCGGCCAGGGTGACGGTGCCGACGCCGTCGCCGGCACGGAATTCGATGCCGGACCCGACCGACCCTTGCGAGACTCGCGCGCGCACCAGTGCGCCGTGGGTCACGTCCGGGTCGTCGCCCGCGTCCTTGACGATGCCGGCCATCGCGGTGCCGCCATCCAGTTCATGGATGGCGAGGGCGAAGGCGGGCTGCTCGCCGCGCGGCAGGGTGATGGTCACGGGGTCGGGAAAGGCGCCGGTCAGCAACGCCTCGAACGCCGCCTTGGCGGCGGCGGCGGCGCAGGCGCCGGTGGTCCAGCCGTAGCGGAGCGGACCCTCGGGCTTGGTTCCGTCGTCTTCCGGGTGGGGCTTGGCGCCGGTCATAGGCCAAGATATAGCGGCCGGCTTTCACACTGTCACGGCGGCGGGGCGAGGCAGCGATGACGGTCGACGTTTCGACGCTGGAGGCACTGCTTTCGACCCAGCCGGCGTTCGAGCAGGGCAGCGTGTGGCTGGTCGGCGCGGGGCCGGGCGATCCGGCGCTGCTGACCGTCGCCGCGCTGTCGGCCCTGGCCCAGGCCGACCTGATTGTGTTCGATGCGCTGGTCGACGAGCGCATTCTCGCGCTGGCGCCGCCGCGCGCTGAACGGATCTTTGCCGGCAAGCGGGGCGGCAAACCGTCGGTCGACCAGCGCGACATTACGGCCCTGCTGATCGAACAGGCGAAGGCCGGCCATCGGGTCCTGCGCCTGAAAGGCGGCGATCCGTTCGTGTTCGGACGCGGCGGCGAGGAGTGCGCGGCGCTCGCCAGGGCCGGCATTCCCTATCGCATCGTGCCGGGAGTGACCGCCGGACTGGCGGGGCTGATCTCGGCCCGCATACCGACCACCATGCGCGGGGTTAACCAGGGCATCTTCCTGGCCACCGGGCACGGCGCCGGCGACAACGGCGCCGCCGATTCGATCGACTGGCGGCTGGTCGCGCGGCTCGGGCAACCGATCTTGCTCTATATGGCGATGCGAAAACTGCCGATCATCCGGGAGCAACTGGTGGCGGGCGGCATGGCGGGTAAAACGCCGGCAGCGGTTATCGTGTCCGCCACATCGCCGAAACAACAGGTGCTGATCACGACATTGGACCAGATTGTCGAGGACGTCGCGATGGCGCGGCTGGAACCGCCGGCCATCGTCGCCATCGGCGACATCGTGGCGGAGCGGCGCCGGCTGGCGCATGCGGTCGAAGTCGTTTTGGCGGAGGTGGCGGAATGACGCGGGCCATTATTCTGGGGGCGCCGCGCTCCGGCTCCGGCAAAACCACGCTGACCCTCGGCATTCTGCGGGCGCTTCGCCGACGCGGCGTCGTGGTGCGCGCGGCCAAGTCGGGGCCGGACTATATCGACCCGGCGTTTCACGAGGCGGCGTGCGGTGCGCCGAGCCTCAACCTGGATAGCTGGGCGATGGCGCCGTCCCTGATCGACGATCTCGTCTGTCAGGCGGCCGCCGGCTCGGACATGCTGCTGATCGAATCCGCCATGGGGCTGTTCGACGGGGCGGACGGGCCGGCCGGACGAACGGGGGCGTCGGCCGACCTGGCGGCGCGGTTGAACATCCCGGTCCTGCTGGCGATGGACGTTTCCGGCCATTCGCAGTCGGCGGCGGCGGTGCTGCATGGGTTCGCGACGCTCAATCCCGCGGTGCGGGTGACCGCAACGGTGGCCAACCGGGTGGCCAGCGACCGCCACCTGCGCGGCCTGACCAGGGCCATCGAGCCGCTCGGCATCCCGTTTATCGGCGCGTTGCACCGCGATACGTCGCTGATCCTGCCGGAGCGGCATTTGGGCCTGGTGCAGGCGGGCGAGCACGCGGATCTGGATGAACGCCTCAATCATCTGGCCGATGCGGTCGAGGCGCAGCTCGATCTGGATCTGCTGCTTCGCTGCGCGGAAGATATCGATATCGCCGCGCCGGCGACACCGATTCAGCCGTTGACGCCGCCGGGGCAGCGGATCGCGCTGGCGAGCGACGTGGCGTTTTCCTTCGTTTATCCGCATCTGATGCAAAGCTGGCGGCGGGCCGGGGCGGAGATGGTGCCGTTTTCGCCGCTGGCGGACGAGCCGCCGCCGGGATCCTGCGATTCGTGCTGGCTGCCGGGCGGGTATCCGGAACTGCATGCCGGCGCGCTGGGCGCCGCGGAGACTTTTCGGAACGGGCTGGCGCAGTTCGCCGAGACGCGCCCGGTGCACGGCGAATGCGGCGGCTATGTCGCGCTCGGCAAAACGTTGACCGACGCCGACGGCAAAGAGCATCGAATGGCCGGACTGCTGAGCCACGCCACAAGCTTCGCCAAACGCAAACTCAATCTCGGTTATCGCCGCGCCGAACTGCTGACGGATACGCCTATCGCCGCCCGCGATACCGCGCTGCGCGGACACGAATACCACTACGCCGTGGTTGTCGATCCCGGCGACGACGATCCGGTGGCGCGGCTGACGGACGGCTGGGGCACGGATCTCGGACCGAGCGGCGGCAAGCGCGGCAATGTCAGCGGCACCTTCTTTCACGCCATCGCCGCCGACAGGGACTGACTTCGTCGTCGGGATTTGGGGTGGAAGCCCTCGCCCCCTTTTTAGGGGGAGAGGGTTGGGTGAGGGGGTGCTTGGTGCGAGCGCCGGCTGTGCAGTACTGGCGCCAATTCGTGGTTTCGGCGGGTCTTGGCGCGGACATCGACCGTCATCGGCGCCCCCCTCACCCCGGCCCTCTCCCCCCGCAAGCGTGGGGAGAGGGAGCGAGGTCGATACGTCTTCGCTCAAGTGGAGAGATGATAGAAGGGCGGACGGTCAGGGTCGGAAGTGGGCGAGGTAGTGGGCCAGGTCGTCGAGGCCGGCGTCGTCGATTTCCGTCAGCACTTCGACCATCGCCGCCTGAATGCCGATGCGGTTCCCGGCCTTGTAGTCCTGTAGCGCCTTCGACAGATAGGCTTCCTGCTGGCCGGCGAGGCGCGGGATATGCTCACGGCCGGCGAAGTCGGCGTTGTGGCAGATGGGGCATCGGTGCTGGCGGGCCAGGTCGGCGCCGCGTTTGTAGCGGGCCGGGTCAGGTTCGCCTTGGTGCGGCGGCGCCTCCGGCAATTCCGCGACCCATTTCGCGAGCGCGAGCAGGGTATCGTCGCCCAGATCGCGGACGAGGTCGTTCATCGCCGCCTGTTTGCGTTGGCCCTGCCGGAAATAGACGAGTTGGTAGAGCGCGTATAGCTCGGGCTGGCCGGCGAGCGTCGGTGTCTCCGGCGATACAGCCGGACGCCGGTCGTCGCCGTGGCATTGGGCGCATTGCTCGATCAGCGCGTCGAGCGGTTCGGCCGATGCGGCGGTACCGAAAAAGGCGGCCGCGGCAATCGTTGCCGCGGCCGCAACTGCTTTAGACAACACGAAACGGACGACGTGCGTCAGCCACCATACGAGACGCGGTAGATCGCTCCGTTG
The DNA here is from genome assembly GCA_028278525.1 of Minwuiaceae bacterium. Taxonomy (GTDB): domain Bacteria; phylum Pseudomonadota; class Alphaproteobacteria; order Minwuiales; family Minwuiaceae; genus JANQEE01. The sequence continues at coordinate 50,814 of JANQEE010000015.1, read as the reverse complement.
AAGTCGTCCGAGACGAGCATCGAGCCGTCCTTCATGACCATCACGTCGGCGGGCCGGCCGAGATACTTGTTGTCGGCGACGAAGCCGGTCAGGAACGGTTCGACCTTCTTTACCGTGCCGTCGTCGTTCAGGAAGGCGACGGACACGTCGGCGTACTTCTGGTGCCGGTTCCACGGGCCGTGCCGGGCGATGAAGATCGCGTTCTTGTACTGCTCGGGGAAGGCGTCGCCGGTGTAGAAGCGCATGCCGAGCGGCGCCGAATGCGGGCCAAGCGTCGCGGCCGGCGAGACGTAGTCGTCGCAGGATTTACCCCAGCCGAACTGCGGGTCGGTCATGATGCCGGAATGGCAGTACGGGTAGCCGAAATGCTGCTTGCCGGGGTCGGTGACGCGGTTCAGTTCGTCGAGCGGCATGTCTTCCGACAGCCAGTCGCGCTGATTGTCCGTGAACCAGAGGTTGCCGGTGACCGGATGGAAGTCGAAGCCCACCGTGTTGCGCACGCCGAGCGCCACGTCCTCCTTGCCCGTGCCGTCGGCGTTGATGCGGAAGATCTTGGCGTAATCGGCATCTTCCTGGCAGATGTTGCAGGGCGTGCCGACCGGCACATAGAGCTTGTCGTCCGGCCCGAACATGATGAACTTCCAGCCGTGCGGAATGACGCCCGGCATGTCGTCGAACACCGTCACCGGCTCCGGCGGCTTGTCCAGATTGGTTTCGATGTTGTCGTAACGCAGAATTTCCTTCGGGGTCGCGACATAGAGCGCGCCGTCGCGGTATTCGATCCCGTTCGGCAGGAACAGTTCGGTGGCGATCTCCTTGACCTCGCCGTTGCTGATGGCGTGGATCTTGCCGCCGCCGGTAAACAGCGTGCTGACGAAGACCGTGCCCTCATCGCCTTCGCGCAGGCCGCGGGCATCGAGAATGCCACTGGCGAAGACCTCGACCTTGAAGCCGTCCGGCACGCTGAGCGTGGGTAGTTTGTCGGCGGCAGTCGCAATCGGCGGCGAGGGCACCGGCGCCAGCTTGGCGCCCGGGCCTTCGGCCGGCCGGCCAACGGCCCAGAACGGCACTTCTTCCTCTTTATCCTGCGCCGCGGCGGTCCCGCACATGGCCGCGGCGAGGAACGATACGACCGGCAGGGTGTAGAGACCTATTCTTACTGTTTTCGCTATCATGACCTTCTCCCCAGACTGTGTTCTTATGGCTTCGCACCTTGGCCGTGCCTGCCTTTTTCCGCGACAGCCCACCGGCTCTCCCATGCAGGTTCGGATACGGCAAAGTGACGTCTGTAATTCTAGTCATGAATGTGGGGCGGAATGCAAATGGAGGATTGCCGACCGGCGGCGTGGATGGCGCCGCCGGTCGCGGAATTCTTCAGAACGTGAACAGCCTTGTGTCGTCGTCGAGGATCGCTTTGGCGATTGCCGGCGGTTTGGCGACGCCGACGCCGTCGATCAGGTCGGCGGGCGATTTACCGTTGTTCGGCAGGTAAAGCGCGCAGACTTCTGGCTTCACGCCCATGCCGATCAGCGTCGAAAGCATGCCCTGCGGGGTTGCGCCGCGCGGTTTGAGGACGGTCTGCGGCGCGCCTTTCAGCGCCAGATCGCCGCCCGGACCGCACAAAAGCACCTGCACCGGGGCGCCCTGCTTGCGGGCCTGGATGGACAGGACCATTGCCATACCCTGGGTTTGCGGGTCGGGCGAGGTGACGACGACGAACAGACGATCGTCGTCGTCGCTGGCGGCGGCGGGGCCGACGCCCAAAGCGGTGAAAACGGCAAGAGCGATTGCCAGCACGAATGGTTTCACGGGTGTTCTCCTTCGATGGGGGATGTCGTCGACTACTCGACGAAGTACATTTTCTCTCTGTTGAGTTTGTAGCTCCATGGCAGCCCGGCGTTCTTCCAGCCGTTCTTCAGGCGCCAGTTCTTCTTCGGTCCTTCCTTGACGGTGCCGCCTTCGAAGCCGTCGACGACGACGTAAACCCGGCTGTAGCCCTTGCCCCAAAGCGCATTGGCCGACGGCGCGCCGCGCGTGCCGCCGGAGCGGCACATCAGAATCACGGCGGCGTCCTTGGTCAGGCCGCGGGCCTCCAGCGCCCGGGCGATACCCGGTTCGAAGTCCGGGTTCTTTTCCATGGCGAAGTTCGGTTTGGTCGAGTGCCACTTGTCGCGGTTGGCGATGAGAAACGGGACGTTGACGTCGACGACATCGGTGAAGCCGGTGAACATGATCTCGATCGGTTCGCGCACGTCGACGAACAACACCCCGTCGCCCGCCGCCATTTTCATGGCGTAGGCTTCCCTGGCATCCAGATAGAGATGCCAGGGAGTCTGCTTCTTCGGGTCCTGGGGCTTGGGCGCCGCAACGGCCGGAAACGTCAAGGCGAGAGCCAGCGCCGCGACCAGGGCGACGGCGAGGTTTCTCACGCCGCCAGGTCCTTCTTGCAGAAGTACCAGTCCGTGCAGTCGTAGCCTTCGGCCAACCGCTGCTCGGCTTCTTCAGCCGTGGCCGGCGGCGGCACGATCACCGGCTCTCCGCGGCGCCAGTTCTCCGGCGTGGCGACGCCGTGCTCGTCGCTGGTCTGCAGCGCTTCGAGCAGACGCAGGAATTCGTCGATCGAGCGACCGTTGCTCATCGGGTAGTAGACCATGGCGCGGAGCGTGCCTTCCGGGTCGATCAGGAAGGTTGCGCGCACCGCGGAGGTGTCGCTGGCGCCCGGCTGGATCATGCCGTAGGCGCCGGCCACCTTCATCGACAGGTCCTCGATGATCGGGAACGGAATCTCGACGCCGAACTTCTCTTCGATATTCCGCATCCAGGCGATGTGGGCGAAGTTGCTGTCGATCGACAGGCCGAGCAGTTCGCAGTTCAGGGCCTGGAACTTCTCGTGCGCCTTGGCGAATGCCATGAATTCGGTCGTGCAGACGGGCGTGAAATCCGCCGGGTGCGAGAACAGGACCAGCCAACGGCCTTTGTAGTCTTCGAGCGTTCGCGGCCCGGCCGTGGTGTTCGTCTGAAAGGCGGGCGCCGGTTTGTTGAGTTGCGGCATGGCGGGCGGTAATTCGGACTGTTCGTTTTCCATCGTTGCCTTCTATGGTTGAATGCGAGCCTGATATTTTGCAAATAATCATACCTTCGAAAGTTCGCAAGTATGAATCCGAAAGAAATGGAAGCGACAGCCGAGAAGGTCAGCGACCTGATGAAGGTGCTGTCCAACAAGAACCGACTGATGGTGCTGTGCCAGTTGGTGGAGGGAGAAAAATCCGTGCGCGAACTGGCCGACCTGATCGACGTTCGCGAGCAGGCGATGTCGCAACAGCTTGCCCTGCTGCGCAAGGACGGCCTGGTCAAGACCCGGCGCGACGGCCAGACGATCCATTACTCCCTGGCCCGCAGCGATATCGAGCCGTTGATGGCCTTCCTCTACCAGACTTACTGCAACGGCGACGGAATCGACTGAGGCCGAAATTTCGCGGCGGCCGGCGCCGCCGGTTTCAGCAGGGGCTGGTCAGGATCAAACGGCCTTTCGGCGTTTGCAGAACCGCGCGCGCGAACGCCGCGTCCGCGCGTTCGACCGTCAGGGCGATGTCGAGGCTCTGCCATAGGCGTCCGATCCGGTCCGCGTCCGGGTGGCCGACCTCGAAATCGATCAAGCCGCATCCTTTCGGCGTCGTGACACCGGGATGCGGGGTGTCGCGCCAGTCGATGAAGTAGGGCGCGAAATAGCCGAGGTCGGTTTCCCCGGGTAGCGTCATGCTCCAGTGGATGACCTCGCCGCTTGGGGTCTGCCGCGACATGTCCACCACCTCGGCCTGGATGCCGGCGTCGGCGTAGGTCTGCCGGACCGCCTGCAAATCCGCGGTGGCGAAGATCATCGCCTGAATGGCGGGGCGGTCGAGGCTTTCGAAATCGGCGCGCAGCGTGCTGGTCGCCTGTTGCGCGGGGTCGGGCGCGATGATCTCCAGGTAGACACTATCGCCGAGCGACGCGAGGGTGTTGCGGGTGCCGTGGCTGGGGTGCGAGCCGCCGACGGCCGGTTGGACGCCGCTCATCTGGTGAAACCATCGTGTGGCGCCGTCCAGATCCGGTCCCGCCCACATGAAATGATCGAGTGTGTTCGCCATCGTCCAACCCCTGTTACGCCAGTTATGCAAGGCCGTAAGACTGGCCCTGCCGGGCGGGTCAGGTCAAACGTCCTCGATGACGAGCCGGGACAACTCCTGGGCCGCGGCGCGCAGGTGGGTGAGATGGGCCTGGGCGTCTTCGAGGCTCAGACGTTGCGTTGGCGCATGGAACGAGAGGGTGGAAAGCAGCCGCCCCTGGTCGTCGTTGATCGGGACGGCGAGGGCGATCATGCCTTCCATGAACTCCTCCGCGTCCTCCGCGTAGCCCCGGTCGCGGGTGCGTGCGATTTCTTCCCGCAGACGGTCGCGGTCGGTGATGGTCGTGGGCGTGCGCGCCTCCAGCTTCGCCGCCCCGAGGTAGCGGAGGAGGTGCGACTTCTTGAGCGTCGATAGATACATCTTTCCGCTGGCCGTACAGTAGAACGGCACGTGGGTGCCGGTCGGCAGCTGGATGCGAAGCGGCCATTTGGTCTCGACGCGGTCGAGATAGATCATCGCGTCGCGATCGGGCACGGCGATGTTGCAGGTCTCCCCGATCTGTTCGGCCAGCGCGTTGAGCACCGCGAGCCGGGCGGTGCGGACACGAAGCGAGGAGAGCACATTGATCGACAATCTTCTGAACCGTCGGCCGGGGGTGTAAGAACGGCCGTCGAGTTCGCGTTGCAGGAAGCCTTCGGCTTCCAGTGTGGCGAACAGGCGGTGGATGGTGGGTTTCGGCAGACCGACGTTCGCGTTCACGTCCGTCGGTGTCACCGGCACCCCGATCCTGGCGATTTCCTCCAGGATCAAAAGCAGCCGGAGGTTGGTCGGGATGTTGTCGCTCTTCTGCTCCGGCTCCGCGATACTCACTTACGCTCCTCCGTATCAGTTGCCCCGGCCCGGCAGGAGAACGGTCGAGAGTTCGGGCGTCAGCGCCACGACGAACCAAACGACGATCAGCGATACCAGGTAGGCCACGGTATATTTCAGAAGACGGAAATAGGGAACACCGGTCACGCCGCTGGCGACATAAAGGTTCAAGCCGTAGGGCGGCGTGACGAAGCCGATCGAGGCGCCGACCAGGAAGATCACCGCGAAATGCACGGGATCGACGCCGACGGTGGCGGCGATCGGCGCCAGGATCGGCGCGAGGATGATGGTGACCGGCAGGCTTTCCAGGATCATGCCGGACACGAACACGATGGCCATGGCGGTGAGCAGCACCGCATGGTAGCCGCCCATACCGGTCACGAAATCGCCGATCACCTGCTGGGCACCCAGAAGCGAGAGGATCTGCTGCATCACGACCGAGATCGCGATCAGCGGCGCCAGGATGCCGGTGATCTGCGCCGAGCGCATGGTGATCGACGGAATCTCCGCGAACCGGAAGCCTTCGACGACCAGCATCTCCTGGTAGCTCTTGTCTGCCACCGGCCGCATGCTGTCCTTCGCGCCCATCAAGCGATAGAGCGGCAGCGAGACGAGGCCGACGATGATGCAGAAGCCGACAGTGACGCCCGCAGCCTCGGTCGGCGAGAACTTGCCCGTGTAAATCCCCCAGAGGACCAGCCCGATGGCAAAGAAGCCGAGCCAGGCGCCGAATGCGGTTTTCAATACACGACTTAGCTGCAGCGGGATCAGGTGCCCCCAGCCGTTCATCGTGCAGAGGATCCAGCAAACGAGCTGCATGCCGATCACCATCAGCGCGCCCGGGATGATGCCGGCGACGAACAGGTCGGAGATCGGCAGGTTCATCAGGAAGCCGTAAACGATGAAGATGATCGAGGGCGGAATGATGATGCCGACCGTGCCGCCGGCCGCGGCGGTCGCCGCCGAGAACCGTTCGTCGTAGCCGCCCTTGACCATTTCCGGATGCAGCATCGAGCCAATGGTCGCCGTGGTGGCCGAGTTCGAGCCGGAAATTGCCGCGAACAGGCCGCAGGCGCCGAGGCTGGCCATCGCCAGGCCGCCGCGCAGCCAGCCGAGGCAGGCATAGGCAAAGTCCGACAGCCGGCGCGCGATGCCGGACTTGTTGATCAGATCGCCCGTGAGGATGAACAGCGGCATCGCCAGCAGCGCGAAGCCGTCTGTGAAGACGTCCGACAGGGCCGCGCCGATATTGTCGAGCGTCATGCCGAGGACGAAGCTGCAGCCGATGACCCAGTAGGCAATTACAAGAAAGACCGGCACGCCGACCATGAAGAGCACGGTCACGCCGAGGGAGATTAACGTGATCCAGGTTCCGTCAGTCATCGCGGTTCGCTCACTCTCCGCCGATTACGGCTTGTTCGATGATCGGCGCGCCGGAGCGGTAATTGCCGATATCCTGGATCAGGTTCTCCAGCACCCGCGCGGCCAGCAGGATGAAGGCAAGCGGCACGGTAGCGAGAAACCACCATTGCAGGACGTTGTCGGTGCCCAGCAGGATCTGAAAATTCGCGGCCGAATTGGCGGTGACCCGGGCCGACGTCGTGACGACGACCCAGCAAAACACGAACCATAGAAGGGCATCGAGGCCGAGGCAGATCAGCTGGCCGCCCCGGGGCAGGTTCATGCGGAATTCGCTGAAGGCGAGATGCGTGCGAAGCTGGACGTTATAGGCGCAGCCGAACCAGGTCATGACCAGGAACAGGAACGGCGGCACGGTCGTCGACCACGGCACCTGTTCGTTCAGCACGAAGCGTCGGAACACCTCGACGAAGATGATGCCGGCGATGATCAGATAGCTCCAGACCATCACGGTGCGTTCGAGCTGCCGGTCGAGGAACGGCACGAGACGGTAGACGAACAGGACGACCACCGCGCCGAGCATCGTTCCGACCAGACTGACCAGCCAGGCGCCGTCGGTGCGGAGCGCTTCGCTGAGCGTCCAGGCGTCGTTGGAGAATAAGGCGCCGAGAAGGGCGCCGGCCTCGGCAAACAGGGCCGCCATAGGAATTCCCTCCCGCGGAACCGGTTCGGGCCGGCTCCGCCATTTTGGTTTTCGGGCGGCCTTCTTTTTAAGCCGGGCCGCCCGTTGTCACTCGCCGACGGTCAGGCGGCGCGCCACCAGCGCCGCGGCTCCACGTTTTCGGGCTTCATGTCGGCCGGAATCTCGCGGGCGACCTTGTGGATTTCGGCGTAGGTGTCGATGCCGCCGGCCCATTTGTTGAGACGTTCGCGCCACTGGGCCCAGGGTTTCGGGTTGAACTCCGGCGAGCACATTTCCTCCGCCATCTTGATCTGATCGGGCGCCAGGAAGGCCGGCCGGACGCCGTGCTCGACGAAGATCGTGTCCGGCAGCTGCGGCTCGGAGAAGCCAACCGTCTTGACCAGCGCCGCCTCGTTCGCGGCCTGGACATGCACCTGCGCCAGATAGGCGGATTCCATGACGGCATCCTGGAGGTGCGGTTCCAGCGAGTCGAACACCTTGGCCGACATCGAGGTGTGTTCGGTGCCGCAGAAGAACTTCAGGTCAACGGATTGCGAGACCACCGGCGACATGTTGGCGTAGGCGACGGCGGAGGCCCAGGTTTCCGCGCCGTCGATTAGGCCCTGTTTCAGCCCGTCGAGCGTCTCTTCCCAGGCGACGGGCACCGGGTTGAGGTTCAGCTGCTGCATGGCGATGCGGCCGAGCTGCGTGCCGGTGACCCGGTTCTTGGTGCCGAAAAGCTCTTCCAGCTTCGTCACCGTCGGCTTGTCCTTCGAGCTGAGGCCGAGCTGAATGCCACGCAGTTCGCAATGCGAGAACAGGAACTTCAGGCCGTGCCGCTTCTCCAGCGGTTCGCGCAGGATCTTCTGACTCGCGGGGCTGTAGAGGAAGTAGTACTGCGAGGCGCGGCTTGGGAACATGTAGGCGTAGTCGAGCACATTGAGGTAGGGCGCGCCGCCGGCCGAGTTCTGGGTCGAGGCGGCATAGATGTCGACGATGCCGAGCTGGGTCTTCTCGACGCAGGAAAGCTGACCGCAGATCTGGTTGTCGCCGATGAATTCGATGCGGATCTCACCCTCGGTGCGCTCTTCCAGGTCGCGCGCGAACTCCAGGCAGCCAGCCCGTTCGATCAACAGGTTGCGGGCGTTGAAACCGGATGCGCCGAATTTGAGCTGGTGCTTCGGTTGCTTGGCGAACCGCTTTTCATAGGTCGATTCCGCTGCCCGGGCGAGCGAGGCGAAGGTCATGGCGCCGCCGAAACCGCCGGCGGCCAGCAGGGTTGAGGTTACGCCGAACTGCCGTGTCAGCTTGAGGACATCGCGGCGCGAAATGCCTCTGAATTTTTCCGAGACCGTCATTCGTTTCCTCCCACGGATTTTTGATAATTGAGACTTGTATTCTCAAAAAGAGCATAATATTGTCGCGATAGCAAGCCAGAAAATTGCAAGCCGGGAGGGAACACACCAAATGGATGAGCTCGAAGCCGACTATGTCGTCGTCGGTGCCGGATCGGCGGGCTGCGTCCTGGCTAACCGGCTGAGCGCCGATCCGTCGAACCGCGTGGTCCTGTTGGAGGCCGGCGGGCGCGATATCAACCCGTGGATCCATGTCCCCGTCGGCTACTTCAAGACGATGCACAATCCCAGCGTCGACTGGTGCTACAAGACCGAGCCGGACCCTGGACTGAACGGGCGCCAACTCGACTGGCCGCGCGGCAAGGTGATCGGCGGGTCTTCGTCCCTGAACGGCCTGCTGTACGTGCGCGGGCAGCCGCAGGACTATGACCGCTGGCGCCAGATGGGCAATCAGGGCTGGGGCTGGGACGACGTGCTGCCGGTGTTCAAGCGGGCGGAGGACCAGGAGCGCGGCGCCGACGACTATCACGGCACCGGCGGGCCGCTCACGGTATCGAACATGCGGCTGAGCCGGCCGATCTGCGATGCCTGGGTCGCCGCGGCGCAGGACGCAGGTTATCCCTTCAATGACGACTACAACGGCGCCGACCAGGAGGGCGTCGGCTACTTCCAACTAACGGCGCGCCAGGGGCGACGGTGTTCGGCCGCGGTCGCCTATCTGCATCCGGTCAAAAACCGGCCGAACCTGAAGATCGTGACACGGGCCCATACGACCCGCATCCTGTTCGAGGACAACCGCGCGGTCGGCGTCGCCTACCTGGACAGACATGGCCGCGAGCAGTCGGTCCGCGCCAGGGGCGAGGTGGTGCTCTCCTCCGGCGCGATCGGCTCGCCGCAGATCCTGATGCTGTCAGGTGTTGGCGAGGCGGACCAACTGAGGAAACACGGCATCGACGTGCACGCCGCCCTGCCGGGTGTCGGCAAGAACCTGCAGGACCACCTGCAGGCGCGGCTGGTCTACAAGTGCAACGAGCCGACGCTGAACGACGAAGTGCGGAGCCTGTTCAACAAACTGCGGATCGGGCTGAAGTACATCCTGTTCCGGTCGGGACCGATGACCATGGCCGCCAGCCTGGCCACCGGCTTCCTGAAAACCAGGCCGGAGGTCGAGACGCCGGACATTCAGTTCCACATCCAGCCGTGGTCGGCCGACAGCCCGGGAGAAGGGGTGCATCCGTTCTCCGCCTTCACCATGTCGGTCTGTCAGCTTCGCCCTGAAAGCCGCGGCGAGATCCGCCTGAAGGACGATAAGCCCGGGACTTATCCGGCCATCCATCCGAATTATCTGGCGACGGAAACCGACCGGCGAACCATCGTCGACGGCTTCAAGATCGCACGGCAGATCGCCGAACATAAGCCGCTGTCGGGCAAGATCGCCAGTGAGTTCCAGCCCGGCCGAGAGGTCGAGAGCGACGACGACATGCTGGAATGGGTGCGCGATAGCGCGACGACGATCTATCATCCGACCGGAACCTGCAAGATGGGCCCCGACCCGATGGCTGTGGTGGACGCGAGGCTGAAGGTGCACGGTGTCCGCGGTCTTCGTGTCGCCGACTGTTCGATCATGCCGGAGATCGTTTCCGGCAATACCAACGCTCCCGCGATCATGATCGGCGAGAAAGCCAGCGACATGATCCTGGAGGATCACCGCGTCTGAGTACTGGGGAAGCGCCCGATCCGCCCATCGCGCGACGACCGGCGGGTCATGCATAAGAAAGAAAGGATCTCTCACATGAAAATGACCACGGAAGAAGCCTTCGTGAAGGTTTTGCAGATGCACGGGATTGAGCACTCCTTCGGCATCATTGGATCGGCGATGATGCCGATCTCCGATTTGTTTCCGGCAGCCGGCATTACCTTCTGGGACTGCGCGCATGAGGGCAACGCCGGCATGATCGCGGACGGCTACACCCGGTCGACCGGCAAGATGTGCATGGCCATCGCCCAGAACGGGCCGGGCATCACCAACTTCGTGACCCCGATCAAGACCGCTTACTGGAACCATACGCCGATGCTGCTGGTGACGCCGCAGGCCGCCAATAAGACGATCGGGCAGGGCGGCTTCCAGGAAATCGAGCAGATGAAACTGTTCGAGGACATGGTCTGCTATCAGGAGGAGGTACGCGATCCGTCGCGCATCGCGGAAGTCCTGAACCGGGTGATCGAGAAATCCTGGCGCGGCTGCGCCCCGGCGCAGATCAACGTACCGCGCGATTACTGGACCCAGGTAGTCGATATCGACCTGCCGCAGACGGTGCGGCTGGAACGGCCGGCGGGCGGGCCGGAAGCGATCGCCGATGCCGCGAGGCTGCTGTCGAAGGCGCAATTCCCGGTGATCCTGAATGGCGCCGGAGTGGTCCTTTCCGGCGCGATCGACGCCTCGAAGGTCCTGGCGGAGCGTCTGGATGCACCGGTCTGCTGCGGCTACCAGCACAACGACGCCTTCCCCGGCTCGCATCCTCTGTCGGTCGGTCCGCTCGGCTATAACGGCTCGAAGGCGGCGATGGAACTGATCGCCAAGGCGGACGTGGTGCTGGCGCTCGGCACCCGGCTCAATCCGTTCTCGACGCTGCCGGGTTACGGTATCGACTACTGGCCGACGGAAGCCAAGGTCATCCAGGTCGACATCAACGCCGACCGGATCGGGCTGACCAAGAAAGTCACGGTCGCCATCCAGGGCGATGCCAAGGCCGTGGCGGAGCAGGTCTTCCAGCAACTCTCCGGCAACGCCGGCGACGAGGGCCGGAAAGAGCGGCGGGAACTGGTCGCCGAGACCAAGTCGCGCTGGCTGCAGACGCTCTCGTCGATGGACCATGAGGACGACGATCCGGGCACCAACTGGAACGAGCGGGCGCGCAACCGCCAGCCGGAACGGATGTCGCCGCGCATGGCCTGGCGCGCCATTCAGGCGGCGATGCCGAAGGATGCGATCATCTCGTCGGACATCGGCAATAACTGCGCCATCGGCAATGCCTACCCGACCTTCGAGGAGGGCCGGAAGTATCTCGCGCCGGGCCTGTTCGGTCCTTGCGGCTATGGCTTCCCGGCGATTCTCGGCGCCAAGATCGGCCGCCCCGACGTGCCGGTCATCGGCTTTGCCGGCGACGGCGCCTTCGGCATCTCGATGAGCGAGATGACCGCCTGCGGCCGCAACGACTGGCCGCCGATCACCATGGTGATCTTCCGCAACTACCAATGGGGCGCGGAAAAGCGCAACACGACGCTTTGGTTCGACGACAACTTCGTTGGCACCGAACTCAATCTCGGCGTCGAGTACGCGAAGGTCGCCGAGGGTTGCGGGGTCAAGGGCGTACAGGTCACCACCATGGACGAACTGACCGAGGGCCTGCGGGCGGCGGTCAAGGCGCAGATGGAAGACAACGTGACCACGTTCCTGGAAGTCGTGCTCAACCAGGAACTGGGCGAGCCGTTCCGCCGCGACGCGATGAAGAAGCCGACGGTCGTTGCCGGCATCAGCAAGGACGATATGCGCCCGCAGCAGATCGCCTGAACCCATGGATAAGGCGGCGGCCGACGCAATCGGCCGCCGCCGAATAAAAAGATGACAAGCGATACAGGTGTCGTAGCAACGGGACTGGGACGAACACGGGCGTTTCTCAGAGAAGCCGGCCCCGGTTTCCTGGTGTCCGTGGCCGTCGCCATCACGGCACAGTTCCTGTCCGATCACTACGGCGCGCCGGCGATGCTGATGGCGCTGCTGCTGGGCATCGCGTTTCACTTTCTGGCGGAAGAAGGGCGCTGCGTTCCGGGTATCCAGTTCACGGCAACGACGGTACTGCGCTTCGGCGTGGCGCTTCTGGGCGTCAGGATCAGCGTCGAATTGCTGATCGGCCTTGGGGCGGAAATGATCGCGCTGGTCGTCCTCAGCGTTATCGCCACCATCCTGTTCGGCCTGCTCGGGGCGCGGCTGCTTGGCCGGGGCTGGCGGCTGGCGCTTTTGACCGGTGGCTCGGTCGCGATCTGCGGCGCGTCGGCTGCCATGGCGATCGCCGCCGTTTTACCGAAGAACCAGTTCTCCGAACGCAACCTGATCTTCACGGTGCTGAGCGTCACGGTGCTGAGCACGATCGCCATGATCGCCTATCCGATGATCACGGAGATCTTCGATCTGGATGCGCGGGCGACCGGCATCTTCCTCGGCGGCACCATTCACGACGTGGCGCAGGTGGTCGGCGCCGGATTCTCGGTCTCGGCGGAGACGGGCGAGACGGCGACCGTCGTCAAGCTGATCCGCGTGACCATGCTGGCCCCGGTCGTGCTGGTTTTCGCGCTTGCGATCCGGGCGGCGGGCGCGGAACAGCCGTGCCAGACGAAGCGGCCGCCGCTGATCCCGGGGTTCGTCCTGCCCTTCATCGGCCTCGCGGCGCTGAACTCTTTCGGCCTGATTCCCGCGGCGGTCGGCGAACAACTGGGCGACCTGTCGCGCTGGGCGCTGCTGGTCGCGATCGCGGCGGTCGGGATGAAGACATCGTTCCGCAGCGTTTTCGATGTCGGCGGTCAGGCCATCACGCTGATCGTCGCCGAGACGCTTTTGATCGCCGGCATCATCCTCGCCGGCATTCACTATCTCGCGTGACCCGTTGTGAGGTCCCGATGAAACCGCTCGACGATATTCTTGCCGCCGCCGCGGCGAACCCGAAACGGATCGTCCTTGCCGAAGGGGAGGATTCGCGCGTTGTTGAAGGTGCCGTGCGTGCGGTGCGCGACGGCATCGCCCGCATCACCCTGCTTGGACAACCGGCGGTCATCCAGGAGAAGATTGCCGCGCTGGGCGCCGATGAGGTGGGGTTGGATATCGTCGATCCGGCGGAAACGCCCGAGACTTACGCCGCCGCGTATTACGAGCTGCGAAAGCATAAGGGCATCGACATCGACAGGGCCCGGACGGCGATGACCGATCCGTTGGGTTTCGCGGCGATGATGGTGCGCCTGGGGGCCGCCGACGGGGCCGTCGGCGGCGCGGTCGCGACAACCGCCGATACGGTGCGGGCCGCCTTGCAGATCATCGGCCGCGCACCGGGTGTCGAAACGGTCTCCAGCTTCTTCCTGATGATGCTGTGCGAGCCGCACCACGAGCAGAAAGGCGCGCTGGTGTTTGCCGATTGCGGCCTGATCGTCGAGCCGACGGTCAAGGAACTGGCCACCATCGCCATCGCTTCCGCCGAGTCCTTCCGCGCGCTGATCGGCGAGGAGCCGCGTGTCGCCATGCTCTCGTTCTCGACCAGCGGCAGCGCCCGGCACGACCGGGTGAGTCATGTGGTCGAGGCGTCGGGGTTGGTCGGTTCCATGCGGCCGGACCTGAAGGTCTACGGCGACCTGCAGTTCGACGCCGCCTTCGTGCCGGCGGTCAGCGCCGCTAAAGCGCCCGACTCGCCCCTGAAAGGGCGGGCGAACGTGATGGTTTTTCCCAATCTGGACGCCGCCAATATCGGCTACAAGATCGCGCAGCGGATCGGCGGCGCGAAGGCGATCGGTCCGATCCTGCAGGGGCTGGCCCGCCCCGCCAACGACCTGTCGCGCGGCTGCAGCGCCGACGATGTCTATCATATGATCGCCGTGACCGGCGTGCAGGCGAACGCGATGGACGGGGCGGTCGGTTAGTCGTCGCGCGAGCCTGGCCAGTTGGGCGCGCGCTTTTCGTTGAAGGCGGCCAGGCCTTCCGCGTGATCGGCTGTCGCGAACAGCAGCGCCAGTTCGGATTGCGCGTGGGACAGGGAATCGTCCTCCGTCATTTCCCACATGCGCTGCATGGCGAGCTTGCCGCGGCGGGCCGCGGTCGGCGACTTGTCGAGGATGCGTTGGATCAGCCAGTCGGTCTTGGCGTCCAACTCGTCCCGAGGCACGATGTAGTTGAACAGGCCGATTTCCTTCGCCGTTGCCGCGTCCAGGAATTCCCCCGTGATCGCCATTTCCATCAGGATGCGGCGCGGGATCAGCCGACGCAGCGAGGCGACGATGACCAGCGGGAACAGGCCGATCCTCACTTCCGGCAGGCCGACCCGGGCATGGTCCGCCGCTACCGCCATATCGCAGAGCGAGAGCAGGCCGAGCCCGCCGGCGAGCGCGTCTCCGTTGACCCGCGCGACCAGCGGCTTGCTGAACCGGCGCGCCGCCCGGGCGAAACGCACATAGGGATGTTCGGCCACGTCGTCACCGAGCGAGAGTGCGGTGTATTGGGTATCCGGCTTTAGATCCGCGCCGGCCGAAAACGCCTTATCGCCGGCGCCCGTCAGCACGACAGCGCGGATTCCGGCATCCCGATCCGCCGCGGTCAGCGCCTCGATCAGGGCGTCGAACACGACGCCGTTCAGGGAATTGCGCCGTTCCGGCCGGTTGACTGTCAGCCAAAGGACACGGTCGCGCCGTTCGACGGCAACCGGTTTGTCGCTGCTATCCATCGTTGTCCATCCGTAGCCGGGGCAAAGAGTAGCACCTGACGGCGGCGCGATCAGCCGCCTCTGCCGGCGCCGGCCAGGACGATATCGACGTCGTTTTGCGTCAGCAGGTCGGCGATCGGCGGGGGCGGCGCCTCGGTCACCAGCATGTCGACGGTCGCGGGCTCGGCCAGGACGATCGGGGCGCTTCTGCCGAGCTTTTCGCTGTCGGCCACGACATGAAAGCCAGGCGCGGACTCACCAGGTGAAATTCGCGTGTTGCGGCAAGATCAATGATATAGTACAACTTAAAGAATAAGAAATTGGTAGGCCACTCAAACGAAGTGGTCTGACAAAAATGTGTAAGGGGTGGGCGCTGTGTTGGGGGAAAAGAATCCTTTCGTCGTGCCTGGGAAGCGGCGAACGGTCCAATCAAAGTATCGCCATTTGCGGCCTTTGCGCGTGGGCGTCACTGCGGTCGGCGTCGCTTTGTTGACTGCTTGCAGCACGCCTGAACAAACGGCGGGTCTGGCGGTCGGTCTTACAGCGCTCGGCGCGCAGTCTCCAGCCGGCGAAATCCAACAAACGTATTATCTGGGTGTTTTCGATCCACAGGAACAGGTTCCACCATCTGTCTACCGCGTACGGGTGCACGGTCAGTCGAGCCTCATCAGCTTCGGCCGGTTTGCCAGCGGTTGGGTGCCGGCGGAATTCGCCGACGCGCTGGGGACCAGCATTTCTTTCAACAAAGACTCCGGCAAAGTCGAGCTCGACAAAACCGAAGGACTGAAGACGTCGGCGACGAAGGGCCGACGTCTCATCGTATTCGGGCCGGAGGGCTTTCGAGAGTCGCCGGGGAATCACCGACTGGTCATCGCCATGGGGTCCAGCCCGGAGACATATTTCGATGCGATCAACGAAGCGCTGGGCGCGATTGCGACGGCGACCCAGGGCGGCACCGGCGATGCAACGCTACAACGGGACCTATTCGAAGCGCTGGAGCTCATCAGCGAAGAAGGCGAGCGCATCTCGAAACTCGAGCAACAAGTTAAGGGCGCGGAAAAATGATCGCACTTCTCCGCCCGATCACGCTTGGCGCGAGCATTCTATGCCTCGGTGCCTGTTCCGTTCTGCGTATCGACGTCGATGTATACAAAGGCCCACTAGCCAATCATACGCATGTTCAATTTCAGGAACTCGCTACGATGGCCATTGGAGCAAAGCCCTTGCTGATCGAGCTGCGAGACAACATCGAGTGGGGCAACAGCGGAATTCTTACAGAGATTCCGAGTTTGGACGTTCACAAACATGGCTATAAATATGACTACATGAAGGTTTGTCCAGACCTCCCACCTAGCGATCGTGACGACATAGATGGCCATCTGGAGAAGTACCAGGCCGTACGTGTCAACGAGATCTTGGGTTTATACAAAAACAAAGCTGACTTGGCTGTCTGTGCCTTGCCGCATGAGGAACTACCGAAACCTTCGCCCAGGCTCTCCAGTTCGATTGATGAATTCACCCGGTTTTCAAAGTTCTATCAATCAGAGATTCAAAAAGCTGACGAAGACAAACTTCGTAGCAACCGCGATACGACGCCGAGCAAAGACTACGTTAGGTTAAGAAACCTGGTGGAAAAACTTTGGCAAATTTCGGTCGATATTTTTACCGAAAGTGTTTTTGTGTTTGGGGATAAGCGGCCCGAATTTCGCGCCGAGGCTGCTGCGATGGTTTCTAGGCTTACGCAACCACGTAGCGTTGCTATCGTAATGTATGCACCGACAGCACCGAAGGCTGTGCGTGAGACGCTCCGCAAGCGATTGGAAAGAGCAACTCCGGCCGGAAGTGAATTCTGGCGCGAAGAGAAATGGACAGATGATCACTATGACGAAGCCGTCAGGGTTTTGAAGGATATACTGATCAAGTATCCCGAAGCCACGGTTAATCAACTACAGCAAGCTCATGACTGGGTAAAGAGTAGGCAAGACGACAATGACTTTCTGGGTGTAGGTGATCATCCTGCTGCGGAAGCCAAACTAGCCAAGGATGTGCGACGCCGTTATGGCATAGCTCGGAGCCTGAGCCTTCGCTTCGGCGGCGTTCGCGGAGGTTCGCCGGCGCTATTCACAGCGGCACTTGGAGGCGGGGGAGACTTGAAAATCCTTTTGGCAACAGGCGGCCTTGGCGGCGGTCGCTTGGAAGAAGGCTTGGAGACGCTGATCCAGGACTACTTAAGGAGCCAATTGGTCGAAGATTTGGGGCGGATGGAACCGACCTCACTTAGCACAGATACAGAGGTGACAAGAACGGATGATCAACTAATAAAGGCGTTGATACGGTTTGCGGTCAAGATACTGAAAATGGCTAACAACGAAGAGTTGCTACGGTCCGGTCAAGTCACGGATAAGTCAGTTAGGACATACACGCTTGTCCTTCAAGCGATCGGGAACTCTATACTCGTTCAAGCAGATGAGTTAGTGCGCCAGAAGGAACATAAATTCAAGGAAACAGACTTGACGGCGCTCAAATCGGAGTTGGAGGGCATCGAGGTAGCGCTTGGTGCAGAGTTCCTAATGGCCCCAGGGTTAGACGACCTTAGGAGGAGCACTTACTGCTCTGCTGACACATGCGTCGAACCGCTTGAATCAAAACGAAGGATAATAACGAAGCGCCAAGTGATGGACAGGCTGATCGCTGTATTGCGAGGTGAGCTGATTGCTGCAACTCGGGCACAAGCAGCCGAAACCGGTTCGCAGATGACGAAAAGTGAAGGAGCGGAAATCGACGAAAGGTCTACGCATGGCGGGCTCGAGCCGGTTGTGGTCCTTCCATTGATCCCGCGCACGACCGACTCGCTGGAGACGAACACCGGCGCCTTGGATAAAAGTGAGTCAGATCCGGCAAAGGATGATGTCTCCGTGGATGAGGACGGCGACAGGGAGAGCCGACCCACGGGGCCGTCCGACCTGCCGAAATCAGATCGCGTACGATATCTAGAACGGGCGCTCGCTATCGCGTTGGAGCACCGTTCTGGCATGGTCTACATCCGTCCACCCAGCGCTTATCTCAGGACCAGCTACGCCGCAACCGGATTACAAAGCGATCCGAGGCTTTCTTGGGAAAATATGTTGTGGGCGCACATGAAACGGTCGATACCATTCATCGGCGAGAAATGGGTCAATAAGGATGACGAGGGCCGCCTAGAGACACTACAGAAAATCGATAAACAGTTCTGGCAGAACATCAACAGCGTTCGCTTGGCCGGCGCGGGTATCACCAACTATGCGCTGGTGAAAGACGATATCGGGAACTGGTACGCAAAGGGATTCTCGGCCGATCCGGAGCCGATCATACGCGGTGCGCAAAGTCTGGCGCTGTTTTCCGCCGGCGGCAATTTGAACATGAACCTATTGCGGCAACGCAATCTGGAACTCAAACGCGACAAGAAAGACGGGGAGCTATCCGAGCAAGAAAGCGATGAATTGGGCAACCTGCAAAGCATGAACCGAGCTGATGCCGCAGCCGGCGGCCCGAATAGGGCATACCGAGCAATTTTTGATACGGCGGAACGGAAATTCTTGGAGCGCACCGGCGCCGACTTTGAGTTGTTGAAGGAACGCGTTGCAAACAAAGGACTGCCAACCAAAATTCGCGATGGTTGGCTGGCTGCGTTGCCCGACGATGGGACGTTGCCTAACCGTGCGAACGCGCTTGCCTTGGTTCAGGACAATGCCGGTCAACCTGTTCCTTTTACTCTGGCCGGGCGCGAGGTGAGCCAGGCCGAAAGTGAATTGATGAAGCCGGAGATGGCATGCGATTTGGACAAGCTCGCGGAGCAGCGGGCCGGTTGTCTGGCGCGGGCCAAGGCGCAGACGAATAGTATTGGCCGTGTGCTCGACCTGTTGATAAACAGGCGCGCAGGTCTGTTGCGCAGCCTCGATGGCGTAGAATTGGCGTCGGATGCTGCAACCAAGCATGAAACGGCGAAGAAAGCGCTTTCCGCCAAGCAGGCCGCGATTACGGAAGCCAAAAAAAAGCTGGCGTCGAGGGAACGCGAGCTAGAGTTGGCGAGAGCGAAGCGAGACAGTCTGCTGGTTGGTAATGCAGAAGCTCCCCAAAAAGGCGACTATGAAACAGCGGTTTCCGATGCGGAAGGCGCTCTCAATCAAGCTCGGGAAGACTTGACAAGCGCATCAGCGACCTTAGACACGCTTCACAATGATGTGTCGAAGGCGGCTGAAGCCTTAGCATTTGCAAAAGGCAGGGTCGCAGCGCTCAAAGATGTCGTGAGGGGCGCAATACAAGAAACCCTGACAGCCATGGTTGAAGGCCGCCGTGACGCTATCGACGATTTTCGTGAAACCATTCAAGTCACAGGTCAAGCGCCGTCAGGCTGAGAGTCGGTTGCTCAATCTTTTGCGTACACGGGATCGACCATAGGCTTCCCAAAGAGAGGCGTGCCGCGCGGTACGGTCCAGGTTGCTGCCGCCGCCGGCAACTTCGGGATTTGGCCAATGATCGGCCGTTAGGCCCGCTGGTTCAGCCGCCTCTGCCGACGCCGGCCAGGACGATGTCGACGTCGTTTTGCGCCAGCAGGTCCGCGATGGGCCGGGGCGGCGGGGCTTCGGTCACCAGCATGTCGACGGTCGCGGGCTCCGTCAGGACGATCGGGGCGTTCCTGCCGAACTTTTCGCTGTCGGCGGCGACGATCCGGGTTTGCGCGCAGCCCATAACGGCCCGGGAGAACTCTGCCTCCTGCATGTCGTGCAGCATGAAGCCGGCATCGGCATGGATTGCGCCGACCGAGAGCACCGCATAGCGCACACTGAAGCGGCGGACGAACTCCAGCGCCTCGACGCCGAAGGCGCCGCCGTCATGCGCCCGCAACTCGCCGCCGGCCATGAAGACCCGATTGCCGTTGCGCGCGGCGAGGGTGTGCGCCACGGCCAGGGAGTTCGTCACGACGAACAGGTCCGCGTGGCGCTGCAAAGCCTGTGCGATGTAGGCGGTGGTCGAACCGATGTCGAGAAACAGGGCATCGCCGTCCTGGATGATGTTCGCGACTTCGGCGGCGATCCGGCGCTTGGCGTCCGCGTTCTCGTCCATGCGCTGACGGAAGGGCTGTTCGTTCTGGGGTTCGACCAGGTAGACCCCGCCGTGGACCTTTTGGATCTGGCCGCCGGCTTCCAGTGCCTTCACGTTGCGGCGGATGGTCTCTTCGGAAACGCCGAGCCGCTCGGCCAGGAAGTGAATGCGGGCGGCGCCGCCGGCAAGGCGCACTTCGTCGAGTATCTCGCGTTCGCGATGGTTGCCGCGTGTCTGGGTCCGAGGCATCGGGCGATCCATCTCCTTATCCGACAATCAGAATCAATATAAAAACACGTTAAAGAGGCTTTTTGTGGGTTTTTGTTGACGGTCTCTCCGTTTTGGCGAACACTTTCCCGGTAGACACTCATACTGGCGCGCGGGATAGAGGCTTCCCGGACGAAATGGGGACCGATAATGAAAACACTGACGATAGCGAAAACGCACCTGACAGGGATTGTGCTTGGGCTGGCTCTGGCCGTGACACCGGCCATGGCCGAGGTCGAATCCAAAGACCCGATTAAGATGACATTGCACGACTGGACCGGGCAGTTGCTCACCACCAACCTGATGGCGGAGGTTCTGAAGAACGCCGGCTACAATGTCGAACTGGTCCAGGCCGACTACATCGCCCAGTTCGCGGGCCTGAAGACCGGCGACCTGCATGTCGCCATGGAGATCTGGGAAACCACCGGCCGCGAGGCGATGGACGAGGCGACGGCGACCGGCAAGGTGGTCAATGCCGGATCGACCGGCATGCAGGCGATCGAGGAATGGTGGTACCCGGCCTACATGAAGGAAGCCTGCCCCGGCCTGCCGGACTGGCAGGCGCTGAACGACTGCGCCGAGGAATTCGCGACGCCCGAGACCGCGCCGATGGGCCGCTATCTCGGCGCGCCGGTGACCTGGGGCGGCTTTGACGACGAGCGGGTCGAAGCGTTGGAAATGGATTTCGAGGTTGTCCATGCGGGTACCGATGCCGCACTCTTCGCGGAACTGCAATCGGCTTACCAGCGCAAGGCGCCGATCGTCTTATGGGTTTACGCACCGCATTGGGCACCGACGAAGTTCGAAGGCGAATGGGTCGAATTCCCGCCTTACACGAAAGAGTGCTACGAGGATGCGTCGTGGGGCTCCAACCCCGATGCCGCCTATGACTGCGGCAAGCCGCGCGGCCCGATCTGGAAGGTCACCTGGGCCGGCGTCAAGGACAAGTGGCCCGGCGCCTACAGGGCGATCGAGGCGTTCAACATCTCCAACGCGGAGATGGGCGCGATGGTCTCCGCCGTCGACCTGGACAAGCGGCCGCTGGAAGAGGTGGTCGCGGAGTGGATGGCGAAGAACGAGAAGCACTGGAAAAGCTGGATTCAGTAACAGCATCGCGGGCTGGGGCATCCGACAGCCTTGGCTCGCGCTTTCCACCGCTCAGGCGCGGCATCGCCGCTCCGCCGGAGGGCTTTGCGCCGGTGTCCGCTAAGCTGAGTTGCCGCAATCTCTGGAAGCTGTTCGGCGCGGAGGCCGAGGCCCTGTTGCGCGCCGACCCTTCGCCATCGCCGGAAGAGATTCGTGAGCGTGGCCTGATCGCCGCGGTCCGCGCCGCCGACCTGGAGATTCGCGAAGGCGAGATCTTCGTCATCATGGGGCTTTCGGGGTCGGGAAAATCGACGCTGGTGCGCTGTCTCTCCCGCCTGATAGAGCCGACCGCGGGGGCATTGCTGTTCGAAGGACGCGATCTGCGCACCGCCACCGAGCGCGAGATGATCGATATCCGTCGCTATAAATTCGGCATGGTGTTCCAGCATTTCGCGCTGCTGCCGCATTTGACGGTGCTGCAAAACGTCGAGTTCCCCCTGGATATCCAGGGCGAGAAGAAGGCCAAGCGCCGGGAACGGGCCCGCCAGGTGATCGACCTGGTCGGACTGAAGGGCCGCGAAAGCTACTATCCGCGCGAGCTTTCCGGCGGGCAGCAGCAGCGGGTCGGCATCGCCCGGTCCCTGGCCGTCGAGCCGGAGGTCTGGTTCCTGGACGAGCCGTTCTCGGCGCTGGACCCGCTGATCCGCCGCGAGATGCAGGACGAGTTCCTGCGGCTGCAGGCGATTTTGAAGAAGACCATCGTGTTTATCACCCACGACTTCGACGAGGCGATCCGCCTGGCCGACCGGATCGCCATCATGAAGGACGGGGCGATCATCCAGGTTGATACGCCGGAAGGCCTGGTGCGCGCGCCGGCGACCGACTACGTGGCGGAGTTCACGCGGCATATTCCGCGCGACAAGGTGTTGACCGTCGGTGCGGTGATGGCCGCTGCGGCCGGCGGTGAAGGCGAGCCGGTTGCCCGAGCGTCGACGATTGCCGAGGTCGCGGAGCGGGTGATCGACGCCGAAATGCCGGTGCCGGTCGCCGACGAGGACGGCAGAATCGTCGGCTCCGTCGACCGGGCCGCGATTATCGACGTGATGATCGGGCGGGGCCGGGAGCAATGACGGCGGTGGCCGCGGCAAGCCGGGAGGCTGGGCACCGTTGGGTCGCGCCGGTGCCCGCGTTCTGGTTCGCCGTGCTGATCGTGACGGTCTTGCTGTCGAACTACGGGCGCGACCTGTCGAAGGCGTGGGACGCGCGCTGGATGGTGCGTTATCCGTCCGGCTGGAAACTGCCGATTGCATCCGAGATCTCCGCGGCCATGAAATGGTTGGTCGAAGAGGCGAGCTTCGGTCTGTTCACGTTCAGGGAAATGACGCGCGGCATCGCCTGGGCGATCGAGGTGCCCTACGACTTGGCGCTGGCCCTTTTGTCGACCGGCCTGATGCAAGGGCTCGGCTCCGACGCCGTGCAGCTTGTGCCGCCGCTGTCGTGGATCGCGGTGACGCTCGGAGTCGTCGCCCTTGGCCATTACGCCCGCGACTGGCGGCTCGCCGCCTTAGCCGGCGGCGCGTTCGTCTACCTCGCGGTGTTCGGCCAGTGGGACAGCGCGATGGTGACCCTGGCGTCGATCGCCATCGCCGTGCCGATTGGCGTTGCCGGCGGGTTGCTGCTCGGTATCGCGGCCTACCGCGCGCCCTGGTTCGAGCGGGCGATCATGCCGGTGCTGGACCTGATGCAGACGATTCCGATCTTCGCCTATCTGGTGCCGATCCTGTTCCTGTTCGGCTTCGGGCCGGTCTCGGCGCTGGTCGCGACGATCATCTACGCCATGCCGCCGATGGTCCGTATCGCGACCCTGTCGCTGAAGGGCGTCGACCCGGAGATTGTCGATTTCGGCGTCATGGCCGGGTGCACGCCGCGGCAGATGATGTGGCGCGTGCTGGTGCCTGCAGCCGGACCGGGCCTGATGGTCGGCGTGAACCAGGTCATCATGCTGTCGCTGAACATGGTGATCATTGCATCGATGATCGGCGCGGGCGGGCTCGGCTACGACGTTCTCGCTTCGTTGCGCCGTCTGGATATCGGCGCCGGGCTGGAGGCGGGGATCGCGATCGTCGTGCTTGCCATCGCGCTCGACCGGATAAGCCAGGCCCTGGCGGCACGCCGGCCCGATCATCGCGAAAGCGGCGCCGAGGCCGGCCTGATCGCGCGGCATCGACGGCTGCTGATCGTGATTGCGGCGATCCTCGGGGCGTTCCTTTTGGGACGGTTGGCGCCGGTCTTTCAGGCCTATCCGGACGCTTACACCGTGACGACCGCAGCGTTCTGGGAGAGCCTGGTCGCGTGGCTGAACGTCAACCTGTTCGACACGCTGGAGGCGATCAAGACGGCGCTGCTGACCTGGTTTCTGCTGCCGATCAAACGGTTCCTGCTGGGCATTCCCTGGCCCTGGGGCATCGTGGTCGTGACGCTGGCGGGCTGGCATTTCGGACGCTGGAAGCTGGCGCTGCTCTGCGCTTCGCTTGCCGGTTTCATCGCGGTAACCGGGCTTTGGCCGAAGGCGATGACGACCGTATACCTCTGCGGGGCGTCGGTGATCATCGCGTCCGCCATCGGCATTCCCCTCGGCATCTGGGCGGCGTTAAGCCAGCGCGCCGGCAAGGTCATCGGCGTCGTCATTGATACGCTGCAGACGCTGCCGAGCTTCGTCTACCTGATCCCCGTGGTGATGCTGTTCCGGGTCGGCGACTTCACCGCGATGATCGCGGTGGTGCTGTACGCACTGGCCCCGGCGATCCGTTATACGGCGCACGGCATCCGTTCGGTCGACGGACAATTGATCGAAGCCGGTATCGTTTCCGGCTGCACGCCGCGTCAACTGCTGACGCGCATTCGCCTGCCGCTGGCGTTCCCTGAAATCCTGCTGGGGATCAATCAGACGATCATGCTGGCGCTGTCGATGCTGGTGATCACGGCGCTGGTCGGCACGCGCGACCTGGGCCAGGAGGTCTATATCGCGCTGACCAAGGCGGACACCGGCCGCGGCCTGGTGGCGGGCCTGGCCGTTGCGTTTATCGCCATCATCGCCGACCGGCTGATTTCGGCGTCGGCCAGGGCGGCGCGGCGGCGTTACGGATTGGAAGGTGGTCATGGCTGATGCGCTCGCGCCCATTCGCGCCCTGCCGATCTGGCGGGGCAAGCCGCGGATCGAACCGCTGGAAGGCGGTATCACCAACAAGAACTACAAGGTGACGGACGACAAGGGCACCTTTGTCGTACGCCTTGGCGACGACATTCCGGTGCATCAGGTGATGCGCTTCAATGAGTTGGCCGCGAGCCGCGCGGCGGCGGCGACCGGTCTGTCGCCGGCGGTGGTCCATGCGGCGCCCGGCGTCCTGGTGCTCGAGTTCATCGACGGGCGTGCCTTTGAGCCAGACGACATCCGGCAACAGAAGAACCTGGATCGGATCGTGCCGCTCATCGCTGCGTGCCACCGGGATATCCCCAAGCATCTACGCGGGGCGGCGCTCATCTTCTGGGTGTTCCAGGTGGTCCGCGACTACGCCGCGACGCTGCGCGACGGCGACAGTGTGCATTTGTCGAAACTGCCGGATCTGCTGGCGGCGTCCGAGCGGTTGGAGGCTGCAGCCGGGCCGTTCGATATCGTGTTCGGCCACAACGACCTGCTGGCCGCGAACATTCTCGACGACGGCGACCGGCTCTGGCTGCTCGATTGGGACTATGCGGGCTTCAACAGCCCGCTGTTCGATCTGGGCGGGCTGGCCTCCAACAACGAGCTCACGGAAGCCCGGGAACGCTGGCTGCTGGAAACGTACTTCGAGGCGCCGGTCACGGACGATCTCTGGCGCCGCTATCAGGCCATGAAATGCGCCTCGCTGCTGCGCGAGAGCATGTGGAGCATGGTGTCGGAAATCCATTCCAGCCTGGAATTCGATTACGCCGCCTACACGGCGGAAAACCTGGCCCGGTTCGAGGCCGCCTATGCCGACTTCGTTCAGACCTGAGGTGTCACGGTGACCGAGTTACCCAAATCCGCGCAGGCCGTCATTATCGGCGGCGGCATCGTCGGCTGCTCGACCGCCTACCATCTGGCCCGGCTGGGCTGGACGGAGATCGTGCTGCTGGAACGGAAGAAACTCACCTCCGGCACCACGTTCCACGCTGCGGGGCTGGTCGGCCAGTTGCGGTCGAGCGCCAATATCACGCAGCTGCTGGGAGAGTCGGTCGCGCTTTACAAAAGCCTGGAAGAGGAGACCGGGCTCGGCACCGGGTGGAAGATGAACGGCGGGCTTCGGCTTGCCTGCAACGCGGAGCGCTGGACCGAGGTGAAGCGGCAGGCGACAACGGCGCATTCCTTCGGCCTGGACATGCAGCTTCTGACGCCGAAGGAAGCCCAGGACCTCTGGCCGCTGATGAATGTGGACGACGTTATCGGCGCGGCTTACCTGTCGACCGACGGGCAGGCCAACCCGTCCGACATCACCCAGGCGCTGGCCCGGGGCGCGCGCATGGCGGGGGCCAGGATTGTAGAAGATGTCGAGGTGCTGTCGGTCGCGCGCGAGGGCGGCTGCATCACAGGCGTGGAGACATCGGCGGGGAGGATCGACACCAACACCGTGATCTGCTGCGCCGGACAATGGACGCGGGATTTCGCGAAGACCCTGGGTGTCAACGTGCCGCTGGTTCCCGTGCAGCACCAATACTTCGTGACCGAGCAGATCGAGGGGGTCACTTCGGACCTGCCGACCTTGCGCGATCCGGACCGGCTTACCTATTACAAGGAAGAGGTGGGCGGCCTGGTGATGGGCGGCTACGAACCGAATCCGATTCCCTGGGCGGTGGACGGGATTCCGGACGGTTTTCACTTCACGCTGCTGGAGTCGAATTTCGATCACTTCGAGCCGATGATCGAACTGGCGTTGGGCCGCGTTCCGGCACTGCATAACGCCGGGATCAAGGAACTGATCAACGGGCCGGAGAGCTTTACGCCTGACGGCAACTTCATCCTGGGCGAAGCGCCGGAACAGAACGGTTTCTTCGTCGGCGCCGGCTTCAATGCCTACGGCATCGCGGCGGGCGGCGGCGCCGGCATGGCACTGGCGGAATGGGTGCATAAGGGGGAACCGCCTTACGACCTCTGGCCGGTCGATATCCGCCGCTTCGGGCGGCCGCATTTCGATACCGACTGGGTCCGAACCCGCACCCTGGAAGCCTATGCCAAGCATTACACCATGGCATGGCCGAGCGAGGAGCATGCGTCCGGGCGTCCGTGCCGCAAGTCGCCGCTCTACGACCGGCTGAGGGCGGCAGGCGCCGTGTTCGGCGAAAAGCTGGGTTGGGAGCGGCCGAACTGGTTTGCAGACGAGGCGGCCGGCGAGGCCGCGGAAGATGCCTATACCTTCGGGCGGCCGAACTGGTTCGACGCGGTCGGGCGGGAGCATCGGGCGGCGCGCGAGGAGGCGGCTTTGTTCGACCAGACGTCCTTCGCCAAGTTTGCGTTGAAGGGACCGGACGCGGAGGCGGCGCTGTCGTGGATCGCAGCGAACGACGTGGCGAAACCAGTGGGATCGCTGATCTATACGCAGATGCTGAACGACCGTGGCGGCATCCAATGCGACCTGACCGTCGCGCGGATTGCCGAGGACGAGTACTACATCGTCACCGGTACGGGCTTCGCGACGCATGATTTCGATTGGATCGGCCGGAACATTCCAGATGAGCTGAACGCGCAGCTTGTCGATATCACCTCGTCGAACACGGTGCTGTCGCTGATGGGCCCGCGGGCGCGCGACATCCTTCAGGCGGTAACCCGCGATGACGTCTCCAACGAGGCTTTTCCGTTCGCGACCACCAAGGTGATCGGTATTGCCGGCTGCCCGGTGCGGGCGCTTCGGGTTACCTATGTGGGCGAGCTCGGCTGGGAATTGCACCTGCCCGTCGAGTACGCGACGGCGGTTTACGACAGGCTGATGGAGGCGGGGCAGCCGCACAGTCTTGTCAACGCCGGCTACCGGGCTATCGAGACCCTGCGCCTGGAGAAGGGCTACCGCGCCTGGGCCGCGGATATCGGGCCGGACCATACGCCGGTCGAAGCGGGCCTCGGCTGGGCGGCGAAGACGAACAAGAACATCGCCTTCAAGGGCCGGGACGCGATTTTGGCTCAGAAGGCGGACGGCGTGAAAAAGATGCTCGCCTGTTTCACCGTCGACGATCCGGACGTTATCCTACTGGGCCGGGAGACGATCTACCGGAACGGGCAGCGGGCCGGCTGGCTGACCTCCGCCGGCTACGGCTATACGGTCGGTAAGAATATCGGCTACGGTTACGTCCGCAATTCGCAAGGCGTCGACGCGGCCTATGTGACGGGCGGTGACTACGAACTGGAAGTCGCCACCGAACGGGTGCCGGCCCAAGTTCATCTGAAGCCGCTTTACGATCCCGGGATGGAGCGGATCAAAGCGTAAGTCGGCGGATTGCGACGATGAGTAGTTGGCTGGTCAAGGGATCGATTCATGAAACTGATGCGGATCGGAGAGCGCGGCGCGGAGCAGCCGGCGCTGTTGCATAGTGACGGGACGCGCCGCTCGCTGGAAGGGGTGGTAAGCGATATCGGCGGCGCGGCGCTGGCCGATACGGGATGGATGAGCGGGTTGGACCCGACGGTACTGCCTGTGCTGCCGGACGACGGTCGGATCGGGCCCTGCGTCGGCGGCGTCGGCAAATTCATCTGCGTCGGGCTGAACTATTCCGACCACGCGGCCGAGACCGGGGCCGCCGTGCCGGACGAGCCGATCCTGTTCATGAAGGCGACCTCGGCCATTGCCGGACCGGACGACGATCTGCCGATCCCGCCGGGCTCGGAGAAGTCGGATTGGGAAGTCGAACTGGGCGTCGTGATCGGCAAGCCGGCGCTGCGCGTCTCGGAAGCGAACGCCTTGGACCATGTGTTCGGTTACTGCGTGTCCAACGACGTGTCGGAGCGCGCCTGGCAGACGGAGCGCAGCGGACAATGGACCAAGGGGAAGTCGTCCGACGGTTTCGGGCCAATCGGTCCCTGGCTGGTCACCCGCGACGAGGTGCCCGATCCGCAGGATCTGTCGATATGGCTGGAGGTCGACGGGCACCACTATCAGAACGGATCGACCAAGACGATGATCTTCGGGGTGGCTCATCTGGTCAGCTACATCTCGCATTTCATGTCGCTGCAGCCGGGTGACGTGATCTCGACGGGGACTCCGCCGGGCGTGGGCCTCGGCCAGAACCCGCCGGTATTCCTGAGCGCCGGGCAGCGGCTGCGTCTGGGTGTCGACGGGCTGGGCGAGCAGAACCAATTGTGCGTCGCCGGCTGACCGGGGGGCGCAGATGACGTATTCGATGATCGCCCGCTGTACGGAGACCGGCGCCTTCGGCGGGATCATCGGCACCTCCGCGATGGCGGTCGGCAACCGCTGCCTGCGGGTCAGCCACGGCAAAGGCGCTTTTCTGAGCCAGCACCGGACGGATCCGCGGCTCGGCGACCGGGGCATTGCCCTGCTCGACAACGGCTTATCGGCCGAGGACGCGGTCGCTCGGGTCGTCAAGGGCACGCCGGATATCGAATGGCGCCAACTGGCGGCGTTGGACGCGGCCGGGCGCGCCGCGGTCCATCACGGCCGGCGCATGTATTCGATCTACACCCATTCGGTCGGACAGGACTGCGTGGCCGTCGGCAATATTCTGGCCAACGATCGGGTGACCGACGCGATGGTGGCGGCCCACGAGGCCGCGTCAGGCGCTCCGCTGGAAGAGCGCCTGCTGCGCGGGCTGGAAGCCGGGCGTGACGCCGGCGGCGAAATTCTGGAACCCGTTCGCTCCTCAGCGCTGCGGGTGACCGCGCCGGACGGCGTCGACCGCTGCGACCTGCGGGTCGACCTGGCAGAAGAAGCGGTTTCCGCCCTGCGCGGCCTGTATATCGCCCATGGTGATCAGGAGGCGGTCCTGCGGCAAGTTGCGTTGGAGCCGGAGAGTGTGCCGGTTATGCGCGCGTTATTTGAGCGGTCTATGGAGCGCATATTCGAGTTGGGACTTGAGGAACGCTTTCCGACAGCACAACGGCGCGAAAGTTGGGTGCTGCGCGACTGAGCGCCGCGAGGCTGCGACATTTTGCTGCGATGCCTTTTCGCATTGCGCATGATATTCAGTAGAAAATGAGGGGACGTGTCCGTAATCCGGCGCTGCGTGCGCTGGCCGTTGTATTGGTGCTGTTTCAGGCGATTCTGCCCGGCACCCTGGCGATGGCGCAGGCGTCAGGCATCGACCTCTCCAAAATTCTCTGTATCACGCCCGGCACGGAACCGTCGGAAGAGGCCAAGCAGTACGCGCGCGAGATGGCGCAACTGCTGGGCGAGGAAGCGCCGGTGGAATCCAACGCTTCCGGCGACTGCCCGCTCTGCACGCTTCAAAAGGGCAAGCTTCCGGTGCCGGCTGTCGGCCTCGCCGCGCCGGCCCTGGTTTCGGCGGAGCTTGGATTTCCCGATTACACGATCCGTTTCGTCGAGCGCCACAATGGGCCGCCCCTCGGCGGACGCGCCCCTCCCGCCGTCATCTGAAGATCGATAAATCGCCGTTCCCGGAAAGGGAGCGTCTGTCGGGGGCTGTGCGCTCCCCATCTTCAGTTGCGAGTGAGTTACCGTGCTTAATCCATTCTCGGGCGGCCCAGTTTGGGCCGCCGCGGGCGTCGCGCTGGCGGCGTCGGCATTCTCTTTTCCATCTTTCGCCCAATCCCCATCTTCACCCGCCGACGAGGCCAAGTCGGGCGCGGCCCGACATCTCGACGCCATCGTGGTAACCGCCGGCCGGCGCGAACAGCAGATCTCAGACGTCCAGGCGAGCATCGAGGTCATCGACCGGGAGGAGATCGAAAGCTATTCCGGCGCGTCGGTCACGGAAGTCCTGCGCCAATCCGTCGGTGTCGACGCCAGGACGTCGGGCGCGAATTCGACGGTCACGATACGCGGCCAGGTGCCGAACGCCGGCACGTCGGTGCTGATCCTGTTTGACGGCCTGCCACGCACCGGCAAGTTCGGCGTCCCCAATCTGAACAATTTCGGCATCGAGGACGTGGAGCGGATCGAGATAATCCGCGGGCCGATGTCGGCGCTGTACGGAGCCAATGCTTCCGGCGGCGTGATCAACGTCATCACCAAGCCGGCCGGCGAGGGGCCGCCGCTTTCGGTGCGCGGTACGCTTGGCACGGTGGCAAGCGGCGAAGGCGACGGGCGGGACACCGGCAACGTTGGCGCGACCGGCAACTTCGCCACCGGCGTGGTCAGCCACCGGGTGTCGGTGGATTATCGGCGGGCCGAGGCCTTTCAGTTCGACGACACCGTCAACGAGGACGATCTTTCCAGCCTGGAGCATCTTGCGCTCACCTATAAAGGCGCCGCTGAGATTGGCGAAGGGGGAGAACTCGGCTGGACGCTGGAGGGTTTTTTCCAGGACGACCGGTCGGACGGGTTCGCCGTCTCCCGAATTCCCGGCGTGCCGGGCACGGCTTTCGAGCGTTTCGAAGAGGAAGACCGCTACTACGGGTCGCTGACCTACGACGCCGATATCGGGCCGGGTGTGCTGACGGTCGAGGGTTCACACGGCTATTCCGATGCGTCGGCGAAACGTAGCCTTGCCGGCGACGACGAAGATACAGACTTCACCCAGACCATCTCCCAAGGCCGGTACTTCTTCGAAGCCGGCGACCACAACCTGTTGGTCGGGGCCGGCGCGCAGCGTGACGAGATCGACGTCTCGATCCTGTCGGAGGAGAACGAAGAGACCAACCTGTTCGGTTTCGCGCAGGACGAATGGAACCTGTCGGAGCATGTCCGGCTGATCGTCGGCCTGCGGGTCGACGACTTCGACTCGTTCGGCACCGAAGTAACGCCCCGGGTGACGGTCGGCTCGCGCGGCGACGGCTTTACCTGGCGGCTGGGTTACGGCCAGGCATTCCGCGCACCGGTGGTCGTCGAGCGCTTCTCCCGCTTTACGCGCGGCCGGTTCCTGATCGTCGGCGACGAAGACCTGAAACCGGAAGAGGCGGATACGGTCGAAGCCGCCGTCGGCTGGCGCGGGAGAAAAGGGAACGTCGAACTCGTCTACCACTACACGAAGATAGACAATCTGATTCAGGCGGCCCCGAATGGCCAGGTCGAAAATGGCCTGACGGTCTTCCAGTATCGGAACATTGCCGAAGCCAAGATCTCCGGTATCGAACTGTCCGGATTCTACGATATCGGCGCCGGTTTCGCGGTCGACGCTTCGTACGAATACCTGGACGCGGAGGACGAGGATACGGGCGACCGGCTGACGGGGCGGGCCCGGCATACCGTAAAAGCCGCGCTGACCTATACCGAGGACCGGTGGCGCATCACGCTGCGCGGGCGGCACATCGACGATTTCTTCGGCATCGATCCGGACGACCGCACGCGGCCGGCGTTCGACACGGAATACACGGTGGCGGACATCAATCTTCGCTACGACGTGACCGACAAGGCGGCGATTTCGTTCGGCGTCGACAACCTGTTCGACGAGCAGGTGCCGGACAACTGGTCAACGAACGGCACGATCGAGGACCCGCCCGGACGGTTCATCTACGTCTCCCTTCGCTACGCCTTATGAGGTGATCGACATGTCCCTGCCTGAGACCGAGACGACGACAGACCATATGAACGACCCGGATGCGCTGCTGGCGGCCTGGGGCCGTCTGCTCGAGACTCATGCGCACCTGCATGCGCCCGATGCGGCTCGAATGCTGGCGGTGCCGGATTCGGCGCTTGCCGCGGCGCGCATCGGGTCGGGCGCGGTGCGTCTGAAACCGGATATCCGTGCCGTCCTGGCGCCGGTCTCCGAATGGGGCCGGGTGCTCTGCGCCTTTTCCAACGCCTGCGGCGTGCACATGCCGCTCGGCGCGGTGGGGGCTGAGCCGGGCGAGGACGGTGCCTTTCGCCTGCGCGGCGCGCATATGCGGGCGGAAGTCGACGCCGGTGCGGTGGCCGACGCCTACCTGTTCGTCGACCGGGACGACAGCCACGGCAATACGCGGAGCGTCCAGTTCTACAACGCGGCAGGCGCGCCGATCATGAAGGTCTTCATCTTTCATAAGACGCTGTTCGAGGCGGCCGAACGTTATCTTGCCAGTTTCAAGGCGGACGATCAGTCGCGGACGGTTCGGATCGCTGTTCCCGTGGTGAGCGGATTTGACGCGCGCGCCGCGTCGCGTGCCGAAGATCCGGTAGGCATGCCGCTGGAGGGGGCCGACATGCGGGCAATCCTTGCCGATCTGCTCAGCCCGGACACTGGCGATGGTTTTACCGTTGAGGCGGTGGGCGACCATGCGCGCGTTGTCTGGCAAGGCGTTCTCTCCGGTATCCGGATGGACAAACGAATGTTTCACCTGCATGAGGCGGACATCCGATCCCATCTTCGATATGGCCCGCTGCGCCAGGCCGCGCGGACGGCAGGCGGCGCTGTCGCCTTTGACGGGGAGGACGGACGCCTGCTGCGGATCGAGAAAGGCATGAATCGATGACCCGCCTCATGCTTCTCATCGCTGGCCTTTGCACGTTTGCATTCGGCGCGCAGGCTGCGAGCAAAGACCGCTATCTGATCATCGGCAGCTACCTGGCCGAAATCGTGGTGGCGCTGGGCGAGGCCGACCAGATCGTCGGTATCGGCGGCGGCATGGACCATATCGGGGAACTGGAAGGCGTGCCGACGATTCGTGGCTTTCGAAACACGTCCGCGGAGCCGATGCTGTCGCTTGGGCCGACCGTCGCGCTGATGGCGGGGCGGCAGACCCGGCCGGAAGTCGTGGAGCAGCTGGAAGGGGCTGGCGTCACGGTGCATGTCTTCCCGGACGATGTGGCGAGCCTGGATGTGGTGCCGGAGCGGATCGGCCGTATCGGTGCCCTGCTCGGCCGGGAAAAGGAGGCCGCCGTCCTTGCGGCGCGGTTCGAAGCCGAGCTTGAGGCGGCGCTCGCGTTCGTCGCCGGGGCCAAGACCCGGCCGCGCGGGCTGTTTATCCTGTCGGGAGGCGGGCGGCCGACCCTGGTCGCGGGCGAGGACAGCCATATCGCGTTGCTGATCGAACTGGCCGGGGCCAAGAACGTCACCGACGGCATCACCTATTTCAAGCCGATGAGCCAGGAGGCGATGCTGAAGGCGGCGCCGGATTTCATTCTGGTGAACAAGGAAGGACTTGAACTCTCCGGCGGCGTTCCCGTGGCGCTGAAGGCCCCGGGTGCGGCGCTGACGCCCGCCGGCCAATCAGGAACCTATTTTGCGCTGCCGAGCGGCTATCTGACGGGTTTGGGGCTGAACAGTCCGAAGGCGATCCGTGCGATTGCCGAACGCGTGCATCCCGACCTGGACGGCAAAGCGGAGTGACCGTGGCAGCGGCCGTCGGGGACGATAGGGCCGAGGGCGGCCTGCGCGCCCGGCCACGCCTTGCCGTCGCGGCGGCGGCGGTTTTGCTGGTCGCCACACTGTTCCTGGCGCTTGGCGTCGGCGCGGTGGCGATCGGCCCGTTGTCGGTAATCGACGCAATCGCCGCGGCGGTTGGTCTGCCGGGCGCCGGCGACGGATCCACAGCAATCGAGCAGAGCATCCTGATGAATGTCCGTGTGCCGCGGGTGATGCTGGGTCTGTTGGGCGGTGCCGCGCTCGCGCTGACCGGCGTGCTGATGCAGGGGTTTTTTCGCAACCCGCTGGCCGACCCGGCGCTGATCGGCGTTTCCGCAGGCGGCGCCCTTGGCGCGGTCTGCATGATCGTCCTCGGCGCCGCGTTCATGCAGGGGCTGTCGCAGGCGGCCTCGGTCTTTGCGCTGCCGACCGCCGCCTTTCTCGGCAGCCTCGGGGCCTGCGCCGTCGTCTTCGTGCTGGCGCGGCAGGACGGGATCGTCAGCGTGACCACCATGCTGCTCTGCGGTATCGCGGTGAACGCGATGGCGGGGGCGGGCATCGGCTTTCTCAGCTTCATGGCCGACGACGCACAGCTTCGCGACCTGACGTTCTGGAGCCTGGGCAGCCTGGGCGCGGCGAGCTGGTGGCAGATCCAGGCGGTCGGCCCGGCACTGATTGCGATTTTGATCGCCGCGCCGTTCCTGACGATGGGGTTGAACGCCCTGCTGCTCGGCGACGCGGAGGCGCTGCATCTCGGCTATCGGGTGGAGCGGCTGAAGATCGCGATCCTGCTGCTTACCTGTGTCGGCGCGGGCGCCGTGGTGGCGATGTGCGGGGTGATCGGCTTCATCGGGCTGATCGCGCCGCATATGAGCCGCCTGATCGTCGGGCCGGACCATCGATACGTCATGCCGCTTGCCGCGCTGCTGGGCGCGGCGCTGTTGACGGGTGCGGATATCGTGGCGCGCACGGCGGTGTCGCCGGCGGAGCTGCCCATCGGCGTCCTGACCGCGCTGATCGGCGGCCCGGTGTTCCTCTGGCTGCTCAGGCAACGGCGCGGGAGCGGGTTCCATGCTTGAAGTTTCCGGCGTCACGGTCGAGCGGCGCGGCCGGGCCCTGGTCGATGGCGTCGGCTTCCGGGCCGGCGCCGGCGAGTTCGTAGCGTTGATCGGTCCCAACGGCGCCGGCAAATCCTCCCTGTTGAAGGCGATAAGCGGGGAATGGCGGGATGTCGGCGGAACGGTCGCGATTGCTGGGCGGTCGCGAGGCCAATGGCCGCCGAAGGCGCTTGCGCGCCAGGTCGCCGTGATGGCCCAGAGTCCGGACATGCGGTTCGACTTTACGGTTTCGGAACTGGTCGGCCTCGGCCGCGCACCGCATCGCGGCGAGAGCGCGCCGTCGGCGGATCGGGCGATCGTCGCCGATGCGCTCGCCGCCGTCGGGATGGCGGGCTTCGCCGGGCGCAGCGTACTGCAGCTTTCGGGCGGCGAGCGCCAGCGGGTATTCCTCGCCAAGGCCATCGCCCAGGTCACGCCCGCGCCGGGCGTCCTGCCGGGGGCGGGGAGCCTGATGCTGCTCGACGAGCCGACATCGGCGTTGGACCTCGCCCAGCAGCTCACCGCCATGGGCGCCGCGCGGCGGATCGCAGACAACGGCGCGACGGTGCTTGCCGTCCTGCACGATCTCAATCTCGCCGCCGGCTTCGCCGACCGCATTATGGTCATGACCAGGGGCCGGCTCGCCGCCGACGGTCCGCCGAACGAGGTGCTGACTGCGGAGCAGCTCAGCGCCTGGTATGGCTGCACGGTCCGCGTCGACCGGCGCGCGGGCGACACCGCGCGCCTTATCAGCATCTGACCGGGTACCTTGCAATCGTTTCGATGGTGTCTTATATTTCTGTTATGACAGAAATTACAAACAATATAGGCGCAATGCCGGCGGCGATCCGGCGCTTCGTTCTGCAGTGGGGCGACATGGGCACGCAGTGGGGCGTGAACCGTTCGGTCGCGCAGATCCACGCACTGCTCTACATCACGGAAAAGCCGCTGAATGCCGAACAGATCGCGGACACGCTGGGCATCGCGCGGTCGAACGTCTCGACCTCGATCAAGGAACTGCAGACCTGGCGCATCATTCATCGCGTTCCGGTGCCGGGCGACCGGCGCGACCATTTCACGGCGGAAACCGATATCTGGGAAGTGGCGATGCGCATCGCCGCCGGGCGCAAGCAACGCGAAATCGATCCGGCGCTGGCCACGCTGGAAATCTGCCTCAGCGAAGCCGCCGCCGACCCGCGCGTAAGCGAGGTGCAACGCGATCGCCTGCGGGCGATGCACGACTTCACCGGCACGATGGACCGGTGGTATGGCCAGATGTTGAAAGTGCCGACGGCAACCCTGATGCGGATCATCAAGATGGGCGACCGGGTCGTCGGGCTGCTGGGTTTCGGGGGTAAATCGAAGGGGAAGGCTGCGTAGTTTTTTTGAGCCGGTGTTTCTGTCTCTACAGAAACAACCGATGTTGGAGGAGTAGCGTTATGAGAGCTTACCCGGCAGTCAAGCGGGATAGACCGGCATTGCCCGGTCGGGTGCCCGACTTTCTTGGAGACATGCGTTTTCGCAGGCTGCTTTCAGCGGAAGCCTGGGCGGGCCTGCCGGAGGCGGTGCGACGTCGGTTCGCCAAGCGATTGCGTGGCGGCGAGAGCGCCGTCTATTGCGGGCGGATCGCCGAAACGCGTCTGAGCTGGGCCGGCCGCTGGCTGGCGCGTCTGCTGACGGTGATCGGCGGCCCGCTCCCCGTCGACGACGACAATGAAGGCACGCTGGCCATCGTGACGGTGACCGAGGCCGCGGACAATGCCGGTCAATATTGGACCCGGCAGTACAACCGCGCCGGCCGCTTTCCGCAGGTTATTCACAGCGCCAAGGCTTTTGCCGGTCCGACCGGACTGGAGGAGTGCGTCGGCGGCGGAATCGGCATGACTCTCAGGCTCCGCACCGCGGCGGATAGGCTGCTGTTCGTCAGCGACCGGTATTTCTGCACGCTGTTCGGTCGGCGGGTCTACCTGCCGCGTTTTCTGGAGCCCGGTCGGTTGACGGTCGGCCACGAAGATCTTGGCGGCGGCCGGTTCGCCTTCACGCTCGACCTCGTTCACCCGCTGCTGGGCGCGCTTGTGCATCAGCGCATCGTCTTCCGCGACATGACGGAGGCCTGACATGATCCCGACCACGCTTTGGCTGCTGCTATGCCTGCAAATCGCTCTCGGCACGTTCGACATGCTGTTCCATCATGAACTGACCGAGCGCCTGGCCTGGCGCAGATCGCAGCGCCACGAGCTATTCCTGCATGGCATGCGCAACCTGTTCTACGCCGTTCTGTTCGCTGGGCTTGGCCTTGTCGAGGTTCATGGCGCGTTCGCCTGGGTGGCGGTCGCGATCCTGGTGCTGGAGCTTCTGATTACGCTGAAGGACTTCGTCGAAGAAGACCGGTCGCGGAAGCTGCCGGCGAGCGAGCGCGTGGCCCATACGCTGCTGGCGCTCAATTACGGGGCTATTCTCGCCTACCTGTTGCCGATCCTGGTCGTTTGGTCGGGCCAACCGACCGGGCTGGTCGGCGTGGATCGCGGACTGTGGACTTATTTCATGCTGATGTCGGCAGCCGGAGTCTCCGTTTTCGCCGTGCGCGACCTGGCCGCCGCGCGGCGCCTGGGCCGGATGCCGGCGCGGCGGGCGGCGACGCTAATCCCCGCGAGCTTGCCGAAACAGTCGGTTCTGATTGCCGGCGGAACCGGCTTCATCGGCAGCCGGCTCGCCAACGCGCTGATTGCCCGCGGGCATCGCGTCACGGTCCTGACGCGCCGGTTCGAGAATGCCATCGGGTTGGACGGGCCGGTTCGCATCGTTACCGATCTGGCGCAGATTGCGAACGACGAGCCCATCGACGCCATCGTCAACCTGGCCGGCGAGCCGATTGCAGGGTGGCCGTGGACGGCGCGGCGGCGCCGCACCCTGCTGCGGTCGCGGCTCAGGACGACGCGCAAGCTGGTCGCCCTGGCCGCGCGGCTCGACCACAGGCCGGCCTGTTTCGTCAGCGGTTCGGCCATCGGAATCTACGGCGCAAATGCCGACGCGGTTGCCGACGAGCAGACACGGATCGGCGACGACGGGTCGTTCGCCTATCGGCTCTGCGCGGCCTGGGAGGCCGAGGCCTTGAAAATGGAGCGATTCGCCATCCGCACCGTTCTGCTGCGGACCGGCATCGTGCTCGATACCGAAGGCGGCTCGCTCGGCCAGATGCTCGTTCCGTTCGAATTCGGCGCAGGCGGGCCGTTCGGCGACGGCGGGCATTGGATGAGCTGGATTACCCGCGACGATCTGGTGCGCCTGATCGGCCACTGTCTCCGCGAGCCGACGCTCCGCGGCGCGGTCAACGGCGTGGCGCCGAACCCCGCACGCAACCGCGAGTTCGCCGCGGCGCTGGGCCGCGCGCTGCATCGCCCGGCCGTGATTCCGGTTCCGGCGTTCGTTCTGGAAACCGCGCTCGGCGATCTGGCCCGCGAGATTTTCCTGGGCAGCCAGAACCTGCGTCCCACCAAGGCGCTGGAAAGCGGCTTCCGGTTCGACTCGCCGGACTTGGATGGCGCCCTGCGAAAGCTAGTTGGGATCCCGCCGGACCGTACAAGAGAGCGTTCAACCCCTTGGGCCGGGCGGTTTCGGGGAGTGGGTTGAGGCTAGCGGGCCTGTTGCCCAGGCTCCGTCGATCTCATCTCCGCGATTTTCGCCAGCGCGGCGTCCCTTGAACTGAAAAAGTCCGGATCGGCGTCGTCCGATCCGGGCCCGCTTTGGCCGTGGCTATCGGACTCTTCGGCCGCCGCGTAGCGGACCGTGCCCCGCGAGCAGACGGCGTTGATCTTCTTGCCGCGATGGGCGAAGGCGACCCAGGCTTCAGGCCAGACCCGGCAGCCGCCGTGGTTGACCAGGAAGTACCAGTCGCGTTCCGTCGCGCCGACCAGCTTCTCGATCACATCGTAGACATCGTTGACGATTTTCGAGTTCCGGAATACGAAGCCGCCGAAATCGATCTCGACGACCTCGATGTCTTCCAGAAAGTGAATCCGGCCCGCGTACCCTTCCGCTTGTTCGGGCAGCGTATCGTCGTCCGGCGCTGGCGATTGCGCGAATTGGCCGGCCGCATAAACCGTCTCGGCGAGCTGTTCGATGCTTTTCTCCAGCCGCGCACAACCGCGCAAGGCCGTCTCGACAAAACGCTGCCGTTCGTCCGGCGCCAGCTTGGGAAAATCGCGCAGGATTTCGAGCGAGCCGCGGACCGCCGTTAGCGGCGAGACGAAATCCTCCTCGACCTTGGTGCTCAGAGCCAGGGTAGACTGCGGGCCTGCCTCGTCCACTGGCATGGCATAAAGCTCCGACAATCGAATGGCCGCGACTAGATCGCGAGGTACTGCTGGCGCAATTCGGCGTTGTCGAGGACTTCCTGCGATTTGCCGTCGAACACGACCTGACCCATGTCCAGGATGATCGCACGGTCGGCCAGATGCAGCGCCGCGATTGCGTTCTGCTCGACGATGATGGTCGTCATGCCGAGGCTCTTGATCTGGTCGAGCGTTCGCTCGATCTCCTGAACGATGACCGGGGCCAGGCCTTCGTACGGCTCGTCCAGCAACAACAGCTTGACGTCGCGCGCCAGCGTGCGGCCGATGGCCAGCATCTGCTGCTCGCCGCCGGACAGCGTCGTGCCCTCCTGGGTGCGGCGCTCGGCGAGCCGGGGGAACAGGTCGTAGATCCGTTCGATCGACCAGCCGACCGGCGGCGCGATCT
This sequence comes from Minwuiaceae bacterium, assembly GCA_028278525.1. GTDB lineage: Bacteria > Pseudomonadota > Alphaproteobacteria > Minwuiales > Minwuiaceae > JANQEE01. Next base: position 11,253 of record JANQEE010000015.1, on the reverse strand, counting down.
GCGCCAGTTTCAAATTCTCCTCGACGGTGAGGCCCTGAATGATCCGCCGGTCTTCCGGCACCAGCCCGATGCCGGACTGGGCGGCCTTGAAGGCCTTCATCTCGTGCAGGGGCTTGTGGTCGAGCCACAATTCGCCGGATTTGAGCGCGGGGTCGTCGACTCGGGCGATCGTCCGCAAGGTCGAGGTCTTGCCGGCGCCGTTACGGCCAAGCAGGGCGACGATCTCGCCCTCGCGCACGTCGAAGCTCACGCCCTGGACGACATAGCTTTCGCCGTAATAGGCGTGAATCTCCCAGCAAGAGAAGAAAGCCGGTTGTCCGCCGGTCGTGAGAGTCGGCCGCGTACCCGGGGCCGCGCCGTGGAACTGGTCGTCGCCCAGCAGGCTGGGGGAGTTGTCCAGGGCATCTTCCTGGTTCTTCGCCAGTTTCAACTCGGTCATAAGTGGGCCCCTCCGAGATAGGCTTCCTGCACCTTGGGATTGCCCTTGATCCCGTCCGGTAGATCCTCGGCGATCACGGTTCCCTGCGCGAGCACTGAAATCCGATCGGCGAGCGAAAAGACAACGTGCATGTCGTGTTCGATGACCACCATGGTAATGCCACGCTTCGCGATTCGTTTCATCAGGTCGATGGTGTTGTTGGTATCGGCGCGCGCCATGCCGGCCGTGGGCTCGTCGAGCAGCAGCAGCTTCGGGTCCTGGACGAGGCACATGGCAAGCTCCAGCCGCCGTTTGTCGCCGCGCGACAGGTGGCTGGCGATCTCGCCCGCCTTTTCCGCAAGGCCGACATCGGCCAGCATGCCCATCGCCTTGTCGTGCAGGCTGTTTTCGCTGTCGACCGCGCGCCAGGCGTTCATCTTGAACGCCCCGTCGCGGGTGGCGAAGGCCGGGATCATGACGTTTTCCAGCAGGCTCAGGTCGCCGAAGATCTCCGGCGTCTGAAACACGCGGCTGACCCCGGCCTGATTGATCTCGTGCGGCTTCAGGCCGAGCAGCGACTTGCCGTCGAAGGTGACCGTGCCGGTATCCGGTTCGAGCCGGCCGACGAAGCAGTTCAGCAGCGTCGACTTGCCCGCACCGTTGGGGCCGATGATGGCGTGCACCGTGCCGGCCTCGACTTCGAGGTTGACCTCGTTCAGCGCCCGGAGGCCACCGAAGCGCTTGTGGACATTCTGGACAGAGAGAATGCTCATGCCGTGTCCCCCTATTCGGCCGCCGCGGGCGCCAAGCTGCCACCGCCGCCGCCGAAGCGGCCGGTGATCCAGGCGCGGATCCTGTTGAAGCCTTCCATCAGCCCGCCGGGCAGGAAGATGACGATGATCATGAACAGCGCGCCGAGCGTCAGGTGCCAGCCCTCGCCGACGAACAGCGACGAGATCCAGACCATGACGTGCTGCAGGCCTTCCGGCAGGAAGCTGTAAGCCTGGACCAGGACGCCTTCGTTGAAGGCCGAGAAGATGTTCTCGAAGTACTTGATGGCGCCCGCGCCGATCACGGGACCGAGCAGAGTGCCGGAGCCGCCGAGGATGGTCATTAGCACCACCTCGCCGGACGCCGTCCATTGCATGCGCTCGGCGCCGGCGAGCGGGTCGGTCACCGCCAGCAGGCCGCCGGCCAGACCGGCATACATGCCGGAGATCACGAACGCCGCCAGCGCGTATGGGCGCGTGTTCAGCCCGGTGTAGTTCAGGCGGTTCTGGTTGGACTTGACGGCGCGCAGCATCATGCCGAAGGGCGAGCGGAATATCCGCATCGAGACGAAGAAGCAGAGAATCAGCATCACGCCGCAGAAATAGAAGCCGGGATAGCCGGTCATGCTGATGCCGAACAAGTCGGAAGACGGCAGGACAGCGCCGTAGTCGCGGCCGAACGCGATATCCAGCACCCGCGGGTCCGACTGCGCGAGCTGCAGACCGGTTTCGCCGTTGGTCACCGGCGTCAGAACCGAGTAAGCGAGGTTGTAGCTCATCTGCGCGAAGGCGAGGGTGAGGATCGAGAAGTAGATCCCGGTGCGGCGCAGCGATACGAAACCGATCACCGCCGCGAACAGGCCGCCGAGCAACGTCGCCAACAGGATCGCCGGTATCGGGTTCATGCTGAGCAGCTTGAACGTCCAGACGGCGGTGTAGGACCCGACGCCGAGGAACGCGGCATGTCCGAACGAGAGGTATCCTGTCAGGCCGAACAGGATGTTGAAGCCGAGCGCGAAGATCCCGAAGATTGCGAACTTCTGCAAAAGATCCGGATAGCCGGCGCCGATCGGCGCGAGCAGCACCGGGCCGGCCAGCACCGCGGCGGCGAAGCAGAGCAACAGGAGGAGGTCGGATTTGGTCATCGACGTGGTCATGGCTCAGTGCTCCATGACGCCCTTGCGGCCCATCAGGCCACGCGGGCGGGTCAGCAGGATGACGACGGCGATCAGGTAGATGATGATCTGATCGATGCCCGGCAGGATGTCCTTCACCTCGTTCATCGAGGCGAAGCTTTGCAGGATTCCGAGCGTGAAACCGGCGACCACCGCGCCGCCGAGCGAGCCCATGCCGCCGACGACCACGACGACGAAGCTCAGGACCAGGAAGTCCATGCCCATGTGGTAATCGGGGCTGAGGATCGGCGTATACATCGCGCCGGCGAGGCCGGCGACAACGGCCGCCATGCCGAACACGATGGTAAAGCGGCGGTCGATATCGATTCCGAGCAGCCCCACCGTCTCGCGGTCCGCCATGCCGGCGCGAACCACCATGCCGAAGGTCGTGAACTGAAGGAAGGCGAAGACGCCGCCGATGATGGCGACCGAGAACAGGAAATAGATCAGGCGCCAGGCCGGATAGACGACGTTGCCTGCCTGGAAGCCGATGGCAACGCCGAAGTCGATCATGCCCTTCGCGGCGTCCGGTGCGGGCTGCGGGATCGGGTTCGCGCCGAACAGGCTCTTGACGATCTCCTGAAGGACGATCGCGAGACCGAAGGTCACCAGAATCTGCTCCGCGTGCGGGCGCTTGTAGAAGAAGCGGATCAGGCCGCGTTCCATCGAAACGCCGATCAACAGCATCACCGGGATCGCGATGAGGATCGAAATCGGCACCGAATAGTTCAGCATCGCCGTGCCGAAATCGCCGAACCAGGCCTCCACGTAGGGCGTGCGGATTTCCAACGGCGTGCCCCAGGCCGTCGTCTGGGTCGGGTCGAGCGCGACCTTCTCCAGGCTGAGCAGCGCCTTCACGGTGACGGCGCAGAACGCGCCAAGCATGAACAAGGCGCCATGGGCGAAGTTCACGACGCCCAGGGTGCCGAAAATGATCGTCAGGCCGAGGGCGATCAAGGCATAGGCGCCGCCCTTGTCGAGCCCATTCAGAATTTGCAGAACAATTGCGTCCATCGGTCCCCTCCTCCCGAGAAAGTCCGGCCGCTTCCGTTATGCCCGGAAGCGACCGGATACGAGTTAAGGAAGGATCAGGCGCCGTCGTTGTACGGGCCCAGTTCCCCGCCCAGCAGCTCGGCCGGGTATTCGACCTGCTTCCGGGGGGTGACTTCCACCACTTCCAGAACGTCGAACTTCGAGCTCGGGTTTTCCTTACCCTTCACGACCAGGACGTCCTTGAAGCACTGGTGGTCTTCTGCGCGGTATTCGGTCGGCCCATTGCCCAGGCCGTCGAACTTGAAGCCCTCGAGGGCCGCGCCGACGCCGGAGGGACGGAACGTTTCGGCGCGTTGGCAGGCGTCCGCGTACAGGATCGCCTGGCAGTAGGTCGTATGCGCCGCCTGGCTCGGCGGGAAGCCGTACTTCTGGCCGAAGGACTTCACGAAGGCCTTGGAGCCTTCGTCCTGCAGCGACCAGTGCCAGTTGGTCGAGCCGAAAATGCCCTTGACGTTCTCGCCGGCGCCCTGCGCCATCAAACGGCTGTAGAGCGGAACGACGATGGCGAAGTCCTTGCCATTGACCTGTTTGTCGCGCAGGCCGAACTGCACCGCCTGGGTCAACGAGTTGACCATGTCGCGGCCGTAATGGTTCAGCACCAGCACGTCGGCGCCGGAATTCAGCACCGGGGTGATGTATTGCGAGAAGTCGCCGGCGCCGAGCGGCGTGCGGACCGCGGCCGAGGTATTCCAGCCGAGCTCCTCGGTGTACTTCTTGATCGAGCCTTCCTGGCTCCAGCCCCAGGTGTAGTCGGCCGTCAGGTGATAGGCGACGCGTTCGGAACCGAAGGCGTTTTTCAGCACCGGGCCGAGGGCAGCGCCCGACATCTCGGTGTTGAAGAAGTGGCGGAAGCCGTTCGCCCGCTTGTCCTTGCCGGTGGTGTCGTTGGAGTGGGTCAGGCCGGCCATGAAGATAACGCCCGCGTCCTGGCAGAGGCCTTGGACCGCGATGGCCACGCCGGAGGACGAGCCGCCGGTGATCATGATGGCGCCGTCCTTTTCGATCATGCGCTTGGCGCTGGCCCGGGCGGCGTCCGACTTGGTCTGCGTGTCGCCGGTGACGTAGACGACCTTCTTGCCGTTGATGCCGTTGCCTTTCAGCGCCTTGGACGAGAAGGTGTTCAGCATGCCGCCGTCGCCTTCGCCGTTGATATGCTCGACGGCCAACTGATAGGCGCGCAGTTCGTCCGCGCCCTCGTCGGCATAGGCGCCGGTTTGCGGCACGTTGAAGCCGAGGGTGACGGTCCCGCCCTTCGGCTCGTTGGTGTAGCTGGCGGCGAAAGCGCGGCTGGTAAGCACCATCGGCGCGGCAATCCCGGCTCCGGCCAAGGCCGTGCCCTGCAGCATTTTCCGGCGATTAATCTTGAAATCCTTCATCTGACGTCTCTCCCTTTACGTCGCTACTTCGACGAGTGACGAAAATTGTTCTGTGTACGGTGTGAGGCTAAAGCGCCAAAGGCAGGATGATCGGCGTTAGTCAAAAATTCAATAACTTATTGATAATAAAGATATTTTCTGTCAAAATATTAACTCTCTAATCTGTTTATCTGTAAAAAATTGACACTTCTTCGGGTAAGCGCATGAATCGAAAGGGCGATTTTCAGACGGACGTATCGATTCTCGGCGCCCGCATCCGCCAGCGCCGGCGCGAGATCGGCGTGACCCAGAGCGAACTGGCGCGGCGTATCGGCATCTCCGCGTCCTATTTGAACCTGATCGAATGGAACAAGCGGCGGATTGCTGGCACCCTGCTGCGCGAAACCGCCGAGGCGCTGGATCTGCCGCTGGACGAGCTTGACGGGTCGTCCGAGCGGCGCCTCGCGGAGACGTTGGCGGAGGTCGCGCACTTCCCGGCGCTCGGCGCGCTCGGCATTGAAGACAAGCGGATCGGAGAGTTGATCGGACGGTTTCCCGGCTGGGCCCGCGGGGTTGCCGCCCTGGCGCGGTCGGAACGCGCGGCGTTGGCCCGCGCCAATATCCTGTCCGACCGGCTGTCGAACGATCCGTTCCTCGGCGAGACGGTTCACCGCATGTTGACACGGATCGCCGCGATCCGCTCCGCGGCCGAGATCGTGACCGAATATGCAGACCTGCCCGCCGACCGTCGCGACCGGTTCAATCGCATCATCCACGAAGAGAGCGCCGCCTTGTCGGAAGTCGGCGAGGCGCTGGCCTCCTACCTCGACAAGGCCGAGGAGGCGGACCCGGTGCTGACACCGATCGACGAGGTAGAGGCGGTGTTCGAGGCGCGCGGCAACCGTTTCGCGGAAATCGAAGCCGCCGCCGGCGCGCTGACGCCGCAATTGACGGACCCACACCCGATCCCGCGCCGGGCGAAGGCCGACGCGCTGGCGGAGGAAAAGCTTGGCGAGGTGATCGACGACGTGATCATGAACCGGTCGCGGATCGCGACGGCGGCGGCCCGGGCGCGGGCGCGGCGCGCGCTGGTCGACTATGCCGCCGGCGCGATTTTGATGCCGATGGACACCTTTGCCACGCGGTCGGCCGAGCTTGGCTACGATATCGAAGCCCTTGCGGCGTCGTTCTCCACCGATGTGGAAGCGGTCTGCCACCGGCTGACCGCGCTGGCCGGGGAGGGCCTGCCACGGTTCGGCTATTTCCGCGCCAACGCCGCGGGCACGATCATCGAGATGATCGGTCTCGAAGGACTCGCCGTGCCGCGCTACGCCGCGGCCTGTCCGCTCTGGGTGCTGTACCGTGCGCAACAATCGCCGGAGGCGGTGCTACGGCAGCGCGCGCTTTTTCCGTCGGGTGCGCGGTTCGTGTTCGTCGCCCGCGCTCGTCTGGCCGGTCCGATCGGCTTCGGCAAGCCGCGCCACTACCTCACCGACATGCTGGTGATGACGGAGGATGACGCCGCCCGGACGGTCTACGCCCCCGATCCCTCCACCTTCGTCGAGGAAGTCGGCCCGAGCTGCCGGCTTTGTCCGCGCCGGGCCTGCGGCCACCGTGTGGAGGATCCATTGTCCGAGTAACGGTGGCGCGGTGGACAGGCCGCCTTGCGAATTCCCGCCAGTTCGTCGTTAATACTCGGATAAAAAAAGAGGCGTGAAGGTGAGGAGCGACCGGGCGATGACGAAGCGCGTGCTGTTGGCGGAGGATGAGCCGAACATCGTCGAATCCCTGACCTTTCTGTTGGAGCGGGCGGGGTTCGACGTCACGGTCGAGACCAACGGCCGCCTGGCTCTGGAAGCGGCGATGGCGGATCTGCCGGACGTTCTTGTCCTGGACGTGATGCTGCCGGACCTGGACGGCTATGAGGTCTTACGCCAATTGCGCGCCGACCGGCGCGCCGAGACCCTGCCGGTCCTGATGCTGACCGCCAAGGGGCAGCGGGAGGACCGCGAAATGGCGCTGAAATGCGGCGCCGACCTGTTCATTACCAAGCCCTTTGCCAATGCCGAGATCATCTCGGCGGTCAACAAGCTGGCGGACCGGCGTTCCGATTGATTTGCTGGCGGGCCATCCGCGACAAAGATACGAACTATTTGTTCGCTATTGCACTACGATTGACGGATGTCGGAACGCGATAGATTAACCGAATGCCCACCCGAACACGCCTTCGTACTATGATCGAGATGAGCCCCGAGTAGCCGTTCCACAGCGGGTAAAGACTTCACTGCCGTGAAGCACCAAGCGATCAACGGCCATGACACTTCTTGTATTTTAATCCACTCCCACAAGGGCACGGCTCATTGCGCCCCGGCTCTTTGGTCTTCACTCGGCGGATGACATTTTTCGGCTGCTTGAGATTTACCAACCGCCTGGGTTGAGCCATTCGCGCGGCGTCTTCGTAAATGTAGGCGTTTTCTTCCATTCGCGCCGTCGGTATGTGGACCGCGAAAGACTGCGCCTGATGGTAAGTTCCATCGGCACTAACCTGCGCCACGACGCCGATGACGTTCAAAGCCTTGGTGGCCAACGCAGCGGCGCTAGCCTTGTCATTCACCTTGGTCCAGTCAATTTCTTGGCCGTATCGTTGAAGCCAAGTGAAAAGCGGCTGTCCGTCCCCGGACAAAACAAAGTAACGAGCGGAGTGCTGGCTCAGGGTTTGGCGGAGGTCGGACAGCATCTTCGCCAGATTAATCCGGCCCTCTTCATTTAGATCACGGATATGGCTCTCCGCTGAAAGCCAGCCGCGTGCTCGAGTGGCGTCGAGCGCCCCAAGCAGCTTCAGCACCTCCTCCGGGAAGTCCTGCGTCGGAAACGGCCCGCTTTCCCAGTCTTCACCCTCGAAGCTCCTGTCGACGATGTCGCTCATGCCATCCCAGATAACCAGGTTCGCCTTGCCATCCTTGAGCTGCTCGGCAATGTCCTGATCGAAACGGTTCTTCGTTAGGTACGCGCCCAGGTGGTCGAACTCGTCGAAGAGATGAGCGCGGCGCATCCCCGCCACGGCCTGCCGAACCTCCATGTAGTGGGCGAACTCGCCGGGTGTGGGCAGGAAACGTTTGAGAACAAACAAGTCATCGACGGACAGCGAAACGAAGGCATGCCTTCCAAGTAGCGGCTCAACCTGTGGCAGCTCCTTGCAATACGTGGAAAAGGGCGAAAACGACTCGACCGTCAGACCGATCGGAACCATCACGCGGTAATCGGAGTGGCGGACACGACCGCACTCTTCGTATTGGCCGTCCACCAAGTGGTAAAGCGGCACTTCATCCGCCGAATTCAGATAATTGAAGAAGCGCTCACATTGGTTGTAGGCCTTGAGTACCAAGTCCTGTACCGACTGGGCGTGGCGGCCGAAATCAAGCGCTGGCGATGCGATGGTGGCGGCCGCGCCGGCCTTGGCTTCAACAAGGAACAGCACGTCATCGACCAGGATGAGGGTGTCATTTTCGGACCACTGCGTGCTGGCAGGGTCCTTGTAGTAGATTTCCTGGAAGACTGTGGCGCCGGGAAGCTGGGCGGCCAGAATATCGGCGAAGGCAGCTTCGCTCATCGTCTTCTGCCGATCTTCAAAGGTCTTCTTGTAGTCCGGCTTTCGCTGAAGGAGATTGTGGAGAAGCGCACGATACCCCGCATCGCGCGCGAAGCAGGGGTCGACGGCGTAGTAGTCCGATCCAAGCTGGATCAGGGGTTTCTTACGGGCAGGCAGTGTCCGGTAGGGTGTCCCCGCAAAATCGCCTGCTGCGAAGAACTCGGTTTCTTCTCCGCGCCGGTACGCCAGGTCCGCCAATAGCGTTGGCGGTAGCTTAGTGTGACGGCTCACGTTGGCGATGCCGCCCCGAAACATGTCATCCACCGCCCGCCCGGCAGCATTCGACTGTTCCGCATTGGCCGCAGCCCACGCGTCCATGACGTCTTGCAGAGGCTTGTCCTGTGCCGCAGCGAAGGTCTGTGCTGCCTCAAATTGCTTCATCATCTCCGTGATAGCGTCGGCGTGCCCAGAACGAGTGGCGTCGGCCATCGCCTGGAAGCCTTCTGCGATTTCGGCAGCACCGACGCCGTACACTTCTTTCAGGACATCATCGTGTAGCGCCAGAACGTAGCGGTAGAACTCGCCTTCCAAGACTTGGTAGCGGTTCCCGCGTAGCACGACCCAGGTGGATTTCGCGCGGAATTCAATGTCGGCCGTGTCGGGACCGAAGACGCCATCCTTGGTATCGGCGGACGTGGCCATGGCGAAAAACATGGCCTGCTCTTGCAGTTTCCGGCCAAGTTCATACAGCTCGGCGCACCGCGTTTCGTCGAATGTCACGTCCTCAGGAGCGGCATCTGATGCAAGAACAGCATGCACGTACTCCAACAGGAACTGGTTGTTGTTGATCAGGTCACCCCGACCGTCCGGTTTGCGTTGCTCGTCGACGGCGCCTTGGTCTGCCATCGCTCTCATAATGTGTTGGGCGTAGATGTAGCCAAGCAGATCGTGCGGCGGCATGGCGACGATGAGCTCGCGCATGCGGGCGGCAGTGGCTTCCATGTCTTTCAACAAGGAAGCAGCGGCCTCTTTCCGTTTTAGCTCGTTTATCATCAGGTGCCTGCATATTCCTCAGGCTGAATTGGACGAGTTCTGCCTCCTGCAAAACCCTGTGCAACAGCGGAACAATTGCTTGCCAGACATAGCGCTAAACGACCACTTCAGGCGAGAATTCGCCGTTACGGAAAGCCGCGAGAAACAGAAACAATGTCGCGTTCTGGCGTATGGCGGAGGGCGCGGGATTCGAACCCGCGACACGGTTCCCCGTGAACACGATTTCCAGTCGTGCGCCTTAAGCCACTCGGCCAGCCCTCCTTGAGGCCCGGTCGATGTACATCGCCGGGCAACGGCGCGGCACTATAACCCCGGGCAAGGGGATTGCAACAGCACCTGACTAAAGCGATATGGCCTTTAGCATCGCTTGCAATCGGAAAAAGGCACTAGACGGAGCGTCCGATTGACAGGGACGGGCGATCTGCGAGTCTGGGCGGCGGTTGCCGCCTGGGCGAGCGGTGTTTGGGGGTTAGGAGAAGCGATGGGACGGCGCGTTGCCAGGCTGCTTTGCCAGGCCGTCGGTTGGGGGCTGGTCGTGTTGGCTTTGTTGGCCGGCGGCAGCGAGTTGGCGATGTCGATCCAGTCCGGCGGGTGGGAGCCGTATACGCTCGGCCAGGCCTGGGCGAGCATCGATCTGGCGAGCCTCAACCTGGTTCAGGCCGTGGTCCAGCGCTATCTGCACCCGGCGATCTGGGATCCCGGGATCATCATGTTCCTGCTGTTGCCGGCTTGGCTGGTGGCGGTGGTGCCGGCGGCGGCGATTATCGTTTTCTGCCGGCGCCGGGCAGCCAAGCGGCGCGTGTTCGAGGGAGGCTGATAAGGCCGGTCAGGCTTCCGAAAAAGGCGCTGCCAGGAAGCAGTCCAGGGCTTCCGCGCGGGCGGTCAGGCCATCCAGGTTGGGATATTGGCCGGCCGGCATGAAGGCGGGGATTTTCCCCTTCAGGTTGGTGATGGCGACGGCCGCGGTGATGTCGGCCTGGGTCAGCCGGTCGCCGTGCAGCCAGGTTTTCTCGGCGCGCGGTTCCAGCCAGGCGAGCGCGGACTCGATCTGTAAGGCCAGGCGGGCGGCGAGATCCGGCTCCTGTTTGTCTGCCGGGCGACGGAAGGTCTCGGTGCGGTATTCGACGCTTTTCTCGGCCAGGCCCAGACCGATGGCGACGAGGCGCTGCACGGCACGGCGGTCCGGGCCGCTGGCCGGCACCAGCGCGTCTTCCGGTCCGGCGCGTTCGTCGAGGTAGTCGAGGATCAGGCTGCTGTCGTAGATCAGTTCGCCGTCGTCGAGCTGTAAGACCGGCACCTTGCCGAGCGGGTGGATGCCGCGCATTTCGTCAAAGTCGCCATAGACTGACAGCACCCGGCGTTCGTACGGCACGCGGTAGTAATGCATGCTGACGGCAACACGGCGGACGAATGGCGAATCGTATTGGCCCACCAGAATCATCGCCTTATTCGCTGCTCATCTTGACCGCCGCGAGGAAGGCCTCCTGCGGGATGTCGACCTTGCCGAACTGACGCATCTTCTTCTTGCCGGCCTTCTGCTTCTCCAGCAGCTTCTTCTTGCGGGTGACGTCGCCGCCGTAGCACTTGGCGGTCACATCCTTGCGCAGCGCGCCGACGGTCTCGCGGGCGATGATGCGGCCGCCGATCGCCGCCTGGATCGCGATCTTGAACAGTTGGCGCGGGATCAGCTCCTTCAGGCGCTCGCAAAGCTGGCGGACGCGCTGATAGGCGCGGTCTTCGTGCACCACCAGCGAGGGCGCATCGACCGGCTCCGAATTCACCATGGTCGACATCTTGACCAGCTTGCCCTCACGGTAGCCGGTGATCTCGTAGTCGAAGC
>JANQEE010000062.1 GCA_028278525.1 Minwuiaceae bacterium | reverse complement strand
TTCACCCGCCGCCGGACGGCAGGCACCGGTAGCTCAGCTGGATAGAGCACCAGACTACGAATCTGGGGGTCGGGGGTTCGAATCCTCCCCGGTGCGCCATACGCTCCTTCCACAAACAACTCGGCCTCAACCGACAAGGCGTTCGGCGAACGGCGGCCTGTCCGGGACATCGGAGCGAGATGGAACGATTCCAGCCGGAAGACCCTTCCGACCGTGTCCATCGTTTCCTCTGAGGGTAGCTCGCCCATTTCGCCGATTGCACTGCCAAGTTTCATTTCAGGCCGGATGGCAACTCCGAAAGGTTAATATTTGCTTACGCTTACGTAAAACAACGACATTTGTTCACTCCACCAACGCCGGCGAACACGACAGTCCGCCGCGAATCGGCACAAGCGATTCGTACTGAGTCCATATGCATCGCGCATTCGACCAAGCGTTCGAGGTCATACGGCACGCTTGTCCCGACCATCCTTGGCGATCCGTGGCTTCGCGGCTTCGACGCGCCGCACGCTGCCGCCGACCGGCTGAAGCGGCGCGACGCTTCGCCCCGGCGCCGTCGCCCAGGCGAAGAACTCATCCGCCGGTAACGGCTTGCTGAACAGGAAACCCTGCACTTCATCGCAGCTTTTGGTGCGCAGATGACTCATATGCCCGTCGGTTTCGACGCCTTCCGCGGTCACCGTCAGGCCCAGACTATGGCCAAGCCGGATCACGGCTTCGGTAATCGCCGCGTCGTCCGGATCGGTTGTCAGGTCGCGCACAAAGGATCGGTCGACCTTCAGCCGATGCACCGGGAACCGCTTCAGATAGGCAAGCGATGAATAGCCGGTACCGAAATCGTCGATCGCCAGGCTGATTCCCAGATCATTAAGGCTGCGCAGTTTCTCGATGACGTGGTCCCCTTCGCCCATCATCATGCCTTCACTGATCTCCAACTCCAGACAGTTCGGGTTGAGGCCGGTCTTCTCCAGAATGGTCCGCACGGTGGGTATCAGGCTGTCCGCCTGGAACTGTCGCGGCGAGATATTCACGGCGATACGAAACGGCGGCATGCCCATGGATTGCCATTGCAGCGCCTGCTTGCATGCGGCGCCGAGCACCCAATTGCCGATCGGCACGATCATGCCGCTGGATTCGGCCGCTGGAATGAAGTCGTCCGGCATGACGAAGCCGCGCGTCGGATGGTTCCAGCGGATCAGCGCTTCCGCACCGACCAGCCGGTTGCCGGTGATGTCTAATTGCGGCTGATAGTAGACCTGGAACTGGTCGTCGCGCAGCGCATGGCGCATCTCCTCGACCAGCAGTCTGATGAACTGCGCCTTCTCGTCCATGGTCTTGTCGTACAGGCGGTAAGTGCGCCCGCCCGCCGCCTTCGCCTGATGCAGCGCCACGTCGGCTTTTCTGACCAGTTCCATCGGCGCCTTGTCGTCGGTCGGGAAGAAACTGACGCCGATGCTGCAGGCCGCGGAGATTTCCTGACCGTCGATGGAGACCACTTCGGAGAGCGCACGCAGAATCCGTTTGACCGGCACGTTGATCGCGTCCGTCCCCTCCAGATTGGTCAGGATGATCGCGAACTCGTCACCGCTTAAGCGCGCCACGGTGTCGACCTTGCGGGTGCAGCGCTGCAACCGGCCGGACACGACCTTGAGAATATCGTCGCCCTTGTCATGACCATAGGTCACGTTGATCGGCTCGAACTGGTCGAGATCCAGGAACAGTACGGCAACCATGCGGCCAAGCCGCTGGGCGGCCTCGACCGCCTCGTCCAGCCGACGCAGGAACAGGGTGCGGTTGGCGAGGCCGGTCAGCGTATCGCTCAGCGCCAGGCGTTCGATTGCCGCTTCCGCCTTCTTCCGGTCGGTGATGTCGGTCCAGATGTCGATGGCGCGGCCGTCGTCGGTCATCCGCCGGCCGACCTGCATCCAGCGGTCATCGCCGAAGCTGCTTTCCAGGTCCCCCGGGCGTTCGCGATGCTCCCTAAGCTTCTCGTGGACGATGCGGTCCATCGACGTTCCGTCCGCGCCGTACAATCCCGTCGCCACGGACGCCCGAACGAACTCCGTGTAGGTCACCCCAGGCGCCAGGACGTCGCCGAGCGCCGCGTGGATCTTGCGGTACTGGCTGTTGCACATCACCAGACGGTCGTCCGACGACCATATCGCCAACCCTTCCGGCACATGCTCCAACGCATCGGCCAGTTCCTCCGGCGCGGCCGACTCGACTGCCGGTGCGCTCTTCCGTTCGGTTTCCGCGATATAGGTGGCAACCACGCCGGCCGGCGCGGCTGTGGCGCGGAGTTCGACCGGCCGATCGGCGATGATCGTCCGCTGGACGGTTTGTTCCGCCGTCTCGCATGCCTGACGGGCCAAGGTCATTTCGTCCAGCTCGGCGTCGCCGTACTCGTCGCGCTCGGCCCGGTGGCGCACCACCTCCTCCAGGCTGCGGTCGGTATCGGTCCAGCCGGGCGGGAGCTTCAGGACGCGCTCGAAACCGTCGCTCCAGGCGGCGAGCTGCCAGGACCCGTCGAACACCGCAACGCCTTCGTCCGTGTTCGCCAGAACGGCGGCCAGAAAATCCGTTTTTTCAGCTGCGTCCGCCTCGGCACGGGCCGATCGCTGCACGAATGAAACCAGGAAAAAACACAACGGCGGGACCACGAACAGCACCGTCAGAACGACGGACAGGACAACCCGGACGGCCCCGCTGCCGATCAGCGCCAAGCCGGCCAATTGCAGAAACAGGGCGAAAGATAACGCCGCCCCGGCGACCGACAGCGAAAGTACGGCCGTCGCAACCGCCGACGGCGCTTGGGACATCCATGCTGTCGCCAGCGAAAACAGCCTCGCCATCACCTAAACCTACTATGTCGCGGAAGCAGCTTCGAAAACCAAGGCCAAACTACTCAAAATGACTTAACGCCGGCTTAACCGAACGGTGTAGAGTGTAGACTTTGTTTGCGGAAATTTCGGGCCGGCAAGTGTTTACCGGCGCTCTATTGAATATAGTCGATCTGGTTTTTCAAAAGGTCAGCGGGCACCATCTGGCCAGAGAACAACTCGAACAGTTTGCATCATTACAATTAGATCAAGAAACACGCTGTAATTCTTTATGTAATAAAGATCATATCTTAATTTCATTTTTGCGTCGTCTACCGACGCGCCGTACGGATAGTTAAGTTGCGCCCATCCACTGATGCCTGGTTTGACTTGGTGGCGTTCGCGATAGTAGGGGACCTGCTGCGCCAGCGTGTCGACGAAAAACGGCCGTTCGGGGCGCGGTCCGATGAAGCTCATATCGCCGCGAAGCACGTTGAAAATCTGGGGAATCTCGTCGATGCGGCTCTTGCGGATGAAACGGCCGACGGAGGTTACGCGCGGGTCCCGTTGTCCGGCCCAACGCGGTGTGCCGTCCGCCTCCGCATCGACTTCCATACTTCGGAACTTGAGCAGCATGAACTTGTTACCGTCCCGTCCGACCCGTTCCTGCCGGTAGAGGACCGGACCGCGGCTGGTGAACCGCACCGCCAGAGCGGTCAGCGCCAGGATCGGCAGGCTGAAGACCAGCAACAGCAGGCTGGCGGTCACATCGAACAGGCGCTTGATGACCGCCTGGACCGGACCGCCGACGAACCCGTCCGAGAAGACAATCCAGCTTGGCCGCAAGGTATCCAGGTCGACCTGGCCGGTTTCGCGTTCCCAGAACGTCGTATATTCGGTAATCCGGATATTGGAAGACTTGCAGGCCAGCAACTGCTCCATCGGAAACCCGCCGCGACGTTCTTCCAGCGCGACGACGATTTCCTCGACCCCGGCACTCTTGGCGAAATCGACCAGCGAATTCAGATTGGCGAAGATCTTCGACGGATCGACCTTGGGTTCGCTGTCGTTCACGCGCACGAAACCGACACAGACGAAATCCGACGATCGGTCCTGCTGCTCCAGTTCCACGATCCGGCCCGCCAGGGTGCCGGTGCCGAGGACCAGAATCTTGCGCTTGAACGTCCCGATCCCCGTGATGCTCAGAAAAACCAGCCTGATCAGCACGATCAGCGCCAGGCTCAAAGGCACGGCGATGGCAACGAAGCTGCGCCAGATGTTGAGGTCCGGCACGACATAGATGACCATCGACAAAAGCACGAAACCGACGGCAAAACTGACCAGCAAACGCACGAACGACATCCATCGGTCGTGCGCGACATCCCGGTGGTAGACGCCCAAAGCCACCATCGTCAGCCAGAAGATCGCCGTGAAGGTAATCGCCTTGGGCGCGTTGTCGGCAATCCAAGGCCAGAACTGATCCAGATCGGCCCAACGCAGGAATTGGGCCGCATAAATCGAAACGACGAGAACCGAGATTTCGATGAAACCGAGGACAAAAATAGAGCGCGATATGTAGTGTCCGAAAAAGCGCACGGTAGATTATCGTTCCGTCAAATACTCGTTCACAAACCGTCAGCCACCACGACGACCGCCGTGGCTCGAGACCAAGCACGCACAATGGATAACGAATCGACAATAACGCGGCGGACAACCGCCCGCCGTGAGAAAACTAACGAACCGTCGACAAACCATCGTCACCCGCTACGCTCGGCAAAATCCGCCCAGCGAGGCCATTGACAGTCCAAAAAGACAGTATAATGACAGAAATGGCACGGGAATGGACCAAAGAACCACGCAACTGGCCTGTCCCGTAGCACTTGACGCGGGAAACGTCAAAGAAAGCCGGTACAACCCGCTTCCGCATATAGCCAATCCCCGATAGCGCCATTCGGCGGCTTTATTGGGCGGACTTCATTGGAAATCCATCGTCCCCAATTTACCGGGCGGCAATACTACTTGATAGCCGTGATTCTACCTACATTCGGGGCGGTGGGGGTCCCGGGAAACCGGAAGATGCAACCGCGATATGGTCAAAGCGGGAATCGGATCAGTGCAACGTTGCGGAGACCGGCCCGATTCCATCGCCGACGATCCCGAGAACCGCTTGGTAGACCACTTCCCAGGCGCAGGCGAGATCCATCCTCCCGGCATCGACCATGTCGCGGGCGCATTTTGCCGCCATCAACGGCGCCTGGTCCCCGTGTTGGTCGACCAAAAGGCGAGCCGCCCAGGATATGCTGTGGTCTGCCACGATACAGATGTCGTCTTGCATGGTCGTTCCCTTCTGCGTCACCATTGCAAGCGAAGCAAATCGCGGGCCACAACAACCCCATCTTAAGTCTTTGAAATTGCAATGATAATTGTTCCAAGACCTGCTGCCGCAGCATCCCGCCGTCATGTCTGGGCAAGAACTGCCCGGCAAGCGGCGCTTGCGCTGGATGGGCTCATCTGGAGGACTTTGGGCTGACGATCGACGCCATAGCCGGCATCTACCCGATGCTTTACGCGTTCTTCGACCAAGCTGGCGCCCTCGACCGGCGCGCCATGGCGCGCGAGGTGGAGGCCGTCGTGTCGTCCGGCTCCCATGGCGCGGCGGTGATGGGTCTCGCTACCGAGGTCAATAAGCTCGACACGAGGGAGCGGCGCACGTTGCTGGATATGGTCGCCGAAACGCTCGATGGCCGACTGCCTCTGGCGGTTACCGTGGCCGAGCCGAGCGTTGCCGGTCAGGTCGCCTTCGCCCGGGCGGCCAAGGACAACGGCGCGCAATGGATCGTCCTGCAACCGCCGCCGGTGCGCGGCGCCTCGGAAGCCGAGTTGGTCCGGTTTTTCGGCGCGGTCGCCGATGGGGTGGACCTGCCGGTGGCGATCCAGAATGCCCCCGCCTATATCGGCGTCGGCCTCTCCATCCCGGCGATGGTCACATTGCATCGCAACCACCCGAACATCGCGCTGCTGAAAGCCGAAGGCCCGGCGGTCTATCTGCGCCGACTGATCGAGGAGACCGACGGCGTTTTCCGCGTCTTCAACGGCCGGGCGGGACTGGAACTGACGGATTCGCTGCGCGCCGGGTGCGTCGGCCTGATCCCCGGCGTCGATGCCTGCGATGTCGAATCGGAGATATACGCGCTGTTCCAGTCCGGCAACGCGGATGCCGCCGATGCGCGGTTCCGCAGGCTGCTGCCCTTGCTCACGTTCCTGATGGAGGACGTCGACACACTGCTCTGCTACGGTAAACGGCTGACCGCTCGGCGGCTGGGTCTCGGCGACGTTCACGACCGCGCCCCGGCGATGGCGCCGACGCCGTTCGGACTTTCAATCCTGGATAGGCTCTCGCGCGACCTGGCGCCCTTTCCCCAGGCCGAAAACGAAACCGGCGGAAGGGCTTAACACCCTCCCGCCGGCCAAACGCAGGCAGACAGTTTGCGTCAGACGACTTCGAAAAGTCCCGCCGCACCCATGCCGCCGCCGATGCACATCGTGGTGACGACATATTTCGCGCCGCGCCGCTTACCCTCGATCAGGGCATGGCCGACCATGCGCGCGCCACTCATGCCGTAGGGGTGGCCGATCGAGATGGCGCCGCCATCGACGTTGAGGTTTTCGTTCGGAATACCGAGACGGTCGCGGCAATACAGTACCTGAACCGCGAAGGCTTCGTTCAACTCCCACAGATCGATATCGTCCATGGTGAGGCCGTTCCGCTCCAGCAGGCGCGGCACGGCGAAAACCGGGCCAATACCCATCTCGTCCGGCTCGCAGCCCGCGACGTTGAAGCCTCGGAAGATGCCCAGCGGCTCGATGCCCCGCTTTTCAGCCAGGTCCGCGCTCATCACCACAGCCGCCGAGGCGCCGTCGGAAAGCTGGCTGGCGTTGCCCGCGGTGATAAAGCAGTCCGGGCCCACCACCGGCTCCAGCGCGGACAGGCCTTCCGGCGTGGTCGACGGCCGATTGCCTTCGTCCTGCGTCAGCGTAACCTGCTCCTCCGAAGTCTCGCCGGTCGCTTTGTCCACGACAATCTTGGTCGTCGTTAGCGGCACGATCTCGTCGTCGAACTTGCCGGCCTGCTGGCCTGCCGCTGTGCGCTGCTGGCTTTGCAGGGAATATTCATCCATGTAGTCGCGGCTGAGATCGTAGCGCTTGGCGACGGTCTCGGCCGTCTGCAACATCGAGTGATAGATGCCCGGATGATGTTCGGCAACCCATTCCTCCTGGCCGCGGTAGCGGTTCTGATGCTCGTTCTGTACCAGGCTGATCGATTCCAGCCCGCCGCCGACCAGCACGTCGGCCTCGCCGGCGATCACCCGCTGCGACGCCATCGCGATGGTCTGCAAGCCCGACGAGCAGAAACGGTTGACCGTCGCCCCACTGGTCGTGACCGGCAGGCCGGCGCGCATAGCGCATTGCCGGGCAATATTGCCGCCGGTCGCACCTTCGGGCATGGCGCAGCCCATCAGAACGTCCTCGACCTCTTCAGGGTCGACGCCGGCGCGCTCCACCGCGTGCTTGATCACATGGCCGCCCATTGTCGCGCCATGGGTGTTGTTGAATGCGCCGCGATAGGCTTTGCCGATCGGCGTGCGCGCCGTGGATGCGATTACGGCTTGCGCCATCTGTCGGTTCCTCCGTCGAACTCTGTTTGAGATTGCTTGGTTGTCTAAGTTATCGCGACTCTAGCGGAGGCTCTCCGGCCTGACCAGTCCGCCCGTCAGCCCGCGTCCAGAATCGGTTCCATACGGTCGAGCGCGGTACGGAGGCTATCGTCGGAACTGGCGAAACAGAGCCTTAAATAGCCTTCGCCCGACGGCCCGAAGGCGCTGCCGGGGGCCAGCCCGACCTTGGTCTTTTTCAGGATTTCGACCGCGAAGTCATAGGAGTTCTCGACCCCCTCGACCGCCACGAACGCATAGAATGCCGCGTCCGGAACCGCCAGCCGGACCCGGCGGAATGATGATAGCCGCTGGCAGACCAGGTCGCGCCGGCGATGCAGACGCTGCACCAGATCCTCCACATACGGATCGCCATCGCGCAACGCGACGACGCCGGCATGCTGCACGAAGGTGGTCGGCGCCGCGATGTTGAATTCGTTCAACTTGGCCAGGATCTCCTCAAGGGCGGCCGGCGCGGTGATCCAGCCGAGCCGCCAACCGGTCATCGACCAGGATTTGGAGAAGCTGTTGATCGCAATCACCAGATCATCCGGCTCCGCGATCTCGATGAAGGATGGGGCGTGATGCCGGTCATAGACGATCCGCGCGTAGACGTCGTCGCATAGGATCCAGATGCCGCGCTTGCGGCAGAATTCGAGGATCTCCTTTTGCTCCTCCGCCTTCATCATCCAGCCGGTAGGATTGCCCGGCGAGTTGACGAAGATCGCTTTGGTCCGGTCGTCGCACAGGTCGCACAGCGCCTGCACGTCGAGCTGCCAGCGCCCGTGTTCTTCGGTCAGGTAAAGGTCGCGCGCCTCGCCGCCCATGATATGCACGGTCTCACGCAGGTTCGGCCAGACCGGGCCGACCACGACGACATTGTCGCCCGGGTCGACCAGCGCCTGCATCGTCAGAATGATCGCGTGCATGCCGGAGGCCGTAACGGTAATTCTGTCAACCTCCATCGGGATGTCATAGATCCGCCGCATGTAACGGACGATCTCTTCCCGAAGCGGCGGCACGCCGTTGTTCGAGACGTAGAACGTTTCGTTCCGGCCAAGGGAGTCGATCGCCGCCTGCTTGATGAAATCCGGCGTCGGCTCGTCCGACTCGCCGAACCAGAGCGGAATAAGCCCGGGCATGCCTAAGCCGATTTCGGAAACGTCGCGAATTTGCGACGACGGCAATCGATTAATCAATTCGCGTATCGGCGCGGCTTGCATAACGTTACTTCTCCCGTTTCGCCGCGAGGGCCAGAGCCCGGCGCGATGCTTCTTCAAAATCCAGTTTTCCGCGCAGCACATCGTCGCTCAGCGCGTCCATCTCCGTCAGGTTGCCATCCAGCAGCACGGCGCGGGCACGGTCCGCGGCCAGCCCTGCGAGCAGCCGCCGCACCCGGTTCGCCGACCGGCCCGGACCGGCGGCCGCCCCCGCCGAGGCGCTTTCTATTGCGTCCGTCAGGGCCGCTAAGCCGTCGCCACTGGTCGCCGTCGTCTTCAACACCGGCACCTCGGCGGTCCGCCCGGTCATGGAGACCATCGCTTCCAACTGCCGAACGGTTCCGTCGGCCAGCGGGCTGTCGGCCTTGTTGACCACCAGAATATCGGCGATCTCCAGCACCCCGGCCTTGATCGCCTGCACCTCGTCGCCCAGACCGGGCGCGGCGACCACTATTTTAACGTCGGCGACTTCGGCAATCTCCACCTCCGACTGGCCGGTGCCAACGGTTTCGATCACCACCACATCCTTACCCGCGGCGTCCATCACGTCGATGACCCGGGCCGCCGCGCGGGACAGGCCGCCAAGATGGCCGCGCGCCGCCAGGCTTCTGACGAACACGCCGTCGTCGGTCGCCAGCGCCGACATGCGCAGGCGGTCGCCCAGAATGGCGCCGCCGCTGACCGGGCTGGACGGGTCCACGGCGATAATCCCGACCGTTTGCCCGCGCCGCCGGAGCTCCGCCGCATAGGCGCCGACCAGTGTCGACTTGCCGGCACCGGGCGGGCCGGTTATGCCGACCAACCGGGCGCGGCCCAGCTTTGGATAGATCGCGGCCAGAACCGATTCGGCTTTCGCCCCGCCGTTCTCCACCTCGGTAATCGCCCAGGCGAGCGCGGCCCGATCGCCTGCCAACAGGGCGTCGAGCCGGACTTTCGAGGACTTAGCTGCGGATGGCCGGCTCATTAGAGGTTTCGCGGCGGAAGCGGGCCGGACTATAAGACGGTTTCGCTTGCCGAGTATAGAGTGAAGCTCATTCCAGAAGGGGGGCTCAAACATGCCACGCTGGCGCTTTTTTCCAGCGCTTCGCATAGCCGCCGTCCTGCTTATCGCCGCAGCGGCTGTCGCCGCCGGGCCGGCGATGGCGCAGGAGCCTCAGGCCGAGGGCGCCGGCGCGCAGCCGGCAACGGCCGACGATATCGCGCAGTTGATCGACAAGCTCGAGGATCCGGCGGCGCGTGACCGGCTGATCGGGGAGCTTCGCCTGCTGTTGGAGACGCAACAGCAGGAACAGGAAGCCGCCGCCGAGCCGGGCCTTATGGAATCGATTTCGGAGGCCCTGGGCGGCCTGGGCGAATCGCTCAGGCAAGCCGTGGCAGGCATCGGCGAGCCCCGCCGCGCCATCGAATGGCTGAGCACCCAGATAAACAACCCGGAACGCCGCAGCGCCTGGATCAAAGTGGGCTGGCAACTGGCGCTAGCCATCGGAACCGGCCTTGTGTTCGGCTTGCTGGCCCGGCTTCTGTTGCGCGCCCCGCGGCGCTATATCGAAGCGCAGGCCACGACGACGATCTGGGATCGCATGCCCCGGCTGGCCGTGCGGACCGTTCTGGACGTTCTGCCGATTGCCGCATTCGGCCTTGCCGCCAATGCGACGATGGCAATCACCGAGCCGGCGCCGGCCGAGAGGGTGGTCATGATCACCGCGATCATTGCCGTCGTGATCGCGCGGGCCGCCATATCCGTCTGCCGTATGGTCCTGACCCCGGTGGTGCCGACGCTGCGCCTGATCCCGGTGGCGGACCAGACGGCCGCCTACCTGTATGTCTGGACCAGACGGCTGATCAACGTCGCCGTCTACGGCTACTTCGCCGCCTTGATCGGCTCCCAACTCGGCATTCCGGCGGCCGGAACCGGCCTGTTCCTGAAGCTCGTCGGACTGACGCTGACGATGATGCTGGTCGTCCTAGTCCTGCAAAACCGGCAGGCGGTCGCCGTTTCCATCGGGAACATGGGCGGACCGGAGTTGGCGCCACGCGCTCTGCGCGTCCTGCGCAACCGCATCGCCGATATCTGGCACATCCTGGCCATTCTCTACGTCGCTGCGATTTTCATTGTCTGGCTGCTGAATATCGCGGGCGGTTTCACCTATGTCGCGCAGGGCACGCTGTCGACCGTGCTGATCGTGATATTGGCCCGGCTGGCGATCGACCTGGCGGACCGCGCCATATCGCGGATGTTTCGCGTCAGCGACGAGGTGAAGAAGCGGTTTCCCTTCATCGAGGAACGCACCAACCGCTACCTGCCGGTGTTCCGCCGCATCGTTGTCACGGTGATAGAAGTGATCGCCGCTGTTGCCATCCTCCAGGCATGGCATCTCGACGTCCTGGGCTGGCTGGCCAGCGACACGGGCCGCGACCTGCTGGGCCGGCTGCTGACCATCGCCGTGGTCCTGATCATTTCGCTGATCGTGTGGGAATTCGCCAGCGGCGCCATCAACGTTTACCTCGACCGCAAGGACGAGGAAGGCAACGACCTGGTCCATTCCGCCCGAGTCCGCACGTTGCTGCCGCTGATCCGCAACGTGCTGCTGGTGGTCATCACGGTGATGGCCGTGATGGTCACGATGTCGGAACTGGGCATCGATATCGCGCCGTTGCTGGCCGGCGCGGGCGTGATCGGCCTGGCCATCGGCTTCGGCGCACAGACACTGGTGAAAGACTTCATCACCGGCATGTTCATCCTGTTCGAGGATTCCATCCAGGTCGGCGATGTGGCGACCGTCGGCGGCAAGACCGGCGTGGTCGAAGGCATCACGGTCAGGACGGTGCGTTTGCGCGACCTGTCGGGAACCGTCTATACGATCCCGTTCAGCGCGGTCGATACCATCGATAATCTGACCAAGGACTTTTCCTATGCGGTCGTCGATGTCGGGGTCGCCTATCGCGAGGACGTGGATTACGTGGTCGCCGTGCTGCGGGAACTGGGCGAACAATTGCGGGACGATCCGGAGCAGGGGCCGAACATTTTGGAAGACCTGGAAGTGCTTGGCCTGAACGAGTTCGGCGATTCCGCCGTGATGATCCGCGTCCGCTTCAAAACCCGGCCGATCAAGCAATGGGGCGTTAAGCGCGCGTTCAACCGCATCATCAAGAATCGGTTCGACGAGTTGGGCATCGAAATTCCCTTCCCGCACCAGACCATCTATTTCGGCGTCGATCAGGAAGGCAAGGCGCCGCCCGCCTTCGTTCAGATCCAACAGGAAGTCCCCGCCGAACCGGCGGATCGACGAACCGGAGAAACCAAACCGCCGCCCGCCGCGGCGTCGAAGCCGGGCGCGAGCGGCAAGCACGGCGGCCTAGATCCGTCCGGCACGATTGACGTCGGGCAAGACGACGCATCATGACGGTATCGCCACCACCGCCAATTAGCCAGGTCACGTTGGGCCGGATAAACTGGGTCGGGCTTCGCACCCTCTACCTGAAAGAGGTGCAGCGCTTCGCCAAGGTCGCGACCCAGACGGTTCTGGCCCCGGTGATTACGACGCTGTTGTTTCTGGCGATCTTCAGCCTGGCGTTCGGCGGCGGCGCACGGATTACCTGGGACGTGCCGTTCAGCGTGTTTCTCGCACCGGGCCTGATCATGATGGCGATCGCCCAGAACGCCTTCGCCAACACCTCGTCGTCGATCCTGATCTCCAAGATCCAGGGCAACATCGTCGACATCCTGATGCCGCCGCTCAGCCCGGCGGAAATGATGGTCGGCTTTACCCTGGCCGGCGTCACCAGGGGGGTCGTCGTCTCCGTGTCGGTCGCTGTCGGCATGGCGATTTTCGTACCGATGACGGTCCATTCCGGGCTGGCCATCGTATTCTTCTGCCTGTCGGCGTCGCTGATGATGTCGCTGATCGGGCTAATCACCGGGCTCTGGGCCGACAAGTTCGACCATCTGTCGGCGATCACCAACTTCGTGGTGACGCCGCTTTCGTTCCTGTCCGGCACGTTCTATTCGATCGACCGGCTGCCCGAATGGATCCAGGCGATCGCCCATGCCAACCCGTTCTTCTACATGATCGATGGCTTCCGGTTCGGTTTCTTAGGAATGTCGGACAGCCCGGTCTTGCGCGGCGCCCTGATCATCGCGGCCGTCGACGTGGCGCTTTGGATTCTCTGCCAGAGATTGATTGCGAAAGGCTACAAGCTGAAGGCTTGACGGCCCGGGCGGCCACTCCGATACTCCCCGTTTTCGAAGGCCCGCTGCGTCCCGGCGCGGTGCGGTCTTCTATTTGTTGGAGGCCGATTGTGACATCCGCGCTTATGCCTACTTACGCTCGGGCCGATGCGGCGTTCGAGCGTGGCGAGGGTCCCTATATCTTCAACGAGGCTGGCGACCGATATCTGGACTTCGGCGCCGGTATCGCCGTCTGCGCGCTGGGCCATGCCCACCCCCACCTGGTGGAAGCACTGACCACGCAGGCGCAGAAGCTCTGGCACACGTCGAACCTCTACCAGATTTCGGGACAGGGCCGATTGGCGGAGCGATTGGTTGCCGCCACCTTCGCCGACCGGGTGTTCTTCACCAACTCCGGCGCAGAGGCGGTCGAGTGCGGCCTGAAGCTGATCCGCAAATATCACGACGAAACCGGCAATCCGGAACGCTTCCGCGTGATCACTGTCGAGGGCGCGTTCCACGGGCGCACGCTGGCGACCATCGCCGCCGGCGGCCAGGACAAGCTGCTCAACGGGTTCGGACCCGCCGTCGAGGGCTTCGACCAGGTGCCGTTCGGCGATATCGACGCCATGCGCGCCGCCATCGGCCCGGAAACCGCAGCAATCCTGATCGAACCGGTGCAGGGCGAAGGCGGCATCCGCCCGATCGAACCGGCGTTCCTCCGGCAGGTGCGCACGCTTTGCGACGAACACGGCCTGCTGATGATGCTGGACGAAATCCAATGCGGCATCGGCCGCACCGGCAAACTGTTCGCCTACGAATGGGCGGAGATCGAGCCGGATGTCATGGCGATCGCCAAAGGGATCGGCGGGGGCTTCCCCGTCGGCGCCTGCCTGGCGACGGAGAAAGCGGCGGTCGGCATGACGGCCGGCACCCACGGCACCACGTTCGGCGGCAACCCGTTGGCCATGGCGGTCGGCAACGCCGTGCTGGATGTGGTGCTGGAGGACGGGTTCCTGGACCGGGTTCAGCGGGTCGCCAACCATCTCACGCAGCAGCTTGCCGGCGTCGTCGACCGCCACGGCGAGATCTTCGAGGAGGTGCGCGGCCAGGGCCTGATGCTGGGTCTGAAGTGCAAAGTCCCGAATATCGACGTTTGGCACAAGTTGCGCGCCAATGGCATGCTGGCGGTCCCCGCGGGCGACAACGTGGTCCGTCTGCTGCCGCCGCTGATCATCGACGAGCAGCATATCGGCGAAGCCGTCGACATCCTCGACAAATCGGCGAGTGAGCTGGAGCCGTGACGGAACCGCGCCATTTTTTGGATATCGACCGGCTCGATAGCGGGACCCTGCGCGGCATCCTACAAAAATCGAGCGCCATGAAGGCCGCGCGGGGGGGCGCGCCGAAGGCCAAAGCGGACGACGACGCGCCGCTCGCGGGTTATCTGCTGGCGATGATGTTCGAAAAACCGTCGACCCGCACCAGGATCTCGTTCGACGTCGCAATGCGCCAGCTTGGCGGCGAAAGCCTGATCCTGAACGGCAAGGACATGCAGATGGGCCGCGGCGAAACCCCGGGCGATACCGCCCGCGTGCTGTCGCGGATGGTCGATGCGATCATGGTCAGAACCTTCGATCACGCGACGCTGCTTGAGATCTGCGAACATGCCACCGTGCCGGTCATCAACGGACTGACCGACAGCAGCCATCCCTGCCAGTTGATGGCCGATGTGATGACGCTGGAAGAACATCGGGGATCGATCGAGGGCCAAGTCGTCACCTGGACTGGCGACGGCAACAACATGGCCAGCAGTTGGATCCATGGCGCCGCGCGGTTCGGCTACGAGCTTCGGCTGGCCTGCCCGGAACCGCTCAGCCCGCCGCCGGCGCTTGTCGATTGGGCCCGGGCGGAAGGCGCCGACGTCAAGGTCTGCGCCGAACCGGAAGCAGCGGTCGACGGCGCCGACTGCGTTGTCGCCGATACCTGGGTTTCCATGGGCGACGATGCCGGCGACCGGCATAACCTGCTGATGCCCTATCAGGTGAACCAAAGGCTGATGTCGCGTGCCAAGAAGGACGCGATCTTCATGCATTGCCTGCCTGCCCATCGCGGCGAAGAAGTCACCGCCGAGGTTATCGACGGGCCGCAGTCGGTCGTCTTCGACGAGGCCGAAAACCGTCTTCACGCACAGAAAGGCATTCTGGCCTGGTGCCTGGGTCAGTGACCGACGGCGCCATTGCCGACAATCTGATTCAACCGTTCCATTTGGCGGGCGGCCGGGTGCGCGGCCAGCTTGTCCGGCTGGGCGAGACCGTCGACACCATCCTGACACGCCACGACTATCCCGAGCCGGTGTTGCGGACGCTGGGCGAAGCGCTGGCGCTGACGTCGCTGCTGTCGGCAACCCTGAAGTTCGAAGGCATCTTCACGCTGCAAACCCAGTCGACCGGACCGGTAAGCCTGATGGTCACCGATTTCCGAACCGGCGGGCACCTGCGCGGCATGGCCAAGTTCGACAAGGCCGCCGTCGACGCTCTCCCCAACTCCGGCCGGCCGACATTGCCGCAATTGCTCGGAACCGGGCATCTCGCCTTCACCGTCGATCAGGGCGAAGATACCGAGCGGTATCAGGGCATCGTGGAACTTTCCGGTTCGACCCTGGTCGAATGCGCCCAGGCTTACTTCAAACAGTCGGAGCAACTCGCGACCGCAATTGCGCTGTCGGCACACCGTGGCGAGACCGGCTGGCGGGCCGGCGGCCTGATGCTGCAACGGATGCCGGGCGATCAGGCCCGCCTGGAGCTGGTCGACGAAGACTTCGAAGCCTGGCATACGGCGACGGTACTGATGAGCAGTGCCCGCCCCGAGGAACTGGTCGACCCGCGCCTGACCGGCAGCGAGTTGTTGTACCGGCTGTTCCACGAGGACGGCGTCTGGGTGCACGACACCCGTGCTTTGGTGCCGCAATGCCGATGCAGCCGCGAGCGGGTGGAGAACGTGCTGCGCTCCTTCCCGCGGGAAGAAATTACCGACATGGCGGAAGACGGCGTGGTCGTTGTGACCTGCGAGTTCTGCAATTCGTCCTATCGCTTCGGCGAAGACGAGTTTTAAAGCGCCCCGCCTTGCAATCGCCATAAACCGGCGGCTATTTTTCGAACGCTGTGATTGGGGGGGCTGGTTTGCGATGTTCCTAAAAGCCGTACGCGTCTCGTTGATAGCAACGGTCAGTGCCGGGATAGCGGCCTGCGCGCAGGTGCCGCCGCCCACATTTCCGGAAATCACGTTCACCGATAAACCGCCGCTGCAGCTGACGGTCAATTCGATCGAGGTGATCGACGAATACACGCCGCCGGGCAGGCCGCCGAACGTCGAGCACGAGTTCCCCCGGCAACCGGCGAGCGTGGTCGCCCGATGGGCCAGCGACCGGCTTGTGGCCGCCGGCGGCACCGCGGACATGCGCGTCATCGTCAAGGACGGCGCGGCGACGGAGACCAAGCTGAAAACCAAAAAGGGCCTCTCCGGGCTGGTCACCGACGAACAGTCGAAGCGTTACGACGCCGTGCTGGCCGTCAGGATCGAGGTGTACGAGGCCGGGTTCGAACGCGCCTTTACGGAATCGGAAGCGCGGCGGTCGCAGACCGTGCCGCAAAGCATCACCCTGAACGACCGCGATATGGTTTTCTATGACATGACCAAAGCGCTCGCGCGAGATTTCGACACCGAGATGGAGCGCAACATCCGGCAGTTCCTGGGCGCCTACGTCCGATAGCGGACAGCGGGCGGAAACCCGCAGACCGCAGCCTTCACGACCGCCAAATAACCTTGCTTTCCCAGGGGCCACTGCCTACGATCCCGCATGGTTCAAACGTTTGACTTAATCTCGGCTGGCGGTCCATCGAACGGTCGGCTGGATGCGCGGGAGCGGTTGCTCGATGCGGCGGTCAGCCTGTTCGCGAAGCGGGGCTTCGATGGCGTCTCGACGCGGCAACTGGTCGGCCGGGCCAAGGTGAACCTGTCCGCGATCACCTACCATTTCGGCGGCAAGGAAGCCCTCTACCGGGCGGTTTTCGAGCGGATCATCGACGATATGGGACCGGTGCGGCGGCGATTGATCGGCGATCTGCACGACGGCCTGAATGAAGCCGGCGGCGACCGCGCCAAACTGTCGGAAGTAGCGGTAAACTTCGTTTGCCTGTTCGTCACAGCCTCCACCGCCGCCGACGCGCCGCGGGCGCGCATTCAGTTGCTGATGCGAGAAGTCGCGGAACCCGGCGGCGCCTTCGACCTGTTGATGAACCAGCATGTCGGTCCCATGCACGATGCCATCGGCGCGCTGGTCGCCGCCGCGACGGAGCGGCCGGAAGAC
Source organism: Minwuiaceae bacterium (assembly GCA_028278525.1). Classification (GTDB taxonomy): domain Bacteria; phylum Pseudomonadota; class Alphaproteobacteria; order Minwuiales; family Minwuiaceae; genus JANQEE01. The sequence continues at coordinate 81,462 of JANQEE010000062.1, read as the reverse complement.
GACCCGCGCACACGCCTTCTCGCCCAGGGCGTGATGACGCTCTGCCTGCAATTCGCTCTCCAGCGGGCCATTGTGTTCGCCCGCATGGACTGGCAGGAATATTCGCCGGAACGCGTCGCCCAGGTCAGCGATGTGGTCAGCCGCGCCGTGCTGACAATGCTGGGACTGCCAATGGCCGGCGCTTTGGCGAACTCCGACCAATGAAACGGTTCCTGATCGGCGCGGCAAAGCTGATTCTACCTCTGCTGATCCTCGCCGTCGGCGTCGGCGGGTTCATGTTTCTGGTGCAAACCAAACCGCAGCTCGCCCCCAACGAACCGCAGGAGCAGATTTGGGTGGTCGGTGCGGAGACGGTCCGCGCCGCCGATGTGCAGCCGCAGCTTCGCCTGTTCGGCGAAGTGGTCGCCGGACGCCAGGTGGAACTGCGGGCCCTGGTCGCCGGCGAAGTCGTCGAAGTCGCCCCGCAGTTCCGCGAAGGCGGTTATGTCGAACAGGGCGAACTGCTGGTCCTGATCGATCCGTTCGACTACCAGGCAACCATGGACGAACAGACCGCCCAGTTGCAGGAAGCGCGGGCGCGGTTGGACGAGATCGAGGCGCGCCGCGCGTCCGATGCGGAAGCGCTGGCCAGAGACAAGGAAATGCTGCAGGTCCGCGAACGCGACCTCGCCCGGGTCTCCCGGCTGTTCAAAACCGGCAATGTGTCCGAGAAGACCCTCGATGAATCGAGGATGGCTCTCAGCCTCGAACAGCAGTCGGTCGCGACGCGGCAGCACAGCCTGGAGGCGGAATCGGCGCGCACCCGGCAGCAAAAAGCGGCAATCGCCCGCCTGGAAGTGGCCGTGCGCCGTGCCGAGCGGGATTTAAGGCAAACCCGGCTGGTGGCGCCTTTCTCCGGATTCCTCTCCGAGACGGAGGCGGAGGTCGGCCGGCGCCTGAGCGTCAACGACCGGGTCGCCGAGTTAATCGAAGCGGATTACCTGGAAGCCAGGGCCCATCTGTCCGACGCCCAGTACGGCCGCATTGTCCAGGCCGAAGGCAACATCCACGGCCGCGCGGCCAGGGTCTACTGGCGTTCCGGCGGTGGTGACCTGGTCTACGACGCGACCGTGGAGCGGATCGGCCCGCGTGTCGACGCCACCACTGGGGGCGTCGATTTCTACGCGCGCATGGCTCTTGCCGGCGAGCGGGCGCCGATCCGTCCGGGCGCCTTCGTCGAAGTGCGCATCGCCGACCGGCTTTATCCGTCCGTGGTCCGGATGCCGGAGACGGTTCTCTACGGCGACGACACGGTCTACGTCGTGCACGACGGCCGGCTGACCCGCCGCAAGGTCGAAATCGCCGGCCGCGACGGCAACAGCCTCCTGCTGCGCGGCGATCTGGAGGACGGCGAACAGGTGGTGGTCACGCGGTTCACGGAAATCGGCCCCGGCGTCGCCGTAGAGGTCCGGTGACATGAATCCGGCCGCTCTGGTCTCTCTTTTCGTGCGGCACCGCAACGCGGCCAACCTGTTGATGATCCTGATGATCCTGGCCGGCGTGGTTGGCGTCTTTCGCCTGAACACCCAGTTATTCCCGGATTTCGGCATCGACATCGTCAGCGTTTCCATCGAATGGCCGGGCGCCAGCGCCGACGATGTCGAAGCCAACATCGTGGCGTCCATCGAACCGGAAGTCCGCTTCCTCGACGACGTGCGCAAGGTCACGTCCTACGCGGCGGAAGGTGTCGGCACCATCGTCGTCGAATTCAATCCAGGCGCGGACATGCAGGCGGCTTTGTCCGACGTCGAGTCCGCAGTCACGCAGGTCACGACGCTGCCCGAGGAATCCGAAACGCCGAACGTCTCTCGGGTCGTGCGCTACGACGGAATCTCGCGGATTGTCATCTCCGGCCCTTACAGCGAGGCATCACTCAAAGCCATTGCAAAGCGGATGCGCGACGATCTGCTGGGCCGGGGGATCGACAAGATCACACTGTTCGGCACGCGCGACGAAGAAATCTGGGTGGAGATACCGCCCGATACGCTGCGCCGGCTGGACCTTACGCTCAACGACATCGCGGACCGGATTGCGCAGACGTCGCTGGACTTGCCTTCCGGCACCTTGGAGGGCGCGCAGGAAAAACAGATTCGCTCCATCGGCCTGCAAACCGACGCCGCCGGCCTGGCGGATACCGAGGTCAAGTCGCTGCCCGGCGGCCAGAAAATCCGGTTACGGGATATCGCGCGCCTGACCGACAGCTTCGACAAGAAGGGCAAGCTCGGCCTGAGATTGGGCGTCCGGGCAATCGAACTGTTTGTGCAACGCTCCACCTCGACTGATGCTCTGCGTGCCGCCAGCGTGGTGGAAGGTTACCTGGCGGACGTTCTGCCGACCCTGCCGCCGGACCTTCGGCTGGATCAATACGACGTTCAGGCCGGCCTGATCAGCGACCGGATCAATCTGCTGCTGCGCAACGGCCTTGGCGGTCTGCTTTTGGTCATGTTCGTCCTGTTCGTGTTCCTGAACGGCAGGGTTGCGTTCTGGGTCGCGGTCGGCATTCCCGTCGCCATGATGGCGAACCTGGGCGTCATGCTGATTTCCGGGCAGAGCATTAACATGGTCAGTCTGTTCGCGATGATCATGACGCTCGGCATTATCGTCGACGACGCGATCGTCGTCGGCGAACACGCGGCGGCCAGGCGCTCCGCCGGCATGCCGGCTTTGCAAGCCGCGGAAACGGGCGCGTTGCGCATGCTGCCGCCGGTCGTCGCCTCGTCGCTGACGACCATCGCCGCCTTCCTGCCGCTGCTGGTCATCTCCGACATTATCGGGCAGATCATCTCCGCCATCCCCTATGTCGTGGTGTCCGTCCTGATCGCCAGCCTGATCGAGTGCTTTCTTATCCTGCCGGGCCATCTGCGCGGGGCGATGGCCAGCCAGGGCGAAAAGGACGGCCGCTTCCGCCGCTGGTTCGACGCCGGCTTCGGCCGTTTGCGCGACGGCGCATTCCGTCGGCTGGTCGCCTGGTGCGTTCGATGGCGGTACCTGACGGTTGCCGCATCCATCAGCATGCTGGTGCTCAGCGTTGGGTTGGTAGCGGGCGGCCGCATCGACTTCGTGTTCTTCAACTCGCCGGAAGCGGAGACCGTGAACGCCAACGTTCTATTCGCACCCGGCACGCCGCGCGAGCGGACCGCCGAAATGCTCGCGGAGTTGGAACGCGCGCTAACGGAGGTGAACGCCGAACACGGGGAGGACGGCGAGGTCGTCACCATGAGTTTCGCGAAGGTCGGCGTCAGCCAGGCGGAGCGCTTCCAGAGGCTGAACGGCGATCACTATGGCGGCATGCAGGTTGAGCTCACTCCGTCTGATTACCGGGACCTGCGAACGGCCGACTTTATCAACACCTGGCGCGACAAGATCGAGTTGCTTCCGGGTATCGAGCGCATCGCGCTGCGTGAACGGGCCGGCGGTCCCCCTGGCCGGGAACTGGACATTCGTCTGACGGGCCGGGATACCGGCTTGTTGAAGCAGGCCGCGCTCGACGTCCGCGAACTGCTGTCGCGTTTCGACGGTGTGAGCGATATCGAGGATGACCTGCCCTACGGCAAACAGGAAATCATTCTGGAACTGACGCCGCGCGGCAAGGCATTGGGTTTCACCACCGAAACTGTCGCCCGCCAGGTCCGCCATGCCTTCGAGGGCGCGCTGGCCAAACGCTTCGCCCGCGAGGACGAGGAAGTCACCGTCCGCGTGATGTACCCGGCGGAACAAAGTGCGGGCGCCGACCTTCGGTCCCTCTACCTGCGCGCGCCGCAGGGTGCCGAGGTGCCGCTGAGCGATGTTGTCTCGCTGCGGGAGACGGCCGGGTTCGAACGCATCCGCCGGGAGGACGGGGTGAAGGAAGTCGCGGTGACGGCGGAAATCGACGAGGCCGTCACCAATGCCAACGAAGTTATCACCGCGCTTCAGCAAGGCGACCTGCCGGCCATCATGGAACGCTACGGGCTGAAAGTCCGCTTCGCCGGCAAGGCCGAAGAGCAGGCAAAGACGCTTGCCGACATGCGGGTCGGCGCCATGATCGGCCTCGCCGCAATCTACATCATCCTGGCCTGGGTCTTCGCCTCCTACTCCAGGCCTATTGTGGTCATGGCGATCATCCCGTTCGGCTTGATCGGCGCGATCCTCGGCCACCTGGCGATGGACTACAGCCTGACGATCCTCAGCATGGTCGCCCTGCTTGGCTTGTCTGGCATCCTGGTCAACGACTCGATCATCCTGGTCAGCACCATCGACGAGCGCATCGAAAAGCGCGAAGGCGTCTTCGAGGCCATCGTGAACGGCACCTGTGACCGGTTCCGGGCCGTCCTTCTCACCTCGCTCACCACCGTGCTCGGCCTGACGCCGCTGCTATTCGAAACCAGCCTGCAGGCGCGGTTCCTGATCCCGATGGCGGTCACCATCGTGTTCGGCCTGATGGCTGCGTCGGTCCTGGTGCTGATCGTGGTGCCGGCTCTGATCGCGGTGCAGGAAGACGTGAAGCGGGGCTTTGCTGTCCTGTATCGATCCACGGCCGAACCGGCCGACATCGCCGGCCGGCCCGAACGCTAGGCGTGCTTGCGGTAGCGGTCGAACGAATAATACTTGGGCGACGTGTCAATTCTGGCATGGAGCCATGCGACGCCGAGACCGGACGTGCTTAGCCAGAGCGGGTGGTCCGCAAGCCTGGCGTCGAGACTGGCGCCGACAGAACGCCAAAAGGCACGCTGCCGGTCGAAAGGAGCGGCGCGCGTGAAGGCGGCGAGGTGTGCGTAAGCATCGAGCGGCAGGGAACCGCCACGCGCGCTTGTCGGACACGGCGCGATAAGGAAGGCATCGCCACCCAGATTGGCGAAGGCCGTGACCTCGGCATCAGGTCCGGCCGCCTCGAATTGTCGGGCGAAGGAACCGGTATCGACAGGCATTCGGGCCAGCGCCGGGCTTTCCGTCATCACGAACTCGAAACCGCGCGATCCGGTCGACCGGGTGATCGGCGGCGTTTCCCACAAGTAAGCGTCGAATGGCGCGTCTGACAGGATTTCCTTGAAGAAGGCCAAAAACGTCGAGTCATGCTGCCAGCGCTCGACCACTTCGATATAGGGAACCGCCGATCCCGCGCGCAGGATTTCAACCTGACTTACGCGCCCGCCTTCGAGTGTGTTGATCGACGCGTCCCACATAAGTCGTCCCGTATGTTGTCCGAAACCTCTCCGATCGGCGCGAAGCCAACGCCTGCTTCGCGCCCTAGGCCCGCCAGAAGCGCGGCGTAAACAGGACCAGAACCGTAAACAGCTCCAAACGGCCGAGCAGCATGCCCGCCGACAGCACCCACTTGGCGCTGTCCGGCAACGGCTGGAACGTGCCGGCCGGGCCGATCACATCGCCAAGGCCGGGGCCGACATTGGCAATCGCCGTCGCCGCGCCGGAAATACTGGTCATGAAATCCAGCCCCAGCGCCGTCAACGCCAGCGCCAGCACGCCGAATACCAGGGCGAACAAAAAGATGAAGCTCATCACCGCGTCAATCACCGAATCCGGTATGGGCCGCTGATTGTAGTGGGGCACGAACACGCCGTGCGGCTGCAGCAACCGGCTCATCTGCACCCGCGCGGTTTCATACATGACCTGAAACCGGAAGACTTTCACGCCGCAGGACGTCGATCCGGCGCAGCCGCCGATAAACATGAAAAAGAAGAACGCGACGACCGCGAACGTGCCCCATTGGCCGTAATCGGTGCTGGAGTAACCGGTCCCGGTGACGATCGAAATCACATTGAAGGCGCAGTAGCGCAGCGCGTCCGCAAGGCTGCGCCCGGTTTCCACCGATGTCCAGACCGTCATCGTAAATACCGAAATCACGACGATGCAAAGGAACCAGCGCACCTGGCTGTCCCGCCACAACAGCAAGGGACGGCCGCGAACCGCCTGTAGATACAGCACGAACGGCAGCGACCCCAGCACCATGAACACGACGATGATCCAATCGACCGTGGCATTGTCGAAATGGCCGACCGAGCCATCCGATGTGGAGAACCCACCGGTCGCGATAGTGGTCATCGCGTGCGCGAAGGAATCGAACAGCGGCATGCCCGCCGCCCATAGGGCGCCGACGCAAACGAATGTCAGAATCAGATAGATACCGCCGGTCGCGCCGGCGATCTGGGCCGCCCGCGGCAGAACCTTTTCCGACGTGTCCGAGCTTTCCATCCGGAAAAGCTGCATACCGCCGACCTGCAGCAGCGGCAGGATGGCGACCGCCATGACGATGATCCCGATTCCGCCCAACCATTGCAGCAGGGCGCGCCACATCAAAAGCCCCGGCGGCGCGTAGTCCAACCCAACGATGACGGTGGAGCCCGTCGTGGTCAGGCCCGACATCGCCTCGAAATAGGCGTCCGTGTAGGACAGTTCCAATTCTGAGAAGGCGAACGGCAGCGCGGCAAAGGCCGGCATGACCACCCAGGCCACCGTGGTCAGAATGAACGCCTGGCGCACGGTGACCTCGCCGCCGCTGCCGCGCGCCGAGAAATACAAAGCGCCGCCGGCAAACACGCTGAAACCGGCGGCAAAACAGAAAACCTGCCAATCCGGATTCGCTTGGGCGGCGTCCACCATGGCCGGTAAAAGCATGGCGACGCCAAGCGTCGCCAGGAGAATGCCGGTCACCAACAGGATCGGCCGAAAGTCGATCAAGGCGCTTGCGATTCGCTTATCCGTTGAAGCCCCGCAGCATGATTGGCCAGCTTTTCAGGAAAGTCCAACGGTTCGGGTGGGATTCCTTATGTGCAGCCGGGCCGGCCCGGCTGCAACAGAGGATTCTCGCCTTAAGCCGGCCCAATCATTGCCAGGAACTCGCGCCGGGTCTTCTCGTCGTCCCGGAAACAGCCGAGCATGCGGCTCGTCACCATATCGACACCGGGCTTGTGAATGCCGCGCGTGGTCATGCAGTGGTGTTCGGCCTTGACCACCACGGCCACGCCAAGCGGCTTCAACTCGTCTTGGATGGTGTTGGCGATCTGGGCGGTCAGTTTCTCCTGGATCTGCAGCCGCTTGGCGAAGATCTCCACGACCCTGGCTAGCTTGGAGATGCCGACCACGCGATGCTCCGGCAGGTAGGCGACATGCGCTTTGCCGATAATCGGCGCCACGTGATGTTCGCAGAAGGATTCGAATCGGATATCGCGCAGCACGATCATCTCGTCGTAGCCGTCGATCTCCTCGAACGTGCGGCGCAGCACCTCGTTCGGGTCTTCGTCGTAGCCCGAAAAGTAGTCTTCATAGGCCCGGCAGACGCGGTCCGGCGTGCCAAGCAGCCCCTCGCGGGTGGGATCGTCGCCAGCCCAGCGGAGCAAGGTGCGCACCGCCTCTTCCGCCTGCTCGCGGCTAGGCCGCTCAGGCTCGGGATTGGAACTCGCCAGCGTGGGCGTTGCCTTCATGGCAAAACTCCTTCGTTACCTACCTGTTGCACAACGATACGGCCGTTGGGCAACGGGGCATCGCTTGTCGAGCCATTATACATAGAGCCAGGCTGGGGAAAGGCGAACGAGCGGCGCCTGCCTAGTTGAGCCGCACCGGCTGATGCGGACTATCCAGTGAAAATGCCGGGATTTCGACGTTGAAGGCTTCGCCGATGTCGGTAACCATCTCGTAGTAGCCGAGCATAATCCCCGACGGCGTGGTCAGGGGCGTGCCGCTGGTATATTCGAAGTTTTCTCCCGGCCCCAGAACCGGCTGCTCGCCCACGACCCCGTCGTCGTGGACTTCCTGAACGCGCCCGAGCGCGTCGGTAATCCGCCAGTAGCGGCGCAGCAATTGCACCGTCTCCAGGCCGCCGTTTTCGATCCTGACCTGGTATGCCCAGACGAAATGATCGTCTTCCGGCGTCGACTGCTCTTCCAGGTAGATCGGGCGGACACTGACCTCGATGGCCCGGGTTACGGCGCTGTAGTGGCCCGCCGCCGCTTCGACGGAACTCCCGCTCACCAAGTCGTTTGGCATCGATGGCACCTCTTCTTGGCGGCACGGGTCACGGCCGCAGCTATCGCCTGCAATATCGTCCGGCGCACCCGGTTTGTCCAGTTTTGGGCAAACTGCGTGATTGTTGCCGCTCAAAGCCGATCTACGATACACTCTGCGCCGCGCGGGCGTAGCTCAATGGTAGAGCAGAAGCTTCCCAAGCTTACGACGAGGGTTCGATTCCCTTCGCCCGCTCCAATCGCCTAAATCGACGCTATTTCTCGTGGCCGAGGGCGCTGCCGGGCACGATCGCAAATTCCTGGGAATCCGGCACCCGCCAGAACAATTGCAGCGTCGAGGTGTTCTTTTTCTCGAAATACAGGATTTCCAGCGGATACCAGCCGGCTTCGGTGATTTCCACGGGCAGCGGATCGGACATCCGATCGGCATGGATAAACGGGTCCTCGTAGATCTGCTGGCCGCCGATTGTCACCCGCACCCCGTCGTTGGAATTGACCTGAAGGTCGTAGAGGCCGGCGTCGAACCGGATGAAGCCCTTGATCCAGGCGCCGACGCCGTTGCTCCGCCCGCTGGTCAAAACGTCGCCTTGGCCGACATGGTTGTCCAAGGTTGCAAGCGGCTCGCCCGGCTCGCCCTTGAAGACCTCGGTCCATTCGATAAGCTCTTGAATATCCTGGAAGAACTCGAAGTAGTAGTCGACCGAGAGGCCGGCCGCCAGGGCACCGTCCTTCGGCTGTGGGGACGCCGGCTCCAGGCCGGTGAACTTGTCCGCCGCCTGAGCCAAGCCCAACGGCAGCATTGCCGCGACGGCCACCGCCGCCGCCAGGTAAATCCAACGAAATGTCGCGCCACAAACCGCGGTCATCTGAAAGCCTCCCGCTTAATCCAGAATAGCCACCCCTGGCTATTGTCAAAGTGACGCCCGCAACAGGCAAGCAGTTTGACCGGACTTTTCGGTCCCGGATCAGCGCGCGCCGGACTCAGGCAGGCGGCGCTCGATCTCCGACCAGGTATCGCTCGCGATATCGTCCGGTTGCCTTAGGGTGCCGTCCGCATCCTCGACCGGAACCTGGATCCACGGGGCGCCGAAGCCCTTGCGGGCAATCTCGCGATATATGGCGTCGCAGGTCGCCAAATACGAGTGGTCGGCCTCGTGCAGGTCCGCCGCCTTGTCGGTATAGCTACGCTTCGCTTTCATCAGGACCATCTCCGCCGCCCGGGCGGGCGGGACATCCAGCAGGACATAAAGGTCCGGTACCGGCAGCCGGAAGACGGAATGCTCAATATCCTCGACCCTGTCGATAAAGGCCTGACGCATCTCCGGCGCCAGTCTGGCCGCCTGATAGGCCGCGCTGGACGCCACGTAACGGTCGGCAATCAACAAATCGTTGTCGCGTAAAGCCGCTTCGATCACCCCAAGGCTCTCGTAACGGTCCCCGGCGTAAAGCAGCGCCGCGAAATCCGGCGAGACCTGTTCCAAATCGCCGAATTTGCCATCCAGGTAGCGGCCGACCAGTTGGCCGAACGCGGTTTCTCGATAACGCGGGAAAGACAGTGTGGCGCAGGACAGGCCGGCCGCCGAAGCACGCGCCACCAAGCCCTGGGTCAGGGTGTTCTTGCCGGCCCCGTCGATGCCTTCCAATGCGACGAACAATTCCAGCCGTCCTCCCTTTTTCGCTTGACCTTATTCGGCGGTGCCCAGACGCCGGGTCCAGTCCTCGACCCGCCGCCGATTGACGCCGAAATCAGAATAGCCCAACCGGGACCGGCTATAGAGCGCCAGCGTCGAGCCGCCGTCTTCCAGTGCGACGAACGCCGCGCTGATATCGTCCGGAAACCGGAACGTCGCGCTGTGTTGGACCAATTCGACCTGCCGGCGCTCCGCATCCCGTTCCACCAGCCGTACGTTCGGGGCGGCCGATGCGACCGCCATGAACCGCATCATCAAGTCCTCGGCCGACATCTTGAACACCGGGCTCTCGCGGTTCGGAATCGCGTTCGGGCAGAAGCCAGGCGGCGTCATCAGGTACTGGTTCGGCTTGCGCGACAGTCGCAGTTCGCGGAAATCGATCATGCCGGCGCCGCCGACGGCTGCGGGCCGGCATTCACGCCCGCCAGGGTCTTTTCGATCGTGCCGCGGTCCAGGTTCCGCGTAATGAATACAACGCGCGACCGCCGGTCGTCGTCGGGCCATGCATCGATGGTCGCCGGCGGGTGGAAGATGTGCTGCACGCCGTGCACGACCAGCGGCACGTCCAGCCCTTCAACGTTGAACAGTCCTTTCACGCGCAGCAGATCATCGCCGCGATAGGTCGCCAGCAACTCCAGCCAATAGCTGAGCTTCTCCCATTCGAACGGCGTCTCGAAATAGAGGCAGAAAGCCGAGATCCTGTCGTTATGCCGGTTCACGTCATGGCCGTGATGGTAATGGCCGCCCGCTTCCGGCGCGGCGTACGCCTCGTCCCTGAGCCAGCGCCTGACATCGGCGGTCTTGGTGGCCGGATCGTACAGGCCGGCGTCGAACAGCGCATCGGGATGCACCTCGCCCATGGATACGGGGATAAGCGGCGCCGACGGATTGATCGCGTTCAGGCGCGCTTGGATGTCCTCCTGCATTTCCGTCGTCGCGAGGTCCGTCTTGGTCAGAAGAATGCGGTCCGCGACGGCTGCCTGCTTAACCGATTCCGTATGATTGTCCAAGGTCGTCGCACCGTTGACGGCATCCACCGTCGAGATCACGCCATCCAGGCGAAACCGCTCCACCGCCCCCCGGTCGGCCATCAGGGTATGCAGGATGGGCGCCGGATCGGCCAAACCGGTGGTCTCCACCACCACCCGTTTGAACGCCGGCACCTCGCCCCGCTCGCGCCGGCCGAACAAATCGCGCAAGGTATCGATCAGGTCGCCGCGAATGGTGCAGCACAGGCACCCACTGCTCATCAGCACCGTGTTTTCGTCGGAACTGGCGACCAACGCGTGATCGATACCCACCTCGCCGAACTCGTTGACGATAACCGCCGTCTCGTCCATCTCCGGATGGCTCAGCAACCGCCCCAGCACGGTAGACTTGCCACTGCCGAGAAACCCCGTAAGAACGGAAACGGCGATGCGTTCGGTCTGATCCGGCATGGCAGGGCGCAACTGGTCTGTGGCAATGGCGGCGCAGTCTCGCATGTGGCCGCGGGGCGGAACAATCCCTAACGGTTTTGTGTCTGCCCGTACACCCCAATGGGGCGTATCATCAGACTGTAAAATTCGCTTGTCATCGTTTCGGATGGATTACCATGGTCCAAACTGGGAGGTGACTGTGACGGAACAGCATGCGCAAACCGAGAGCCGGCTGGACGACCCCGACGACCGGTCCAGCAACGCAAGCGTCATGCCGAGCTTTGCCAAAATTGTCGACCGTCGCTACAACCGACGCCATGTCTTGGGCGCGATCGGCGCCGGCGCGGTCACCGCGGCGGTCGGCGGCGTCGGTGTCGCGATATCCGGCAGTGGGGCCAAGGCCGCCGCATCCTCGCTCGGCTTTACCGAGGTCGCCCACAACGTAACGCCCGACATGGCCGTCGCGCCGGGCTACAACGCCCAGGTGCTGATCCGGTGGGGCGACAAGGTGATGGACGGCGCGCCGGATTTCGACATCGGCGCCCTGACGGCCGAGTCCCAGGCACAACAGTTCGGCTACAACAACGATTTCATCGGCTACTTTCCATTGCCGGTCGGCTCGCAAAACTCCGAGCGCGCGCTGCTGGTGGTCAACCACGAATATACAGACCGGCAGCTGATGTTTTCGGGCGTCAAAAAGGGCGACGACATCGACAAGGACAAGGTCGACGTCGAAATGGCGGCGCACGGCGCCAGCGTAATCGAGATTCGCAAGGCCGGCGGCGAGTGGTCGGTCGTACACCCCAGCCAATACGCGCGCCGCGTCGCCTTGTCCCGGACCGATATGGAGATAACCGGCCCGGCGGCCGGTCATGACCTGTTGAAGACGTCGACCGATCCCGAGGGCAAGGTTGCGCTTGGCACGCTCAACAACTGTGCCGGTGGCTGGACGCCCTGGGATACGGTCCTGTTGGCCGAGGAGAATTTCAACCTCTACTTCGGCGGCGATCCGTCCAAACTGCCCCAGGCGGCCGACTACGCCCGATATGGCCTCAAAGAAAAGTCGCGCTATTCGTGGTGGAGGCACCACGACCGCTTTAACGTCGAGAAAGAGCCCAACGAGCCGAACCGCTTCGGCTGGATCGTGGAGTTCGATCCCTACGATCCGAACTCGAAGCCGAAAAAGCGCACCGCCATGGGCCGCTTCAAGCACGAAGGTGCGACGACGGCCCTGGCGCCGGACGGACGGGTCGTGGCCTATTCGGGCGACGACCAGCGGTTCGACTATCTCTACAAGTTCGTCAGCACGGGCCGCTACAACCCCCGCAGCCGTCCGGCCAACATGGACCTGCTGGACGATGGCACGCTCTATGTCGCCAGGTTCAACGACGATGGAACGCTGGACTGGTTGCCGCTAACGTTCGGCCAGGGACCGCTCACGCAGGAAAACGGTTTCAAGTCTCAGGCGGAAGTGCTGATCAAGACCCGCCAGGCAGCGGACGCGCTGGGCGCGACCCCGATGGATCGGCCGGAAGACGTCGAGCCCAATCCGGTGACGGGCCGGGTATACGTGATGCTGACCAACAATACGAAGCGCAAGGCCGATCAGGTGGACGAGGCCAATCCGCGCGGCCCGAACCCGTTCGGGCATGTGGTTGAGCTGCTGCCGCCGGGCGACGACGGCGCCCGCGACCATGCCGCCCTGAAGTATGAATGGAACATTCTGCTGAAGGGCGGCGACCCGGCCAACCCCGAGCACAAAGCGGAGTACCATCCCGACGTTTCGAAGAACGGCTGGCTGGTTGCGCCGGACAACTGCTCGTTCGATCCGCAAGGGCGGCTTTGGATCACGACGGACCAGGGCAGCAAATGGAAGAATACCGGCATCGCGGACGGCGTTTACGCCTGCGATCTGACCGGGCCCGGACGCGCTCTGACCAAACACTTCTTCAGGGTGCCGATCGGCGCGGAGATGTGCGGGCCGGTGTTCACCCCCGACGGCAAAACCCTGTTCGTCGCCGTGCAGCATCCGGGCGCGGACGGGGCCGAACCGGAACAAAACTTCGACAACCCGATGACGCGGTGGCCGGATTTCAAGGACGGCATGCCGCCACGGCCATCGGTGGTGGCGATCACCAAACAGAATGGCGGCGAAATCGGCAGCTAGCTGCGACGAAACGGCAGGATCAGCATCCACCAAAGACTTTGCCGTACCGGTTGCTGGTAGGCTGCGACACCGATGGTCATGCCTTGGTGGCCAAGTTCCGGCTGGTCGCGGTACGTGCCGAACAGTCGGTCCCACCACGGCAGATTGAAGCCGTAATTGGAGTCGGTCTCGCGCCGGATCGCGGAATGATGCACGCGGTGCATGTCTGGCGTGACCACGGCCAACCGCAGCAAACGGTCGACCGCCGTGGGCAGCGCGATGTTGCCGTGGTTGAACATGGCGACACCGTTCAGAAGCAGTTCGAAGATCAACACGGCAAGCGGCGGCGCGCCCAGCACCGTCACGACCGCGAGCTTTATCAGCATGGACAGCACGATCTCGATCGGATGGAACCGGGCGCCGGTCGTAACGTCTATATCCAGGTCCGCGTGATGCATCCGGTGCAAACGCCACAGCACCGGCACCTTGTGAAATAGCACATGCTGGAGATAGATCGCGAGGTCGAGCGCCATTGCGGCCGCGAGAACCTCCAGCCACGACGGCAGGGCGACAAGATTGAACAGGCCCCACCCCCGCTCGGCGGCAATGGCCGCCATGCCGATCGCCAGTGTCGGAAACAGCAAGCGAAGCAGCACCGTGTTGAGTGCCGTCAGCGTCAGGTTGTTGAACCACCGAAGCGCCTTCGGCGCGACAAGCCGGCGGCACGGGATTACCAGTTCTGCCGCGGCCATGGCGGCCAGTATGCTGAAAAACACGAGAACCCTGATAACAGATTCATGGCTAAGCAGGAACGTATCCATCGGTTTCCGCCCAACAGGTCGTCCGCCTACGGGCCACGTGGCTTTCGTCACAATGGCGTCGGATTGACTGGCTTAGTCTACCTACCTACCTTTTGACTATAGGTAGGTAGTTCACATGTCCAAGCCCGCATCGGCAAGCAAGACTTGGCGATGTCGGCTGCCACTCGATAATCGCATGTCTGCATGTCAACCGGAGGCAATCCATGACACTACGCATCAACGACGAGGCGCCGAATTTCACGGCGGAAACCACCGAAGGAACAATCAATTTCCACGACTGGATCGGTGACGGCTGGGCCATCCTGTTTTCTCATCCGAAGGATTTCACGCCGGTTTGCACCACCGAGCTCGGCTACATGGCCGGCCTGAAGCCGGAATTCGACAAACGGAACTGCAAGATCATCGGGCTGAGCGTCGACCCGGTCGACAACCACGCCAAATGGGCCGTGGATATCGAGGAGACCCAGGGCCACACCGTCAACTACCCGATGATCGGCGATCCGGAGCTGAAAGTCGCCAAACTGTACGAAATGCTGCCGGCGGACGAGGGCGATACGTCCGAGGGCCGGACGGCGGTGAACAACGCGACGGTGCGCACCGTCTTCCTGGTCGGGCCGGATAAGAAGATCAAGCTTTCGCTCACCTATCCGATGAGCACCGGCCGCAACTTCGACGAAGTCCTGCGTGTCCTGGACTCCTGCCAATTGACCGCGCAACACCAGGTGGCGACGCCGGTCAATTGGAAGAAGGGCGAAGACGTCATCATCGTCCCCGCCGTGTCCGACGAACAGGCGAAAGAGAAGTACCCGGGCGGCTGGAAGGCGCCGAAGCCTTACCTGCGGATCGTGCCGGACCCGTCGGCGTAAATCCGAAGCGTCCGTTTGCGTGCGTTAGCGGCGGGCCTCGGCCCGCCGCTTGAGTATCAGGACAATGAGCGACACGGAATTCCTGTTCGACGGCCCGGCCGGTGCGAAGCTGACAGTGATATTGGCTCACGGCGCCGGCGCGCCGATGGACAGCCCATTTATGGCGCAATTTGCCGCCCGGCTCGGCGATTCCGGCTACCGCGTGGCGCGCTTCGAATTTCCCTATATGGCGCGCCGCCGCGCCGAGGGCGGCAGGCGGCCGCCGGACCGGCAGCCCGTTCTGCTGGAAAGCTGGCGCGCCGCCGTGTCTGCGCTGGACGGCAAGGTGGTGATCGGCGGCAAATCGATGGGCGGACGCATGGCCAGCATGATCGCCGACGAGGTCGGCGCACACGGCCTTATCTGTATCGGCTATCCGTTCCACCCGCCGGGCAAACCGGAATCGCTGCGCACGGCACATTTGGCGGCGCTGCAAACCCCGGCGCTGATTCTTCAGGGAGAACGAGATCCGTTCGGCGGCCGGGACGAAGTCGCCGGCTACGACCTGTCGCCGAAAATCCGGCTCGCCTGGCTACCGGACGGCGACCACGACCTGAAGCCGCGCAAGAAAAGCGGCTTCACCGCCGAAGGCAACATAACGGACGCCGTCGAAGCGGCGGCCGGGTTCTTGGCTGAACTGTAAGAGGGCGGCGATCAGACCGTCGCGTAACGGGCGCGCACGCCCCGCTCGATCGCGGCCGCCGGCAGTCGGCCGACTTCCAACTCGTGGCGAATGATCTCCAGCAGCCGCAGTTCCTCCTGGCTGAGCTTGCCATCTGCCGCGGCGATTTCGCAGGCGAGCGAATAGGCCGTCTCGCGCAGCTTTTGGGGAAGCCCTTCCTTGATAAGACCCAGCACCGTATCCAGGCCCTCGTCGGAATCCAGGATCTCGGCACAGGTCTCCGCCGCGTCGCCCAGTTGGTCCAGGTCGTAATCGCGAAACACCGGCAGGGTCCGGATCGACTCGCCGATGGTGGCGATTTCATTATCGGTCATGTCGCGGTCCGCGGCCGAGACGAGAACCATGGTGTAAATTAACGCGTTGTGGTGACTGATCGTGGCAACCATCGGGGCTTCCCTTCTGACGAGCGGGTCGGCACAGTAGGGGGGCGGACCCGCACTCGCAAGGCCTAATTGGCCGCCCTCCCGGCAGCCTTGGTATCGGTCAAAAAAGCCCGGGTTTCCGCCACCGCTTCCGACAATCCCACGCGGTTGACCTCGACATCGGCGGGAAAGGCGGTCAGCAGCCGCGACGGCAGCATGGCGTCCAGCATGACGAAGACGCCGGCATCTTCCGCCCGCCGCAGCAGCCGGCCATAGGCCTGCTTAAGCTTAAGCCGGGTCAGCATGTCGTCGTAGGCGCTGCGCCCGAACCGCTGTTTGCGGGCGCGGTGCAGGATGTCGGGCCGCGGCCAGGGCACCCGGTCGAATACGATCAGGCGCAGCGAACGTCCCGGCACATCGACACCGTCGCGTACCGCGTCCGTCCCCAACAGACAGGAATCCTCTTCGGCGCGGAAGATATCGACCAACGTCGGGGTGTCGATCGCATCCACATGCTGGGCGTAAAGCGCCAGCCCGGCGGTATCCAGCGGCTCCACCAGACGCTTCTGGACCGCCCGCAACCGCCAGATCGCCGTGAACAGGCCGAGCGCGCCGCCGCCGGCGGCCAGGAACAGCTCACGATAGGCCGCCGCCACCTGATCCGGATTATCGCGGCGGACGTCCGTCACCACAAACACCCGGGTTCGTCCCGCATGGTCGAATGGCGACGGCAGCGAAACCCGCGCAGCCGGCCGAATCAGATGCGTCACGCCGGTGCGCACTTCCGCCGCCGCCCAATCGTCCGCCTCCCCGTCCGAATGATCCAGCAGCGTCGCCGAGGTGATCAGCGCGCCGTGCGCCGGGCGCAGCACGGTTTCTGTGAACGGCAGGGTCGGATCGACCCAATGCCGGTGGTAGCCGACGTCCGCTTCGTTGCCGGCGATGCGGTCGACCGAGAACCAGTCGACGAACTGCTCGGGCGTCTCGCCCTGCAGGTCCCGTAACATGGCGCGCCAAGCCTGCAACGGCACCCGCGCCCGGCGCTCCAGGCCGGAGGCCGCGGCCTCGACCCGGACGCGGCTGGCCGTATCCAGGTCCGCGGCTTCGTCGTCCAGCATTTGGATCAGGATCTTCTGCAGCGCGGTTATCGGTTCCAGCAGATCGCCCAGGGCACGGTCCAGCCCCGTCGCCGCTTCCAGCAGGCCGGCCACCGGTTCCTCGGTCGACGTCTCCAGCCCGTAGGTCCGTTCCCGGTCGGGCGCGCGCGCATAGACCTGCTGGCGGACCAGGGCGAGGAACCGTTCGGTGGGGCCGAACGGCTCGCCTTCGACCAGACGCTTCAGCCAGCCTTCCGCCGCCAGGCTGGCCGCTGCGGCAATCGCCGCGCTCAAGGCGCGTTCGGCTTCCTCGTTGTCCGCGACCAGATCGCCGATCCGTTTTTCCAGGCCCCGGGCGCGGCTCCGCCGTCCGCCTTCGCCGCCGCGGATCCATCGCCGAAGGTCTGCCGTTTCCAGGCCGGAGATATTGGCGGAAAACGCGCTGTCGGCGGCGCCGAACAGATGATGGCCTTCGTCGAACACATAGCGGAGGGGTAGCTCCGCCTGTTCGACATGCCACGCGGCGCGGATCATCACCAAAGCATGGTTGGCGATCACGATCTCAGCGCGTTCGGCCTTGTGCCGCGATTTCTCGATGAAGCATTTCCGGTAATGCGGGCAGGCGGAATAGATGCACTCGCCGCGCCGGTCGGCCAGGCCCGTCGTGCGCACCGATCCGTACAGCATGGACAGCCACGACGGGAAGTCGCCGCCGCCCATGTCGCCGTCGCGACTTGCCCGCGCCCAGCGCGCCATCAGGCCGAGCGCGATCTGGTCGGACTGCCGCGCCGCGCCGCCCTGCGTCGCCTCCTCCACGTTCAGCAGGCAGAGGTAATTTTCCCGCCCCTTGCGCACCACGACCTTCTGCGCCTTCTCCTCCGGGTTGGGATAGAGCCGGTCCAGTTCCTGATCGATCTGCCGCTGCAGGTTCTTGGTGAAGGTGGAGAGCCAGACCGGGCCGCTGTTCTTTTCCGCCCAAACGCTGGCCGGCGCGATATAGCCGAGCGTCTTACCGACCCCGGTGCCGGCTTCCGCCAGCACCACCTGCGGCTCTCCGGCATGCTCTCGCGGTGCGAACGAGCCGGCAGCCGCTTCCGTAAATGCGACCTGAGACGGTCTTTCTTCCGAGCCGCAGTCGAGCAGCCGTCCCAACCGCTCGCGTGCCTCCGACGGCGATACCGGCGCGTCTTCCGGCGGCGGCGGCGGAGCCCGGTCGTCCCATTCCGAAAGCCGGTTCCAGACATCCAGCCCGCCGTAAGAGCCGGATTTGCCCGTCGCTTCGCCAAGCGCCGCGACCGTCGCCGGACCCCACGGCCAACCGGCGCGGGCCATCGTCATCGCCAGCGCAGCTATATCGCCCCGTTCCCTCCCCTTCTGTCGCATCAGGTCGGTCAGCAGCCGCTCGGCCGCGGCGACCAGCAGCATGGCTTCATCGGTCCGGTCGTTCGGTCGATCCAGCCCGAGCGCATCGGCCAGTCCGGCGATGGTCGGCAAGCAAAACTGCGCCGGCCGGGCGAACGCGAACAGATCCAGCAAATCGTGCGCCGGAAAGCGATTGACGCCGAGCCGAGCCGCCGTCGCCGGCGCATGACAGACCATCGGCGCGGCATCCCGCGCCAGCCGCCCAGCCTCCGCCGGGCCGATCTCCAGCACCTCGCCATCCGGCGTCAGCCAGGCGGCGCTGCCGCCGCCGACCGCCAGCGCCGGCACCTGCGGCAGGCGAACGCGTCGCGGGGAGGCGGCTGAATCGCTTGGCATGGCGCGAGTATACCGGCGGCCAATGATTGACGCACCGACAGCTTATGCCTAGGTTCCGCCCGCGCAGCCTCGAGGAGAGAAAAAGATGGCGTCGGACGCGGAACTCGCGCGCGAAAGCCGCGCGTGGCCCTTCCAGGAAGCCGAAAAGCTGATCGCGCGTTTGGACAAACGTGGCAACGACAAAGGCCATGTCCTGTTCGAGACCGGCTACGGCCCGTCCGGCCTGCCGCATATCGGCACGTTCGGCGAAGTGATGCGCACGACCATGGTGCGCCGCGCCTTCGCCGTGCTGTCCGACGTGCCGACCCGTCTTGTCGCCTTCTCCGACGACATGGACGGTCTGCGCAAGGTGCCCGACAACATCCCGAACCGGCAGATGGTGGCGCAGCATCTCGGCAAGCCGTTGACCGACATCCCCGACCCGTTCGGCACGCACGAGAGCTTCGCGCACCACAACAACGCCAGGCTTCGGGCATTCCTCGACGATTTCGGCTTCGAGTACGAATTCTACAGCGCCACGGAATGCTACCGCTCCGGCCGCTTCGACGATGCGCTGCGCCGCATGCTGGAATGCTACGACGATGTCATGGCGGTGATGCTGCCGACGCTGCGCGACGAACGCCGCGCGACCTATAGCCCGTTTCTGCCGATCTGTCCGAAGACCGGCCAGGTGCTGCAGGTGCCGATCATCGCCCACGACGCGGATGCCGGCACCGTCACCTATGAAGACAGCGATGGAAATAAGACCGAAGTGCCGGTCACCGGTGGTCACTGCAAGTTGCAATGGAAGCCGGACTGGGCGATGCGCTGGTACGCGCTCGGCGTCGATTACGAAATGTCTGGCAGCGACCTGATCGACTCGGTCAAGCACTCCAGCCGGATCTGCAAGATCCTCGGCGCCGACCCGCCGGACGGCTTCCATTACGAGCTGTTCCGCGACGAAAAGGGCGAGAAGATCTCCAAGTCGAAGGGCAATGGCCTGACCATCGACGAATGGCTGACCTACGCCTCACCGGAAAGCCTGGCGCTGTTCAATTACCAGTCGCCGCGCAAGGCCAAACGCCTCTATTTCGACATCATTCCGAAGACGGTCGACGAATACCTGACGTTTCTGAATAAGTTCCGGGAGCAGGACGGCAAGGAACGCTTCGCCAACCCGGTCTGGCACATCCACGGCGGCAACGCGCCGCAGGAGGATGTGCCGATCAGCTTCGCGATCCTGATGAACCTGGCCGGCGTGTGCAACACGGAAGACAAGGCTGTGCTCTGGGGCTTTATCGAGCGCTACGTCACCGGCGCGACCCCGGAGAACCATCCGATGCTCGACCGCCTGGTCGGCTATGCGCTCGCCTACTACCGGGATTTCGTGAAGCCGAACAAAAGTTATCGCGCGCCGACGGACACCGAACGGGCCGCCCTGGAAGAGCTGGCGGCCACCCTGGAAGGCATGGCCGCCGGCACCGCCGCCGAGGATATCCAGTTCGAGATCTATGAGATCGGCAAGCGGCACGGGTTCGAGCCGCTGCGCGACTGGTTCAAGGCGCTCTACGAGGTCCTGCTCGGCCAGAGCCAGGGCCCACGCTTCGGCTCCTTCGCGGCGCTTTACGGCGTCGCGGAAACCGCGACCCTGATCCGCCGCGCCCTGAAGGGCGAAGACCTGAGCGCCGCATAGATTTTCCAAGGTTCTCCGAGCCGGCCCGCTCCCCCGTCCCAACCACCCATACAGGGTACCCTCGGGGTGGTTGGGACGGGGAGTGGGTCGGCTCGGCACCACCCGAAACCTTCTAAGCGCTTAGAAGAGCTGCGCGCCGTTCGCGTACTCGAAATAGAGTTCGCGCGCCCGCCGAGCCACCGGGCCGGGCTGCAAGTCGCGATCTTCCAGTTTCACCACCGGCACGACCTTGCCGTAGTTGCCGGTGTTGAACACCTCGTCCGCGTCCCGCACGTCCTGTGGCGTGATGGTTGTTTCCTGCACTTCGACCCCGTCGTCCTTGAGCAACTGGATGATGCGCTGGCGGGTGATGCCGTTCAGGAAGGTGCCGTTCCAGGCCGGCGTCATGGCGACGCCATCCTTGGCGATCCAGATATTGGCCGACGCGAACTCGGCGACATTGCTGTTCGGGTCCAGCACGATCGCATTGTCGAAGCCGCGGTCCGCCGCTTCGCGCAGCGCCCTTTGCGAATTCGGATAAAGGCATGAGGCTTTGGCGTCCGTCGGCGCCATATCGCGGGCCGGCCGGCGATAACTGGAGAAACAGGCCGTGAAGCCATTAGCCGGCGGCAGCGGGGTGTCATAGATCGCCAGCACGAATTCCGTCGTCTCCGGATCCGGCAGCACGAAACCTTCCCGGGCGAAGAACATCGGGCGGATATAGAGCTCCGATTCCTTCGGCAGCTTGCGAACGCCCTCGACACAAAGCTTGGCGACCTCTTCCGCCGCAAACTTCGGCTCCAGCAACATGGACTTGGCCGATTTGATCAGCCGTTCGCAATGCTGGTCGACATCCGGCGCCATCCCCTGGAACGACCGGGCGCCGTCGAACACCACCGTCGACATCCAGAACGCGTGATCCATCGGCCCGGTGAGCTTCGGTTGCTCCTCGGACCATTTCCCGTCGTGCCAAAATACACCCGCCATGCCGATACTCCTTCTTTCAAAAATCCTGCGCAAAACGCCATTAAGTGTCGACGCGGCGGTCGTACCATAGTCTCGGTTAAGGAAATCGCCAAACGCCCGTTGGCAGGTTTATTGGCTGGCCCAGACGATGCGCGCCAGCCAGCCGATCTCGTCGATGTCCAGCACCCGGCCGGGATAGTCCGGATTCAGGGACTGCAGGTCGATACGGCGCGCGGATTTGCGGCGAAGCTGCTTGGCCATCACTTCGCCCTCGAGCGTCCTGACGACCACCCGGTCGCCGCGGCGGATGTTCGCCTGCGGCGATACGACGACGATATCGCCGTCGCGATAGACCGGCGACATGCTGTCGTCGGTCACTTCCAGGGCATAGGCGCTGGGATCGCCGATATCGGGAAACGCCACTTCGTCCCAGTCCGTGCCTTGCGGGACGCCGTGCTCGGTAAAGAACCGGTTGTCGCCGGCCAGGCCGAAGCCGATAACCGGAATGCGAAACGGCCCGTCGCCCTGTCCGCCGTGATCGACCAGGGAAACGAAGTCGCCGAGCGTCGAGCCGGTCGCGTCGAGGATTTTGGAAACGCTTTCCGTGCTCGGCCAGCGCGGCTTGCCATCCCGTGAGGTGCGCTTGCTTCTGTTGAAGGTGGTCGCGTCCAGCCCGGCGCGCTTAGCCAATCCGGACGCGGTAAAACCGTTCTGGGCCGCCAGTGCGTCGACCGCCGCCCATATGCCTTGGTGGGTCAGCATGGCGATATGTTCGACCAACATTCGTTCGGAGTCTAGTACCAGCAGGCTATTACCGGCACTGCCGTTGTATCTGTTCAGACCAATCCGCTTTGGTTAGGGTGCGGCCATGGGGCCAGCTTTGATCTATTCGATTGCGCGTCGGGCGGACTGGCAATTGGCGCAGGAGCGCGGCGGATACGCCGGGTCGGACGACGACCGCCGCGACGGATTCATTCATTTTTCGACGGCGGAACAGGTTCGCGAATCCTGCCGCCGTCACCGGGCCGGCCAGCATGATCTGGTGTTGTTGGCCGTCGATCCGGACGCGTTGGGCGATGCGCTCCGGTGGGAGCCGTCGCGCGGCGGCGCGCTGTTTCCCCATCTCTATTCGGAGCTTTCGACAACCGCGGTCGTCGCCGTACACGATCTACCGCTCGGCCCGGACGGCGAGCACATCTTTCCCCACCTCGGGGAAGACGGAGACCCGGATTGACCGATTTGTTCCGCGCCGCCGCGCCGCTGCTTCGGGCGCTGCCGCCGGAGGTCGCGCACCGGGCGACGATAGCGGCGTTGCGGAGCGGCCTCGTCCCCCGCACCGAAACGGTGGACGACCCGGTGCTGCACGTGCCGTTCCGCGGCCTGACCTTTCCGAATCCCATCGGCCTGGCCGCCGGCTTCGACAAGAACGCGGAAGTCCCCGACGCCATGCTCGGGCAGGGCTTCGGCTTCGTCGAGGTCGGCAGCATCACGCCACGGCCGCAGGCCGGCAATCCGAAACCGCGGCTGTTTCGGCTACCGGAAGACCGCGCCGTCATCAACCGGCTGGGTTTCAACAACCAGGGCATGGCGGCGGCGGAAACGCGGCTCCGCGCCCGCCCGCGGCGCGGCATCGTCGGCGTCAATCTCGGCGCCAACAAGGACAGCGACGACCGCATCGGCGATTACATCGCGGGCCTGAAGGCGCTTGGGCCCTACGCGGATTACGTCACCGTCAACGTGTCGTCGCCGAACACGCCGGGCCTGCGCGGCCTGCAGAACAAGGCGGAACTGGAGGAGTTGCTCGGACGGCTGGAGGACGCGCGGACCGCCGCCGGCCTGGCGATCCCGATCGCCCTGAAAATCGCGCCCGACCTGACGGAAGCGGAGCTGGCCGACATCGCGGCCGTGGCGGTGGAGCACGGGACGGAAGGGCTGATCATCTCGAACACGACCATCGCCCGGCCGCCTGATTTGCGCGGGCGGCACAAGGAACAGTCCGGCGGTTTGAGCGGCGCACCGCTGTTCGCGCCCTCGACGGAGACGTTGCGCCGGATGTACCGATTGACCGGCGGACGGATCACCCTGGTCGGGGTCGGCGGAGTCGGGTCGGGGGCCGACGCCTACGCCAAGATCCGCGCCGGCGCATCGCTGGTGCAGCTCTACACGGCGCTGATCTACCAGGGCCCCGGCCTGGTCGCGGCGATCGGCCGCGATCTGGCGGCGCTGCTCAAGCGCGACGGGTTCGACGGCGTGCGCGCCGCCGTCGGCGTCGACGTAAACCCCTGACGGCGGCGGACCGCCTACTCGTCGACGATCGGGTTGACCAGCGTGCCGATGCCGCTGATCTCCACCTCCACCGTGTCGCCGGCTTTCATAAACAGCGGCGGA
Source organism: Minwuiaceae bacterium (assembly GCA_028278525.1). Lineage (GTDB taxonomy): Bacteria > Pseudomonadota > Alphaproteobacteria > Minwuiales > Minwuiaceae > JANQEE01. The sequence continues at coordinate 57,580 of JANQEE010000062.1, read as the reverse complement.
TTGCGCTTCATGCCGACGCCGCCCGGCGTGCCGGTGACGATCACGTCGCCCGGCCTCAGCACCATGAAACTGGAGATGTAGGAAATCAGGTACGGGATGTTGAAGATCAACTGGTCGGTGCCGGCATGCTGCAGCACCTGACCGTTCAGGCGCGTCGTCAATGTCAGCGCCGTCGGATCGGGAATCTGATCCGACGTCACCATCCAGGGACCGAAGGCGCCGGTTGCATCGAAGTTCTTGCCGGGCAGGAACTGGTGCGTATGGCTCTGCCAGTCGCGGACCGAGCCGTCGTTGTAGATCGAGTATCCGGCGATGTGGCTCAGCGCGTCCTCGCGGCTCACGTGCCGCGCCTGTTTGCCGATCACCACGACCAGTTCGCCCTCGTAGTCGAACTGTTCGGAATTGTTCGGCCGCACCATCGGCTGGCCGTGCCCGACCTGGCAATGGGCGTAACGCGCGAACAACACGGGGTAACCGGAAGGCTCCCGGCCCGTCTCGATGCGGTGGTCCTCGTAGTTCAGTCCGACACAGACGATCTTCTCCGGGTTGGGGATAACCGGAAGGTAGCTGATGTCGTTAAGCCCCGAGTCCGGGCTCTGACCGGCCGTGACCTCGCGAACGGCGTCCAGGGCATCGGCCTCCAGCACGGCGCGCAGGCTGCCGTAACTCTCGCCGAGACGCTTGCCGACATCGATCACGCCGTCGTCCGTCGCGACGCCATAGGTGGCCTCCCCGCCACTGCTGTAGGTTAAGAGCTTCATTTTTGTCCGTCCTTTCGGGTCCGTTCCCCCAGAGCATCATCCGACCGAACGGATCGCTTATGCGATCCGTTCGGTCGGATGATGCTCCAGCCTCTTAAGATGTAGAGCAATTTTATCCGAACGGATTGAACCATCATGTTCAATCCGTTCGGATATTGCTCTAGCTGCAACCGCTTGTTCACAACCTGCCATTGCGGCTCGTTGAAGACCAGTCCTATCCTCGCCGGCTTATCGGTTTTCGCGGATCGGCAATTCGGATTATGCTGGCCATGATCGGAGCCGTGACGAAACGGCTCGAATTCGACGGGAGATGAACGCCATGGCCACCATCGGCGCCAGCGCGCATAGCGCGACAAATAATCTCGAATCCTTCTGGATGCCGTTCACCGCCAATCGGCAGTTCAAACAGCAGCCGCGCATGTTCGTGTCGGCCAAGGACATGCATTACACCACCGCCGAGGGCAAGCAGGTGCTCGACGGTACCGCCGGCCTATGGTGCTGCAACGCGGGCCACGCCCGGCCACGGGTCGTCGAAGCCGTCCAGCGCCAGGTTGAGGAACTGGACTACGCCCCTGCCTTCCAGATGGGTCACCCGAAAGCCTTCGAACTCGCATCGCGGCTGACCGCCCTGATGCCCGGCGACCTGGACTATGCGTTCTTCACCAACTCCGGTTCGGAATCCGTCGATACCGCCCTGAAGATCGCCCTGGCCTATCAGCGGGCCATTGGCCAGGGCACCCGAACCCGGCTGATCGGGCGGGAGCGTGGCTATCACGGCGTCGGTTTCGGCGGGATCTCGGTTGGCGGCATCGTCAAGAACCGCATGCATTTCGGCACGTTGCTGGCCGGCACCGACCACATTTCCCACACCCATGATCTGGAACACAACGCCTATTCCCGCGGCCAGCCCGCCTGGGGCGCCCATCTGGCCGACGATCTGGAAAAGCTGGTCGCGCTGCACGACGCCTCGACCATCGCGGCGGTGATCGTGGAACCGGTCGCCGGATCGACCGGCGTGCTGATCCCGCCGCAGGGCTATCTGGAACGCCTGCGCAAAATCTGCGACCGGCACGGAATCCTGCTGATTTTCGACGAGGTCATCACCGGCTTCGGTCGCCTCGGCGCGCCGTTCGCGACGGACTATTTCGGCGTCATGCCGGACATGATCACCTGCGCCAAGGGGCTGACCAGCGGCGTCGTGCCGATGGGCGCGGTGATCTGCCGCAAAGGCATCTACGACGCCTTCATGGACGCGCCCGAAAATACCATCGAGCTGTTCCACGGCTACACCTATTCGGGCCACCCGCTGGCCGCGGCGGCGGGCGTCGCGACCCTGGACACCTATCAGGAAGAAGGTCTGTTCGAGCGTGCGGCCGAACTGTCGCCTTACTGGGAAGAGGCATTGCATGCCCTGAAAGGCCATCCGCACGTGATCGACCTGCGCAATCTGGGCCTGATCGGCGCCATCGAGCTGGAGCCGATCGCCAACAAACCGACCGCGCGGGCCTTCGATGCATTTCTCCGTTGCTATGAGGAAGGCGTCCTGATACGCACCACCGGCGACATCATCGCGTTGTCGCCGCCGTTGATCGTGGAAAAGGCGCAGATCGACCGGATCTTCGACACGCTATCGAAGGTCTTGAAGCAGGCTCATTGATCTGCCGGTAACGCAGCGTATGAGGGAGCCCCGGTGATGCTGATCGGCGTACCCACCGAAATAAAAACCCAGGAACATCGCGTCGGTATGACGCCGGCCAGCGTGCGGGAAGCGGTCCACCATGGCCACCAGGTCATCGTCCAATCGGGCGCGGGCGCGGGGATCGACCTCGACGACACGCTCTACCGGGATGCCGGCGCGGATATCGTCGACAGCGCCGAGGAGGTGTTCGCCAAGGCGGACATGGTGGTCAAGGTCAAGGAACCGCAGCCACAGGAAACGGCCATGTTGCGCGAAGGCCAGGTGCTGTTCACCTACCTGCACCTGGCGCCGGATCCGACACTGACAAAAGGGATGCTCGATTCCGGTTGTGTCGGCATAGCCTACGAAACCGTGACCGACATCCGCGGCGGACTGCCCTTGCTCTCGCCGATGAGCGAAGTCGCGGGGCGTATGTCGATACAGGCCGGCGCCCACTGCCTGGAAATGGAACAGGGCGGACGGGGCATGCTGCTGGGCGGCGTGCCCGGCGTCGCGGCCGCGAAAGTCGTTATCCTGGGCGGCGGGGTCGTCGGCACCAACGCCGCGCGCATGGCCATGGGCCTGGAAGCGCATGTCACGGTGATCGACAAGTCCCTGCCGCGACTATACGAACTCGACCTCCAGTTCGGTCCGATGCTGAATACGATCTTCTCCACCGTCGACGCCATCGAAGACCATGTCGCCGGCGCCGATCTGGTTGTCGGCGCCGTGTTGGTGCGCGGCGGCGCGGCGCCCAAACTCGTCAGCCGCGAAATGATCAAAAAAATGCGGCGCGGCGCCGTGATCGTCGACGTATCGATCGACCAGGGCGGCTGTTTCGAAACCGCCAAGCCGACCACGCACGACAACCCAACCTACCGCGTTGACGACGTTGTCCACTATTGCGTCTCCAACATGCCCGGCGCCGTCGCGCGCACGTCCACTTTCGCGCTCAACAACGCAACGCTGCCGTTCATCGTCGCGCTAGCCAACAAGGGATACAAGCAGGCCCTGCTCGACGATCCGCACCTCAAAAACGGCCTCAACGTCCACCACGGACAACTCACCTACGAGGCTGTCGCCAGCGATCAGGGCCGGGATTACGTTTCCGCCGACGACGTCCTCGCCTGATACGGAGCTTCCGTGCCCGACGGTCGCGGGTTCTGGACCGCCCTTGGGACGATCCGCCGGAACAAACCGCGCACACATCAAATTATGCCGTAATTTGGGCTATAGAAATGTAGATCCTCCGTGTTTCTACGTATGGCGAAAAGTATTGAAATAATCGACCCTAGTAAATTATCGCGATTGGAACGCCAAAGACGCGGACGTGAGCCCTAAGAAAATCCTTCTAGTTGAAGACAGTCCTTCGCTGGCTCGTACTTACGAGAATTACCTGCGCGACGAGGATTATGAGATCACGGCTGTCGAGACCGGCGGTGACGCATTGGCCGAATTGGAAACCAATCCGCCGGACGGTGTTTTGCTGGATCTCAAGCTGCCGGACATGGACGGCATGGATATCCTGCGTCACATCGCGCAAACCCGTATGGCCTGCGCCGTCGTGGTCATCACCGCGCACGGTTCGATAAACTCGGCGGTCGCGGCGATGCGCCACGGCGCCTTCGACTTCCTGGTGAAACCGTTCAACAGCGAACGGCTGATCTACACCCTGCGCAATTCGCTGGAACGGCAGCGGCTGGCTCAGATCGTCGAGACTTACGAAGAACACATCGCCCGTAACCAGTTTTTCGGTTTCGTCGGCTCTTCGCTGCCGATGCAGGCGGTCTACCGGATTATCGAAAGCGCGGCGCCAAGCAAGGCAACGGTCTTCGTGACCGGCGAAAGCGGCACCGGCAAGGAGCTGGCGGCGGAAGCGACGCATAAGCTAAGCCCGCGCGCCGAAGCGCCGTTCGTCGCGCTGAACTGCGGCGCCATTCCCGCCGATCTGATCGAAAGCGAGATTTTCGGGCATGTGAAGGGCGCCTTCACCGGCGCGATGACCGATCGCGACGGCGCGGCGCAGCGCGCGGACGGCGGAACGTTGTTCCTCGACGAAATCTGCGAGATGGACCTCAACCTTCAGACGAAGCTGCTGAGGTTCATCCAGTCGGGCAGCTTCACCAAGGTCGGCGGCAGCCGAATGGAAAAGGTGGACGTTCGCTTTGTCTGCGCGACCAACCAGGACCCGGTCGCCGCGGTGGAAGCCGGCCGGTTCCGGGAAGATCTCTATTATCGCCTGCACGTCATCCCGGTCACCATGCCGCCGCTGCGCGAGCGCGGCGACGACATCCTACTGATCGCCAACGAGTTTCTAAACCGCTTCGCTCAAGAGGAAGGCAAGCGGTTCACCCGTTTCTCCGCAGAGACGGAAAATACGATCGCGACGTATTCCTGGCCCGGCAATGTCCGCCAGATGCTCAATGTGATCCGCAATATCGTCGTGCTCCATGACGGCGAAGAAGTGACCCCGGCCATGTTGCCGGAACTGGTCCAACCGTCGCGGCGATCGGGTGACTCTGTGACAGCGCGCCAGCCGGGTGCCGCCGTGCCGGTCGGCCCGCGGGAAGAGCCGGCACCGAGCATCCGCCCACTCTGGATCGTCGAAAAGGAAACCATCGAGCGCGCGATCGACGCTTGCGCGGGCAACATCCCGAAAGCCGCGGCCCTGCTCGAAATCAGCCCGTCGACCATCTACCGCAAGAAACAGACCTGGGACGAGACGGGCGAGAGCTAGAGCGCTTTCAGGCCGAGGCTCCGAAGCGTTCCTTCAATGCGTCCGCTGCCGCATCGGCCAGGTCCGTAATCGACTCGCAAAGCGCTACCGCTTCCGCCCGCCGTCGGCTGAGGCAGGCATGCTCGATCGCCTTGGCGCGGCTATGCAGATCCGATGCGCCGAACGTCTGCGCACTGCTCTTGAGCGCATGCGATTCATGCTCCATCGCGCGCAAGTCGCCGCTCTTCGCCGCCTGCTCCAGTTTACGGGCGCGTTGCCGGGCTTCTGTCAGGAAGCTGTCGATCAGGGTCGGCAACGTCGCGGGGTCGGTATCGGCCTCCAGTTGCGACAGAGCCTCGACATCGAGAACCCGGCCCCCGCGGCCCCCATCGGACCGACCCAGATTGCGATGGACCGTCCACAACAAGTCGTTTTTCTCGAACGGCTTGGACAGATGGTCTTCCATGCCGGCGTCCAAACAGCGCTGCCGGTCTTCCGTGAACGCATGCGCGGTCATCGCAATGATTGGAATTCGGGTCGAATCCGGTCGTTGCCGGATCTGTCTCGTCGCTTCGATCCCATCCATCGTGGGCATCGATACATCCATGAGAATCAGGTCGTAAGCCGCCGCCGCCAGCCGGTCCAGCACCTCGTACCCGTCCGCCACCACGTCGACCTTATACCCGGCGTCTTCCAGTATCGATTTCGCCACCAGTTGATTGGTCGGACTGTCTTCCGCCAGCAGTATGTGCTGGCCGTCGCCACGCGGCGCACCCGGCGGCGTCGACCGCCGCCTGAAGTCGGGCACGGCGTAAGCCGCCCGGTCGGTCGAAAAGTCCAGTTCGAACCAGAATCTGCTGCCCTTGCCCACATCGCTTACAACGCCGATCGTGCCGCCCAGCAGGTCCACCAGCCGCTTGCAGATCGCCAGTCCAAGTCCCGCACCGCCATGTTGGCGGGAAGCCGAAGGGTCGACCTGCGTGAAATGCTCGAACACGCTGTCCCGTGCTTCGGGCGGAATGCCTATTCCCGTATCCTCGACGGCAAACCGTAACAGCGCATGACCGGCGCGTTTCCGAACGACATCGATGGAGATACCGACCTTGCCGGATTCGGTGAATTTGACGGCGTTCGACGTCAGATTGAGCAAGATCTGCTGAAGCCGCTCAGGATCGCCAAACAGACGCCGCGGCACGTCGGCCGCTATCGCGGACACGATTTCGACGTCTTTGTCGCCAGCTTGTGCAGCGGCCGCGTTGACGACGGTGTCAACCGTCTCCACCGGGCGAAACTCAACACGACTCGGCGTGAAGACGTCCTGCTCAAGTCTGGAAAAGTCGAGCACCTCGTCAAGCAGCTTTCTCAGCGACACCCCGGATTGCTGCGCCAGATCCACGAACTTCGACTGTTCCTCGCGCAGCCCGGTGTCGTTCAACAGGCCCAGCATGCCGAGCACGCCGTTCAGGGGGGTTCGGATTTCATGGCTGATGACGGCCATGAAGTCGGACTTTGCGCGGTTGGCCGCTTCCGCCTGCCGCATCGCCGTGCTCAGTTCCTGTTCGCGCAGCTTCAGCTGGGTAATATCCATATGGACGCTGACCACACCGCCGGCGGCGGTCCGGCGTTCGCTGGTCTGCAGCCAGCGCCCGTCGGCCAGGTGGTGCTCGAAAAAGCCGCTCGGGTTCCTGTGCCGTTTGACGCGGGCTTCGAGCCATTCGTCGATCCGGCCCTGCGCTTCGACGAACTGGCCGCGTTCGGCGGCGACCCGGGCCATATCCGTGAACGCCGCGCCGGGCACCATGACGTCCCAGGCAAGCGGGTAGAGGTTCCGGTAGTTGGAGTTGCACATAACAAGCCTGTCATCGGCATCGAACAGCGCAAATCCTTCGGAGATGCTTTCGATGGCTTCCTGCATCTGCAGGCGCATCGCCTCGACTGCCGCCTCCACTTCGGCGACCCCGGTCCGGTCGGTGGTCACGCCGCGGTAACCGGAGAACGTCCCGGTTTCGTCGAACACCGGCTTGCCGCTCACCGACAGCTCGTGCCGCTGCCCTTTCCGGTCGAGCAGCTCATAGCGGAAATCGCGAAACGCACGGCGCGCGCTGAGGTCTTCCAGATGGGCTTCCCATTTTGCCGGATCGTCGTCACCCACTCTGAAATCGGTGCGCTTCTTGCCAAGAAAGTCTTCCGGCGGCATGCCGGTGACGTCTTCGACATGATCCTGGACCGAGGTGAAACAAAGATCCGCGTCCATTTCCCACAGCAGATCCGAGGACGCCTCCGCAAAGTCGCGAAACCGCCGTTCGCTTTGCTCGAGCGCCCGTTCATGACGTTTAAGCGGGGTAATGTCGGTCATCAGCAGTACCGATCCGCCAAGTTCCGAACGTATATCGCTCACCCTGTACCATTGGTCGCCGGGCAGCCTGCGCTCGAAGGTCGCGACCGGCTTGGCATGCAACGCTTTCCGGCAGGCCAGCCAACCCTCCGGGTCGCCGTCCACGTCCGCCATCAGGTTTCTCGCCACCGCGACTTCCAGCACCGTGTCGAAAGGCATGCCCGCGATCAGATAGTCGGCCGCCCCGCTGAATAGTTCCCGGTATTTGGCGTTGCAATGAACCAGCCGATCCTCGCGATCCCACAAGGCGATCGCCGTCGGCACGGACTCGAGCAGGTCGATCAACCCTTTCTCCGACTCCACGGCTTGCCGTTCGGCCCGCTCGGCGCGTTCCGCCCGCCGGATGTGCATCTGCCGGGACCAGAACGCCGCCGCCGCCAGACCGGCCCCGCCGGCCAGAATTCCCAGCATCGGTAAAACGGTTACAAACGCGGCCCCCAGGCCGTCCGCCGTCTGGACGGTCCGGGAAACCCAGAAGGCAAGGCTGATGACGAATAGAGCGGCGGACAATGCCGCAGCCCAGAACCGCAACGACTTGGGACTCTCTGAGCGCTCAGCCATTCCTGTCGTCGGCCCGGTTCATCGGACGGTCGCTAACCGCCCACGGCGCGGTCGAGAAAGTCGAGCCGGTCCTGTCCCCAGAACAGCTCGTCTCGATAGATATAGGTCGGCGCACCGAAAACACCCCGCTCGAGGGCCGCTTCCGTATCGCGCTGCCAGGTGGCGCCCGCATCCGCCTCGGCGGCCGATACCAGCGTGGATCCGTCCAGCCCCAAGCCATCGGCGACAGCCAGCAACGTGTCCCGCTCTCCGATGTTTTTTTCTTCCGCCCAAACGGCCCGCAGGACCGCACCGGCCAGACCGACGGCATCAAGCCCGGCATCCCGTGCCGCACCGACCATGCCGGCAGCCAATGCCTCGTCGGCCGGAAAATGCGCCGGGCTGAAGTTCAGCGGCACGTCCAGGAAACTCCGCCACCGGCGCAGCTCCATCATCCGATACTTCTGGCGTTCCGGCGCGCGTTTCGGCAACGGCAGGCCGCCTGTCTTCGGAAAGATCGTGCCGAAATTGACCGGGGCAATCCGTATATCCGCGCCGTGGCGGGACGCGATGTCGAGCAGCCGCTGGTGCCCAAGATAGGTCCAGGGCGATTGAAGCGATACGAAGTAATCGATGGTCTTGGTCATGGATCCGTCATTGTCTCGCGATGTTGGCGGGCCATGGCGGATAAACCGGCGGCCTCGGCAAGTTTCTCGATCGCCAGAATACGGTCGTAAGCCCCAATCGCCAACCGTTCCGCGCCGTCGATCAGCAGGGCATCGCGGACGGCCGCAAGCGACGGATCCGCAACGGCGGCCTGCAAACCGAGCCACAGCGCCTCCACCAGACCGGCATCCGCGTCGCGCCGCGTTACATAGGGAAGCCCGGGCGCGGCGGGCGTTTCGGCCAGCCTGCGGATGCCGTGCAAAGCCGCGGGACGGTGCCTTTCGATCAAGGCCAGGGTCACGGCATCGATCGCCGCGACGTCCGCGCCGCCGTCCCGCACCATGGCGATACTCTCGGCATGCGCCCCGCTTAGTTCGATGCGGCTGAAAAACCCGTCCCCCCCTGCGAACGGCGCGACCGCGGCAGCCAACGCGTTCCAACCGGATTGGGAATCCATGCCGTTGACGGCGGCGACCGTTCCGTGAAGGTCGGCTATCGAGCCCGCGGCCGCGCCATCGCGCACCACCAGGTAGCTGCAATAGTCGGCGCCGTCGCAGCCGGCCGCCCGGTACGCCGGGGTTGCGACGACTGTCAAACGGCCGCGAAACTCGTGCGTCAGCGGGTATCCGCAGGTCTGGCTGAACAGAAGCGCCGGGTCGCGCCATGCGTCCTTGGCCGCGATATCGCGGTTCAGCCGGTCCGGCGCGCCGGCGACGCCGGCATCGCGAAAATGACCGGCGAGCCCCGACCACCATTCGTCGGTCGCTTCCCGGACCTCCGGCAGGTCGTACATCGGCAGACTGACGACGGCCATCGGACAATGCCCTCAGTGGGGCCCCGGGCCGTCGAGCCGGGTTAGAAGGCCGCGCAAAAAGTCGGCGACATCGGGCGGCTGCACCACGGCGACACGGATCAGATCGTCGAAATGCCGGGTCAACACACGGATATGCTCCGTCGTGTTGAACACGAAGTACATCTGCCCCATGTAGACCGCCGCGCGCTGTGGCCCGAAAATCGTCAGCGGCACCGAATACCGCGCCCGTCCGTCGTAGAGAAACCAACGCAGCGTCGGGTAAATCTCGTCGACCAGATCTATCATTTCGGCGATCTGTTTGCGTCGGATCGAGATATCCAGGTCGCTCCAGATGCCGTAGCCGCCGCCGAACTCCTCGATCGCCTGCACCGAGCTGCAGATCTCGATCTCCGTCTCCGGCAGCCTGGAATAGGCCAGCCTGTCTTCGCTTTCCAACAGCGCCTGATCGGAACTCTTCGCTTCATAATGCTGGAATTCGTAGCGGATCAATTCCGGAATCTTGATCAGGTCCGGCAGGTTGGTCGGCACATAGCGGATCTTGTAGCCGGCCGCTTCCGCATGCCAGCGCCCCAACCGCTCGTCGGCCGCCGACGGTTCGCCCGGTTCGATCTGGATGGACTGTTCCAGGATGTCGGCCAGGCGGTTCACGTCCTGGCTGAGGCCGAGCAGCCAGTCCGCGCTGACCTGCAGAACGGTCGCGATCGCGGCGACCGTCTCCGCCCGCGGCAGGCGGTCGTTCTGCGGCGACAGAAGCTGCGACAGAGTGGACCGGTCGATGCCGATCTGCCGGGCGACTTCCGACCGGTTCAGCCCGGACCGTCCCAGGGCGTCGACCAGCCGGCTGCGGAACACCCGCACGGTGTCGCGCCGGTCGATGGTTATTTGCTGAATCATCAGATAATTCGCTTTATGCCCAGATGTTTCGATAAATCACCATATTAACTATTTGAGTGGAATATACTATATAAAATTCACATTCCCACGTTGATTCAGCAGTCCCTTCGATCTACGGTCCGTAGCGTCATCGGCGGTAGCCAGTCCGGCTTCGGACCCCGCCAAACCAAGACATTTTGAGAGGATTGCGCATGAAACGCGAACCGCGGGCGCGCGGATTCGGGGGGGTTGCCACATCTGTCGAGCCAGTATCAAGTCCATTATGGCGCCGGATAGAAGCGCCGACCTGGGGCCTGATTTTCCTGATCTACGGCGGCTGGCTCGCCGTCACCTGGTTTTATACGGCGATGCCCTGGTGGCTGGCCGTACCGCTCGGCGCCTGGCTGACCGCCTGGCACAGCTCGTTCCAGCACGAAGCCTTGCACGGCCATCCGACACGTAGCGCCCGGATCAACGCCCTGCTGGCCTGGCCGCCATTGAGTCTTTGGCTGCCTTATCCGATCTATCGCGCGGTCCATCTCAAGCACCATCGCGACAAGCACCTGACCTGCCCGGCCAACGACCCCGAGAGCTTTTATGTGACCGCGGCGCGCTGGCGGACGCTAAGCGCACCGGCACGCCGGTTTCTCACCGTCTACAACACGCTGGCCGGCCGCCTGCTGCTCGGCCCCGCGGTCCACGCGCTGCGCTTGTGGCGGAACGAGGTGGCCGCGATTATCCGCGGCGACAGGAAAAAGCTTCGCGTTTGGCTCCTCCATTGGACGAGTGTCGGGGCGCTCCTTTACTGGACCACCGTCGTCTGCGGCATTCCGTTTCCGGTTTACCTGTTCGGCTTCGCCTATGCGGGCATGTCGCTGATCCTACTGCGCTCCTATGCGGAGCACCGGGCGGCGGAGAACCCGCTGCATCGGACCGCCATCGTCGAGGGCGCCCTGCCCTGGCGCCTGCTCTATCTCGGCAACAACTACCACGTGCTGCATCACGAACGCCCGGCGATGCCGTGGTACGACCTCCGCGCCGGCTACCGCTCGGAACGCCGGCGGCTGCTGGCGCAAAACGGCGGCTATCTGATTTCGGGCTACGGCCGGCTCTTCCGTCGCTACCTGTTCAAACCGAAGGAAACGCCGGTGCACCCCTATGACGCCTGATAGCGACATGACGCCCGGCGCGATGGTCGCATACGGGACGGCGCGGGCCGTGCCCGGCGTTCCAGACTAACGACAGACAAACAACGGGGATGGGAACATGACAAACGACCTGCCAAGCTCGATCACCTACGCCGTGATCGGCGCCGGCGTGCACGGCATGAGCACCGCCTGGCACCTGGCGATGGAACTGGAGAAGAAAGGCACCGGCTCCGGTGCCGACATTATCGTACTGGACAAGACCGCGCCGGGCGCAGGCGCCACCGGTATCGCCTGCGGCTGCGTCCGCAACTTCTACATGACCGAGGAACTCCACCCGATCCTCAGGCATTCGGTCGACGTCTGGATGCACGATCCGGTCAATTTCGGCTTCCAGCAGGTCGGCTACATCTCCTGCGGCGAAACCAACCAGATCGCCGACTACGAGAATCTCCACCGCAGCCAGAACGCGGTCGACTACCACTCCGACCTCTATGTCGGAGCCGATGCGCGATCCTTCCTCACCAACATCTGGCCCGACTTCAAAACCGACGGCATCGACGTCGCAATCCACGAGAAGATATCCGGCTATGCCGGCACCATGCAGTTCGTGCGCGGCCTGGCGGAGAAGTGTCGACAGCACGGCGTCCGCATTCTATCGGGCGTCGAGGTCGAGAACTACGACATGGCCGACGGCACGGTCAGTGCCCTGCATACCAGCCAGGGCGTCATCAAAGTCGACACCGTTTTCCTCTGCGTCGGCGCCTGGGTCGGCAAGCACTGGAACCTGCTCGGCAAGCCGACGGCGCTCGACTGCGCCTATCCCGACGGCGGCAGCGCCACCAAAGATATGTGGACCTACTGGCGCCTGCTGGAAGGCGAGGTTTATATCGACGAGCCGTACCGCGCCGCCAACGACCTGGACCCGCCGGTGCTGCATGTGGAGCTGATGAACACCCCGGTGATCGAGCACGGCACCGGCCGCGAACTCGACGATCATCTCTACGTCTACTGGAAGAACGGCGCCGAGCGCATGGACCGCATGGGCGTGCAGGGCGGAACCATCCCGGTGATGATCGGCCCGGAAGCGAAACTCGACCCCTACGGCCACGACAACAAGGACTATCAGGCCGAGCCGGAATTCGCGGACTACATCTGCGCCGCCATGGGCCAGTTGATGGGCCGGTTCGAGGGCTGCCGCCCGAACTTCCGCGACCGCCCGAACGGCGGCATCGGCGCCTTCACGCCGGACAACGTGCCGATCTTCGACTGGATCCTGCCGAACGTTTACATGTGCGCCGACTCGAACCACGGCTTCAAGATGGCCGGCGTCGGCAAGCTGGTCGCGCGCCAGATCGTCGGCGGCAACGACGTCGCCGAATTGAAGCCCTTCGGCATGGACCGGTTCGCGGCCGGCCGAACCTTCGGCGCGTCGAACAGCCACTGCCCCTGGGTCTGAAGCTTACGCCGAGATAGCGGACCGGTAGTCGGCGGCGATTTTGTCTTCGTCCGGGTGGTGCCCGTCCCGCACCACCCAGCGGCCGCCGGCCATAACGTCGCGCACCGGATTGGCGTTGCCGGCGAACACCAGCGCGTCGAGCAGCGTGTCGCCCGCGCGCCCCGCCAGAATCGGATGATCCCGGTCCAGCACCAGAAGATCGGCGCGGCAGCCGGCGGCGATCCGGCCGATCTTCCGGCCCAGCGCCTGCGCCCCGCCCGCCGCCGCGGCCCGCCAGAGCGTCGCGCCGACCGACGTTCCGTCGCCGCCGAGCAGCAGGTTGCGTGCCCGGGCGACCAACCGCTGCCCGTATTCCAGCCAGCGCAATTCCTCGACCGGGCTGACCGAAATATGGCTATCCGACCCGACGCCGTACCGGCCGCCGGCCTGGAGATAGGCCGGAGCCGGAAACAGCCCATCGCCGAGATTCGCCTCCGTCGTCGGACAGAGCCCTGCCACCGCACCCGACGTCGCCAACCGCATTGTTTCGCCCTCGGTCATATGCGTCGCATGCACCAGGCACCAGCGGCCATTCACGTCGGTGTTGTCGCACAACCAGTCGACCGGGCGCGCGCCGGACCAGGCCACGCAGTCGTCGATCTCCTTGGTCTGTTCCGCGATATGGATATGCACCGGCGCCGCGGTGTCGAGCTCGTCCAGCATACGAAGCGCTTCCGCCAGAAGGTCCGGCGTGACGGCACGCAACGAATGCGGCGCGATCCCGACGGCGATCTGCGGGTCGCCACCCGCCTCGGCGAACGCGGCGTCGACGATCCGAAAGAACCCATCCGCGTCGTTCAGGAAACGGCGCTGCCCTTCGGCGGCCGGCTGCCCGCCGAAACCGCCATGGGCGTAGAGCACCGGCAGATGCGTGATGCCGATTCCCGTCCGCCGCGCCGCCGCGATCACCCGATGCGACAGTTCCGCCGGGTCCGCGTAGGCCCGGCCCGCCGGATCGTGATGCAGGTAGTGGAACTCGCCGACCGCAGTGAACCCGGCCTTCAGCATCTCGACATAGAGCTGCGCCGCGATCGCCTCCACCGCGTCCGGTCCGAGCTTGCCGACGAAGTCGTACATCACCTGCCGCCAGGTCCAGAAGCTGTCGTCGGTCGGCCCGGCGCGTTCGCCCAACCCGGCCATCGCCCGCTGGAACGCGTGGCTGTGCAGGTTCGGCATGCCGGGAATGACGGGCCCGGCGATCCGATCGCCCTTGTCGCCGGCAGCCGCCGGGCGTACAGCCGCCAACCAGCCTGCTCCGTCGATTTCCAGCACCACGTCACAGGCCCAGCCGTCGGCCAACAGGATTTCATCGCAAATCAGACTGGTCATGCGGAAAGGCCGCGCTTAGTGTTGAAGTCACTGCACACTAAAGTGTTATGTGTTCAGATGGAATTACCCGGCCACCCGCTCCCCCGTCCCAACCACCCATGAGGGTACCCTTGGGGTGGTTGGGACGGGGGAGCGGGTGGCCGGGATCGAGACAAAGAGCGGGCAATAAAGCGGTCGGCAACAAAGTTCGGGGTGGTCGGCGATGTGGGACGCGATCTGGATCAACGCCAATCTGGCAACGATGACCCCGGGTTCGGGTCCCTACGGCGCCATAACCGACGGCGCGCTCGGCCTGCAACGCGGTCGTATCACCTATGTCGGCCCGGCCGCCGACCTACCGTCACCGCCGGAGCAATTGGCGACCTCGGTGCACAACGCCGACGGCGCCTGGATCACGCCGGGCCTGATCGATCCGCACACCCACATCGTCTACGGCGGCAACCGCGCCGGCGAATTCGAGATGCGCTTGGAAGGCGCGACCTACGAGGAAATCGCGCGCGCCGGCGGGGGTATCGTCTCGACCGTCGCCGCCACCCGCGACGCGGACGAGTTCGACCTGACCGAGTCCGGCCGCGTCCGGCTGGAACGGCTGGCTGCGGAAGGCGTGACCACCGTCGAAATCAAATCCGGCTACGGCCTGGATACTGAAACCGAAAACAAGATGCTCCGCGTCGCCCGCCGGTTGGAACGGCTGCTGCCGATCACCGTCCGCACCACCTTCCTCGGCGCGCACGCCCTGCCGCCTGAGTACCAGGGCAAGCCGGACGAGTATATCGACCTGGTCTGCGAGGAGATGCTGCCGGCGGCCAACAACGAGACCCTGGTCGACGCCGTCGACGCGTTCTGCGAGACCATCGGCTTCACCGCGGCCCAGACCGAGCGGGTGTTCAAGGTCGCCCGCGCGCTCGACCTGCCGGTCAAGCTGCACGCCGAACAGCTTTCCGATCAACAGGGCGCGCAACTGCTGGCCCGGTTCGGCGGCCTGTCGGCGGATCATCTGGAGTATGTCTCCGAAGACGGCGTCAAGGCGTTGGCCCGGGCGGGCTCCGTCGCCGTTTTGTTGCCCGGCGCCTTCTACTTCCTGCGCGAAACCAGGCTACCGCCCATCGATCTGTTCCGCCGCCACAACGTGCCGATGGCCCTGGCGACCGACAGCAATCCCGGCTCCTCCCCGGCGACATCGCTGCTGCTGATGCTCAACATGGCCTGCACCCTGTTCCGCATGACGCCGGAGGAGGCGCTCGCCGGCGTCACCCGCAACGCCGCCCGCGCCCTCGGCATGGTGGAAAGCCACGGGTCGCTGGAACAGGACAAGACCGCCGACTTCGTGCTGTGGGACATCGACCGGCCCGCCGAACTCGCCTACGCCATCGGCGCCAATCCTTGCTTGGCCGTGATCCGAAGCGGCGAAATCGTCCGCCGCGCCGCCTGACCTGTCCAGTAAAGAAGGCAGTCGCTTGGTCGACGGGATGCTTCGAGACGCCTGCTGCGCAGGCTCCTCAGCATGAGGCGACCTTACTAAAAACACGATGACCTTATCCTGAGGAGGCGCGAAGCGCCGTCTCGAAGGATGGCCATACGCCCGATAGCCCGTCAAACGGCGCATTGACCGCCGTCGCCTCACCTGTCTATGGTTGTCTATACAATCAAAGAATAAGGAGGCTCAAATGCGCTTTGGTGGATTGCTCCTCGGCTCCCTTGTCGCGGCGGCCACGACACTCGCCGGCGCCGCGTACGCGGCCGACACCATCAAGATCGGATTCAACGCACCGCTCACCGGCTTCGCGGCGGCGGACGGCAAGTCGGCGCTGACCGGCGCGGAACTCGCCGTTGAACAAGCCAACGCCAGCGGCGGCGTCAACGGCAAGCAGATCGAATTGGTCGTCTACGACGACGGCGCCAAGCCGGACCAGGCAGTGCCCGTCGCCAAGAAAATGATCGGCCAGGACAAGGTCGCGGTCGGCGTCTCCGGCAGCTATTCCGGCTCGACCCGCGCCGCCGCCCAGGTGTTCCAGGATTCCGGCGTTCCCTACATCTCGGCTTACGCGGTGCACCCGGACATCACCCGCGCCGGCCCGTTCGTCTTCCGCACCTCGTTCGTCGGTGAGGTCCAAGGCCGCGCCGGCGCCAAGCTGGTCGGCGAGATGCTCGGCAAGAAGCGCGTCGTGCTGATCACGCTGCAGAACGATTTCGGCAAGTCCCTCGCCGCCGGCTTCAAGGAGAAAGCAGGCGACTACGGCATCGAGGTCGTCAACGAATACCAGTATTCGATCAAGGACCGGCAGTTCGGCCCGATCGTCAGCAAGGTGGCGGCGGACAAGCCGGAGGCGATCTACGCGACCGGCTATTTCTTCACCGCCGCACCGCTGGTCAAACAGCTTCGCGCCAAGGGCGTTGACGCCCCGGTGATCGGCCAGGAGGGCTACGACTCCGACAAGTTCCTGGAGATCGCCGGCAAGGCCGCCGAGGGCGTGATCATCACCACCTCGCTCGACCGCGATTCCGATCAGCCGGAAACCAAGCAATTCATTTCGGCGTTCGAGAAAAAGGCCGGGTTCGGCGCCGACATGGTCGCAGCCTCCGGGCATACCGCGATCAAAGTCGCCGTCGCCGCGATGCGCAAGTTGGACGGAGATGTCTCCGACCCGGCCAAACTGCGCGACGCCATCGCGGCCACTGAGGACCTCACGGCCTCGACCGGCTCGATCTCGTTCAACCCGCTCGGCGAGGTGATGAAAGCCGTGCAGGTGCAGGTGGTGCGCGATGGCGCCTGGCACCGCCATTCGGTGATCGACGACACCGCCCTGCTCGCGCCGCCAGCCAAATAGCCAGGACGGCACGGGGGAACAACGCGGTATGCTGTACCTGGACCTCACGCTGCAGGGCCTGATCCAGGGCAGCATGTACGCGTTGATCGCCGTCGGCCTGACACTGGTCTACGGCCTTTTGCGCATCCTGCATGTCGCCCATGCCGGCCTGTTCACACTCGGCGCTTACATCGCGGTCACCGTCACCAACGCCGCCGGCAGCCTGCTGCTCGCAGCACTGGTCGCGGTGCCGCTGGTCGGCCTCGCCGGCATGGCGATCTACCGCCTGCTCTACGAACCGATCCTGCACCGCCCGCCCTTCGTGGCGCTTATCGCCTCCATAGGCCTCTTCATCTGCATGGAGGAAGGCTTCCGCCTGGTGTTCGGGCCCTACGGCAACTCGTTCGACCTGTCGCCGGTCGAGGGCTCGGTGCAACTCGGCGCTCTCTCCCTGCAGACGGTCGAGGCCGCGACCATCGTCGCCGCGTTCGGCCTGCTCGGCGCACTCGCCGTTTTCGCCGGCCGCACCCGCATCGGCGTCGCCTGGCGCGCCACCGTGACCGACCCTGAGATGGCGCAGTCGTTCGGCATCGACACCGTGAAGGTCCGCTATCTCAACTTCTTCATCGGCTCGGCGCTCGCCGCAGTCGCCGGCGTTCTCGTGGCGCTCTTGAACAACTTTGTCGAGCCGACCATGGGCAGCGTGCCCAGCTACAAGATGCTGGCAATCATCGTGCTCGGCGGCCTCGGTAACGTGAAAGGCACCCTGGTCGCGAGCCTGGCGCTCGGCGTCATGGAATCCTTCGGCACCATCTATGCCGGCCATATCATGGACCGCGACGCCATCGCCTTTCTGTTCCTGGTGGCGGTGCTGATGGTCCGGCCCCAGGGCCTGTTCGGCAAGGCCTGACCATGGGCGCCTACGAACTCAGTCTGCTCACGCTGATCGGCATCAACGTCCTGCTGGCGCTCAGCCTCAACCTGATCACCGGCTTTTGCGGCCAGATCAGCCTCGGCCACGCCGCGTTCTACGGCGTCGGCGCCTATACGGCCGCCATGCTGACCAAGGCAGGCATAGGCTTCGCCCCTGCCCTCGTTGCCGGCGCGGCCGGGGCGGCCCTGCTCGGCCTGATCGTCGGCATAGCGTCGCTCCGCGTGCGCGCCGACTTCCTGGCCATCACCACGATGGGTGTCGGCTTCCTGTTCCTCGGCGTGGTGCGGCAGCAGGAGTGGCTGGGCGGCGAGCTCGGCATCTCGCAGATCTCCGAGTCCGGCCTCGGCGAGACCGGTTTCCTGCTCCTCGTGCTCGGCCTCGCCGCCGGCGTCTTCGCCATCAGCCTCTACATCAAGCGATCGTGGATGGGCTTCGCCTTCGATTCCATCGCCGACGACGAGGACACGGCGCGCACCGTCGGCATCGACGTCGCTCGCTACAAGCTCGTGGCCTTCGCGCTCGGCACCGCCATCGCCGGCGTGGCCGGCGGCCTCTACGCCCACTACGCGCGGATCATCGTGCCCGACGCCTTCGGCTTCACGGTATCGATCAGCATCCTGGCCATGGTGGTGGTCGGCGGCATCGGCTCGACCGTCGGCGTGCTGATCGCCGCGGTGCTGCTCACCCTGATGCCGGAGCTGTTCCGCTTCATCAACGACTACAAGCTGCTGCTCTACGGCGGCCTGCTGCTGCTGACCATGCGCTTCAGCCCCGCCGGCTTGGCAGGGCTGGCCCGGCTCGGCTGGACCGCAGGCCGCAAAGCGGAAAGGCGACCGGCATGAGCGCCCCGCTGCTCGACGTCCGCGACATCGAAGTCCGCTTCGACGGGCTGAAGGCGGTCGACGGCGCCTCCTTTTCGCAGGCCCGGGGAACGCTGACCGGCCTGATCGGACCGAACGGCGCGGGCAAGACCACGTTGCTCCGCACCGTCACCGGCACCGTCCGCCCGGTGGCCGGCGCGGTGTCGCTCGACGGTCGGGACATTTCCGCCCTGCCCGTGCACCGGCGGGCCCGACTCGGCCTCGGCATGTCGAACCAGATCGTCCGGCCGTTCCGGTCGATGACCGTTCTCGACAACGTCGCGCTCGCCGCCGGCCTCGACCGTACGCGCAATCCGTTGGCCGCGCTGCTCGCGGTCGGTCGGACCGAGCAGCAGGCGCGCGCCCGCGACCTGCTGGACCTCGTCGGCATCGCCGACGCGGCCGACGCGGAGCCGGAAAACCTGCCGCTCGGTTACCTAAAGCGGCTCGAGGTCGCCCGCGCCCTGGCGCTCGCGCCGAAACTGCTGCTGCTCGACGAACCGCTCGCCGGCCTAAACCATGTTGAAGCCGGCCGCCTCGCCGACACCATCGCGACCATCAACCAGACCGGCACGACGATCCTGCTGATCGAGCACAACCTGAGCGAGGTGATGCGGATCTGTGGCCGGCTGCTGGTGTTGGACCAGGGCCGGCTAATCGCCGATGGCGCGCCGCGTGAGGTGATGGCCGATCCGGCGGTGCGCGCCGCCTATATGGGAGCCGAAGCAGATGCTGCGGCTTGAAGGGTTTGCCTGCGGCTACGGCCCGATCACGGCCGTGCACGACCTCGACCTGGAGGTGCCGGCCGGCACCGTGTTCGCGCTGATCGGCGCCAACGGCGCCGGCAAGACCTCGACCCTGATGTCCGTTGCCGGCCATGTCGCGATGCAGGCGGGCCGCATGCTGTTCGACGGCCGCGACATCGGCGGCGCCAGCCCCATGCAGCGCGTCACCGCCGGCATCGCCCTGGCGCCGGAGGGCCGGCGGCTGTTCGGCGACCTGACGGTGGCGGAGAACCTGACCGTCGGCGGCTACGCCCGGCCGAAGGCGGAGATGCCGCGGAACCGCGATACCGTGTTCGACCTGTTCCCGCGGCTCGCCGAACGGCGCGGCCAGCGCGCCGGGTCGATGTCCGGCGGCGAGCAGCAGATGCTCGCCATTGGCCGCGCCCTGATGGCCGCGCCGCGCCTGCTGCTGATCGACGAAGTCTCGCTTGGGCTGATGCCGAAGATCGTCGATCTCTGCTACGCCGCCATCGACCGGCTGCGCGCCGACGGCATGACCGTCCTCCTGGTCGAGCAAAGCACGCAACGGGCGCTCGCCATCGCCGACAATGTCTGCGTGCTCGAATCCGGCCAAGCCGTCTATCGCGGCGACGCGGCGGAGGCGCGCGGCAACCCGGCGATTATCGACGCCTATCTCGGACTCGCGGACGCGGCGTCATGAACCAGATGCTGCGCAAACCCGGCGGCGCCGAGCCGCTGTATCAGAGCGTGAAGCGCTTCATCGTCGACCGTATCCGCTCTGGCGACTGGCCGGTCGACCATCGCGTGCCGTCGGAAACCGAACTGACCCGCGACTTTGGCGTCTCGCGCATGACCGTGCACCGCGCCTTGCGGGAACTCTCCGGCGAGGGTCTGCTCACTCGGGTGCAGGGCGTCGGCACCTTCGTCGCCGCCGGCAAGGCGCAATCCTCGCCGCTGGAGATCCGCAACATCGCCGAGGAGATCCGCGCCCGCGGCCATACCCATACGTCGGATGTACGGCTGTTGCGCCAGGAACCGGCCAAGGGTCGGGCGGCGCGGCATCTCGGGCTGCCGGACGGCGCGCCCGTCTTCCATTCCCTGATGCTGCACCGCGAGAACGGCATCCCGGTGCAGCTTGAGGAGCGCTACGTTAATCCGGCCGTCGCGCCGGATTACCTTGACCAGGATTTCAGCCGTGTTACGCCGAACGAATATCTGATGCAAGCAGTGTCGCCGGATCAGGTGGAGCACCTGATCGAGGCCGTCGCGCCCAACGCCGCGACCCGCCGCCTGCTGAAGATCGACGCCCGCGAGCCCTGCCTGCTGCTGGAGCGGCGCACCTGGGCGCGCGGCGCCGTGGTGACCTGGGCGCGCCTGACCCATCCGGGCTCGCGCTACCGCCTAGGGGAGACCTTCGCCCACCGGCCCTGAGTTGGCCGGGCCAACTGAACGGAGAACGCCGATGCCGATCGACAATCGCTTCGCCAATGCCCGCGAGGTACGTGCGCCGCGCGGAACCGATATCACAGCCAAGAGCTGGCTGACCGAAGCGCCGCTTCGCATGCTGATGAACAACCTTGATCCGGAGGTCGCGGAAAAGCCCGACGAGTTGGTCGTCTACGGCGGCATCGGCCGGGCGACCCGGGACTGGCACTGTTTCGACCGCATCGTCGCGGGCCTGCGCGACCTGGAAGAGGACGAGACGCTGCTGGTCCAGTCCGGCAAGCCGGTCGGCGTGTTCAAGACCCACGCCGACGCGCCGCGTGTGCTGATCGCCAACTCCAACCTGGTGCCGCACTGGGCGACCTGGGAGCATTTCCGCGAGCTCGACCGTAAAGGGCTGATGATGTACGGCCAGATGACGGCCGGCTCGTGGATCTATATCGGCAGCCAGGGCATCATCCAGGGCACCTACGAGACCTTCGTCGAGGTCGGCCGCCGCCACTACGACGGCGACCTGAAGGGCCGCTGGATTCTGACCGGCGGGCTTGGCGGCATGGGCGGCGCCCAGCCGCTGGCCGCGACCATGGCCGGCGCCTCGTTGCTGGCGGTCGAGTGCCAGGCGAGCCGCATCGAAAGACGGCTGGAGACCGGTTATCTGGACCGCAAGACCGACGACCTGAGCGAAGCCCTGGACATCATCGGCAAGGCCTGCGCCGACGGCGAGGCGGTTTCGGTCGGCCTGCTCGGCAACGCCGCGGAAGTCTATCCGGAGCTGGTGCGCCGCGGCATCCACCCCGACGTGGTGACCGACCAGACCTCGGCGCACGATCCGCTGAACGGCTATCTGCCGGCCGGCTGGACCTGGGACGAAGCCGAACGCAAGCGCGAGACCGACCCGGACGCGGTGGTGCAGGCGGCCAAGGAGAGCATGGCCGTGCAGGTGCGCGCCATGCTGCAATTCTTCGCCGACGGCGTGCCGGTGCTGGACTACGGCAACAACATCCGGCAGATGGCGCTGGAGATGGGCGTCGAGCACGCCTTCGACTTCCCGGGCTTCGTGCCGGGTTATATCCGGCCGCTGTTCTGCCGCGGCATCGGGCCGTTCCGTTGGGCCGCGCTATCCGGCGAGGCGGAGGACATCTACCGCACCGACGCCAAGGTCAAGGAACTGATCCCCGACGATCCGCATCTGCACAACTGGTTGGACATGGCGCGCGAGCGCATCCAGTTCCAGGGCCTGCCGAGCCGGATCTGCTGGCTCGGCCTCGGCGACCGCGCCCGCATCGGACTCGCGTTCAACGAGATGGTGGCGAGCGGCGAGCTCAAGGCGCCGATCGTGATCGGCCGCGACCACCTGGATTCCGGCTCGGTCGCCAGTCCCAACCGGGAGACCGAGCGGATGATGGACGGCTCCGACGCCGTCTCCGACTGGCCGCTGCTGAACGCGCTGCTCAACTGCGCCTCCGGCGCCACCTGGGTCAGCCTGCATCACGGCGGCGGGGTCGGCATGGGCTATTCGCAGCATGCCGGCATGGTGATCGTCTGCGACGGCACCGAGGCGGCCGCGCGGCGGCTGGAGCGGGTGCTGACCAACGACCCGGCGAGCGGCGTGATGCGCCACGCCGACGCCGGCTATCAAGAAGCCATCGACTGCGCGCGCGAGCACAGGCTGAACCTGCCGTTCCTGGAAGAGGCCGGCTGATGGCGCTGAAGCTGACGGTCGGCGCCCTCACCCTCCCGCAACTCCGCGGCATCGCGCGCGGCATGGACAAGATCGCCTTCGCCGCGGGCTGGCAGAAGCCGGTCCAGGCCGCGGCCCGCGCGGTCGCCAAGGCCGCCGCCGGCGACGAGACGATCTACGGCCTGAATACCGGGTTCGGGCTGCTGGCCCAGACCAACATCCCGCATGACCAGCTTCAGGAACTGCAGGTCCGACTGGTCCGTTCCCACGCCGCCGGCACCGGCCCGGCGCTGGACGACGGCGCGGTGCGGCTGATTCTGGCGTTGAAAGCCAACAGCCTGGCGCGCGGCTATTCCGGCGTTCGGCCGGAGGTGGTCACCCTGCTGCTCGAGATGCTGAACCGCGGCGTCCACCCGGTGATCCCGGCCAAGGGCTCGGCCGGCGCTTCCGGCGACCTCGCGCCGCTCGCCGCGCTCTCGGCGGTGATGATCGGAGAAGGCAAGGCTCGAGTTGGCAACCGCGTCCTGTCCGGCAAGACGGCGCTGAAGCGCACCGGGCTCACGCCGCTCACCCTGCAACCAAAGGAAGGCCTGGCGCTGTTGAACGGCACCCAGGTCTCGACGGCCCTGGCGCTGACCGGCCTGTTCGCCGCGGAAGACGCGTTCCAGGCCGCGGTGGTCGCCGGCGCGCTCTCCATCGACGCGGCCAAGGGCAGCGACACACCGTTCGATCCCCGCATCCACGCGATCCGCGGCCAAGAGGGACAGATCGAGATCGCCCGGGTCTACAAAGACCTGATCGCCGGTAGCGAGATCCGCGATTCCCACGTCGACTGCGACCGGGTGCAGGACCCCTATTCGCTGCGCTGCCAGCCGCAGGTAATGGGCGCCTGCCTCGACCAGCTCCGCCATGCCGCCGAGATCCTGCGCCGGGAGGCCAACGCCGTCTCCGACAACCCGCTGGTTTTCGCAGGGACCGGCGACCTGCTCTCCGGCGGCAACTTCCACGCCGAGCCGGTGGCGCTCGCCGCCGACGTGCTGGCGCTGGTCATCGCCGAGACCGGCGCTTTGTCCGAACGGCGCGTCGCGTTATTGATCGACCCGCAGATGAGCGGCCTGCCCGCCTTCCTGGTCGCCGAGCCCGGCATCAATTCCGGCTTCATGATCGCCCAGGTGACCGCCGCCTCGCTCGCATCGGAAAACAAGTCGATGGCGCATCCGGCGAGCGTCGATTCGCTGCCGACCTCGGCCAACCAGGAAGACCATGTCTCGATGGCGACCTTCGCCGGCCGACGGCTTACCGAGATGGCTGACAACACCGCCGGCATCGTCGCGATCGAACTCCTGGCCGCGGCGCAGGGTGTCGAGTTCCACAAACCGCTGAAAACCTCCAAGCCGCTCGCCAAGGCCATCGCCGTGGTGCGCGATCACGCGAAATCCTACGGCCGCGACCGGGCCTTCACGCCGGAGATCGACACGCTGAAGGCCGCCATCGCGGCGGGCCGGTTCAACGCCCTGCCCGGCGCCGGGCTGTTGCCTAGTCTCGGAGCTTCTGGAACTGGCTGAGCGCGTAGCTGTCGGTCATGCCGGAGACGTAGTCGGTGACGCGGAGCAGCCAGCCGTAACGGTCGGTCAGGTCGACCGCCGGCTCGGGGAACAGGCCGATCAGCGCCTCCGACCGCGGCGAGATCGAGCCCTGCTCCGCTTCCAGGAACGCGCCGGCGTGGGCGTTCAGCAAGGCATGCATCGCCTTGGACCCGTCCAGCTCCTTCTCATAGCGCTCAGTCGTCTGGAAGACGCGCTGTTCGGTCAGCGTCGCGATCTCGGCGAGCGTGCCGGACGCCGGCGTCTCGGCCAGCAGTTCGCCGCCGAAGCGGCCCGCCAGGATCACTGTCTCGTTCTCTATGAACGCTTGTGACGCGAGGTCGACCAAATGCCCGATCGCCTTGGCGCGGAGATAGGCGATGCGGCGCGGTTCCTCCTCGATCTCGCGGTAGCGGCGAAGGCTGTCGCCGGCCAGTCGCGTGAGCAGCCCCTCGGCCTCGGCGAAACGGATGCGGCCAAGCTTGTAGCCGTCCTCCAGGTCGACGACGTGGTAACAGATGTCGTCCGCCGCCTCGACCAGGTAGGCGAGCGGGTGACGGCACCAGTAGGGCTCGTCCGGCCCGGCGCGGCGGATCAGCCCGGTCTCGGCAGCGACCTCGGCGAACAGATCGGCCTCGGCGCGGAAGAAGCCGAACTTGCGGGCGCCGCTGTCATCCGCCCCGGCCGCCTCCGCCGCCTTACCCAGCAGTGCGGCGCGGGGATACTTGGTGTAGGCGGCGAGCGTCGCGGCGGTGAGGCGGAGGCCACCGGCGTCGCGCCAGTTCTGTAGGCGGGCCAGGATACGGAAGCCCTGCGCGTTGCCCTCGAAGCGCAGGAAATCCTCGGCCTGGGCCGGGTCGAGCGGGGCGATGAGCGACCGGCCGAGCGGATCGCGGCGGAACCAGTCGCGGATGGTGGCCTCGCCGAAATGGCCGAACGGCGGGTTGCCGATGTCGTGGGCGAGGCAGGCGGCGGCGGCGATATGGCCGAAC
This sequence comes from Minwuiaceae bacterium, assembly GCA_028278525.1. GTDB lineage: Bacteria > Pseudomonadota > Alphaproteobacteria > Minwuiales > Minwuiaceae > JANQEE01. Next base: position 32,119 of record JANQEE010000062.1, on the reverse strand, counting down.
TCGGCGGAGGTGAAGCCCTCCGGCAGGCCGTTTCGGGCGGCGACGTGGTGGCCGACGGTGGCGCCGAGCGAGCGGCCGACCGAGGCGACCTCCATGGAGTGGGTCAGGCGGGTGCGGACATAGTCGCTCTCGGCCAGGGTGTGGACCTGGGTCTTGTCCTGGAGGCGGCGGAAGGCCGAGGAGAAGACGATGCGGTCGAGGTCCTTGTGGAACGGGCTGCGGGCCGGGCTGAAGGGTTCGGCCTCGTCCTCGCCGAGCCGCCGGGTCGAGAGCAGCGTTCGCCATTCCATCATGGCGGGCACGCTAGTCCCCGGGCCGGTCGGCCGCAAGGGGGGTTGGGGTGGGGGGTGATGCCTAAAATTGGGGAACGAGCCCATGCGCCCCGGGATTCGCGGCGGCGAGTCGGTGGGTTGTGTCAGGGCGGCGCAAAACCCGCCGGCACGGCGGCGAGGTGGCTGGCACAGCGGCGACAGTCGGTGCTGCCGAAGCCGGGCACGGGCACGGTGACGCCCGGGTGGCTGAGGAGGCGGGCGAACAGGGTGCATTCGTGGCCGTCCGGGTAGCCTGAGGCCGAGACGATGCGGCCCGGGCCGGTCAGGCGGTCGATATGCCAGTGGGGTTTCTTGTCGGGTTTGAGATGCCGGCCGACGCGGGCGCGGATGCCGCCGGGGCCGCGGGCGCTGCCGCAATAGGCGTAGCGGCCGGGCGGGAGGGTTGCCGGGCCGAGCGTCGGGATGTCGAGGGCGAGCGGCCGGTCCAGGTCAATCAGGAGGATGTAGGCGCCGGAAGCATTCGGCAGGTCGCTCATGGCCGGCATTTTCCGAAAATTAACGGTACGACGCCCAGTATCGGGCCGCGAAGGTCGTTTTTAAAGAACGTAAGTCCGAGCCAGCCATGGGCCGCCAACTCCTTGTCCTGACGGTGCCCGACGAGCCGCAACGCAAGGCGCTGCACAAGCGCTTGAGGCGGCTCGGCTTCTTCGTGCTGTCGACGACCGAGCCGAACCAGGGCCTGAGCCTGATCGTCAACAACGTGCCGCGCCTGTTCGTGCTGGAGCCCCGGCCCGAGGCCATGGACGCCGCGGATTTCGGCCGCCGCGCCCGCGACCTGCTGGGCGAGCGTGTGCCGATGATCTATTTCACCGCGTCGTTCTCGATCGACGATTTCGAGCAGTGGCTGTCGGTCGGCGTCGACGACTTTCTGCTGAAGGCCGGGCCGCTGAACCCGCTGACCGAACGGGTCCGGTTCTGGACCCGCGGCTCCCACCGCCGCCTGCCCGGCGCGGTGCGCCACCAGATGCTGATGGCGATGGACGGCGCGCGCACGGTGGCCAACCTGGCCGCCCAGGGCCGGCTGTCCAGCGAGACCGACGACAACGTGGCCGAGATCTCCGCCTTCGTCGGCAGCGCCCGGGACTACGCCTCCGACTATTTCGGCCGCACGGTGATCGAGAAACTGGGCCTCTTGGGCTATGTCGTCGGCGCGGTCGAGCACTGCTCGCGCACCAACTTGAAGGTCAAGGTCTGCTTCGGCGACTATTTGCGCATCGTGCTGCTGGAAACCGGCATCCTGACGCGGATCGAGATCGAGCAGATGCTGGCCAACTGGGACGAGCTGATCAATTCCGGCCCGTTCCGCAGCGCCTCGGAAAGCGCCGGGCCCGAATTCGCGCAGTGGCTGTCGGAAGGCGAGCGGTTCCGGCCGCGGTTCCTGGCGAGCCTGGAGCGGCGGTTCCGCGAGGTGGGGGAAGCGGCGGCGGGTTAGGGCGTCTAATACTGACCCGTTATCGAAAACTCGGAAATACGATCCGCTCGGAGAAACCGGCCAAGAAAGCAAAACCGAAGACTTCGGGACTCGGTTCAGCTCCGAGATCGTTGAGCAAATTGAGTTCGACCAGGCCGCCCTGGAACAGAACGAACAGAATGATCGCGCCCGAAGCGCCAACCAAAGGCTTGGTCAAGACGTACCACAGGATGTACGCGTCCTCGCCCGGAACATAGTCGGCGCTCCGAGCCCGTGTCGCAATGCTGAAGAAACCACCGATCAAGCCCGCGAAATAGACAAAAGCCAGGACGTTTCCCGCCAGAAGAACCTCCAAACGGTGCATCGGAAACACCACGCCAAAGCAGTATAGTTTCCCCAACGTTCCGGTATTTTCTTCTCCTGAATCCACACCCGCAAAGAGCGGAGCGCAGAAGCCCGTTTCAACCGCTACGACGGTGGAATCTACGCTTTTCGTATTGTCGACCAATTGGTCTTCGTTCCTGATAAGGACCACGGACAGCACCAACAGCACCGCCAATGCGTATTTATAGGTTCTGATGGTAAGGTATTGGTGGTGAATGCGGTTTGTACGAATGGTGTTGAATCTCTCAAGCAACGCTCTCACCAAACGCCTCGTGCGTTGCGTGCTGTCCACGCTTTGTCCGGATTCGTCCAGCGCCTCCGCGAGCCGCTGAAGCATATCGCTTACTTCAGTGTCGCTGGAAACCGCCAGCCGGTTGGCCTCCTCGCGGCAGAAATCGACTTGCTGAACCAATTTCTCGGGCGGGAGGATTCGCTCCACCAGCATGATGCGCACGCGCGTCAATTCGCGCCATGCATAGTTTAGTTTCTCTTCTTTTCTTTCCAGATAGCTACGCCAGATTTCATCCAAAGTCGCCCTGCATGCTTTCAGGTGGACGCATTTCTCCCCGGCTTCCACGTCGCCGGCCGCTCCGTCGTGCGGACCACCTCCCTCGGGCCGGCCTTGTTCGCCATTGCAATTGTAGCGCTGCACGTAATTTCCGACTTCGCGCGACAGGGAAATGTACCGCTCCCTCGCTTCCTGGAGATGAATCCCGGAGACCCTGCCGCCGGGGAGTTTCGCCACGATGCGCTGCAGCCAGGTGTACTCGAACGCCCTTACGTGTTCGTCCGAATCTGTTTCGCGCGCTCTAAAAAACGTCCGCCGGAAAAAACCGGGTTCCTTCGCCTGATTCTCCGCTCCCATTGCTTTGCACCTCGCTCAGCAAGCGATTATGTCGGCAACATCAAATCAGCTAATTATTTTCTACTCTAAATCACATATTACCACATAAATGCAACTATTGAATTGTTTTAGAGAAATCGGCCGCAAACGGAACGAAGGTCGAGCGGATGCCGGATGACCGGGACGCGCCGGTCAATTCCGGCCCGTTCCGCAGCGCCTCGGAAAGCGCCGGGCCCGAATTCGCGCAATGGCTGGCCGAGGGCGAGCGGTTCCGGCCGCGGTTCCTGGCGAGCCTGGAGCGGCGGTTCCGCGAGGTGGGGGAAGCGGCGGCGGGTTAGACGGCCGGGCCGGGCCGTGTCGACCCGGCTATCGGCAAGGTCCGTTTACCGGTCAAGAAATTGGTTCTTCGCCTAGAGCAATTTTGAAGAGTTAGCAGGCTGCTGAAAAGGGCACCTGAGCGGTTGCCCATCCTTCGAGACGGCCCTTTGGGCCTCCTCAGGATGAGGCTTCGAGACGGCCCTTTGGGCGTCCTCAGGATGAGGCTTCGAGACGGCCCTGCGGGCCTCCTCAGGATGAGGTCGTTGTGTTGTCAACATGCTAGCCCTCATGCTGAGGAGCGGCCCGAAGGGGCGCGTCTCGAAGCATCCAGGCCACAAAGCGCTTTTTTCAACAGTCTGCTGGCGCCCCGGAAAGCGCCGGACGCGGTCACACGACAAGCAGTTGGTCGATCGGCATTCGGGCGGCCTCTGCCTTCGGGCGGGAAAGATAGAATTCGGCATGCAAATAGCCGTCCGCTTCCTTCCTCGCCGGGTCCAGGCCCTGATCGCGCAACTGGTCCAAAACCTGTTGCCGTTCGTCGCCCGAGGCGAACCGGCGTTGTCGGAACGTCCGGCCTTCCAGCTTCTCGGTCACGTAACCCCGCTCCGCCAGGGCCGCTTCGATCGCATCGAAGGGAAACATCCGAAGCACGAAATTCGCCAGCCACGGAGGGCTGCCGGACAGCACCGCCGGCAGCAGCCGCTCGAACGTCTTTTCCGTGACGTAGCCCACGCACCCCGTCGAGACGATCAAGTCGACGGCGGCGAGATCCTGTTTCGCGGAGTCCGGCAGGGGCTCGGTTTCCAGATTGACGGCCAGGGACTCGTCCAACAGGCCGACGTCTTCCGCGAATTCGAGCGCGCTTTCGGCCTGGTCCAGCCCGATCACTTCAAGGTCTTCGTCTTCGGCGAGATTGCCGAAGAAGCGCTTGTCGTATTCGACGACTTCGTCCGGCGAGGCATGTTCGAACCGCTGCTGTCCCCAATGGTCGTAGAGGTCCGGCATCGTCAGGTCGTGCTTCAGGAGGGCGGCGTTGACGCCGTAGGAGCATCCGAGATCGAGGACGCGAACCTGCTCGTCGCGGCGGCGCCGGAGGCGGGAAATCAGCTTTTCGAATATCGGCTTGGCCGCGCCGGGAATGTTGTAGTGGAGCTTTCGCAGTTCGGAAAAATACGCGCGTGGATCGGGCTGGTCGTAGATATGATCCATACTCGCCTTGGCTTCGTTGATCTCGTCAAACTCGCCATCGGCCTTCATTACATCCCTCCTTCGGTTACGAACTGGATGTGCGATACCGACCGGAAACGAGGCATCGTTCCCGGCGGACCACACATGACCCCGGCGCATGAAACGCACTGCGCCGCCGCCCGACCGCGTCGGACCCGCGCCGAAATCGGATTGGTGATTGAGTGCCGGGACCCTAACACGGGTATCCGCAAAGTGTAAAATCGGCCGCGGTTACGGGCCGATCAGCCGGCCAAGACCGGTACGGCGACGGTACTGGGGCTGATTTAACGGCCTTTTGTTACAGCAAATGGCGAAGCCGCGCCCGACCTGCGCAAAGGCTGGCCGAGGGCGGGCGGTTCTGGTTGCGGTTTCTGGCGAGCCTAGAGCGGCGGTTTCGCGAGGCGGGGGAAGCGATGTCGGTTTAGGGCTGCCGGGTAATCCCACAGTCTTTGTGGCACATAAGGTCCGCTTTCAGATTCGAAAGCGGTCGTTCATCCACCATGCCTCATAGTGCCGTTCATGATCCGAAGCTGGATTAATCGCGAGTAGGGTCGCCAATTTACCCAGTCTAACGCTCGTCATTCAGCTTGTCGTGCAACAGACTTTTCAAGACTTCCTAGGAAGAGCATCGCTTGGTTCTTTGTTGATTGTTGCTCTGCTATCCGTTCCAACGAGCTACCCGTGAGACCCAAGGCTAAGTCTAGAATCTCTCCATAAAACTTTGGAGTGCACGGAGTCGCATCTATGCGCAGCGCTTTAGCACCTGTATCGAGTACATTCGCCCAAAATTTTCCACGTTTTGATCGAATTTGTCGCCGGAAAGTATTGTACTCTGCCCTGAGACGTCTTTTTACCATCTCTCCGGCCTCTTCGAGATCGCTTCTAGTGCCATGCGCTAGTCGTTGCTCGAGTTCGTCTGCAAATCCCGCCAAGTAATCTGTGAAGCCCTCGCGCGTATCTTGAACGTACTCTCTGACTTCCAATATTTGTTCAGCCGTAAGGCTACGTAGAACAGGAACGTAATGCTGAAAAAGGGAGATAGCCAAGAGTCCAGTAAGCCTCTCGGTCGATCTATCGTTATTGTCAGGCAGGTAGATTTCCCGCCCCTCGCTGCGACCACATACCGTATGAACGGCAAAAGCTAATGTGCCGTCAAAGTGCGCAAAAACAGTGGACGGGACTTCTGGAATCTGTCGATACTTCTGAGGTGACGATTCGTTGAGCTTAGACCAAACTTGGCGCTTCAATTCATCCGACAAATCATCCGTTATTTTATCTGGTATAGGTAAGAATTCGAGCACATTAGCATCGAATAGAGACCTATTCTTATTTCTCCAGTCTTCAAAGCTTCCCAACCCCACGGTCATGACTACCGATGCTTCTGCTTGACCGATTGTTTTACCTTTGCTTCCCCCCGCTGGTAACCGCTCTATCCACTCATCATAGGACCAAGATTTCGGTGTGGTGTACTCGTCCATTCCAATGGGAGCTGGTAGAAACACTTTGTCGTAGAAAATCGCCAAAGTCGACAACCGGTCTCGACTTTCGTCTTCTCTCCAGTGCCAGTCTAAAGGCCAGGAGCTATATGTAACCTCAAATCCTTTACTTGGCATGATTGAATCCCGCGTGGTAAGGCCCGAAGCGGCAAGAAACAATTTCCAGCTGTCGGTCCACCAGCTTTTTTCATAATACCATTGGCATTTCTTGTGTAACGAAAGTTTGATTTTAGCCCTCAAATTATGCGAAGTCTGCGTTTCGAACTCGGAACATGATACAGAATAGATATAATTTGCTTAGTTCTCGAATGCTGCCAATGGCTATCTTTTCCCTTCTGCATTGCTCGCCACTTCGTCAAAAATGGGATTAATGGGACAGTATACTTTACTCGCATCCTTCAGCCACAACACACGATGCGTGAGCGCCGCGTGATTGGTGAGTGCAGCACCGCCAGTTTAGTTAGTAACGCTGTCACTTTAATTACAAAGCCAGCATCGCCCTAATCAATCATCCACCGCAAACCCAAGCCACACTTGATAAGAACGCAATAAGATACAAATATTCAGTAGAAATTATATCAATATTAAGGAGCACCTGCATTTAATTTTGTGAGGATATTGTTCGGTCCCGTTGAGCACACATCGTACAAAATTGCGATCCGCTCAGGAGTTAAGGTGTACAGCTACTCCAGCGGTTATCATTCTACCAAGGTAGTTCGACACCTGATATCGAAAGGTCTTCAATTCGGAGCGAGTCGTGGGAAACATAGCAATCGTAATTGGCAACTCTGAATATCAAAGCTCTCCTAATTTGGAATGCTGCCTGGCCGATGTAACCGCCATATCCGGCTTACTGAATGCAACGAACAAATACGACTCCGTCAAAACGCTGACCAACAAAAAAGCAGCAGACCTCAAAGATGCCATTCGTACCTTTCTGGAAGATGCGGGCGTGGTCAAAGAGCTTTTCTTCTATTTTTCCGGCCACGGTTGCCAGAAATCTGACGAATTCTTTTTCAACGCGACGGATTTCGACGCGGCTCGCCCCAATGAGACCGGCCTCTCGCATTCGGAACTCCACACACTTCTGAAAGCCACGAACGCAGAACTTGTGGTCAAAGTTGTCGACGCTTGTAGTTCAGGTACGCTTCTGTTGAAGTCTGATGGCGAATTCTTGCCTGAACCTAAGGAAGGGTTTAACAGTCTCATTCAAATCGCATCATGCCTGGACAATCAATCATCTCTCACAGGCGATCCACTTAGCGATTTCACCGACAGCTTCTACGGGGCGGCGCTGTCTAAAAGGACTGGTGCAGTTTACTACTCGGACATAATAAACGCCTTACGCGATCAGTATCTCGATAACGATACTCAGACTCCTCACTTTGTGACTCAAGGAACTGGACGTGAGGTATTCGCCGATAGTGCTGACAGGCTGAATCTACTGCGGGCGAAGCGTGAGGAAGAATTTGACTCAGACGCATCCGAGAATGCGAACGCACAGAACTATGAAGTTTCGCGCAGCACTCTCGACCAAATAAAAATCTTGGAAGAAGGTTACGTCGAAAAGGAAGCCGCTCAGAACTTTATCTCAGATTTTTTTAACAGCATCATTTCTGCGTTTGAAAAGCCCAGCGACTTTGCCAGTTTTTACGATCACGAACATGTTATACATGATGGTTTTAATGAGGCGGATGCCAGAACGTTCATCACGCGAGTTCTGCATAAAGAAACGCGACCAGATAATTTTGTAACAGCGGAGATTTCACGCGAAAGAACAGTTGATCCATTGAACCAGCTCCGATTTGGATTGTCTTCTTTTTTGCCGTCCAGTGAAATGGTTACGAGGTACGATCTACATTTGAATTGTAGAATGGACGCAGTCCAGTTGAAGCTGACCTTCACGCCGAAATTTCAAAGCTTGAAGCGCTTCTCATTGATCGTTTCCTGCGCGCCGAGCTTAGAGACCTGCTACGTCTTTGAGGTGGTTACACGTCACGCTCTCAGCGATTGGGGTGTATTCGAACCACTAGGACATGAAGTCAATCGTCGATGGTATAAGCTTACATGGAACCAAAAGACCCACGACGTGATCGAGGATTTTCATTCCTTCTTAGAGGAAACAATCGACGAACATATACAGACTGTAAGCGCTCGGGCAGCTTCATCCAGAGATGGCTGAAGCGGAACGTTCGGCATGGTTTGTGGCTAGTGACTTCCAAATAGTATCGGACAAGGTGCTTCGGTTTCTTTTGATTGTTGGATACTGGCAGATCAGATGCCTGCGGATGACCTTTACTTTAGGCGGACGTTTTGCATGGTTGTGCCGAGGTCAATTGGCAAGAAGTTGAGGCGTTTCGCGGAATCGGTCTGAATTAGGAGTTGCTTCCCGAAAATGCGCAAGATGCCCCGAGTCGGGTACTGGACCCGGACAATCGACGGCGCGACGATGGTGGCGTCGTCGGCTGCAGGCCGAGGAGAAGGAAAAGTAGCCAGGGAGAACAGGAGCGTGAGCGCTTTTCAGTACGACACCGTTACGAGCGTCGTCGACGACAACGGCGTTCGCACCATCGCGTTGAGCCGGCCGGACAGCCTGAACGCCATGAACCGGCGGTTGATCGACGAGGTGGCGGTGGCGTTCGACGACGCCAATGCGGATGACGCCACGCGGGCGATTGTATTTACCGGGGCGGGGCGGGCGTTTTGTGCGGGGGACGATTGGAATTACAGGGACAGTGCACTTCACTCTCACCTTTCGGTCACTACGCACGATCCCTGAGCGCCGCGCGATTGGCCAGCCCAGCACCGCCAGCTTCGTTAAGTATACCGTCCCTGTAATTCAGACACGCTTCCGGCGCGAGCATCGAGTCGGAGGCGGCCGAGTGTCGGGAAATTTTACACCGACGCGGTCGCCCGAAATTCGTCCGTAAAGAGCCATTCCTATTGGGTTTTTCCTGTACCTCGACAAATCGGCGGCCGGCACATGCGCGCCACGGTGTCGAGATAATTTACAATAACGGCTGAAACCCGAACGGCCGTAGCTGATTTCTCTATGAATTATAGACAGTTAAATCTCTGGCATGAAAATTGCTCTATTTAGACTGATCAACAATACACAATGATCTAGTCCAAGTCAGCGTAAGTCCGTAGCGAGAAAAACCTTCGACGGGAGACGCTTATGAGGGTCCAACGCAACAGCTTAATCGCCGCCGTGATCGTGGGCGCCGCACTGTTACCCGCCCAGGCCGGCGCGGCGACAATCCTGAACACATTCAGCACCGCCGGGATCATCAACGACGGTCCGGAAGGCATCGCCATCACCCCGACCGGCGACCTGCTGCTCGTTTCCAGCACGGCGACGGGCGAGACGAACGGCCAGATCATAAGCGAGATCGTCCAGGTCTCCCGCGACGGATCGACGGTCGTCGATACCGACACGGTCGCGCTCGACGGCGTCGAGGGCGTAACGTTCCTCGGCAACGGCAACGCCCTGCTGTCGAATTCCGAGCCAGGGCCGGCCTCGGGACTGCACGAATACAACATCAACACCGACAGCCTTGTCGGCGCCGGGGTCCGGATCGTCACCGATCCGCCGTCCGGCGATGCCGACGGCGTGGCCATTCAGCCGGGTAGCGGCAATTTCTGGGTCGCCGACGACGGTGACGAAACAATCTACGAGTTCAATGCCGCCGGAAACGTGGTGTCGACGCTGATCACGACGGTCCTGTTCGGCTTGGACGTCGACGAACCCGAGGGCATCACCTTCGATCCGCTGACGGGCAATATCTTCTTCGCCGACGACAGCACCGGCACCGGCATGATCTATGAGATCACGACGGCCGGCGCGCTGATCCAGTCGTTTTCGATTCCGGGCTTCGACGATCCGGAAGGCCTGGAGTTCGATCCGGTGAGCCGGACCCTGCTTGTCGCCGACGACCTAAATGAGGCCGTGATCGAGGTCGACCCGTTCGCCGACGTGCCGGAGCCCGCGACGCTCGCCCTGTTCGGGTTGGGCCTGGCGGGCCTTGGCGCCATAACCTGGCGCCGCCGGCGCAGCGCCGCCTAGTCACACGCCCTCCGTCAAACATAGACCGAGCCGATTGATCCTTCAGTCGGCTCGGTTTCGTATGACCTCGCCACCGCGACAATTCGAGTGAAGCGGGCCCGTTCCGCGGCGCCTGCGAAAGACGCTGGCCGGCCGATGGGCATCGGGATTGCGTTCGATGTCGCGTCCCGTAATTGCGCCTCCCCCACGCTAGGCGCTGGACCCGGACGGCGGCGGCGCGACGATGGTGGCGCCAGCCGTCGCGGGCCGGGGGAAAAGCAACCCGGGAGGACAGGGGCGTGAGCGAATTTCAGTATGAGACCGTTGCGAGCGATGTCGACGAGAACGGGGTGCGGACCATCGCGTTGAACCGGCCGGATAGCCTGAACGCCATGAACCGGCGATTGATCGACGAGGTGGCGGTGGCCTTCGACGACGCCAATGGGGACCCGGCCACCAGGGCGATCGTGTTTACCGGGACGGGGCGGGCGTTTTGCGCGGGGGACGACCGGCACGAGCATCGGCATCCCGAAAACGAGGCGGAGGCGCGGGAGGCGGTGACCGCGATCCAGCGGGCGACGCGGGCGATCGTGTTCGGGGGCAAGCCGGTCGTCGGCGCGATCAACGGCTGGGCGGTCGGCGGCGGGTTCGAATGGGCGATCAATTGCGACTTTCCGATCTGGGCGGAAAGCGCGAAGGGCTTCTTTCCGGAGGTGTCGCTGAACCTGTTCGTCACCGGCGCGGTGACGTCGCTGCTGCCCGCGCTGGTGGGCTTGAACAAGGCGCGGGAGATGCTGTTGCTGGGGGAGACGTACGACGCCGCGGCGCTCAAGGAACTGGGGGTGGCGTGGCGGGTGGTCGGCGACGACCGGCTGATGGAGGAGGCGCGGTCGGTCGCGGTGCGGCTTGGGCGGTTGCCGCCGCTGTCGGTGCGCGCGATGAAGCGGGTGCTGAACCAGGGGGCGGTGACCGACATCAACCGGGCGCTGGACCTGGAGACCGAGGCGACGATCGCGGGGATGCTGGACCCGGAGACGACGCGGCTGGTGAAGGATTTTTGAGGGGATTTTATTGGCGCGCGGGGCGCGCGGCTGGTCCTCTTTTTGTCATTCCGGCGAAGGCCGGAATGACGGTGTTGGGTGGACGGCGCGGTGTGCTAGCTGCCGCCGGCCAGGTGCGGGCGGAGGGCCGGCATCAGGAGGCGGAAGGGGAGGAGCAGGAGGGCGGCCATTAGCATTTTCACGCCGAAATCGCCGAGGGCCCAGGTGATCCAGGGCAGGCCGGTGGCGGCGAAGGCGATGGAGAAGAAGAGCGCGGTGTCGACGACGGAGCCGATGGTCGACGAGGCGAGCGGGGCGCGCCACCAGACGCCGGCGCGCAGACGGTTGAAGACCGCGACGTCGAGGAGCTGGGCGACGAGGAAGGCGACGCCGGAGGCCATGGCGATACGGGGCGTGGCGAGCCAGACCGACAAGATCACCGCGAGCACGAAGCCCGCCGCGATGACGATGCGCGCCGCCTTGGGCCCGAGCGTGCGGTTGGTCAGGTCGGTGACCAGGAAGGCTACGGGATAGGTCAGCGCGCCCCAGGTCAGCCAGTCGTTGATCGGGAACTGCACCGCGTAGTTGGAGAGCGCGACGATTGCCGTCATCGCCAGGACGCCGGCGGCGATGCCGGCAGGGGAGAGGGGGAGGCGCGGCTCGGTCACGGCGGCTTTCCTTTGGCACGGTTGGACGGACGGGGCCGTATAGCACCGCAGGGCGGCGGTGTTAATGGGGGTGCGCGATGTGCCCATGGCGTCATTCCAGCGAAGGCCGGAATCCAGGATGGACCGCTGTTATGGATTCCGGCCTTCGCCGGAATGACTCTGTGGGGGTGGTGGGGTGGCGCCCTTCGCCGAAATGACGACAAGGCGCTTGTACCCGCCGCCCAATCCGACGACCCTACCGCCATGCCCAAACCCGGCCACGTCTACATCCTCGCCAGCAAACGCAACGGCACCCTCTATGTCGGCGTTACGTCGAACCTCGCCCGCCGGATCTGGGAACACAAAACCGACGCCGCCCCTGGCTTCACCCGAGAGAAGCACATCAAGGAATGGAAACGCGCCTGGAAAATCCGCCTGATCGAAAGCCAAAACCCCGACTGGCGCGACCTCTACGAAGACATCGGGCCGTAACCAGCCTAGCCGACAAAGTCATTCCGGCGTAGGCCGGAATCCAGACCGGACCGTTGTTATGGATTCCGGCCTACGCCGGAATGACCGTGTGGGTGGGGTCTGCCTCGTCAGTAATCCTCGGGCACGAAGGTCTGGTCGTCCAGGGGCGGGCGGACGTAGCCTTGGGCGTCCTGCCGGGGCGGCAGGTCGATGGGGGCGGGGGTAAGGTCTTTGTAGGGGATCATGGTCAGCAGGTGCTTGATGCAGTTGAGGCGGGCGCGTTTTTTGCTGTCGGCGTTGACCACGTACCACGGCGCCTGCTTGATGTCGGTGTGGGCGAACATCTCGTCCTTGGCCTTGGAATATTCGACCCAGCGCTTGCGCGATTCCAGGTCCATGGGCGAGAGCTTCCAGCGCTTGGTCGGGTCGGTGATGCGGCGGCGGAAGCGGCGCTCCTGCTCGTCGTCGCTGACCGAGAACCAGTATTTGATCAGGATAATGCCGGAGCGGACCAGCATGCGCTCGAACTCGGGGCAGGAGCGCATGAATTCCTCGTATTCGTCGTCGGTGCAGAAGCCCATGACGCGCTCCACACCGGCGCGGTTGTACCAGGAGCGGTCGAACAGGACCATTTCGCCGGCGGCCGGCAGGTGCGGCACATAGCGCTGGAAGTACCATTGGGTCTTCTCGCGCTCGGTCGGGGCGGCCAGCGCGACGACGCGGCAATGGCGCGGGTTCAGGCTCTCGGTAATGCGCTTGATGGCGCCGCCCTTGCCGGCGGCGTCGCGCCCCTCGAAGATGACGACGACCTTCAGGCCCTGGACCTTGATCCACTCCTGGAGCTTGACCAGCTCGACCTGGAGCTCGGCCAGCGCCGCCTCGTAGACCTTGGTCTTGATCGGCTCGGGCGGTTGTTCGGCGTCGGACCCGGGCGCCGGTTCGGCGTCGGCCGGCGTGCTTTTGCCCATATGTTCCTCCCACCGCCTTTAAGGTGTCGGCGGGCCGCCCCAACGGCCCCGTTCGCCCGATCCCAAAAAAGACGGCGTCTAGATCATAACCACTCCCTTTTTTCGTTCCCAGCGTTATGGTCAAATGGGCGGGCGCCGGAGGATTGAGCGGCATGTCGATAGAAGGCATTTGGACAGGCGAGGTCTACGGCCCGTTCGGCTGGGAAAACCGGGGCGTGTTCATCTTCGAGAACGGGCGCATCGTCGGCGGCGACAACCGGCAGTATTCGATGGGCCGCTACAGCCTCAAGGGCACGGAAGTGACCGCCAGCCTGCAGATCCACTATTACGGACCGCCGCGCACCAACTTCGGCGAGGCCAAGGAAGAATTCCAGACCGAGATCGCCGGCGCCTGGCGGGACGGCGAGATCAACGGCACGATCCGCCGCACCGACAAGCCGCAGTTCGACTTACAGATCAGGCTTACCAAGCGGATGGAGATGCCGGCGGGCTAGGGGCCGGCCCTCTCTGGGCTTTTGACGAACGCCTCCGGCCGCTCTACATTCCGGGCAAGATATTTCCAACCCCCTCGAACAAGAGAAAATCGCCATGCAGGACGCACGCAAATTCTACATCAACGGACAGTGGGTGGAGCCCAAGGACGGCACCGACCTGGAAGTAATCGACCCGTCGACGGAAGAGGCCTATGCGGTTATCTCGCTGGGCGGACAGGCGGACACCGACGCCGCGGTCGCCGCGGCCAACGCCGCCTTCGAAAGCTGGAGCCAGACCTCTAGGGAAGAGCGGGTGGCGCTGCTGGAGAAGCTGCTGGAGATCTACGGCGCCCGGATGGAGGAGATGGGCGAGACCATCTCGCGGGAAATGGGCGCGCCGCTGTCGCTGGCCAAAACCGCGCAGGCCGGCGCCGGATTCGCCCACATCAAGAACTTCATCCGCACGCTTAAAGGATTCGAGTTCGACCGGCCGCTCGGCGAGCATGCGCCGAACGACCGCATCCTGTACGAGGCGATCGGCGTCTGCGGCCTGATCACGCCGTGGAACTGGCCGATGAACCAGGTGACGCTGAAAGTGATCCCGGCGCTCGCCTCGGGCTGCACCATGGTGCTGAAGCCGTCGGAAATCGCGCCGATGTCGGCGCTTTTGTTCGCCGAGATGGTGCACGAGGCCGGCTTCCCGGCGGGCGTGTTCAACCTGGTGAACGGCGACGGCGCGGGCGTCGGCACCCAGCTTTCCGGCCACCCGGATATCGACATGATCTCTTTCACCGGGTCGACCCGGGCCGGCAAGGCGATCTCCAAGAACGCCGCCGACACGATCAAGCGGGTGCATCTGGAACTGGGCGGCAAGGGCGCCAACATCGTCTTCGCCGACGCGGACGAGAAGGCGGTGAAGCGGGGTGCGATGCACTGCTTCAACAATACCGGCCAGTCCTGCAACGCGCCGACGCGCATGCTGGTGGAACGGTCGGCCTACGACAAGGCGGTGGAAGCCGCCGCGGAAGCCGCCAACATCACGGCGGTCGACGACCCGGCCAAGGAAGGCCGGCATATCGGCCCGGTGGTCTCCCAGACCCAGTTCGATAAGGTGCAGACGCTGATCGACGCCGGCATCAAGGAGGGCGCGCGGCTGGTGGCGGGCGGCCTGGGCCGGCCGGAAGGCGCCAACCGCGGCTATTTCGTACGGCCGACCGTGTTCGCCGACGTCAACAACGACATGACCATCGCCCGCGAGGAGATCTTCGGCCCGGTACTGTCGATCATCCCGTTCGACGACGAGGAAGAGGCGATCAAGATCGCCAACGAAACGGTCTACGGCCTGACCGACTACGTGCAGACCCAGGACAGCGAGAAAGCCAACCGGGTCGCCCGGCGGTTGCGCGCCGGCATGGTCGAGATGAACGGCCAGTCGCGCGGCGCCGGGGCGCCGTTCGGCGGCTACAAGCAGTCCGGCAACGGCCGCGAGGGCGGCATCTGGGGCCTGGAGGACTTCCTGGAAGTCAAATCGGTGAGCGGCTGGACGGCGGCGGCGGAATAATCCGCCGCCCGTGACGGCGGGCAGCCAGAAACCCTATTTCCGCATCGCGCTCGCGGCGGCGATCGTTATCGTCGCCGTGGGCGCGGTTGCGGCCACCATCACGATCCAGCGGTTTTCCGGCCTGTGCGACGTGGACGGCTGGGAGCGACACGCGTTCGACAGCGCGGCCTGGAAAGCATCGCCCGCGGACGACCGATTCCGCTATGTCGGGGACATCCTGGACGAAGACATGTTCGTCGGCGCCGGCACGCCGCAGCTTTACGACGCACTCGGCAAACCCGATTACGTTTCTTCCGATAAGCGTTATGCGACCTATGTGGTGCGCAGCTTCGCGCAAGGCGGCTGCGCGTTCAACGCCGTCGCCATCCTGCATTTCGACTTCGACCGGAACGGCGCGGTGACCGGCCAGAAGGTCCGCTTCGACTGACGCCGGTATCCGCGACGGCGGCGCATCCGGCCCTCCATAAAACCGTCATTCAGAACAGCCAAACCAAGCGCGCCGGCTTGGGCCGAACCGTTCGGCGGAGCGAATAGGCTCGCACTCTTTCGCGAGATGCTTGCCGACATTTCCTAAATCATTTCATGCGCTTACGGCGTTCATATCTGCTACAATAATCCGCGCTTTTGGAATAGGGGACGATGGCGAGCAACGGCATCGATCGATGGCTGGAGGAAATCGGGCTCGGCCGCTACGCCGAGCTGTTCGACGCCAACGATATCGACCTTCGCGCCTTGGTGCATCTGAACGACGACGACCTGAAGGAACTGGGGCTCTCCCTCGGCCATCGCCGTATCATGTTGGCGGCGATCGCCACCCTGAGAGGACATGAGGCAGACCGACAGCCGGAAGCCGGCGGCACGGAACGGCGGCTGGAAAGCGAAGCCGAACGCCGGCAGCTGACGGTGATGTTCTGCGACCTGGTCGGTTCGACGGAGCTGTCGCGCCGGCTGGACCCGGAAGACCTGCGCGACGTGCTGCGGCGCTACCAGGACGTGGTGACCAATGCCGTCCGGCGGTACGGAGGCTACGTCGCCCGATTCATGGGCGACGGCGTGCTTGCCTATTTCGGCTGGCCCCGCGCCTACGAGGACGAAGCGGAACGGGCGGTTCGGGCCGCGCTGGACGCGGTGGCGGCGGTCGAAACGCTGAGCCTTGGCCAGGACGAAAGCTTACACGCCAGAGCCGGCATCGCCACGGGCCATGTGGTGGTCGGCGACCTGGTCGGCGAAGTCGCCTGGGACATGGAGGCGGTGGTCGGGGAAACGCCGAACCTGGCGGCCCGCCTGCAGGGGGTCGCCGCGCCGGGCCAGGTGGTGATCGATTCGCTTACCTGGCACCTGCTCGGCACGACGTTCGAGCTGGACGACCTGGGCCCGCATCGCCTGAAAGGATTTTCCGAGGACATCCGCGTTTGGCGCGTGATCGGCGCCAGCGCGGTCGAGAGCCGGTTCGAGGCGGCGCACGGGGCGGCACTGACCCGGTTGGTCGGCCGCGAGCACGAGCTTGGCCTGTTGCGGGAGCGCTGGGACCTGGCGAAGGCAGGCGAGGGCCAGATCGTGCTGCTGTCCGGCGAAGCCGGGATCGGCAAGTCGCGGATGCTGCAGGACTTCAGGAAGAAGATCGGCAATGACCGGCGCTTCAACCTGTATTACCAATGCTCGCCGCACCACAGCAACAGCGCGTTCTATCCCGTCATCCAGAGACTGCAGCGCGCCGCGGGCATCTCCAATCAAGACAGCAGCGACGCCAAGCTGGACAAGCTGGAAGCGTTGCTGGGGCGAACCGATGCTGACATCGACGCGATCATGCCGCTGTTCGCCGCCCTGCTGTCCGTCCCCGGCGAGGACCGTTTCGGCCCGCTGGATCTGACGCCGCAACAGTTGCGTCACCGAACCATCGAGGCCATGACCGATCAGGTGATCGCCCTTAGCAAACACCGCCCCGTGCTGCTGGTCGTGGAAGACGCGCACTGGATCGACCCGTCGATGAGCGACTACGTAGCGGAGATCATGCCGCGGATCACCGACCAGGCCGTATTCATGGTGATCAACTACCGTCCGGAATATACGCCGCCCTGGTCCGGCCACCCGCACCTGTCGCTGATCGCGCTGAACAGGCTCGGCCGCAAGCAGGCGGCGGAGATCGCGCACTCGGTCGGCGGCCAGGAGCTGATGGACGCGATCATCGACCGGATCGTCGTCCGCGCCGACGGCGTGCCTTTGTACGTTGAGGAACTGACCAAGTCGGTTCTGGAAAGCTATGTGTCGAAGGACGAGCCGGCCGCCGACGCGGTGATACCGGCAACGCTTCAATCCTCGCTGGTGGCGCGGCTGGACAGGCTGGACGAAGCCAAGGAGATTGCCCAGATCGGCGCGGTCGTCGGCCGGGAATTTTCCTTTGACCTGCTGGCCGCCGTCACCAACAAGACCGAACCGGAAATCCATGCTTCGCTGGAACGTCTGGTCCAGTCGGGGCTGGTGTTCCGCCGCGGCGTTCCGCCGGACGCGACCTATACCTTCAAGCATTCGCTGGTTCAGGACGCCGCCTACGACACCATTCTGATCAGCCGGCGGCGCCGGCTGCATGCCACGATCGCGGACGTTCTGGAAGCGCGGGCGGGCGACCCATCGGCCGAGCGGACCGACCTGCTGGCCCATCACGCCTATCAGGGCGAAGTATGGGACAAGGCGTTCACGTATCTGCAGCAGGCCGGCCTGAAGGCCATGGACCGCGCCGCCGTGCGCGAGGCGGCGGCGTTGTTCGAGCAGGCGCTGGCGGCCGGCGCCCGGCTGCCGGAAACCCGCGAGTCCCTGGAGCGGGGGATCGACCTCCGGTTCGAACTACGGAACGCGCTTTGGTCGATCGGCGCCTTCGAGGAGATCCTGCCCCACCTGCACGACGCGGAACAGGTGGCGAAGAAGATCGACGACCAGATCCGCATCGGCTGGGTGTCGGTTTTCCGAAGCGCCAGCCTTTGGCAGCTCGGCCGGGCCGCGGATGCACGGGCGGCGGCCGAAACCGCGCTGGCGATCAACGAAGCGTCACAGGATCTGTCGCTGGAGATCGGCGCATACTTCTACCTTGGCTGCGCCACCGTCACATCGGGCGACTGCCGACAGGCCGAGGCCTATTTCCAGAAAGTCGCCGATTCCCTGACCGGCGACCTGAGCCGCCAGCGCTGCGGCCTGCCGTTCGTGCCCGCCGTGATATCCCGATCCTGGCTGGTCTGGGCCCTGGCCGAACGCGGCGAATTCGACGAAGCGATGCGCCATGGCGAGACCGCCCTGGAAATCGCCGAGGATGTCGGGCATCCGTTCAACATCGCCCATATCTACTACGACCTGGGGTACTTCTACGACGTGAAGGGGGAGTTCGATCAAGCGGTGGACGCGCTGGAGAAGGCGCATTCGATCATCCGCGAATGGAACCTCACCTACCTCTCGCCATTCATTACGGGCTTCCTTGGCCACGCCTACGCGCTGTCCGGCCGGACCGCGGAGGGCCTGCCGTTGCTGCGACAGGCCGTGGCCGACTACCAATCCATGGGATTAGGTCTGTTTCGGTCGCTGGTCGGCGTGCAATTGGGCGAGGCGCTGTTCCTGGCCGGCCGCATGGAAGAGGCGAAAACCGCGACGGAACGCGCCCTGGCGCTGGCCCGCAAACGGGAAGAACAGGGCCACGAAGCGCACGCCCTGCGGCTGCTGGGCGAAATCGCCCTGCATTCCGACGTGCCGGAGCCGACCGTCGCCGAGGGCCATTACCAGGCGGCGCGGGCGCTGGCGGAGCCGCTGGGCATGCACCCACTGGTCGCGCATTGCCATTTCGGCCTTGGGCAGGTCTACCGGCAGTGCCGGAGACAACCGGAGGCCGACGAGCAGATCGCCAAAGCCGCCACGATGTATCGCGACCTGGGCATGCCCTACTGGCTGGAGCAGTCGGAAGCGTTGTTGCGGTAACGGTTCGCGAGGCGCCTAAGGGCCTAGTCGGGATGCGGCGCCCTCTACACAGTCATTCCGGCGGAGGCCGGAATCCATAACAACCGTCCGTCCTGGATTCCGGCCTTCGCCGGAATGACGCGGTGGGACGGCACGTTGGGAGATCTTACACCCTAGACCGCGTCGAGATCCCACCGGAACAGGTTGCTTCAATGGGGTTTTCCCATTTCGGCAGCGTCGACGGTCGTATTGCGCGCGGCATTGTGTCGGAAAAGTTTACAAACATGATTACCGCCGACACCGACCATTTCAATTTACATATGTACCGCAAATAGTTGCCAATTTGGCACGGAATTTGCGATACATATGTTTATCGTAGCGTAGCACAGGAGTATGTAATGAAGATCGAAGGCACGAGTTTGCTGGCCGCCTTGTTCGGCCCGGGTGCCGCAGGTCCGGAAATCGATGCCGGATGCAATCGGCGAGAAACCGTAAAACCAGATTCGACGCTTCGCCCGACGCTGTTGAAGAGGCTCGCGATAGCCCTTGCCGGCGCGGCGTTCGTAACGTTCGGCACGGTGGGGATTTCCAACGCCGCAACCGTAACATTCGGCGACCGTGGTGCGTTTGACGCGGCCGCTCCGGGTCTCGCGCTCGAGGACTTCGAGTCGGCCAATGTCCCAGCCAATTCTTCCTGGGGATTTCCAGCTCCCTTGGACAGCATGACAAACAATGCGGTTTTCTCGGCCGGCGATATCCAGGGCGGCATTCAGTTTGTCGATAATCCCGGTGGCCACCTCAATGGCCTGATCGCGGTCGGCGACGGTTATCTGGGTGCGGCAAGCAAGAAACTGACGCCGTACTTCCTTGGCGATGCGCTGGATATCGTGTTCACCGATGCGGTCAATGCGGTTGGCTTCGACGTGGCCAGTTTGGTCAATCCGTCGAACATCGTGATTTCGGTTTTCGGCGCAGGCGGGTTGTTGGACGCGGCTGTCTTCGCCGGGAACACGATCGATAGCTTTTTCGGCGTCATTTCCGATACCGACCTGATTACGAGCATTCGCGTTTCCAGCGGCTTCAACGCGCTTGTCGCCGTCGACAACGTGGCCTTCGGTATGGTCGATCAAACCGACGACGTTCCGGAACCGACCGGCCTCGCTTTGTTGGGCATCGGTCTGGGTCTGCTTGGATTCGCCCGAAGACGGGCCGTGCCGCTGAAGACGTAAGGGATCGGGGCTCCCATTCGGCGCAGTTCCACTGGGTGGGCATGCTTCGACAAGGACGGCGACCGGCTTCGACACCCCCCTCACCCTGACCCTCTCCCCCCGCGCGCGGGGGGAGAGGGAATGAGGCGGGCGGCTTCCCGCTTGGCCGGACAGCATCGGTTTTGCAGTCCGGTGCGCGCTTTCCGCGCAAGACGACGATCCAACAGGCGATGCCGAGTCCGAGCCTGACCAGATCGGCAAAGGGGTAGCGGGGATAGGTCTCTTCGAAAGATCCGGGCGCTTTGCGGGATTTCTCCATGGCGCGTCGCTCCACGATGATCATGCCGTACGCCACGAAGCCATGATTTCATGGGCCGCCAGCGATCTATGTGGTGTTTGTCACGGGTCCGCACGAGCCTGGAGCAGCTTGAACGCCGGTCCTAGAACGGGATCGGTGGGATCGGTGGGATCAGCCGGCGCAGTCGGGCTGGCGGTCGATCAGGCCCCAGCCGTAGACGTCGTCGTGGCCGGGCGCGCCGAGGTCGACGGTGTTGGAACGGAGACGGTCGCGCAGCAAACGCGCGTCCGCCGGCACGCCACGGGCGACTTCCGCCGCCAGCAGGACGCTGACATAGGGCGCCGCGAAGGACGTGCCGCTTTGGAAACGGCCGCCGCCCGGCACCGCGGTCCAGAGCGCGACGCCCGGGGCCGCGAAGTCGATATAGCCGCCGCGGTTGGCGTGGCGGTAGACGTTGCGGTGTTCGCCCACGGCCGTGACCGCGACGACATGCGGATAGGCGGCCGGGAAAGCGGGCCGGTCGGCGCGGCCCCAGTTGCCCGCCGCCGCGACCATGATCAGGCCCTTCTTGCGGGCGCGTTCGAAGACCTTACGGGTGACGCGGTTGTCGGAACCGGCGATGGAGAGGTTCAGAGCGTGCACCCGTTCCGACACCATCCAGTCGACAGCCTTGACCAGGCCGATCGCGCTGCCGACCACGCGGCCGGACGAATCCACTTCGAACATGTTCGCGGCCCTGAGCGCCATCCCCGGCAACAGGCCGCCCCAGCCGTTGTCGTCCGGCCGGCCGGCCATCATGGCGGCAATGGCCGTGCCGTGATCGGGCTTGGCCGGGCGGCGGTCCGGCCCATGAAACGAGCGGTAGACGATGTCCTGCCCCGCCAGCGCCGGGTGGTTGAGATCGATCGCCGCATCGATCATGCCGAGCCGAATGCCGCGACCGCAGTTCGGCGGCACCGCCCGCCAACCGATCGCCGCCCGGGCGAAACTGTCGGAGACGGAGCGTTCCGCCGCCTCGAACAGCGGATTGGCGTCGACGGTGAGGCCCGGGTAGCGGGCCAGGAGCCGGCGGCCGGCCGCGTCGGTTCCAAGCCGCGCGGGCACCTTCACCCGGGCGACCGACATGTCCAGATTGCCGAGCGCCGCACGCTCCAACACCGCGAAGCCCAGGCCGCGAACGGCGCGGGCAAAGCCGCGCGGCGGATCGAGCACCAGCAATTCGCCGGGCATCGCATCGTCCCGGGCGGCCGTGCGCGCGGATCCGGCGGCGGACGAGGCCGGATCCCGGCGGCCATCGGGCCTGGCGGACGGCTGCGACGCGCCGGCGGCGCCTTCCGTGCAGACCGATCCCTTGCTGCCGATCACGCGGCCCGATTTATCGTATTCAAGCAGGCGCACGCAGCCCACGGCTTCCGCGGAGACGGAAATACCGGGGATCGACAATCCCATGAATGCGGCGCAAACGGCGGCTGTGAAACGCATGGACGGTCGGCCTTGTGGACGCTGCGGGTTGAGAATTCCGTGCCATTCCACTCAATCAAAATAGTCTTAAAGGACGACTAAATCGCCGACGGGAAGAACGAACCAAATGATTATGATATCTCGGCAATTGTTCAATCTTTACGGTGATTTAAGCCGCCCTTAACGGCGCCGGCCCTAGTGTTCCGGATACCGCGATGGGGGAGGTTCTCGCTTGGCCCGTATCCTGATGTGCTGGGAACTGGGAGCGGGCTATGGCCATCTGGCCCGCCTGGCGCCGGTGGCGCGCGCGCTGGCCGCGCTGGGCCACGAGGTCTCGGTGGCGGCGCGGGACGTGCTGACGGCCCATGCCATGCTGGCCGGGCACGGGTTCGCCATCCACCAGGCGCCGATCCGGCTGAGCGGCACGGCCATGCCCGGGCCGGCGCTGAACTACGCCGATATCCTGATGCGGTCCGGACTGAGCGACGGCGGCGCGATAACCGCGCTGATCGTCGCCTGGCGCAGCCTGTTCGA
Source organism: Minwuiaceae bacterium (assembly GCA_028278525.1). Lineage (GTDB taxonomy): Bacteria > Pseudomonadota > Alphaproteobacteria > Minwuiales > Minwuiaceae > JANQEE01. The sequence continues at coordinate 9,465 of JANQEE010000062.1, read as the reverse complement.
CGCGCTGTCGCCGGATCTGATCATCGCCGATCATGCGCCGACGGCCCTGCTGGCCGCGCGCGCCGGCAACCGGAGGGCGGCCGCGCTGGGCACCGGCTTCGCCGTGCCGCCGCCACTGACACCGATGCCGACGGTCCTGCCCTGGCGGCAGGCCGACGAAGCGGCCCTGGCGCAGACGGAAGCGCGGTTCCTGGCCGCGGCCAACGAAGCGTTGACCGGCCAGGATGCGGCGCCGTTGCAAGCCGTCGCGGACCTGTTCGACATCGCGGCCGCCCTGCCCTGCACCTGGCCGGAGCTGGATCATTACGCCGACCGGCCGGACCGCGGCCATCCGGGCCCGGTGATGCAGCCGACGCCGGGCATCGCCCCGGAATGGCCGGCGGGCGGCGACGGGCGGGTCTTCGCTTACCTGAGCGGCGAACACCCGGCTACGGCCGCGTTGCTGGACCGATTGGCGGGCCTGAACAGGTCCGTCGTCGTTCATGTCCGCAATGCCGCGCCGGCGCTGACCGCCCGGCTTTCGAAAGCCGGCGGGCCGGTCCGGCTGTATGGCGACAGAATCGATGCGGCGGCCGCGTTGGCGGAATGCGATATCGTCGTAACCCACGGCGGCCACGGGCTGATCAGCGCCGCGCTGGCCGCCGGGCGGCCGATCCTGAGCCTGCCGGGCGTTATCGAACAGGCCATGCTGTCGTACCGGGTTGCGCAGGCCGGCCTTGGGCTGGTGCCGCCGCGCGCCGGATCGCCGGATGCCGGGTCACCGGGCGGCGCGGAAGCCGGGTTCGACTACGGCCGCGCGATCGACCTGCTGACGACGGACAAGCGGTTCAGCGACAACGTCAAGGCCTTCAGCAGCCGTTACGCCGACGTCCGGCCGGAAGACACCCTGGAACAGGTCGTCAGGGCGTTGATCGCGGTTCTATAGAACGCCGCCGAAAAGCCTTGGGCCGGCCCCGCGAGGCGAGGCCGGCCCGGACTTTCGAACTGAGGCCGAAACCGGTCAGGCGATCAGAATGAAGTCGCTGAACGGATCCAGGTCGTCGGCATCGACGCGCCGGAGACGGACGCTGTCGTCTTCGAAGCCGTCGACGGTGATCACCGTGTCGCGGCCGTCCTGGGTCAGCGTCAGATCGTCGAAGGTGATCTCGAAATCGCTGAAGTCCAGCACGTCGCCGCCGCGGAAATCGGCCACGTAGTCGTTGCCGAAGCCCTTTTCGAACACGAAGGTATCGTCGCCGCGGTAGCCGCCGCGCAGATAGTCGTCGCCCGCGCCGCCGTTCACGATGTCGTCGCCGGAACCGCCGTCGATGTAGTCGTTACCGTCGCCACCGTTCACAACGTCGTCGCCGGAAGAGCCGCGCAGGTGATCGTTGCCCGCGCCGCCGTTCACGATGTCGTCGCCCCAACCGCCGCTGACATAGTCGTTGCCGTCGCCGGCATCGACGGTATCCTCGCCCGAACCGGCGATTATGCGGTCGTCGCCGTCGCCGCCGTTCATGACGTCGTCGCCGAAGTAGCCGGTCATGTAATCGTCGCCGTCGCCGCCGTTCACGACGTCGTCGCCCCAACCGCCGCGCATCACGTCATTGCCCGCGCCGCCGTTGAGCTCGTCGTCGCCGGAGCCGCCGTGCAGGTAGTCGTTACCCTCGCCGCCGTTCAGGGTGTCGTTACCCCAACTGCCGGACAGATAGTCGTTGCCGTCACCGCCGTCGACGATGTCGTCGCCCCAGCCGCCGCTCATCCGGTCGTTGCCGGTACCGCCGTCGAGGATGTCGTCCCCGTCGCCGCCGCTCAGACGGTCGTTGCCGTCGCCGCCGAGCAGGGTGTCGTTACCGTCGCCGCCGCTCAGGTAGTCGTTGCCGTCGCCGCCGTCGATGGTGTCGTCGCCGTCCCAGCCGTAGACACGGTCGTTGCCATCGCCGGCGATCACCGTGTCGTCGCCGTCGCCGGCATAGACGCGGTCGTTGCCGGTGCCGGCGTCGATGGTATCGTCGCCGTCGTTGCCGCTGATCCGGTCGTTGCCGGCGCCGCCGAGGATGGTGTCGTCGCCGTCGCGACCGCTGATGCGGTCGTTGCCGTCGCCGGCGTCGATGACGTCGTTACCGTCGGTGCCGTTCAGCCGGTCGTTGCCCGACGTGCCGACGATTTCCCCGACATCGCCGAGCGAAATCGTCAGCGTTTTCTGGAAAACGTTGTCGGCGCTGTCGGTCACTTCGACCAGGACGTCGATGGTCGGCGTGGTCTCGAAGTCGAGCACCGCGCCCTCGGCCACCACGATCTGGCTGCCGACCAGGGCGAACCGCCCGCCGCCGTTTTCGACCAGGCGGTAGGAGAAGGTCTCGTCCGCGTCCGGGTCGACCGCCGAAAGCGCGGCGACCACCGTGCCCGCCGCGCTGTTCTCTTCGACCGTGCCGCCGGTCATCTGAATGTCGGTCGGGGCCGAATTTTCGCCGAGCGGCTTACCGTCGACGAAGATCTCGAGCGCCTCGAAGTTACTGACCCGCAGACCGAGGTTGGCGAACATCTGGCTCGCGCCGGCCGCGGTGGTCGAATCGTTGTTTTCCGCGATGAAGGTCTCGAGCGCTTCCAGGTCCGCCAGGATCGCGGGGTCGCTGTGCTGCGCCGACGTCAGCTCGATGCGCAGCGTATCGGTGTCGACGCCGCCGTCGTAGATATCGGCCTGACCCAGCTGACCGACGACGAACACCGCCGTGTCATTGCCCGCGCCGCCATTGACCGTGTCGGCACCCGCGCCGCCATCGAGCACGTCGTCGCCGGCGCCGCCGTCCAGAACGTCATTGCCGGTCATGCCGAAAATCTCGTCGTTGCCGGCAAAGCCCAGCAGCGTATCGCTCTGATCGCTGCCGACCACCGTATCGTCGCCGGCCAGAAACAGCGCGGCGACGGCCGGGCCGTTGCTTTCGTTGATAAAGGACGCGGCCTGCACCGCATCGACGTTGAGATCGTCGAGGGTGAATTGGGTCTCGAAGTCGATCGAGGCGTGGTAGCCGGTAACCGTGCCGCCGGTCACATTGACGGTGCCGTCCGGGTTGAGCGGATTGGCGGGATCCACGACGAAGCTGCCGGACAACTGCTCTATCTCGCCGTAGCCGTTGTCCAGGGTTATGTCCGTGTCGGATAGCGTGAGGTCAATCTCGAGGTCGAACCACGACAGATCCAGAAATTCCGCGTCATCCATCGAAATCGATGTATTGGCGTTCAATGTAGCCATCGTTTTGCACCCTCTGTCTGTCCCGAGAACGCAAGCGAGGCCTGCGCTCTGTCCCATGTTCCCCGCGAACCGACCAGACAAACGCCAATACAAAAAACGGCCAGGTGAATTCGCGCGCCTGGGGAACAGTTTTAGTAACGGAGATGAACAAATAGTAAAAATGAGTGTGTCAATTAAGTGATTGTTAAATTACAAAATAGATTTTTCGATATTGTTATTTAAAGTGCATTTTATATATATTTGCTGATTATTATTTTATTCAAATACTCGCTATGCCGCTTTTTCGGAAGAAAACGCCAGCAAACGCCGAGGCGCGGGCGCGCCGGGCGCGTTAAAAGATCATTAACCATGCTTGGCCCATCATTTGCGGGCGAAGCCTTAATCGAGGGGAAGGTCAGATGCTGTCGAGCAAAAAGGTTCAGCCGGGCGACCGGTTCACAAAGGCGCCATCCGGCGCCGTCGTCAACAATGGACGGCCGGTGGTCTGGGTGGTCGACCGCCTGCACGATCAGACGCCGCTGCCGCCCCACGCATCCTTGTTCGACCTGCGCGACCGGCAACGCAAGATCGTGGTCGCCGTCAACGCGCTATCCAACCAGCGGTATTTTCACCCGGCCTAGCACCGCATACGCCGGCGGCCCGGCCGCCTTAGGGCTGCAGGCTTGAGAATTATGCGATCTGCCGGGATATCGACGGCACCCCGCACTCACGTTAGGATCGTATCGAATGCATCGACATTACAGGGCGGAAGCGCCGGCGGAGGCTTGCATCCGCCCGGAGCGGGCACCGGCGGCGACCGGTGCTCCCCGGAAGATGACGGCAATGGCCAAAATCCTTTACGTCGAGGACAACGAAGACAACGTCTACATGCTGACACGCCGTCTGGGCCGGCGCGGCTATGAGGTCGTGGTCGCGACGGACGGGGAGCAGGGTATCGCCATGGCCCGGTCCGAGGCCCCGGCGCTGATCCTGATGGACCTGAGCCTGCCGGTCCTCGACGGCTGGGAAGCGACGCGCCAGCTGAAGGCCGCCGCGGATACCCGCGACATCCCGGTCATCGCGCTATCCGCCCACGCGATGTCCGGCGAGCGCGAGAAGGCGCTGGCGGCCGGCTGCGACGACTACCTGCCGAAGCCGGTCGACCTGCCGGCCCTGCTGACGAAAATCGAAGATCTGCTGCCTTAGCACATGGTGAGTTTGGCAGGAGCGGGCCGGCTTGGCCCAGAACCAACAGCCTGCTAGCGGGCCTTGTTCTCGCCGACGCAGTCCCGCAGCATGGCAAAGGCGTCGGCGGTATCCTTCAAGGTCAGATCGACGGCACCGGCCGACCCGACCACGCGCAGCGCACGGCCGCGGCGCAACGCCTCGACAATCTCCGTCGCCGGGCCGAGCACGATGCGGTCGAGCGTGCCGCTACCCTCGGCGGTGACCGACCGGCGCCATTCGCCGTCGATTTCCAGAACCACCAAAGACTGCTGACCGGAGGGAATGCCGAGCTTCGCTTCGAGCAGGCCGATGATCAGAGCATCGTCCTCGCCGAGCGCGAAGTACAGCGACACGCCGTTGGCGTAGCGCGCGATCATGCTGCAATGGCGAAACTCGCCGGCGGACGAGAAACTGGGCTCGCCATACCAGGCGCCAACCCGCATCTTGCCGGCTTCCGCCGCCGCGGCAACGCCGAACGACACCGCCGCCGCCATCGACAAAACGAAACTTTTGACCCAAGGCCCCATCGGAGACCCCATAAAACGCGCGCCCCTTGGCCAGCATGATGCCAGATAATCGGACCGCACGCAAAAGTCGGATCATTGCGGCCGACCACAATTGCGCGACGGCGCCGTGAAGGGGAAAACCGGGTGTCCCGCTCAATCGAAATCGGCAGCCATTGTGACAAATACAACACATATTTTTTAGGTTTTGTTTATTGCCGCGCCCTATAAATGAGGCCATCGCTGGTTGGCGCACAGCAAGCGGACAAGTTTAAGGGCCGAGACCTATGTGGCCGATGGGCCACAGAAATCGGCAAGTCCGAACCAGACGGCACCGCCCGGCAAACAAAGTCAATGGACTGAAGCCCACCTTGGATTAAGCGTTGGATTGGAAGGCTAGTCATGGTTGAACTTCTTGCTACGGTGCCGATCTTCGGACTGATTTCCGCGTCGTTCGCTTTGGGCGTCTTTATCGCCGCGCGCTGACGGCCCGCTTCGCGGCATCGACGCTTCCAACGCGGCCACCGCCTGGCCGCGAATTTCCCGGATCAGCTTCAAACGCATGGCGCGGGCGAAATCCCGATAATCGCGCGCCACGACCAGAAACGAACCGGGCCCACCGATAACACGATCCCGAAAATAAACGTCCAGATCGGGCGATTCGTTCAGGATGGCCAAACCATTGATGGTGATCCCCGACGCCACCGCGAAATCGCGCGCGGCCTCCGGCCCGTGGAGGGTATTGTTCGGCCCATCGCCGGACAGGTCGATCACCCGGCGCCCGCCGGGGAACGGATTGCGGCCGAACAGCCCGGCAGACAGGGTCAGGACATCACCGAGAGCGGTGGCGCCGAAATAGGCGCGCGGCACCGCTTCGACGGCTTTCGCGAAGCGGGCCGCGGAGCCGGCGTCGGACACCAGCGTCCAGTCGAGCGCGAGGCGCTGCTGATCCGGCCCCGACCAGTGCACCAGCGCGACCGCGACCGGACCGGCGTCGAGAATGGCATCGATCACCGCCGGATCGCGAAACGCGGCGGCTAGTCCCCTGGTCTGAAGATTGAACTCGACATGGTCGACGCTGCCGGAACTGTCGACGGCCAGCACCAGTTCGAGTGCGACGGTCGGCCTTGCCAACACCGGCGAAGCGGCGAGGCCGGCCATGATAAGAAGAAGCATCGTCAAGCGGGCCATGACACCGTCATAGTCCGCGAAGGCGGCCGGCGAGCGCAAAGAAAAAGGGCCGGCGAATGCCGACCCTTCAGTCTGACAGGTTGAAACTTATCGTCTGCGTACCCGGCGCTTCGGACTGATGACAAATTCGCCATCAGCGCCCGAAAAAACACCCGGCCCGTCCGGAATATCGCTGATATCCGGCGCTTCGAAAGGCTTGCCGCCGCAGGCGGCAAGACTCACACCAACGACAAGAATGGCGGCTAAGGCAAATCGTTTTTGCATGAGCAATGAATACCTTAGCCGCCGTTCCGTGTCATTAGAATTTGAAGCGCGCGCCCGTCATCCAAACGAAGACATCGTCGGTGTCGGTGACATCCGTGTCCAGGTCGTAGTTACGAACGCCGGTGTACAACTCCGCGCCCCAATCCGACAGGTGCTGTACGGCGAAGAGGCCGTAGGTCTGCGCCTCGTCGTCCTCCAACGCGATCTCTTCGGAATAGCCGTAGTCGATCGCGAAGGCGGTCGGGCCGATGTTGAAGAAGTTGGCGATCCAGCCGAGCTTCACGTAGTAGAAGACCGGGTCGTTGTCGCCAACGTCCAGGTCGTCCTGGCCGGCGGCGAAGGTGAGGTTCAGGCCGGTCGGCGTGTGCAGGACCGAGGCCGAGCCATTGATCCGCTCGTCCAAGTCGCCGCTGTCTTCCGGATCAGCGTAGGCTACCGCGGCCGCGACGCGGATGCCGCCAAACTCGTTGGCGTAGCGCAGCGCCACGTCGAAGGCGTCGTCGGCGCCCCAGGAGGTGCCCAGGGTGAAGCCGGCGAAGGTCGGCGTGTCGTAGCGTACCCGGTCGTCACGGCTCAAACCGTCCAGATTGCTGAAGACGTCGCCGATGGAGATGCCGGTCAGGTTGCCGTCGTCGTCGACGAACTCAATGCCGCCGGCCATGTCGGTGACGCCGGAATAGGCGATCACGCCGGTCTTCGACAGATCCTGCTCCGACGTGCCGTTCGAGGCGGTGTCACCCTGGCCGAGCGAGACCTTGCCGTAGGTCTTGCTGCGCACGAACAACTCGATCTTGCGTTCGGTGAAGTTGTTCGGACCCTGACCCTGTTCATCCTCCTGGCTGACATCGGCAGTGGAGTTGGATTCGAACTGGACCTCGAAATTGGTGCCGAGCTGGAGATCGTCGGTCACCCCGGCGCGGCCCTGGAAACGGACACGGCTGGACGAGTTGTCGTTGTCGACGTTGAACAGTTCTGTGGTCTCGCCGTCGTTGACAACGTTCAGGGCGCGGTTGACCTGGCCCGAAATTTTAAGCTGAACGTTGCCGACGCCTTTGCTGACAACTTCCCGCTTCATTTTGTTGACTTCCGCCATCGCGTCCTGCGCGAGCGCGGTTCCACCGATCATCGGCGCCGCGATTACCGCGCCCGCCGTAGCTAACAACATGGTTTTGAAGTGACGCAATGTCCCTCTCCCCTCGTTTAACAAAGCCCAAACGACACGCGCCTGGGCGGCAAATATCGATGTCCGCTCCCGATCTGTAGCGCACACCAATCCGAAACTGAGATAAGCCCCCTTAAAGTCGGCCGCTTAACTCAACCAGTTAGGCAACGGCATCAGTAACAGCCGCAACCTCGACAGATTTGCAAATCACTATCGGTTGCTTTTCCGCCCTGCACGGCACGACTTTGGTCGATCCGTGCCCGGACGGTAGAGACGCCCTGTTACAATCATGTGTCACCACGATGGCTGCCTTAACAAGGGTGTCATGCATCCGATAACGACTCACAGACGATCTCACTCCACTCCACCCTGCGTCAGCGGATGTCCGCTAACAGAGGTTGAAACAACGACTTATTGGAACTTCACAAATTCGTCGACAGCTTTTTGAACCCAGGGGTAACGAGATCGATTAAGCGCTACCTAGCACAAGTAAGGTCCCATTCCACCCATGTCCGATCAGTTTGGTGGGGACTGTTGCGCCAATGCCACTACCGGGCGAATGAGGAAAGCCCCGCCGCAAAGGGCGGGGCTGCCGTTCATTTTGGAGTGAGAAGAGGATCGATGAACGGTTCCGGATCCGGTGCGGCGCGACAAAAAGCCTCACCGGAACCTAATCTATTAGTGTTAGGTGCGATGGTTAAGAATCCATAAATCCCCGCCCGGCACCGACTTTTGCCAGGTTACCGAAATGTGACGGCCATCACACCCGAGGTTGTGATTGATGTCACAGCGGCCGACACCATGCCGAGCAATAGTCCACTAAAGTCAAACCGAGACAAATGTCAGCCATGTGCAGTCCCTACCTCGAACGCCCGCTCCGCACGTACGAAGAAGCCTTCGCCGAATGCCGCCGGACGGATCGCATCCATCAGCAGGATGGAGGAGACAAGACGCCCGCGCCGGCATCGGACGGCGATAGCGCGAACGCCACGCCGACTGTCGCGCGAATCGAAAAATCGTCGTCGCCTTCGGCAATTGTTTCTTGCGCTGCGGCGGCATAAAGCCGCATCCTAAAACCACCGTATTCGAACATGGGGAAATGCGGTGGGAAACACGGCGTCGATCACAATCCGGCGTGCGCGAGACTCAGACGCCCTGGCGATCGCACGCGTGCATGTCGAGACCTGGCGGGAAACCTATCCCACCCTGCTGCCGCCAGAGTATCTTGCAGAGAAACTGAGCATATCCCGGTCCGCCACCAACTGGTCGCGCAGCCTGCGCACCGGCGGCGTTGAAAAAATCCTGGTCGTGGAAAGCGAACCGACCGGCGTGATCGGTTTCGCGGCGTTCGGACCGTCGCGCGAAACGATGTTCCCGGACGACGGCGAGCTCTACGCAATCTATCTGGACGTCGACGCCCAGAACCTGGGATTGGGCCGGCAGCTTTGCCGCCAGGTCGCGGCCGACTTCGTGAAGAACGGCCGGACCGCGATGTTCGCCGAGGTCCTGGAAGGCAACCCGTCGCGCTTCTTTTACGAGGCGCTGGGCGCCGAACGCGCCGCCGTAAAGGAACACCGATTCGCCGGCGAGTTGCTGCCGACAGTGCTGTACCGCTTCGCGGATCTTGGCGCGCTGACGTCGGCGAAACTGCACGACGGGTAAGGGATTCCTTGTTGCGACCTAGTCGCCTGCTCCCCCGTCGATTCCTTATGTGCAGCCGGGCCAGCCCGCTCCCCCGTCCCAACCACCCATGAGGGTACCCTGTACGGGTGGTTGGGCCTGGGGGATTTGTTTGACACGCTGACGGTTTTTGAGAACTACCCGGTTGACCGTGCGGGGCTGTCGGCTGAGTCCAATGGTGTTCGGCGGCGAACTGGGCTATGGCGAACCCGACCGGGTCGCCCAGA
>JANQEE010000034.1 GCA_028278525.1 Minwuiaceae bacterium | reverse complement strand
GCGCCCAAAATTGCGTCGCGAGACGCATTTTTGGGCAGACACTAAGGCTTCGCGGATCCGGCGACCGCCGCCGCGATGGCCTCGCCGATGTCGGCGATGGCGGCATTGCGCGCGTCGAACGAGGCCTCGGTCTCCGTGATGTAGACGGTCGCGATCACCGGCTGGCGCTCCGGCGGCCACATAATCGCGGCGATCGTGCGCGTGCCGTAGCCCCCGGCGCCGCTGCGGTCGCCGACCGTCCAGTCGTCCGGCACGCCGGCGCGGAACAGCGCGTCGCTCACTTCGTTGCCCTTCAGCCAGTCCTTCAGTTGCGCGCGCGAATCCAGCGACAGGACCTCCTCGAACGCCAGCCGCCGCAGGGTCCGCGCCATCGCCTTCGGCGTGGTCGTGTCGCGCGGGTCGTTAGGTGTCGCTTCGTTGAGGTCTGTTTCCCACCGGTCCAGCCGCGTCGCCTTGTCGCCCGTGGATCGGATGAACGCCGTCAGCCCGGCCGGGCCGCCGATGGCGCCCATCACCAGGTTCGCGGCCGTGTTGTCGCTCATCGTCATCGTCGCGTGGCAGACCTCGCCGAGCGACATGCCTTCAGCGCCGACGCGCTCCTTGGTGACCGGCGAGTAGGGGACGAGATCGCTCTCGGCAAACGTCACCACCCGGTCGAGCCGCTCTTCGCCGGTGTCCACCCGCGCCAGCAATGCCGCGCAGGCCAGCGACTTGAACGTGCTCGCCATCGGAAAGCGGTCGTCGGCATTGTAGGTCCAGCGCCGTCCGGTTTCCTCGTCGCGGACATACATGCCGACCCTGGCCTCCAGCCGCGCCTCGACCTGCTTGACGGTCTCGATCAGCCGATCCGCCTCGGCCTGCGCCGCGCCGGAGACCGCCCAAAGCAGGAACGCGACCGCCGCGCCCGCTGCCGTTCTTGCCAGACCAAGCCTCATCGCACGCATCGATGCCCCGCGTTTCAATTGAAAAATTGCCGATTTCCTGGTGTCTTTCCCCAATTTTGAAGATAGGAAGCGCGAGCGGGCTGAACAATACGCATACCGGCGCATGCTCATCCGGAACATGCTACCGTTCCGAATTCCAACAGTTCGGGAAACCGACCGTCATGGTGTCCGTTATCGTCAACATCGATGTCCCCGACCTGCGCGCCGCGCGCGCGTTTTACGAGGCCGGTCTCGGTTTCGAATTCTCGCGGATGCTGTTCGGCGGCGCCGTCGCCGAACTCACCGCCGGCGGCACGAAGCTCTATCTGATCGAGCAGGAGCAGGGCTCCACCGCCGTGGCGGGAACCGGGATCGCGCGCGACTATTCGAGCCACTGGACGCCCATCCATCTCGACGTGCTGGTCGAGGACTTGGAGGCGGCATTGGCCGGCGCCCTCGGCGCGGGCGCCACGCAAACCGGCGACGTCAAAGACTACGAATGGGGCAGGCTCGCAACATTGCGCGACCCCTTCGGCCACGGCGTCTGCCTGCTGCAGTTCCTCGGCGGCGGCTACGACCTGGTAGAAGGTTGACCGGGGCCGTCGGGTTTCCTTGGAAACCCCTGGATAACGAAACGGCGGCTTCGAAGAGCCGCCGCCTCCTTGTTCACGCCGGATGCGGGATCAATGCGTCCTGCGCCGCCGCGTCGCGGCGCCGCAAGCCAGCCGCTTCAGCCGGCCTTCCACGTCCGTGACGAAATTACCTGTAAGCAACAATGATGTCCCCTTGTCCCTCTTTCACCCCTCGCGGCCCGAAAGACCCTGAATTTCGGTCTGTCGATCCTGTCAGCGCATCGCCACGCCGCGGCCGCGTTAGGGTTAAGGCAATTTCCGTACCAGTTACGGACTATCTATGTTTTTCAATGGGATCACGTTTATCGTCGCCTGAAAGGTCAAGACGGCTGTAAAGATTTCCGACAGTCTCCATGAGGATTTTCCCGGAATCCCGAACAGCGGCTTTCCGTCGACTTTTGATCTTGAGCCCGAGCGGAAAGTTCCGCACCCGTGACTCACGCACGGGTGCGGACCGCTTGTGTCTACGCCTGCTGTTCAATCAGCACCGGGTCGTTTACGGCGACCTGCCCCGGGTCCACCGTCGTTCCGTACACGCCAAGGCACCCCTGACGGTCGTCGGTAACGGCGCGCAGAACCGCCGGGTTGCGCTCCCCCGTCGCGGGATCGATCGTGATGACGACGCACCGCCTGTCGCGCTGGTCGATGCGCATGGCCACGCCGCCGAAGCGAAGGACCCGCCCGACCCAGGCGTCTTCGGGGAACGGCGTGTCGTCGGCGGCTTCCACCAGGATATTCGGCCGAAACCGCTGGACGTCGAGCCGCTCGCCCGCCATCTCGCCCAGCCGCGCAATCGTCTGTGTCGTGATGAGCGAGAGCGGAAAGGTGTCGAAGATGCCGCGGGCCTGCCTGATCACCGCGGCCCCGCCCGGGCAGAGTTCCGCGCCGAGCGCCGGATCCGTGACATCGAGACGGTTGCCCGAAGGCGTCCGCACGACCGTCCGCGACGTGTCCGGTTTGCCCGGATCGGTAAACGACGGCAAGTACCGGCCCATCTCCGCGCGCTGGCGAATTGTAAACCACGGGAAACCGTTCCCCACCACGCCGTCTCTGATGAACGCCCAACGGCGGTCCCCCGCCAGGCCGTTCCAGGAAACCTCGGCTTCGTCCAGAGGCTCGGCCCCCATGGACTTGACCGGGTAGCGCCACAGCCCGACCACGCGGCCGACCGTCGCACCATCGGAAGATTTGGACATCTTCAGGCAACCTCCATAAACAGAGGCGCCCTTGCTCTATGAAACCAGCGTCGAGCGTGACGGCCCGAACGACCGCTGCAGCGCCTCTCGACGGAGGAGGGACACTGTCGATTCAATGTCCGGAAGGACGAGGATAGTGCGTAAATCACGCGGAGCCGTCAATCGGCCATGTCCTCGAATTTGCCAGCCCGTCGAGCAGGGGAATCCCGGAGACATGGCTCTGGAATTGTCGCTCTCAGTGGAGGGCTCCCGGTTTCGGTTCGGTTATCCCAGGCGGCGGCGTCGCCCGAGCGCCGTCATTCCCGCCAATCCGATGCCCAACAGCAACAGGGTCGAAGGTTCGGGGACCTCGGAAGAGGAGGCGAAGATCGCCCAAACCTGGTCGTCGAATAAGGGCCTATCGGCAAACGGCTCGACGGCGATTAGCTGGGCGGTTCCGTCGGTGTCGGAAGGATCCGCGTTCTCCGCAAAGAACGCCAGGAGGGACGCCCCTTGAGACACCACCACTGCATAGGGAATTAGAGCTTCGCAGGCGAAGGGGGCGCTGCAACCCGACGTGAGCGCCGGGTCTGTATCGAACAGACCCAAGCCGGTGTCGATGAAAACCTGATCCAGCAAGGCCTGGGCAGCCGCCTGCGCGGTCGCTTCATCCAAATCGAAATCCGACGACTCGTCACACCCGGTGAAAACGTCGGCGCAAGTTCCGGTTACGAAGGTCACGTCGAACAAGGCGCCGTTGACATCGACGTTGCGGGCGCCGGTCAGCTGGCCGGTGTCGTCGACGAGCAGCGTGGCCGCCCGCGCGGGTCCGTCGAACAGGCCGGTCGCGGCGATCCCGACGAAAAGGGCGAATATGGTGGCTGTGGTCTTCTGCATGTCCCCGTCCCCAAGCTTCGGCGTCTTGTGGCCCCGACCATCGGGGCGGCGCGCCTTGGTGAAACGAAACTGCACGCAATTATCGTGCCACGCGATGGCGGCGTTGGAAATCAAAGGCTTGCGGAGGAAACGCTCTGAGCTTCCTACATAACATGTAAACTATTCCGACAGTCGACTACGCGCAGCGAGCCCGGGCGCCGGGAATCATTGTTGGCCAACAATAGTTTAGACGTATTAAATAGTCTTATTGCCGGATGTAAGGCAGTTCGACAAGTGCATCCGGCCTTCGACCTGCCGGCATGGAAGGTGCCTCCGGAATTCCGGAGTTCCGAAAATCAAGATCCAGAGCTGCATCGAGCATGCGGCCCAGGAGCTGCCCGGAAACCACATGCCTTCGATCAGCAGGCGATGCTATTTTTCATAGAAAAAATATAATTAAATACTCTTTTTGATAGACTCGCCGAGATGTATTGTCTAAAGTCTGTTCAATCTATTGGGGAGGATTTGGTCTCATGAATGTCTTGAGCATGTTGAGATTGTTTGGAATCGCGTTTCTCGCCTTAGCGCTTTCCCCCACCCTGCCTATCGAAATCGCGCGGGCTCAACAAATCAACGAGCCGTTCACAATTCTAATCGCCTCGGACCCGCAGCTGCCCTGGTGGCGCGCGGCGCGCGATCCCGACTGTAGCTCGGAAGAATGCGTGAAGATGCGCGCCGAGGAGACCAACGCCGATCAGGTTTTAGCGTTGGACAATATCGCCTCAGTCAAGTGGATCTCAGGCCACACCCGCGGGATATGGCCGGATGTACCTCAGTTGACCATAGGCGCCGGCAGCGCTGTACAGAGCCCAATCGGCGTAATCGTCAATGGCGATCTGACCGCCTTCTGGCATGGCTGGCAGGTTGATATGTACCGCAAGTACTTCGATCCGGGGTACTCGGGCGCCGCGCCGGAAGTGCTTCGTTCCACGATCTTCCCAGGCCTCGGCAACCATGACTATGCAAACAACGTTGGTGATTGCGGCTGGCCCGACCGCAACGCGTGCGCCAAGGATGCCGTCAGATACATCAAAAAGATGGTGAATGAAGGCACCGTCCGGAACTTTGGTTCCCAGTACCTGACTTCATTCGACGAGGGAAGTCTCGCTTATGCCTTTGACATCGGCAACCATCACTTCGTCCAGCTGCACAATTATCCGACCTACGAGCGGCCCGAAATTGGCATCAGCAAGTCCATTGGTTGGCTGACAGACAATCTGGCGGCCGCAACCGCTGCCGGAAAACGGATCGTGATCAACATGCACGACTATGGTGAGCACATGCCCACCAACGACCCGGAATTCCTCGCTGCGATCAATGGACAAAATGTGATCGCAGTATTTGCCGGGCATATCCACGAGGATCACGGTTATATCGGGAATGTGCCCACCACAACCATTCCGTATTTCCGAAGCGGAGCATCGGAATATGGAACCTTCTTGCTTGTCGAGTTCGGAGCGGACTACTTCAATGCCGGTGTCGTGGAAAGCACGCGTTGGCTCGGCCAGGAAAGGATCGTTGATGTCTCGACGACGGACGGAATTGGTGCCGCCTTCAACAAAGCGGATAACCGTACTTATGCGATCTGGAACGGTTATCACAATGACGGAATCTACTATTCCAGTTACAACAACACGTCTTGGTCGCCGCAGGGTAAAATCGCCAATGCGTCCACAAAGACGCGGCCTGCAATTGCCTATTTCGAACCTCAGTCACGGCTCTATGCGGCGTGGAACGGCTACCACGATGATGGCATCTTCTACGCTCACTACGAGAACGGACAGTGGTCGGGTCAGCAGAAGATCGCCGGCGTTGGCACGAAGACCAGCCCGGCCCTCGCCCAGTACGGCGGTCGCCTGTATGCGGCGTGGAACGGCTATAACAACGATGGGGTATTCTTCGCCAGCTTCGACGGCAGTAGCTGGAGCGGACAGGCTCGGATCCCTGGTGTTGGGACCCAGACGGGGCCTGCGTTGGCTACCTTTGGTGGCAAGCTCTACGCGGCCTGGAACGGTTATCACAATGACGGGATTTATTACGCTCACTACGAGAACGGGCGTTGGTCCGGCCAGCAGAAGATTGCCGGCGTCGCCACGAAGACCAGCCCGGCGCTGACCGTCTACGACGAGAAACTTTGGGCCATCTGGAACGGATACCACGATGATGGGCTATTCTACGCGACCTTCGACGGCAGCGGTTGGAGCCCGCAAGGTCGGCTGGGTCGCGCCGGCACCAAGACGACTCCGGCAATCGCGACAAATGGCGTAGACGAACTCGTCGCAGTTTGGAACGGGTACCACAATGACGGGATCTACTTCTCTACATTTCAGGACGGCACGAAGTTCTACGAACCGGCGAACGACAAGCAGCTGCTGAATACCTATCAATAGACTTCCGACGGCCGATTGCAGTGGTCGGATGCACCGTTCGCGTTGAAGTCGATCCGGACGTCGAGCAGCCGGTGCCTTGCGTCTGGATGTGGGCTTGGTAGCGATGGCTTGCTAACACAAATCCTAGTCAGACACCGCCCGCTCCAACCAGGTGGTCATGCCCATCTCTTCGTAAGCCGCCCGCGCCGACCGTAAGTGGTCGCCCGCATCCCCATTCCCCGGCCGCTTCTCGAGCAGCCGCCCGAGCCCCAAATGGCAATGCGCCATCAGCGGCCGCATGCCGTGGTCCTCGGCGATCTCCATCGCCGTCCGGTATGACCGGGCGGCGGTTTCCGGGTCGTCGGCCAGTTCGGCCATGATGTTGCCGGCGGTACGGTGGCCCCAGGCGAGGAAGCCCATCTCGCTGTTGCGTTCGGCCAGCGTCAGGCCTTTCTCCAGCGCCGCCTCGGCGTCGGCGTGCCGGCCGGCGGCCAGGTAGCCCTCGGCCAGGTAGACGAAGGGCAGGGAGTGCTGCGGCGAGACCTCCCACATGTCGCTGGAGACCGATTGTTCCATATGCTCCAGGCCCTCGCGAAGTTGGCCGATCTGCACCTCGGCGAGCCCCAGGCACGACGCCACCATCGTGAACACCGATGTCGCCTCGGTCGCTTCCGCGATCGCCAGCGCCTTGGACAGGATCGCGATCGACTCGTCGAACGCGCCCCGCTGTAGCTGCAGCCGGCCCCTGGCGATGAAGCTGGCGACGATGCTGTAGGCGTCGCCCGCGCCCGTGGCGATCCGGTCGGCTTCGCCGATCAGGGCTTCCGCCGTCTCGAACGCGCCCCGTTCCGAATGGCACATCGCCGCGAAGTTGCGCGCGAAGCAGGCGGGCAGGCCGGCCATGCCGAGCCGCTGGTTGACCTTGTCGCCGGTCAGCAGCGCTGCGGTCTGTCCCAGGTCGTGGATCGCCTCGGCGTAGTCCCCCGTCGAATGCTTGGCGAGCCCCAGCCGGAAATGGCCGACCGCCACCAGGTCCGGCACGCCCGTCTCAACCGCAATGTCGCGCGCTTGTCTCGCGACCTTCAGCGAATTGCCGTAGTCGCTCAGGATCCAGTGATGCGCGGCCATATGCGCCATCACCCAGCCCAGCCGCACGTCGTCGCCGGCCTTGCGCGCCAGCGCCTCCGCCTGCTTCAGGTATTCGAGCTGCCGTTCGCTCTCGCCGCCCAGCGTCCACAGCAGGACGCCCAGGTCGCAGAGCAGGTCGACCAGCTCGCCGGTCGATTCCGGTTCGGTCGGCAGGTTGCGGAACGCCATCAGCGCCGCCTCGGCGTGGTGCGCCCCGTCGCGCAGCGCCGACCGGCCGAGCGCCTGGCGCGCCGCCATGTGGTGATACTGGGCCGCCTTCTCCCACAACTGCCCGGAGGAGGCGTGCCGGGCCAGGTCCTCGACCAGGGCCGAGTTGTCGCGCTCGAAGGTGCTTTCCAGCACCTCGAAGATCTGGCGGTGTAGGCGCCGGCGGGTGTCTTCCAACAGGCCATTATAGGCGACGTCCTGGAAGATCGAATGCTGGAAGCTGTATTCCGGTTCGGGCAGCACGCTGCTCCGGTAGATCAATTCGGCCCGGCTCAGTTCGTCGGCGTAATGCTCCACGCCCTCCAGCGGCAGGCCGGCGATCTGCGCCAGCATGTCCTGCGAGACCTTCGAGCCGATCACCGCTGCCGTCTGCAGCAGCGACTTCGCCTGGCCGGACAGGCGGTCGATGCGCGAACTCACGACGCTCTGCAGCGATACCGGGAACCGTAAAGACCGGATCGGCGTCTTCAGCCGGTAGGAGCCGTTCCGCGGCGACAGCGACCCGTCCTCGATGATCGACAGCACCAGCTCTTCCGCGAACAGCGGGTTGCCGCCGGACCGCTCCAGCAACTGGCTTTTCAGGCCCTTGAGGCCGGACGCCTCGCCCAGCAGGCCGTCGACCATCAGCCGCATCTGCGGTTCGGCCAGTGGGTCCAGCCGTGCGATCGCGTGCTCCGTCCGGTCCAGCCAACGGCCCGGATAGCTCGGCCGGAACGACACCACCACCAGCACCGGCTGCTGCTTCAGGGTTTCGACCACCTGGTCGAGGATCTGTTCGCTTTCGCTGTCGATCCAGTGCAGGTCTTCGACCACCAGGATCAGCGGCTGGTGGCGGCAGGCGGAGATGGTCAGCCGCTTCGCCACCGCCAGGATCTTCTTCTGCTTCTCGCGCGGCGGCAGCGCCTGCCACGCGTCGTCGGCGCTGGCCGGGTCCAGCAGCGCCAGGAAGACCGGCGCGTCGTTCAGCAGCTTTTCGTCCAGCGCCGTAAGGCCGGCGCGGACCTTGTTTTCCCGCCGCTCCGCCGTATCGCCGGCGCGCACGCCGAAGAACGCGCGCAGCAGGCTCAGGAAAGTCGCGTAGGCGTGGGTCGCCTCATAGGGGCGGGTGCTGACCTGCACGCAGCCGGCCGGTTTGGCGGCCGCGGAGGTGACGAACTCGTGAATGAAGCGGGATTTGCCGAGGCCCGCGTCGCCGACCAGCGCGAACACCTGTCCCTCGCCGTGGAACGCCTTCTCGGCGGCGGCGGCGATCTGGTTGAGTTCCGTCTCGCGGCCGATGAACTGGCTCAGGCCCCGCGTCGTCCGTACCTGCCACCGCGAGATTTCCGCCTTGCGGCCGGTCAGCGCGTAGACCGGCAGCGGCGTCGAAATCCCCTTCACCGGCGTCGGGCCCAGCGGCCGGACCTCGACAAAGCCGGCCGCCAGGTCGCGGGTCGCTTCCGCCAGATAGATCTCGCCGGGGTTCGCCAGTTGCTCCATCCGCGCCGCCAGGTAGGTGGTCTCGCCGATGGCGTCGTACTGCATGCTCAGGTCGTTATGGATCGACCGGACGATGACGTTGCCGGAATTCAGGCCGACGCGGATCGCCACGTCGCCGTCGGGCAGGTGCTTGGCGTTCCGCTGGATCGCCAGCGCGGCGTTGCAGGCGCGCACCGCGTGGTCTTCCTGGGCGAGGGGGGCGCCGAACAGCGCCATGATGCCGTCGCCGTCGACCCGGCAGACCGTGCCGTCGAATTCGTGCACCGCGTCCACCATCGCCTTGATCGGCGGGTCCAGCACTTCCAGCATGTCTTCGGGGTCGAGCCCCTGGATCCGCGTGGTCGACGAGGAGATGTCGGCGAACATCACGGTGACGAACTTGTGTTCGCCCTCGATCACGTCGCGCGACGCCAGGATCTGTTTGGCGAGGTCCACCGGAGTCTGGTTCAGCGCGGCGGAGAAGGCGGTTCTTCCGTCCGTATGCGGCCGCGCCAGGGAGGCGCCGCAGCCGCCGCAGAAGTGGTCGTCCGGCTTGTTGACGAAGCCGCAGTGGCCGCAGATCGCGACGAGGGCGGCGCCGCAGCGGCCGCAGAATTTGCGGCCCGGCTCGTTGACGCGGCTGCAGACGGCGCATTTCATGTCTACCGGATCGCGCGAATTTCTCCCCACCGGCTTCGCTGATTCCACGTAGATCTCCTTGAGGCACGCCCCAATTTCATCCTACAGTCGCGACCGATTCGGAATGCAGGTGCCCTCAACAAGGTGATAGCAACAGTGTTTTACGCGCTAAACGTATGACTGCAAGCTGAAATTCTACCTTGTGCGTTGTTATTTTTTGACTGGATTGCGTTTCTCCGCATGATTTCGCGTCTCTTATTGTCGGTGCTCAACCGAACGCCCGTTCTCCGACCCGTTCTCTGGAAATTTTTCTTCGATATCCTTGCCCGCGTGACCGGCGGGGCCGGCTGGTGGCGGTTCATGAACTACGGCTACGCCGATCTCGGCGTGCCGGCGCCGCTCCGCCTCCGGCCGGAGGACGAGGCGGAGCGCTACTGCATCCAGCTCTACGACCATCTGTTGCGCCGGGTCGATCTGCGCGGCAAGGACCTGCTGGAGGTCGGCTGCGGCCGGGGCGGGGGCGTGGCCTACGCGGCCCGCTACTTCCGCCCGCGCCGGGTCGCCGGCCTGGACATCGCCCCGGCAGCGATCGGCTTCTGCCGCCGTCACCACCGGCTCCCGGGCGTGGACTTCACCCTCGGCCGGGCGGAAGATCTGCCGTTTCCGTCCGATGCGTTCGACGCCCTGGTCAACGTCGAATCCTCTTTTTGCTACACGGGGATGGATCTTTTCCTGGCCGAGGCGGCGCGAGTGCTCAGGCCGGGCGGGACGCTCCTGTTCGCCGATCTCCGCCACCCGGACGAACTGGCCGATCTCGCCGACGCCGTGGCGGCAAGCGGCCTTGAAATCCGTGTCCGCGCCGACATCACCGCCAACGTGCTGCGCGCCCTCGACCTGGATAACGAGCGCCGCGCCGGTACCGTCCGCCGCCGCGTGCCGCGCCTGTTCCACGGCATCATGAACGATTTCGTCGGCGCCTCCGGCAGCCGCATTCCCACGGGGCTCCGCAACGGCTCGCTCCGCTATGTCAGCTACATCCTGCGCAAACCGCTGGATGTCGAGGTCGAGATTCCGGAAAAGGTCGCGGCCCTGGCCTGACCTTAGACGTCCAAGGCGGCCAGAACGTCGGCGGTTTCAGCGATCCACCCAAACAGATGGTTCTCGCCCTGGATGACCGTCAGCACTGCCGCGTGCAGCGCCGGCTCCACCGCGGCGCAGGCGTCCGCCACCGTCAGGCAGTAGAACCCCCGGTCGACCGCGTCGCGCAACGTCGACTGCACGCAGCATTGCGTGGTCACGCCGGTCAGGATCAGCCGGTCGATCCCGGCTGTCTTAAGCCGGTCTTCCAGGTCGGTCCGGTAGAACGCGCTGAACCCCGGCTTGTCGATCACCGTCTCGTCCGCCGCCGGCGTGCAGGCGTCGATGAAGTCGTGCCCCGCCTCGCCGCGGATCAGAAACCGGCCGAGCGGCCCGGGCGTGCCGACCGAGCCCCGTTCCGCCTTCATCGGATGCACGTCCGCAAGATCCGGCGCATAGCCCTCGCGCGTATGGATCACCTGAACGCCGGCCCGCCGCGCCGCCCGGCAGAGCCGCTCGATCGCCGGCACGATGGCCTGCAATGGTGCCACGTCGTCGCCGTTCACGGCGCACATGCCCTCCGGGTCGAGAAAGTCGCGCTGCATGTCGATCGCCAGCAGCGCCGTCGCCGCCGGCTCGAATGGGAAGCGCCGATCGTCCCAACAGGCTATGTCGCGCATCGTCTCGGCTTCTCACTCATGGACACAGCGCAGCTTTACCACGTAATGCTTCGCCGCGTTGATGGTGTCCGACACCGCCGCGTCCGGCGCCGTGTCCGCCGTGTCGTAGGCGATGCCCGCCTTGTCCAGCGCCGCCTTCAGCATCGCGCCGTCGTCCAGCCGAAAGCCGCCGGCCGGCTCCGCCACGATCAGGCCGAGCAGCAGGCCGCGCCGGTCCACCACCGGTCCGCCGCCGAAGCCCGGCTCCACCGTCAGCGACGTGCGAAACTGTTCGGCGGCCAGCGTCGTGCCGTCGCCGCCGCCCGCCGTGGACGTGACCGTGCCCAGCTTGACGTCGAAGCCGATGGCGTCCGCGTAGCCGAACGCCATCACCATGTCGCCGGTCCACAGGTCGAACTTGTTGGCGATTGTCGTCTGTCTCGACGGCCGGACCTCGGTGCCGATAATCGCGTGCCCCGCCGCATGGTCCACGGCGATCGGGAACGCCGCGCGCTTGCCGATATAGGGGTTTTCGATGGTCAGGCTCTGGCAGCCGTCGCCCAGCACGCTGGCCGTGGTCAGCAGCGCGCCGGTATGGCTGACGAAAAAGGCGGAACCCGCCCGTTCCGCGGCATGCCCCACGCCGCCGAATACCAAACTCCATACGATTGCGGCGACAATCGATCGCATCGCGCCTCTGCGGTCTTTGTCGGTGAACGGTCGCCTCAGCCTATCACCGCCCGCGCCGCAACCCAAGCGTCAGGCGCGGGGTTCCGCTATACGCCGGTTATAGGGCAGCAGGCTCAGCAGGTTGGCCATGGCGCAGGTGCCGGACAGGCCGGCGAAGGCGAGGCCGGCGCCGACGAAAGCGGAAAGCGCGTAGAAGCCGGGCGCGACCAGCCAGCCGAGCAGCACGCCCAGCACCACCAGGCTGCCGGCCGTGATTTGTACCTGCCGCATAAGGCTGATCGGCGCCCCGCGGTTGACGAAGGTATCCAGCCCCGCCCGTTTCCAACCGCTCAACCCCCCGGACAGTTGGTAGACGTCTTGGAAGCCCTTGCTCAGGATATGCGGCGCCGCCTCGCGCGTCCGGTTGCCGCTGGCGCAGAGGAACACCGCGATCTTGTCGTGGTCGCGTGGGAAGTCCGCCGCGTCGAACCCCGAAAGCGGCACGTGATGCGCGCCGGGGATATGTTCGCGCGCGAACTCGTCGCTTTCCCGTATGTCGATCAGCACCGCCTCGTCCGCGTTGAGCCAGCGCCGCGCGGTGCGGGCGTCGATTTCCTTCAATTGGTCGGTCATGTCTTGCCTCCGGCAATGTCGGTTTGCGTCTCCGTCGGCGTGCAATACAGCTCGTACAGCAGGCCGATCACCCGCCTGGCCGCGGTGCCGCAGAGCGAATAGTGGATCGTCTGTCCGTCGCGCCGCGCCGCCACCAGCCCGTCTTTGCGCAGCAGCGCCAGTTGCTGCGACACCGCCGCCTGTCGGAGCGCCAGCAGCGCCGCCAGTTCGCCCACCGACTTCTCCCCCTCGGCCAGCTGGCAGAGGATCATCAGCCGGTTCTCGCTCGACAGCGACTTCATCAGCCGGCTGGCGTCCGCCGCCGCCCGCTGCATATCCACTATATTCATATCTATAGATATATGATAATTAGGAAAAAGATCAAGCCCGGCCTGATCCGCCACCCGCCCGGCGCCGTATCCAGTGTGTTAGCGTTTCGCGGGCGGTCTAAGCCCCGATCCCCCCGAGACCGCCCGCTCTTGACGCCCCTGGCCCGACAGCGATGAAATAGCCGCTCGCTTTGAGTAGCTTTAAGAAAGCCTTGCCGGCCCGCGCCCCCGTCCCAACCACCCACACCAGGGTACCCTATGGGTGGTTGGGACGGGGGCGCGGGCCGGCAAGGCTCTCGAAAATGCGCCGAAAGACGCATTTTTTGGACAAAGTCGGGAGGCGAAGCGAATGGCGGTCGACAAGTCGAACTGGGTGGTCGGCAAAATCCTGGCGGAGCAGGCGAGGGCGCGCGCCGATACGCCCTTCATCCAATACGAGGATGGTGCGCCGCTCACTTACGCCGAGGCGCACGCCGCCGCCAACCGCGTCGGTAACGGCTTCGCCCGGGCCGGCGTCGGCTTCGGCGAGCATGTCGTTACCATGCTGCACAACCGTCTGGAATTCCTCTGGTCCTGGATCGGCCTGAGCCGCATCGGCGCCGTGCAGGTCGCCGTCAACACCGCCTACAAGGGCCGCTTCCTCACCCACGTGCTGACCAATTGCGGCGCCCGCATCGCCGTCGCCGAGCCGGAATTCCTGCCCTGGCTCGCCGAGGTGGAGGACACCGCTCCCGACCTGGAAATCGTCTACGTCCCCGCCGACCTCGCCGCCATCGACATCCCCGCCTTCAAACGGGTCGAGGTCCGCCCCTTCGACGAGATCGCCGCCGGTCCGCCCGATGACATCGACACGGAAGTCTCCTACCGCGACATCGGCATGATCATGTACACCTCCGGCACCACCGGCCCGTCCAAGGGCGTGCTGATGCCGCACGGCCACCTCTATCTCTTCGCTGAAAGCGTCCGCCTGCATCTGGGGCTCTCCGCGGAAGACCGCTATTACATCTGCATGCCCCTGTTCCACGCCCAGGGCATCCTGATGCAGTTCTACGGCACCCTGCTGGCGGGCGGCAGCGCCGTGCTGGCCAAACAGTTCCGCGCCTCCACCTGGATGGACGACATCCGCAAGCACCAGGCGACCGTCGCCAACCTGCTGGGCGTGATGAACGACTTCGTGCTGCACCAGCCGGCCAAACCCGAAGACCGCGACAACGCCTTGCGCATCCTCTGCGCCGTGCCCGTCACCGACGACACCATGACCGCGCTCCGCGACCGCTTCCGTATCCCGAAATTCGCGGAACTGTTCGGCATGACCGAATGCAACCTGCCGGTCCACCGCCCGCTCGACGCGCCGGACGAGGCCGGCTGCTCCGGCAAGGTCTGGGACGAGTACTTCGAGGTGATCGTCGCCAACCCCGACACCGACGAGGAACTGCCCACCGGCGAGGTCGGCGAGATCCTGGTCCGCCCGAAGGAGCCGTTCTGCTTCATGCAGGGCTATAACGGCATGCCCGACCGCACGGTCGAGACCTGGCGCAATTTCTGGTTCCACACCGGCGACGCCGGCCGTTTCGACGACCGAGGCTACCTCTGGTACATCGACCGTATCAAAGACACGATCCGCCGCCGAGGCGAGAACATCTCTTCTTATGAGGTCGAAGCCGTCCTCCTGGAACACCCGGCCGTCGCCGAAGCCGCCGCCGTCGCGGTGAAGGCGGACGAAGGCGGCGAAGACGAAGTCCTCGCCTGCATCGTCCTCGAATCCGGCGCCGACCGCCCGACCCCGGAAGCCCTCCTGGATTTCTGCATCCCCCGCATGCCCTACTTCGCCGTGCCCCGCTACATCGACTTCATCGACGAAGTCCCGAAGACACCGACCCAGAAGATCCAAAAGAACAAACTCCGCGACCGGGGCTTAAGCGCGGCAGCCTGGGACCGCGAGGCCGTCGGCTACAAGGTGCGACGCTAATCGACAGCCCCTCCCTCTCATTCCCTCTCCCGCGGGGAGAGGGTTGCAGAGGCTTGGCGAGGCAAAGCCGAGCCCTAGCCGAAGCTGGGTGAGGGGTCATCCGCCCCACGTCCGACGCCGCCCTTCCCGAACGGCGCTGTCATTGCGAGCAAAGCGAAGCAATCTCGCTCCACCGAGCCCGGTCCACGGCTACTATCTCACGGACGCCCGTCCCGTATACGCCTGAATGGCCCGCTCGTTACATTCAGTCCGCAATGCCGCCTTCTCGTCCTCTTCCAGCGCCATCACCATCACCCGAAGCCGCCCTTCGATCTCCTTTTCGGACGCGCCGCCGGCCTTGGCCGCGGCCTGTGCGCGCAAAGACCGCAGCACCTGATGAATGGTCTGGGCCTCGCCCTCCGTCCGCGGCACCGGCTTATGAAGGTCGATCCGATGCGCCGCGCTCCGCTCCAGGCAGGCCCGCCTTTGCTCGTCGATCGCCTCGGCCACTGTCGCCCCGCCCACGGAGGCCGCCGCCGCAGCGTTCTCCGCATACGTGCGTCTCGCCACGCAATAGCTGAGCCCCTTATCCGCTTCTTCGAAGCCACCGCGAACGCAGTCCGCCCGATACGCCGCAATCGCCACCTCTCTATCCGCCTCGCCCGTCCTGGACGACGCACACCCCGACGCAACCACCAACGCCACCACGGCCAAGACACCGAATCTGCATCTCTCCATGCCGCCAGCCCCCGTGATTTGTGTCCTTACGGTTAGGAAGTCGCTCGTACCGAACGGTAGCGTACGCCCGCTCGTAATGTACCAGCGATTGACCGATGGAGGCGAGCGAAGCGAGCGGGCTCGCCCGGAAACACCATTTAGGAAAAGCCGGAAGAACAGGCTACGTAGTCGGGGCATGCGCCCCGTAATCTGGAACCGTAGGCAACAGACCGCCTACATCGCTATAAGGTAGTATCGGCGTGCGACCCTGCATCAGGGCAAAACAGCACCGGTACAGACCATGGACCTGAAGAAACGCAACCGCAGACTTTCCGCCTACTTCTTAATCATTGCCTTGGGGGCATTGGTTTACCTAGTGTCGGCTCTACTGTTCCAGTCCCGCTTTTTCACCATTGGCGGCTGGCTCCTCTCCATTGCCGGAGTTGTTCTCTACTTCATCGAGTTCGCCTTCTACGTGAGGGATTCCTTAAGGTCTGGGAAGTCAGAATCAAAAGATAATCGGCCCTAGGGCCCAAGCGACGTCGGCCTCGATTTCCAAGGCATACCGTTCGACTGCCCCGTGCGTACCAACACCCTTCGTGTCTATCATACGGAAACGGTAGTGATTGATGACGGTCGATTTGATGTCCGAGTTGATTTGGTCGCCAGTCTATGCCGTGGTGATTTGCTTGGCCCTGCTGGCCTACGAAAAGCGCAGGCGTCGGATCGACTTGCTGACGTATTTGTCCTATCTGGTCGTGGGCGGTCTGTTCGGCCTTCTGGCGGCGTTTGCCATCGTCGTTCTCCTGACGGTCATTCACAGCAGCCCGCAGGGCCCTCTTTTGCTCGTATTCTACGGCCCGTCCGGGCTGGCCGTCGGCATGGTGCTCGGCACGATCCGGTGGATGGTGAAATTGCGATCCGCGACTTACAACCAGGGCCGGTGACCTGACGATGAATTCGAGACGGTCCCAACGGGCGGCGCCATGAAGTATTCGGACGGACGCGACATCAAAGCCGGCGACAAGGTTCAGGCGTGGACGGGATGCTTCGGCACCGTTGTCGGCGTAATTGAGAAGGCGGAATACGTCGCAGGCTATGCGCACGAGAAATGGGGCTATCTGAGAACGGGCATCCTGGTCGACACGGACGCTGCCGGCCTGATCCACTACCCGGAACTCGACGAGGATTTCGAGTTGTTGGAACCACGCGGCGACGGGCAGACAAAGGGAACCAAATGAAGGGGGTGAAATATCTCGGCGCGGCCTGCTCTGTCTTATTGGGGGCTTGGATGCTGCCGTACACTTATCTGATTGCCCTCAGCCTTGTTCTGGTCGACTCGACCTTCGGAGAGTTGGTTTATCTCCTCGGAAGGCTTTTTATCTATATCGGCGTGATCGTCGTGCTTGGGATGACATCGGCAAAGCTGTACAAGGGCGCCCGAGGGTAAGGCCCGATGCAGAATTCCGGGGACATAACCGTAATCTCGGTGGGGCACGCTCCCTCATGGCCCATTTAGCTTGCTCAACACAGCCCCCGTATTATCGACTCGGAGCGTGCCCCACCGAGATTACGGTCATGTCCCCCGAACTCAGAGCCCTCTTTTTACGCCTTGCTGGGTCCGCACCCGCCGACGTAGTCATCATGACGCCGAACTTGGGTCTGTCCTGTCTATCCCGTAAGGTCGGACTCCGAAGTAGGGCCGCCGATGTCAGACGCATCCTTTGAAATCAAATCATCTGCCGCCTTTTTTGGGGCGCTCGAGGAAGCCGTGCAGGATTTTCGCGGCGATCGGACTTCGAGCCGCAAGGCGGTGGCGGCCTTCCTGTTTGCCTACCACCTGCGGGAGTGGATCTGGGAAGAACATCATGCGACCGTGACAGCCCATATGGGCTGCGCCGTCGAATCCGATTTCAACGCCATTGTGAATAAGGCCCACCCGAGTTTCCCGGTGATCCGTGACATCTGCAACGGCTCGAAGCACTTTGGCAAGGGCAGCAGCGAAATCGACTCATCAGGCCTCACCGGCGGCGCCTTCTCACCCGACTTCAGCTCCGATTTCGATATCGTAGAGCTGACGGTGACTATCAACGGAACCCAGGTAACGGCCGAGCAGTTGTTAACAGATGTAATCTCCTATTACCGGGGCCTGCTGCAAAGCCTGGGCTTAATTTAGCGGGCTGGCACTATACCCGGCATCAGAACTGCAAACCGTCCTGCTGCATGAAATCCTTGAGGCCAAGGCAGGGCTTTTCGAAACGTCGGCAAATGTTTGGGGTTTTCGCAGTATTGGTCCTAGATCCTGGGGAAGCGCTGCCTAATTGAGACTTGCGCCATCTGTGATGGACACCAATCAAGTATTCTGTCCCCGGAACTCCCAAAACTCTAAGGGCGTGGCTGTTATCCAGTCTAATGACATACTGCGTCTAACTTTTTAGGCTGAGACAGGTAGGCTTCGCTCCAGCGGACACGATTCGAGGGCGGCGAAAGGACCGAGCCTAGCCGGTCCAGTGAAATCAATTGCGTTTGGTCGTGCTGTTCGATTGAACATTTTTTTCCAAACTAGACCAACAGCAGAGTCAGCCGGCCCGAACACTCACTAATGTGGTGAAAGCTTTCTTGCCTTTTGCCCATAGCTATTTCTTGGGGTTCAATCCAAGAGAAATCTCCGTTGGAATCCAGAATCCAGTTACAAGCATGATCTTGCCCGATCCATCCGAACCGAGCCCAGGCGATCCCAATACAAGGAGGCGCATCGAAGTGCCCCGTTGTGCGCGCCATCATCGCGACATGTGCCTTCAGAAAATAGGCGAAGTCTTCGCAATCAAACACTTCGGTACTAACTTGCTGCGGTAGTCGAGCGCTGAACAGAAGAAGGGAAGCTTCCGTTGGCGTTGGCAAATGGTACCGAGTGTCCCCAAAACCTGCGTACTTTTCTGTGCCTTTTATCCAGTACTTAAGAAGCCTGGGACTGAGCCGTTTCCGAAGTGCGCTTCTGGTTATCGAACGTGAATTGCTCATTAGCTAGGGCACCTTTGTTGCCATGCCACCCTAGTAACCTGGTCACGAAAGAGGATCGTCTGCACTACCCTCAGCCTCCTTCTTCAGCAACTCGCGTTGGAAGTCGATCAACTCCTGTTTTGCTTTTAGCTCATTCTTTTGTGCGTCAAGAAGATTTTTCTCAGCAGTGCTGATATCGAATTTCAGCTTAAGTATCTCTCCGGGCACGGAAACAATAGCTTTGGCTATTGATAGCGGTATTTCCATAAACGCAAGTGCCTCGCTTGGCTTATGGACGTCTATCTTTGTCAGTATTCCATTGTCAAAAGTTATGTCAGTGACTTTCTTTACGAATGCGGCTCGGGTGATATCCACGCTGCCGATGGCAGCAGGGTTGGGCAGAGTGAGATTGATTCTCTGAACTTCCTTTTTGCCTCTAGTTATGATGAGAGGAAAAATGCTAGCAGTGCGAAAACAGGCGCCTGCTGTACAGGAACTGTATGGAGCTGATTTGGGTCGGTCAGGCGCGCCTGGGTCCTGTTCATATGATTTTTGATCAATCTCGATATTGTATTTTAGGCCAGTACTTCCAGAGATTTCATTGATAGCATCAACAAAGGCTTGCCGTTCTTCGGGATTGAAAGGGTCAAAAACGCCACTGTAGACCGTCTCAAACCCCTGCTCTTTCAGGTCGGCAAATGGGACAAAGGCAGCTTTCGCAACCTCTTTAGCAATGTCGACAACTTTTACTAAGACCTCGGCAGTTTTCTCATCAGCCGTGAACTGAATGGAAGATAAAAGGCCAGTATTGGTTCTCTGTATAACATATTTATCATCGGAAAATGCGCTATACCTGTAGTACAGCGCATACTCAAAGTCTCGATCCGGAACAATCTGCGTTTCTATATACTGCAGTTGATACTCGGCTCCATCTGAAAGGAGGTCCATTTTGATGTTGGATTTGGGAAGGAAATAGTTCGTAACCTGGCCTTTATCCTGCACAGATGATGTTAAAGCGGCGGAGCATGCACCTAAGCCCAAAAGGGCTACGGAAATCAAAGCAATCCTGGAGTGCTGTCGAGAAAAGATTATTGAAAAGATTGCGAAAACCTGGGTGCATTGAGCAACTTGGCCATCGCTGGAATCAAAAAACAAACGAAGCCACTCACGCCAAAACCGTTTGAAGGTGAATGGAACAGCGCAAATTTTGGACATTTCTTCTCCCCCTATTTATTTCGTACAATTAGCGTCAGTTCGGTCGATAAGTCGATGTGATTTTTGCCATAAAAGATAGTAAAAATATTGTGAGAACGATCAGAGGTTGCGTTACGGACAATTTTCCTGTTCTTTAGGTGCCCAACACAACATGACCCACTTTCCCAAAACCGCCTTCATCTCTGGCGCCGGCCGCAACATCGGCCGGGTCATCGCGCTGCATCTGGCCGGTCAGGGCGTGAACGTCGTCGTCAACGGTTCGTCCGAACGGGCAGCGTGTGAGACCGCCGCGGCCGAGGCCGAAGCGGGCGGGCGGCGGCGTTGGTCGCGGTCGGCGACGTCGGCGTTGCGGCGGACGTAGAGCGCATGGCGAGCGAGGCGCTCGACCGGTTCGGCCGGGTCGACATCGTCGTCAACAACGCGGCAATTCGGCCAAGGCTTCGGGCCTATCAAATTCATGCGACAGGCCCGAGCATTGGAGCCGGTTAATTGGGTCGATAAGAGCCTGGATTGGTCTTGCTATAGTGATTCTCGATGGCTGAGGGACACATTCGGGCGTGATCGAGGTTACTGTTATATGCCCAGTCCGGTGCGGCCTTGTGTTTTAAGCAAAGCAGGATCGGGCTGTTCGACCGTGGGTGCGTGGCATTGGTTTGACACACATATGGGCTCGCCACATCAAGCCGCAGCGTTCGCTCATCCGTACCACCGGTGTAGTGAAAACAATCGTCAAATCTTGAAGCAATATCGGCGACTATCGCATCCACACTTCCCAGGGCATCGTAATCTGCGCATATATTCGTGCTTTCTGGGTTCCCTATCAGATTTATTTTACCCGTGATCTTCTTCTGCTCTATCAGGCCGTAGATCGATCCGGATAAGCAGTATTCCCTGTAAAGATTGGCCGAAAAGCTGCTGGATGCTGGCGGGCGAACGACATCAATTATGTATGATCCTGCCTCCGT
This sequence comes from Minwuiaceae bacterium, assembly GCA_028278525.1. Lineage (GTDB taxonomy): Bacteria > Pseudomonadota > Alphaproteobacteria > Minwuiales > Minwuiaceae > JANQEE01. Next base: position 58,642 of record JANQEE010000034.1, on the reverse strand, counting down.
GAGAAGTAGGAAGGCGGAAGACGCAACGACTCCGCTGGCGACGCCGGACGCAAAGGATTTCCAACTCCAGCTCACGACGCTGTTCTCTCGGATCAAACGGGTGGGGAGAAAAGGAAGGAATAAATGTGCTTTTCGATCATTATTGTGATCACGAGCCAGTTGCTGAGTTCGCTCACCCGACAGACGAACGGTTGTTCTTGAGAACGGATGGTTTGTTGCGAACCCTCATTAAACAGGCTGATGCAGGTAGCGATCTTCTCGGCTTCCTTTTCGAGGATTTCCTCCAACGTCGGGCGATGCCGTCCCATGTCGTCGGGGAAACTGGTCGACTTTGACGCGTTATCATAAATGCCTAGGAAAAGCGCATGAACCGCGGCGACACGATCATCCGCCTCGGATATGGCTGAGATTGCAAATAAGTGGGACAATAGCAACTGGTGCTGTTGTCCTACGGTTTTTAGGGTAATGACTTCGATCTCGCACCAATCATTGGCAGTGTAGACATCTCTAAAACAAGCGGCTCCGTTGATTACATCGGCACCGTCTTTCTTGACACCTTCTTCTTCTAGATGGCAGGTACATTGGTCGCTGGTGGGTTGTCCGGCGCGGATAGGACTCAGAGTCGCAATCCAAAGAAACAAAGCTGCCACAAGTCCGAGGAACAGACTGTGTATGATCATGTCCCCTCCCAGCGCAATCGGGAGAACAATAACACGTATCAATTGTAGGTTGAAGGTGGGGCTGGTTACAGCAACACATTTGACTGTCTGGCAGCGTTAGGCAACGACCGATAGCCTGTGACAAAGTGTCGAAGGTCAATCCCACCATGACCCACTCCCCGAAAACCGCCTTCATCTCCGGCGCCGGCCGCAACATCGGCCGCGCCATCGCGCTGCACCTGGCCGGCCAGGGCGTGAACGTTGTCGTCAACGGTTCGTCCGACCGGGCCGCGTGCGAGGCCGTCGCGGCCGAGGCCGAAGCGCGCGGGGCGGCGGCGTTGGTCGCGGTCGGCGACGTCGGCGTTGCGGCGGACGTTGAGCGTATGCGGCGCGAGGCGCTCGACCGGTTCGGCCGGGTCGACATCGTCGTCAATAACGCGGCAATCCGGCCGGCCAAGCCGTTCCTGGAACTGACCGACGCGGACTGGCAGCGGGTGCTCGACGTCGACCTCTCGGCCGCGTTCTACACCTGCCGCGCCTTCCTGCCCGGCATGGTCGAGGCCGGCTGGGGCCGCATCGTCAACCTGACCGGCATGAACGCCATCCACGGCTATGCCGGCCGCGCGCCGGTCTCGGCCGCCAAGCACGGCGTCTGGGGCCTGACCAAGGCGCTCGCCAAGGAGTTCGGGCCGCAGGGCGTCACCGTCAACGCCATCTCGCCCGGCCCGATCCGCTCCGAACACGCCGATCCGGCCATGACCCGCCACATCGAATCCCAAGTCGGCCGCATCCCGCTCGGCCACCTCGGCGAGCCCGAACACATCGCCGGCCTCTGCGGCTATCTGGTGTCGGATGCCGGCGGCTTCGTCTCCGGCCAGATGATCGCCTGCAACGGCGCCGCGGAGACGTGACGGCGCGATTTTGTCGCGATGCCTAGCCGGCCCGCTCCCCCGTCCCAACCACCCATAGGGTACCCTTGTGTGGGTGGTTGGGACGGGGGAGCGGGCCGGCTAGGCTCTTCCCCAGACAACAGCTCGTCATTGCGAGCGAAGCGAAGCAACCTCGGGATGCCGCGCTCCGTCCCCTCTAGATCGCCGCGGCGCTCCGCGCCTCGCGATGACACAGAACAATCCACGCAATCCCGTTTATGCCGCGCTTCCCCCAATCGACCGTGACATCTCAGGCCACACGTCGCGAAGGAAAACGGTCAGATCGTTCGCCGCGCCTTTGGTCTTCAGGGGAAAGAGCAGGGTGCTGACGAAACCGCGGTGATAGGTCGCGTGATTGACAAGATGCAGCAGGATATCCTCCCGCGTCATCGCGCCCGCGCCGCCGCCGACGAACTCGAACGTAATCGTCTCCGCCAGCTCGGCGTCCGACCAGCGTCGCGCAAGACCGACATAGTGCTCGTCCATGTCCCGCAGGTGCCGTGCGACCTCGGGGAAGGGCAGCGTTTCGCTGCGGTAACGCGCCCGATGCGGATGATCGCGGCCCTCCAGGTGGGCTCGGAAGATCTCCGCCACGACAAGGATATGATCGAAGGTTCCGGCGATGCTCTTGAACAGCGCGTCGCGCGGGGCGGTGAGCGCTGCGTCCGGAAGCTGTTCGGCGTTCTTCAGCACCACATCGTCGGCCCAGGCCATATAGGCCGTCATGCGGTGAACGGTCGATAAGTCGGGCATGGGGAGCTCCTCAGGCGGACACCGTTAGCAAGCCGGCTCCGACCTAAGCAACACATACATTGACCCCGTAACAATGTCGTGCCGCCGCGCAATTCTCAAAACTGATACGAGATTCGTATAGAGAGCCGGCATTGCCGGACTCGATCCGGCAATCCGCCATGTCGTCGACTCGCATCGCCAAATCACGGGGTGCATGGGCTCGTTCCTCGATTTTTTCTGTCACCCCCCACCCGACCCCCTCCCATCCGGCCAAAAAGAAAGGGGCGCAACCGCGCCCCCGAGGTATAGGGAGGAGACCCGAACCCTAACGGCCCGGGCCGGCCTCAGTTGAACTTGACGTATTCGAAGTCGATCGGCTGGCCGTGGATGCCGCGCGCCGGCGGCGCGATCCAGTTGGCGAACTTGCCCGGCTCGGTCACCGGCTTCATCAGCGACTGGATGTAGGCGTGGTCCTCCGGCGTCGGCAGCCAGTCCTTGTGGTGGTGGTCCCACTCGGCCTCGGTGATCGGCGTGCCGTCGGGCGCGATCGGGTTGTTGGCGAACTCACCGATCGCCCGGTGGAAGCCGCGGTGCGGCAGCGTCAGCTCGACGTCGATGCCTTCCTTCTTGATCACCTTGTTCCAGCGGTCGACGCCGCGCTGGCAGTCGGCGATGTAGTCGTCGCGGAGCCGCTCGTTCAGCGCCAGCAGCGCCGGCTCGCGTGCCGTTACGATCTTGTCGCCGGAGAGCTGCGTCACCGCGTAGTCCAGGTCGGAGAGCTTGTGGTCGTCGTCGCGCTTACTTTCCTGGAACCGGCCCTTCAGGCCCATGGTGTAGTAGTTGGCCGCGTTGGTCGACAGCTCCGAACCGAACAGATCGACCGAGACCGAGAAGTGAAAGTTGATGTAGCGCTGGATGGTCTTCAGATCTATGCCGGCGTGCGGCCGGAGGTCGTCGGTGTCGTGCTCCTTCATCAACTCGCAGGAGCGCTGCACGACCCGGCCGACACCGGTTTCGCCGACGAACATGTGGTGCGCTTCCTCGGTCAGCATGAACTTGCAGGTGCGCGACAGCGGGTCGAAGCCGGACTCGGCCAGCGACGCCAGCTGGTACTTGCCGTCCCGGTCGGTGAAGAAGGTGAACATGAAGAACGACAGCCAGTCCGGCGTCTGCTCGTTGAAAGCGCCGAGGATGCGCGGCTTGTCGTCGTCGCCGGAGCGGCGCTCGAGCAGGGCCTCCGCCTCCTCGCGGCCGTCGCGGCCGAAATAGGCGTGCAGCAGGTAGACCATGGCCCAGAGATGCCGGCCTTCCTCGACATTGACCTGGAACAGGTTGCGCAGGTCGTAGAGCGACGGGCAGGTCGCGCCGAGCCGGCGCTGCTGCTCGACCGAGGCCGGCTCGGTGTCGCCTTGGGTGACGATCAGCCGGCGCAGCACGCCGCGGTATTCGCCCGGCACTTCCTGCCAGGCCGGCTCGCCCTTGTGGTCGCCGAAGCCGATGCGGCGGTCCTCCTCCGGCTCGGCCAGGAAGATGCCCCAGCGGTAGTCCGGCATCCTGACGTGGCCGAACTGCGCCCAGCCGCCGGAATCGACGGAGACGGCGGTGCGCAGGTAGACCTCGTTATCCAGAAAGCCTTCCGGCCCGGTGTCCTTCCACCAGTTGAGGAAGCCGGGTTGCCAGGACTCCAGCGCCCGTTGCAGGCGCCGGTTCTCCGACAGGTTGACGTTGTTGGGTATCCGCTCGAGATAGTCGATCGCCATCGTTCAAACCCTTCGTTTGTCGAACTCGCTGCGTTGGCCGGTGCCGTAAACCTGTAGCGCGCCTTTCTCGCCGACCGCGTTGGGGCGCTGGAAGATCCAGTTTTGCCAGGCGCTCAACCGGCTGAAGATCTTGGTCTCCATTGTCTCCGGCCCGCCGAACCGGAGGGAGGCTTCCATGCCGGTGAGAGCGTCGGGCGAAAACGCCGCGCGCTCTTCGATCGCCAGCCGGATCTCGTCCTCCCAGTCAATGTCGTCGGGGATGAAGGTGACCAGGCCGAGCTCGTCCGCCTCCGCCGCTTCGAGCCCGCCGCCGATTTCGCGCTGAAGCGTTTCGGTCCGATCCGGCTCGTCCAGGAAGCGGCTGGCCAGCCGGGTCAGGCCGTTGCCCATGGGGTAGGGGCCGAAATTCATCGCGGTCAGGCCGATCGTCGCCGGCGGCCGGTTGTCGCCCTCGAACTGGCCGTCCAGCATGTAGGTGCGGTCGGCGGCGAGAGCCAGCTCGAACAGGGTGCCGGTGAAGCAACTGCCCGGTTCGATCAGCGCGAACAGCGACCGGGCCGACAGGTCGAGCCGCTTCAGGGTGCGTTTCAGGTAAAGCGCGGTTTCGCGCACTAGCCAGTCGTCGGCGTTGGCGGAAAGCGCCTCGTCGGCCGCCGCGACCAGTGCACCGTCGCCTTCCGTGCGGATCAGCCAGGTGCCGATCTCTTCTTCGTTGAAGCGGAGGTGCAGGATGAGGTCATCCAGTTCACGCGCCACGGCGAGCGGCCAGAAGGCCGCGCCGGCGGCGTGAATGTTCGCCGCGTCCTGTGGGACATCACCGACCGGGCCGGAGACGGTAATCGAGGCGGCGCGGTTGGCGCGGTCGATCTCGGCGCGGACATGGGGGTAGGAAATTGTGTCGCCGTCGATCGTCCGGTCCAACGGCGTGAGTACGATACCGGCGGCGTCGGCCGGGCGATCGGACTTGGCCGCGAAATCGGCGGCGCGTTCAGCGACGACCTCGTCCAGCTTGGTGCGGGGGACGACTTCGTCGACCAGGCGCCATTCGACGGCGCGTTTTCCCCGGATGCCTTCCTCCAGGGTGCAAAACACGTCGGCGCGGTCGCGGCGGACGCGGCGTTTGTCGGTGACCCGGGTCAGGCCGCCGGTGCCGGGCAACACGGCCAGCAGCGGCACTTCGGGCAACGACACGGAGGTCGCGCCGTCGTCGGCCATGACAATATAGTCGCAGGCCAAGGCCATCTCGTAGCCGCCGCCGGCGCAGGAGCCTTTGACGGCGCAGAGGTAAGCCTGATGCGAGTTGTCGGTGGCGTCTTCGATCGACAGCCGGGTCTCGTTGGTGAACTTGCAGAAATTGACCTTATGCGCGTGGGTGGCGCCGGACAGCATGCGGATGTTCGCGCCGGCGCAGAACACCCGGTCATTGGCAGACGCGATCACCACCGCGCCGACTTCAGGATACTCGAACCGCAGCCGCTGAATGCAATCGTACAGCTCGATATCGACGCTCAGATCGTAGGAATTCAGCTTGAGCTCGTAGTCCGGCCGAAGCCCGCCGTTCTCATCGACGTCCAGGGCGACCGTCGCAACCGGCCCGTCGACCGATAATCGCCAGTGGCGGTAGCGGTCGGGCGCCGTTCGGAAGTCGATAGCTTGATCCGTTGAAGACATGCGTTTTCCCGCATTTTGCGCCTAGAAACATGCATTATATTGCATGTTTGGAAAAACGCAAGCATCTATTTCAACCAGGCGACCGGCCAATAAGGACGCTGAATCAGGAAGAATTCCTGCCGCGGCGTCGGATCGGTGATGAACAGGCTGAAGCGCACGGTCTGGCCCGACGCTACGGCGCCGTCGCGATAGCGCAGCGTGTCGTGCGGCTCCCGGATCTCGTTCGCGGCCTGGAACCGGTCAGAGACGAATGGGCGCGGTCCGACCTGCGGCTGGTCGAAGGAGAGGCCGTCCATATAGCCGCTCGGCTGGTCCATCGCCTCGCGCAGTTCGTGGTCGAAGCCGGACCAGGAGCGCCCGGTCTTGTTGACCACGACCTTGACCAGGGAGAAGCTTGAAAACGAACTGAGGTTATTAGCCGCATCGGACCGTTGCGACAGCCCGCGGATGACCAGAACCGCGGGTCGGTCCTCGGTGATTTCTTCGACCAGTACGAACGGGTCGTTTCGATGGCCGGTGCCGCTGAGCGACACGATGCGAAAGCCGCCATTCTCGTCGCTGAACTGCAACCCGTTCGCGGTGAACGGCTCTGCGCCGGCCATACCCGGCACCGTCAGACAGATCGCTACAGCCGCGAAATGCAGGCGGTTGATTTTCCAGTCGACACGGGATCGCCACATCAGAAGATGCTAACACGCAAACTCCGTAGTTCGCGCTTCAACTTTGCGCGCGGGCGCGCAGTACAAGGGCAACGATCTCGTCCGCCACCTGTTCCGGCGATCGTCCGGTGCTGTCGACGGTTGCATCCGCTTTGGCGTAAAGGGTTTCCCGATTGCGCAGGATTCTGCGGAGGTCGTCCATCGCTTCGCTGTTGCCGGCCATCGGCCTGCGGTCGCCCTGATCGACGACACGGCCCATATGGGCTTCCGGCGAGGCCTGAACCCAAACGGTAAAGCAACTGTTCAACAACGTCTCGTAGGTGCCGGGCTCGGACACCAATCCGCCGCCGGTCGCGATCACCGCGCCGTCATGGTCGGCCGCAACCCGTTCCAGACTGCGCCGTTCGTAGCGGCGGTAGGCGGCCTGTCCGGAGAGTTCGAAAATCTCTTCCAGGCCGATGCCGCAATCGCGCTCGATCTCCCGCGCCAACTCGATGAACGGGACATCCAGGCGCGCAGCCAGCAGGCGGCCGACGGTCGATTTCCCGGCGCCGCGCAGCCCGATCAGCGCGACCCGGCCAAGTCGGCCTGGCGCGGTGCCGAAGCGATCGACCAGCAGGCCGCGTGCCTCCGTCAACTGCGCCGGTGTCAGGCGATTAAGGAATTCGAAGGTCAACGCCAGTTCCACCGGCGCCTCAGGACCGTCACGCACCAGATCCGACAGTGGCATGTTCATGGCGCCCGCGACCTGCCGCAGCAACCCGATCGAAATATTTCCCTGTCCGCCTTCAAGCTGTGCCAGATACCGCTCCGACACGCCGGAATCCCGCGCCAGAATCTTGCGGGTCATGCCGCGCCGGGCACGGGCGTCGCGAACCCGTTCGCCCAGGCGTCTGAGATAGGTCTCGTGCGGCAAAGCCGCTGAACACAGGCGGTTCCCGGGCCGGCTAATCGTGGTCGGATTGGTCGCCATGTGGCATAGTTCCTTGTCCGGCACACCAGTCGATCATGCATTATAATGCAAAACATTTGAAAATCGATGGCGATCTGCAGTATATTTCCAACCTTCGGCTTGGCATCGGTTTAGCGTGCCGCCCCTGACGGACCAGCACACGGAGACCCTGACGTTGCCGCAAACCATAAAAATCCTGGTCGGTACGATGACCGGGACGGCCGAACTGGTGGCCGACGAAATCAAGGGCGTGATCGAGGCCGAGACGGAGTGCGGCGTGCAAATCCTGCCGTTGGACGATCTTGAGATCGATGTGCTGGACGGCGGCGGCCTGTTCATCGTCTGCACGTCGACCTACGGGCAGGGCGACGTACCGGACAATGCGATGAACTTCTACGAGAGCCTGGGCAAGGCAAGACCGGACCTTTCCAACGTCGACTTCGCGGTGTTCGGTCTGGGCGACAGCACCTACGAGGACACCTTCAATTTCGGCGGCAAGAAATTCGACGACATGTTCGCGGCGCTGGGGGCACGGCGCATCTGCGAACGGTCGAAGCACGACGCCAGCGGACCCAAGATTCCCGAAGACCAGGCGGTGGAATGGGTGCGCGGCTGGATCGCCTGCGCGATTCCGGCCAAGGTGGAGGCGGACTAGCGCCGCAGGCCCGGCCTTTAGAAAGCGATATCAAGCAAACCATTTATGAGGAAAACGCGATGGCCGATTTGGCGACTGTCGATTGGGCGGCGGCGCCGCCGCAGGTAACGGTACCGGAGGACTACAACGCGTCGGCTGACTTCATCGACCGCAATTTGCAGGCGGGGCGCGGCAATAAGGTCGCGATCGTCGACGACACGGGCAGCCACACCTATGCCGACCTGGCCGTCCGGGTGAACAAAGCGGGCAACATGCTGCGCAGCCTGGGCGTTACCGCCGGCGACCGTGTCCTGATCTGCCTGCTGGACAGTATCGACTTTCCGGCCACCTTCTTCGGCGCTATCAAGATCGGCGCGGTTCCGGTCCCGGTGAACACCCTGCTGACCCCGAAAGATTATGACTACATGCTTCGCGATTCCGAAGCCGGCGTGCTGGTCGTCTCGGACGCGCTGCGACCGTCGTTCGAGCCGATCCTGAACGATCAGCCGCACCTGAAGATGGTCGTCGTCAGCGGTGAAGGGGTCGCCGCGCATGCGAGTTTCGCGACGTTGGTCGACGAAGCGTCGAACGAACTGGATGCCGTACCGACCGAGGCGGACGATCCTGGCTTCTGGCTCTATTCGTCCGGCTCAACGGGCGCGCCGAAGGGCGTGGTGCACCGGCAGAGCGACCTGATTAACACGGCGGTGTTGTACGGCGTCGGCGTGTTGGGCATTCGCGAGGATGACGTCGTGTTCTCGGCTGCGAAGCTGTTTTTCGCCTATGGCCTCGGCAATGCGATGAGTTTTCCGTTGTTCGTCGGTGCGACAACTGTGCTGATGGCGGAACGGCCGACGCCGCAATCGGTGATGAAGCGGTTGAACGATCATCAGGCGACCATCTTTTACGGCGTGCCCACGCTGTTCGGTGCGATCCTGGCCGACGAAGGTCTTGACCGATCATCCGGGTCCGAGCGGTTGCGCGCCTGCGTATCGGCGGGCGAAGCCTTGCCGGAAGACATCGCGAACCGATGGGTGGCGCGTTTTGGGGTCGATATTCTGGATGGCATCGGATCGACTGAACTGCTGCACATCTTTTTGTCGAACCAGCCGGGCGATATCCGCTACGGCACAACCGGCAAGGCGGTTCCCGGCTATCGGCTGAAACTGGTCGACGAAGACGATAACGAAGTCGCTGCGGGGGAGATCGGCGAGCTTGTGGTCAGCGGTCCGTCGAGCGCGATGTCCTACTGGAACAATCCGGAAAAGAGCAGCTATACGTTCACGGGCGAATGGACGCGGACCGGCGATAAGTACACGACGGACACGGACGGCTATTACATCTACTCCGGCCGTTCCGACGACATGCTGAAGGTCGGCGGCATCTGGGTATCGCCGTTCGAAGTGGAATCGGCGCTGGTGGCGCATGACGCCGTTCTCGAGGCGGCCGTCGTCGGCGAAACGGACGCGGACGATCTGGTCAAACCGAAGGCCTTCATCGTGTTGAACCAGGGTGTCGAGCCGACGGAGACGACGGCCGCGGAGCTGCAGGCTTTCGTCAAGCAGCGTCTCGCGCCCTACAAATATCCGCGCTGGGTCGAGTTCGCGAGTGACCTGCCGAAGACGGCGACCGGCAAGATCCAACGGTTCAAGCTGAGACAGTGAGCCTCGTGGACGGCTATGTGGTAGCGGCCGGCCACCGGCTGGAGGCGGTTTGGCACGGTCCACCGCCCGACGCCGCGCCGACGCTGGTGTTTCTGCACGAGGGACTGGGCTGCGTGTCCATGTGGCGCGAATTTCCCGAAAAGCTTGCCGAAGCAACCGGCTGTGGCGCATTGGTCTACAGCCGTCTCGGATACGGGCGATCGGAACAACGGCCTCTGCCCTGGCCGGTCACTTACATGCATGACGAAGGGCTTCGGGTTTTGCCGGACGTTTTGTCCGCAGCCGGCGTTCGCGACTGCATCCTGGTCGGCCATTCCGACGGCGGCTCCGTCGCGCTTGTTTATGCGGGCGGTGTGCCGGCCGCGCCGTTGCGCGGCGTTATCACCGAGGCGGCGCATGTTTTTCTTGAGGATGAAAGCGTCGAGTCCGTCGGCGCCGCGAAACAGCAATATTTGCGCAACGGCCTGAAGGAGCGTCTGGCGCGTCATCATGGCGAGAACACCGACTGCGCCTTCTTCGGCTGGGCTGAGTCCTGGCTCAACCCAGCCTTCCGCGATTGGAACATCGAGGAATACCTCGCGCCGATCGCGGTGCCGGTGCTGGCGATGCAGGGCGTGGACGACCGGTACGGCACGGAAGCCCAGGTCGATGCGATCGTAAGCCAGGTCGGCGGGGAGGCGGAATCCCTGATGCTGCCGGACTGCGGCCACTCTCCCCACCGCGAACAGGAAGCCGCCACCCTCGACGCGATGGCTGGCTTTATTCGAAGAATCTTGACACCAGCCGGTTGATCGGCTTGCCGCCGGGCATCGATTCGCTACACTTGGTCTCAAACAGGGAGACCAAAATAATGACTTCGATGCGACCGACACGGGCGCAGCGGCGGTATCTGGTGAGCGGGCTGAAGCAACCCGGCGGAAAACTGCCGTTATTCGATCGACTGGGTCAGTTGATCGACGCCAAGACGATCCGCGCCTGCATCAACCGCGGCTGGGCGGAGCCCTGGTTCGACAACCCGATCAAGCCTGACTGGCTGGTCTGCAAACTGACCGATCGGGGCAAGAAGGCGATTTCCGCCAACGATCACTGAGCATGGCGGGATTTCGACCAAAGGGCAGGCGCGTTCCGGCGCGGCCTTAAGTCGCGCTTTCGGCCGCGTACGCTCTATGCCACAGTGTCGGGCATGACTGGATCGCTCGGCTGGCTGTTCGCGGCAGTTCTGTTCTTCATCGGCATTCACATTGTGCCGTCCAGCATGCTGCGCGGCGCTATCACCGCGAAGATCGGCGAAGGCGCTTATTCCGGCATTTTCTCCCTTCTCTCGGCGCTCGGTCTAGCCTGGGCGATCTGGGCCTACAGCGCCATGCCGCCAGCCGAAACATTCTTTTGGGACGCCGGCGCCGTCGGGCGCTACATCGCGCTAATCCTGATGGTGATCGCGTTTGTCCTGCTGGTCTGTGCGCTGACGATCCGCAATCCGACGGGTGTCGGCGGGGAGAAAGTGCTGCGCCGGGAAGATGCGGCACACGGGATCGTGCGGGTTACCCGGCATCCGTTGATGTGGGGCTTCGGCCTTTGGGGCATCGCACACATCCTCAACAACAGCGATCCGGCATCGTTGGTCCTGTTCGGCGGAATGACCTTTCTGGCGCTTGTCGGGACTGTCCTGATGGACGCCAAGAAACGCACCAAACTGGGCGAAGATTGGACTCGGTTCGAGGCGCAGACATCGAACCTGCCGTTCGCCGCTATTGCGGCCGGGCGAAACCGCCTGTCGCTGGGCGAGATCGGCTGGTGGCGGCTGGCGCTTGGTGTGGTGCTGTACATGGTTGTCCTGCATTTCCACACAACGTTGTTCGGCGCCTATCCGCTGCCCTGACCGCCGTTCATTTGCCGGCTTTGCAATGGGTCCGCAAGTTCCTATATTTAACTTCATGGTTAATTATGAAAACGGTGCGTTGGACCGTACGTTCGCCGCTTTGTCGGACCCGACACGGCGGGCGATCCTGGCACGGCTCGCGACCGGCGAAGTGAGCGTCGGCGAACTGGCCGAGCCCTTCGAGATGTCGCTGCCGGCCGTATCGAAGCATGTGAAGGTGCTGGAGGAAGCCGGCCTGTTGCAACGGACCCGCGACGGACGCGTGCACCGGCTGAGCCTGGATCCGGCGCCGATGCAGGAAGCGTCCGAGTGGATCGACCGCTACCGGGCTTTCTGGGAAGGCCGCCTGGATGCCCTGGCGCGGTATCTGAAGGAAACCGATCCGGCTTTGCCGACAGCGAAGGAGCGTCGCGATGAATGAGGTACGGGGCGCCGACGACGGCCAAACGCTGACTATGCGCCGCACTTTCGCGGCTGACCGGGAACGGGTATTCCGGGCGTTCAGCGAAGGGGCGCAGATGGCCGAGTGGTTCGGGCCCGAGGGCTGTACCTGCCGGGTTAGCGAATACGATTGCCGGCCGGGCGGCGCTTACAGCCTGGAAATCCTGTCGCCGGAAGGAAAACCGATCCCGCTGACCGGCGAGTTCCGCGAAGTCACGCCACCGCAACGGCTGGTCTATACCTGGATGTGGGGCGGCGAGAGCAGCATGGCGGGCCAGGAGTCGCTGGTAACGCTGGATTTCGTGGCGCAAGACGGCGGGACGGAACTTCGGCTGACCCATTCCCGGCTTAGAAACGACGAGCAGGTGGAAAGCCATCGCGGCGGTTGGGCGAGTTCGTGGAACAAGTTGGCGAGGTTGGTGGAGGGGTGAGGGTTGTTACGGAGCGCGTGGCCCACCCTTCGAGACGCATCCCTATGGGCCGCATCTCAGAGTCTGGCCGAAAACGACGCGCTTTAGTTCGATGTCTTGGATTCTCCCGACCGTCATTACCGGATTTAATCCGAGGGCCCGCAGCCGTCGGCTCCACGCCATCCAAAGCGAGCGGTCATCGCGAGGCCCGTAGGGCCGCGGCGGTCTGGGAAACACAGAGCATGGCCGCTCGAGATTGCTTCGCTCCGCTCGCAATGACAGCGGTGTTCCGGCAAGACACTCGGCATCCAGGCCACCAAGCGACGGCTTCCTAAGCAGTCACCTACCCGCGCGGCTTCAACGACATCGGCAAATCGACCGGCCCGCGCATGATCAACTGGTCGCGGAACAGCGGCTCGTCCACCTCCAGCCGGAAGTCGGTGAAACGGGCCAGCAGGCGTTCGAACGCGACCTGGCCTTCCAGCCGGGCGAGCGGCGCGCCGAGGCAGAGATGAATGCCGTGGCCGAAGCTGACATGGCGGTTCTTCTGCCGGCCGACATCCAGGCCGTCCGGGTCGTCGAACATCGCCGGATCTCGGTTGGCGGCGTTCAGGACAGCGAAGACCTTCTGGCCTTCGCGAACCGTTGCATCGCCGACCTGCGTGTCTTCCCTGGCGAGGCGGACCAGCATTTGCGCGGGGCCTTCGTAGCGCAGGAATTCCTCCACCGCGGAGGGGATCAACTCGGGATCCGCGACAAGCCGGTCCAACTGATCGGGATGTTCCATCAGTGCCAGCATGCCGTTGCAGACCAGGTTGGTGGTGGTCTCGTGTCCGGCCCAGAGCACCAGCACCATGGTGTGGACCATCTCGTCTTCGGTCAGGTCGCCGCCGTCGCGCAATAGGAGACTGGTGAAGTCGTCGCGCGGGTTGTCGCGGTGGTCGTGCAGCACCTGGCGGAAGAAGTCGGTCATCTCCTGAGCCGCTCTGCTGGCCTTGTCGTACTTGGCTTCGGCGCCGACCGAGCCGAGGACGAACTGGCCGAGGTCGTCGGACCAGTCCTTCAGGTCGTGGATGCGGCCGCGCGGGACGCCGAACAGATCGCCGATCACCGTGGCCGGCAGCGGGAAGGCGAAATCGCGGACCAGATCGATTTCGCCGCCGTTGGCGAAGGCGTCGAGCAATTCGTCGATGATTACTTTGACCGTCGGCCGCATCTTCTCGATGTCGCGCGGCATGAAGGCGTTCTTCAGCGCCCGGCGGAGGTGCGTGTGGCGCGGTGGGTCTTTGAACACCATCCAGTCGCTCAAGACGCGGCCCAGGGTCTCGATCTGGGCCGCCTTGTCGCCGGTCATGTGGGCGACGAAGGGCTCCAGCTTCTCGACCGAGAAGACCGGGTTGCGCAGTACGGATCGCACGTCATCATAGCGGGTGACGACCCAGCCGTTCAGCGAGTCGTTCCAGACGATGGGGGTTTCGTGGCGGAGCCGGTTGTAGGTCGCGCGCGGCTGCGCCACGACGGCCGGATCTGTCAGGTCAATGGTCTCAAGCATTGGGGGTCCTTAACGCCTCGGTCGATCATGGGCATACTGTGTAGGCATTATACAGTGGATGGCTGACAAACATGAAGATCGAGGGGAAGGCGGCAATCGTCACCGGTGGGGCGTCGGGTTTGGGGGCGGCGACGGCGCGTTGCCTGGCCGAAGCCGGCGCCAAGGTCGCAGTGTTCGACCTCAACATGGATCTGGCGCGCGGCGTGGCGGAGGAGACCGGCGGGCTGGCGATATCCTGCGACGTAAGCAGCGACGACGGCGCGGCGGCGGCCATCGCCGAAGCGCGGGAGGCGCATGGGCCGGCGCGCATTCTGGTCAACTGCGCCGGTATCGCCGAGGCCAAGCGGGTGGTCGGGCGCAACGGGCCGATGCCGCTGGCCGAGCACCGCCGGGTGATCGAGGTGCATCTGATCGGCACCTTCAACATGGTGCGGCTGGCCGCGGCCGAGATGATGGCGCTGAACCCGGAGGAAGGCGGCGAGCGCGGCGTCGTGGTCAACACATCATCGGTCGCCGGCTTCGAAGGTCAGGTCGGCGCCGTCTCTTACGCGGCGGCGAAGGCGGGTATTGCCGGCATGACCCTGCCGTTGGCGCGCGAGTTCGCCCGGCACGGCATACGGGTGGCCGCGATCGCGCCGGGCCTGTTCGAGACGCCGATGGCGATGGGGTTGCGGAAGGAGGCGTTGGATAGCATGGCGGCGGACGTGCCGTTCCCGCAGCGGTTCGGCAGGCCGGAGGAGTTTGCCCGGCTGGTGCGGCAGATCTGCGAGAACCCGATGCTGAACGGCGAGGTGATCCGGCTGGACGGCGCCTTCCGCATGGGCATGACGTAGGTGGTGACGCACAGGGAGAGTTCGGTATGACGGACGTATATGTGGTCGGCGTCGGCATGACGCAATTCGGCAGGCTGCTCGACCGTTCGGTCAAGTCGCTGACCGAGGAGGCGGTGACCGATGCGTTGAACGACGCCGGCGCCGGCAAGACAGATGTGGGCGTCGCCTATTTCTCCAACACCACGCAGGGTGTGCTGGAGGGCCAGCATCTGGTCGCGGGGCAGATGGCGCTCCGCCAGATGGGCTTTCAGGGCATCCCGATCAGCAACGTGGAGAACGCCTGCGCCAGCGCCAGCACGGCGTTTCATCTCGGCGTCAACGCGATTCGCGCCGGCGTCACTGACGTGGCATTGGCGGTCGGCGCCGACAAGATGTACGACGACGACAAGGCGAAATCGTTCGAGATCTTCGACGGCGCCTGGGACGTGCATAACGTCGAAGGTACGCTTAAAGGCATGGCGGATATGGGGGCCGGTGTCGAGCCGCCGGACGGCGTGGTGACGCCGAACGCCAAGCGCAGCCCGTTCATGGACGTCTATGCCTCCTTCGCCAAGTTCCACATGAAGACCTTCGGCAGCACTCAGCGGCAGTTCGCGGCCGTCGCGGCCAAGAACCACAGGCACTCGACGAAAAACCCGAAGGCGCAATACCGCGACGATATCTCGGTCGACGAGGTGTTGGCGGCGCGGCTGATTTCCTGGCCGCTGACCCTGCCGATGTGCTCGCCGATCAGCGACGGCGCGGCCGCGGCCATCCTCTGTTCGAAAGATGCGCTCGGGCGGTTCCCCGACGCGCGCCCGATCAAGGTCTGTGCCTCGGTGCTCGGCACCGGCGTCGACCGGACGCCTGAGGAGGTCGAGAAGCACATCACCCATCTCGCCGCCAACAAGGCCTACGAGCAGGCCGGGCTCGGGCCAGCGGACATGTCGGTGGCGGAGGTGCACGACGCGACCGCGTTTGGCGAGATCACCCAGACCGAGAACCTCGGCTTCTGCGGCTTTGGCGAGGGCGGCGTGGCGGCGGAGCGCGGCGACACCACGATCGGCGGACGCATCCCGATCAACCCGTCGGGCGGTCTGGAATCGAAGGGGCATCCGATCGGCGCGACCGGGCTCGGGCAGATCTACGAGCTGGTCACCCAGTTGCGCGGCGAGGCTGGGGCGCGGCAGGTCGAGAGCGCGCGCTTCGCCATCGCCGAGAACGGCGGCGGCATCTGGGGCATCGAGGAAGCCAGCGCCTGCATCACGATCTTGGGCCGATAGGCGCGGGCGCCTCGTCGCCGGCTTTCAGGAAGGCTTCGGCCTCGCGGTAGAGTGCGTAGCGGCCCGCTTCCAGATGCATCACGTGCGTGCCATGGCCGAGCTTGACGTCGCGCTTGAGCGGAGAGGCGGAGAGGGCGTCGAACAGCCAGCGGGCGTCTTCGTCTGTGCAGAGGCTGTCCCATTCGCCGCGGAGAATGGCAAGCGGCGTGCGGATCGCCGCCGGGTCATAGGCGAGGCGGCCGTGCCAGGCCTCGGCGATGTCCTGCGCCGGCCCGGACGGCACGGCGACGGCGAAGGGATCGCGGCGGCGGCTCAGCGGATCGGTGTCGAGGTAGCGCGAACCCCAACCGTCGAAATGCCGGGCCGACAGGGCTGGGGGCCTGCTTGACGGTACATCTTTGACGAAACGATCCCATTGGTGTTGGAGCGTTATCGTCCGCCAGGCGGGGAGAGTGGCCGCCTTGTCGGTGTTCGGCCTTTGGACGATCGGCCCGAAGAACACGACGCGGTCGATCAGGTCCGGGCAGCGCTCGGCGAACAGGCCAGTCGCGATGGTGCCCCAGGAATGGGCGATAATGGAAATCCGATCGAGGCCATGGCGGTCGCAGATGAACCGCACGGCCTGTTCAAGCCGGGGGCAGACATCGGATGCGCGGCCCAGCGGCGGGCCGTCTTCCTCAGACCGCGCCATCTGGGGGTAGACGCCGGCTTCGCCGAATCCGGGGAAGTCGAGCGCCCAGACGTGAAAACCGGCTCGGTTGAGGTCGTCGCGCCAGCCGTCGCCGTCGAAGCGGTGCGCGACCGAGAGCGCCGAGGGGAATGTCGCGCCGTGCACATACAGGACGACCCGGTTGTCGGCGGCCGCCTCCGGGCCGAGGTAGCGCAGGAACAGATCCGGCCCGCGGTTCGGGCATGGCAGGCGGACGTGGACCTCGCGGGGGTCGAGCTTTGCCGGCACGCTTGTCTCCTTAACGGTGTAAGGGACAGCGTTGCAGGCGGTCGGCCTGGCGTCACGGCAGATCGCTTCGCCGACGATCGAAGTATGATGGCCCGAAGGGCTTAAGGAGGGACATGGACATGGCTGTAGAATTGGCGCGGCAGAAAGTCGGCGTGGTCGGCGCGGGGATGATGGGGCGGGAGATCGGCTTCGTGTTCGCGCTGGCCGGCCACGAGGTGGTGCTGACCGATGCCGATCCGGCGGCGTTGGACGCCGCGATGGATCACAGTCGCGATCTGTTGGCGAGCGGGCGCTTCGGCGCCGACGCCGATCTGGCCAACCTGACACCTGTTGCCGATCTATCGGCGTTCGGTGACCGGTCGCTGGTCATCGAAGCCGTATTCGAGGACGCGGAGATCAAGGGCGGTGTGTTGCGCGAACTGGACGATATCTGTCCGGCCGAATGCGTGATCGCCAGCAACACGTCGAGCATTCCGATTGCGACGCTGGCCGAAAGCCTGAGCCCGGCGCGCCGATCCCGGTTCCTCGGCATGCATTTCTCGTCGCCGGTGTCGCGGATGGAGTTCCTGGAGCTGATCAGCGGCCGGGAAACGGCGGACGAGGTCATGGACTTCGCCGACGCGATCGGGCGGGATGTCGGCAAGGCGCCGACACGCTCCGCCGACGTGGCGGGCTTCGCGTCGAACCGGCTGCTGTTCGCCCTGCTGACGGAAGCGATCCGGCTGGTTGAAGAAGGGGTCGCGACGCCCGAGGATATCGACGCCACCTGCCGGCTGGCGCTCGGCCATCCGGTCGGGCCGTTTCGGCTGATGGACAGGATCTCGAACACGCTGGTGCGCGACGTGCAGCGCATCCTGACGGATGCCTACGGCGCGCGGTACGAGACGGGGTCGGCGCTGGAAGACCTGATCGAGCGCGGCCATACCGGGCGGAGGGCAGGCCGCGGCTGGCACCGATATTGAGAACCCCTATTCGTTGTCAACCGATGGAACCGTTTCGTCCGCCCGGTGTACAGGCAAACCACAGGGCGGCCGCGGCCGGGACACCGAGCGCAATCCAGGAAACGATGTCGCCGATGCCGTCGGCCATCAGGGCGGCGACGAGGCCGACGATGGAAAGCAGGCCGAGCGCAAGCGGCGCGGCCCAGATCTGCGTTGCGGTAAGAGGCCGGCTCATGAGCGCGAAGCCGGCTGTCGTGAAACCGCGCCCGGCACGACCGTTTCGGACCGCTCCGTTTGCATTGCGGTGAGCCACATTTCAAACGACATATTGCGCCGCTTTATCCAGAGATAGAGGCCGCTGCCGAGGACGAAGATGGCGATGATATCCAACACGGCCCACAAAATTTTGAGCGGCAGGCCGCCATAGTCGCCGAAGTGCAGCGGCTGTGACAGGAGAAGCGCCGTCGCATACCAAGGCAGATCGCGGTGATCGACGACCTCGGCCGTATGGGCGTCGATCAGGACCGGTTTGAGCAGCTTCGATGTCCAGGCGGTCGTCCCCTGCATGAAGGCAACGAAGTGGCGCGGGCTAGCGAAACCGTTGCCGGGAAACGCCATGAAACTGAGCTCTGTTTCCGGCATGGCCGCGCGGGCCGCATCGAGCGCGCCCTGAACCGACGGGGCTTCGGCCGACTGTGATGACCCGTCGCCCTGGGATGCGATCATTTCGGCAAGCTGGGTCGACTGCCAATGCCCGAAGATCGGGATCGCGAGGGTGTTGATCACCCCGGTGAGGCCGACGACGAACAGCCAGACAAACGTGGCGATCCCCAGCAGGTTGTGCAGATCCAGCCACTTGATCCGTGGCGACCGTGCGCGGCGCACGGTACCGAAGCGGAGTTTGCCCATGTAAGGCGCGTAGAGCACCACACCGGAGATCAGCGAGAAGACGAAAACGAGACCCATGGCGCCGAGAAACAGGGTGCCGGGCAGGCCCGCGAAGAGATCGTAATGCAGCCTGAACACCACGTTCATCACGCCCTGACCAAGCGGATATTCGTGGAGGAACGCGCCGGTCCGTGCATCGTAGATGAAAAATGCCGAGGCTTCCGGCGCATCGACGGTCTCTCCCAGCCGGATGAACCAGAACTCGGGCTCGTCCGGATCGCCGACGAGGAACTGCACGGCTTCCCCGGGCCGGCGCGCCGCGGCGTCGGCAACGATGCTGTCCACGTCCGCCCGCGCGCCCGTATCCGGCAATTCCGGAGGGTCGACGCTGTAACCGAGCGCATGGTCAATCTCATGATGGAAGATCAACGGCAGTCCGGTGATGCAAAGCAACAGCAGGAACGCCATGCATACCAGGCTCGTCCATTTGTGGATCAGATACCAGACCTTGGTGGATTTCAGCGTCACCGGAGAACTTCCTCTGCCGTTACCATTCGATGGAGTAGGTGACGGAAACGGTGGTGCCCGGCGCGGTCGAGAAGGCGAAGGGCAGGGCGCCGGCCTGATTCAGCACGGGGAAATAGTCCTCGTTGAACAGGTTCTCCACGCCGACGTCGATCGTCCCATAGCCGGTGTCGAAACTGCTGAAGAGATCGAAGACGATGTACGGGTCGACGTCGCCGTTTCCAAACTGGCTGCTGTCCGGGTTGCGGTGGCCCGAATACAGCGCCTGCAGACGTGCGACCCACCATTCGAACGGCCGATATTCCGCGTATCCGGTGATTTTAACCGGCGGGACCCGGGTACTGGGGAGATCCTCATCGAAGTCGCCGTCGTCGTCGAGGTCGACCTCGCCTTCCAGCCATGTAATCGTGCCGCCGACGCGCAGGCGTTCGATCGGTTCCGCGTTGGCGGCGATCTCGATGCCGAATATGCGCTCCGGCTGTTTTACGATGACAAGGTCCTGGTCGAAGGTCGTGCCGTTGTCCGACTTGCTGAAGAAGCCGGCGAGGGAAGCGTCCCAGTGCTTGTACAGCGCGCGCAGGCCGATCTCGTAGTTGTCGACCTTTTGGACCTCGGATTCCAGGTCGGACACGTCGGTGGCCGTGGTATCGCTGATGGAGCGGCCGAGGTCGGCGAGGGAAAAGCCTTGCGAGAACCCGCCGAACAGTTCGACGTTGTCGGTCATGAAGACGACGGCGCTGGCGTTGAAAAGGGTTTCGTTGAAGTCCATTTCGCCGCCCTGAACGAAGACGCCCTGGCCGTTCAGCACGCTGTCCGCATCGACCGTTATGTCTTCGTGACGGATGCCCGCGCGCAGCAAGCCCACCTCCGCCACGGGCGCCTCGAGTTGCAGGAAGCCGGCGACGGCGTCCTGTTTCAGCTCCGGGGTGGTCGTGAGGCCGTCGAGGGCCGGCTGTTTGGTTTCGTCGCGCAGGTAGTCCACGCCCCAGACCGCGTTGAGGGAAACCGGTCCGATCTCGACGGGGGTGTCTACCGTCAAGCGTCCGCCGATCTTCTCGGAGTTGATTTCGACCTGCGAGAAGCCGGGGAACTTCGAGAACCGTGTGGTCAGGTCGCCGTAATAGATCTGAGTTTTGACCTCGCTGCCGAGAAGATCCTTGTTCCGGTATTGGAAGTTGACGACGGTGTTTTCCGTGCCCGGGTCCTCGGCATTTATGTTGCCGCGGACAGCGGGCGTTTTCTCCCGCCTCTCGGGATCGCCAAAGCCAAGCCCGGCGAAATCGCTGTCCTGGGAAATACTGAAATGATTGGCGCTCAGTTCGATCCGTTGCGTGCCTTCGGCGAATTCATAGCCAACCTTACCGAGGACGTTGAACTCGTCGGTATCCGCGAGGCCGCCCTGCACGCCGAACGGGTCCGCCGGAATGCGGTCGCCATCTGCGTCGAAAAAGCCATTCCTCTGTACGAACGTGCCGTTCAGCAGGTAGTCCACCTCGCCGGTTCGGCCCGAGACCTGATGGTTGGTGTTCCATTCGAGCGAGTCGTCGGGATGGGTTGCCGAGAACTTCAGGCCCGCCTCCGAATCCGCGTTGAAAGCACCGTCCTCAGGCCGGCGGGTGATGATGTTGACGAGGCCGCCGGTTGCGCCGAAGCCATAGACGGCGGTTCCGCCGCGCACGACCTCGATCTGTTCAATCGCGTCCGCGTCGATGCTGTTGAGCGAGCGTCGGCCGTCGCGCAACGGCGTCGATTGGGGAATGCCGTCGATGAGCGACAGGAAGTTGCGGCCCCGCAGCGTTTGACCGAAGTCCGTCAGCGCCTCCGTGCTTGGACTGAAGCCGGGTACGTTCTTCGAGAGTATCTCGCCAACGCTCCGGTCGATCCGTTTCTGTTGGTCGATATCCTCCCGGGTGACCACGGTGGCCGACTGAGTCAGTTCGGAGATTGGCGTCTCCGTACGCGTGGCCGACACCATGACCGGGCCCAGCCGCGTCGAACCCTCGTCGTTCCGTACCGTGTCGCTCTCCAACGTCACCGCATTGGGGCCGGTAAAACGATAACGAAGCCCCGTGCCGGCGAGTAACAGACGTAGCGCCCGTTCAGGCGTATGGTTTCCCTGTACGCCGGGCGAGGCCTTGCCTTGCGCGATGCGGGCGTCGAACAGAACTTCCAATTCGGTTTGTTCCGCGAATTCGAGAAGCGCCGACGAAAGCGGCTGCGGCGTGATCGTGAACGCCAGCGCCTCGGCCTCCTGCGCCGCCGCCGGCACCACGGCGGCAGGCCCGACTGTGCCCAGGCCCAGCAGTGTGCTGAAAGCCAACAGGCATATTCGGGTCTTCAATAAGTTGTACTTAGCTCGCATTGCTAAAGCCGCCCCTCACGCCTTAATTATCGAGAATGCGTCTTAATCGCATTTCATAGAATAGAAGACGGATCTGGCCTGGAAGACCATTACAGCGGCACAAAAAAAGCTCTCGACCCGTGGCGCGCTGTCTGTTTTTCGCGCTGACCTAAGGCTTGGAGGCGGGATAGGCGAGGATGAGCAAATCGGTCATGCGATAAAGCCGCACCGGCAAGGTTCGCTCGATTGTCGCGAGCACGGCATCGGTATCCTCGATGGCGAAGGAGCCGGTGACAGGGATGGCATTGAGCGCGGTGTCCATGACCACGATACGGCCCGGCCGGTAGCGATCCAAATCGGCGAGTACGTTGCCGAGTGGGCGATTGTCGAAGACCAGCCGGCCCCCACGCCAAGCAAGCGTCCTGTTCGGATCGGTCCGTGCGATCTTGCCGAGCCCCGCATTGGAGATACGAACGCCCTGACCTGCCGAGAGAACCGTCGATCCTTGATCCGGGCCTGATACGGCAACCTGGTTTTCCGTCACGATCACGTCCACGGCGCCGTTCGCGCGCTTGACCGAGAATGCAGTGCCGAGGACTTCGACCCGTCCGATTTGGGCGTCCACGATGAACGGCCGGTCCCTATCCTTGGCGATCTCGAAATACGCTTCGCCGTTGTGCAGCGTGACCCGACGGACGTCGGAGGCGAAGTCCGTCGAAACAGCGGAGGCCGTATTAAGATGGAGCGTGGAGCCGTCTTCCAACACGATTCTGCTCCGTTCGCCTGCACCCGTGCGATGGTCGGCGAGGAGGCCCGGGGGCGTCAGACTGTAGGCGCCCAGGCCGGCCAGGCCCGCGACCGAGGCCGCGATAGCCATCCGGCGGAGAGAGCGCTGTCGCTGGGGGGAAGAGCGCCGGCTCTTTTTGCGTTGGGCTATGCCTGAGACTTCCGTTTCGGCGGATCGCCTGTCTATCTGGTCCAGTCCGGTCCAGAGGCGCTCCATTTCTCGATAGGCGTCTGCATGCGCCGGATCGGCATTGAGCCAGATTTCAAATGCCGCCCTGTCCGCCTCGCTGACTGCGTCGTCGCGCATACGAATGAACCATTCGGTCGCCGCGTCCTTGACTGTCGATCCAATCATGTCGTCCATCGGGAAAACGTCGCTCGTTATGATGCAGCCGGTCGACCGCCGATCCATGCCGCCATGCCTCCTCTCACTATGACGCTGTGGGGCGAGGCCGCCATTACTCGGAGAACGAGATTTTCGGGTTCAGTCTTCGGCAAGCCGTTCGCGGCAGCGGGCCAACGCCCGCATCATATGCACCATGACGGTGTTCTTGGAAATGCCGAGCCGTTCGGCGACGGCACCGTAGCTCAGTCCATCGAACTTGTGCAGCAGAAGGATTTGGCGTTGGCGTGGCGGCAGGTCGTCGATCGCCTTTTCCAGGCGGCGCACCTCGTCCCGCGCCAGCAGCGTGCTTTCGGGTCCGGGCGCGTCGTCCGGGACCGACTCCCGAATGGCCGGCGCTGCCGGCCGTGGGGCCAGTTTCATACCGCGGAAGTGGTCGGCCACCAGGTTTGACGCGATTCTGTACAGATATGCTCGCGGGTTCTCCAGCGTCTCCGTTCGCCGACCGTTCATCAGCCGGACGAAGGTTTCCTGTGTCAGGTCGGCGGCCGTATGAGCACAGTTAAGACGCCGGGTCAGATAGCGTTGAAGCTCTTCGCCGTGTTCGAAGTAAAACTGTCTGACGTCGTCGCGCCGCACCGAAAACCCAGTCTTTCGAGGGGAATACGCACAAGATCACTAGCTCAAATGCGAACCATTCGCAATTGCATTCGGCGCCGCCGGGCCGGTTCGCCGTGCATATCGCCATTCGCTGCAACCGCCGGGTGCAAACTAAGGCGGCGGCGATCAGTAGGACGATTAGTAGGATCGGGGCAGGCCCATCACCTTCTCGCCGATATAGCTCAGCAGGACTTCGCGGTTGACCGGTGCGGTGCGCATGAGCCGGACATAGGGATAGATGTCGAAGATGCCGTAGTCTTTGGTGAAGGCGTTGCCGCCGAAGCACTGGATAGCGGCGTCGACGGCGCGGATTGACGCCTCGGCGCCGAAATATTTCGCCATGTTCGAGGCTTCGCCGGCCGGCTCGCCGTTGTCGAAGCACCAGGCTGCCTTGTGAGTCATCAGTGCGGCCATCTCAATCTCCGTCTTGGCCGCGGCGAGCGGATGCTGCACACCCTGGTGCGCGCCGATCGGCCGGTCGAACACCGACCTCTCGTTGGCGTATTCGACGGCCCGGTCAAGCGCATAGCGGCCGAGTCCGACACACTGCGCCGCTACCACGATGCGCTCCGGATTGAGCAGATCGAACAGGATGCGGAAGCCGTCGCCGACCTCGCCGATCACGTCCTCGGGACCGAGCGGCACATCGTCGAAGAACAGTTGCCACTGGCTTTCCGGTACCGGCACCGAGACCTCGATCCGCCGTTTCTCTATGCCGGGCTTGGCAAGGTCGAGGATGAACAGCGTGAACCCATCGGTCTTGCGCTCCACGTCGTCGAAAGGCGTGGTCCGCGCCACGACGATCGCATAGTCGGAGGAGTCGACCGCGGTGATGAAGGTCTTCGAGCCGTTGAGCCGGAAGTTGCCATTGCCTTCCGGCTTGGCAAGGGTCTTGATCTTTATCGAATTGGTGCCGGCGTCGGCTTCGGTGATGGCGAAGCAGAACAGTTTCCGTCCGGCGCAGGCGTCCGGCAGATAGTGGCGTTTTTGTTCCTCGGTGCCGTGGGTCGCGAGGTGGGTCAGCGACATGGTCGAGCCGACCACCAGCTGCAGCATCGGAATGCCCTGATTGGACATCGCTTCGGTCAGCAGCATCTCCTCGATCATCCCGGCGCCGCCGCCGCCATACTCCTCAGGCACGGTGATCCCGATGAAGCCGTCATCCGCAAGCTGTTGCCAAAGCTCGCGCGGGAAGCTGTGCTGCTCGGCATGGCGCATCCAATACTTGCGGTCGTACCGCGTCGCCAACCGCGTGCCGTAGTCCATGATCATGCGTTGGTCGTCGGTGAACGAGAAATCCACGGTTCCACCTCCCCATTGTTCGAAAATGAATGCTATTCATTTTTGTGAAGATTGAAACCAAATTTTTTAGTCAAGGCTCGCTGTTGATAAGTTTCTTGCATGATTTATGGCCGAGAGGCTATCGTGAATTCGACTTCAAATGGGGAGCAGGATGGAAACAGGCACGGATCAGGTGCTGGCCGAGAAGCGCGGCGCTGTCGCCTGGCTCAGCATCAATCGGGAAGATCGGCGGAACGCTCTGAACGATGCTGTCTGCGCTGGCATGATCGCTGGTTTGAAGGCAGCCGCGACGGACTCCGAGGTCCGGGCGGTGATCGTCACCGGGGTCGGCACCAAGGCGTTCTGCGCCGGTGGCGACCTGAAGCCGGGCAAGGACGGCTCGCCGTTCGTGGTCGACCCGTCCGAGCCGGAGAACCCGGTGATCAGACTGTTCCGCGCCTTCGAGGACTTCAACAAACCGGTGGTCGCGCGGGTCAACGGCAACGTCTATGGCGGCGGCGTCGGCCTGCTCTGCGCCTGCGACATGGCCGTGGCCGCCGACCACGCCAAGATCGGCACGCCGGAAGTCGGCGTCGGCCTGTTCCCGATGATGATCCTGGGCTACATGCTGCGCGTCATTCCGCGCCGCCGCCTGATGGAAATGTGCATGACCGGCGAACCGTTCGTCGGCCATGAAGCGGTCGAAGCGGGGTTAGTCAACTATTCGGTGCCGGCCGCCGAGCTGGACGCCAAGGTGGACTGGCTGCTCGCGCGCATGGTCGACAAATCGCCGACCGCGATCCGCCTCGGCAAGCACGCCTTCCACGCCATGCAGGACATGAGCCTCGGCGAATGCTTCAACATCGCCCAGGCGGTGCTGCCCAACATGGTGTCGACCGAGGACGCGAAGGAAGGCTTCCGCGCGTTCCAGGAACGCCGCGCGCCGAACTGGACGGGGCGCTGACATGACGCGCGGTACCGCTACGGCCGAGGCCCGGGCCAATGGCGCGCAGGCGGCGCGCCAGGCGGCAATCCTGGTCGCCGCCCGCACCGTGTTTTCCGAAATGGGTTACGAGCAGGCTTCGATCATCGAGATTGCCGGCCGCGCTGGTGTCGCCGAGGGCACCATCTATAAGTACTTCCGCAACAAGCGCGACCTGCTCTACCAGGTGGTCAAGGATTTCTATACCGGGATCATCGAGGGCCTGGAGGACGAGGTTCATCTGTTGGAGTCCGCGGCCGACCGGTTACGTTTCATCGTCTGGCGGCATCTGAAGGTGTTCATGAAGGACGCGCGCATCTGCCTGTTGTTCATCCGTGAGATCCGCACCGACGACGACTACGCCCGGTCGGTGTTCCGCGATCTCAACCGGCGCTACACCGCCTGCCTTGTCGAGACCGTGGAACGCGGCATCGCCACCGGCGAGTTGCGAGCGGATGCCGATCCGCACCTGGTGCGCGCCATGGTCTACGGCAGCGTCGAGCATGTGGCGTGGAACGCGATCGTCGGCGGCCGGCGTCTCGACATCGACGCCGCGGCCCGGATGCTGGCGGACACCTTACTTGCCGGCCTGAAGCCCCCGGAGAACGAGACGGCCTCGCTCGGCGCCACCGTCGA
Source organism: Minwuiaceae bacterium (assembly GCA_028278525.1). Lineage (GTDB taxonomy): Bacteria > Pseudomonadota > Alphaproteobacteria > Minwuiales > Minwuiaceae > JANQEE01. The sequence continues at coordinate 32,264 of JANQEE010000034.1, read as the reverse complement.
CCGGCTGGAGACCCTGGTCGCTCGGCTCGACAAGGCATTGTGATGGCGGCGTTCGGCAAGGTCCTGATCGCGAACCGCGGTGAGATCGCCGTCAGGATCGCACAAACCCTGCGGACGATCGGCATCGGCAGCGTCGCGGTTTATCACGCGGACGAGGCGGAAGCGCTTCACGTCCGCACCGCCGACGAGGCGTGTGAGATATTCGGCGAGACGCCGGTCGCCGCTTACCTCGACATCGGTGGCATTCTGGAGGCGGCCCGCGCGTCCGGCGTCGGCGCGGTGCATCCCGGCTATGGGCTGCTGGCCGAGAACGCGGAGTTCGCGCGCGCGTGCGACGAGGCCGGGCTCACATTCATCGGACCGGAGCCCGAGGTGATAGACTTAATGGGCGGTAAGGTGCGGGCGCGGGAGTTCGCGGCGGCTCATGATGTGCCAGTCCTGCCGTCGGCGACCGGACAAGACGGTTTCGTCGAGTCTGCTGCCGGCCTTGGTTTCCCGTTGGTAATCAAGGCCGCGGCCGGCGGCGGCGGCAAGGGCATGCATATCGTGCGCGACCGGGACGGCTTGGAGGCGGCGGTTGAGGCGGCGCAGCGTGAAGGCGCGCGCTATTTCGGCAACGATACGGTCTATGCGGAGCGCTACCTGGATCGGCCGCGCCATATCGAGGTGCAGGTGCTCGGCGACCGGCACGGCAACGTGGTCCATCTGTTCGAACGCGAATGCTCGATCCAGCGGCGCTTTCAGAAACTTATCGAGGAAGCGCCGGCCCCCGGCCTGTCGGCGGACCTGCGTGTTTCGATCTGCGATGCGGCGGTCAGGCTGGCCCGGGCGGCAGGCTACAGCAACGCGGGCACGGTGGAGTTCATTCTCGGGCCGGACGGCGACTTCTATTTCCTGGAGATGAACACCCGCCTGCAGGTGGAACATCCGGTGACGGAAATGGTGACCGGTCTCGACCTTGTTGCCGAACAGGTGCGCATCGCCGCCGGGGAGGCGCTCGGCTACGGCCAGGACGATATCTCGCAGACGGGACACGCGATCGAATGCCGGATCTGCGCTGAAGACGCCGATCAGGACTTCCTGCCGGCGACGGGCGATGTGCTGTTGTTGCGGCCGCCCGCCGGGCCCGGCATCCGGTTCGATAACGGGTTGCGCAGGGACCAGGCCGTCGGTACGGCGTTCGACCCGATGCTGGCCAAACTGATCGCGCACGGCGCCGACCGGTCGCAGGCGATTGCGCGCGCTCATGCGGCGCTGGCCGATCTGGTCCTGCTCGGCGTGACCGTCAACTCCGGATACCTTCGGCGGGTGCTGGCGCATCCCGCTTTTCGGGCTGGAACCGTGCACACCCATTTCCTCGACGAGGCGAGGGCCGATCTGGCACGGCCCGATTGGGATGATACGTTGGCGGCCACGGTACTGGGCGCGGCGGCCTTAAGCAGTCGGGACATTCGCGCGGCGCTGGAGTCCGTGCCGGAACCGCACGCGTCGATCGGCGCCTGGAGGAACTAACATGGCTTATGTTTTTGAGGCGGCGGGCCGGCGCCACGACGTCGTTGCGAGCAAAAGCGCAGATGGCGTTGTGTTGGAAATCGATGGGGAGGTCCACTCGATCGACCTTCGCTCGTTTGGCGATGGAGAGCACACGGTCAGGCTGAACAGCGTTGCCCGCCGGGCCTGGATTGCGGCCAGGGGCGATACGGTTTTCGTTCAGATTGACGGCGAGGTCTGGACGGTGCGGCGGGTCGACGCCTCGTCCGCCGCGGCCGGCGAGGGCGACGCCGCCAATATCGCCAAGGCGCCGATGCCGGGAACCGTGGTGTCGGTCGCCGTGTCGCCGGACGAGCCCGTCACCAAGGGCCAGACGCTGATGGTGATCGAGAGCATGAAGCTGCAAAGCGCGGTCGCCGCATGGCGCGACGGGGCGGTGGCCGAGGTGCACCTTAATGAAGGCGATACATTCGAGCGCGATGCGCCGTTGGTCAGTCTCGCCCCAGCGGAACAGTGACAGCTATGCGCAGGATCGAAAGCAGGATCGACATGCGGTCGGAGGCGTTTCGGCAGAACTATGCGGCCATGGCCGAACGGGTTGCCGAGTTCCGGCGAAAGCAGGAGGCGGCACGCTATGAGCGGCCTAAGCGCGACCTGGACAGGTTGAAGCGCCAGGACAAGCTGTTCGTGCGCGACCGTATCGATCTGCTGCTGGATCCGGGTACGCCGTTCCTGGAGTTGTCGTCGCTGGCGGCGAACGCGGCTTACGACGGCGAGGTGCCGAGCGCCGGTATTATCTCCGGTATCGGCATCGTCAATGGCCGCGAGGTCATCCTGCATGCCGACGACGGCAGCGTGAAGGGCGGCGCGTGGTATCCGCTCTCGGTCAAGAAAATCATCCGTACCCTGGACATCGCGATCGAGAATCGGTTGCCGGTGATTCACCTCTGCGACAGTGCCGGCGGCTTCCTGCCGCTGCAGGCGCACTTTTTTGCCGACCGCTACTACGCCGGTCGTATCTTCCGCAATCAGTCGATCCTGTCCAAGATGGGCGTGCCGCAGGTCGCCATCGTGCTTGGCCATTGCACGGCGGGCGGCGCCTATGTGCCGGCGTTGAGCGACTACGCCGTCATCGTGCGCGGCACCGGCGCGATCTTTCTGGGTGGGCCCCCGCTGGTGAAGGCGGCGACCGGCGAGGAGGTGACGGTCGACGAACTCGGTGGCGCGGACCTGCATACCCAGGTGAGCGGGACCGCCGACTACCCCGCCGATACCGAGCAGGAGGCGATTGCGCTCGCCCGCGAGATCGTCGCTCAGACGACCAAGGCGAGGAAGACCGAAATCGATTGGGAGGAGCCGGAAGCGCCGCACTACGACCCGGACGAGTTGCTCGGCATCATCTCGCCCGACGTCAAGCAGCAGTTCGACATGCGCGAGGTGATCGCCCGCGTCGTCGACGGCAGCCGCTTCCACGAGTACCAGCCCGCTTACGGCACCACGCTGGTCTGCGGCTTCGCCCGCATCTGGGGCTACAAGGTCGGGATCCTGGCCAACAACGGGGTGCTGTTCAACGACAGCTCGCTGAAGGCCGGGCATTTCATGCAGCTTTGCGACCGTGACGGCACGCCGTTGGTGTTCTTGCAGAACATCACCGGCTATATGGTCGGGCGCGAATACGAGGCGCGCGGCATCTCCAAGGACGGCGCCAAGATGATCATGGTCCAGTCCGGCGTGCGGGTGCCGAAATTCACGGTGATGTGCTCCGGCTCGTTCGGCGCCGGCAATTACGGCATGGCCGGCCGAGCCTACGATCCGCGCTTCCTGTTCTCCTGGCCTCAGTCGCAGATCTCGGTGATGGGCGCGGAGCAGGCGGCGAATGTACTCGCCGAGGTCAAGATCCGGCAGTTGGCGCGCGAGGGGAAAACCCTGACCGAGGCGGAGATCGCCGAGATCCGCGAACCGCTGCTGAAGGAATATGTCGAGCAGGGAACCGCCTACCATGCGACGTCCGAGCTCTGGGACGACGGTATGATCGACCCACGAGACACCCGCAACGCCCTCGGCATCGCCATCTCTGCCTCGCTCAATGCCCCCTTCGGCGATCCGCATTATGGGGTGCTGAGGCTATGAGCGATGAGGGCTTTGGTTTCTCGGAAGACGAGCTCGATACGCTCGCGACCGTCTACCGACCCGACCTGTTCGCCGGCAAGACAGTCTTGATCTCCGGCGGCGGCAGCGGCCTCGGGCGGGCGACGGCATGGCTGTTTGCGCGGCTCGGCGCGGATCTGATGCTCTGCGGCCGGACGCCGGAAAAGCTGGAACGGGTGGCCGCACGGCTCGGCCGCTTCGACGGCAGGGTCGAGACCATGGCAACCAACATCCGCGATCCGGACGCTGTCACGGCCCTGATGGACGCGACGTTCGACCGCTTCGGTAAGCTGGACGTGTTGGTCAACAATGCCGGCGGCCAGTTCCCGCAGGCGGCGATCGACTACTCGGTCAAGGGTTGGAACGCCGTCATCGACACCAACCTGAACGGCACCTGGTACATGATGCAGAACGCCGCGCGGCGGTGGCGCGATGCGGGGACCGGCGGCGCCATTGTCAACATCGTTGCGGTGGTCTGGCGCGGCATGCCGGGCGTCGCCCACACCTGCGCGGCGCGGGCGGGCGTGATCTATACTTCGAAGACGGTGGCGGTGGAATGGGCGCCGTACGATATCCGGATCAACTGCGTCGCGCCGGGCACCATCGAGACCGAGGGCATGGCGCAGTACCCTCAGGAAGCGCGCGACCTGTTCCCGAGATCCAACGCGATGCTCCGGCTGGGCGACGTGCAGGATATCGCGGAGGCCTGCGTCTACCTCGCGGCGCCTTCCGCCAAGTTCATCACCGGCGAGGTCATCACGATCGACGGCGGCGGTCAGATGTGGGGCGATCTCTGGACGGCGGGCCGCCCCGACTATTTCGCGGAAGGCGAATGACGTCGATTACGTCGTGACGACCACCTGACCCGTCGATTTCCGGTTCACGATGGCCTTCATCGCGTCGACCGCCTTGTCGAGCGGAAAGGTCATCGAGACGTGGGGTTTGAGTTTACCGGCGGCCCACCAGCCCATCAGTTCGGCCATATTGGCCCGGCTCTGCGCCGGCTGCAGTCGGCTGAAGCGCTGATAGGCGACGCCGACCACCTGGCAGCCCTTGATCAGGATCATGTTGACAGGCAGTTCGGCGATGCGTCCGGCGGCGAAGCCGACGATCAGCAGGCGGCCGTCCCAGTTGATGCAGCGCATCGTGGTGTCCGTCATGTCGCCGCCGACCGGATCGAAGATCACGTCGGCGCCGCGTCCGCCGGTCAGGTCCTTGACCCGTTCGCGCACCGGCTCTTTTGAGTAGTCGACCAGATGGTCCGCGCCGTAGCTTTCGCAGACCGCCAGCTTTTCCGGGCTGCCGGCGGCGGCGATCACAGTCGCGCCGAGTAATTTACCCATCTCGACCGCTGCCAGACCGACGCCGCCGGCCGCGCCGTAGACCAGCAGGGTCTCGCCCGGTTGCAGGCCGCCACGGTCGATCAGGGCATGGTAGACGGTGCCGTAGGTAAGGCCGAAACCGGCGGCGGCCGCATCGCCCACATGGTCGGGCACGGGGAACACCACCTGCCGGGGCGCCACCACCTGTTCCGCGAAACAGCCGACCCATGGATGAGCGATGACCCGCTGGCCGGGTTGGATGTCGGGCACATCGGCACCAACCTCGGTCACCCGGCCGACGCATTCCATACCCGGCGAGAACGGGAAGTCCGGTTTGTACTGGTATTTGCCCTGGACCATCAGGATGTCCGGGAAATTGAGCGCGGCGGCGTCGACCTGCACGCGGACGCCGTCGGGGGTGAGGGCAGGCGGATCGATCTCGCCAACCTCCAGGTCGTCGGGTTCGCCGTATTTGCGGCAGAGAACGGCTTTCATCGGTCGGCTCCCCTTGGTACTGCTCACTGACAGGCGACATGACGCCCGGGCCATGCCCGATTATGATCGCCAATCCGATTTATGCGAAGACACAGGTGGAGTGGCATGAGCGAACAAGGCGATCCGACGCTGCTGGAATACCGCGACAGCATCGACAACATCGATGCCGCATTGGTGTTCTTGCTGTCCGAGCGGTTCAAGATTACCCAGAAGGTCGGGCTCTATAAGGCTCAGAACAAGCTGCCGCCGGCGGATAAGGGCCGCGAGAAGCGCCAGATCGAACGGCTCCAGGAACTGGCCAAGTCCGCCAAGCTGGACCCGGACTTCACCGAGAAGTTCCTGAACTTCATCATCCAGGAAGTGATCCGGAACCACGAGCGGTTGCGCGACGCTTAAGAGGGAAAGCGGCATGGAAGCGTTCGATCCTCAGACTTTCGAGACGGATTTCTGGAAGGATGCCGAAAATCGGGCGGGCTGGGACGACCTGGAACCCGGCGTCGTACTCAAGTCCCGGCCCGTCGAAATCACCAGGGAGATCATCCAGCGCTTCGCCCGCTCCATCGGCGACGACAATCCGCTGTATTTCGACGAGGCCTATGCCAAGGGAACCCGCTACGGCGGGCTGGTCGCGCCGCCCAGCATTCACGCACTCTTCCTGTTCGCCTGCACCGATCACGACCATTTCATGCGCACGCCGGGCACGGTGAATATGGGCCAGAACTGGTGGCTGCATTGCCCGGTGCGCCCGGGCGATACCATCACCCTGGTTTCACGCTGCCTGGACAAGCTGATCCGCAAGGGCAAGACCTTTGCGATCCACGACAACGTGTTCCGCAATCAGCGGGACGAGGTGGTGTGTTCCGGCCGCGGCTGGACCATGCGGCCCTACTGAGCGTCGGGAGGCGGTGATGGCAGAAGCGCGCAGTTTCGATGAAATTGACGTTGGCCTGGAGGTGCCGGGGCCGCGGGTCGAGGTTACCCGCGCCATGATCCGGGAGTTCGCCGAGGCGTCGTTCGATCACAATCCGTTGCATTGGGACGACAAGTTCCTGGAGGAAACGGAGTTTGCCGGCGGCAAGAAGTTCGACGACGTGATCGTGCACGGCCTGATGACCTACTCGCTGATGACCCGGGCCATGACCGACTGGCTGCTGCCGCGGGACGGCGATCTGTGGGGCGAGCATCGGCGGCTGGAAACCCGCTTCCGGAAGCCGATCTATCCCGGCGATGCGGTGGAGGTGCGCGGCCGGGTCGTCGATAAGCGCGAGACCCGCAAGGGCAAATGGGTGGTCTGCGAGATCATGGTTACCAACCAGAAGGACCAGGTGGTGGCGACGGGCGAGGCGATGGCGGAGATCCTCCGCTGAACGGCGCCGGCCAGCCCTCGGACGCTTCCGGTTGATATATTAGGCCTAGCTTTACCAGTCTATTTGACCCGCAAAACCCGTTGACGGTTTGGTCAGAAGGCATGACTATGCCGGGCAATCGCCGGACAGGTGGCGGCTTCGGGAGAGAGCGGTCGCCTTTAGCCGGATGAGTGGGAAACAAAATCGGGGCCGTGCATCAAGCGGCCCGACAAGTCTGGAGAGGCTAAAAGAATGCGATTAAAAACTTTATTGCTTGCAGGGGTATTGTCGGTTGCGATGGCCCTGCCTGGCCAGGCCAAAACCCTTAAATTCGCCTTTCAGGGCACCGTCAATTCGATGGATCCCTACAATCTGAACGAGACCTTCACGCTCGGCTTCCTGGGCAACATTTATGAAGGCCTGATCCGCCGTGGTCCGGGCCTGGAGATCCAGCCCGCTTTGGCGGAGCGCTGGGAAGTGATGGAGCCGACCCGCTGGCGGTTCTACCTGCGCAAGGGCGTCAAGTTCCATGACGGCCGTCCGTTCACCGCCGATGACGTGCTGTTCTCTGCCGACCGGGTGAGGGCCGACGGGTCGGACCTGAAAACCCGGATCGCGCAGGACACCAAGGTGATCAAGATCGACGATCACACCGTCGATTTCGTCACCAGCGCGCCGAACCCGATCATCCACTTCGAGTGGGCGAGCTGGTACATCATGTCCAAGTCCTGGGCCGAGGAGAACAACGCGGTCAAGCCGCAGCAGGCAACGGGAACGGAAGAGAACTTCGCCACCCGCCACGCCAACGGCACCGGCCCGTTCATGCTGGTCAGCCGGGAGACCGGCGTTAAGACGACCGCGAAGGTCAACCCCGACTGGTGGAACAATGCGGCCAAGGAACACAATCTGACGGAAGTCGTATTCACGCCGATCCCGTCGGATGCGACCCGCGTCGCCGCCCTGCTATCCGGCCAGGTCGACATGGCCTATCCGATCCCGGTTCAGGATATGAAACGGATCGACGGCAACGGGACGACGCGCATGCTGGTCGGGCCGGAGCTTCGCACGATCTTCCTGGGCATGGACCAGTCGCGCGACGAGCTTCTGTACTCCAACGTCAAAGGCAAGAACCCGTTCAAGGATAAGCGGGTGCGCGAAGCGGTCTACCGCGCGGTCGATGTCGACGCGATCAAGAAGAAGGTGATGCGCGGGCTGTCGACCCCGTCGGCGATGATGATCGCGCCTGGCATCAACGGCTCCAGCCCGGATTTCTCGCGGCTTGAGTACGACCCGCAGAAGGCCAAGGCGCTGCTGGCCGAGGCCGGTTACGCGGACGGGTTCGAGGTCAGCATGGACTGCCCGAACGACCGTTACGTCAACGACGAGGCGATCTGCATTGCGGTGGTCGGCATGTTGGCGAAGGTCGGCATCAAGGTCAGCCTGAACGCACAGCCGAAGGCCAAGTACTTCCAGAAGATACTGGCGCCGAAACTCGATACCAGCTTCTACCTGCTGGGCTGGACGCCGGGTAGCTTCGATTCGTGGAACCCGCTGTACAATCTACATGCTTGCTACCGCGAAGACGAAGGCCAGGGCAAATTCAATCTCGGCGGCTACTGCAATCCGGATGTCGATGCGCTGACCGCCGAGATCCTTTCGGAAACGGACGCCAAGAAGCGCGGTGCGCTGATGCGGGAAGTCTGGGGCAAGACCATCGAGGATATTGCCTACGTTCCGCTGCATCAGCAGGCCGTGGCCTGGGGCGTCGGCAGCAAGGTCGAACTGAAACAGCGCGCGGACAACGTGTTCCGCTGGCGGCACGTAAAAGTCCAGTAAGCGGCGCCGCTTGGATGACCGCCGGCCCGGAACCCGCGCTACGCCGGGGGCCGGGCCGGTTCGGTTTGCACCGACTTAAATCATGATCGCTTTCCTGATCCGGCGGCTTTTACAGTCGCTGCTTGTCATGCTTGTGGTGGCCTTGTTGGGTTTCACCATGTTCCGCTATGTCGGCGACCCGGTGGCCCAAATGGTCGGCCAGGACACGCCGCTGGAAGAGCGCGACAAGCTGCGCGAGGAACTGGGCCTCAACGATCCTGTCTACCTGCAGTTCGGCCGCTTCATCGCGGCGACGCTGCGCGGCGAGTTCGGCCTGTCCTACAGCATTGGCCGGCCGGTCAACGAACTGCTGGTCGAGCGGTTGCCGGCGACCCTGGAACTCAGCCTGATCGCCGCCCTGTTTTCGCTCGTCGTCGGCATCCCGATGGGGGTCTATACCGGGCTCTATCCGCAACGATGGCTGAGCAAGGTGTTTCTCACGGTATCGCTGGTGGGGATATCCCTGCCGACCTTTTTCATCGGCATCCTGCTGATCCTGTTGTTCGGCGTGACGCTCGGCTGGCTGCCGACGTTCGGACGCGGCGAAACGGTCGCCATCGGCGGCTGGACCACCGGCCTTCTGACGGCGTCCGGCCTCCAGTCGATCCTGATGCCGGCATTCACGCTCGGCATGTTCCAGCTCACCTTCATCATGCGGCTGGTGCGGTCCGAGATGCTGGAGGTCCTGCGCACCGACTTCATCAAGTTCGCCAGGGCCCGCGGCCTTGCCAACCGGGCGGTGCATTTCGGCCATGCGCTGAAGAACACCCTGGTGCCGGTGATCACCATCACCGGCCTGCAGGTCGGCTCGATCGTCGCCTTCGCGATCATCACCGAGACCGTGTTCCAGTGGCCCGGCCTCGGCCTGCTTTTCCTGCAGGCGATCCAGAACGTCGACATCCCGATCATGTCGACCTACCTGATCGTGGTCGCATTCTTCTTCGTGATGATCAACCTGACCGTCGACCTGCTCTATTACGTGGTCGATCCCAGGCTTCGCATCCACCGCGAAGTGGCGGGAGGGCACTGACATGGCCGCAGCCGCCCGCATCCGAGATTCCCTGGATCGTTTCCTGGACAGCGACATCTGGTTCAGCTTCAAGCGCTCCAAGGTCACGGTCGCCGCCGCCATCGTCTCCGGCGCGATGATACTGGCCGCGTTGATCGCGCCCTGGATATCGCCGCAGAACCCATTCGATCCGGCGGCGCTCGACCTGCTCGACGCGTTCACCCCGCCGGTTTGGTACGAGGACGGGAATCCCCGCTTCCTGCTTGGCACCGACGATCAGGGTCGCGACATGCTGTCGGCTTTGCTCTACGGCTCGCGCATCTCGATCATGGTCGGGCTGATCTCCGTGGTGCTGGCCATGGCCATCGGCATCAGCCTAGGCCTGATCGCCGGCTACGTCGGCGGCACCATCGACGCGGTGATCATGCGTATCGCCGACGTGCAGATCACCTTCCCGGCAATCCTGGTGGCGCTGCTGATCGACGGCGTGGCGCGCGGCCTGCTGCCGAACGAACGCCACGACGAACTGGCGCTGGCGGTGATCGTCACCGCGCTCGGCCTCTCGATCTGGCCGCAGTTCGCGCGCACCGTCCGCGGCTCCACCATGGTCGAGAAGAACAAGGAATATGTGCAGGCGGCGCGGGTCATCGGCCTGTCGCGCGGCCTGATCATGGTGCGCCACGTGCTGCCCAACGTGATGGGGCCGGTGCTGGTGATCGCCACCATCAACCTGGCGATCGCGGTCCTCGGCGAGGCGACGCTGTCGTTCCTCGGCGTCGGCGTGCCGCCGACCGAGCCGTCGCTCGGCACGCTGATCCGCATCGGCAACGACTTCCTGTTCTCCGGCGAATGGTGGATCGTGATCTTCCCCGGCGTCACGCTGGCGACCCTGATCCTCTCCGTCAACCTGCTCGGCGACTGGCTCCGCGACGCGCTGAACCCGAAACTGCGGTGACGGCCGAGAAGTCGGTAGGGTCAAGACACCCACCGTCGTTTATGACTTGTATCCCGCATCTGAATTAACCTGTCCGGCCACCGTAGAACGAATAGGCCGGAGCACTCACGATGCCCAATTTTCCGCCGCTGCCGGGACGGACCGGTCCCGATGAGCAAATCTTGCTTCCGGAATCGTCCGGGCCCGGTCCGGTGTAGGGCGGGGAATCTCCGCTCGGCGATCCTCGGTTGCGGCTGGCTCCGAGTTTGATTGGAAGTCTAGCGCCGCAACCGCTGCCGCGACGCGCCCTTGACGAGGAACCCAGATTTCCTCTCCAGGTTCTTTCCAATGGACGCATCGACGAGGCGCAGCTTCGGCTGGGAAACGTCTACGTCGCACCGGACGGAACAGGCTGGCGCTGGCAAGGCCGCCGATTTGTCAGCACCGGGGCGACTCGCCGGTCGCTGAGCTTGGCGCAGATGTCGAAACGTGCACTGGGTCTAGGACCGACAGCGGTAAGGCTTGGGCCCGACGAGATGCAGAACCGAGCCGATCTACTTGCCCAGCCCAACCTGACACCCGGAGATTTCGAACCGGATTCCTTCGATTCGTTCGAAAAGAAACCGTTTGATGGTTTGGCCGACGGATTTGCACCGTCAGGGCAACAACCGCCCGCTGTGCTAGGCCAAAACCCCAGTGCGTCAGTTCAGACTCTCGGTCAGCTCGATGAATTAGAAAGAGCGATTAGGGGCGGGGAGCAAGACACCAGTGAGACCTCAGAAGTCAAAACGACTTCGGAAACGAATATCACAGGAAAAATCGGAAAGGTATCGCTCCCCGACTTCGATATAAGATGGAAAGGGGTTACGATCTGTAGTCTTGTAAAACCAAAAACTAGATTTGTCAGCGCGGATCCTGAAATTAGTAACGCCAAATTTAGCTTGGCTGGGCCTGAGCCAAGAGAAATATCCAACTTTGATATGCATATAGACAGCGAAAATCCAGAACTCGCTCCACTGGTTCAGGAGGCGCTGCTGGACGAAACAAGCATATGTTTCCTTTACGATGTCGCAGGTAGTGTAACGGTGCCTGTTATTTGCGAGGAAAGATCAAATGACTCTGAGAAAAGGCTGATTGATCGCTGGCAAAGAGAGATTACCGTACGAGCCGAAATACCAGGTACGGTTTATGTGGATATCGGCACTATATTTCCAGGTTGGGCTGGATTTTATTGGGGTTTGACGAAAGCGAGTCGTGTAGCCGGACGAGGAATAGAGTACATAAAGAAATCGATCGAGTTTATTGAGATTCTACAGAGCGAAGCCGTGCAGCTCATCAAACAAAGAGGATTGGACGCTATCTGCACATTGTCTGGTAGCCAGAGATGAATCGCGGCCATATTTACTCGAACTCGAAAAGGATAAAACGTCGAATTGCACGCTCAGTTTCCATGTGATACGTCTTGCGAATGCGTCAAAGCTTACGTGGAACTAGTCGATTCGTATTTCTTGGCATTGTTTTCGGGCTGTCCGCCTGCGTGAATTCGCCCGCAGTTCCCGACAATGAAGGTCATGAAGTCACAGTATTCCCCGGCATTGCCATTTACGGGGTCGAGCTTCAGGCCTGCGACGCGCTGGTGCCCGGCTATCTCTCCGACGATAAGGCTCTGAGGGATGAGATCGAATCTCAGGACGACGCAGACATTCCAGACATTGTTATTCCGTTGGATGCCAAAGAGGCGGCGCGGGTTGGGCTACCGGTGTTGAAGGAAAGCGCCGTTTGGAAAACGTGGCGGCACCATATCCGCCTTGTCGACGGGTCGGTCCTGGTTATGGACAAGCCACCGTCGCCCGAAGCCCTCGATGCGATAGAAGCGGGCTGCCGAGAGGTTCCGAAGCAAATGCAGGCTCTCGCCCGATATCCGTCCTACTTCCTAAGGTATGAGGTGTGTCAGTCGCTGGTGCCGGAGTTCGAGATGATCGAGACTCGTCCCGGCGTCTTCATGATCAGTGGACAAGTCGTCACGATCGAGGAAACCGAGGCCGGCGCGATCGGACTTCCGACCGGCGAAGCCGCCAGACCGGCAGAGGGCGGCTGGCATGAAATCGCCATGAGCGAGGGGAACGTGATGGTGGGTGATAGCCCGGCCTCGCCAGCGGCGGTGAGCTATTTCGAGGCTTACTGCCGGCGCAAGGGCCATGGCTACTACTCCCCGAATCCGTTTGGCAGGCCTGTATCGGAACAGTGACCGGCCTCGGCCTAACAGGCAGCCGAAATCGAATTGCAATCCGCCCTTGATCCCGATTAGGGTGCTGCTCGAACGATAAAAACAGGCGGCTCGGGAGGCCGTTTTGGGCAGACCAGGGATCGGGCGAGAGGCCGCGGTTCGGGCATTCGGGGGCTGAGCGCATCGATGCCCGCCAACCAACCGCTTCTGGAAGTTAAGAACCTCAGGGTCGAGTTTCCGACCCGGCGCGGGGTGCTGGTGGCCGTGGACGACGTGTCGCTGCATATCGATCCGGGCGAGGTGCTGGGCGTGGTCGGCGAGTCCGGGGCGGGCAAGTCGATGACCGGCTCGGCGATCATCGGCCTGCTGGAGCCGCCGGGGCGGATCGCGGCGGGCGAGATCCTGCTGGACGGGCGGCGGATCGACAACCTGCCCTATGAGCAGATGCGCAAAGTGCGCGGCAACGAGATCGGCGCGATCTTCCAGGACCCGCTGACCAGCCTCAACCCGCTCTACACGGTCGGCCGCCAGCTTGTGGAATCGATCCAGACCCATATTCCGGTCGGCGAGAAGGAGGCTCGCGGCCGCGCCCTGGACCTGCTGAAGGAAGTCGGCATACCGGGCGCCGAGGAGCGCATCGACCATTATCCACACCAGTTCTCCGGCGGCATGCGGCAGCGGGTGGTGATCGCGCTGGCGCTCTGCGCCGAGCCGAAGCTGATCATCGCCGACGAGCCGACCACGGCGCTGGACGTCTCGATCCAGGCGCAGATCATCTCGCTGTTGAAGCGGCTCTGCCGGGAGCACCGCACGGCGGTGATGCTGGTGACCCACGACATGGGCGTGATCGCCGAGACGGCTGATCGGGTCGCGGTGATGTATGCGGGCCGCATCGCCGAGGTCGGCCCGGTTCAGGACGTGGTGAAGCGGGCCAAGCATCCTTACACCCACGGCCTGATGGGCTCGATCCCGACCGTCGGGCACGAGGTCGAGAAGCTGACGCAGATCGACGGCTCGATGCCGCGGCTCAACGCCATCCCGCCCGGCTGCGCCTTCAACCCGCGCTGCCCCAAAGTGTTCGACCGCTGCCGGACCGAGCGGCCCGACCTGATGCCGGCGGAGAACTCCGAGGTCGCCTGCTGGCTGTTCGAAGACAGGCGGCAAGCCACCGCGGCGGCGGGGGACTGACATGGCGAGCGATGTCGCAATGGCAACTGAGGCCACTGACGCGCACGCTGAGACCGTGCTGGAGGTCGACGGGCTGAAGCGGTACTTCGACGTCTCGCCGCCGCTGCTCAATCGGGTCATCGAACGGACGGGGCGGCGCATCGTCCGCGCGGTCGACGGCATCGGCTTCCATATCGAGCGGGGCGAGACCTTCAGCCTGGTCGGCGAGTCCGGTTGCGGCAAGTCGACGGTGGCGCGGCTGATTGTCGGCCTCTACAACCCGACCGCCGGCACGATTAGCTACGAAGGGACCGACCTCAGCACGCCGCAGCAGCGCGCCCAGAACACGGCGATCCAGGCGCGGATGCAGATGATTTTCCAAGACCCCTATGCGTCGCTCAACCCGCGCTGGCGGGTCGCGGACATCGTGGCCGAGCCGATCCGGCACCAGAAGCTGGTCGCGTCGAACCGGGAGATCCGGGAGCGGGTCGGCGAGCATCTGACCCAGGTCGGGCTGGCGCCGTCCGACGGCGAGAAGTACCCGCACGAGTTCTCCGGCGGCCAGCGGCAGCGGATCTCGATCGCCAGGGCGCTGGCCGGCGAGCCGGAATTCCTGGTCTGCGACGAGCCGACCTCGGCGCTGGACGTGTCGGTCCAGGCGCAGATCCTGAACCTGATGAAGGAGCTGCAGCAGCGGCTGGGGCTGACCTACCTGTTCATCAGCCACGACCTGGCGGTCGTCTATCACATCTCCACCAAGGTCGGCGTGATGTATCTCGGCCGCCTGGTCGAGTGGGCGGAAACCCAAACCCTGTTCGGCAACCCGCAGCATCCCTATACGCGGATGCTGCTGGACGCGATCCCCGACCTGGACATGAGCGGCCGGGCCAGAACGCCGGTCGCCGGCGAGGTGCCGAGCCCCATCGACCCGCCGTCCGGCTGCGCGTTCCACCCGCGCTGCCCGTTCGCCAACGAGCGCTGCGTTAAGGAAGTGCCCCGGGCGATTGAGGCGGACAGCAGTCACGTCGCCTGCCACGCGGTGGAAGAGGGCCGTCTGCCCGGCTGGGGCGAATAGGCACCAATTCCTAGAAGGCCGGTTGACACAGGTCAATGTGTGTCCCGCCCCTTTCCCAAAAACTGATGCCGTCAAAACAGCATCAGCAGTGTGGGAAGGAATAACAAATGGCCATCACGTCGATCCTACTGCATCTTACCCAGGATCCGCGAAACGATGCGCGGACGGAGACGGCGCTTAACCTGGCCGCTTCGCACAACGCACGCCTGATCGCCCTTTACACGATCATGCCGCCGCAATTGCCGGCCTACGTAATGGGCTATGTCCCGCCCGAACTGCTGGAACGCTATTCGCAAGAGGCCGCGGAGGCCGCCGGCGAAGCCAAATCGGTCTTCCAGCCGAAGGCGGAAGCGGCCGGCGTCGCGTTCGAATGGCGCCAGTCGGAGGGCATGCCGCATGACATCGTTTCGTTCCATGCCCACTATGCCGACCTGGCCGTGGTCGGCCAGACGGCGCCGGATAAAGAGCGCGTCGCCGGCACCGAAGGGCTGCCGGATGAGTTGGTCTTGTCCGCCGGCCGGCCGATTTTGGTGACGCCCTATATCGGCGACTATTCGAAAGTCGGCAAATCGGTGCTGGTTGCCTGGAACGGCACGCGGGAGGCCGCGCGCGCCGTGCACGACGCCCTGCCGTTCCTGCAGCAGGCGGGCGAGGTGACGATCTTTGGCGTCGACATGCCGAGTGCGCAGCATATTCCCGGCGCGGATATCGCGACCCATTTGTCCCGTCACGGCATCAAGCCGCGCGTCGAGTACACCGTGGCGCCGGATATCCCGATCGGCGACGCCCTTCTGGACGCGGTTTCCGACTATGGCGCCGACATGCTGGTAATGGGCGCCTACGGCCACAGCCGGATTCGTGAGATCGCGCTCGGCGGCGCGACTCGCCATATCCTCCAGCATATGACGGTGCCGGTCCTGATGTCGCACTGACGCGGTGCCCGCTTCGTAATAGTCTCCCCCATGACTTCGGGCCGGCCTCGCCGGCCCGCTCTTTTTTCGCCACCCGGAAGTCGAGAGTATTTCCCCGACAAAGTTCTCGGGCCCGCGTGGACAGGGTCTGCCCGCCAGGATACCTTATGCGCCGAATAAGCGGTTCGGCGTTGCCTTGCCGCATTGGGTAAGTGTTCAGCGGGAAGGATTCATCATGCCGATCGTCAATCGGATCTCAGCGTTCCATCAAGAAATGACCGACTGGCGGCGCGACCTTCATCGCCACCCGGAGACGGCATTCGAGGAATTCCGGACGTCGGATTTCGTGGCCGAGAAGCTGGAGCAGTTCGGCATCGAGGTGCATCGCGGGTTGGCCAAGACCGGCGTGGTCGGCACGCTGAAGGCCGGCACCGGAAACCGGGCGATCGGTTTGCGTGCCGACATGGACGCCCTGCACATCACCGAGCTGAACGATTTCGACCACCGCTCCGTCAACGACGGCAAGATGCATGCCTGCGGCCACGACGGCCACACCACCATGCTGCTGGGCGCGGCCAAGTACCTGTCCGAGGCGCGCGACTTCGACGGCACGGTACATTTCATCTTCCAGCCGGCCGAGGAGAACGAAGCCGGCGGCCGGGTGATGGTGCAGGACGGACTGTTCGAGCTGTTTCCGGTGGAGGCGGTGTTCGGCATGCACAACATGCCGGGGATCGAGACCGGCAAGATCGCCGCGCGGGTCGGGCCGCAGATGGCCTCGGCCGACTTCTTCCATCTCAAGGTGAAGGGCGTCGGCGGGCACGGCGCGATGCCGCATCTGGCCGCCGATCCGGTGGTGGTGGCCGCCGAGGTCGTCGGCGCCTGGCAGAGCATCGTCAGCCGCCGCGCCGACCCGATCGAGTCCGCGGTGATCAGCGTGACCATGATCCACGGCGGCGATACCACCAACGTCATTCCGGAGCATGTCGAGCTGCAGGGCACCGCCCGCGCGTTCCGGCCGGAGATGCAGGTGCTGATCGAGGAATCGATGCGGCGGATTGCCGAAGGCATCTGCGGTGCGCACGGGTTGGTCGGTGAATTCACCTACGAACGGCGCTATCCGCCGACAATCAACACCGCGGACGAGACCGGAGTTGCCATGGCGGCGGCCGCCAACGTGGTCGGGCAGGACAACGTCGACCCGAATGTCACGCCGGTCATGGGGTCCGAAGACTTCGGCTGGATGCTGATGGAGAAGCCGGGCTGCTATGTCTTCGTCGGCAACGGCACCGGAGAGACGGGCGGCTGCATGGTCCATAACCCCAACTACGATTTTAACGACGAAATCCTGCCCGTGGGGGCGAGCTATTGGGCCGAACTGGTGCGGACGGTGCTGCCGGCGGCATAAGCCCGTTGGCCGGACGGCAAGGGGCCGTAATTTCTTGTTAACCAGTTTAAAATTGAAAAAATTCCAATGAGTTTGTGACGTACGTCACTTACCTGATTGTCGTGCGCCTTATCTAATAAAATGATGAGGCGGAGTCTGTGCCCGCGTGGCGTTTTGCGGAACTGGCGGCAATGAGCTTCAAAGTAAAATTCTGGGGCGTACGCGGCAGTATCGCAACGCCTGGCCCACGCCATATGGTCTATGGCGGTAACACAAGCTGCATCGAAATCTCGATGGGCGGCCGTCGGGTGATTCTGGACGCCGGCACGGGCATCAGAAATCTCGGGCATTGGTTTCAGCGCAAGGGGGTCACCAAGGCCCACCTGTTGATGTCTCACACCCACTGGGACCACATCAACGGCTTCCCGTTCTTCTCGCCGGCCTTTCAGGAAGAGAACCATTTCACCGTCATGGCCGGCCATCTGGGGCGGGTCGGCGGCATTCGCGAGGTCCTGTCGGCGCAGATGGCGCAACCGGTCTTTCCCGTGCCTCTGGACATCATGACGGCGACGATGGAGTTCGAGGATTTTGTCGCGGGCGACTGCTTCAAACTGGACAGCCAGATCGCGATCAAAACGACACCGCTGAACCATCCCGACGGCGCCACCGGCTATCGGATCAACTACCGCGGCAAGTCCGTTTGCTATGTGACCGACACTGAACATGAGCCCGGCAAGCCGGACGAAAACATCCTCGGCCTGATAGACGGGGCCGATCTGGTGATCTACGACTGCACCTATACCGACGATGAGTTCCCGGCCAAGGTGAGTTGGGGGCATTCGACCTGGCAGGAAGGCATGCGGCTTTGCCGCGCCGCCAACGTCAAGCAGCTGGCGATCTTCCATCACGATCCGGATCACGAGGATCCGTTCATGGAACGGCTGGAGAAGGAAGCGGCCGAGGCCTGGTCCGGCAATTTGGTCGTCCGCGAGAACATGGTCATCAAGTTGATCTAGCCGCGGCTTGTCGCAGGCTCGCCCACGGCAATACTATCCCACCACGGATTATCGAAATCGGCGCCCCTTGGTGCCGCCGGGACGGGAGTGTGCGGTCGTGAGCGTTCGGCTTTATCTGGTTAGGCACGGCAAGGCGGCGGCGGGCTGGGATCAGGACCACGATCCCGGTCTGGACGATACCGGCCGCGGGCAGGCGCGGGACATGGCCGCCGCCCTGGCGCCGCACGGGCCGTTGCCGTTGGTATCCAGCCCGCTCAAGCGGGCCCGGGAGACCGCGGCGGCGCTGGAGGATCTCTGGTCCGCCACCGCGGCGATCGAGCCCCGGATCGCCGAAGTGCCGTCGCCGACCGAGGATTTGGCCGAGCGCCGGGCTTGGCTGAACCGCGTCATGGCGGATTCCTGGGCTAACCAGGCGGCAGGCCTCAGAGCCTGGCGGGACGGGGTCGTCGCCGCTCTGTGCGGCATGCGGCAGGACGCCGTGATGGTCAGCCACTTCATTGCCATCAACGCCGCCGTCGGCGCGGCGATTGGCGACGACCGCGTCGTCGGCTTTCGTCCCGGCAACTGTTCGGTCACGGTTCTGGAGGTCGTGGACGGCGCCCTCGCGCTGATCGAGCGCGGCCGTGAGTTGGACAGCGAGGTGCTGTGAGCGCCGCCGCAGGATCATTGTTTCTCATTGATTAGATTAAAAAAGAGTTCTATTATATTGAATTGAATAAATAATACCGAAAAACCCGGAGCCGTTGTTGGGCCTGGGCGCGGCGCCTGCACGGCGTTGAGGTCAGTTATGCATCGTCGGCGGGTTGCCCCGAAGATTGGCCGCGCAATATGTCGTTTAAGAAAATTCGCCGCGGCCTGTGGTCAACGCCAAATATTTCGTGATAGTGACAGCGCACTGTTCGCAGACCGGCGATATATTGGTAAGATGCGCGTCAAAATACGACCTGATCTGGCTTTCGGGCACGCGTCGACAGTATGGACTGAAGTAAAAACAACCCTGAAGAAACGCTATGGCCACCAGCACCGCAGTCAAGCTTGACCCGGTCAAGCCCGCACGCCGTGATCTAGAGTCCGTTGTTGTCCGTTTTGCCGGTGATTCCGGCGACGGCATCCAGCTCACCGGCGGACAGTTTACCCAGGCGACAGCTGTCGCCGGCAACGACCTTGCCACCTTTCCGGACTTCCCGGCGGAGATCCGAGCGCCGGTCGGCACCACGTTCGGCGTCTCCGCGTTCCAGATCAATTTCGGCTCGCGCGGGATCCTCACCTCGGGCGACCGGCCGGATGTGCTGATCGCGCTCAATCCGGCCGCGCTGAAGGTCAATATCAGCGAACTGAAGCCGGGCGGGCTGATCATTACCGACGTATCGACGTTCAGCGAGCGCAATTTGGCCAAGGCGGGCTTTTCGGAAAACCCGCTCGGTGACGGCACCCTGGACAAGTTCAAGGTCATCGAGATCGACATCTCCAAGCTGACGCTGGAGGCGGTGAAGCCGTTCGGCCTGACCAACAAGGAAGGGCTGCGCTGCAAGAACCTGTGGACGCTCGGCCTGATTTATTGGGTCTATAACCGTGACCGCCAGGTAACGATCGATTGGCTGAACCAGAAGTTCGCCAAACGGCCGGAACTCGCCCAGGCCAACATCGCCGCGCTCAATGCCGGCCATGCTTATGGCGAAACGGTCGAGATGGACGACTTCGCCGGCTTCACGGTAGGGGCGGCGGAGATCGCGCCGGGCGTCTACCGCAATGTCAGCGGCGCCGAAGCGATGTCCTGGGGCCTGCTGGCCGGCTCGCAGCTTGCCGGCCTGAAGCTGTTCTTTGGCTCGTATCCGATTACGCCGGCTTCTACGTTGCTCCATATTCTGTCGACCCTGAAGCAGTACGACGTCACCACGTTCCAGGCCGAGGATGAGATCGCCGCGATCTGCGCCGCGATCGGCGCGTCCTACGCCGGACAGCTCGGCATGACGTCCAGCTCCGGGCCGGGCGTCGCCCTGAAGACGGAAGCGCTTGGCCTGGCCATCGGTGTCGAGCTGCCGTTGGTGCTGGTCAATTCCCAGCGCGCCGGCCCGTCGACCGGGATGCCGACCAAGACCGAGCAGTCGGATCTGTATCAGGCCGTGTTCGGCCGCAACGCCGACAGTCCGCTGGCGGTCGTCGCCGCGCGGTCGCCGGGCGACTGCTTCGACGTCGGCATCGAAGCGGTACGGATCGCCGTCAAATACATGACGCCGGTGATCGTGCTGACCGACGGCTACATCGCCAACGCGTCGGAGCCCTGGCTGATCCCCAGTATGGATGACTTCGCGCCGTTCCCGGCCGAGTTCCGGACCGACCCGGAAGGCTTCCATCCGTTCCTGCGCGACGAAAAGACGCTGGCGCGGGCCTGGGCCGTTCCCGGAACGCCAGGGCTGGAGCATCGCATCGGCGGGATCGAGAAGGACTACGATTCCGGCAACATCTCCTACGACCCGGACAACCACCAGAAGATGACCGATGTCCGCGCCGAGAAAATCGCGCGGATCGCCGACGATATTCCTGAACAGACCGTCGATCAGGGCTCGGCAAGCGGGCGGCTCGCGGTGGTCGGGTGGGGCTCGACCTACGGCCCGATCAGCGGCGCCGTGGCGAACGCCTGCGCCGACGGCCTGGACGTCGCCCATATTCATTTGCGCCATCTCTGGCCGATGCCGCGCAATCTGGGGGACCTGCTGTCCGGCTTCGAGCAGGTACTGGTTCCTGAAATGAACACCGGCCAGCTGCGTACTGTGCTGCGTAGCGAATACCTGGTGCCGGCGGAAGGCCTGAACAAAGTGAACGGCAAGCCGTTCACCATCGCGGAGATCGAAGACGCGATCCGCGACCGGTTGGAGAAGTGACATGAACGCGCCCACGGTCATCGAAAAACTGACCCCGAAGGACTTCGCGTCCGATCAGGAGTTGCGCTGGTGCCCCGGTTGCGGCGACTACGCGATCATCAAGTCCGTGCATAAGGCCTTGGCCGATCTTGGTGCGACCAAGGAAAACACCGTATTCATTTCCGGCATCGGCTGCGCGGCACGGTTTCCGTACTACATGTCGACCTATGGCTTCCATACGATCCACGGCCGCGCGCCGGCTATCGCCACGGGCGTCAAGCTGGCCAATCCGGACCTGGACGTCTGGGTCGTGTCCGGCGATGGCGACGCGATGTCGATCGGCGGTAACCACCTGCTGCACTGCATCCGGCGCAATGTCGATTTGCAGTTCCTGTTGTTCAACAACGAGATCTACGGCCTGACCAAAGGTCAGTACTCGCCGACCTCGAAGGTCGGAACCCGGTCCCCGTCGACCCCGATGGGCTCGGTCGAGAACCCGATCTCGGCGACGCATTTCGCACTTGGCGCGGGCGCCCGGTTCGTGGCGCGCGGCATCGACACACAGCAGAAGGTGCTGCCCGGCGTGCTGGAGCGCGCGCATGCCCATCGCGGCATGTCGTTCGTCGAAATATTCCAGAACTGTATTGTCTACAATGACGGTGTGTTCGACGATTTCACCGACCGCAAGTCCGCCGATGACACCCAGATCCATGTCGAGCACGGCAAACCGTTGATCTTCGGCAAGGATCGAAACCGCGGCCTCCGCCTCAAGCCCGGCGCCCTGGAACTGGAAGTGGCGACGATCGGCGAGGACGGTATCGGCGAGAGCGATATTATGGTGCACGACGAAACCAACCGTATGCTGGCGACCATGCTGACGGATATGCCGCGCCCCGAATTTCCGGTCGCGCTCGGCGTGCTGTACTGCGATCCGGCCGATACTTACGAGCAGGGCGTGGTCTCGCAGATCGACGATGCCAAGGCCAAGACTCCGCCGGCGGCGCTGAACGACCTGCTACGCCGCGGCTACACCTGGACCGTGTCCGCTTAAGCCGCGGCGTCGATGTTGGTTGAATTAGGCAGACGGATAAATGCCGATTAGCGTTGCTGTCGTTGGGGCCGGTCCCGCAGGATTCTACACCGCCGAAGCGCTCGTGAAATCGGACGACGACGTTGCCGTCGACATCATCGACTGGCTGCCGACACCCTACGGTTTGATCCGCGCCGGCGTGGCGCCGGACCACCAGACAACCAAGAAAGTGTCGCGCAATTTCGCCCGCACGGCGATGAACGAGGCCGTTCGCTACTACGGAAATATCAAGGTCGGGCGGGACGTTTCCCTGGCGGAACTGCGCGAATGCTACGACGCCGTGGTGCTTGCCGTCGGTTCGCCGCATGACCGCGCGCTGGGCATTCCCGGCGAGGACAAGACGGGCGTCTTCGGTTCCGCCGAGTTCGTCGGCTGGTATAACGGCCATCCCGGCTTCTGCGACCTGAACCCGGACCTAGACACCAAGGCGGTCGCCGTCATCGGCAACGGCAACGTCGCGATCGACGTGGCGCGGGTTCTGGTCAAGACCCCGGAAGAAATGGCGACGTCCGACCTGCCCGACTATGCCGCGAAGGCGATCCAAGCGGCACCGATTACCGATGTTTATATGTTCGGTCGGCGCGGGCCGGTGGATGCGAAATTCACCAATGTCGAATTGCGCGAGATGGGCAAGCTGGAGACCTGCGTCCCGCAGATCGACGGATCGTTGTTGCCGGACGACGCCAGCGACTACCCGGGGCTTTCGGATCGAGATCGCCGTTTGAAAGAGCGCAACATCGCGACGTTGCGCGAATTCGCAGAACGCAAGTCGGAAGAAAAACCGAAGCGGGTGCATTTCGAATTCTACGCCGCGCCGGTCGAGATCCTGGGCGGCGACCGGGTCGAGGGTCTGCGCCTTGAGCGGACCAAGGTGGAAGGGGGCCGGGCCGTCGGCACCGGTGAGTTTTTCGAGATCGAGTGCGGTTTGGTGCTACCTGCTATCGGCTATCAGGCGGCGCCGATAGAGGGCGCGCCGTTCGACGTCAAGCGTGGCATCGTTCCGAATGAGGACGGTCGTGTCGAGGACGGGCTCTATGCGGTCGGCTGGGTCAAGCGCGGCCCGACCGGGGTAATCGCGACCAACCGGCCGGACGGCGTGGCGGTCGCCGGGCACATACTGGCTGACTTTGCGAAGGGTGCGAAACCGGGGCGGGAGGCGTTCGAAGTATTGCTGCGCGAGCGCGACCTTCGGCCTGTCAGCTTCGACGAATGGCTGTCCATCGAGGCGGCGGAGGAAGCCAATGCGCCGCCCCCGGCACCGCGGTTGAAATTCTATCGAATCGACGCAATGCTGGAAGCGATCGGTAACGCGAACGACTAAGCGTCCGGCGATTAAGACATTGTCAACGGTTGCTCAATCATAAGACTACTCCATGTGTAATATCGGATTGTGCTGGATCGTATGACGGCGGTAAATTTCGCCAGATTGCGCGATTCGCGCCTTGCAAACTCTGGGGGCGAAAGATTTCCGATTACAATCTAGAGCGGTTTTCGGCTCTCGTTGTCGAGGACAACAAGTACATGCGGTCGTTGATGACGATCGCCTTGAAGGCTTTGGGCGTCGGCATGATCAAGACCGCGGATGACGGCGGCGAGGCCATTGAAATTCTGCGCCTCATGTCGACCGATCCGATGAAGGCCGGCGTCATGTCTATCGACATCATTCTGTCGAACTGGCAGATGTCGCCGGTGGATGGCTTGATGCTGCTGCGTTGGGTGCGCCGCCACAAAGAGAGCCCGGACAGATTCATCCCGTTCCTCATGGTGACCGGCTATGCGGACCGGG
The DNA here is from genome assembly GCA_028278525.1 of Minwuiaceae bacterium. Taxonomy (GTDB): domain Bacteria; phylum Pseudomonadota; class Alphaproteobacteria; order Minwuiales; family Minwuiaceae; genus JANQEE01. Next base: position 8,124 of record JANQEE010000034.1, on the reverse strand, counting down.
AAAAAGTGATGGAGGCGCGCGAGCTTGGCATCACCGAGATTCTGGCCAAGCCGTTCTCGGTGCAGAATGTCGCCGACCGACTTATTCAGGTTATCGAACGGCCGCGCCAGTTCGTGCATACCTCAAGCTACTTCGGTCCGGATCGCCGTCGTCAGGAGATGCCGTACAGCGGTGAAGAGCGGCGCAAGTTGACCGAGGAAGATGAAGGGGTGGAAGTCGTCTATGACTAAAGCTGCGGCTGGCAACAAGAAGCGTGTTCAGGTTCGGTACTACAAGCTGCGCAATCGGCTGAAGGAAAAGGCCGGCGGCGGCGGCGGGGCTCGCGGCACCATTGCGGCGGACGCGCTGGAGGCGGCCGAAGCCGAATTCGAGAAGATGGCCGAGGATTATCCGGACTGGGTGCAGACCCATATCAACGAGCTCTACACCTTTCACCGCCGATGCGTCGATACGCCGGAGGACCGCACGAAACTGTTCAAGCGGGTCAACGAGGTCGCGCACGATATGCGCGGACAGGGCGGTACGTTCGGTTACCCGCTGATCAGCCATTTCGGCGACTCGCTTTACGAAGCGTCGCGCGTGGAAACCGTCTTGGATAGCCATGTCGAGATTTTGAAGGCGCATGTCGACGCCATGAATGCCGTGATCAAGGGCCGTGTTAATGGGGACGGCGGCGAGGTCGGCATTGAGCTGCGCAAGACGCTCGAGACCGCGATCGAAAAGTACTCGACGGCCGAGTGAGTGCCGCCGGCTTCGGTCGCTTACGCGCCGGCGGGTTGCCGACGCTCGTTTTCCAGTAACGACATCAACACCAGCGACCGGTAACCGTCTCCGCCGCGGATTGCGTCGCGGATGACGCCTTCCTCCGTAAACCCGGCCGACCGGTAGGCGCGGCGCGCACGGTGGTTGTCGTCGAACACGTCGAGCCATAGGCGATGGGCGCGGTGATGGTCGAAGACGCGTTCAACGATCTCCTGCAATAACTGCCGGCCCAGGCCCTTGCCCGGCTCAGCGACGGCGATCCGGACGAGCTCCACGCTGCGGTGCGGCGATTGCAGGCCGGCCAGGATGACATAGCCGAGCGCATCGCCTTGATCTCCTTCCTTGATCAAATAGTCCTTGTCGGGATCGGCCAGGCCGGCTTCATGCCGGGCGCGGTCCCAGCGGAGGATGTAGGCGGCGAAGTCGTCGCGGGCCTCCTGGTCCAGGATGAAGGCGATATCATCGTTTGTCGCGGGGCGTAACGTCATGCGATGTCACTATCGGAAGAGGGCTCTAGGCGTGATTTGCCTCCGTTGTGGCGCCGGGTCAAGGGGCGGCGGCAGAGGCCGGCTATCGGCGCGTTTATTGACTCCGGGTGTAAATCGATATAGAACAAAATAAGAACAAATATGATGCCGCATGGTAGAAGAAAGAATCAGTCCGGTGTTTTCAAGGGGGCGAAAAGCTGTCTTGGGCGAGCTGCGCGACCGCGTCCAGGCGCTTGAACGGGCCGGCTTTGTCACCGCGGCGGGGCTGGAAAACGGTGGAATACGGGCCCTGGACGGGGCTGAAATCGATGCCGGCCTGCCCTGGGGTGGCCTGCCGCGGGGCGCATTGCATGAGGTGGCCGGCCGACGGGACGGCGCCGCGGCCGGGTTTGCCGCCGCGCTGTTGGCCCGGCTGGGCGGCCACACGGCGGCCGATGGCGCCGGCGGCCGGGCGGAGATCGTACTGTGGTGCCAGACAGCCTTGGAGGCGCATGAGGCGGGTGCTCTGCACGGGCCGGGCATGGCCGCCTTCGGGCTGGACCGGCGCCGGCTGATCGTGCTCGGCGTGCGGCGGCCGGTCGACCTGCTGTGGGCGATGGAAGAGGGCCTGCGCTGTCCCGGCGTCGGCGCCGTGCTGGGCGAAGTCGACGAGATCGACCTGCGCGCCAGCCGCCGTTTGCAGTTGGCGGCGGAGGCCGGGGGCGCCGCCGGATTGCTGCTGCGCCCGCGGCTCGACGATCTTGGCGTCAGCGCCGCGCTGACCCGCTGGCGGGTAACGCCGGTCTCCGGCCCGGCCGGCCGAAGCCGGCCGCTTCCAACACGACCGATCGGGGCCAGTTGGGCGGTCGATTTGTGGCGCTGCCGCGGTGGCGCGCCGCGCCGATGGAAACTGGAATGGGATGAGCAAGCGTTTCGTTTCGCTGTGGTTCCCGCGCTGGCCGACGGACCGGCTGACGCTGGCGCGCAGGCGCTCTCGGCCTGACGGCGGCGAGCCCGGCAAGTGTCCGAGCCCGCCCGACGCGCCTTTGGCGCTGGCGATGGCCGAGCGCGGCACGTTGCGAGTCAGCGCCGTCGACGCCCTGGCCCAGGCCGAAGGGGTGCGCCCCGGCATCACCGTGACCGACGCGCGGGCGATTTATCCCGGCCTGCAGGTCCGGGACGCCGACCCGCTGGCCGACGCCAAGGCGCTGGCCGGGCTGGCCGAGTGGTGCGAGCGCTACAGCCCGTGGGCGGCGACCGACGGCGAGGACGGGATAAAGCTGGATATTTCCGGCTGCGCCCATCTGTTCGCCGATGCCGGTTTCGCAAATGACGAGGAAGCCTTGCTCGCGGACCTCACCGGCCGGCTGTCCCGGCTTGGCATCGATGTCTGCGCGGCGGCGGCCGACACGCCGGCGGCCGCCTGGGCCTGGGCCCGCTACGGCGACGGCCCGACGATTGCGCCCGGCACGGCGAAGCAGGCCCTGTCCCCGTTGCCGGTCTCGGCGTTGCGCCTGCCGGCGGAGGTGGTGGACGAACTGGGCCGGCTGGGCCTGCGCCGGGTCGGCGATCTCTACGCCATACCGCGGGCGCCGCTTGCCGCCCGTCTCGGCGGCGATATCGGCCGCCGCCTCGATCAGGCCCTGGGCCGCAAGGCGGAACCGATCTCGCCGCCCAGGCCGGTGCCGCCGTTCCGGGTCAGGATCGCCTGGGCCGAGCCGATTGGCACCATCGACGCGGTCGAGGCCGCGGCCGGCCAAGTGCTGGACAGTCTCTGCGCCATGCTGGAGCGCGAGCAGTGCGGCGCCCGCCGGTTGGAGTTGGCGCTCTACCGGGTCGACGGCGGTGTCGACCGTCGGGTGATCGGCACCGCCCGGCCGTCCCGCGACACCCGGCATCTCCGCCGCCTGTTCGCGGAGAAGCTGGCCAACATCGATCTCGGCTTCGGCATCGAGGTGATGATCCTGTCCGCGCCGGTGACCAACCCGCTGGCCGCGAACCAGCTTGGACTGTCGCGGGAGGCGGCGCGCGGTTCGGTGGCGGTGGATCGGCTGGTCGACCGGCTGGAGAACCGGCTCGGCCCCGGCAATGTGGTGCGCCTGGCGCCGGTCGACAGCCACATCCCCGAACGCGCGGTGACGGTGGAGCCCGCGCTGGCGGCGGCGGCCGATCTGGACTGGGCGGCCGCGCAGCCGCGGCCGATCCGGCTGCTGCCCTGTCCCGAGCCGATCGAGGCGATGGCCCCCGTGCCGGACGATCCACCGCTCCGGTTCCGCTGGCGCAAGGTCGAGCATCGGGTCGCCCGCGCCGAGGGGCCGGAGCGGATTGCGCCCGAATGGTGGCGGGTCGGGCCTGCCGCCGGCCGTCCGGCGCGGGTGCGCGACTACTACCGGCTGGAGGATCAGGACGGCCGGCGCTTCTGGGTCTACCGCGACGGCCTCTATGGCCAGGCCGAGACGGCCGACGGGCCGGAGGCGCCGCGCTGGTATATGCATGGAGTTTTCGCATGACCGACTATGCCGAGCTTCAGGTCAGCACCAATTTCAGCTTTCTGCGCGGCGCCTCGCATCCGGACGAACTGGCGATTACCGCCGCCTCCCTCGGCCTCAAGGCGATCGCCGTCACCGACCGCAACAGCGTCGCCGGCGTGGTGCGGGCGCACAAGGCAGCGAAGCAGGCCGGAATCCGGCTGGTGGTCGGCGCCCGGCTCGACCTGATGGACAGGCACAGCCTGCTCTGCTTCCCGACCGACCGGGCGGCTTATGGCCGGCTCTGCCAATTGCTCACCATCGGCAAGCGTCGCGCCGAGAAAGGCCAGTGCCATCTGACCTTCGACGATGTCGTCGCATGGGGCGAGGGGCAGTATCTCGTCGCCCTGCCGCCGGATGTCGTCGACGAGTCTTTTGTGGGCTTTCTCAATCGGTTGCGGTCCGATTTTAAGGATAGATCGTACCTTGCCGCGCAGCATCTCTATCGCGGCGACGACGCCCGGCGGATCGCCGCCCTGGCCGATCTGGCGGCGGCCTGCGGCACGCCGCTACTGGCGACCAACGACGTGCATGCGCACAGTCCGGCGCGCCGCCCGCTGCAGGACGTACTGACCTGCATCCGCGAAGGCTGCACCATCCATCAGGCCGGCACCCGGCTGTTCGCCAACGCCGAACGCCACCTTAAGGCCCCGGAGGAGATGGCGCGGCTGTTCGCCGATTATCCCGACGCCGTTGCTCGCACCATGGAGGTGGTCGAAGCCTGCGATTTCTCGCTCGACGAACTGCGCTATGAATATCCGGCCGAGGCGGGCGTCGAGGGCCGCACGCCGCAGGAGGAACTGGTCCGTCTGACCTGGCTCGGCGCCGAAGACCGCTACGGCAAGAATGTGCCCGACAAGGTCCGCGGCCAGCTCGAGCACGAATTGGCGCTGATCGAGGAGTTGAACTACGCGCCGTACTTCCTGACGGTGCAGGACATCGTCCGCTTTGCCCGGGAGAACAACATCCTCTGTCAGGGCCGCGGTTCGGCGGCGAATTCGTCGGTCTGCTATTGCCTCGGCATCACCTCGGTCGACCCGGCGCGGATCGACCTGTTGTTCGAGCGTTTCGTCAGCGCCGAGCGCAACGAGCCGCCGGACATCGACGTCGATTTCGAGCATGAGCGGCGCGAGGAGGTGATCCAGTACATCTACGCCAAATACGGCCGCGACCGCGCCGGCCTGGCCGCCACCGTGATCAGCTATCGCGCCAAGAGCGCGGTGCGCGAGGTCGGCAAGGCGCTGGGCCTGTCGATGGATGCGGTCGGCGCGCTGTCGAAGACGATCTGGGGCTGGAGCCGCGACGGCATCGACGAGGACCAGATCCGGGAGACCGGCCTGGACCCGGCCGACCCAACCTTGAAACAGGCGATCGAGCTGTCCCAGGAACTGATCGGCTTTCCCCGGCATCTGTCGCAGCATGTCGGCGGCTTCGTGATCAGCCGCGGGCCGCTTTGCGAGATGGTGCCGATCGAGAACGCGGCGATGGCCGACCGCACGGTGATCGAGTGGGACAAGGACGATCTCGACGCGCTCGGCATGCTGAAGGTCGACGTGCTGGCGCTCGGCATGCTGACCTGCATCCGCAAGGGCTTCGATCTGTTGGACCGGCATTACGGCGAAAAGCACGACCTGGCCAGCATTCCGCCGGGCGATCAGCAAGTCTACGACATGCTGTGCCGGGCCGATTCCATCGGCGTCTTCCAGGTCGAGAGCCGGGCGCAGATGTCGATGCTGCCGAGGCTGAAGCCGCGCAATTTCTACGACCTGGTGATCGAGGTGGCGATCGTCCGGCCCGGCCCGATCCAGGGCGATATGGTTCATCCCTACCTCCGCCGCCGCAACGGCGAGGAGGACGTCTCCTTTCCGTCCGAGGAACTGCGCGACGTGCTCGGCAAGACCATGGGCGTGCCGCTGTTCCAGGAGCAGGCGATGAAGATCGCCATCGTCGCTGCCGGCTTCACCCCGTCGGAGGCCGACCAGTTGCGCCGCGCCATGGCCACCTTCCGCAAGAATGGCACCATCCATACCTTCGAGGTGAAGCTGATCGAGGGCATGGTGGCGCGCGGTTACGAGCGCGAGTTCGCCGAGCGCTGCTTCAAGCAGATCGAGGGCTTCGGCGACTACGGCTTCCCGGAGAGCCATGCCGCCAGCTTCGCGCTGCTGGTCTACGTCTCGTCCTGGCTCAAATGCCATTACCCGGAGGTGTTCGCCGCCGCCATCCTGAATAGCCAGCCGATGGGCTTCTACGCGCCGGCGCAACTGGTGCGCGACGCACGCGAGCACGGCGTCCAGGTGCGGCCGGTCGACGTCAACCACAGCATGTGGGACCACACACTCGAACCCCTACCTGGCAAGAAGGGCAAGCTGGCCACGGCGCTCCGCCTCGGCTTCCGCCAGATCAAGGGCATGAAGGAAGAGGACGCGGTGCGCCTGACCGCAGTCCGCGAGGCCGGTTACGACACGGTGCGCGACCTCTGGCAACGGAGCGGCCTGGATCGCGCCGTGCTGGAGCGGCTGGCCCAGGCCGACGCCTTCCGCTCGATCGGCCTCGACCGGCGCGCCGCGCTGTGGGCGGTGCGCGGCTTGGCCCCGACCACCAACGCCCAGGCCATGCTGCCGCTGTTCGCCCATGCGGAGGCCAAGGTTCCCGCCGGCTCCAACGCACCGCCGCCCGAGCTTGCCCGCGAGCCGGCGGTGACCCTGCCCACCATGCCGCTCGGCGAGCATGTGATCGAGGATTACGCCAACCTCCGCCTGTCGCTGAAATCGCACCCCTGCGAACTGCTGCGCGGCGAACTCTCGGCGCTCCGCGCCACGCCGGCGGAACGGCTCGTCCGCCTGCCCAGCGACCGGCGCCTCACCGTCGCCGGGCTGGTGCTGGTGCGCCAGCGGCCGGGCAGCGCCAAAGGCGTGATCTTCACCACCCTGGAGGACGAAACCGGCATCGCCAACTGCATCGTCTGGCCGGACGTCTTCCAGCGCTATCGCCGCATCGTGCTGACGGCGCGGCTGTTGGCCGTGACCGGCAAGCTGCAGCGCGAAGGGCTGGTCATCCACATCGTCGCCGAGCGGCTGATCGATCTGACCAGCTATCTAAACCTGTTGCAAGACAAGGGGTTGGAGAGCGACGTTCAGGCGCCGTTCGAATCGGTGCTGGCGCATGCCGACGCGGTCAAGCACGGCAACAGCGATCCGCGCACCGCGCTGAACAAGCCGCGCAACCTGCTCGGCGGTTACGGCGGCCGCGCCCCGGTCGACCCGCCGATCGCCCGCGCCGACGAGGTCAAGCGCCCCGGTCCCGACCCCCACGACGTGATGCCGAAAGGCCGGAACTTTCATTAGGGCATTTACTCCGCGGCCATCGATCCCCGGCTGCCGGGCATCTCGCCGCGGATCACGTAGGCGAGCGTCTGCACCACCTGTTCCGGCGTGGCGCAGACCGCCTGCGCCGCCGCGTCGACTTCCTTCAGCGCGTGGTTGAGGCCGGCGTCGTGCAGGGTGATCACCGCCTTGCCCAAGGCCGAGGCGACGCCGGCGTCGAAAGCGGCATTCCACTGCCGGTACTTGTCGCCGAAGCGCACCACCACCACGTCGGCCTCGGCGATCAGGGTCCGGGTTCGGATCGCGTTCATCGAGGCGCCCTTGCGGTCGTGCCAGAACGCGTTGTCTTCCGCGCCCAGGATCGCCGCGCCGCAGTCGTCGCTGTCCTCGTGCACCGTCACCGGTGCGTCCAGCCGGACCGGCAGGCCGGCGTCGCGAACCCCGGCCGCGATCCGTTCCCGCCAGTCGGAGTGAATCTCGCCCGAAAGATAGACGTTCCAGATACGCTCGCTCATGTCGTCACCTCCGCTTGCTTGATCCCAACCTAGCCCCGGCGCGCGGCTCAGGGAAGGGCGCGGTGGCTAAATCTCGATCAGGTGATTGGGCAGTTCGTTGGCGTTGCCAGGCGGCTTGGGAAAGTGCTCGGCCAGCAGCGAGCCGCAGGCCTCGACCGCGCGCAGGAAGCCGTCGGCCACCTTGCCTGCCTTCACGTTGCCGACGAAGTCGCCGACGATGCCCTCCCAGGCGCCGGCCGGAACCTTGTCGTTGATGCCCTTGTCGGCCAGGATCTCGACGTAGTGCTCCGCAATCGAGACGAAGATCAGTACCCCGGTGCGTCCCTCGGTCCGATACAAACCCTGTTCGAAGAACTGCTCTCGCGCCAGCCGCGCGGCGCGGGCGCGCTGGACGCGTTTCGGGATCAGCAGCATGCAGATCGGCCGCCACCGGAACGCCGCGACAAGCAGAATGAAAACGCCAAGCTGCACCGAATAGGCATTCCAGGCGGAAAGCGGCTCGCCCAGCAGGATCAGCGGCAACGGCACC
>JANQEE010000031.1 GCA_028278525.1 Minwuiaceae bacterium | reverse complement strand
CACCTTGCCGTTCTTGCCGAACCGCTTGATGCCGACATAGTCCAGGTGGACCGGGCGGTGGATGGTCGACCGGGAGACGGTCTTGGTGACGATCACCAGTTCCGGCAACCGCATAAATTCCTGGACGTCGGGCGACATTTCGGCGGCGCTCTTGCCGCGCCGCAGAACGCGTTTGGTCATGTCGCGCAGGATGCCGAGACCGGAATCGTCGACCACCCGCAACGCTTCCTGGCCCTTCTTCTGGTCGTAGGTGTATTCGCGATAGCCGAGGAAGGTGAAATGATGGTCCGCCATCCATTCCAGCAACGCCTTGCCTTCGGTGATTTCGTCGTCTTCCAGGGGCGGCGGCGCTTCGGTCAGTTCCTTCAACGCCTCGTCGATCTTGCCCAGCATGGTCGGCCAGTCGGCGACCGCGACCCGCACGTCGGCCAGCACTTCCTTTATTCTTTCCTCGATCGCGACCAGTATCGCGGGATCGCTCTGCTCGTCGATTTCGAAGTGCATGACCGATTCGTTGACGGCGCCGGCCACCTTGCTCTTGGATTTTGGGTCGAGCAGTTTGGTGCGTTTGCCGTTGTCGTCGCGCTGCACCCGGTAAATCGGATGGAAAATCAGATGTACGTGGTAGCCGTCGACATTCAGCGCGGACGTAACCGAATCGACCAGGAACGGCATGTCGTCATTGACGATTTCGACCACCGTATGCGGCGATTTCCAGCCATGCTCCTCGATGCGTGGGTTGTAGACGCGAACCTTGGGCTCGCCCAATTGACGCGCCGCCGTGAACTTCCACAGGCTGAGCGTCGCGCCATAGAGGTTCTCGACCGAGAATTCCAGCACGTCGTCCGACGCGGCGCGCGCGCTGTATTGGCGGATAAAGGCTTCGACCTCGGGGCATTGCTGCTTCGAGAGCTTGTCGCGGCAATGCGCGATTACTTTCTCGACCCGTTCTGTCTTTTGCTCGATGGCCTTCGCGTACATCGACGGTGGCTCCTTCCCAAAAACCCTCGTCGGCGCCGAATCGGCGTCGCCTTGTGACTGTTAATCAGAACTTCTCGAACTATTCCAAACGATCAATGAACAAATTGCTATGATTTTCCGGGATTCGTTGCACATTCGGACCGTCGGGCATAAACAGGCTTCGTCAGTTTCTACGACAGGTTTTTGACCGCGTTGTTTCTAAAAACCGCCCACCCGTGTCTTAAAGTTCTGGGCAGTTCGGCCAGGCATCGCCTAAAACCTTGCAGCCGCACACCCGCCACGAGTTCGCGTCATCAACCCAACCATGCTCCTGCCCTTCAATAAAGCAAAGACAGCCGCGCGAACATGCGTGATTACCCTGATCGTCGCGATTGCCGCCGGCACGGCGGCGGCACAGGACTCGGAACCGAATGGAAAACCTTTGTGGGAGCTGGGTGTTGCCGGCGGCGGCGGATATCTACCCGACTATCCGGCATCGGATGAAAACCATTTCAAGGGATTGGCCCTACCCTATGCGGTCTATCGCGGCGAGATCCTGCGCGCCGGCGACAAAGGCATCGTGCGCGGCCGTTTCCTGAAAAGCGAACGGTTCGAATTCGACCTGAGCGCGGACGGCTCGTTCTCCGCCGATTCCGACGACAACGATGCGCGCGAGGGCATGGACGACCTGGATTTCCTGCTGGAGGTGGGGCCGCGTCTACAGGTCATACTGGCCAGGGCGGCGAAGGACGCAAAGGTTGAGTTGGAACTGCCGGTGCGGGCCGCATTTTCGGTGGACTTCTTCGAGGTCAAATATCGTGGCGTCGTCACTCACCCGAAGATTTCCTACCAGCACAACAACTTTCTGGGCACCAAGGTTCGACTCAAGCTCAGCGCTGGGCCGATCTTCGCTACCGAGGAATTGCACGACTATTTCTACGAGGTGAACCCGAACGACGTGCGGGCCGGCAGACCGCTGTTCGATTCCGATCCGGGCTATCTCGGCAGCGAGCTGCAGCTCGGCCTATCGCGATCGATCACCGAGAACATCCGGGTCTTCGGCGGCGTCCAGGTCGGCTACTTCGAAGGGGCCGCCAACGAGGACAGCCCCCTGTTCCGCGACGACCTGACCGTCGGCGCGGGCATCGGCCTGATTTGGACGTTCTTCCAGAGCAAGCAACTGGTCAAAGAGTAACCGTAGGCGCGTTCTCTAAAGCGGCGCTCCAGCTCCTCGACGGGAATGTTCATCGCGCCGGGTAAGTGACCGAGCGCGAACTCCGTAGCCTTCAGGCTCATGCGGCCTTCGGCGTCGGTCTCTACCTCTCCGCCGTGCTGACCGCTTCGCTGATCCGGTCCCGAAACCGACCGTTGCCGGTCAAACGCGACCATCTGCTATAACGGCCGGAACAGCAATCGAAGCGGGCGGGGAGAGCGAGATGTTTCGGGAAGACCTGTTGCAGGGCAAGCGCATTCTGGTCACCGGCGGCGGCACCGGATTGGGACGGTCGATCGCCGAGCGCATGATGGAACTGGGCGCGGAGGTCGCGATTTGCGGTCGGCGCGGCAGCGTGCTGGAGGAAGCCGCGGCGGAGATGCGCGAAGCTACCGGCGGCACCGTGACGACGCATGTGGTCGACATTCGCGTCGCCGAAGCGGTAGACGAGATGGTCGGCGAGATCTGGCAGAGCGGCCCGCTGCACGGCCTGATCAACAACGCCGCCGGCAACTTCCTGTCGCGGACCGAGGACCTGAGCCCGCGCGCCTTCGACGCGATCGCCAATATCGTGCTGCACGGCACCTTCTATGTGACCAACGCCTGTGGCAAGCGCTGGATCGCCGACGGCCTGCCCGGCAACGTGCTGAGCATCATTGTCACCTGGGTCTGGACGGGCTCGCCCTACGTGGTGCCGAGCGCCATGTCCAAGGCCGGCATCGCCGCCATGACCAAAAGCCTGGCGGTGGAATGGGGCCCGAACGGGATCCGCCTGAACGCGGTTGCGCCCGGCACCTTCCCGACCGAGGGCGCCGGCGCCAGGCTCCGCCCGTCGCCGAAGCTGCAACGGTCGATGGACGATATCCCGATGCGCCGCAACGGCGAACGGCACGAACTGTCCAATCTCGCGGCATACCTGATGGCGGACGAGAGCGCCTACATCACCGGCGAGGTGATGGCGATCGACGGCGGTCGCTGGCTGCAGGGAACCGGCGGCTACAGCCATCTGGTCGGCAAGCTGGACGACGACGACTGGGCCGACATCCGCGACCGGATCAGAACGGTCAACGAGAAGGACAAAGCGCTCCGCGGATAGCGCCCGAAATCAGCCGGTATACCAGGCGGGCTTCCGCTTCTCGCGGAAGCTCGCCAAACCTTCGAACGCCTCCTCCGACTGACGCTTGGCCGAATGCTGCGCCGCCAGATCATGCGCTTCCGCCTCGGTAATCGTCAGCCCGGCACTATCGAGCGCAACCTGTTTGGTCTCCGCCAGTGCGACAGGCGCGCTCATCAGCAGGGCATCGATGACCGGCGCCGCGGCCGCGTCCAAACCGCCGGTCGGGCAGAGTTCGTGCACCAGACCCATGCGGTGCGCTTCCGCCGCGTCGAAACGCTCGCAGGTCAGCGCATAGCGGCGCACGTTGCGGACGCCCATCGCCGCGTTCAGTTGCGGAATGATAATTCCGGCCATGACGCCCCAGCGCGCCTCGGTAATGGCAAACGACGCGTCTGCGGAAGCGATCACCACGTCGCAGGCGGCGACGATGCCGACGCCGCCGCCAAAGCAGCCGCCATGCACCAGGGCCAATGTCGGCTTCGCCAGTTGCTCCAGCCCGAGGATCGCGCTTTGGGTGCGTTTCGACACCGCGAGGTTTTCTTCCGGCGACTGCGCGCCGATTTCGTTCAGCCAGCGGAGATCGGCACCGGCCTGAAAATGCTTGCCGTTGCCGCGCAACACGATGACGCGAACACTGTCGTTCGCCGCGAACGAGCCGATGGCGTCGATCAGGCCCTGAATGACATCGCCATTGTAGGCGTTATGCACCGCTGGGCGGTTCAAGGTCGCGGTCGCGACGCCTCTGTCGTCGATATCGGTCAGAACAACTGGATCGGTCATGTCGAGTGCACTCCGGGCAGGCTGATGTCGGGTTAAGAGGACAGCCGGAACTATACCGGTCCCTGGCCCCTGCAACCAAGGAGCCGCCGCTGGCGGCAGGCCCGGCGGTCACGATATAGTCGGGCCCGGCGGCATCCGCCCCCGCCGCATCGCGTAAGGACCGATCGATCCCATGAGCACCACCGCACCGCAGATTCCACTCCTCGGCTATTCGGACCGTCTGTCGGCGCGGCCCGATGGACGCATCGAGTTCAAAGTCTCCAGCCGGTCATCGGAGCCGTTCGAGGCCCGGTTGGTCCGCGTCATCTGCGCCGACCCGAACCCGGACGGGCCGGGCATCATCGAAGAACCGGTCGCAGCGGATTTCGCCGGCAGCTATCCGTCGCGAGAGCAACCGTTCTTTCCCGGCTCCTACGCAGCGATCGGCGGCACAGCGCCGACTGGCGGCGACGGCAGCGTGACACTGGAAGCAACGGTCTGGCCGACCGCGCCGGCGAAGAGCGAGCAGACGATCCTGGCCTGGGGCGACGTCCGCCTGACGGTCGACGCCGACGGGGCCATCGCCGGCCGGGTCGCCGGAAACAACGTGACGACCGGCATCGCCTTGTCGCCGCGCAAATGGTATCGGGTCCGGCTTTCCTACGAGGCATCGGCCGGCAGCCTGACGGTGGCCCAGGAGATGGTAGACCGCCGCCAGGTCCTAACCGAGCCGGCATCCGCCACGGCCGACATCGGTGCTGTGTCACGTAGTAGCGGCGGGCCGATCACCATCGCCGCGACACGGGAGGGCGATAGCGCCGTCTCTCACTTCAACGGCAAGGTCGAGGCGCCGGCGATCTACAGCGCCGCGGCAGCGGACGAAAATGCGCTGGTCGCGCGCTGGGATTTTTCCCGCGGCATCGGGACCACGCGGGTCGAGGACACGGGACCGCACGGCCTGCATGGACGGTTGGTCAACCTGCCGGCCCGGGCGATGACCGGATCCAACTGGGACGGCGGCGAGATGTGCTGGCGCCATGCGCCGGACCAATACGGCGCGATCCACTTCCACGACGACGACATCTACGACTTCGGCTGGGAGACCGATTTCACCTTCACGATCCCCGACGACCTGCCATCAGGTGTCTATGCCGCCCGTATCACCAGCGCGGGCTACGAAGACGCGATGCCGTTCTTTGTCTGCCCGCCACGGGGACAACGCAAAGCGGACCTCTGCGTCCTCGCCTCCACCTTCACCTACGCGATCTATGGCAACCATGCGCGGCCGGACTTCGCGCCCGCCTGGAAAGACCATATGGCGGACTGGAACGCCTATCCCTGGAATCCGGCGGAATATCCGGAATACGGCCTGTCGACCTATAACTTCCATTCCGACGGGTCCGGCATCTGCCACGCGTCGCACCGCCGGCCGCTGTTCAACCTCAAGCCCGGCTATCTGACCTTCGGTTACGGGCCGGGCTCGGGCCTAAGGCATTTCCAGGCTGATAGCCACCTGATTTCCTGGCTGCACGCCAAGAACATCGACTACGACATCGTCACCGACCAGGAACTGCACGACGACGGCGTCGACGCGATCCGCGGCTACAAGGCGGTGACCACCGGCAGCCACCCCGAATACCACACCGCCGAGACGCTGGATGCGCTTAAAGGTTATCGCGACGGCGGCGGCAAGCTGCTCTACCTCGGCGGCAACGGCTTCTACTGGCGCGTCGCGCTGCACAACGACGAGCCGGGCGCGATCGAGATTCGCCGCGCCGAGGGCGGCATCCGCGCCTGGGCCGCCGAACCGGGCGAATACTACAACGCCTTCGACGGCACCTATGGCGGCCTGTGGCGCCGCAACGGCCGGCCGCCGCAGCAGCTCGCCGGTGTCGGCTTCTCGTCGCAGGGCCAGTTCTTCGGCTCGTACTACCGTCGCCGGCCGGAAAGCCGCGACGCCCGGTACAGTTGGATTTTCGAAGGCATCGAGGAGGATATCATCGGCGATTTCGGCTTAAGCGGCGGCGGCGCCGCGGGCTTCGAGCTGGACCGCGCCGACCCGCGCCTGGGCAGTCCCGACAACGTCACCATCCTGGCCAGTTCGGAGAACCACGGCGATACCTTCGTGCTGGTGCCGGAGGAACAGCTCACCCACCTGACCAACTGGCCGGGCGAGCCGGCGGAAAGCCTGCTGCGTGCCGATCTGGTTTATTTCGAGGTGCCGGGCGGCGGCGCCGTGTTTTCGACCGGCTCCATCACCTTCTGCGGCAGCCTGCCGCACAACGGTTTCGACAACAACATCTCCCGCCTGCTGGAGAACGTGCTGCGCCGGTTCCTGGCCTGAATTGGATGAATTGGAGCGGGCGATGAGATTCGAACTCACGACCCCAACCTTGGCAAGGTTGTGCTCTACCCCTGAGCTACGCCCGC
>JANQEE010000021.1 GCA_028278525.1 Minwuiaceae bacterium | reverse complement strand
CGGTCCGCAAGACGGCTGCCAAGAAGCGCGTCGTCCGTAAGACCACGGCGAAGCGTCGTCCGGCTCGGAAGACCGCTGCGAAGCGGACCACCGCCAAGAAGCGGGTTGTCCGCCGCCCGGCTGCGAAGAAGCGCGTCGTCCGTAAGACGGCCGCCAAGCGTCGCCCGGCTCGGAAGACCGCTGCGAAGCGGACCACCGCCAAGAGGCGGGTTGTCCGTCGGCCGGCCGCCAAGAAGCGCGTCGTCCGTAAGACCGCGGCGAAGCGTCGCCCGGTCCGTAAGACGGCCGCCAAGAAGCGGGTTGTTCGCAAGACCACGGCGAAGCGTCGTCCGGTCCGCAGGACTGCCGCTAAGAAGCGCGTCGTCCGCAAGACCACGGCCAAGAAGCGGGTTGTCCGCAAAACGGCCGCCAAGAAGAAAAGCGCTAGCCGGTCCAAGGTCAAAATGACCGTGGCCCGCGTCAATGCGGCGAAGCGGGCCCTGGCCCGTCGCAAGGCCGCTGCCAACCGGTATCGCCGGGCGGCCTGACGATCTAGTGCTTGCGCCCTTAACCTAGGGCGTGACGACAAGAACAGCGGCGGTGGTTCCCATCTCGGGAGCCACCGTCTCTGCTCGTCTGCGGCCCCGGCCCCCTACCGCAGCAGGAAGCCATCCTTCAGCGGGTCTTCCGCTTCCACCGTAAAGACGGCCTCGCCGGTATAGAACGCCTCTCCGGCCACCTGGACGGTCACAGCGGGGTACTGGCCGCACCGGGTCTCTCTGACCGTCTCCGCCGTGAACAGGGCGCCCGTGACGCTCTCGAACACCCTCGGTTGCTCCAGAGCCGCC
Source organism: Minwuiaceae bacterium (assembly GCA_028278525.1). Lineage (GTDB taxonomy): Bacteria > Pseudomonadota > Alphaproteobacteria > Minwuiales > Minwuiaceae > JANQEE01. The sequence goes on along the minus strand of JANQEE010000021.1, from coordinate 54,654 downwards.
TGCCCGCGCCGGTGCTGTACCGCCATCCGCGCGGTGACGCCCGATCCGGTCGGGCTGCGGTCCACCTGGGCATCCGCGAAGACGCAGATATTGGCGCTCGGCCGATCCGGCAGGGCGTCGCCGCCGTCGGTCAGGATGGTGCCGTACAGGAACGCCAGGTCCGGATCGTCCGGATGGTCCAGCGGCACCTGGGCCTTCACGGCCTCGGTCACCGCCGTTGCCGCGTCCGTCAGGTCCCGGGTTCTGGACGTCCGTACGTCCAGGCCGAACTGATCCGCGGCTACGATGGCGTAAAATGCCCCGCCATAGCCGATGTCGACCGCGACCGGCCCGAAGGCCGACGTCTCGACCACACGCTCCAGCGCGAAGGCGAAGGCCGGCACGCTCTCGAACCGGGCCCGCCCGGGACGGCCGTCCTCGACCGTCACGTACGCCGTCACCAGGCCGCAGGGGCACTGGATATTGACCCGTGTCTCCGGCGCCGCGGACGCCACCAGGCCTTGGTCGACGGCGTAGCGGCCCAGTGCGATCACCGCGTGGCCGCACATGGTCGAATAGCCTTCGTTGTGCATGAACAGCACCGCCAGGTCGGCATCGGCCAGATCCGGGGCCACCGGGATCACGCCGTACATGTCCGCGTGGCCGCGCGGCTCGAACATCAGCCGGCGGCGCAAATGGTCGAGGTTGTCGCGGACGAAGCGGCGCTTGGCCAGGATGGTCTCGCCTGGGATCTCCGGATAACCCGACGTCACGATCCGCACCGGCTCGCCGCCGGTATGCATCTCGACGGTCGTGATCTTCATGTCGGCCGGGTCAGTCGGCTTTGGCCGGCGGCAGGTCGCGGATCTTGATCCGCGCCAGGTGCGCCGTGAGGGAGCCCCAGTTGGTGTCGGCCTTCAGTCTGACGGGTAGGGTCAGGCCGTCTTTCTCGAACCGGGCGATCCAAATCTGCATCGGCCTGGGCGGCTTGCTGTCCTCGTCCTTCTTCTTGCGGAACCCGGCGATCCGTTCGACCGTCAACTCGCACTTCTGCGCCGGGCCGTGGAAGGCGCTGAACCTGGTCTTGGCCAGTTCGACCTTTTCCGGGTTCGTAAAGATCAGGTCGAAGCGACGCCGCCCGTCGTAAATCGGGATCCTCTGGCGGCAGACCTCGGCAGGGTTCTTGAACAGCACGTTCAGCACCGATGCCGACAGGGGGTCCAGGGCGCCGCGCCGCGCTGCGTCCGGCACCTTGTCCTCTTCGTTGTCCGGCGGCGGAATGATCTTGGCCAGTACGTCGCCGTCGGGCTGGAAGTCCAGCGCGACCGAACGGCCCTTCCAGCGGCCGCCGCTGACGCTCTCGAACCAGTCGGGCACGCCGCCGCTGCCGTTCAGGCTGCCTTCCGCGCGGCTCTTCAGCACCATGTCGGCGAACCAGTGCACCATGCCTTCCGTCTTGATCCTGGAATTGATCTTGTATTCGCGGTCATTGACGATTGAATTGGTCCGCATCGACGCGAAATGCATGCCGGCGCCATAGAAATCGAAGCCGAGTTCGACGTTCCGATCGGCGCCCAGCGACGGCGTTGCCGCGGCGGCAAGCAGCGCAACCGCGCCGGCGCCCGCGCGGCGGATACGTTTCCCGGACCTGGACATGCCGTCTAATGTCTGTTCAGACGTCTGATATTTCAAGGTAAATCGCGCTGCTTGACGCGGGCGGGCCGGTCACCTTTTATCTCCCGCCATGACCGAATCCGGGCCCGGGGACATCGAATCGCTGGCCGCATCCGTCGCGGCGGGTGAGCGGCGGGCGCTGGCGCGGGCGATCACCCTGATCGAATCCACCAGGGCCGACCACCGGCAACGGGCCCAGGCGCTGTTGCACGCGCTTTTGCCCAAGGCCGGCGGGGCGGTCCGGCTCGGCATCTCGGGCACGCCGGGCGTCGGTAAATCCACCTTTATCGAGGCTTTCGGCCGCTACCTGACCGGCGCGGGCCATAAAGTGGCGGTGTTGGCGGTGGATCCGTCCTCCGGCCGCTCCGGCGGCTCGATCCTCGGCGACAAGACCCGGATGGAGCAGCTCGCGCGCGACCCCAACGCCTTTATTCGGCCGTCGCCGGCGGGCGGCACGCTCGGCGGGGTGGCAAGGCGCACGCGGGAGGCGATGTTCCTGGTGGAGGCCGCAGGTTTCGACGTGGTCTTGGTGGAAACCGTCGGCGTCGGCCAGTCGGAGACCGCGGTGGCCGACATGGTCGACATGTTCATCCTGCTGCTGGCGCCGGGCGGCGGCGACGACCTGCAGGGCATCAAGCGCGGTATCATGGAGCTGGCCGATCTGGTGGTCGTCAACAAGGCGGACGGCGAACTGGAGAAAGCCGCCAAGCGCGCGGCGGCGGACTACCGCGCGGCTTTGCAGCTTATCCGGCCCAAGACCCTGCTCTGGACCGCCCAGGTCCTGCTCGCCTCGGCCCTGACGGGCAAGGGCATCGAACAGGTCTGGACGGCGGTCGGCGACTATCGGCAGGCGTTCCAGGCCGCCGGCGAACTGGACCGGCAACGGGCGACCCAAGCCAAGGCCTGGATGTGGGCGGAGCTGAACGACCAGCTCGTCGCCACTCTCCGCGCCCACGGCGGCGTCGCCGCGGCCCTGCCGGCACTGGAGGCCCGGGTCGCGGCCGGCAAGACCACGCCGTCGGCGGCTGCGTCGGAGTTGCTGGAGGCCTTTTTGAAGGGTGCCAAGAAGCCCAGGCGCCGCAAGCCGGCCGGGACTTGACGTCACGCCGCCACTGCCGTAAAAGCGCGCTTTCGTAGGCTCGGGGCGCCCAGGCGGCGCGCCGGCCCCAATCGCTTGAGTGCAAGAGGTCCGTCATGGCTCGCCGCTGCGAACTCACCGGCAAGGGCGTTCAGTCCGGCAACAACGTCAGCCACTCGAACATCAAGTCGAGGCGGCGGTTCCTGCCCAACATGCAGCGTGCGTCGCTGATGTCGGAAGTGCTCGGCCGCTCGGTCAAGCTGCGGGTCACCGCGGCTGCCTTGCGCTCGGTCGAACATAACCAGGGCCTGGACAATTTCCTGCTCAAGCAGTCCGACGACAAGCTGTCCCAGACCGCGCTGCGCCTGAAGCGCCAGATCAAGAAAGCCGTCGCCGCGCAGCAGGCCTCCGGCTAACCCAAACCGGGTTTCCTCAGCATCCACCACCTCACCGGGCTTTGATTTGCGAAGCCCGGGTTAGCCGTCATCATGGCCGTCGCGGTTCTTCTCGCCGCGCGACCGAGGATGATCCATGGCTGATCGCATCGAAACACTGTCCCGCCGACGATTGCTGGCTGGCGCCGGCGCGGCCGCCGGGTTGCTGTTGCCGGCATCGGTGTCGCTGGCCGCGTTTCGGGAGGTCACGCCGCGGCAGCCGGCCGGGCCTTTCTATGCGCCGTTCAAGCCGCTCTCGATCGACAACGACCTGGCGTTCCTGCCGGGCCGGACGGTGCGCGGCGACGGCCAGTTGATCAATCTGGTCGGCCGGGTGCTGGACCAAACGGAACGGCCCATCGTCGGCGCGCGGGTCGAGATTTGGCAGGCCAACGCTTATGGCCGCTACAATCATCCTCGACATGCCAATTCGGACCTGAAGCTCGACCCCAATTTCCAGGGTTTCGGCCACGACCGGACCGATGAGGCCGGCGCCTACAGATTTCGCACGATCAAGCCGGGCCCGTATCCGGATTCGCCCAACTGGCTCAGGCCGCCGCACATACATTTCGCCGTCTTCACGCCTAAGGCCGACCCCTGGACCACGCAGATGTATTTTCCGGGCGAGGAACTCAACAAGACCGATCTGCTGCTCAACGGCGTCGGCGATGCGGTCGACCGCGCACGCCTGATCGCCACAATAGAGCCGCCGGCCGAGGATACCGGCTCCGTCACCGCGGCGTTCGACATCGTGCTGGGCCAGACACGCGCGCGACGCACTTAGTCCGTCAGCAGGAACTTCATCAACAATGTCTGCTGCACGGCGTTGAAGTTGTCGTCCGACAGCAGGTAGACCCACGTGCCGCCGCCGGGCGCGGGAACGGCGGCGATGCCTTCGAAATTGTCGATGTTCATCGGCGGCTGCAGCAGGGCGATCTCTTCGCTGACCAACAGGCCATTGGCCTTGATGTCGGCGGCGTCGATCCTCGACACCCGTATCCCCAATCCGCCGACATGGCTGAAGCGCCGTTCCAGCATCAACAGATCGCCATTTCGGAGAACCGCGAAGTCGGTCGGTTTGAAAGTCCCGCTGGCGCGCAGGGCCAGAGGGACGCTGCCGCCAAGATGCATCAGCCAGCCGCTGAGATCGCCGTTCTGGTCGCGCGAGGCCTCGGTCACGGCCAGCAATCTGCCGTCGCTTAACACCGCCAGCGCCTCGATGCCGCCGTTCTTTGGCGCTTGGCGCAGCGCCTTGGGCGCATCCAGTTCTACCGGCCGGGAGTCGAACAGGCTGCCGCGCACGTCGTAGCGCCAGACCCTGTGCTGTCTCTCGAAACTGACGAAAATCGATCCGGCCGCGCCCAGTTCGATTGACTCGGCGTCGCGCCATTCGCCTTCCAGCGGTTGTCCAAGGTCGTCGAGCATCGGTCCGAATTCAGCATTGTCGAGCCCGACCAGACGATGCTTCTCGTCTTCCACGATCCGTGCGGTGAGCCAGTAGCCCCGGTCGGAGACCGCGATCAGACGATCGCCTGACGGCGTCAGCGCCATGCCGCTGAGGCCGCCGAAATTGCGATCGGCCGACGAGATGGTAATCCCGCCCAGATATCCGAAACGGTCGACGCCGGGTTGCGACGGATTGTTCAGGCTTAAGTAGGTCTTGGAGGTGCGAAGCTCCAAGGGTTTGCCATAGGCGGCATTGGCCTGCAGGAGGATGAGGATCGCGGCGGCAAACAAACGCAACATGCTGAACACCTTCTACGTTTGACAACGCTGGAAGGCCGGATCCCCCCGCTTGTGTTCGACCAAGACCGCATGCGCGGCGCGCCGGCCGAACAAAAGACGGCCTCACGGAGCTTTGTTGCCGGACATTGGCGACCGGCTGTTAAACTTTCGTTAAATCGCATTAGCAAGGGATCGACAAGGAGGGCAAGATCAATGTTTGCACGCAGAGACGTTCTCAAAGGCGCCGCAACGCTGCCGTTGGCGGCCGTATTGGCCGACCCGGCACTGGCGCGGGCCGCGGCGGCAACGCTTGATGAAGTCAGGTTGACAACGGCGGGGGGTAAGGACGTAAGCGGCGCGATCGCGATGCCGGCGAAAACGCCGGCGGGCGCCGTGCTGCTGGTGCACGAATGGTGGGGCCTGAACGATCAGATCAAATCGGTCGCGGCCGAATTCGCCAATGTCGGTTATATCGGACTGGCGGTGGACCTCTACGACGGCAATGTCGCGACCACGCCGGACAACGCGCGGAACTACATGCAGCAGGTCAAGGCCGAGGAAGCGACGGACACGCTGAAATCCTGGATTGCCTGGCTCAAGCGGCATGAAAAGGCGAACGGAAAGATCGCGACCGTCGGTTGGTGTTTCGGTGGCGGCTGGTCTTTGAATGCTTCCCTGGCCGAGCCGGTCGATGCGACCATCGTCTATTACGGCCATGTCGCCCGTTCCGCGGAACAGCTTGCGTCGCTGCAAAGCCCGGTCCTGGGGCATTTCGCCACGCGCGACCAATGGATCAACCGAGAAATGGTCGACGGTTTCGTGGCCGAGGCGGAGAAGGCGGGCAAGGCCGTCGAAGCTCATTGGTACGAAGCGGACCACGCGTTCGCCAACCCGACCAGCGCCCGCTACGATTCCGACGATGCGAAGCTGGCCTGGCAGCGTACATTGGACTTCATCAAGGCCAATCTGTAGCGCTTCCGAGGGGGCCGAACTACCGGGCTCCTTACGTCGGAGGTAATGGTTTGCCATTGCTTCGCCGGTTATGCTTGTGGCCGAACGAAGGAGAGAGGGCATGGTGTCGGCCACGGTTACGCAACTGGAAACGTCCAGCCCGGTGGGCCGGTTGCTCAAGCATTGGCGCGGGGTGCGCCGGATGAGCCAGCTCGACCTGGCGCTGGCCGCGGAAATCTCGGCGCGCCACTTAAGCTTCGTCGAAACCGGCCGGGCCCAGCCGAGCCGGGAGATGGTGCTGCGGCTGGCGACGGCGCTGGACGTGCCGCTCCGCGAGCGCAATGCGCTTTTGCATGCCGCCGGATATGCGCCGACTTATCCCGAGAGCGGCCTGGAGGCGCCGGAGCTGGCCCAGGCGCGGAAAGCCCTGCAATTCATGCTGGATGCGCACGAGCCGTTCGGCGCCGTGGTTACCGACCGCCGGTGGAACATCGTCATGGCGAACCAGGGTGCGATGAACCTGATGATGTTCCTGTTGCCGTCGCTGGCGACCGATCCGCCTGAAACACTGAACGTCAAGCGCCTGCTGTTTGCGGAGAACGGCCTTAAGACCTGCCTGACCAATTGGGAGCAGGTGGCCGAGCATCAGTTGCGCGGTCTCCAGCGTGAGGTCGCCGCCAGCAACGATCCGGAGTTGGCCGACCTGCTGGAGGAAGTGCAGAGTTATGCCGACGTGCCGAAGCACTTGCTGGTGCCCGACTTCTCCACGCCGAGCGTACCGCTGCTATCGCTCAATATCAGGAAAGACGGCGTCGACCTTAACCTGTTTACCATGATTTCCACGTTCGGGACGCCGCAGGACGTTACCCTGCAGGAACTGCGGATCGAGAGCTTTTTCCCGGGCGACGAGGCGACGGATGCCGTTTGGCGTCGGCTCGGCGAGGCGGGCTGACGGCCCCTCGCAGATGATCCATATCAAGGGGCGCCGGGCGCGGCCCCTTTAGATTCTCCACTATGCTATATTGCCTATGGCTCCAGGTGCCGGGGTGCAATACGCTCCAGGGCGCCGCGGGGCCGGTATTAATTTTGCTGTCAGGCAAAAGACTTAACGCCGATGGCGATGGAGGGACGAGTAGTTCATGAGCGCAGCCGCCGATACGATCCATGACACCCAACAGACCGCCGAGCACGTCGATGTGCTGATTGTCGGGGCCGGAATTTCCGGCATCGATGCGGCCTATTACCTCCAGCAGGAATGCCCCGATAAGAGTTTTGTCCTGTTGGAAACGCAGGAGAGCTTTGGCGGTACCTGGCATACCCACAAGTTCCCTGGCATCCGGTCGGACAGCGACCTCTTCACCTTCGGCTACAAGTGGAAGCCCTGGACCGGGGTACCCATCGCCTCGGCCGAGGCGATCCTGGATTATCTCAACGAAGTGTTGGACGAGCAGGACATCCGTCGGCACATCCGCTATCGGCATGAGGTCAAGCGCGCCACCTGGTCCGACCAGGAAAAGCTGTGGACGCTGGAGGTGCGGCGCGGAGATACGGACGAAACCGTTCGGTTCACCTGCAACTTCCTGTGGATGTGCCAGGGCTACTACCGGCATTCCGAAGGCTACACGCCGGACTTCCCGGGCATGGACCGGTTCCAGGGGCCGATCGTGCATCCGCAGACATGGCCGGACGACCTGGACTATAAGGACAAGAAGGTCGTGGTCATCGGCTCCGGCGCCACCGCGGCGACACTGATACCGGCGATGGCGAAAGACGCCGAACACGTCACCATGCTGCAGCGCTCGCCGACCTACTTTTTCGCGCGACCGAACAGCCACGAAGTGGCCGATATGCTGCGCGAGCTGGATATTCCGGACGAGTGGACGCACGAAATCGTCCGGCAGAAGATTCTGCTCGACCAGAAGATCATCACCCAGCGGTCGTTCGAGGACGCGGACGCGTTGAAGCAGGAACTGATCGCCGGCGCGCGTCTGTACCTCGGCACCGAGTTCGACGTGGATAAACACTTCACACCCAGCTATCGGCCATGGCGTCAACGTTTGGCCGTTGTCCCCGACGGCGATCTGTTTCAAGCCATCAATGCCGGCAAGGCGTCTGTGGTGACCGACCAGATCGAGACCTTTACCGAAAAAGGCATCCTGGTGACCTCCGGCGACGAACTGGAGGCCGATATCATCGTCACCGCAACCGGCTTCAATCTGTCGGCGCTCGGCGATATCGAGTTCGTCATCAACGACAAACCGCTGAACTTCGCCGACTGCTGGGGGCACCGCGGCATCCTGTTCACGGGCGTGCCCAACATGGCCTGGGTGTTCGGTTACTTGAGGACGAGCTGGACCATGCGCGCCGACCTGGTGTCGGAGTTCGTCTGCCGTCTGCTCAAACATATGGACGCCAAGGGTGCCAAGGTCGTCACCCCGCAACTGCGGGAGTCCGACAAGGACATGCCGGCGCTGCCGTTCATCCAGGACGACAACTTCAATGCCGGCTATCTGGTGCGCAAGATGCACATCATGCCGAAACAGGGCGACCGGGAGCCCTGGATCTTCAGCCAGGACTACTACACGGAGAAGGACCAGATTCCCAACACCGACCTGGAAGACGGTACGCTCAACTACCGCTAGTCGGTTGCCAAGAAAGTCGTCGCTTAGTGGCCGGGATGCTTCGAGACGCGTTCTTCGAACGCTCCTCAGCATGAGGGCTAATTCTTTGACAACATGACGACCTCATCCTGAGGAGCCTGCACAGCAGGCGTCTCGAAGGATGGGCAAACGCTCAGTCGCCTGGCACTGATAACGGCTGAAACGGAGAGCTGCTTGTCCAAGCGCGCCTGCGCTCCCGGTCGGTTCTATCCGGCGCGGCGCCGTGGCCGCATGTTCTGTTGCAAAACCATCGGTGCTTCGTCGTCGAACAGTTCGGCGAGTTTTTCCAGCATCGCCCCGCCAAGCTGTTCGGCATCGACGATCGTGACGGCCCGCCGGTAATAGCGGGTTACGTCGTGGCCGATGCCGATGGCGACCAGCTCCACCTCGGACCGGGCCTCGATCCACTGGATCATCTGCCGCAAATGCCGGTCCAGATAGTTGCCGGGATTGACCGACAAGGTCGAATCGTCGACCGGCGCGCCGTCGGAGATCACCATCAGAATGCGCCGTTGCTCCGGCCGGGCCAGCAGGCGCGTATGCGCCCACAGCAGCGCCTCGCCGTCGATGTTTTCCTTCAGCAGGCCTTCGCGCAGCATCAGGCCCAGGTTCTTGCGGGCCCGCCGCCACGGCGCGTCCGCCGCCTTATAGACGATGTGGCGCAGGTCGTTCAGCCGGCCGGGATTGGCCGGCTTGCCTTCCGACAGCCATTTCTCGCGCGACTGGCCGCCTTTCCAGGCGCGTGTCGTGAAGCCCAGGATCTCGACCTTGACGGCGCAGCGTTCCAGAGTGCGGGCCAGGATGTCGGCGCACATCGCCGCGACGGTAATCGGGCGGCCTCGCATCGAGCCCGAATTGTCGATCAGCAGCGTCACGACGGTGTCGCGGAAGTCGGTCTCTTTTTCCTGCTTGAAGGTGAGCGGCAGGACCGGGTTGGCGACGACGCGGGCCAGCCTCGCCGTATCCAGCATGCCCTCGTCCAGGTCGAACTCCCAGGATCGGCTCTGCTTGGCCATCAGCTTGCGCTGTAAGCGGTTGGCCAGTCGGCCGATCACGCTCTGCAAATGATGCAGTTGCTGGTCGAGATGCGAGCGGAGCCGCGTCAGCTCCTCGCTGTCGCACAGGTCGACGGCGCCGATCACCTCGTCGAACTCGGTCGTGAATGCCTGATAGGGCCTGGCATTCGGATCGTTCTGCATGAAATCGGGGTAGTTCGGGCGCTTGCCCTTGCCGGCTTCCTCGCCCGCGCCTTCAATCTGCTCTTCGCTGGCCAGGCCGGCCTCGGCCTCGGTCGCGTCGTCGCCGGACCCGTCGTCCATCTCCGCCTGTTCGCCGCCCATCGCGGTGGCGCTGGCCGCATCGCCCTGGTCGCCCTCTCCGGATTCGCCGGAATTATTGTCCTGATCGTCGTCGCCGGATGGGTCGTCTTCCGACATGTCGCCGGTCTCGTCCTCGCCGAAGCCGAGGTCGTTGATCAACTGCCGCACGGCATGGGCGAACGATTCCTGATCGCCCATGCATTGCACCAGTTCGGTCAGGTCGCGGCCGCCTTTGGTCTCGATTTCCTCGCGCCAGAGGTCGACCATGGCGCGCGCCGATTCCGGCAGCTTTGTGCCCGTCAGCCGTTCCCGCACCAACAGGCCCAGCACGTCGGCCAGCGGCGCGTCCGACTGATGCTGAATCCGGCTGTATCCCCGGGTCCTGCAGCGTTCTTCCAACGCCGCGTCCAGGTTCTGGGCGACGCCGATCATCGACCGGGCGCCGATCGATTCGACGCGGGACTGCTCGACGGCCTCGAAGATGGAGCGCGCCGCGCCGCTGCCCGGCAACAGGCGTTCGTGCAGTTGTCGGTCGTGGTGACGCAGCCGCAACGCCAGGGAATCGGCGACGCCCCTGACCTGGCCGATTTCCTCGGCCGGCAACTCGCGGTCGGGGGCAGGCAGCCGCATCTGTTTGCCGCGCAGGCCCGGCGTTTCCGGGCCGTAGCTGACATCCAGCTCCTTGTCGTCCGCCATGGCCCGCGCCGCGGCGGCGACGGCCCGCTTAAAGGGCTCGGTGCGACCTTCCGCCTTGCTCATCGTGCGTCACGCCGTCGGGTCAGGACATCGTCACGTTGGCGGCCGATTCCGGCAGATCCTCGCCGAAGCAGCGCTGGTAGTACTCGGCCACCACCGGCCGCTCCACCTCGTCGCATTTGTTCAGGAACGTCACGCGGAAGGCGAAGCCGATGTCGTTGAAGATCTCGGCGTTCTCGGCCCAGGTGATCACCGTGCGCGGCGACATCACGGTCGAAATATCGCCGGCCATGAAGCCGGACCGCGAAAGGTCCGCGACATTGACCATGGCGCTCAGGCGCTTGCGCCCTTCCTCGGTGTCGTAGCCCGGCGATTTGGCCAGAACGATGTCCACCTCGGCGTCGTGCGGCAGATAGTTCAGGGTGGTCACGATGTTCCAGCGGTCCATCTGGCCCTGGTTGATCTGCTGCGTGCCGTGATACAGGCCGGTGGTGTCGCCCAGGCCGACGGTGTTGGTCGTCGCGAACAGGCGGAACGCCTTGTTCGGATAGAGCACCCGGTTCTGGTCCAGCAGGGTCATCTTGCCCTCGGCTTCCAGCACGCGCTGGATTACGAACATCACGTCCGGCCGGCCGGCATCGTATTCGTCGAACACCAGCGCCATCGGCGATTGCAGGCACCAGGGCAGGATGCCTTCACGGAATTCGGTCACCTGCTGGCCGTCGCGCAGCACGATGGCGTCCTTGCCGATCAGATCGATCCGGCTGATATGGCTGTCCAGGTTGACCCGGATGCAGGGCCAGTTGAGCCGCGCGGCAACCTGCTCGATATGGGTCGACTTACCTGTGCCGTGATAACCCTGGATCATGACTCGGCGGTTGTGCGCAAAGCCGGCGACGATGGCCAGCGTCGTGTCGTGATCGAACAGATAGGCCTGATCTAGGTCGGGCACATATTCCGTGGTTTCGGAAAAGCCCGGCACCTCGAGATCGCTGTCGATCCCGAAGGTCTGGCGCACCGACACTTTTATGTCGGGCTGGCTATCGGGCAGGCTTGGCAACGCGGACCGGTCGCCGGCGGTTTGCACTGCGGTCATCGGATCATCCGTACTTAATTTGGCGGCTCTGCCGAGCGCGGCTACTCACGAATAACCGCAGGACATAAGGAACTCGTAGGCCTGATTAATCTCCTTCAAGCGCTCTTCCGCGGCTGGATCGCCACCATTCGCATCGGGGTGAAAGCGCTTTACCAGTTGCTTATACCGAGTCTTGATCTGTTGCAAGCTGACCCGGGCCTCCAAATTCAGCGTTTCGAGGGCCCGGCGCTGGTCCGGCGGGACACCGGCGGGGCCGTCGTGCCCGTTTTCCACGCCGCCGGCGGGCTTGGCTTCGGCACCGCCCATCATGCCGAACAGGTCGTCCATATTCTCCAGTCCATTCCGGAGGTCCGGATTGCTGCCGAGCGGCCAGGTCGGCCGGTGCCAGGTCGACACGTCACGCTGAAATTTCTCGATCTGTTCCCTGGTCATGCCCGCGAAATAGTCCCACGCCTTGTTGTAGGCGCGGACATGGTCCAGGCAGAACCAATAGAAACCGTCGGACTTTGTCCGCGTTCGCGGGGCGCGAAACGTACCGTCGCATTCACATCCCGGATAATTGCAGAGTCCGGGCGTGCGCGCGTTTTCGCCATGGTCCTGAGAAGCCGGCGGGCTTTTTCTCGGTCTCATTCACCGAGTATGGGCAGGGCCTGAGGCCGTTGCAAGCCGCGCCCCGCCGGTTCGCTTCCGCTTGCCTCAGATCGATTCCGGCATGTTGTTGCTGTCGCTATCGGCCAGAATGCGCGCCAGGTTGCTTAACGCTTCCTGATGACGCTCGTTGCCGATATGCATGAAATTCCGGGCTAGTTCCAGGCACATGCGTTGCCGCGACGACAATTCGGGATCCAAACCTTCGGCGAGCCCGTCGAAGAAATAGGTTACCGGCACGCCCAATGCGTTGCCGATGCCGAACAGGCGGCCGGCCGATATCCGGTTGACGCCGCGTTCGTATTTGTGGGCCTGCTGGTAGGTCACCCCGATCAGCTCCGCCATTTGCTGCTGGGTCAGGCCCAGCATGACGCGGCGTTCCCGGATGCGGGAACCGACGAAACGGTCGACCTCTTTGGCCCGCATGATCAGGTTGGAACTCTCGGGTTCTGCACGTAAGGGGGTCGGTGCGCTCATAATGCCTCTCTGAAGACAACTGTGGCGTAGGGTCAGCCCCGATCCCGAAGCGATTTATAACCTAGTTTTTCTCGCTTTGATACTAGGGCGAATTACGTACGTAGCAATCGGCGGGCGATTTTCGGGGGGCAAATCTGTGACAATCGGCTTCGGAACCCATTGAGCCGGCAAAAGAACTTCCAAATTGGCTTTTTTTGAGGCCCGCTTGACAGGGGCTCGTCAGGGCGTCAAATCCTTGGCGTGGACGGATTTTGCAGGGAGAGGGACCGATGCGGGTCGAATCGGCTATTCGATCGAAACTGACGGATGCGTTCGCGCCCAGCCGGCTGGAGATCGTCGACGAGTCTCATCTGCATGAGGGGCATGTCGGCGCCCGGCCCGAGGGCGAGACCCATTTCCGGGTCGAAATCGTCAGCGCGGCGTTCGACGGTCTCGGCCGGGTGGCGCGTCAGCGCCAGGTCTATTCGGCGCTGGCGGAAGAGCTGGCCGGCCCGGTCCACGCGCTGGCCCTGAAGACGATTGCGCCTGCCGAAGATAAATAACCAATTGACCTGACTAACTTTCTTCTTCTTCCGTGACTTGCGGCGCCGTGATCCGCAGGGCGGAAATCCGGTTCTTGCGCCGGCCCAGGATCTCGAACTTGTAGCCGTGGAAGCTGAACACCTGGGAGACCTCGGGGATCACCCGCGCCTCGTGGATGACAAGGCCGGCGATGGTGGTTGCTTCTTCGTCCGGCAGGTCCCAGTCGAACTGCCGGTTCAGGTCGCGGATGGTGACCGCGCCGTCGACGATGAAGGTGCCGTCCGCCTGGGCTTCGACGCCGGTCACCGTGACATCGTGCTCGTCGCTGATCTCACCGACGATTTCTTCCAGGATATCCTCCAGTGTCACCAGGCCCATCAGCGCGCCGTATTCGTCGACGACCAGCGCGAAATGGGCGTGGCGCTCGCGGAAGGCGTTGAGCTGCTCGCGTAGCGTCGTCGTCTCCGGCACGAACCACGGTGTCGCGGCGATGGCGGCGATGTCGATCTTTTCGGGCGCGCCCTGCGCCGCGGACAGCGCGCGCAGCAGATCCTTGGAATGCAGGATTCCGATAATGTTCTCGGGCTCCCCCTTCCATATGGGAATTCGTGTGTAGGGACTGTCCAGCACCTGGGCGACGACGGTTTCGGCGGGCTCGCCGGCATCGATCATCGCCATGCTGGAGCGGTGGATCATGACCTCGGCCACCTGGACCTCGTCCAGTTCGAGAATCGAATCCAGCATGTCCCGGTCGGCTTTCACCATCGCGCCTTCCTGGGTGTGGAGCTGGATGGCGCCGCGAATTTCGCCCGTCGCATCCACATCCTGGGCGGCGTGGATGTCGACACCGAACATGTGCAGCGTCCCCCGCACGATCGTCTGAATCGCCCTGGTAATGGGGGAAAAGACCGATATGACCGGCCGGATGATCGGCGCGATGGCCAGCGCCATCCGGTCCGGATTGTGCAGCGCGTAGGTTTTCGGCAAAACCTCGGCGAAGATCAGGACCAGCAGCGTCATGACCAGGGTGGCGACCGCGACGCCTGCTTCGCCGAGGACGGAAATCAGAACGCTGGTCGCCAGGGCGGACGCCAGGATGTTGACCAGGTTGTTGCCCAGCAGGATGCCGCCGATCAGGCGTGCCTTGCGCTGGCTGAGCCGGTTGACGATCGCGGCGCGCCGGTCGCCCTCCTGTTCCAGCACGTGCATCCGTGCCCGGCTCGCGGCCGTCAGCGCGGTCTCCGAACCGGAGAAAACGGCGGAAAGCAGCAGCAGGATAAATATCGCGAGCAGAGAAAACAGCATCGCCGTTTCCATGTCTCAATGATCCTTCACGTTTGTGGTGTTCATCGTGGCGGTTAGGGCCGGCCGACAGGCCGGCGCGGTCCGGTTAGGCGGCCAGCTCCCGAACGAGTAAATCTCGCAAATCGGCGATATCGACATCCTGGGTCAGGAACGCCTCGCCGATGGCGCGGGCAAGCACGAACGTCAGTTTGCCGCGGCTCACCTTCTTGTCCTGTTTCATATGCTCGATCAACGCTTCAGTCGTCGCGCTGCTCAGGCCGACGCCGGCGGCCGTGGTCGGCAGGCCGCATGCGGCGAAATGCGCGCGGACGCGGGCGGCGTCCGCCGGCGGGCAAAAGCCCAACCGGGCGGACAGCTCGAAGGCCATGATCACGCCGATGCCGACCGCTTCGCCATGCAGGATCCTGCCGTCGAATCTGGCTTCGGCTTCCAGGGCATGTCCGAAGGTATGCCCAAGATTGAGCAGGGCGCGCACCCCGGCTTCGCGTTCGTCTTCGGCGACGACGCGGGCCTTCGTCCGGCAACTGACCGCGACCGCGTTGGTCCTGGCCGTGATGTCGCCGCCGATCAGCGCTGCCGCGTTTACGTCCAGCCAGTCGAAGAATTCGCGGTCGCCCAGCAGGCCGTACTTCACGACTTCGGCGTATCCGGCCAGGAATTCGCGGCGCGGCAGGGTGGCCAGCAGGTCGATATCGGCGATCACCAGCTGCGGCTGATGGAAGGCGCCGATCAGGTTCTTGCCGTGACGGGTATTGATGCCGGTCTTGCCGCCGACCGAACTGTCGACCTGGGCCAGCAGCGTGGTGGGGATCTGAACGAAGTCGATGCCGCGTCTCACCATACTGGCGGCGAAACCGGCCAGGTCGCCGATCACTCCGCCGCCCAGCGCGATGACGACGTCGCTGCGCTCTACCTGCTTTGCCAGCAGGCTGTCGGTCAGTTGCTCCAGGACCGCGAAGTTCTTCGATGATTCGCCCGGCGGCAGGACGATCGCGTCGTGTGAGATGCCGGCCTTTTCCAGGGAGGCCTGCAGCGTATTCAAGTGCAGCGCCGCGACGGTCTCGTCCGTGATCACGATGGTGAACGGGCGCTGCAGCAACAACGCGATTTCCTCGCCCGCCGAGGCAAGCAGGCCTGACCCGATCCGAATGTCGTAGCGTCTGTCGCCGAGGTTGACGGTAACGGTCTTGCTGCCTGGGGTGTCGGTCATCGGTTTGCGTCGGCTCCGCTGGGTTCGGTTCCGGACGCCGCCGGCCTTTCCCGCAATCGTTCAAGAATTGAATCGACGATCGCCTCATGCGGTTCGTCGCTGCTGTCCACCACAATGTCGGCCTCGGCGTAGACCGGGTAACGCACCTCGATCAGTTTACGCAACGTGTCTTCCAGGTTGCCGTCCGCCAGCAGCGGTCGGTTGTTTCGGCGGCTGCAGCGTTCGGCCAGAACCTCCAGGTCGGCCCGCAACCAGATCGTCAGCGCGTTCTGCCGCAGTAGGGCCCGGGTCTCGCTATCCATGAACGCGCCGCCGCCGGTCGCCAAAACATGCGGCGGCCCTTTCAAAAGCCGCGCGATGACGCGGCGTTCGCCGTCGCGGAAATAGGCCTCGCCGAACCGCTCGAAGATTTCGGCGATCTCCAGACCGGCCGCCTCTTCGATCTCGGTATCCGCGTCGGTAAAGGGAAGCCCCAGCCGCGTCGCCAGCCGATGTCCGACGGTACTTTTACCGGCGCCCATCAGCCCAACCAATACGATGGTTCGGTCCGGGCGCGATTGCCTGTTCGGGGTATCGGTGCGATCCATCCAACAATTGTAACTGACGGGAAAAGCAAGCGCGAATGAGATTAGGCCGGGGGTCGGCACCGTTGAATCCGTATCTCCCGCCGGATACACTGCGATTCGTCCAAATTCTGCCTCAATTGATGTCTAACTCCAACGCCGAATTTCTACCGTCAGTATTCGGCTGACTAGCCGGTGGGCCAATCTCCCATGGGAAAATTGTATTTGTTCATAGCTGTCGGCCTGGCGGTCGTAGTGGTGGGCGGCGCGGCGTTCCTTGCAGCGTGGGATATCCCCGCACCGACTGATCGGGTCGAGAAGGTCTTGCCGAATGACCGGTTCCCCAAATAAGTCACTGATCGTCGGGGTCCTTGTCCTGGGCCTCGCGATGACCGCGACGGCCTCGGCCCAGACCGTCGGCAAACCCCGGTCTCTGATCCCGCCGCCGGGCGGACAGCCGCCGCAGGCGGAAGAACCGCTGCAGCCGTTCCAGCGGCTGCGGCCCACGCCCGATGTCGAGGCGCCGCAGCCGAATGCCGATTCGACGGGCACTGAACCGGTCGACGAAAGGATCGAGGTCGGCAAGCTGAAGGCCCTGGATCCGTCCGCCGTCGGTTTACTGTTCGAGAACAACGGCGGTTTCGGCATCGGCATGTGGCGGGGGACGCCGCGGGTGGTCGTGGAACGGTTGCTGCCAAGGCTGCCGGCGCCGGCGCCGACGGCGACGATGCGGGACATGATGCGCCGCCTGCTGCTGTCGGCGGCGGATGTGCCGGCCGGCGATACGATCCTGCCCGCCGGCGGGCCGGGCCTGCTGATGCTCCGGATGGAACGGCTTGCCGCCGCCGGCGATATCGATGCGGTCACCGGCCTGATGCAGGCGGCGTCCGTCCGGTTCGACGATCCGCGTCCGGCCCGGCTGGAAATGGATGCGCATTGGCTGGACAACGATTACGGCGGGGCCTGCGGCATCGCCCGGGAAATGCTGCCGCGCGATCCGGACCCGGCCTGGCTGAAGTCGGTGACCTTCTGCCGATTGCTGGACGAACAATCCGAGTCGGCCGCGCTCGCCGCGGATCTCCTGCGCGAAGAAGGCGTCGAGGATCCCGCGTTCTTCGATCTGATCCGAATCCTGGCGGGGAATGACGGCATTGTTGTCGACACGTTGCCGAACCCCGCGCCGCTGCATCTGGCGATGCTCCGCGCCGCGCAACGGCAGATCCCGCCGGATGTGGTGATGTCGCGGCATCCGGGCGTACTGCGCTCGGTCGCCAGCGCGCCGAACGCCACGTCGGAATTGCGGCTGTTCGCCGCCGAGCGGGCCGAGGCGGTCGGCGCCCTTTCGGCCGAGACGCTTGGCGAAGTTTACGCAAGCCTGAAGTTCGAGGACGAGGATCGGGCCAATGCGATCGACATCGCGGAGAACGATCCGGGCCCGCGGACCCGGGCGCTGCTGTTTCAGGTGGCGCAGCGGGAGCGGGTACCGACGGCCCGCGCCGTCGCCTTGCAGACCGCGTTGAAGCAGGCGGTGGAGGAAGGCGAGTACTTCACCGTCGCCCGCGTCGCCAATCCGACGATCCGGGCGCTGGCGCCGGTGCCCGAAATGGTCTGGGCGGCGGCGGATCTGGGCCGCGCCCTGCTGGCCGCCGGCGATACCGACCGGGCGCTGGCCTGGTTCGAAACGGCGCGCGTCCTGGCGGCCCGAAAGGACGTCGATGCTGTGGCAGCGGTGATCGAACTCTGGCCGCTGGTCCAACTGGCCGATACCCAACGCGCGTTGCCGTGGGATGCGACCATTGCCGGCCATTGGTGGGACGCGACCGTCGACCTGCCGCCCGCCGAGCGGTCCGAGCAGGCGGCGCTGCTGTTCGTGCTGTTCGACGCGCTGGGCTACGACATCCCGGCGTCGCTTTGGACACCGCTCTACGAAGGGGCGCTTACCGACGTCGCCAGGGTCCCCTCGCCTACCCTGCGCGTCATGCTGCGTTCCGCGGCAGCCGCCGGCCGTGTCGGCGAGACGGTTCTGGTGTCGCTGGTCATGCTGGGCGAGTCGGGGCCCGGCGGGACCGAGGTTTCCGTTCTTGCGGATATCGTGACCGCCCTGCGCGCCGTCGGCCTGGAAGCGGAAGCGCGCGGTCTGGCGGTCGAGGCGGCCCTGACCCACGGCATGTGACCCGCCAGCATGGCGAAGCGCGACAGCCGGCTGGAGGACGCCTTCCTGGAGATGATGGCGGCTGAGCGCGGCGCCGCGCTCAATACCCTCGAGTCCTACGGCCGCGACCTCGGTTACTTCGCGGAATGGTTGGCCGGCAAGCGGCGCAATCCCTGCGATGCCGGCACCGACGACATTCGCGGCTTTATCAAGCAGATGAACAAGGCCGGCATGGCGGCCTCCACCGTGGCGCGGCGCCTGTCGACGCTCAGGCAGTTCTATCGTTTCCTCTATGCCGACGGGCACCGTGCCGACGATCCGTCCAGCGCGATCGACGGGCCCAGGCGGGACCGGCCGCTGCCGAAGGTTTTGAACCAGGGCGAAGTCGACCGGCTACTGAAGGCGGCGCGCGAGGCCGAAGGCCCGCAGGGCCTGCGGCTGGTTTGTCTGCTGGAGCTGCTTTATGCATCGGGTTTAAGGGTGTCGGAGCTGGTTAGCCTGCCCTATCCGCCGTTGCAGGACGATCGGCGCTTCCTGCTGATACGCGGCAAAGGCGGGCGCGAACGGCTGGTCCCCTTAAGCCGTCCGGCGCTGGACGCCATGGCGGCCTATCTGAAGGTGCGCGACGCATTCCTGGCGCCGGGCCGGCCGTCGAAATGGCTCTTCCCGTCGCGCGCGGCAGCGGGCCATTTGACCCGGCACCGCTTCGGTCAGTTGCTGAAGGATTTGGCCGTTCAGGCCGGGCTGCCGGTCGGGCAGGTGTCGCCCCATGTGCTGCGGCATGCCTTCGCCAGTCACCTGCTGTCGAACGGCGCGGACCTTCGCAGCGTGCAGCAGATGCTGGGCCATGCCGACATCTCGACCACCCAGATCTACACCCATGTTTTGGAAGAACGGCTCAAGCAACTGGTGCAGCAACATCACCCGCTGAGCAGTTAACCCGCCTTTCGATTTGACACCCGCCGGCCTGCGCGCCATAGCTCCCTTATCCCAGAACCACGTCCAGTTTGTGCGCAGCAAAGCTGCCGAGAGAATCAGGAGATAGTCCATGAGTTTCAAGATCGTCGAACAGGCGACACCGCGTCTCAACCGTTGTGAGCTGTCGGTCCCCGGTTCCTCGCCCAAACTGTTCGAAAAGGCCGCCGCGGGCGATGCCGACGTGATTTTCCTGGATCTGGAGGACGCCGTCGCGCCGGACGACAAAGCCCAGGCGCGCAAGAACATCATTCAGGCCCTGAACGATATCGACTGGGGAACCAAGACGATCTCGGTCCGGATCAACGGCCTGGACACTCATTACATGTATCGGGACGTTGTCGACGTGGTGGAGCAGGGCGGCGAGCGGCTCGACCTGATCATGATCCCGAAGGTCGGTACCGCGGCGGATGTCTACGCGGTCGACATGATGGTCACCCAGATCGAGGCCGCGATCGGCCGCAAGAAGCGGATCGGCTTCGAGATGATCATCGAAACGGCGCTCGGCATGCAGAACATCCACGAAATCGCCGCCGCCAGCCCACGCAACGAATCGCTGCATTTCGGCGTCGCGGACTATGCGGCTTCGACCAAGGCGCGCACGACGCAGATCGGCGGCCCCAATCCGGCCTACGCCGTGCTGACCGATCCGGACGATGCCGGCGGGCGCGACGTCCACTGGGGCGACATGTGGCACTACGCCATTGCCCGCATGGTGGTGGCGGCGCGGGCCAACGGCCTGCGCCCGATCGACGGCCCGTTCGGCGACTTCAGCGACGACGATGGCTACAAGGCGCAGGCCAACCGAGCTGCGGTGCTGGGCTGCGAAGGCAAATGGGCGATCCACCCGAAGCAGATTCCCCTGGCCAACGAGGTCTATACGCCGTCGGCCGCCGAAGTCGACAAGGCCAAACGCATCCTGGCCGCCATGGACGAGGCGCAGAAGGCCGGCAAGGGCGCCGTGGCGCTGGACGGCCGGCTGATAGACATCGCCTCGATCCGCCAGGCGGAAGCCCTCGTCAAGCAGGCCGAACTGATCGGATAAAGCCTGAACCGCCGGTTGAATCCGGCGCCAAGGTTGCTTTTCCGTTCGGTTGTCGGTGGCGGCGCGGGTGGCGTGACGTCTTTCGGTCGAAATACATGGCGCTTTGGGTGTCCTGTCTTTGTTGACAAGGCGTTACGGGCGCGCCAGTGTGCGCCCCGCTTCGCTGGCCGATTCAAATGCCTGCCCATCGGCGGCGATGCACTGGACGTCTGAAACCGGATCTCAATGCAAACCTATCTCGACTTCGAACGGCCAATCGCCGAACTGGAAGGCAAGATCAGGGAACTTCAACACCTCGCGGATTCCGACAGCAGTATGGATATCGCGGGTGAGGTCGCCACCCTGCGCGACAAAGCCAACCAGCTTCTGGGACAGACCTACAGCAAGCTGACCGGCTGGCAGAAGACCCAGGTCGCGCGTCATCCGGACAGGCCGCATTTCAGCGACTACGTGGACGTCCTGATCGAAGGCTTTACGCCGCTTGCCGGCGACCGGTCGTTCGCGGACGACAAGGCGGTGGTCGGCGGCCTGGGCCGGTTCCGCGGCCGCTCGGTCATGGTCATCGGGACGGAGAAGGGCCGCGGCACGCAGGACCGCGTCGACCATAATTTCGGCATGGCCAGACCCGAAGGCTACCGCAAGGCGCAACGGCTGATGCGCCTGGCCGATCGTTTCGGTCTGCCGGTGATCTGCCTGGTCGACACGCCGGCGGCCTATCCCGGCATCGGGGCGGAAGAGCGCGGCCAGGCGGAAGCGATCGCCCGGTCGATCGAAACCTGCCTTGATATTTCGGTGCCGCTGATCGCCTGCATCATCGGCGAAGGTGGTTCGGGCGGTGCCGTGGCGCTTGCCGTCGGCAATCGCGTCATGATGCTTGAGCACGCGATCTATTCCGTGATCCCGCCGGAGGCCTGCTCGTCGATTCTCTGGCGCTCCACGGAAAAGACCGTGGACGCGGCGGAAGCGTTGAAGCTCACCGCCCAGGACCTGCACAGCCTGGGCGTGGTCGACCAGATCGTGTCCGAACCGCTTGGCGGCGCGCATCGCGGGTCCGGCGACATGATCGCCAGCCTCGGCGTCGCGATCGCTTCGGCCATGGACGAACTCGTTACCATGGACCGCGATCAGCTGCGCGAGAATCGCCGGCAGAAGTTCCTCGACATGGGCCGCGCCAACCTCTGACGGTGCCCGGATCTTTCTCCGCTGTTACGCGTTGCGAAAGGCGCGGAAGAAAGTCCGCATGTCTTCGACCAGCAGGTCGCCCTTCTCCAGCGCCGCGAAATGGCCGCCGTCGTCGAAGTCGCGGCGGTGCACCACGTTGAACGCCCGTTTCGGCCAGCTCTCCGGCGGGATCGGAAACAGGTCGTAGGGGAAGAAGGCAAAGCCGGTCGGCGTCTCGACCCGCTCGCCCCTGCCGTCCGGGCCGGGGCCCAGTTCGGTGCCGCCCTGGTGGCGCACTGCGTGGTAGATCCAGGTCGCCGCGTTGTGGCAGTTGGTGACCCAATAGATCATGACGTTGGTGATCAGTTCGTCCATCGGGAACAGGCTTAAGCTGCCCGGCGGCTCCTTAAGGCGGTGCTGGAACTTCTCGACGATCCAGCCGGCGAGCCCGGCCGGGGAGTCCGCCAGCCCGTAAGCCAGGCTCTGCGGCTTGGTGCCCTGAATCTCCTGGTAGCCGCCGGCCCAGACCATGCGCCGTTTCAGCTTCGCGACCCAGTCGCGTTCGGCGTCGCTTAGCGGCGCGGTCTCGGCGCCGATATAGGGCTTCAGCGGCAGCATGTTCAAATGAATCGCCGCGACCGTCTCCGGGTGGTCGAATGCCAGCCAGGAGGTGACGACGCTCCCCCAGTCGCCGGCCTGGGCGACCGCCCGGTCCAATCCCAGCACGTCCGTGATCAGTTTGTGCCAATACCCCGCGATCTCGCGCGGCGTGATCGGCCTGTCCGGCCAGTCGGAAAAGCCGTAGCCCGGCAGCGACGGCGCGATCACGGTGAACCCGTCGTTCGGGTCGCCACCGAACCGTTCCGGATGGGCCAGCGGCTCGATGATCTTGTGGAATTCGAAAACGGAACCCGGCCAGCCATGCGTCAGGATCAGCGGCAGCGGGTTCTCGCCCGACCCCTGCTCGACGATGAAGTGCAGTTTCAGCCCGTCGACGTCCGCTCGGTACTGCGGAAACCGATTCAGCTCGGCTTCCCAATGGCGCCAGTCGTAACCGTTTTCCCAGCGATCGACGAATTTCTTCAGGTAGGTCAGGTCGGTGCCGTAGAACCAGCCGCCGCCTTCCGGTTCGTTCGGCCATCGCGTTGCGGCAAGGCGGTTATTCAGGTCTTCAAGGACGCTGTCCTCGACGGCAACGCGAAACGGTTCGGCCACGATCTGCATGGGTCATTGCTCCGGCGATTGTCGGGCCATGCTAGCCGCAGCGCCGTCGCCGGAACAATCCCGAGCCTACGAAATTTGGGCGGTCAACGGCTCAGATACGGCCGTGACAGTGCTTGTACTTCTTGCCGGAGCCGCAGGGGCATGCCGAATTGCGCGGCACCTTGCCCCAGGTCGACGGGTCCTGCGGGTCGATCTGGCGCGCCGGTTGGCGGCGGCGGATTTCGCCGCTGCTGCCCGCGCCGGCCCCAGTACCGGCCATCGCCAGTTCCGGCTCCTCGGCCATTTCGTTGGCGCCGCTCGCCGGGTCCAGATGGGTTTCCGTTGTCGGCACTTCCTGGGGCGCGAACATCTCCTGCGGCGGCTGTTCCATCTGCAGTTCCAGGTTGGACAGCACACGGGTGACGGTTTCGCGCATCCGCGTCAACATGTGTTCGAACATATTGAACGCTTCTCGCTTGTATTCGTTCAGCGGGTCGCGCTGTGCGTAGGCACGCAGGCCGATGCCCTGGCGCAGGAAGTCCAGTTGCTGCAAGTGCTCCTTCCAGCATTGGTCGAGGATCTGCAACAGCAGGCTCTTCTCCACCATACGCAGCACGTCGCGGCCATAGCGCGCAGCCTTTTCCGCGATGCGGCTGTCCGCCGCGCTGTACAGGCGGTTGCGCATCTCCTCGTCGGCGATGCCTTCCTCCGCCGCCCAGTCCTTGATCGGCAGGTCCAGGCCGAAGATCTGGCTCACTTCCGTCGTCAGGCCCTCGACATCCCATTGTTCAGGGTAGGCGTTCTCTGGAATATGTTGGGCGACCAGCACGTCGACGGTTTCGTGACGCATGTCGGTGATGGTCTCGGAGACGTCGTCGATCTCCATCAGTTCGATACGCTGCTCGTAGATCACCTTGCGCTGATCGTTCATCACGTCGTCGAACTTCAGCAGGTTCTTACGGATGTCGTAGTTGCGCGCCTCGACCTTCTGCTGCGCCTTCTCCAGCGCCTTGTTGATCCAGGAATGGACGATCGCCTCGCCCTGCTCCAGCCCCAGCTTCTGCAGGATGCCGTCCATCCGCTCGGACCCGAAGATCCGCATCAGGTCGTCTTCCAGGCTGAGGAAGAATTTGGACTCGCCGGGATCGCCCTGGCGGCCGGATCGGCCGCGCAACTGGTTGTCGATACGCCGGCTCTCATGCCGCTCGGTGCCGACCACGTAAAGGCCGCCGGCGGCGAGCACTTTGGCCTTCTCGGCCTCCACCTCGGCTTTTATCTCTTCTTCCTTGGTTCTGCGCGCGCCCTCATCGGCGATATCGGCGCATTCGGCGGCGATGCGCATTTCCAGATTGCCGCCAAGCTGGATATCGGTGCCGCGGCCCGCCATGTTCGTGGCGATGGTGATCGCGCCGTCACGGCCGGCCTGGGCGATGATGAATGCCTCCTGCTCGTGGTGCCGGGCGTTCAGCACATTATGCTTGATCTTCTTCTTGTTCAGGGTTTCGGAGATCAATTCCGACTTCTCGATGGAGGTGGTGCCCACCAGCACCGGCTGGCCCCTCTCCCGGCAGTCGGCGATCAACTCCAGAATCGCGTCGTATTTCTCGTCGGCGGTGCGATAGACCTCGTCGTCGTTATCGATACGGGTCATCGGCACGTTGGTCGGAATCTCGGCCACTTCCAGCTTGTAGATGTCGGCGAACTCCTCGGCCTCCGTTGCGGCCGTGCCGGTCATACCGGCCAGCTTCGGATACATCCGGAAGTAATTCTGGAAGGTGACCGAAGCCAGGGTCTGGTTCTCCGGCTGCACCGTGACCTTTTCCTTGGCCTCTAAAGCCTGGTGCAGGCCGTCCGAATAGCGCCGGCCTTCCATCATGCGGCCGGTGAACTCGTCGATGATCACGACCTTGTCGTTCTTGACGATGTAGTCGGTATCGCGGGCGAACAGCTTATACGCGCGCAAAGCCTGGTTCACGTGGTGGACCACGGCGACGTTTTCCACGTCGTACAGGCTTTCGCCTTCCATCATCTCGGCATCGCGCAGGATGTTCTCGATCTTCTCGACGCCGTCCTCGGTGAAGCTGACGGTGCGGGCCTTTTCATCGACCTCGTAGTCGGCTTTTTCCAGTTGCGGGATGAAGGTGTCCAGCTTGCGGTACAGGTCGGAACTGTCCTCGGACGGGCCGGAGATGATCAGCGGTGTACGGGCCTCGTCGACCAGGATCGAGTCGACTTCGTCGACGATGGCGAAGTTGAAACCGCGCTGAACCATGGCGTCGCGCGTGAATTTCATGTTGTCGCGCAGGTAATCGAAACCGAATTCGTTGTTGGTGCCGTAGGTGACGTCCGCCGCGTAGGCCGCGCGCCGCTCGTCGTCGTTCAGGCCGTGGACGATGCAGCCGACGGTCAGGCCCAGGAAATTGTAGATCTCGCCCATCCAGGCCGCGTCGCGCTGCGCCAGATAGTCGTTGACCGTGACCACATGGACGCCCTTTTCGCTCAGGGCGTTCAGGTAGACCGGCAGGGTGGCGACCAGCGTCTTACCTTCGCCGGTCTTCATCTCCGCGATATTACCTTCATGCAGTACCGAGCCGCCGACCAGCTGAACGTCGAAATGGCGCTGGCCGAGGGTTCGCTTGGCGGCCTCGCGGACCGTTGCGAAGGCTTCCGGCAACAGGGCCTCCAAGGTCTCTCCGGCCGCGATCCGGTCCCTGAATTCCGACGTCTTGGCGCGCAGGTCCTGGTCGGAGAGCGTCTCGAATTCCGGCTCCAGCGCGTTGACCGCATTGGTGATCTTGCCGTAGCGGCGGAGTACCCGGTCGTTGGATGAGCCGAAGATCTTTTTGGCAAAGGCGCCGAACATGCCGAACCTCAGAAAAATGCCGCATTACAGCGGCGTCCCGGCGCTGCCAGGCCGGTACAAGCGGGACGGATTAAAACAGATGGAGACATAAGCTCAGCTTACAACGGTGTCAACGACGCCCGCCGGACCGGTTCCCCTCGGGACGAGCGTAATGACGGATATTCGGTTATCATTCTGTCAATATTATGTGAAATTTGGCCTCTTGGCTTGTTCCCCGGGGCGATCCAGCCTAATTGTGCGGAAATCCGCTGCCGATTAGGCCGAAGTCGGCAAGCCGCCGCTACCTGGAAAGGACCTTCGCGACATGCTTGTTACTCTCATGCGGTCAGCCTCGCTGATCGCGGCGATCGGTATTGCCGTTGCAGCGACCACGGTTACGTCTCGAGCCCAGAACCAATTGCCGCCGGAGGATACGGTGGTCGCGGTGGTCAATGGCAGCGAAGTAAAGCTCGGCGAGTTGATGCAGCTGATGCAGAGCCTGCCGGAGCAGTACCGCCAGGTCCCGCTGCCCATGCTCTATCCGCAATTGCTGGATCAGGTGGTCAGCCGCAAGCTGATGGCCGAGGCGGCGCGAAAGCAGAACCTGCAGAACGACCCCGACGTAAAGGCGCGCGTTGCGCAACTCGAGGAACGGGTGCTGCAGCAGAGCTATCTGACCAAGCGGGTCGACGAGGTCATTACGGAAGAAAAGCTGCGCGCCGCCTATGACGAGCAGATCGCCGGCTCGCCGACCGGTGTCGAGGTTCATGCCCGGCATATCCTGCTCGAGACGGAAGACGCGGCCAAGGCGGTGATCGAGGAGATCAACGGCGGCGGCGATTTCGCCGAGGTCGCGAAGGCCAAGTCGACCGGGCCTTCGGCCTCCCAGGGCGGCGATCTTGGTTACTTCACCAAGGATCAGATGGTTCCGGAATTCGCCGAGGCCGCGTTCTCTATGGGCAAAGGCGACGTGTCCGCAGCTCCGGTCAAGACCCAGTTCGGCTGGCACGTGATCAAGGTCGAGGACCGCCGCGAACAGGCGCCGCCAAGCTTCGCCGATTCCGTCGCGGAGCTTCGCCAATCGATGATCCAGGATGTGATCGCCGGCGTGGTCGACGATCTGCGCGGCGCCGCCGAGGTCAAAGAGTTCGATCTGGAAGGCAACCCGCTGGACCGCAGCGCGACCAACCAGTAGTCCGCCACTGTCGGCACGGCAAACGAACCGCGGGGTTGTTGCGGCGGCGTCGAGCTGTGTACCATCCGCGTCCCCGTTCTCGATGAATCGACAGCCCCGCCATGGCCGATACGCCCCGCTCACCGCTCGCGCCCGCTCGTTTTCCGACCCTGCCGCCGGTTGCCGGCGTGCGGCTCGGCAGCATGGTGGCTGGCATCCGCTATCGCGGCCGCACCGACCTGATGATGGCGGCGTTCGAACGCGGCACCACGGTGGCCGGCGTGCTGACCCGGAACCGCATGCCCGGCGCGCCGGTGGATTGGTGCCGCCGGCAGCTTAAGCACGGCCGGGCGCGGGCCCTGGTCGTCAAGTCAGGCAACGCCAACGTCTTCACCGGCCGCGCCGGTATCGCGGCGGTGGAAGCGACGGCGGCGGCCACGGCGGATCTCATCGGCTGCAAAAAGGGCGACGTCCTGATCGCCTCGACCGGCGTTATCGGGGAACCGCTGCCGCACGAGCGCGTCACCCGTGTGCTGCCGAAACTGCACGGCAAGCTGACCGACAAGGCCTGGCGCAAGGCGGCGGAGGCGATCCTTACCACGGACACCTTCGCCAAGGGCGCGACGCGCACGGCCGAAATCGACGGCAAGACGGTCACGATCAACGGAATCGCCAAGGGCTCCGGCATGATCGCGCCTGACATGGCGACGATGCTGGCGTTCTTCTTCACCGACGCGAAGCTGCCGGCCGCCGTGCTGCGCGACCTGCTTAAAACCGCCAACGACAAAAGCTTCAACAGCATCACCGTCGACGGCGATACCTCTACCAGCGACACCGTGCTGCTGTTCGCCACCGGCAAGGGGCCGCGCCACGGCAAGATCGAAACTGCCGGGGATCCGCGCCTGAAAGCGTTCCGCGCGGCGCTGCTGGATTGCATGACCGACCTGGCGCAGCAGATCGTGCGCGACGGCGAGGGCGCGGCTAAGTTCATCTCGATTACCGTCACGGGCGCGGCCAGCGCGGCCGCGGCGCGGCGCATCGGACTTACCGTCGCCAATTCCCCGCTGGTCAAGACGGCCATCGCCGGCGCGGACGCCAACTGGGGCCGGATCGTCATGGCGGTCGGCCGCGCCGGCGAACGCGCCGACCGCGACCGTCTGAGCATCGAA
Organism: Minwuiaceae bacterium; assembly: GCA_028278525.1. Classification (GTDB taxonomy): domain Bacteria; phylum Pseudomonadota; class Alphaproteobacteria; order Minwuiales; family Minwuiaceae; genus JANQEE01. The sequence goes on along the minus strand of JANQEE010000021.1, from coordinate 26,596 downwards.
ATCGGCGGCATCCCGATTACCGAGGAAGGCGGCCTCAGTGACGACTATGACGAGGCCGACGTCGTGCCGCATATGCAGGGCGACGAGATCGATATCCATATCGATGTCGGCGTCGGCCGCGGCCGCGCCACCGTCTGGACCTGCGACCTTACCCACGGCTACATCGACATCAACGCGGACTACCGGACATGAGCGGCGTTGTGCTGGTGTCCGCCGTCGCCCTGATGGACGCGGCGGGCCGCCTGCTGTTGGCGCAGCGGCCGCCGGGCAAGAAGATGGCCGGCCTGTGGGAGTTTCCGGGCGGCAAGGTGGAACCGGGCGAGACGCCGGAAACGGCGCTGATCCGCGAATGCCGCGAAGAATTGGCCATCACACTCGCCGCTGTCGACCTGGAAGCGGTGACCTTCGCCTCCCACACCTACGACGACTTCCACCTGTTGATGCCGGTCTATCTCTGCCGCACATGGCAGGGCGAGCCGACGCCGCAGGAGGGCCAGGAGATCGCCTGGGTCCACCCGGACGAGATGCCGTCCTGGCCGATGCCGCCCGCGGATGCGCCGTTGGTCGCCACCCTCAGGCGCTTTCTCTCGACGCTTTAGTCAGCGCCGCCCGCCCGCCAGTTTGACGGAGTCGGGATGGCGGCGCAGACGCCACATCGCCCAAACACCCAGGAACGGCCCGATCGCCAGAAAGGCAAACGCGACGTTCCAGCCGACCGCGGCCACCAGTGGCGGCACGAGATGGATCGTGATCAGCGTCAGTGTGAAGCCGATGCAGGTTTGGACGGTCAGCATGGTGCCGATGATCGACGGATCGCTCAGTTCGATGACGCTGGATGAGAACTGCGCGGAATCGGCGACAACGGCGACTCCCCAGACGAGGCAGATTGCCGTCAGCAGCAGCGGATTGGCGCCGAACAGGAACCCGACCACCAGCGCGCAGGCGCCGCTGATCGCCATCGCGCCCATGGTAAGGGTGGTTCGGCCCATGCGGTCGGCGAACAGGCCCCCGAACAGGCAGCCGAGGGCACCCAGGCCGATCACGGCGAAGGTGACCAGTGTGGCGTAGAACCCGGCAGGGTCGGGGCCGCCGTAATAGGCGGCGAAGCTGGCGTTCAGGAACACGCCGATCCAGCCCCACATGGCATAGAGTTCCCACATATGGCCGAAATAGCCGAGGTTGGCGAGGCGCAGCGCCTTGTCGGTCCAGGCGCGGAGCGCGAACGCCGGATTGAACGGCGGCGCCTTGCCGTGCGCCGGCCCCAGCCTGACGACGTTGATCAGCAGCCCGGCTGCGACGGCGGCAAGCGACGCGGTTATCACGGTCGGCCGCCAGTCCACGCCGCCGAAGGCGTTGAACAGGTGCGGCAGGGCGGACCCCAAGGTCAGCGCCCCGACCACCAGGCCGACCAGCAGCCCGGTGTCGCCCTTCGCCCAGGTGGCCGTCATCTTCATGCCCACCGGGTACAGGCCGGCCATGCAGGCGCCGGTGATCAGCCGCAACACAACGACTATCGGCGATGTCGGCTCGACAAGGACAATGGCCGCGTTGGCTGCCGCGGCGACCAATGCGGACGCCATGAAGAAGCGGCGCGGTTCCAGCCGGTCCGCCAAACCCAGAACGGCGCTGGTCAGCGTGCCGATCGCAAATCCGATGGCGACGGTGCTGGTGAACAGCGACGCCTGGAAGTCGGTCAGTTGGTATTCGGCGCGCAGCGTCGGGATGACGGCCGAGACCGAGAACCAGAGACCCAACGCCAGCACTTCGCAGACCGCCAAAAGACAAATGGCGGTCCATTTGCCGGCACTATCCGAGGGCGGGGAACGATTGGGCGACGAGGCGGTTACGCTCATGGTGGGCGGACTGTACGCGAAGCTGGCCTATTTGGGCTTGGCCTTTTCGCCGGCGCCCCGTTCTTCCGTGCCCAGCGCATCGGCCAGCCTGCCGGTCGCGCTGCCGGGCCTCAGCGGTTGCTGCTGGGTTTCGTGCGGCCGCCAGCCGGTTAGGTAAAGCACCTGGAATGTCGCCGGGATCCGGCCGTCCGTGTCCGCATGTCGATCGTGATAGAGCTGCGCCGCGCGCATCAAGGTCGCCCGCCGGGTCGGCGTCTTGCGCCGATGATGCACGGCATTGGTCTCGCCCATGCCGCGCAGGTCTCTCATCAGGGCGAAAGGATCCGAGTAAGTCACGGTGAGCGTGTCGGAATCGGCGACCGGTAGGGCGAAGCCGGCGCGTTGCAACAGGCCGGCCGCATCCCGCAGGTCGGCGAACGGTGATACCCGTGGGCTGACGCCGCCGTCGGTTTCCATTTCCGCGTCCATCAGGGATTGCCGAAGCTCCCGCAACGTCTCGCCGCCGAACATGGCCGCGACGAACAGTCCGTCGGGTTTCAGGGTGCGATTGATCTGGACCAGCGCGCCCGGCAGATCGTTCACCCAGTGCAGGCTAAGCAGGCTGGCGACCAGGTCGAACCGGCTTTCCTGGAACGGCAGCACTTCCTCGTCCGCCGCGACCGCCGGCGCATTGCTTACGGCCTTGGCCATCGCCGGCGACAGGTCGGCATGGATCATCGTTCCGACCTTGCCCCGGCTGGCCAGCAGGGTTCCCAAAACGCCCTTGCGGCAGCCGAGATCCAGCGCAAGCGGGAAGTCCCGGGCGACATCGGCCAGGCGGTCGGCCAGGCGGTCGCCGATCTCGCGCATCAGAAAGTCGTACTCGCCGAACTTACGCGCGGCCCGGTCGCGATGCATCTGCACGATGCGGCGGTCGAAAACGCTGACGTCGGAGGAGACCGTTTCTCTCATGATCCCGGTATCGCACGTTGCCGCCTGGCGGGCAAAACTTGTCGGCCCCTGCGATCGCCGGGTACAAACCTTCGGATGGGGGCAAGGGCAACATGGACGGGCCGGGCGCGATGGATCTGCGGCGCGGCGCTCGACGCATTGCTGCCGCCGCAATGCCTCGGCTGTTCCGCCGCGGTGGACGATGTCGGGCGGCTCTGCGCCGATTGCTGGGCCGCGGTCCAATTCATCGCCGCGCCGCATTGCACGGCCTGCGGCCTGCCGTTCGAATTCGAAATGGGTGACGACGCCCTGTGCGGTGCCTGCGTGGCCAAGCAGCCGGTCTATCGCCGGGCGCGTGCGGTGATGCGCTACGACGACGGCAGCCGGGATCTGGTGCTCGGCTTCAAACATGCGGACCGGACGGAAGCGGCGCCGGCGTTCGGCCGCTGGCTGGCCCGTGCCGGCGCGGACTTGTTGGGTGAGGCGGACGTCATCGCGCCGGTCCCGCTCAACCGATGGCGGCTGCTGTCGCGGCGCTACAACCAGGCGGCTCTCCTGGCGCTTGCGGTGGGCCGGGAAGCCGGGTTGCCGGTCGCCGTCGACCTGCTCGCCCGCACCCGGCGCACACCGTCCCAGGCCGGTCTCGGCCGGGAAGCGCGCCGGGCCAACCTGCGTGGCGCCTTCGCGGTGCACTCCGGCCGCCCGTTCGAAGGCGCGCGGGTTCTGCTGGTCGACGATGTCATGACTACCGGTGCCACGGTAGAGGCCTGCACCCGCACGTTGCTGCGGGCCGGCGCCGCCTCCGTCGATGTGCTTACACTGGCCCGAGTTGTCCGGCCCGCCGTTCACGTTATATAAAAGCGAGTCCAAAAAAGATGGATCGACGGAACAGCCTGAGAGTTCTCTATGGCCGACATTACGATGTACACCACCCCGATTTGCCCGTTTTGTTACCGGGCGAAGAAATTGCTCTCCGGCAAAGGCGTTAATATTAACGAGGTGGACGTGATGATGAGCCCCAGCAAACGGGAAGAAATGATCGCCCGTTCCGGCCGCCGCACCGTACCGCAGATTTTCGTCGGCGATACCCATGTCGGCGGTTTCGACGACCTGGATGCCCTGGACCGCGCCGGCGGGCTGGATCCTCTGCTGGCGTCGCCGGCATGACCGCAAAATTCACCGCCGCCTGCATTCAGTCGGACAGCGGCGTCGATATCGACGCCAATCTCAAGCAGATCTCCGGTCTGATCCGCGAGGCCCGCGCCGCCGGCGCCGACTTCATCGCGACGCCGGAAGTCAGCAACTTCCGCGAAGCCAAGCGCAAGTTGATGTTCGACAAGGCCGAAACCGAACAGACCAGCGTTTCGCTGGACGGCTTCCGCAACCTGGCCGCCGACACCGGCGCCTGGATTTTGGCCGGCTCGCTGGCGATCCGTCTCGACGACGACGACCGCGTCGCCAACCGTTCCTACCTGATCGACGCGACCGGCAACATCGTTGCCACGTACGACAAGATCCATATGTTCGACGTGGACCTGCCGAACGGCGAGTTCTATCGGGAATCCGAGAGCTTCCGTCCGGGCGAGCAGGCGGTGTTGGCCGAAACCCCGTGGGGCAGGCTCGGCATGACCATCTGCTACGATGTCCGTTTCCCGCATCTCTACCGCGACCTGGCGAAGGCCGGCGCGGATATGTTCACGATCCCGGCCAATTTCACCCACACCACCGGCAAGGCCCATTGGCATGCGTTGCAGCGCACCCGGGCGATCGAGAACGGTTGCTTCGTCATCGCGCCGGCGCAATGCGGCGTGCATCCCGGCAAGCACCCGACTTACGGTCATTCGGTGATCGTCAACCCGTGGGGAGAAGTGTTGGCCGATGCCGGTGCCGAACCCGGCTACATCACCGCCGAGATCGACATCGCCGAGGTCGCCAAGGCCCGCGCCATGATCTCCACGTTGACCCAGGACCGCCCGTACAGGCTGGCCGGTCCGGCCCCCGAAGCCGACGCCGCGGAGTAATTCCGCGCCATCATGCGGTGGTGGCGTGATCTTCGGCAGGACCGCCTTCTGCCGGCGTGGTTTCGCACCGCCTGCCTGGCTGCGGCGGTTCTCACCCTGTACGCGTGGTCCGTGCAGCTTATGCTGCTCAACGTCTATGTGGACCCCGTTCCCTGCGACGCGGACCATCGGCACTGGGTCATCGATCTGACGGGGCCTTACGTAGTTCTCGGCCCCGTCTTTGCGCCGGTCGTCTCCGTTACCGCTGTCCTTCTATCCGTATTGGCGATGCTGGGCTTCGCCGTCACGGCGGTCGCGCGGTCTCGGTGGAACCGGTCTTTCCTGTGGCCGATCCTCGCCTGCGTTGGCAGTCTGATCGCCCTGCCTCTGGCCTACGGCCAGATCTGGCTGCAGGGTTTTACCGCCAGTCTGAACGCCGCCGCCCTGGGCGAACCCTGGACGCGCCGCATGTGCGATGCCGGCGGCCCCGGTTTGTTCGAGGATACGGTCGTTATGCTGCCCCTGCTCTATCCAATCCTGATCGTGATCCTGGCGGTTTGGGCCCGAAAGGCAAAGGCCGCTTAGCGGCTATCGTCGTTAGTCCCGCTGCGCGCAAATCCGCTGCCGCACGGCCGGTTTTGGCGCCTGCACCTCGCCATGCTCGTAGGCCAGTACGGTAAGTGCGCCCTGCACGGCTTCCAGCAGTTCGCCGGGCCGGAGCAGGAAGTCGGGGTTGGATGGTTTTCCGAAACGCTCGTTGCCCACGGCAAAGGTGTCGTAGATCAAGACGCCGCCGGATGCGACGCCGGCGACGATGTCGGTCAAGATCGGCCGCCACAGGTAGTTGGCGACGATCACGCCGGCAAACCCGTGGCCGGCCAACGGCCAGGGCGCGCCCTCCAAATCCGCCTCCAAGATCGTCAATCCCGGCCGGCCTTCGATATCCGACAGGCCCGAAACGTCGATATCGACCGCTGTAACAGGATGCCCGCGGTCCAGCATCAGCCGCGTATGCCGGCCGGCGCCGCAGGCCAGGTCCAGTACGGGGCCGCCGTCGGCGACCCGCCGGGCATGGCTGGCGACCCAATCCGACACCGGGCCGGGCGGCGCATCTGGGTGTCCGAGGCTCATTCCGTCTCCTTTGGCTCTACTTGTGGAAGACGCGGAAAAGTGCCATCTATAAAAGGATAGGCCAATGGCAGTACTGGGCTTTTTACGAAATTTGCGATGATTGTATTCGACGTCCAATGCGAATCCGGCCATGTGTTCGAAGGCTGGTTCTCAAGTAACGACGCCTTTGAAGGACAGCGCAAGGCGGGTGTCGTCGCTTGCCCGGTCTGTGGCAGCGCCAAGGTCGAAAAAGCCCTGATGGCGCCGAACGTTACGCCGAAAAAAGGCCTATCGCCTTCGGAAGAGAAAAAAGCCGCCGAACAGGCGATGAAAACCCTGGTCAAGATGCGCAAGGCGGTCGAAGAGAACTGCGACTATGTGGGTGGCGAATTTGCCGAAGAGGCGCGCAAGATCCACTACGGCGAGACCGAAAGCCGCAACATTTACGGCGAGGCATCTGGCGAAGAAGCCGAAGCCCTGACCGAAGAAGGAATCGATTTCACCCAAATCCCCTGGGTACCGAACGCCGATAACTGACCCGTTCGGGTAGTAACGAATTCAAATTTAAGCGCAAATTAGTGGCGCTCATCGATCTCGACTCACTTGTAAATCGGCGATTTTCTTCACAAGCCCGTGATCATTCTGCGGCTGTAACAAAATAACCCGATACAACCCGCGCGATCCTTTGCTACCATCCTAAAAAAAGCACATAGGGGTGGTATGTTGCTATGGGGAAAATACTGGGGTTACTGCTGGCTGTTGCGCTGATTCTTCCGCTTCAGTCGGCCATTGCCGGCTCTGACGACAACGCCGTGGGCAAGTTCAGGTCGAGTACGATCAAGGTGTACTCGGACCACCAGGGCCAGAACAAATTCGCGCAGTTCAAGAGAGATGAGTTGGCGACGCCGGCCCAGATCCTTTCAGGGCCGTCGCCGAAGGGCTTCTACATGCTGCGGCTTGAATTCAAGGACACTTCGCAAAAAGGCATCGAGGGCTGGGTTCGAAAGCGAGACGTCAAAACCACGAAACGACCGGAACTGGACGTGAAGTGTCAAACCCTGGCCAGTGCCGGAAACAAGACGACTGCGGGGGTGCGCGGACTGGGCGGTGCCTGTAAATGAGGCCGCCGGCCCTGGTTATCTATATTCGGCGGGTTGTTCAGCTGCGGCTGAATATCGCCTCGGATGAAGAAGTATCCGACAAGCGCCCAAAGATCATTTGCACAATCGCCACCTCTGCTTTGTCGCTTATTGTGGGCATTGCCTTGCTGTTCGTCGATGTCTTCGGCTACGGGCAAGCAACGAAGAACTTCAGCGAAAATCTGGTCTTTCAGTTGTTCGCGCCGTTCTATTCATCTCATCGGCAGAGAGACATCACGGTCCTGTTGCTGGATGACGCCGGCCTCGAAAAACTCGATGTTGAGTGGCCGGTAAAATATGAAGAGCACGCGGAGATACTGAATAACGTGATCGACATGAGGCCTGCGGCCGTCATGGTCGACATTCTGTTCTTGGACAATCGCGACGCGGACCAAAACAGAATAAGTCCTCTGATGAATGCGTTCTCTCACTCTTCCAGTGCGCGTGTTCCGGTGTTTTTGGCGTCGACCAGCGTCGATCCCGAAACGAATCCGGTCCTTGAGGCTTTCCCAATAGATGCACGGCGCGACGGTTCCAGCCCGACCTATCGCCCTTTGCACGATGATGTCCTGTTCGCGTCGGTCAGGTGGGAGAACTGCTCAAGGTCCAGGTTTTACTATCCCTTGTATTTTCTGAACTCCGACACCGACTTCGATACCGACCACGACGAATGTTTGGGTTTCGAAGACGCCCAGGAGGCTGGCTATGACTTTGAAAAGAGCCCGGCGATGGCGCTGTACGAACACTTGTGCAGCTCCGATTGGAAATTCAAATGTTTCGATTTGAATCCGGGCCAGGAAGTGTACCGCCAACCCATGTACGTTTTTTGGGGGACGAGGCCGCCGCGTCTAAATGTGTATCAGTCCAATCGTGGGTTCTTCTGCGAAGAATATGAGAACTACGTAGACTATTTTATTTCAAGAATTACCACCGGATTCGATGACAATCATCATCGGCATTGCCCGCCGATCACAACCATTCTTGTTCGCGATTTCGACGATCCCGAATTTCGAAATTTACCGGAGGTTATGAAGGCTATCAGGGACAATGTCGTTTTTTACGGCGTATCGCTTACCGGTGTCGAAGACTTCATAGAGACACCCAATCACGGGAGGGTTCCCGGTGTCTATTTCCATGCAGCGGCGCTGGATAATCTGCTGGAGCTCGATCGCCACTACCAGAAATCGGAAACGACGGTTTTCTTCGGCTTGATCAAGCTCGATCAGCTATTGCAGATCATCATGTTGGTGCTCATCGTGGCGGTGTCTCTGCTGACCGTTCTTTGGTCCGAGCGCGCGAACACGCTGTGGATCGAGAAGCACTGGCCGCTATTCACGCTGTTTTTGACGGCCGGTGCCTTCGCATTCACAGGGTCGTCGGCTGTGATCCAAGTGACGTTGTTCAATCAGATCCCGGTGAACTTCCTCGGGATCTCTTTGGTCACGCCGTTGTCTCCGATAATGCTTCGGTTCCTTTGTCGAGAAACAGGTGAGGTTCTACAGCGGCAAGGCCAGCAATAGGCCGCCGCGTGACGGGGTTAAAAGAGAAAGGCGCGATTGATATGAGCATGATGGATTGGCGGTGGGGCCGGTTCGCGATTGTCATGGGGATCACGATGGTGCTGGCGGCTTCGCCGGCTTCGGCGCAGCGCGCTGGAGAGGAAGACGAAGAGGAACTGCCTGCGGCGTCCGGCGCGCCGTTCGGCAGCCTGTTCGGAAAGTCGTCGGACGACGACGGCGACTCCGGCGGCGGCTTCTCGTTCGGCAAGACGTTCCGCAGCATCAACCCGTTCTCCCAGACGCACGAGGAATTCGAGGGCAAGCTGATCGACAATATCGGCAGCGGCCTTTACGACGGCCCACTCACGGACCCGCCGGGCAAAAAGGGCGTCCTGGTCATGCGGGTTTCAACGTCCGGCGTCGCGCCGGTCAAGCAGCTTGAGAGCTACGCCAACGGCATCCTCAACAAGCTGGCCGCCGAATTGCCGGTGAAGGGAGTCAAGGCGCGGGCCTATGTGATCGCCGATCCGAAATGGAGCGCCGTGGCGACGCCGGACGGCGGCATCTTCCTCTCGCTCGGCCTCCTGCGCAACTTGGAGAGCGAGGACGAACTGGCCGCTGTGCTGGCGCACGAACTGGCGCATATCGTCCGCAAGCATCACGGCATCGACTGGTTCGTCGAAGCCCAAAAACACAGCGTCGCGGCCATGGAGGTTGTGCGGGAAGTCCGCAAGCAGGTCGCCAAGCACCAGGGCAAGGACAAATCTGGCAATTTCGACCTTCTGACCGGTTCGCTCATCTTCCTCACGGTCAGCGACGACGCATTGTTCCCCTCCTTCAACCGGGAGCAGGAGGACGAAGCGGACCTGCTGGGCGTGGACCTGATGATCGCCGCCGGCTACAGCCCCGACGGCTTGGTCGATCTGTTGGACAAACAGGGCGAAGCCCTGAAGGAGGAGGATGCGGCCGCCGCGATCGACGACGAAAAGCTGCGTGGCCACCTCGAAGGTGCCCTGCTGGCGGATGGCGATATCAAGGACAAGATGCTCAGCGCCTTCAAGGGCATCGGCACCGATTTGCTGGGCGGGCTCCGCGATACCATGCGGCGGCGGCACCGCGATACCGAGCCTCGGATCGAGTCGGTCCTCGCCTACCTCGATCGGGAATACGAGGATCTCGACGCGCCGGAAATGGACAGCGTGGTCTATGCGTCCAAGATTTCGCGGGGCACGATTGCCGCAGTGATCGACCATTACAAGGCCGCCGACGAAGCGGGCGACAAGGCGCAGGCGGGCGACCATCGCGGCGCCGGTAAATTGCTGCGGCGTGCGCTGTCAGGCGCAACGGCAAAACATGTCTATCCGCTCCTGGTCGCGGGCAAAAGCGCCCAGTTGGCCGGCAATTCGGCGGAAGCGGCCCGGCGCTACGATCAGGCGTCGAAGCGGCCGGGCGCGCCGATCGAGGCCTATACCAGCCTCGCCGCCCTATACCGTAACGGCAATCGCTTCGAAGACGCGCTGGCGGTTCTGCAACGGGCGAAAAACGATCTGGACGATCCGCCGCAGTTGCTGCCGGACCGTATCCTCCTGCACTGGAAAATGAAGCGGAAGAACCAGGTGGACCTGTTGATGGTTCAATGCAAGTTGGCCGGGATCAATCCGCTCTACAAGAACTGCAAAGCGGCAAGCAAGGGCGAGGGCGGCGAGCCGGTGATGCCGGTGATGATGGCCTCGATGCCGCCCCAGACGCAGGCGGCGGTTCAGGAACGGTACGTGCCGATCACGCCCTACGTGCGGGTGCGCTCCAACACGCTGAACATGCGGGGCGGCGCCGGTACCGGCCATTCCGTTGTCGGTTCGCTCTCCGGCGGCACGCCGCTCTGGGTCGTAGACCGAGACGGCGACTGGCTGCGCATCCAGGGTCCGAAAGGGCAGGCTGGCTGGATCGCCGGCTGGCTGGTGGACGGCGACGAGTCCATGAATTCCGACGCGTTCGAAAAGCTGCAGCAGACGCTGGTCGCACCGCAGTCGAGCGCGGGCGCGACGGTCGCCGGCGCCGGCACCACCGACCCGAACAGCCCGGCAACCCGCCTGAAGCGCCTGGAAAATCTCTACAAGCAGGACCTGATTACCGAGGAAGAGTATCTGGCCAAGCGGAAGAAGATCATCGACGAACTGTAGCCGGTTCGCGGCCTAAACGGCTCGCTCCGCATACGCCATGTAGTTCACGTCCGTATCGCGGCCGGTGCGCCAGCTGCGGTTGATCGGATTGTAGATCATGCCGGAGATGTCTTTCAGGTCCAGGCTGGCCCGGCGGGTGGCCCGCGCCAGTTCCGACGGCCGCACGAACTTATTCCAGTCGTGGGTGCCGCGCGGCAGCCAGCGCAGCACGTATTCGGCGCCGACGATGGCGAACAGGTAGCTTTTGGCCGTGCGGTTCAGGGTGGCGAAGATGGCGGCGCCACCCGGTTTCGTCACTTGGCCGACGGCGTCGACGAACTGGCTTAAGTCGGCGACATGCTCCACGATTTCCAGCGCCAGAACGGCGTCGAAGCGTTCCCCCGCCGCGGCCAAATCTTCTGCCGCGGCGTGCCGATAATCGATATCCAGGCCGGACTGTTCCGCATGCAGCCGGGCGACGGCGATGTTTCGTTCGGCCGCGTCCACGCCGACCACCTCGGCGCCCAGCCGCGTCATCGGTTCGCAGATCAGCCCCCCGCCGCAACCGATGTCCAAGACCCGCAGCCCGGCCAGAGGCTTCGGCCGTTCCGGGTCGCGGTCGAACCTTGCGGCCAGGTGGTCGCGGATGTACCGCAGACGGACCGGGTTCAGCTGGTGCAGTGGCGCGAACGATCCGTTCGGATCCCACCATTGCTCCGCCATGGCCGAAAAACGGGCGACCTCATCCGGGTCGACCGTGTTCGTGGGCGTTGTCTGAGCCTCGATTTCGGCCATCCTGCACCTCCAGCCACTGCTTGCGCGGCCCAAAGTCAAAAGGTATGTATACGCGCCTTTTCGGGGAAAAGGCAGTCAACCTGACAACGGGATCTGGGCGTACCGTTAAGGTAGGTCTTAAGGACGGCTTGGCCATGGCACGGCTGGTAATGAAGTTTGGTGGCACGTCGGTCGGCAGCCTGGATCGGATCCGGGCCGCGGCGCAGCGCGTCAAAGCGGAGACCGATGCGGGGCACCAGGTCGCCGTGGTGGTGTCGGCGATGGCCGGCGAGACCAACCGGATGATCGACCTGACCCAGCGGATCTCGCCGCTGCACGACGCGCGCGAATACGACGTGGTGGTTTCCTGCGGCGAACAGGTATCGGTCGGCCTGATGGCGATGGTTTTGCAGGATCTCGGCGTGACGGCCCGGTCCTGGCTCGGCTGGCAGATTCCCATCCACACCGACGATATTCACGGCTCGGCCCGGATTCAGCGGATCGAGACGGCGGAGCTGGAACGCCGCCTGTCCCAGGGCGAGGTGGCCGTCGTCGCCGGGTTTCAGGGGCTCGGGTCCAACAACCGCATAACCACGTTGGGCCGCGGCGGGTCGGATACCTCGGCGGTCGCCCTCGCGGCGGCCCTGGATGCCGAACGCTGCGACATCTATACGGACGTGGAAGGGATCTATACCACCGACCCGCGAATCGTGACCGGTGCCCGCAAGCTTGATAAGATCACGTACGAAGAAATGCTCGAATTGGCGTCGCTCGGCGCCAAGGTTTTGCAGACCCGGTCCGTCGAAATGGCCATGAACCACGGGGTTCGGGTCCAGGTGCGGTCCACCTTCAGCGAAGCGCCGGGAACTTTGGTAGTGGACGAGGAAGAGATCGTGGAACAGCGTATCGTCAGTGGTGTGACCTACTCGACCGACGAGGCCAAGATCACGCTCAGGCATGTGGCGGATCGGCCCGGCGTTGCCGCGGCGATTTTCGGCCCGCTGGCCGAAGCCAACATCGTGGTCGACATGATCGTCCAGAACGTGTCGGAAGACGGCAAGTCCACCGACCTGACGTTCACCGTCCAGCGCGATCAGCTGGCGCGCGCGGTATCGGTCCTGGATAAGGTGAAGGAAACCATCGGGGCCGCCGTCATCACGCCCGATGCGGACGTGGTCAAGGTATCGATCGTCGGCGTCGGCATGCGCTCGCACGCCGGCGTGGCGCAGGCGATGTTCCAGGCGCTGTCGGAGAAGAACATCAACATCCAGGTGATCTCGACGTCGGAGATCAAGGTCAGCGTGCTGATCGCCGCCGACTATACGGAGCTGGCCGTGCGTGCGCTGCACAGCGTTTTCAACCTGGACAGCGCCGGAAGTGCGGCCTGAATAGGCCGGCGCTCATAGGGCGGCGCACCCGCCGCCCCATCGAGGTTTCGACGATGCTCGCGACCCTGCCATCGATAGTGGCCGACGCCGTCACGGTCCGCCGTACATTGTTCGGAGGCGCGGCGTAATGGCCATGACCGCCAGCAGCCCCCGGGTTCTGCTGCGCCGTCTGCGCGAGGTGATGGCCGGATCCGGCAGCCCGCAGGACCGGCTGAACCTGGTCGTCAGCCAGATCGCCAGCAACATGGTGGCCGAGGTCTGCTCAGTCTATCTGATGCGCGAAGGACGGTTGCTGGAGCTGTTCGCGACGGAAGGCCTCAATCCGCAGGCGGTGCACAAGACGCAGTTGCAGGTCGGCGAAGGCCTGGTCGGCGATATCGCGGCGCACGCCAGGCCGCTGAACCTTAAAGACGCGCAGTCGCATCCGCTGTTCGCCTACCGCCCGGAAACCGGCGAGGAGATCTATCACTCGCTGATGGGCGTGCCCATCCTGCGCGGCGGCCGGGTCCTGGGCGTGGTGGCCGTGCAGAACCGCACCATGCGCGACTACACCGAAGAGGAAGTGGAGGCGCTGCAGACCGTTGCCATGGTGCTGGCGGAGATGGTCGGGTCCGGCCAGTTGGTCGAATCCTCGGCATTCGAGGAGTCGGTCGCCGCCGCACTGCCGCAGCGGCTGGAGGCCCGCATCCTCGCCGAAGGCATCGCCATGGGCCGCGCGGTCCTGCACGAGCCGCGTATCGAAGTCGCCCGGACAATCGCCGAGGATGTCGCCACCGAGCAGCGCCGTCTGGCGGGCGCCGTCGAAGGCTTGCGCAGTTCCATCGACCGGCTGCTGGCATCGTCCGAACTGGTGGCGGGTGGCGAATCGCGCGACGTCCTGGAAGCCTACAAGATGTTCGCCTACGACCGAGGCTGGCTGGCGCGCCTGGAGGCGGCGGTCGATTCCGGCTTGACCGCGGAGGCCGCGATCAAGCGCGTGCACGAGGAAACCCGGGCCCGCATGCATGAGATCACGGACCCGTATTTACGCGACCGTCTCGCCGACCTCGACGACCTGGCCAATCGGCTCTACCTGCATCTGACCGGCCGGCAGCGGGGCTTGCCGGACCAGTTGCCGGACGACGCGATCGTCGTCGCCCGGCATATGGGTCCGGCGGAACTGCTGGATTACGACCGCCGCCGCTTACGCGCGGTGCTGCTGGAAGAAGGCTCGCCGGCCAGTCATGTCGCCATCGTCGCGCGGGCGCTGGATATCCCCCTGCTCGGCCGCTGCGCCGGCATCACGGACCTGACGGACCCGGGCGATCCGATCATCGTCGACGGCGACCACGGACAGGTGTTTATCCGGCCGCAGGAAGACGTTGTCCAGGCGTTCGAGCAGAACCTGGCGGCCCGGGCGCAACGCCAGGCCAAGTTCGCCGCGCTCCGCTCCGAAGCGGCGACGACGCGGGACGCGGTTGCCGTCTCGCTGCACATCAATGCCGGCCTGCTGGTCGATTTGCACCACCTGGACGACACCGGGGCCGACGGCATCGGCCTCTATCGGACCGAACTGCATTTCATGGTCCGTGCCTCGATGCCGAACGTCAGTGAGCAGACCGACTATTACCGACGGGTACTGGATCACGCGGGGCCGCGGGCGGTTGTCTTCCGGACGCTGGATATCGGCGGCGACAAGATTCTGCCGTACCAGCATGACGATACCCAGGAAGAGAATCCGGCCATGGGGTGGCGGGCGATCCGCATCGCTCTGGACCGCCCTGCCCTGCTGAAAGCGCAATTGCGCGCTCTGCTCGCCGCCGCCGCCGGCCGCCGCCTGGACGTGATGTTCCCTATGGTGGCCGAAGTGGCGGAATTCAAAGCCGCGCGGACCATTCTGGAGAACGAGGTCGCCCGCATGGCGCGGCTCGGCCGGGACCTGCCGCTTTCCATCCGTGTCGGCAGCATGTTGGAGGTGCCCTCTCTGATGTGGCAGCTCGACAGCCTGCTGCCGGAGGTCGACTTCATTTCGGTCGGGTCCAACGATCTGGTTCAGTTCCTGTTTGCCGTCGACCGCGGCAGCCCGCGCGTCGCCGGGCGCTACGATCCGCTTAGTCCGGTCGTTCTGTCCTTTCTGCGGTCGGTCGTCTCCCGCTGCGACGAGGCCGGCGTGCCGGTCTCCCTCTGCGGCGAAATGGCGGGCAGCCCGCTGGAGGCTATGGCCTTGATCGGGTTGGGATTTCGGACGGTTTCCATGCCGCCGGCGGCGGTCGGTCCTGTCAAGGAGATGGTGCGCAGCCTGGATGCCGGCCGGCTCTCGACTTTCATGGATTCGCTTTATGGCAGCACCGAGCACAGCGTGCGCGAGCAGTTGCAACGGTTCGCGGAGGACAATCAGGTCGTCATTTAGCGCCGTGACCTCCGACGGCCGTCATAAGTCGTTGCGGGGCCGTCGCCGCCGGGGTTAATTTTCGGTATTCGGTGCATCGGCGTCGGACCGGGCTTTCTGCGCATTATCAAAAGCGAAAGCTTTGTTTGTTATTGGGCACAGGCCTTTATCACTGCTTTAGGCACGCGGCTGACCCGGATCAGGGGCGGACGTGGGCGGATTGAAGGGTAGCGAACGCATACGATGACGCAGGACCAACAGGATCCTGGACGGAGCAAACTGCGCGGCGGCGAGCCGCGGCTCAGTCTGCATGTGACCGAAAACGAGGGCGGCTCGGCATCCTCATACGGCGGGGTCGGCGCCATGTTGCGGGAGCAGCGGGAGCGTAGCGGCGAAAGCCTGGAAGAAGCCTCGCAGCGGCTCCGCATCCGGTTCCCGCACCTGCAGGCGATCGAGCAGGGCCGCTTCGACGACCTGCCCGGCCGCATCTATGCCATTGGTTTCGTTCGTACTTATGCGGAATATCTCGGCCTCGACGCCGCTGCCACGATCGAACTCTATAAACAGGAAACCGCCGGCGAGGAGCATTCCCCGAAACTGGTGTTCCCCACGCCCACGGCCGAAAGCCGAATGCCGAAGGTCTGGCTGGTCGCCGTCTCCGTTCTTGCGGCGGTGGTCGTCTATGGCGGCTGGCACATGACCCAGGACAGCGGCCGCGCCGTCGTCGAAACAGTGCCGCCCGTGCCGGACCAGTTGATTGCGCAGGGCGGGGATGGATCCGCGCGTCCGGCCGCCGATTCGGCGTCGGCGGCTCCGACGCCGGCACAAAACAAACCGGCGTCGGTTGAAAACAAACCGGCTGCCGTCGAACGGGACGAGAAACCGAAAGAAGAACCGAAGCCCGTCGTCGCGGCCGCGGAACCCGAGCGCGAGGAACAGGTCGCCGCGGCGCCGGTCAACGACGATGCCCCGGTACAGCCGACAACGGCGGAGCCGGAAGCGGATGAGACGGAGCCGCCGGCCGCAGAGACCACGCAGTTGGAAGAGCCCGACCCCGCTCCGCCGGCACAGCAAGACGCCGAACCGGAACAGGCGCCGGCGGATGCGGCCGATGCGGAAGCGACTGTTGAAACGCAAACGGCCGCGGCGGAGCCGGACGAAGAAGATACCGGGGCCGCCGACAATCGTCGGGTCAATGTTCCCATCACCCGGTTTACCGATACGTCGGATGTGGTTCAAACCGACCGACGGGAATGGGCGGAACCGCACCAGCAGCGCAGAGCCGAGCCCGCGGAGGAAGAGGACCAGGTCGCGGCCGTCAGCCCCTCGCCGACGCCAACCCGCACGACGCCGCCACCCCTGCCCCCGTCCGCGGAAGCGGCCGACGGCGCCGCTTCGGAGTCCGACGGCCTCGATGCAAACGGGTACGTGCCGCGGGTCTTCGGCGGCGGCAGCGGCGGCCGGGTGATCGTGACCGCCACGATGGACAGTTGGGTGCAGGTGCGCAGCGGCGACAACGAACTGTTATTGACCCGCATCCTAAGGGCTGGCGACCGGTACCAGGCGCCGGACAGGCCCGACCTTGTTTTGATGACCGGCAATGCCGGCGGTCTTGAGATTCGGGTGGACGGCAAGCTGGTGCCGCCGATCGGACCCGTCGGAGAAGTTCGCCGCGACGTTTCGCTCGAGGCCGCCAGTCTGTTGGAGCGCACGTCCTCCAACTGACGGGACGCAAGCGCCGTGCGGCGCTTGCCCGGACGATCTTGACTTCGCTGCCGAACCCGTCATGTTAAGATCGAAGTCGCCGGAAACTGCGATATACTCGCAAAGCTCGCGGACAGCACTCCAGGACAGATCATGAGCGTTCGACCCTATCGGGACATCATTCGCCGAAAGTCTCGGCAGATTCATGTCGGCGACGTTCCCGTCGGCGGCGACGCGCCGATCTCGGTGCAGTCGATGACCAACACCGTCACCGGCGATGTGGAGGCGACGGTAGCCCAGGTGCTCGCCCTTGAAGAGGCCGGCGCCGACATCGTTCGGATCTCCTGTCCGGATGTGGAGGCGACAGAGGCGCTCCGCCAGATCGTGGCGCGGACCAACGTGCCGATCGTCGCCGACATCCATTTCCACTATCAGCGCGCCATAGAAGCGGCCGCAGCCGGCGCTTCCTGCCTGCGCATCAATCCCGGCAACATCGGGTCGATGGACCGGGTGCGCGAAGTGGTCAAAGCCGCGCGCGACCACGGCTGCTCGATGCGGATTGGCGTCAATGCCGGCAGTCTGGAGCGGGAACTTCTGGAGAAGTACGGCGAGCCCTGCCCCGAAGCGATGGTCGAGAGCGCGTTGAACCACGCCCGGGTGCTGGAAGAGAACGATTTCTTCGACTTCAAGATCAGCGTCAAAGCGTCCGACGTCTTCCTGGCGGTCGCCGCCTATCAGGGCCTGGCGGATGCCTGCGACTATCCCCTGCATCTGGGCATCACCGAAGCGGGCGGTGCGGTCGGCGGCACCGTCAAGTCGTCGGTCGGTATCGGCATGCTGCTGTGGTCGGGGATCGGCGATACCATTCGCATCTCGCTGTCGGCGGATCCGGTGGAAGAGGTCCGTGTCGGCTATGAGATCCTCAAGACGCTCGGCCTGCGCCATCGCGGCGTCAGCATTGTTTCCTGCCCGTCCTGTGCCCGTCAGGCATTTCCCGTGATCAAGACGGTCGAGACCCTGGAACAGCGGCTGGCCCACATTCAAACCCCCCTGACATTGTCGATCATCGGCTGTGTGGTGAACGGCCCGGGCGAGGCGCGCGAGACCGATATCGGCCTTACCGGCGGCGGCAAGGGCAACCACATGGTCTACCTGAACGGCGTCACCGACCATAAGATCGACGACGAGCGTCTGGTCGATCACATCGTCGAACTGGTCGAGGCCAAGGCGGCGGAGCTTGAGGCAGAGCGCGCCGCGGAAGATCTGGCTAAAGCGTCTTAGCTGATATTATCGATTAGGCCTGGGCCCGCTGCGGGGCCCCGATCCATGCCGCGTGCCGGAGAAGACCACTGATTCCGCATGAAAAACTAAATCGTGTCACCGAGCGCTATCAGGAGCTCGAAGCCGCCATGGCACGGCAGGACAACACCTCGCCGGACGATTTCGTGCGCATGTCCAAGGAATATGCGGAGCTGACGCCGGTGGTAAAGGCTGTGACCGAATTGACCGGGCTGCAGCAGGAAATGGCGGATCTGGCCGAAATGATTGCGGACCCGGACGGCGACCCGGAAATGCGGGAGCTTGCCGAGGCTGAATTCGAGGACCTGAAGGTTCGCCAGCCGGCGCTGGAGCGGAGCGTGATGCTGCTTTTGCTGCCGAAGGACGAGGCCGACGCCAAGAACGCGATCCTGGAAATCCGTGCCGGAACCGGCGGCGAGGAAGCGGCTTTGTTCGCCTCGGAGCTGCTGCGTATGTATCAGCGCTACGCGGAGCTGCGCGGCTGGCGCTTCGGCATAATGACCTTGAGCGAGACCGACCTTGGCGGGCTGAAGGAAGCGGTTGCCGAGATCACCGGCGCCGGCGTGTTCGCCCGACTCAAGTTCGAATCCGGGGTGCACCGGGTGCAGCGGGTTCCGGTGACCGAGTCGGGCGGCCGAATCCACACCTCCGCCGCCACCGTCGCCGTTCTGCCGGAGGCGGAGGATGTCGATATCGACGTCGAAGAGAAGGATCTGCGGGTCGACGTCTACCGTTCGTCCGGCCCCGGCGGGCAGTCGGTCAACACGACCGACAGCGCCGTGCGTATCACGCACCTGCCGACCGGTATCGTGGTGACGCAGCAAGACGAGAAATCGCAGCACAAGAACAGGGCCAAGGCGATGAAGGTGCTGCGCGCCCGGCTCTACGAGGCCGAACGCCACAAGCGGGAAGCGGAGCGTGCGGCCGACCGGCGTGGCCAGGTCGGTTCCGGCGATCGGTCGGAGCGGATTCGCACCTACAACTTTCCCCAAGGCCGGGTTACCGACCATCGCATCGGCCTGACGCTGCACAAGCTGGAGCAGGTGTTGACCGGGGAAGGCCTTGACGAGGTGATAGAAGCCCTGATTGCCGACGACCAGGCGCGGCATCTCGCCGACGTCAATGCCGTCGGGGTCTGACCGATGCCGCGGTCGGTGACCTGTGCGGAGGCGTTGGCCGATGGCGCGGCGGTACTTCGCGCCGCCGGCGTCGCCAATGCGCGGCAGGATGCGCGGTTGCTGCTGTGCTACGTCCTGGGATGCGGCATCGAAACGATTGTCGGCAGGTCGGAGCAGCCCGTGGCCGCCGACCGTCGCGACCGGTATCGTGCGCTCGTGGCGCGTCGGGCCGACCGGGAGCCGTTGGCCTACATAACCGGCCGGCGCGAATTCTGGAGCCTCGATCTCGCCGTCGGCCCGGGCGTTCTCGATCCCAGGCCGGACAGCGAGACGGTGGTGGAGGCGGCTCTGGCCTCCATCGCCGACCGGCAACGTCCGCTGCGGCTGTTGGATATCGGCACCGGCTCCGGTTGCCTGTTGCTGGCTCTGCTGGCCGAGCTGCCGGAGGCGCACGGTGTTGGCGTCGATGCCGGCAGGGCCGCCGTTGCCGTTGCGCGGGCGAACGCCGGTCGGACGGGGCTGGACGGCCGCGCGTGTTTCGTCCGTGGCGACTGGACGGCGGCGCTCGACGGCCGGTTCGACCTGATCGTCTCCAATCCGCCCTACATACGGTCGGCGGATCTGGCCGGGCTTGCCCCGGAAGTCGCGCGTCACGAACCGCGCGATGCGCTGGATGGCGGACAGGACGGTTTGGATGCCTACCGGTCGTTGGCGCCGGAACTACGCCGGTTGCTGACGGCCGATGGGCATGCCGTTTTGGAGGTTGGTTTCGATCAGGCCAAGGCTGTCGCCGGCATCCTGGTGTCGGGCGGGATGCGCGTGACAGCCGTGCATCGCGACTTGGCCGGCGTCGATCGTTGTGTGGTTGCGTCGCTTGCTTGATTAAGCGTCGTCGCCGCTTCTGGGAAAACAGAAAGAACTACAACTGGAGATGCGTAGCCAGGACGGCACGGGCAACGGAAAATTAACCCTGTCAAGCTAAAAAAAAGGTTGGAAAGAGTCGTGTCGCGGACTAGGTTGCTCGGGTGATTGCAGCGTTAGACTGTGTCCGTTAGGGGCCGCGATCACAATCCATCGCTTTTGAAAAAGTCCGCACTGTCGCCACGGCCGATGGGCCATTGCAAAAATTCGAGGCCGTCCGTCAAGGAAGGTCGAGGGGCGCGACAGCGGCGAAGCGAGAAGCAAAGCAGAAAATGACCTTGATATGAGACCAGTCAACAACAAGCGTGCGCGTGGTCGCAATAGTGGCAACCGTCGGCCTCAGGGCGGCGGACCCAATCGCAACTTCGAAAGTAATGGTCCCGACACCAAGATCCGTGGGACCGCTTCCCAGGTTTACGAGAAATATTGCGCACTCGCGCGTGATGCCAGTGCAAACGGCGATCACGTTTCCGCTGAAAACTACCAGCAGCATGCGGAGCACTATTACCGCATCATGGCTGCCCAGGCGGAACAGAGACAGCAGCAACAGCCACGTCATAACGGGCATCAGCCGCCTGCTGAGGCGGACGACAATCGGCGTCGTGAGGCGCGGCAGGAAAAGCAGCCGGAGCCGGTCCCGACGGACCCCGCCGAGGCCGAGCAGCCTGTCGTCGATGTAGATCCGGCGCCGGCCGCCGAGTAGTCGGGCTCGTTATCGCTGACGCCACGGGTCGGCCCGCGGTCGTCAGGATCCGCTGTTTAGCAATTGGACGGCATCGCCGGGCGCGATTGACCCGGACGTCTCCACCTGCGCGTAAATTCCCATATCGACATGCCCGAAGGCGCGCTGCAGGGTCCGCGGGATGGACATGTCCCGAAGCGCGGTTTCCGGATCGACGTCCGTCGCCGCGCACCGCTCGATGCGCGCGACCACCCTCAATCGCGCGTCGCCGACGGCAATGGCCCGATGTAGCCATTCGAACTCCTGCCACGGCTTGGCCCCATCCAGATAGATGTTGCCGCGAAAGCGTAAGGGATGGACCGGCCGATGGGCGACCCGCTCCAGGTCGCGCACCGACGCCATGTTGATCAAAGAGACCAGCGGCAGGTCGACATCCGCGAAATGGTGGCCGGCGGCTTGGACGACCCGTGGCATGCCCCGGACTTCGTCGCCCAGGAAATCCTTGAAGAACTGCTCCACCAGTTTGCGGCCGATCGGCTGATTGAGGTTTCCGCGCGCCACCTGCCGGCCGTTCCGCCCTATCGTCAGCATGCCGGTTGCGTCGTCATAGGCGGTTTCCAGGCCGGCGATGCGCTCGTTTCGCATCAGCATCAGGAAGTGGCTCTTGGCCAGGGGTTTGGGGTCCGCCGGATCGAACGGCGCGGTCCCATGGGCGATCGCGAAGGCCCGGTCGCCTGGCAGTTCGCGGCCGGGCTCGAGGCGCACCCCGTCCAGTTTCTCTCCGCTTAACCCTTTAACCGGATAGCGATAGATGGCCGTTACCGTGGTCATGTTCGATCCTGCTCTACTGGTGCGAACGGTTCGCAAGGGATTGAAATTTATGATGTTCTACCTCTTGTGTGGCGATGCGGCCACACCAAATAAAGGTAAGCGGGTTGCTTCTTCGAAGGGCCCGAACCGGGGATCGTATGACGATTTCCGGAAATTGGAGAAGGCGTTTTGGCGTGCCCGGACCGGGGCGTCGGAAGACGTGCTTAAGAGAGGTGGATTATGAATTTCGACCGTTACACGGAACGCGCCCGCGGTTTCGTTCAATCGGCGCAGGGATTGGCGCTCAGATCCGGCCATCAGCAGTTCTGCCCGGAACATCTTCTTAAAATTCTACTCGACGACGAAGAAGGCCTTGCGGCCAATCTGATCCGCGCGGCCGGCGGCCGGCCGGAGCAGGCGTTGCAGGCGACGGAGGCGGCGCTCGGCAAGCTGCCGAAGGTCGAAGGCTCCGGCGCCGGACAGTTGCACCTGAAACCTGAAACCGCCCGCGTCTTCGAAAGTGCGGAGAAAATCGCCGACAAGGCCGGCGACAAGTTCGTCACGGCGGAACGGCTTCTGCTGGCCCTGACCATGGCGACCCACACCCCGGCGGCGAAGGCGCTGAAGGACGCCGGCATCGTGCCGCAGGCGCTGAACGCCGCGATCAACGCGCTGCGCAAAGGCCGTACCGCCGACAGCGCCAGCGCGGAAGACTCTTACGATGCGCTCAATCGCTATGCCCGCGACCTGACGGAGGCCGCGCGGGAAGGCAAGCTGGACCCGGTGATCGGCCGCGACGAGGAAATCCGCCGCACCATCCAGGTGCTGTCGCGCCGGACCAAGAACAACCCGGTGCTGATCGGCGAGCCGGGCGTCGGCAAGACCGCGATCATCGAAGGCCTGGCGCTTCGCATCGTCAACGGCGACGTGCCGGAAAGCCTGAAGCAGAAGCGGCTGATGGCGCTGGACCTCGGCGCCATGATCGCCGGCGCGAAGTTCCGCGGCGAGTTCGAAGAGCGCATGAAGGCGGTGCTGGAGGAAGTGACCGCGGCCGAGGGCGAGGTCGTCCTGTTCATCGACGAACTGCACACCCTGGTTGGCGCCGGCAAGGCGGAAGGCGCGATGGACGCGTCCAACCTGCTGAAACCGGCTCTGGCGCGGGGCGAGCTGCATTGCGTCGGCGCCACCACGTTGGACGAATACCGTAAGCATATCGAAAAGGACGCGGCGCTGGCGCGGCGGTTTCAGTCGGTGTTCGTCTCCGAGCCGACGGCGGAGGACGCGATCTCCATCCTGCGCGGCCTCAAGGAAAAATACGAGATGCATCACGGCGTCCGGATTACCGACGGCGCCATCGTCGCCGCGGCGACGCTTTCCAACCGCTACATCAGCGACCGCTTTCTGCCGGACAAGGCCATCGACCTGATGGACGAGGCGGCGTCGCGGATCCGCATGGAAGTCGATTCCAAGCCGGAGGAGATCGACGAGCTGGACCGCCGCATCATCCAGCTTAAGATCGAGCGCGAGGCGCTGAAGAAGGAAGACGACGCCGCGTCGAAGGACCGGCTCGGCAAGCTGGAGACAGAGCTCGCCGATCTCGAGGAGAAATCGGCCGGGCTCACCGCCGACTGGCAGGCGGCCAAGGACAAGCTGAGCGAGGCGCAGCACATCAAGGAACAGCTCGACCACGCCAGGGTCGAGGTGGAGAACGCCAAGCGTAGCGGCGACCTGGCCAAGGCCGGAGAAATGGCCTACGGCGTCATCCCGGACCTGGAGCAACGCCTGGCGGAGGCGGAAGGCGTTTGCGCGCCGGCCAACGTCCGCGAGGCGGTGACGGCCGAGGATATCGCGACCGTGGTGTCGCGCTGGACCGGCATTCCCGTCGACAAGATGCTCGCCGGCGAGCGTGAAAAGCTGCTGGAAATGGAGACCCGTCTCGGCGCCCGTGTGATCGGCCAGGAGGAGGCGATCAACGCCGTCTCCAACGCCGTCCGGCGCGCCCGTGCCGGCCTGCAGGACCAGGCGCGGCCGATCGGTTCGTTCCTGTTCCTCGGGCCGACCGGCGTCGGCAAGACGGAGTTGACCAAGGCGCTGGCCGAATTCCTGTTCGACGACGACCAGGCCATGGTCCGCATCGACATGTCGGAATATATGGAAAAGCATGCCGTCTCCCGGCTGATCGGTGCGCCGCCCGGCTATGTCGGATACGAAGAAGGCGGCGCGTTGACCGAGGCGGTCCGGCGCCGGCCCTATCAGGTGGTGCTGTTCGACGAAGTCGAGAAGGCGCACCCGGACGTCTTCAACGTGCTGTTGCAGGTGCTCGACGACGGGCGTCTGACGGACGGCCAGGGCCGGACGGTGGATTTCCGCAATACGCTCATCATCATGACCTCGAACCTCGGCTCGGAACTGCTTGCCGCGCTCGGCGAGGGCGCGGATGCCGATCAGGCGCGCGAGCCTGTGATGGATGTCGTCCGCAGCCATTTCAGGCCCGAATTCCTCAACCGGCTGGACGAGATCATTCTGTTCCACCGGCTCAGCCGCGAGCATATGGGCGGTATCGTCGGCATACAGCTGGCGCGTCTGGAGGAATTGTTGAGCGAGCGCAAGATCACACTGGCTCTCGATGCAAGCGCCAGCACCTGGCTGGCCAACGCGGGCTACGATCCGGTCTACGGCGCACGGCCGCTGAAAAGGGTAATCCAGAGAAGCCTGCAGAACCCTTTGGCGACTCTCATCCTGGAAGGCGCGGTCGCCGATGGCGATACGGTGCAGGTCTCGGCCGGCGAGGGCGGTCTGCTGATCAACGACCGGTTGGTGGAAGCCGCCTGACCCCGGCCGTCCCGACGGCAAAAACAAAGAGCCGGCCTTTTGGCCGGCTCTTCTTTTGCCAGAGCGGCCGAAGTTAAGGGCTGCTCTGTTTTCCGGTGCCGCGCTCTATTCCGCGCTGGCGACCTCTGTCTGTACGGGGATGGCGGCGATCTGCTCCTTCAGCACGCCGAGCTGTTCCTGGAAGCGCGCCAGCTCCTTGCCTTTCAGGCGCCGGCCGGTCGGCAGCTTGACCGCCAGCGGATTGGCCTGCCGGCCGTTGACGATCACTTCGTAGTGCAGATGCGGTCCGGTCGACCGGCCCGACGATCCCACATAACCGATGATCTGGCCCTGCTTGACCCGCTTGCCGGGTTTGATGCCGCGCTTGATCCGGCGCATGTGGGCGTAGGCGGTCTTGTAGGTGCCGTTGTGGCGGATCCGCACGTAACGGCCGTAGCCGCCGTGCCAGCCGGCTTTCTCGATCACGCCGTCGCCGGCCGCCATGATCGGGGTGCCGGTCGGCGCGCCGAAGTCGACGCCGCGGTGCATCCGGGTGTAGCCCAGGATCGGATGGCGCCGTTTGCCGAAGCGCGAGGTCAGGCGGGCGCCGTCGACCGGTGTGCGCATCAGCGTCTTTTTCACGCTGCGGCCTTTCTCGTCGAAATAGTCGGCGATGCCGTCGTCCTTCGGCTCGTACAGGTAATAGGTCGTGGTCTCGTCCTTCTGGGTCAGCGACGCGGCCAGGATCTGGCCTTCCTTGACCGCCCGGCCTTCGTCGTCGAAGTAGCGTTCGAAGGTGACCTCGAACCGGTCGCCAGGCTGGATTTCCCGCTGGAAGTCGACGCTGAAGCTCAGCATCCGGATCAGATCCAGAATGATTCGGTCGGGAACCGCCGCGCGTTTGGCGGAGACGTAGAGCGAATCCGCGATCACGCCGCCGGCGCGCACCGGGTTCAGCTTGAATTCGCGAACCACCTCCAGCGGGTCGAAGGCGCCCTCGGCGTTGCGCGTCGCGCCGACGTCGCGGTCCACGCTTTCCCTCAGGTTGACGGACATCAGCCGACCGGCCATGCCGTCGGCATCGCCTTCGAATTCAAGCGTGATTTCCTGGCCGACCTGCAGGTCCCGCGGATCGAAAACCTCGGTCAGCGCCGTGACCGCCTGGTGGCCGTCTTTCCGGGGGATGCCGGCGCCGGTCAGAACCTCCATCAGCGTGTCGCCGGACCGGACGGTGACCGTGTGCTGCATCGGCGATGGCGCGGCCACCGTCGGCAGCTCGGCCGTCGGCTCGTCCGGCACGTTGGCTCTGGCGACCCGGGTCAGCCAGGACCAGCCGGCCTTGGCTTCCAGCTCTTCTTTCTTGGGCTCGGCCTTGGCGACTTCCGTCGCGGCCGGCTCAACGGCGGCCGGCGGCGGGCTCTCTGCGCGCGGCGTTTCGGCGGCCTGGCTGTCCTGGGCGGCAACCGTATCGGCCGGCGCGGGCCGGCTCTCGGCGGTCGGTCCGGTCAGGATAAAAGCGGCGAGGCTCAGCAGGGAGGCGCATACGACACCGCCCAGTGTTATGTGCGCCGGATTGAAGGAAGGGCGTTGATTGAACAGCATGTTGGGGTGATTGACTGGTTACCAGAGGACTTGATGATGGGGTGCAAAAGAACACTGTCTTCAGATAACGCTAAGCTATCTGAAAACGGTTAAAAGATTTGGTTAACGTTGGCTGAACCATGCAGATGGCGATTCCGGCTGTCAAGGATAAAGAATGTGGCAATTCAAAGGGTTGCCGGTTTCGCGCCGGCGCTGTGTGGCATTTTCCCATCGGTCGATTTCGATTGTTCGCGCCGTGTAAGGAAACTGTAAAAAGATCGTTGACTTGATTTCGGGGCGGTCGTATAAGCCGCTGCCTTGGCTCGGGACCGCGTTGGACCGGGCCGAAATTTTGTTCTTTGACATTGTTGTAATTGGAAGGGATGCGCGGGCGGCGGTTTGTGTCGTTTTTGGTTTTACGTTCGTCTGCGCATTAGAGTGTTTTTGGTT
>JANQEE010000017.1 GCA_028278525.1 Minwuiaceae bacterium | reverse complement strand
CGGGCAACGATACGATCATCGGGTCGGCCGGTGACGACATCATCGACGGCGGCTCAGGCAACGACACGCTGAGCGGCGGCGACGGCAACGACGACTTCATTTACGAAGGCGGCAGCAACGGCTCTGACCATGTCGACGGCGGTGCCGGTTTCGACCGAATTCTTGGCAGTGACGGTAATGATACCATAGGATTGATCGGTCTCAGTCCGACCGACGGCATCGAGATGATTGACGGCGGCGCCGGTATCGACTCGATTCAAGGCACGAGCCTCAGCAACACGCTCGACTTCAGTGGCGTTACTATTGTCAATGTTGAACGGATCAGAGGGCGCGAAGGCAACGATACGATCATCGGATCGGCCGGTGACGACATCATCGACGGTGGTTCAGGCAACGACACGCTGAGCGGCGGCGACGGCAACGACGACTTCATTTACGAAGGCGGCAGCAACGGCTCTGACCATGTTGACGGCGGTGCCGGTTTCGACCGAATTCTTGGCGGTATCGGCGACGACACGATAGGATTGATCGGGCTGGACCCGACAGACAGTATCGAAACAATCGACGGCGGCGATGGCTTCGATAGTGTTCGGGGGACGAGCGCCAGTAACACGCTCGACTTCAGTGGCGTTACGATCCTCAATGTAGAACAAATTAGCGGGCTAGATGGGAACGACACGATCATCGGCTCAGCCGCCGGCGATACCATCAATGGAGATTTTGGCGGCGACACACTTAGCGGGGGCGGGGGCGACGACACGCTGAATGGCGGCGGCGGTAATGACACACTTAATGGTGGTGTCGGTAATGATCAACTCCACGGTAACGGAGGCAGCGATACATATGTCATAGAACGTGGCGCCGGTCAGGACTCGGTGTTTGCCGGGACCGGTAGCGCTGATGATCGTCTTCTGTACGGCGCTACAGTAGCATTTGACCAGATCTGGCTGCAGCAATCCGGCAATGATCTGTTGACAACGATCGTCGGAACCACCGACCAGACGACAATCTCCGATTTCTTTGATCCGAATAACGACCTGGGTCAGATTGAGACGTCGGCAGGTGCCGTGTTGCTCCGCAGCAAGGTAGATCAGTTAGTTTCCGCAATGGCGGCATTCGACCCGCCGCCAATCGGCCAACTCGACTTGTCACCGGACGTCCGCGCAGACCTGGATCCTGCACTGACCGCCGCGTGGGAGGGCACAACGCCATCTTGATGGATTGGGCCGCGAAGGCGGGTTTGATATAGGTATGCTCTCACGTCCTGCGGCCCGCTCCTGATCGCTCGGGGGCCAAATAGTCCGGATATGGAGACTGTAAGGCGTGTCGTTGAGGCGGTAATTTTTGGAGAATTCTTCATATTTGCTAACGAAGAGACTCTCAAGCTACGACAATCCATTGAATACATGACCATCTGGGAAGCACTCTTCATCTGACTCTTTGCGCGATGAGCCTTTCAGCGTGAAAGAGTCTACGAAACACAAATCCTGCACCCGCAACCATCAGGTCAGCAGGGTTCGGAACGTCGACGTCGGCCACTCCGGCTAGGGGCCGTATCAGACCCGGATGGTCGGGACAATTGTCCCGGGTCGAGTTAACCGAAGTTACGACATATGCCGAAGCAAGCACAGGAGTCCGGTCAGTGCTCACCGTGACGACGGTGGTGGCAGCTCGATGGCGAATTGGCGTCGTAGGATGTCTGCAATCAGCTCGAAACAGGAGCCGTGGCGCACCACCGTGTAAGTGCGCAAATCGAGCAGGGTCGAGGAGGCTTTGTAAGCGTGGTACTTGCGCAGGCCGTGATCGATGACGATGTCGGCGATGGCACGGATCTCCGGCTCGATATCCTCGACCCGGAACTTGGTGCCGCTAAGCGACAGGTTGGCGGAGGAGCCGAACAGCGGGTGCGTCGCTTGGTGGCTCAGCCGGCAGATCGCTGCGTGAAAGGCGCCGGCATTGATGAGCATGCAGAGGGTGCCGCCCGTGGTGCTGGCGTTCAGGGTGTCCGGGTCCATCGCCGCCAGCAACGGATGCGTCATGCGTGCCGGCGCGATGATGCCGAGCGGCAGGTCGGCATCGATGGTAATGGCAGCGACAATGTCGCGGGCGCGTTCGTCGACCACGTGCAGCGCCTCGTGGATCTCACGGTCGCCAAGCATCGCGTTCAGCTTGCCGGCGGCGCGGCGCTTGGTTGCGAAGATCCGGCCGAGCGCTTCGGCCGAACCGCCAATCAGGGAATAGCCGACGTCCATCGGCAGAATAGCGATGCCGCCATCGCGCAGCACGGCGAAGGCGCGTTCGGCATCGCGCTCGATGTCATACCGTCCCGTCATCACTGCATCACCGGCCCCATGAGGGTCATAACCATGCGTCGGCCGGCCCATCGACATATCCGGACTTTGCGTGGCTCATCGTGGCAGCATAAGGTTGTCGCATTGGAAACTGAAGACACGGACGGCCAACAAAGCTCCGGGGGAACGATCAAAGATGGCATCGAAAGACGATCGCCTGACAAGCTGGTTCGACGATCATCTGTCGGACTTGAATAACGAATGGGACAAGCTTGGCGGCGGTCGCGGCACGCCACAGCGCAGTGGGGCCGGGGGAACAGAGCCGAACCAACGCGGCCGTAGCGACAATCAGGATCGCCGTCCGTCCTCGCCGAAAGCCGAGGTGGCGTCTCCGCCGACGATCGCGCCACCGCCTAGGATCGCTCCTCCGACGATCGCGCCACCGGTCGCACCGGCAGAGCGTAAGGCACCCGTATCGCCGGCGCCTGAAGCCCGGGCCCGCGAACCGGCCGAGACGCGCGAAGCGCCAAAGGCGGTGCGCGCCCGGCCCGGCGTGGCGCCATCGCCGCGGCCGCGCCGGGCAACGACGGCGGGAACCGGCTATCGCCTCGGCGTCGACGTCGGCGGCACCTTCACCGATCTACTTCTGATCGATCAGAGCACCGGTCATCCCTACACCGCCAAAGTGCCGTCGACGCCTCAGGATTCCTCGATCGGGGTGTTGAACGGCATCGAGCGGATCTGCGAGCAGGCCGGCATCGAACCGCATGAAATTTCCCAGGTGATGCATGGCACAACGGTGGCCACCAACACCGTACTGACGGGGAGCGGCGCCCTCGTCGGTCTGGTCGCGACCGAGGGCTACAAGCAGGTGCTGCAGATCGCCCGCTCCTACGTGCCGGGGGGGCTCGGCGGCTGGGTGATCTTCAACAAAAGCGAGCCGCTGGCGCCGTTGGAACTGACGATCGAAGCGCACGAACGGATCGGCGCCAAGGGCGAAATCGTCGAACCCTTGGATGAAGACCGGCTGCGGCAAGATCTTGAGCGACTGAAGCAACGCAATGTCGAGGCGCTGACGGTATCGCTGATGAACGCCTACACCAACGGCACGCATGAGCAACGCGTGCGCAGCATCGCCGAGCAGATCATGCCGGGCGTTCCGGTGTCGATCTCATCCGAGGTGATCCCGGAGATGTACGAGTACGAGCGCACCGAAACCACGGTGGTCAACTCCTACATCCGTCCGGTGGTGTCGAAGTATATCGAGAACCTGCAAAGCGAACTGAACCGCCGCATGAACGGCGCGCAGCTCAACATCCTGCGCTCCGACGGCGGCCTGGCATCGGCCGAGGCGGCCAAGGCGGCGCCGGTGAACCTGCTGTTGAGCGGCCCCGCCGGCGGCGTCTCCGGGGCGATCTGGATCGCCCGCCAGGCGGGCCACGACAATCTACTGACCTTCGACATGGGCGGTACTTCGACCGATGTGGCGCTGATCCAGGACGGCGTGGCTCAAACCCGTCGGGAGACCCGGGTCGGCGACGTGACCGTGCGCGCCTCGTCGATCGATGTCCGCACGGTCGGCGCCGGCGGCGGCTCGATCGCCTATGTGCCGGAACTGACCAAGGCACTGCGCGTCGGCCCGCAGTCGGCCGGCGCCGAACCCGGCCCGGCGGCCTACGCCAAGGGGGGTGAGGAGCCGACGGTGACCGACGCCAATGTGGTGCTGGGTTACCTGCCGGCAAGCCAGCGTCTGGGTGGCGACATGCAGATTGACCGTGCCCGGGCTGAAAAGGCGGTGCAGAAGGTAGCGGATGCCATCGGCCTGTCGCTGAAGCAGGCGGCGGCCGGCATCATCGATATCGTCAACGAGAACATGTTCGGCGCCTTGCGCCTGGTGTCGGTCGAGCAGGGCTTCGACCCGCGCGATTTCGCGCTGGTCGCCTTTGGCGGCGCCGGTCCACTGCACGCCAATGCGCTCGGCAAGCTGAGCAACTCCTGGCCGGTGATCATTCCGCCCGGGCCGGGCGTGCTTTGCGCCTACGGCGACGCGACGACGCGGGTGCGCGACGAAGCATCGCGCACCTTCGTGCGCCGCTTTTCCGAGACCAGCGACGGCGAGGTTCTGACGATCCTCGAGGAATTGGCGGAAAGCGCCGCCGCAACGCTCGACGCCGAGGGCGTGCCGCGCGAGCTGCAGTCGACGCTTTACCAGATCGATCTGCGCTATGGCGGGCAGGGCATGCGCCTTACGGTCGACGCCACGCCCGAGCAGTTCCGCGCCAACGGCCTCGCCAACATCTCCCAGCAGTTCGACCAGATGCACGAGCAGCTTTTCACGTTCAAGCTCGATGCGGAGCATGAGCTATACAATCTGCGGGCGCTTGTACAGGGTGAAGAGACGGCGGCGCAGGCTGAGGAACTCCCACAGGGCGACGGCAATCCGGCCCGCGCCGAGATTGAGGAAACGCAGGTTTTTGTCGAGGACAGGGACCAGACGGCCAAGATCTATGACCGCGCCGGTCTGCGCGTCGGCGACCGTATCAACGGACCGGCAATCGTGATGGAAATGGATTCGACCACCCTGATCCTGCCCGGCCACACGGGCGAGGTCGACCGGGTCGGCAACATCCTCATTCGTCCGTCAAGCTGACATCAGGGGGACGCACTTTAGCCATGCCAGCCAGGATCATCCAACGCAACGCCACGCCGTTCCGCAAGGTCGAGGTCGATCCGATCACCCTCGATATCGTCGAGAACGCGCTCCGCAACGCCCGTACCGAAATGGATGCGGTGCTGTTCCGCACCGCCATGTCACCGGGTATCCGCGAGCAACACGACGCCTTCCCGATGATCGCCAACAACGAAGGCAAGATGGTCGTCGGCCAGTTCGGCTCTTTCTTCCACGGTTTTCAGCAGGGCTACGACGGCGAAATCGAGGAAGGCGATATCTTCCTGACGAACGACCCCTATTCCTGCAACGGCGCCATCAGCCATCTGAACGACTGGCTGACCATGATGCCGATCTACATCGACGGCCGCATGGTCGCCTGGGCGGCGATGTTCGGCCACATGACCGACATCGGCGGCAAGGTGCCGGGCAGCCTGCCGACCGACGCCGCGCAGGTGTTCGAGGAAGGCATCCAAGTCCCGCCGACCAAAATCTATCGAAACGGCGAGCTCAACACGGAAATCCTCGAGCTGATCCTGCGCAATTGCCGGCTGCCGGATTGGAATCGTTCCGACTTCAACGCCATCATTGCCGCCCTGCGACTTGCCGAACGTCGGGTCAACGAGATCTGCGAACGCTTCGGCGTCGACACATTCATCGCCGCCATGGACGAGATGCTGGATCGCAACAAGCGGGCCATGGGCGAGATCCTGAAAATGGTGATCCCCGAAACGAAACAGTACTTCGAGGATTACATCGACGACGACGGTGTCGGCATGGGCCCGTACAAGATCGCCTGCACTCTGTGGCGCGAGGGCGATACCGCGATCTTCGACTTCGAAGGCACCGATCCGCAGTCGATCAGCTCGGTGAACTTTCTCCTCAACGAGGAGATGTTCAAGATGTTCCTCGGCGCCTTCTTCATCAATCTGTTCGATCCGCAGATTCTGTTCAACGACGGCTTCTACGACCTTGTGGAGGTGCGCATTCCGCGCGGCTCGATCCTCAAGCCGGTGCGGCCGGCGGCGCTGTCGTGCCGCACCCACATGCTGGGCCGTATCTTCGACATCATGAGTGGTTTGCTGGGTCAGGGCTCGCCGGATGCGCTGGCCGCGGCCGGTTTCTCGGACAGCCCGCATTTCATGTATTCGGGCCATGACCGGCATGGCGAGTGGTACCAGCTCTACCAGATTGGTTTCGGCGGCATTCCCGGCCGTCCGGCAGGCGACGGTCCTGACGGACATTCGCTATGGCCGGCCTTCACCAATGTGCCGAACGAGTTCCTTGAGGCTTATTTCCCGCTGCGTATCGTGAAGTACGAGACCATTGCCGATACGGGCGGACCGGGCCTGCATCGCGGCGGCAACGGCCTGTCGATGGGCTACCAGTTCCTCGAACCCGGCGAGATCTCGATCCATGACGACCGCTGGCTGACCCATCCCTGGGGCGTCAATGGTGGGCTGCCGGGCGGCCGCAGCACCAAGCTGATGGTGCGGGCCGACGGCAGCAGTCAATGGATGGAATCGAAGTGCGACCGCATCAAGGTCGAGGCCGGCGACACGCTTTACTTCAATACCTGGGGTGGCGGTGGCTGGGGCGACCCGCTGAAACGCGATGCGGCAAAGGTCGCTCTCGATGTCGAACGCGGCCTGGTCACGCGCGACGGCGCCAGGCGCTATGGCGTGGTCATCGATGCCGATGGGCGGGTGGATCAGAAAGCGACGACGGATCTGCGGCGGCAGATGGAAAGCGATCGCGGCGATGTCCGGCTGTTCGATTTCGGTGGTACGGTCGAGGAATTGAAGGCGCGCTGTGTTGCCGATACCAATCTCGAGCCGCCAAAGACGCCGGTTTTCCAGAAATGGATGACAGGCGGCATGTCGACCGGCAGCTCAGCGCAGAACGGTGAGGACGCGCGCCGGCGGGTTGGTACAGGCTGAACCGGCCCGGCTTGCGGCTGTCAATCGCCATCGGTCGTATAAGCCGGCCAGTCCAGGACGGGAGATACAGAGGATGACCGCACGACTGACCTGCGCCGACTGTCGCTGGTGGCATTTCCAGACCACGGAGGAAGCCAGTAGCCGCGACGACGCGAAAGCGCTGGGTTATTGCCGGCGGATGCCGCCGGAACGGCGCGAGAACGGGATTGGCGCCTGGCCGATCACCTTGCCGACCGACTGGTGCGGTGAATATGTGCACAAGGACGACATGTCCTACCAGTTCGGCCAAGGCGACAAGGCGGTGTCGTAGGAGGTCATATTCACGCGTCGATCTGCGCGCGGCAGTCGGCGAGCGCCATCTCCGCCGCCGCCTGCAACGCGGACCGCGGAGTGGTATTGTCCGTCGCCGCGCCGGCACTAAACGGGATATCCCCAAGGCGGCCTTCGACCCGGTCACCTGCACCGCGCGAGGCCCGTCCGTGTCCGATTACCGTTGTCCCGAGCTCGGGAACGGCCAGGCGACATGTTACGACCACCTCATCTCCGGCGTCCCGCTGTTCGAGGATCTCATAGTGCCAGCCGTCTTCGAACCGAGTGTCCAGGGCGCGCGCCGTCGGTGAGGTCAAGGCATCGAGTACGATGAATGTGGGATCGGTCGCTGCAGGCCGAGTTATGCTTTTTGCTCGTCGGGGCTGCGACCCGGCGCCGCCGAACAGGCCGTCGAACTGCTGACGGTTGCGCGCCAGGAGTTCGTCGAATGCCGACGTCAGCCCTGTCTCCCGTCCGTTGCTCATGCCGCCCCCGTTCAACCGCCTGAACGCCGGCTCTCGTTCCACCATGCGCCGAACTCGGCCTGCGCGCGTTCCGCGAAACCGCCGCCCGACGTGATCGACTTCAGATAGGCGTGCACGTCGCTCGACGGCACGACGTCGCCGTATTTGGCATCGATATCGAACAGGTTGGCGTCGTGCGGTCCCTGCGCCCGGTCGCCGACGCCGTCGCGAACCACCAGGGTGATGTATCCGTACTGCAGCGAGTCCACGGCGGAGGCGCGGACGCAGCCGCTTGTCGTACAGCCGGTGATGACCAGCGTATCGACACCGCGCGCCTTCAGATAGGTGTCGAGGTCCGTGCCGAAGAAAGAACTGGCGAACTTTTTTTCCGCCACATATTCGCCGGGCTGCGGGCGGATGCGCTCGTCGACATCGACCATCGGCGAACCGCGGGTCAGGATTGCGAGCGAAGGAACCTTCTTGATGAAGACGCCGCCATCGCTCAGGTCGCGCTCGTAAACCACGGTGGTAAAGACGACCGGCAGCGCAGCGGCGCGGAACACCCGCAGCAGGTCGGCGGTCACCGCCACTTCGGACGAGAAGTCGCCGCCCAACGGTGTCGTCGGATCGGTGAACCCGTTGATGAAGTCGACGACCAACAATGCCGGTTTGTCGCCGTAACCGGAGCGCTGGGCGAAACCCTTGCTCTCGTAGTCGTGGCGCGTTTCGCGTTCCCACTCCGCCATCGCAACCTCCTTGCCAAATGTTGGCCGCACCCTGCAACAGAGCAGATGATGCAGCAGGATTCACGAACGCGCCAGCCCGGCCTTTGGCTGGCGTTAATGTGCGATCTTCCTCTTGCCGTTGCGCGGCCGACATGGAAGGCTTCCGGTCTACCGGTTTTCCACGCGTTGGAGCGACGACATGAACGAGAACTCCGGACGTCCGGGTTCGGTATATTCGGGACGCGCCGGCTATGGCGCACAGGACCGACACGGACCGACCGGCCCGCGCTATCAGCCGCGCTCACTGGTCACGCCGTCGGGTAGCTCAGGCAGTTCGGCCATTGGCAGCCGGCATGTCTCGAGGGCAGGCGGCAAGAAGGAAATCTTTTGCGCATTCGGTGTCGACGTCGACGCCGTGGCAGGCTGGCTCGGCTCCTACGGTGGCGAGGATTCGCCTTGCGATATTTCGCGCGGCCTGTTTGCGGGGGAAGTCGGCGTACCGCGACTGGTGCGCCTGTTCGACCGCATGAAAATTCCGACCAGTTGGTTCATTCCCGGCCATTCGATCGAGACCTTTCCCGAGCAGTGCCGCATGGTCGTCGATGCCGGCCATGAGATCGGCATGCACGGCTATAGCCATGAAAACCCCATCGCCATGACGCCCGAGCAGGAAGAGCGGGTGATGGACAAGTGCATCGACCTGATCGAGCGCCTCAGCGGCCGCCGTCCGACCGGTTACGTCGCGCCCTGGTGGGAGTTCAGCCCGGTGACCAACGAGTTGCTGCTGGCCAAGGGCATCAAGTACGACCACAGCCTGATGAACAACGACTTTCATCCATTTTACGTCCGGGTCGGCGATAGCTGGACGCCGATCGACTATTCCAAGCACCCGGACGAATGGATGGTGCCGCTGGTGCGCGGCGAGGAAACCGACCTGATCGACATACCCGGCAGTTGGTACCTCGACGACCTGCCGCCGATGATGTTCATCAAGGCGGCGCCGAACAGCTTCGGCTTCGTCAATCCGCGCGATATCGAAGAACTGTGGCGTGACCAGTTCGATTGGGTGTACCGCGAGTACGACTACGCGGTGTTCACCATGACCATCCATCCCGACGTGTCGGGCCGTCCGCAGGTGTTGCTTATGCTGGAGCGGCTGTTCGAATACATCGACAGCCACGCCGGCGTTACGTTCACGACATTCGACGCCATCGCCGACGACTTTGCCCGCCGCTATCCGCGCGTTGAGGCCGGTGCCGAGGCGCAGGCTGAGTGACACCAGCATATGTGCAGCCTTTGCGGCATCATTGGCGGGCGCGATCACTGGACGGACAGCGCCGCCAGCCCGGCGGCGTTCAGTAGCCGGCAGCAGCGTCACACGTGGCATCGCGAGCGTCAGACCCGCACGCGCCTACTCAACGCCGTGCTGCGGCCCTACGGGTTGTCGCTGAAGGATTGGTCGGGCAACGCCTACATCCTGCGCGGCCGGACCGGGCAGACAGCCATCATCAACAATCTCGGCGAACTGTGGGCCGAGGCTGAGCGGCTGAGCCGGCGCGACTGCGACCCGCTCGATCCGGCCCTGTTGGCGACACTCTCGCAGCGGGGAAACTAAGCGCGTGGCGGACTATGCCAGCCTGACCGGTCTCAACGTCGTCACCGGTTTTCTCGGCAGCGGCAAGACCACCCTGCTGCAGGGGCTGCTGCGGTCGCCGCGCCTGCGGGATACGGCGGTGCTGATCAACGAATTCGGCGAGGTTGGGCTCGACCACCAGTTGCTCCAGCACGTCAGCGAAACCACCCTGCTGCTCGATAACGGCTGTCTGTGCTGCGCCGTGCGCGGCGATCTGCAGGAAGCGCTGCGCGATTTGCTGTCGCAGCGCAGCCGCGGCACGATCCCTTATTTCAGTCGGGTCGTCATCGAGACCTCGGGTCTCGCGGACCCGGTGCCGATCGCCTACACCCTCCTGGCCGATCCGGTAATCCAGCATCACTTCCGCCTTGGCAACATTGTCGCCACCGTCGATGCCGTATCCGCCGGGCACACTCTCGACAATTACCCGGAATCGGTGAAGCAGATCGCCGTAGCCGACCGATTGATCCTGACCAAGGTCGATATGGCAGACGCGCAGGAAGTGTCGTCGCTCTGCGCACGGCTGCGCCGGCTGAACGGTTCGGCGCCGATCCTGCAACTGGCGCCGGGCGCGGCGCCTGACGATGGGCTGCTGCTCGACGACATCTACCGGCATGAGGGCAAGGCGCGTGAAATCGACAACTGGCTCCGGGCCTCGGGTCCGGACGCGGACGGTCCGCTAGGGCACGAGCACGGCAGCGACGTCCATTCTTTCACGGTTCGCGTCGACCGGCCGCTTGACTGGACCGCGTTCGGCATCTGGCTGACCATGCTGCTGAACAGGCATGGCGAGAACATCCTGCGGGTCAAAGGCCTGCTGAACGTTGTCGATGTGGCGACGCCAGTGCTCATCAATGGCGTGCAGCACATCGTGCATCCGCCGAGCCATCTTGACGTATGGCCCGATGACGACCGGCGCTCGCGGCTGATTTTCATTGTCCGTGGGCTCGACGAAGCGAAGATCCGCGCGTCGCTCGATGTGTTCAACGCCCTCGCCAATCCGGACGTCCAGGCGAGGCTGTCGGGTCGTGTACCGGTTGACGTCGGAGACCGCTAGTCGGCGCCGGACGGACGTGCAGACGCCGGGTGCGTGCGACGACTGGTCCAGCCGTCGCGAAAGGCCCGCACGACGTAATGCAGCAGGCAGAACAACAACGCCAGGATCAGTAGGAGGACGATCGCCAGCAGTTTTCCGCCGAATGACGGGTCGATGATCGGTCCGCGGTTCACCAGGTGCTCGCCCAGCATCACGACGGCCTGCAATGTCGCGCCGGCGGCGAAAATGACCGCGATCAAGATCGAGGCCTGCAGCGTGTCGAACAGCAGGTTGTCGACGCGGAGTTCGCCGCCGGAACGGAAGATCTGTGTCTTGAACGACTGCCATTGGGCAATCACATAGCCGACAACGCCGACCAGGGATGCGAACCAGAACACCACATTGGAGAAATGGATGTGCGGGATGTGCGCCGTCAGGTAGGTCTCGAACGGCTGATAGAAATATAGAAACAGCAACAGGATGATGATCGCAATCACGCCGATCCAGAACTTGGTTCGCCTGTCGTTCAAACTGTCGCCTGCCATCTCACGTGCCGTTTCTGCCCGCCTCGGAATGCATCGGATCGTAGCCCAATCGGCGGTGACTGCAAAATTGTTGATGCATAACAAGCGCCGGCTGGCCGAAATTCGGCCCATCGGCGACAGCGCTTAGTTGACCGCGTGCGCAGGCTCGTTGATCATGCAAGGAGAAAATACGGTTTGAGCACCTGAAGACGGGTGCGTGCGCAGGCCGATACGGACGTCATCTCATGACAGGTTCCGGGGCGGCGTGGCCTGAGTTCGTAGCGTCGTCGGCACAAGCCGGTAATTGGGGGACGCGCGATGAGTTGCCGGCTTGGCATCGAGGTCGGACGTACGTTCACGGACCTGCTCCTTTTCAACGAGCAGGACGGCGCCGTCCGGCTGCTCAAGACCCCCACCACACCGGATGACCAGGCAGCGGCAGTGCTGATGGGGATCGAGCGTCTGATCGCCGAAGCAGGAATCGCGCCCGGCGATATCGCCAGCGTGCGCTACGGCACCACGGCACCCGCCGATATTCTCCTCGAACGCAGGGGCGCCAGGGTTGGTTTGCTGGTTACCAGGAATTTCGAACAAGTGCTGCATCTGGCGCGAGGCGAGATGCGGTCGTCGCAGCCCATGGCCAAGCCTACACCACTGGTCGATCTCGAGTTCACAAGAGGCGTGCCGGAACGCATGAACGCGCGTGGCGAGGTGGTTGCGCCGCTCGACGAAGCGGCAGCGCGCGGCGTGGTGCAGGAGTTGGTCGAGCTCGGCGTTGACGCCATTGCGGTCTCGCTGCTGCATGCCTATGCCAATGCGGCGCACGAGCGGCTGCTGCGCGACATCGTACGCGAGATCGACGAGGACATGCCGGTATACTTGTCATCGGAAACCCGCCGCGAGTGCGGCGAGTATGAGCGCACGCTGGTGACCGCGCTGAACGCCTATGTCGGTCCGGGCATCGGCCGTCATCTGGCCGACTTCGGTCGGCGGCTGGGGGAACTCGGCGGCAATGCGCAGATCAGCGTCATGCGTGCCGATGGCGGTGCGACCAACGCGGATCAGATCGCGGAAGTGGCAACGACGGCCATGGCGTCAGGGTCGGCCGGTGGTGTCGCCGCGGCGGCGCAAATCGCCCGCCAGGCCGGCCTGTCGGACACGTTCGCTGTCGACATGGGCGGCACGTCGACCGTTCTGTCGCTGATCCGGGATGGCGAGGCGCCTATCGGCAGGCAGGCCGTGGTCGACGGCTATCCGCTGCGTGTGGCGGCAATGGATGTGCGCAGTGTCGACGCCGGCGGCGATTCGCTTGCCCATGTGCCGATGACCGGTGCGTTGCGCGTCGGCCCTGGGCGCGCCGGCGCCGTGCCTGGACCGGCATGCTACGGCCGCGGCGGAAACCGGGCGACCGTCACCGACGCAAATCTTTTGCTGGGCCGGCTGCCTGCGACGTTGCTTGGCGGCGGCATGACGCTGGATATCCGCGCCGCCGAAGAAGCGGTCGGACGTGTCGCCCGGGAGCTCGAGGTTGAGCCGCATCGCGCGGCACAGGGTATCGTCGATGTCGCCAACGAACGCATTGCCGGCTCGTTGCGGCGGATCGCGGCGCGCGGCGCAATCGCGCCGAACAACGCGGCGTTGATCGCGTTCGGTGGCGCCGGTCCGCTGCATGCCAACGCCCTGGCGGCACTGGTCGGCAGCTTCCCGGTTGTCGTACCGCCGAACGCCGGAGTGTTAGCGGCCCAGGGTTACATGCAGGCGGATACGCGCAACGAGTTCGTGCAGGCGGTGATGCGCGAACTGGCCGAGCTGAGCGACGGGCGGGTTGGCGAAATCCTGACGAAACTTGGGCGCTATGCCCGCGATGGGCTGGCCGCAGAGGGTATAGATAATGACCGGCAGCGGCTGACGTTCGAAGCCGATTTGCGCTTTTTCGGACAGGAGCGCGAGCTGTCGTTATCGCTCAGCCTGGACACCCTTAGTGGAAGCGGTGTGCGCGACATGGCCGAACGGTTCGCCGCTCGGCACGAGCGCCAGTTCGGGTTCCGCCCCGACCAGCCGGTTGAGCTTGTCAATCTTCGTGCTATTGGCAGTGCGGCCACGGGCGCGACCGTAATGCGCCGTCCCGACGACGGTGTTGAAGACCAGGCGGCGGCGGTAATCGAGGAACGACATGTCCATTTCGACGGTCAGCCGGTCAACACCAAAGTCTACGACCGCGCTTTGCTGCGGCCCGGTCACGTATTGCGCGGCCCGGCCATTGTCATACAGGCGGATACCACAACCGTCGTACACCCGGGCCATAGCGCCCGCGTCGACCCACATCTCAACATCCTGATCTCGCCGGAAGGCGCGTTAGCCTAGTCTGTGTAGCCATGCCCGAGATGACACCACATAGCAGCCGGACCTCGCTTGACGATTTGCTGAAGGCAAATCGCGAGCAGTTCGAGCGTGTGTTTTCGGCACAGATGGGCGGTGCGGCGACAGCAGCCCAAACCGCTGAGCAGCCGTCCGCAACCACACTCTCCACGCCGACACGCGCTCGCGGTGGCGCCACGGATATGCTGCTTGCCCGGTTTGGCGGCGGCTGGTCGTCGCAGATCGTCGAACACAAGGTGGAGCGCGGCGTCGTCACCGTGCTGTGCCGGCTCACCGTCGACGGCATCGTCAAGGAGCAGTTCGGCAGCGCCCGGATCGGCCGCAGCCAGGGCGAGGCAATGAGCGAGGCGGTAGATGACGCCCTGGGCCGCTGCATCGGGATGTTCGGCGACGACGTGCGGCCGGTCGCTCAGATCGAGCCGGCGCCGGCGGCCGGCGATGGGCAGCGGCAGAAGGCGCCGCCCGCGGGCGAGGGCGGGGCATTCCTGCCGACGGCGGGCGTCCCCGTGGCGGTCGACGGTATCACCCTCGACGTGGTCGAAGGCGCGCTGCGCGACGTGCAGCGGGAGATGGAAGCGGTTCTGTTGCAGTCGGCGGCATCGCCGTCGATCAGCGGACAGCGTGACGCCGGTGCGATCATCACCGATCCGCGCGGACGAATGATCGCCGGACAGTTCGGCTCCTATGTCGCTGAGATGCTAAAGGCGAACGACTTCGACCTGCATCCGGGCGACGTTATCCTGCAAAGCGATCCGTATGGCTGCGGCGGAGCGGTCAGCCACATCAATGACTGGACGGTTCTGGTTCCGGTATTTTTCGATGACGCGCTCGTCGGTTTCACGTCGATGTACGGCCACATGGCGGATGTCGGTGGTCCCGTTGCCGGCAGCCGGCCGGTGGCGGCGACGTCGGTGTTCGGCGAGGGGATGCGCATCCCGCCGGTGAAGATTCACGATCGCGGCCAGCCCAACCAGGCAGCGCTCGACATCCTGCGGGGCAATTCGCGCAACGCTGACATGAACGACCACGACCTGGCGGCGTTGATCGCTGCCTGCCGGGCGGGCGCCCGGGGCGTCGTCGAGCTCTGCGCCCGCTTCGGCGTCGATGGCTACCGCGGGGCGTGCGACGGCCTGCTAGAGCGTGCCAACCATGTGATGCGGCGGTTGATCGCGCAGACTCTGCCCGAAGAGCCGCAGACGTTCGAGGACGTGGTCGACGACGATGGCCTTGGCAATGGGCCCTTCCGCATGCGGCTCACGGTCTGGCGCGAAGGCGACAATGCCTACTTCGACTGGACAGGGACGGCGCCTCAGGCGCCCGGCCCGATAAATTTCTATCTGCATGACGGATTGTTCCGGTTGTCCGTCGGCGCTTACTTGTTCGCCGCTTTCGATCCGGCTATCCAGGCCAACGACGGCTTCCACGACCTCATTCACGTCAATCTGCCGAAAGGTTCGCTGCTCCAACCGGATTTTCCGGCGGCATTGGGCGGAGGCAGCCATTCCCGGGCGCGTCAGTTCGACGTGTTAGGCGGTGCGCTTGGGCGTCATGCGCCCGACAAAGCGCCGGCCGCCGGCTATGGGGCCCACCCGACATTCCAATATGCCGGCCGCCGGAAGTCCGGGCGAGCCTTTCATTTGACCGATATCGTCGCCGGCGGCCTGCCGGGCCGGCCGGACGGGGACGGCCCCGACGGGTATTTCGCGTCGCCGCATCACGCGAGCGCCTCGCTGGAGCATCTCGAAAGCCGTTATCCCATTATCATCGAAAGTTGTGAAAGCATTGCCGATTCCGGCGGTGCCGGCACCCATCGCGGTGGCAACGCCTTCGAGAAGATCTATCTGCTGCTTGAACCCGGCGTGATTTCGATTAGCGATGACCGCCATGCCAGCGCACCCTGGGGCATTCTTGGCGGAAAGGCCGGCGCCTGCTCTCAGAAGTGGCTGCAACGCGAGGGCGGCGAGCGCGAAGCGCTGCCCGCCAAGGCCGATAATATCCGGGTGGGGGCGGGTGACCGGGTGATCTTTCGTACCGCCGGGGCCGGCGGCTGGGGCGATCCCCTGAAGCGCGACGTGGAGCGCGTGCGGGCCGACGTGGCGCGCCGTCTTGTCTCGCCCGCGAAGGCGAGAGACGATTATGGTGTGATGTTGGTCGGGTCGCGGCTTGAGGTAGACCAGCGCGCCACCGAGGCGTTACGCGAAAAACAACGGCGCAGCAGAAAGCCGTTAGAATTGTTCGACCACGGTGAACGCCGCGGCGCCGGTGCGCCGGCCAACGGCGTCGAGTCGAGTACGGGTCTGGGAGGCGGACGATCCTGATGTCCGCAATGCCGTCAAAAAAAGAACATAAGCAGAAAGAACAAGGTAAGCGCAGATGTTAGAGATCGGAATTACCCTGCTGATCACGGCGATCATCGTTATCGCCATTCTCTATGTGATCTCGATCTGGATATACAAACGGGCGCCGTCGAACATGTGCTTCATCCGCACCGGTTTCATGGGCACGAAGGTTTGCCTGGGTAAGGGCGCCATCGTCCTGCCGGTGTTTCACGAGGTTACCTGGGTCTCGCTGGAAACCATGAAGCTGATCGTCGGTCGGTCGCGCGAGCAGGCGATCCTGACCTCAGACAACATCCGAATCGACGTCAACACAGAGCTTTACGCCCATGTCGGACACAACGATGCCGACGTGCTCACCGCCAGCCGCAGCTTGGGCGAAAAGACATTCGACGCCGAGAAAGTGCGCACCCTGCTGGAAGCCAAGGTGATCAGTGCGCTGCGCAGTTACGCGGCGACCAAAACGCTTCAGGAATTGCACAAGAACCGCGACGCCTTTGCCAAGGATATCAAGGAGAACGTGATCGAAAGCTTCCGCGCCAACGGACTGGAGCTGGAGGAAGTCACCATCGTCGCGCTCGAGCAGACATCGAAGGAGTATTTCAAGGGCGACAACGTCTTCGACGCCGAGGGCTTGAAGGTGATCACCGAGGTTACCAGCGAAGCGCGGCGTAAGGTGCACGACACGGAAAAGCGTACCACCGTGGCGATCCGCCAGAAGGACCTCGACACCCAGCTCGAGCTTTTGCAGATCGAACGCGAGGAGGCATTCGCCCGCGCGAACCAGGACAAGGACGTATCGAACGAGCAGGCCAAGCAACTCGGCGAGAAGCAGATCTATATTCTCGACCAGCGCCTGTCGGTCGAGCAGAAGGAAATCGACAACGAAAAACTGCTGGAGCGTCTGCGCACCGAACGTGAGATCGCCGTCACCGAAGAAGCTGAGAAGCGCGAGGCGCGCGAGATCCAGAAAGACCTGATTGTGGAGCAGGAGCGGCGGGACCGCGAGATCGCTCTGATCGCGAAAAATCGGGAAGAAGAGCTGGCGAACATCGGCCGAAACCTTGCCTTGGAGAAAGCGGAGCGGGATCGGCAGATCGAACTCACCGACAAGGCTCGCGAAGCGGAACTGGCCGAAATCGCCCGAAATCTAGCGCGCGAGAGCGCCGAAAAAGGCAAGGACATCGAGCTGTCTCAGAAGGAGCGGCAACGGCAGGAAGAGGAAATCGCCCGTCAAACCGCCGTGTCCGCGGCCGAAGAACGGGCGCGCGACGAGCGGCACCAGGTCTCCGAAGCGATTGCCCTGTCGGTGCGCAAGCGCGGACTCGAGACCAGGCTTGCGATGCTCGATATCGACCGTGACGAGACGCTGGCCGCGGCACAGCAGGAACACGACGTTTCGAACGAGCGGGCGCGCATCCTTTCGGAGCAGCAACGCTACATCCTGGACCGGCGCTGGGAGGTTGAGCAGGAAGAGATTGAAAAGGCGCTGGCGCTGGAGCGTAAGCAGATTCAGAAAGATGCCGAGATCTTTCAGGAAACCCGCGCGCGCGAGGCCGCCGAGATCCAGCGCGCATTGGCGCGCGAACAGGAGGAGCGCGACCGCGAGATTGCACTGGTGGCCAAGGCCCAGGAGCTCGAGCGCGCTGAAATCCGCCGAGTCCTGGCCCGTGAGCAGGAAGAACGCGATCGCGAGATCGCGTTGATCGGCAAGGACCGCGAGCTGCGTCAGGCCGAGATCGACACCTCGCTCGCCCTGGAACTCGAGGAGAAGAACCGCGAGATCTCCTTGATCGGCAAGGAGAAAGAGCGCGAGAAGGCGGATATCGAGCGCTTTCTGGCGCGCGAACTCGAGGAACGCAATCGCGAGATCGCCTTGGTCGGCAAGACCCGGGAACTGGAGCAGGCCGAGGTCGAGCGGTTGTCGACGACAGCCGATAAGGAGCGGGCCG
This sequence comes from Minwuiaceae bacterium, assembly GCA_028278525.1. GTDB lineage: Bacteria > Pseudomonadota > Alphaproteobacteria > Minwuiales > Minwuiaceae > JANQEE01. The sequence continues at coordinate 112,016 of JANQEE010000017.1, read as the reverse complement.
AACATGCCGTCGAGTCGGTCCGTATCGTTGCCGATGCCGGACGCGCCAAGGATCTGCAGCGGATCGAGGCGGAGAAGATCGCGGAGGCACGGCGCGTCGACGAGGAGAGCAAGGCCGAGGTCTCGCGCATGCACGTGGTCGTCCAGTCCGAGGCCCGGAAGCAGGCGGCCGAGCTGGAATCCGACGCGACGCTGACCCGCGCCAAGGCGAACAGCGAAGCGCAGAAGATTGCGGCCGATGGGATCGAGCGCGAGGCCGGCGCCGTCGGCCGCGCCGAGATGGAGATTGAAACCCTGCGGGTCGCCAACACGCAGCGCATGCTCGAAAGCGAAGCGGCGGGGCTGGAAGCCAAAGCCGGTGCATTGAAGAAATACAACGAGGCGGCCACGTTCCTCGAACTGGCCAAGCTCTACATCGAGGCCGAACGCGACGTGCATATCGATCAGGCCAAAGCCATGGGCAACGCCCTGCAGAACGCGCAGATCCGCATGTATGGCGGCGGTGGCGGCAAGGACGGCACCGTCGACACGCTGCGCGGCCTCTTCACGCAAGGCTTCGGTCTTGGCGAAGTGCTGGAGGGCTTCGCACAGTCGTTGCCGGAGGGACTGCGACAACGCTTCAACGCCAACGGCCTGCGCGGTCTGATCGGCCGGCCGTACACCGCCGGTTCGATGCGCGAACTCTACGATCACGTCAACGCGCTGGTGCAGGAGCATATGAGCACCAAGCGGTCCCGCGACATTCCGTTGCCGGAAGCGCTGGACAAGCTGGAAGGCCATGCCGGCGACAACGAAGCGATCCGCGATGCCGTGCAGCAACTGCGCGCCTTCAATCAGAATGGCGTCCTGGATGAGGTTTCGTTCGATACCGTCTGGACCCTGGTGCAGGCGGCGGCGCGCGCGGCCGATTGAATTCGGCTGTTCGTGCCCGGACGGTCGGGTGGCATTGGATTGGACCGGTCGTGATCCGCGATGACTGATTTCGATATCGTTCTCGAAAACGCCTACAAGACCTATCCGGACGGCACGCGGGCGGTGATCGATTTCAACGCCGAAATCGAACGGGGCGAATTCGTCTCAATGCTCGGGCCGTCGGGCTGCGGCAAAACCACCACACTGCGCATGATGGCGGGGCTGGAGGAGGTCACCGAAGGGCGCATCTTCATCCGCGGCAAAGACGTGACCGACCTGCCGCCCTCGCAGCGCGACACGTCGATGATGTTTCAGTCGTTCGCGCTGTTCCCGCATCGCACGGTGTTTCAGAACGTCGAGTTCAGCCTGAAAATGAAGGGCATGGAGCCGGATTCGCGGGCGCACCGGGTTTGGGAAATGTTGGAGATGGTCGGCCTGCACGATTTCGCCAGCCGTCGGCCGGGCGAGTTATCGGGCGGTCAGCAACAGCGCGTGGCGCTGGCTCGCGCCCTGATCAGCCGGCCGACCGTGCTGCTGCTTGACGAGCCGCTGGGAGCGCTGGACTTCAACTTGCGGCAGACCATGATGGTGGAACTTAAACGCATCCAGCGCGAACTCGGCATCACGTTCGTCATGGTTACCCACTCGCAGCAGGAAGCCATGTCGATGGCCGACAAGGTCGTGGTAATGTCGGATTCGGTGGTGCAGCAGATCGGCACCAGCCGCGAGGTGCACGAGCATCCGGAGACCAAGTTCGTCGCCGAGTTCATCGGTAACAACAACCTGTTCCAGGGCATCGTGAAATCGCGCTCGGGCACGATGGTGTTTGTCGAAAGCCTGGGCGAGTTGTTCTATGTCAAAGTGCCGTCGCACATCCAGCACGTGCCTGTCGGCAAGACCGTCTGGTTCTCGGTGCGCGCCGACCTGATGCACACCGGCGACCATCCGGACATGGCGAACCGGGTCGAGGGCAGCTATATCGCGACGGAGTTTCTCGGCACGCTCGAGACCGACGTGTTTGAGCTGGCGCCCGGCCAATACGTGCATGTCGAGCAGCACCGGCATCTGTCGGACAGCGTCCGCAAGATGGGCGAGCGCGAGTTCATATGCTGGAGCGCCGAGGCTGGTGTGCTGCTGCGGGACTCGATCCGCCCCGAAGATATCCTTGGGCCGGCCGCCGCTTAACGAGGCTAGCGCAGCCGGCGTGTCAGCGCCGTGTAGATCACCAGAAAAAGCCCGATCATAAACAACGAAAAGACGGTCGAGGCGGTTCCAAGCGCGAACAGCGTCGGTCGAATGCGCTGGGTCATCGACGCATTGATGTCGAGCGGCAGGGTGTTATTGGCGCCGGCCAGCAACGTCGTGCGAGCGAACTCGTCGTAAGACAGCGTGAAGCCGAACAGGCCGGCCGCGACGATGCCCGGCGTAATCAGCGGTAGCGTGACCTCCTTGAATACTGTCCATTCGTCGGCGCCCATGTCGCGGGCGGCTTCTTCCAGGCGCGCATCGAAACGGTTGAACACCGCCATCATGACCAGGAAGCCGAACGGCAGGGTCCAGACCACGTGCACGCCCAGACCGGACGACCACCAGTTGGTCGGAATGCCCAATTGCCTCATCATGGTGGCGAGCCCCAGGCTGAGCAGGACGCCGGGCACCATCAGGCCGGCCATAACGGTGAAGAACAGTGCGTCGGAGCCGAAGAAGCGCTTGCGGAAAGCCATTGCCAGCATGGTCGAGAACAGCGCCGTGATGACCATGACAATCAGCGCCAGGATCAGCGAACGCATAAGGGCACCCTGCAGATCGCCGACCGTCGACGGTTCGATCAGCTTCTCCCACCAATGCAGGCTCACCCCCCGCATGGGAAAGCTGGTGCCGCCACGCCGGCCCTGAAAGGACAGGACGAACATCGCGAACATCGGCCCGTAGATGAACACCAGAAAGATCACGTAGTAGACGCTGAAGCCACCCTTGATCCAGGTCCGGCGCCGACGTTCCGGTGTCCACCTGGCCATGTTCAGAGCTCCTTCCGGATATCGACGACGCGCAGAATGATGACGACGCCGATCATCATCGCCAGCATGAGCATAAGGGCGTTTACCGCCGCGAACGGATAATTGGCAATCGCGTAGTAGTTCAGGATCACGGTGCCGGTGGTCGATGCCTTGCCGCCGTAAACCACGACCGCGGTCGCGAACTCACCCATAAGCATAACGAAGATGAAGATCATTCCGATCGCCACGCCCGGCAGCGACAGGGGACCGATGATCTCACGGAAGATCTGGAAGGGCGTCGCGCCCATGTCGCGGGCGGCTTCGATGATCGCCTTGTCGATTTTTGCAAGCGAGAAGAATATCGGGCCGACGCCAAGCACAACGTAGATCTGCACCAGCGCCATCACATAGCCGAACTCGGAATAGAGCAGAAAGCTGACCGGCTTGTCGACGACGCCAGTCAGCAACAACAGCTCGTTAAGCAGCCCGCGCCGGCCCAGCATGGGCAGCCAGGCAACGGCACGGATCAGATAGCTGGTCCAGAATGGCACCATGCACAGCAGGAACAGTGCCATCTGCCACTTGAAGCTTCCCACCTGCATGGCCAGGAAGTACGCGATCGGATAGCCGACGATCAGACACAGCACCATTACCAGGGCGGTGAAGTAAAATGTCGAGCCGAGGGTGCGGATAAATACGCTGAGGGTCAGGAAGTTGCGCGACTCGGAGTCGAAGAAGCCTTCCGTGTAGAAATAGTCGCGATAGTGTTCCAACGTCGGGTCGGCGATCAGCTTGCCGCCTTCGGTGTCCCAAAAACTGAACACAATGATGCCGAGCAGCGGCAGCACAAGGAAGACCAGCAGCCACAGCGTCGCCGGCGCGATCAGCCACAATGTCGGAAAGCCGCCTTCGCGATTGTCGGCCTTGACCGCGGCGAAGCCGGCGGGTGCCGCCGGCGTCCCGCCGACCAGCGCCGGCGGCGGCACCCGCCGTTCGGCATCGTCCGGTGTAGTGGGCAGTTCCACGTCACCCGGCGGTTTCGATGTTGAATCGACTGTGCTCACACTGACCGCCATCCTCTGACGGTGCCGAGGCCGACCGTTCGGCCCGACAAAACAAGACCGGCTGGCCTGGGCCAGCCGGTCCCGGTTATTACATCACGGCTGGTCAGGCGGTCAGGAATTCCGTCCAGCGTTTGACCAGGTAGTCGTTCTCCGTCATCAACGAGTTCCACACGGCGATATTCTTGAAACGGTCCCAATAGGAGCCGCCATCGCGCACTTCGTCCTTCTCGACGATGATGGTGTCGAACGGATCCGGCAGTTCCTTGGCGGCCGGCTTGCCCTCGTACCAGAAATCCCATTCCTCAGGCTCGAGGTGCTTCTTCACGTTTTCCGGCACCGACATGTAGTAGCCTTGCCGGGCGACGAAGGCGCCGGGCCAGCCGGCGAGCCACCAGTTGATGTATTCGTAGGCCTGGTCGAGCGCTTTACCGGTGACCTTGGCGGAAATCGCCAGACCGCCGTGCCAGCCGCGCATGCCTTCCTTCGGGAAGGCGTAGATGCAGGGCACGCCCTCGGCTTTGATCGCCGTCACCGCCGGCGACCACATGCTTTGTATTGCGACTTCGCCGCTGACCATCAGGTTGACCGACTGACCGAACGATTCCCAGAAGGCGCGGAAATGGTCGGCCCTCTTCTTGTCGATCAGGATGTTGATCAACTCGTCGATCTCCGCCTTCGACATGTCACCCTTGTCCTTAAAGGTCATTATGCCCATGGCTTCGACCGCCATTGCGGCATCCATGACGCCGATCTGCGGGACGTTCAAAAGGGCCACTCGACCGGCGAAATCCGGGTGTAACAGTTCTGCCCAGCTCTCGATCTTGCGCCCTGTTTCCTCCGGGTTGTAGCCGATGGAATCGGCGTTATGCCAAGCCGGCACCATAGAGATATAGCGCGACGGTCCGTCGACACGTTCGCCGTTCTCGTCAAGCCAGAGATGGCGGAACGGCGCATCGCCCTGACCGACAGCCGATTCCGGCGTCAGCTTGCCGGTCTTCGACAGGTTGGTGACCTTGTCCCATTCCTTGATGCGTGTGGTGTCGATCGGTTGCCACACCTTGGACGGAATGAACACGTCCATGTCATTGAAGTAGCCCTCGGCAATCTCGTATTGGTCGTTCTGGTTCAGCATCTTGCCGAACATCGCGCCATAGCCGAGCGCTTGACCGCGCACGGGAAAACCAAGGTCCGTGGAAGCCTGGCCCTGGATTTCATTGATAATGCTGACGCCGAGCCCGATGGTGCGGATCGGATCCGCAGCACGCACGATTGCCGGAAATCCTCCGATCGCCCCGACCGCCGCCGCACCAGCGGCCGTACCCATAAGCGTTCGGCGGGAAACTCCGCGTGAACTCGAGCGCTCTGTCTTGCGTTTTTGTTTGGTTGTCATAACTGCCTCCCCATTACTGCACGTTGTTTATGCGGCGTTCGCGTTGCGCCGCACTGCTACGTACCGAACCCTGTTGACCGTGCCGGCAAAAAACCTTGTCAAGAGAGCCAGTGCCTCAAATGATACATAACTTGTCGTAGCTGCCAACTGCTATGTGCTGGGAGGCAAATGGTGAGCATATTGATCAAGAACGGCCGCATCGTCACCGCCGCCGATGACTACCGTGCCGATATCTTCATTGCCGACCAGACGGTTTCGCTGATCGGTCGCGATTTGTCGATCGAAGCGGACACGGTGATCGATGCCAGCGGACGGCTGGTTATCCCGGGCGGTGTCGACCCGCATACCCACCTTGAGATGCCGTTCGGCGGCACCACCACGTCCGATACATTCGAAACCGGGACCCGCGCGGCGGCGTTTGGCGGTACCACCTGCCTCGTCGACTTCGCCATTCAAAGCCGCGGTACGTCGACCATCGCCGCTCTCGACCAGTGGCATGCAAAGGCGGAGGGCAAGACTGCGATCGATTACGCGTTTCACATGATTATCACCGATATGCCGGAAGAGCGCATACCGGAGATGCGGCAGCTCGCTGACGAGGGAGTGACCAGCTACAAGATGTTCATGGCCTACCCGGGGGTTCTGCTTTCCGACGACGGCACGATCTTTCGGGCCATGCGCAAGGCCGGGGAAGACGGCACGCTGGTCTGCATGCATGCGGAAAACGGCATCGTAATCGACGAACTGGTGAAGATCGCGCTGTCCCAGGGCCACACCACGCCGAAATACCACGCCCGCACCCGGCCGACCCGGCTTGAGGCGGAAGGCGCGCACCGCGCCCTGGCGATCGCGGAGGTCGCACAAGCGCCGGTCTATATCGTCCACCTAAGCTGCTATGACGCGTTGCACGAACTCCGTCAGGCACAGGCGCGCGGCGTGATGGCGCATGCCGAAACCTGCCCGCAATACCTGCTGCTCGACGTCAACCGGTATGACGAGCCCGGTTTCGACGGTGCGAAATACGTTCTAACGCCGCCGCTGCGCGAGGACTGGAACCAGGACGAGTTGTGGAACGGGCTCAGGACCAGCTCGCTCGACGTCATCTCGACCGATCATTGCCCGTTCTGCCTGCGCGAGCAGAAGGAACTGGGCCGCGACGACTTCTCCCAGATCCCCAATGGCGGTCCCGGCGTCGAGAACCGCATGAGTTTGATCTATCACTATGGCGTCAACCTGGGCCGGATCACGCTCAATCGTTTCGTCGAAATCACGTCGACACGGCCGGCAATGATCTTCGGCCTGTTTCCGCGCAAGGGCACGATTGCCGTTGGCAGCGATGCCGACATCGTCATTTTCGACCCGGAACGCGAGGAGATCATCAGCCGGCACAATCCGCACACCCATCACATGAACATCGACTACAACGCCTATGAGGGCTTCGCCGTGAAGGGTGTCACCGAAACGGTGCTGTCGCGCGGCCGGGTCATCGTCGACAAGGGTCAGTATGTTGGCCGTGCCGGCGACGGCCGCTTCGTCAAGCGCGGCCCTTACGGCGGCCAGTACGCCAATACGTCCGCGCAGCTGCAGCGCGACCCGCTGGCGTCGCGGCCCGGTCTCGGCACGCCCGGCGTACGCTAGATGCGGAGAGCGAGCGTCGCCGCGTCAGCCTGAACGGGCCGGCGCGGTACGAACGACTCGCAGCAGCCAGAAAATGATGCAGAAGATGCCGGTCAGGATGACCAGCGCGAGGACCGCGGCCAAGCGCAGGCCGAATTCACGGTCCAGACCGAAATCGTCCCGAAGCAGGTAGACGCAGAGGATCTGCACCGCCTGCAGGGCTGCCCCCGCGCTCAACAGAACGGCGACGAAGGTCGACCCGCGCAGCGAGGCCAGGACCATGCGCTCAACGCTGCTCTGCTCGACGATATAGAGTCTGTAGGCTCGCCAGTGGTAACCGCAAAAGCCGATGATTGCGATGGTCACCACCGCCCAGAAGATCGCATTGTCGTAGCTCAGGCCGTTGACCACGAGGGTGAACAGGTCCTCGAACGGCTGGTAGAAGTAGAGGAAGATCAGGACGACGATGTAGACCAGAAATCCGACCAGCGTCCAGAACCAGTGCCAACCCAACATGTTCACGCGACCTTAAAGTAACGCAGCAGGTGCCAGGCAGCCCCGGCACAGGAAAACGTTATCCGAAGGCATGAGACGGTGGCAACCGCCATGGGCGCCGTTGATATCCGCCGGTGTGGCATCAGGCGGCCGCCTCAGGGATAGCAATGATCAGGAGGATCCCATAAAGCACAAGGAACACCGCGTCCTTCACCGCCGGTATTGCGTGTTTGCCGGCGCCCCGATCCGCCAGCAGGGCGGCGATCTCCAGTACGAAGAACACGACCGCCAGGATCAGAAACGGCCAGATGGTGCTCCACCACGACAGCCCCTCCGGCTCGGCGATGCCCTGGACCGCGCGCCAGATCAGCAGCAACAGCGGCAGCGCGACGAAGTACCCGTAGGCGACCAGGAAACGAAAGCGGGTTACCTTGCGGTCGAGCAGCCAGAACACGACGAAGAATAACGCCAGACCGAGCACGTCCCAGAAGACGTTTGCGTACTCGGCCGGCGTCGGCAGCGCCCGCAGATTGAGGTAGCCCAGGAACAGCAGGAATACCAAGGCATCGCAGAACAGCCATTCGCGCACGACCTCGGCCCCGGACTTGGCGTTCCAGACCCGGCTGGCCTTGTCGAACAGCAGCACCAGGGCGACTGCCAGGCTGGCCGGGTAGATGAGCGCTACCATGAACTGGTGCTGCGCGTCGCGCGGCAGGTAAACGGCGCTCAGCAACAGGAAAGCGATCGCCAGCAGCAGCAATCCGAGGAGGCGAACGGCGGACGGTGTCCTGACAGTGCCTGCTTCCTGCGCGGGCGGAGCGGCATCCGGCGCCGCCGCGGCGGCTCGGCGCGCGGGCGAGTGCACGATCGAATGGATGAGAAATACCAGCAGACCGAGGACCGCCACGATCGCCATGACGACCATGAAGACGACTGCCCGCCGGTCGGAACCCCAGTCGATGGCGGCCTCGCCCCATGTCCACAAGCCGCCAACAGAGACCTGCCAAACCACGACGACGGTTACCACGGCGAGCAGAACCAGCCCGAGCACGAACTCATGCCATTGCGGCTGGCCTTCCGCGGCCTCGCCGACTGCATGCGTCCGGCGCACGCGCCTCACCGCCAAAGAAACCAGAAACGCCAAAATGCCGACGATCGCGATTGCGATCATCACCTGCAGAAAGATGGCCGATCTATCGTCCACAGGAACCCTCGAACACCACCTCGTCAAGCCTTGGCATTGTGGCTAGGCGTTGCGTTTGCGCACTTCTTCGAGGTAGTCGAGCACCTCGTCCAGTCCGACCACGTCGGCGTAGCGCCGATGCACGTCGGTCAGGTTGGCTCGGTGCGGGTCTTCTTCGACGTCGCCGACGCATTCCTCGGGCACGATCACGCGAAAGCCGTTGGAAAAGGCATCGATGACCGAGGCGCGGATGCATCCACTGGTATTACAGCCTACGACGATAACGGTGTCGACCCGCTCTTTGACGAAGAACTGCGTGATCGCCGTCTGGAAGAAGATCGACGGCGCGCTTTTGCAGATCACGACGTCGTACTCGGCATCGTAGATCTTCGGCTCCAGTTCGGTGCAGGGATGGCCGTGATGGAACTGCTCGACCACGGCGGGGATTTTCCAGTAGGGCGCGTCGCGGCCGCTTGTATAGGCGGTGTAGCATGAGGCGACCGGAACGTTGTTGGCTCGCGCCACCTCCAGCAGTCGTGCCGTGCTGTCCACGGCGTCCTGTACCATCGGTCGGCCTCCTAAGGGAAACTCGGCATCGGTGAAGCCGCGTTGGAAGTCGACCACGGCAATGCCCGGGCGTTCGCCGAACCCGATGCGGTGGGCCTCGAAGCCGATCTCCTTGTAGATGTCCGTCATGTGCTCGTTTCCCCTTCGGTTCGTAGCGCGATATCGAAGCGTTCCAGGAAGGCGGCGCGCAACCGGTCAAAGCACACGCCGACCCGGATCACCGTGAAATCGCGGAAGTCGATGATCGTGCTCGACCGGCCCTCGGCGTTAGCATAGCGCGAACGACCGTAATCGAAACTGATGTCGGCGGCCGCGCGCACCGGCGCTTCGACGTCTTCCAGGCGGTACTTGCTGCCGCTCAACGATCTGTTCGCCGACGACCCGAACACCGGCCGCCCCGTGGCCAGCGCCTGACGGGCGATCTCGTCGTGGAACTGGCCGGCATTCAACAGCATGTCCAGTGTCCCGGCCTTGCTGGACGATTGCAGGACGAACGGATCGACGCCGGCGAGTAGCGGATGATCCTCGCGGAACGGTGCGACCACGGAGAACGGCAGTCCGACCTCGCGGACCAGGGTCGCCACGATCGCATGCCGGTCGACATCCATGACATGCAGCGCCGCCGACATTTCGACGTTGGCGAACATGCCGCTCGGTTTGTCGTAGGAGCGTTGCTTGGCGTCGAAGATGCTGCGAATACCGTCAGGCGTCGCGGCCAGAATGGCATAGGCGACATCCAGCGGCACAATGCCGATGCCGCCGTCGTAAAGCGTTGCCAACAGGCGTTCCACGTCGGCGCTTAATTGTGGTGCCGGTACAGGGTCGCTGGTCAGGCGTTCAGTCTTGTCATCCATTGCCATCGTCTGCCCGGCGGAGATCTACCCGTCGCCCCCATTCGCGATTGCCGTACCGAGCAGATGGGACGATCAGCCCGCGCACGATTGGAACTCCGGTTTTCATAAAAGTTCCAAGACGTGCTTAGGGTATGGCGTTTCGAGGGCGGCCGGCAAGGTCGACGCGGAATAGAAGCACGTGATGATTTTAGTGCAGGCGTTTCAGCCGCGCGGCGGATCGCGGGCCCAGCCGGCGACGATGCCTACCGCTCTTGGCGCCGGCCGATGCGGCTCGGCCGGCGCCAAAACCGAATGGAAAATCGTCAAGCCGTCTCTATTACGACGAGTTTGCCATTCACAAGCATTGATCCACAAATTGCAGTCCGTGATTTTCAGGCGCCGGAAATCCTAGGTTTCGACAGGAAATTCTATGCCGGCTGAGGCCGCCAATCGCCAAATACGAGCGTAAATGTCGGAGAATTTTACAGTCTGGACCCAAACAAATGATGCCTTGGCAGGCCTAACCTGTTGAAATCGTGAGGCATGGATCCAGGCCGGCTCTGAATGAAAGGTTCGCGGGCGGCGATTACGTCCTGTAGCCTCGTCAATTCGCCAAATCCGCGCATAAATGTCGAAAAATTTTACAACTAACGTCAGCGCAACCAAACTCTAAACTACTAAGCTATTGAAGTTGCACGGTGCTGCGATCTTGGCATAAAATTTGCTTCTCGTATCACGAGTGCCCCATTCCGCGCAAGCACGGAAAAATAGAAGGCACCGGTTCTTCGTTCCGTGAGTACTGTTTCGTTCCGTGAATAGCGAGTATCGCCGCGGTGGCAGATTTCATAACTGCCGCAAGGCCAGCGATAGAGTGTTCGCGCATTACCGGCTTGCGCTCAGCTCAATCGGTGATGCGGTTCAAGTGACGTTGTTGGGAAGCGAATGACGGTTCGGGGGTTGTCGGTCTCAGCTCCGTAACACTGTTAGACTACCATTTGAAGATCACTTGGGAGGGTTATTCCACTAAGGATCAATAAGATCGCTGGCCCGGTTGCGTTACTGAACGTGTCGACAAGGGAGGGATACGATGAAGATCGATCGTGCATTGCATGTGACCGCGTCCCGGGCAACAAGAGGTTTGGCGGCTTTCACACTAATTGTCGCTGCGACAGCTGGATTTGCTAGCCGCGCGGAAGCGACCGCTATTTTTTTCGGCGAAGCGGCCTTTGCCTTCGCTGTCCTTACTGAAGACGATGGGCTGATCGTCAGTAATCCCACGACCTCCCTTATCCAGTCACCGACCACGTCCGGCAATGCCATTGCGTTCTTGGATTCCGACGTCGACGCGAATGCTGCAGGTCAGTTTCTGGTCGCGACGCACCAGGCGTTTGGCACCGCGGATAAGCCCGGCATGTCAAGCGTTCTGGCCGACGGGCAGGCGTCGTTCGATTTGTCCAACGTCTCGGCGGACCCCTTGGAACTGGACTTTCTTGTCGATCTGTTCGTTGTTCTGGCGACGTCGATCGACGCGCCGCCTCAATACGAGATGGCCAAAGCGGATGTACACTTTCTGCTCAGTGTGGATGACGAACCGATCTTCGATTTGGATGCTTGGGTCTCGGGCAACGACGCAATTGAAGACGGTTTCACCGGCTTCGATTCCTTCTCTCTCGACCCTGGTGAGACGAAAACCGTCGACTTGGCGCTTCAACTGCTTGGCATGGCCAAGGCCGTTCCCGCACCCACTGCGCTTTTTCTGCTAGGCCTCGGCTTTGTGGGGTTGGCGTTGATCGTTCGCCGGCCGTTGCGTAGATGTAGTGCGTAATACATAAAACGACCCTGGCAACGACAAGCTGGGGCGCTGTTCAAGTACTGCAGCAACCTTTGGAGTGTTTGTCACGGGGTGAGGCGCTGGTCGGTTCTGGTCGACGATGCATCACTTGATCGCTTGAAATGCTAGAAATTAATAGCATACCATTCTGCATACAAATGTGCGTCAGTAAATTGGTCTACTAATAGCATTTCTTGCTTATCTAACGCCTACATTCCGCGGAGTTTAGTGTTTTCCAAGATACCTGAGTTGTCTCTTCTGTTGCGTGGTGGAGGCCGCAAGCCATCGTATCGGAGTCCTGCATTGACCCTGGGTATCCAAGGAAGTCCATGTTCAACGACGCGAAAAAACTACTCGGGGAGCTTGAATCGCTCAAGTCGACCTGCAGTCTCGATCCCGTCGTCGCGTCGCATTTCAAGAAAATCGAAAGGCTGCTGCGGGCGGCCGCTCAGCGAGAGTTTTTTCTCGGAGAAATTCTGGATCGAATACTCATTGGCGTGCTGATCGTCGACGACACGGGTAAACCCTTCATAACGAACCAATTCGCCGATCAGTTGATGTCGGAAGAACAAGGTCTCACACTGGCGCCCGACGGCCTCCGTGCGGAGTCGGCGCGCGACACGCGGGAACTACGAAAGCAAATTCGCGCCGCCCTGTCGAAGAACGAGAACGGATCCAGCGGCAGCGCCGAGATTGTCGCGTTGGAACGCACCGGCAATGCATGGCCGCTTCTGGCATGGGCCGTTCCTTTGGAAAGAACCCTCACACTCGAGGATGAACAGATATCGATCGCGGCTGTCTTCGTTGCTGATCCGAATCGTGACCTGGCGATCAATCCCGAACATCTGACCGGATTGTGCGGACTGACAAGGGTTCAGGCGCACATAACATCGGAGTTGCTGCGCGGTGATCGTCTCGACCAAATCGCCGCCACGATAGGTATTTCGACGAATACTGCGCGCGGTCATCTAAAACAAACGTTCTCCAAAACCTATACGGACAGGCAACTCGGACTGTATCGGTTCTTCGACGCCCTTTTCGGCGTGGTTCGAACGGATTGACCGAGTAAACGGGGTGTCTGCGGTTGCACACAGAGGGACGTGCGGGCCAAGCCGGCGGGATGTGCTGATTGCTCTTTTCGGCGCTCAGTCGCTGATCATTGGCGAACCCGGCATAGCGTTAAACCGAACCGTCGTGTCCAACGGCGGCTTCGATTTCAATAGTCTGCGAAATGCGCTCCAGGCAATATTCGGCGACACCGGGGTCGTGTCGACAATTGGCCGCCGGTATTTGGACAACTCGGCTAAGCCTATCGGGTGGCATGAAATCGCCGCCGACCTGTTTGGTCCCGCTTGGACGAGGTTTCCCGGCGATCTACGCACTCGGCTCCTGGCGCGGCGGGACTACGATTTTCAGAACGGCGATATCGTAGTTTTGGACGGCTGGATCGTGGCGCGGTCGGAGGTTCTGGTGTGCGCCCTCGCGACGCTGGTATTCGACCGACATGTTGCTTGATTTTAGGGCGCTTGACGACGGCACCGAGATCACAGCCGACCTGTGCATAATCGGTGGCGGTGCAGCCGGAATAGTAATCGCCAATGAGTTTGCCAACGCGGCGGTCAGCGTATGCCTCGTCGAGAGTGGAGGGCTCGACTTCGACGATGCCACACAGGCACTCTATAACGGCGAAAACACAGGTCGACCGTATTACGATCTCGACGCAGCTCGACTCCGGTACTTCGGCGGCACGACAAATCACTGGAGCGGACGATGCGGCGTCCTGAACCGAATTGATCTGGTCGAGCGGCCGTGGGTCCCGCATAGCGGGTGGCCCCTGACCGAGGAAGATCTGGCATCCTTTTATCCCCGGGCGGCCGAGCTTTGTCGGCTTGGCTCCGGCGCATTCGACGAACGCGCGTGGCAGGAACTGGGTATCGAACCTCTGGCATTTACGCGGGACAAAATCGCCCATCGCTTTTGGCGGTTCAGCAGAGATTCTTCTGGCCCGACGAACTTCGGCCACGTCTATCGCGCCGCCATTGAGAGACGGAAAACCGTCAAGGCATTATTGAATGCCAATGTCGTCGATATTCGAACCGATGGGACGGGCCGAGCCGTCGAGTGCATTGAAATCAGGTCGCTTTCCGGCCGATCTGGCACGGTAAAGGCGCGTCACTACGTACTGGCCTGCGGTGGTATCGAGAACGCGCGGATCCTATTGTATTCCAACAAAGTAGAGCCGGCCGGTTTGGGCAACCGAGACGGCTTGGTCGGCCGTTACTTTATGGAACATCCACACGTCACCTGCGCAATGCTGATGTTGGATGCGGCCAAAAATCTACATCGGCGTTACAACGTGTGGCGGAAGAAGCCACGGCAGCCGGCGCCGACGCAATGGTGCGAACCGGCCATATGCTTAACCGATAGCACCCAAAGAGAGAACCGAGTTCTGAACGCCGGCTTCAAAGTGAATTACGACTATGGTTCGGCGACGCGCGGCAAGAAAAGCGAAGCGGATGACGAAATCGGCCGGCAGCTATGGCGGGTCTCCCAGGCGATAGGCGCGCCGCGCGCCGCCGCCAACCGCGGGACGCGGCGGATTTCCTCACCCCAACCTGAACGCGCGTTTCTTCTCAGCATGTCCGAACAGGCGCCAAACCCCGACAGCAGGGTCGTTTTGTCGAAAAAGCGCGACGCGCTGGGCCTGCCTCGGGTCGACCTGAATTGGCGATTGACGGAACTGGACAAACGAACGCTTTCCGTACTGACAAAGACGGTTGGCTCTGAACTGGCCCGACTGGGGGTGGGGCGCGTGCGAATTGGCAGATTCTTGCTGTCCGATGACGACAGTTGGCAACCGTCGGATCTCAGAGGCGGCAACCACCACATAGGCACGACGAGGATGGCGACAGATACAAAGAAAGGTGTGGTCGACCGGAACTGTCGGGTGCACGGTGTCGAAAATCTCTACATTGCCGGCAGTTCGGTCTTTCCGACGTCCGGCTATGTCAATCCCACGCTGACGATCGTCGCCCTATCGATCCGGTTGGCCGATCATCTGAAGACGAAATTCATATAGCCGTCGTATCTCTACTCTTCCCGCCAGGCCCGGGCCATGCCATCGGCGATTGGTTGCAGCAGATACTGCATGGCAGTTCGGCCTCCCGTTCGTATCAATGTTTCAGCGGGCATGCCGGGCAACAGGTTTCGGTTGCCCAGACGTCGGGCCTCGTCTTTCGGCACCTCGATACGCGCCAAGTAGTATGCATGGCCTGATTGCCGACCGACGAGGCTGTCGGCGGACACATAGATGACACGGCCGCTCAGGGTGGGTGTCGTCCGTTGCTTGAAGGCGGTTAGCCGCACGGTGACCTCTTGCCCCACGGAAACGCTGTCGATGTCGACAGGGCGGACATGGGCTTCGATAACAAGCGGATCCCCGGCGGGTACAATTTCGAGGATCGTCTCTCCCGGCTTGATCACCTGGCCGATGCCATGCACTGCGGTAGCGACGACGGTGCCGGCGACCGGCGCGCGTAACTCCAGTTTGTCCTCCAGGTCCCGCGCAGCGCCCACCCTTTCATCGAGATCGAAAATTTGCATCTGAATGTCGCGAAGCTCGGCGACGACGTCTTCGCGAAATGCCTTCTGTGCCTGCAGCATCTGCAATCGCGTTTCGCCGATCGCCTCCTCGACCCGGACGATGTCGGCGGAATGCTCGCCATATTCGCCTTCCAGCCGCGCGGCCGTGCGTGACAATGCCAGGATCCGAGAGCGCTCGGTGTAGCCTTTCTTAAAAAGCTCTCGAAGGCCTTCAAGCTCCTCATGGATCAGCGCGCGTTGCCGGGTCTTCGACGTCTTCTGCGCTTCGATCGCATCGATTTTTCCGGTCAACTGGTCGACGCGCTGCTTCAGTATCGTCGTCTCGCCGACCAGGCTGTCCCGCCGTGCCTGAAACAACACCTGCTGCCCGTTCATAATGTCCGCGATGTCCTGTTCCGACGCTCGATCAAGGAGGATTTGTGGAAACAGGATTTCGGCGGCCCCCGTCTGCTCCGCGGTCAGGCGTGCCTTGATAGCCAATGCTGAGTGCAATCTGTCCTGCAAGATGGCCACCGAGGCGCGGGCACGGGTGTTGTCGAGGCGAACGAGAATGTCGCCGGCGCGCACCTCGTCGCCGTCCCGGACGATCACCGCCGCAACGATACCGCCATCCAGGTGCTGTACGGCCTTGCGGTTGGTGGCGACGGTGACGAAGCCGGGAGCGATCACGCCGCCGTCGATCGGAATGAGCGCCGCCCACGTCCCAAACCCGCCGAACGTGATGAGCAACACGAACAGGCCGCTTAGGATCGCCGGCCGCATCTGCAATACCGCCTTGAAACGCGTGTGCTCCGATCGCGCGGACGGGACGATCGATCGAATATCGTTGACGAGCGTCATGTCGCCACAGCCGCGTCGCGGCTGGTGCTGACCGACTGGCTGGCCGCCACCCGCGTCAGGGCCGTTAGAACTTCGGCGCGGGGGCCGGATCGTTCCACCGCGCCGTCGCGCAGCAGCATTAGCTGATCGGCCACCGCCAGCACATTGAGACGATGGGAGATGATCACAACCGTTTTTTGCTCGGCCTTCAGGGTTTCCAGTGCAACTCGAAGGGAGTGGTCGCCGTCGGTGTCTAGGCTGGCATTCGGTTCGTCGAGCACGATCAGCACCGGGTCGCCGTAAAGCGCCCGGGCCAGCGCGATACGCTGTCGCTGTCCGCCTGAGAGCACGCTTCCGCCATCGCCAATCCTCGTATTGTAGCCGTCGGGTAGGCCGAGGATCATGTCATGGACGCCCGCACGCCGTGCCGCGGCGACGACCCGCTCCGTGACCGGCAGCTCAAATCGCGCGATGTTTTCTTTGATCGAGCCATCGAACAGCTCGACGTCCTGAGGCAGATAGCCGATACACGGCCCAAGCTGGCGGCGATCCCAGGTCGCGAAATCGGCACCGTCCAGGCGCACATGGCCAGACTTCGGCTGCCATACACCGACCAGCACTCGTGCCAATGTGGATTTGCCGGCGGCGCTCGGACCGATCACACCGAGTATCTGGCCGGGCTCGAGGTCGCAGGTGACATTTCGGAGGACCGGTTTCGCGACCCCCGGAGGCGCAGCGAACAGATTCTCGATAGCGATGCGACCCGTCGGGTCTGGAAGGCGCATTGGATCGGTGTCCGGCCCGGCCGAGGTGACGGCCCGCCGCAGCCGCGCGAAAGACTCCCGTGCCTGCACGAAACCCCGCCAACCCATGATCGACAATTCGACTGGCGCCAACGCACGGGCGAGGATGATCGATGCGGCGATCATGACGCCCGCCGTAATTACCTGCTGCAGCGCGAGATAGGCGCCAAGCCCAAGCATCGCTATCTGCAAGCCTTGGCGGGCAAACTTGGCGAAGGCGGCAATCGTTCCCGCGCGATCGCTCAATTTCGTCTGCAAAAGAAGGGACCGCTCATGATGCTCGCGCCAGCGCCGGTGTAGGCCGGGCAGCATTGCCATGGCTTCGACGACATCGCCGTTCTGCAGGCTCGTCTCCGCGAAGGACTGACCCGTCGCGTGTTCGCGAAGCGCTTCCCTAAGCGGCTTCCTTGTCACCAGCTCATTCAGAACGCCAAGCCCGAACAACAGAATGACGCCGCCGAGCGCGACCGACCCGAGAAGGGGGTGAAACAGGAAAATCACCACGATGAACACGGGCGTCCACGGCATATCCAGAAGGGCGATGAGGCCGTTGCCCGCAAGAAAGGCGCGCACGATCTCGAGATCGCGGATCAGCGGTTGTCCGTTTTGCTGAACTTTGTCGAGCCGAAGTCGATGGGTCGCCGTGAGCACGTCGGCGTTCAGGCGATCGTCGAGGCGCATTGCCAGACGTGTCAGGATTCGATTACGCACGAGCTCGAGCAAGGCGCTCGCCAACAACATGCCAAGCGCGACGACGGTCAGCATCGCCAACGTTGCCTGACTGCCGGACGTGAGCACCCGGTCGTAGATCTGCAGCATGTAGAGGGGGACGGTCAGCAGCAGCAGATTGTGAAACAGACTGAACAGGGCAACCGCGACAAAGGCGCCGCGAGATGCTCGTACCGCCGTTGCGGCCGGGTCACCGTTTTCGTTTCGATCGAGCATCATTGACGTCAACTTCAGGCACGGTTTCCATCCGGCAGTTGCGTCATCTGTGGGCCGCCCCGGCGTTCGCCGCTACATTACTGCCGATGGAACCTGCGTGTTCCGGCTTCTGTCGGCGCCTCAGACGATAAAATTGTCCGGGGTGAGCAACGCCGGATTTGTGCCGACCAAAGCCGCTGTGAAGACGAAGCCGTCGGCGCCGCCATCGGGGTCGAGCAGCACGAAAGTGCTCGGCGTAACGCCGACATTGCCGACCAGGAATTTGAGGTCGGAACCGATGTCGAACGCCGGCCCGGTTAAATCACTGAAGTCGATCTGGTCGCCGCCGGCGCCCGGCTCGAAACCGAATACCAGATCGACCTGACTTGGGTCCGGCGTGGTTTCGGCCAGCGAGTTGTAATCGATGATGTCGGTCTGCCCATCGAAGGCGTTCATTGTCCCGGGAAAGATGCGATCTTGCTCTGTTCCGCCTGCCAGTATGTCCGGACCCGTGCCGCCCACCAATATGTCGTTGCCCTCTTCGGTCTGGACATTGTCGCTGCCGGCGCCGGTCTGAACGTTGTCGTCACCGCCGCCGCTGATGACTTCGTCGTCACCGGCGACCGCCGCCACCAGCGACGTAAAAATGATGTCGTCGCCCTCGCCGGAGGTGATCAGGTTGTTGCCGCCGACATCGATGACGATGTTTTCGCCTTCGCCGGCATGGATCTCGTCGTCGCTGGCTGCCGGGCCGGAGCCGCCGAGAAAAAAGAAGTCGTTCAAAATGACGTCGTCGCGGCCCGAACCGAGGATGGTGTCGCTCCCGCCGAAGTCGATGCTCAGATTACTCGCGCTCACGACGCCAAAACCAAGTGATGCCAGGCCGAAGTTGGCCAGATCGATAAGCTGATTGGGATCATCGGCACCGATGCCGCTAAAGTCGAACAGCGGCTCGCCGTTGATCGAGATGGCGCCGCCAATCGAGAAATCGACCGTCGCGCCGGTGCCGCTTACGTCGATGGGCTCGTTGCCACTTCCAAGTTTGACGAAATCGCTCCCGAAACCGACCCTGATATCGTCGAAACCATCGCCGCCGATGACGGTATTGTTGCCGTCGCCGGCGTCGATGATGTTGGTCCCGTCGCCCGCATAGATTTCGTCATCGCCGTCGCCGGTGGTGATATCATCGTCGCCATCGCGGGTTCGTATGAAGTTGTTGCCGCCGAGATCCATGATGGTGTTGTCGCCGCCACGGTCGTTGATGACGTCGTTGCCCAATCCAGCCAAAATTTGGTCGTCGCCGCTGCGGGTAATGATCGTGTTGTTGCCGCCCAGGGTGGCATCGATAATGTCGTTGCCACCGTTACCCAAGATGAAGTCATCCGCAGCCGTGCCGATCAGAATGTCGTCGCCTCGCGTGCCCCGAATAAACATAGGTCCACCCTCCCCGATATGCGCTCGGCCGCACGAATGCCGTACGTACAAGCAACGTCATAAACCACCAAGACAAAAAGACTTCTTGGAATTTTGCTTGCGTTCTCGCGGGGTGACAATTCGCCTTTGGCATTAAGCGCTGTCCAAACGTTCATCAATTTGCTCCTTCCTACCGATTTGGAGGTAGGTAAATTGATCGGTGATCGAGGCCGGGCCGCGTTCGTACATCCGACACGCGGGCGTTCTCGGTTCTCTTACCGGCAAAACGACCGAACGAAGAACAACGGCGGGCGCGGCGTGCCGACGCGCGCCGGTTCGGCATTGTCCGGCCCGGTGCTTACCCGGGCTGCTCTACCTCTTTCGAGCGCTCGCCTACATCGGATTGGCTTCTAGCCGGGCGATTGTCATGCGGCTTGAATTGTTCGAGGCCGTTCAGGCGCGTGGCCGGCCGCGCGCATGCGCAACCCAGAGGCGAGGGTGAGCGGCAGGAGATGGCCGTTACGGCGAATGACCTGCGTGACGCGGTGTGTAACGAAAACAAGACGGGAGTGGGACCATGGCTGCCAAGTCCGAGCTTCGAAGCGACGGGAAACGAACAAGGAAGTCGGCTCAAGATGGGCCTCCAGCCAATGGCCGAAATGGCGTCGAGCAACACTCTTTGCGGGTCGGCAACGGTCGTCGTTCCCTCCCACCTGTCCGGAACTTGGTTGTCCTGGGATGCGGTGGCTTTATCGGCAGCCACCTTCTGGACAGGCTTCTGGATCAAGGGGCGATCCGGATCGAAGGCTGGGATCTGCATGACGAGAAGATCGCCGCGCATCTGGCCAATCCGAAATTCACGTTCCATCGGGAAGCGTTCAGCGATACGCGGATTCCCGCGGGACTAATTGAAGCGGTCAGGTGGGCGGATGCGGTCATCAACCTGGCTGCCATTTGCAATCCGTCGCAGTACAACACGAACCCGCTGGAAGTGATCAAATCCAATTTCCTGGACGTCTATCGCCTGGTCGAGCTCTGTTCGCATCACGGCACGTGGCTGATTCATTTCTCCACCAGCGAGGTCTACGGGCGCACGGTTTCGAGCTATCTGCCGGCGCCCGACTATTCGAATCCGGATCTATTCGAGCTGGAAGAAACCGCAACGCCGTTGATCATGGGACCCATCCAGAACCAACGCTGGAGCTACGCCTGCGCGAAACAGATGTTGGAGCGCTTCATCTATGCGCACCACAGGGAACGCGGCCTGCCATATACGATCGTTCGCCCGCTCAACTTCTTTGGGCCGAAGATGGATTTCATTCCCGGCCGGGACGGCGAGGGCATACCGCGGGTTCTCGCCTGCTTTATGACAGCCCTGTTGGACCGGTCGCCCCTGCAATTGGTCGATGGCGGTGCGGCGCGACGCACCATCGTGTCCATCCACGACGCCATTGCCGCGGTCGTGCTGATGTTGCAAAAGCCGGATCGGGCGGCGAACCAGATCTTCAATATCGGAAACCGCGAGAATGAGGTCACGATGGCAGAGCTGGCGGAGTTGATGCGGCTGGTCTATGCCGAAGTGACCGGCGACCCGTCCTACCTCTCCCATCCGATCGTGTCGGTTTCGTCGCGGGACTTCTATGGCGAGGGCTATGAAGACTGTGATCGTCGGATGCCGGTGCTGGCGAAGGCCAGGGAACTATTGGGATGGACGCCCCGGATTTCGCTCTATGACACGCTGCTCGAGACCGTGGCGTACTATTATCGAACCTACGGAGAAGCCACACTGGCTGACCGGCCCGCCGAGCCCGCCGGCAAGGTGTTCGGAGATTACCCCACGAAATTGCCGTCCGACGGCGCGGTCGACGTCGGCCGCTAATTCCGATCGAGGACTCTCTTCCCGTTCTACGTGCTTTTCTGAACCGGCGCAAAAAGTAGCCCCATGTGCAAACATGGGGCTTTCAGTTTAATTGAAGCGCTTCCGGCCTCGACGAGGTGTGAGGCCGGGTAATGCGTTAATCGGTCGCGGCCAGAGCAAACGAGAACGACTCCGAAGAGAAACTCGTCGTCTGCGCGAACGCGTCGGTAATCGACAAGGTATCGCTGCCAAAGGCATCGGCCGAGGCTTCGGCCACCGCAAGATTGCCTTCGATGTCGACATCCGCGTTCACATCGGCGTCCACGTCGATATCGACGTCCTTATCGATGTCGACCATGACATTGATGTCGGTATCGAACGTCACACCGCCGGCGGCCGTGATCCTGTCCATCTGGCCGTCGGTCAGCTTGACCGGCTCCGCCGCCCCGGCGGCTCCGGTCAATGCGGCAAACGACACGCCGGCCAGCAGGGAAATCATTGTCTTCGACATGTTCGAGCACTCCTCCAATTGGGTCTGTCAACCGGCGCCCGCGCCGAGCGTCGGCACCAGTGGATTGAGTTTGCGTGTGGGTGCAGATGACGGACAACCGCCCAAAAGGTTGGCCCGCCGTTCGACGGTGACCGGTGCGACGAAATGCTGAGTTCCGGTCCGCGTCTACCGCCACGGTGGTAGACGCAATTTGCTGCCGCCGGTTCGGCCGCGTGCAGCCAATAGGCGGTCCTACGAAGATATCAAAGTGACTCGTCGGGTTCGTCCGGTGGCCATGCTGCCGAACGAAAGACGTACCTCAAATTGTCAAGTAGGCCGGGGGCGGGGGGCCGGACTTAAACTAACGGTTAGTGCCCCCGCATGTCTTGGCGACAAACCCCCGGGCAGTCTGATGCCGGAGGCGATCGCACAGGCGAAGAAGACGCGAGGCCCGGATGTCCTTGGCAGACGATAAGTCGACGCAAAAACAGCCGGCGAAGGCCGCCGATCGATTTGATATCGGTCCGGTTTCGAAGCCCGCCAAAGTTGCATGCGGCGATACGCTGGAGGCTATCGAACTCGAGAGCACGCAAGGCAACAAGGTCCATATTGCGAACGGATCCTGGATCGGCATGCCGTTCGTTCTCTGGATCGCGGACGCCGCTCCGGATCCCGTTGTTGCAGGGCTTTTCGCCCAACGTCAGCCGGATTTCGAGGCGGTCGGCGCCAATCCATGGCTGGTCGTGCGCGCGCGCAACGGGTCGGCCGCGGCGGTGCCATCGCCGATCGGATTGCGGACGCTCCTCGACCCAAACCGGCGGGTCGCGCGTGCCGTCGGCCTGACCGGTCCGGGTGTCGTGGTCCTGGATGCGGATGGGCGCATCGTCTCCGTCCGGCCGGGGGCCGCGTTCGGGGCGGCGCTTGAAGATTGCACCCGGATCTTTGAGCGGACAGCGCCGCAGCAGGTGCGGGCCGCGGCGCCGGCCCTGATCGTTCATGACGTGCTTGAGCCGGATCTCTGCCGAAAGCTGATGGACTATTGGCAAGCCGGCAACAAGTTGGTCGATCAGGTAACCTCCACAACGCATGGAACTGCCGTCCGTGCGGACTACGGCCAAAAGCGGCGGGCCGATGTCCACATAACAAGCCGCGCCCTGAACATCGAGCTGCGAGCGAGAATAAATCGTCGCATCGCGCCGCAATTGCTGAAGGCGTTTCACTTCGAGCTGCAGAGCTGGCAGTTGCTGCGCGTCGGTTGTTACGATTCCGCCGTCCAAGGAAGGTTTCTGCGCCACCGCGATACCACAGCGACGCCGGCCACGAAACTTCGGCAGTTCGCGCTTACGATTAATCTGAACACGCACGAGTACGAAGGCGGCGAACTCTGGTTCCCGGAGTTCGGGCGCCAGCTCTATAAGCCGGATGCCGGCGGCGCCGTGGTTTTCTCGGCTGAGCTGCTGCATGAGGCTCTGCCCGTGACATCGGGCAGACGCTTCGGGATCTTCGGCTTCTTCTTCGACAAGACCAACGCTGCCCGGCGCCGTGCACTGGCTTCGCGCGTGCCCGACGCCGGTGATGGCCAGGTGGAAAGCGGCTAGGCAGAGGTCGTCCCGTACGTTTGGGAGGACAGAAGAGCTTGCCGCCCGATTTCGTGCAATACGGGTCCGAGCGAAGAGTCGCAGAAAAATGGCCCCGTGCGATGACACGGGGCGCTCAGTTTGTTTAAGGGACTTCCGGCCTCGGTCACGTATCAGGCCGGGTGATGCCTTAGTCCGTCGCGGCCAAGGCGAACGAGAACGACTCCGAAGAGTTGCTCGTCGTCTGCGCAAACGCATCGGTAATCGACAAGGTGCCGAAGCTGCCAAACGCGTCGGCCGAGGCCTCTGCCACGGCGAGATGGCCGTCGACATCGACATCCGCGTCCACATCGGCATCCACGTTGATATCGACATCCTTGTCGATGTCGACGTTGACATCGATGTCGGTATCGAAGTCCACAAAGCCGGCGGCCGTGACTTTGTCCATCTGGTTGTCGGTGAGCTTGATCGGCTCCACCGCGCCGGCGGCGCCCGTCAACGCCACAAACGAAACACCGGCAAGCAGGGAAAGCATTGTCTTCGACATGTTCGAACACTCCTCCGATTGTTCTGTCGACCGGCGCCCGCGCGAGGCGTCAGCGCCAGTGTATCGAGTGTGCGTGTTGGTAGAGACACCGGACAACCACCCAAAAGGTTGGCCCGCCGTTCGGCGGTGATCGGTGCGACGAATTGGGGAGGTCAGATCCGCGCCTACAACCATGGCTGTAGACGGCGACGCCAAATCGTCAAAAAGGGGGCTTCGTTGCCCGGTCTTCCGAAGCAACGATGGCCCATGCCCGCAATGCTACGACCTATTGACAGCTTGGCCAGGTTCCGGCGCCAGACTTTAATCCTTTGACGTCAGCCATGGTTGGTTATGCCGACGTTATCGGATTGGTGGATTTCAACGTCGAAGGTCATGAGCGCAATGGTTGTCCGCGTTGCCGTCATGGTTTGTGCCGCGGTCGGTTTCGTCTCCACGGCCGGTGGGGAACCGGTATTTGCGGATGAGGGGTCAGCCCCTGACCGACGCCCGATTGTCCACGAACGAACAGTCATTGGCGGAGACCTTTATCTGTCTGAAACATTGACCGACATGCAAGGCCGGGCGACGGCAAGGGCTTCCGCGAGTTCACGCGGCGGCAAGGCGTCCGTATATCTTTCCGTTTCGCGACAAAGCGCGCGCGCCAAAGCCCATGCGTCGACGTCTCGATGATCGTGCGCCTTAAATCAGGTCTGCAAAATGCGTGTGAAACCCCATAGCCCATTGCCCGTAACGCCGGAGCGCTTGGCCGACGAGTTGGTCGAACGCGTCTACGAGCCGCTCCGTCATCGCTCCTGGCCGTCGCGGCTGAACGCGCTGGCGGAGTTACTGGATCAGCTCCATGAAGATATGCAGGATGTGGATGTTCTCCACGCGACCTTCCCGTTGTTCATTGAAAAGCTGATCGACCGTTTCGGCGGCGCCGATATCGACAACGTCTTTCAGGCTCGGATCTATGCCAAGTCGGCTCGGCAGGCACACAGAGCTGCGGCGGACGTTTGGCTACCTGCGCACGACGACAATCGCGTCGGTTCGGGCTGAGAGAACGTCCGCCAACCCGGCCCAGGCTGTGCTCTCTTTTGTCGGCGGGATTCGTCGACTTCGCCGTGGCTTTTTGCGAAACAATTACGCGCACCATCTACGCCACATAAGGCGCAAGGCGGCCTCTAGATCGCGCGCCGCTCGCGCTCCGTCGCACAATGGGGACACTCTCATGCTCTCGCGTTGTTCGCACCTTTGGACGGTCAAGCCATCCAAATCGCTCGCGAGCTCGGTCGCGATGCGAATGTAGTCGGCAGTACTTTCGGCGATCCATTCGGTTTTCTGCATGGCTGTCAGGAAGGCCGTCGTCATGCGCGATACGGGTCGCGTGTGCGGCAGCGTGACGATCGGAACGCCCATCCACAACGCCTCGCAGCTTGTCAGGCCGCCGCAATAGGGAAACGGATCCAAAGCGATATCGACGTCGCCGTACTCGGCCAACAGCCTGTGGTGGCGCGACCGTCCGCGCATGTCGATCCTGTCCGACTCGATCCCAAAGTCGGCGAATGCATTCTCCATCCGTTTGCATTCTTCCGAATCGTCCAGTGTCGTCCACTTCAGAATTAACCTGGAACCGGGAACCTCCGTCAGGATGCGCGCCCAAACGCGAATGACCTCCGGGTTGACTTTCGCCAGATTGTTGAAGCTGCCGAAGGTCATGTGCCCATTGGCGATGGCCGGCGGGTCAACGACGACAGGCGAATATTCCGGCGGCGTGTAACAGAACCGGCTATGCGGCAACCGAACCACCGTCTCCGTGAACCAGCGCTCTGCGCCTATCGGAACGACCACCGGATCCATCAGTATGTAATCCATGGCAGGAAGTCCGGTTGTCTCATGGTAACCGATCCAGCTTACCTGGACAGGCGCGGGTTTCAGGGCAAAACAGCCCAGGCGATTGCCGCCGGCGTGACCGGAAAGATCGATCAGGATGTCGATCCCATCGGCGCGGATTGATTCAGCGAGCTTTGCATCCGTCAGCGTACTGGTCGAATGCCAAGCGAAAGCACAGGACCGCAGACGGTCGGTCAAAGCGTCCTCTAGCAGACGGTCCGAATAGCAAATGGCCTGGACAGTTTTATCGTTCAATTCGCAGAGGACGGATTCCAGGAACCAGCCGGTCGGGGTCCGCCCAAATTCCTCGGAGACCAGACCGACGCGCAACGTCTTGTTCACGGTCCTGGAATTCTCGTAACAAGTGAAGGCGCCGTGCGGACGGCCATGCCGTTCACCCCATCTCTTGTGGGCCTGAAACAGTGCGTCGTCATCCTGTTCGGGATCGCACGTCAGGCACATCAGATAGTTGCTGTGCGGTTTCGACGAATTCGGATCGATGCGGATGGCCTTCTCAAAGTGGGCCAAGGCGGCGTCGAGGCGGCCTTGGTCCTTCAGCAGGGTGCCGAGATTGTTGTGGGCGATCGCCGAATCCGGATCCAACTGAATCGACGTTTCGAATGCCGCCAGGGCGTCCTTCAGCCGTCCTTGATCCCTCAATATGTTGCCTCGATTGTTGTGCGCCTTGGCGCAATTGGGATCGATGCGGATCGCCCGATCATAGGCGGCCAGCGCCTCGTCGGGCCGATCCAGAGATTCGAGAACGGTGCCGTAGTTGTTTTGTGCATCGATGAATTCGCCATCGATGCGGAGCGAACGATCGTAGGCGGTCAATGCCTCGGCGAAGCGTCCCAGTGCTTTCAGGACATTGCCGCGATTGTAGTGGGCTTTCGCGCCTTCCGGACGAAGCTCGATCGTTGTGTCGTAGGCAACCAAGGCAGCTTTCAGATTGTCCCGACCAACCAGAACGTTGCCTCGACCGTTGTGCGCGCTCGCGGAACGGGGATCGATGCGAACGGCTTCATCGTAAGCCGCCAGCGCGTCGTCGGGCCGGCTTAGGGCTTCGAGAACACCGCCGCGGTTGCAATGCGCCTCGGCATAGCCGGGGCGAGACTCAATCGCTGTATCGTAGGCAACCAAAGCCGCTTCCAGTCGCCCGAGCGACTTGAGAACGTTGCCGTAGTTGTTGTGCGCCTCGACGAGATCGGAATCTAAACCGATAGCCTGTTCGAAGCAGCTTAGGGCATCCTCCAGTTGCCCTTGGTTCGCCAGGACAATGCCGCGGCTATTGTAATAGCGCGCATTTTGCGGCTCTTGTCGCAAGGCCTGCTCGATCAGCGACTTCGCGTCGTCTGCCGCTCCGCGCCGCCAGGCTATTACGCCCAACATATGCAGACTGTCCGCGTTGTCCGCGTCCTGGTCGAGTAGATGCCTGTACGCCTGCTCGGCGTCCGCCAGGCGACCCGATCGATACAGGGACATTGCGCCTTCGGCGTCTCTGGTATGCGCTGACGGCGTTTCGGGCGGATCGTCCATCTTGTCGGGCCTCGTCCCGCCGTGGTGATGTTCCGCGTCTCAGTCCACGCCGGCCAGCGACAACAGCATCAACGCAGAAGACAAACTCGTCGTTTGGGCAAAGGCGTCCGTTATCGTCAGTGTGTTGTCGCCAAACGCGTCCGCTGACGCCTGGCCCGCTGATTGATTGCCCGCGATGTCGGAATCCGGTTCCACACTCGAGCCGACAAAAACCGTCCCGCTCGAGTTCGCGACATCGTCTGTTGCGAAACTACTCGCCACCCCATTGATCAACGTCGAATCTCCGGATGCCAACGCAGAGATAAGTGTCAATGCGAGCGAGCCTCCGGCCGTAACCGATTCCATCTGACTGAGGGTCAGGCGAAGCGGTTCGGACGGTTTGATTGAAATCTCTTGGGACCACGCTGTTGACGTGGAGAGACCGAGGACGACAGACAAAAGCAGTAGCTTCTTCATATTGACCTCCCGCTGACTATACCAGCAGCCTTACCGCTTTTGGTCGGTTCCCGCTTCACCCAAATGGTAGAGGTTTGGCATTTTTATCTCCGTTGTGCTCAATCGCCTGGCGCGCGTCCGGCTTGTGCTTTGCGCATGTAAATGCTCTACGCAAAACCGACCGCACGGTATGACGGAGTCAGGAGAATCGAGCGGCCACCGGTGACATGCCCGCAGGCGGCCCCTAATTCGACGTTCTAGCCGTATCTCCGGCGATACGACGCGTCCTCTTGTCAGCCGGTCAAAAAGATCTGGCGGGGTCAGTGCGTAAGAATGGACTCCTCCACCAACCCGTATTCTCGTTCCGCTTCCACCAGCTGCTGCGCCAGAAACGCCGCCTGGGTACGATTGCTCGCTTTAAGCTTTTTCATGATGTGTCGAACGTGAACTTTCACGGTGCTTTCCTGCATGTTCAGGTCGTAGGCGATGATCTTGTTCGGCTTGCCCTCTCGAAGTAGCTCCAGGACCTGCAACTCGCGTGGTGTGAACCCTTTCAGCGAGTGCGGCTCGCCAGGCCGCGGCTCCTGGTGCTGACAAGCCGGCGCCCGACTTTCCAGCGCCGTAAGGAAAGTGCTGGCCGGTACATATGTGCCGCCCACCTGGACCAGCCGCAGCGCTTCCAGGGCAACGGATAAATCGAGTGTTGTTGGAATGTAGCCTTTGACGCCGTTGCGTATCGCTTCTGCTACTGCGGTAGGGTCTTCAGAATCGGAAAGGACAATAATAGGCACGTCAGGCAATCGGTCGGTCACTTGCTTGAGCGACGATCGCACCTCATCGTCCGTCACCGTCAGGTGGCCGACGCTGAGCAGCACCAGATGAGGGTCCTCATTTTGCTCATATCGCTGGTCAAGCTCGGCCAGTCTTCCAACTGCGATGATCTTGAAATCCTTGCTGCTGCGTTCCAGCCAACGGGCCAAGCATTGGCGGGTGAGTGTTCTCTCGTCGATCAGCGCAATCGTGGTAGTCATTCGACCTTGCTACCCCCAATTCCAAGAATGACACAGTCTGACGGTCCGCAGGTCCCCCAAACGGGTGATATGTTGATTAGTTATCTCGCTATTCGCAGTTTGACTGTGTCATCCTCCACAGAGGCAAAGAGTTCGACAGATCGGGCTTCAACGGGTCCGTTTACCGCTGAAGCCGCATCGATTTCCGATTGTGGCGCAGCGTAGTAGCGGTTGTCCCAAGCGTCGATTTTACGTTCAATGGATGTGCTGTTGGGCTAAGGTCAACCTGGAGTACTCGATTCGGTCTAACAGGGGATGGGCCCATGTCGAGCCAAAATGAGACCCGCCGCCGGGCCGACGCCCGGCGAGCTACCGGACGCATCAACGTTCGGTTACGTGTTTTCATTGCTACGATTCTGGTCGGCATATCGCCGTGTTTTGCTGCACTTGCCGAAGGGTCGAAGCCCGTCCGTTCCTTTCTCGAAATCCGCCAAGACCGGGTGGTCGTTCAGAAGTGGGATCTAAGCTGCGGAGCGGCCGCTCTCGCTACCATCCTCAACTATCAGCATGGCGACCCTGTATCCGAGAAAGAGGTCGCCTCGGGGCTGATCAGTCGCGAGGAATACATCGCAAATCCCCGTCTGCTTCGGTTGCGTCATGGTTTCTCGCTGCTTGACTTGAAGAAATATGTCGACGACCGAGGCTACGAAGGGATCGGTTACGGGAGCCTGACTCTGGACGACCTGAAGCAGCGTGCGCCGATAATGGTTCCCGTCAATTTCGACGGATACAACCATTTCGTGGTGTTCCGGGGGATGCGCGGCAATCGGGTCCTCTTGGCCGACCCGGCGTTCGGCAATCGCACGATGCTCGCGGGCAAGTTCGAAAGTTCCTGGATAAAGTATCCGCAGGTCGGAAGGGTAGGGTTCGTGGTCGCGCGACGCGACGGTACCGTACTTCCCAACAGGCTCGCCCCCCGACCCGAGGACTTCGTCATGCTTCGCTGAGCCAAGGCATGGCCTTTCGAAAAAGATGGGGTGGGGGACATGAATAAACTGCCGACCCGGACGAGTGTCTACTCGGTAAACAGGATGCTGGCTTGTCTTTGCGCGTTGTCGGCATCTGTATTCGTTCCGGCGGCTGCATACGCAGCCGACGAAGAGCCGACCATCCAACATCTGCAGGAGCTGCTCGAAGACCGCGACGCGGTCATCTTGGACCTCATACAGCGCGTGCAACAGCTCGAGCGGGCGATGGCTGGAAGCGCCTCGCCCAACGCAACGGACCTGGCAACGGCGGCATTCAATGGCGCCCCCGCCTCGCGTGCGGCCGTCCCCGATATTATCCAATCTCCAAATTATCGGACCGCGGCGTCGGAGCCCGTAACCGACCAAGCGCCACAACCGGCGCCCGGCGAGTTCGAAATTGACGAGGACGCGATCGACCGCGCGTTGGAGCGTACGCTCGTGCAAGAGGGCGCTCTTTTGCTGCCGTTCGGAAAAGCGCAAATAGAACCCAGCTTCAGCTATACGAGAAGAGAGAACGATGCGCCGGTTTTCTTCACGGAGGGCGCTACGACGTTTCTTGCGGAACGGAACGTTCGCCGCAATGAATTCGAGGCCGAACTGGAATTGCGTCTCGGCTTGCCTTGGGACGCCCAGTTCGAGGTCGGCCTGCCGTACAATTTCGTCGATCAATCGGCGGTAACAAGCGTGGTTTTCGGCGCACGCGACGAAGAAAGCGGATTCGGCTCGGGGTTCGGCGATTTTCGCATCGGGCTGGCCAAGGCTTTACTGCGTGAAGACCGGTGGTGGCCCGATCTTGTCGGGAGAATTACGTGGGATTCCGACACCGGCGAAAGGTTCGACGACGGTGTTGCGCTCGGCGCGGGTTTCAACGAGATCAGGGGGTCGTTGACGGCGGTCAAAAGACAGGATCCTCTCGCATTCGTTGCCAGCTTTTTGTACGAGAGTACCTTCGAAGAGGACGATATCGAACCGGGCGACGAGCTTGCTTTCTCGCTTGGTGCCGTCCTGGCCGCCAGCCCATCCACATCCTTGCGGTTTTTCTTTGATCAGCAGTTTTCGCAAGAGGCTGAAGTCGACGGTGACAAGGTTGACGGCTCGGATCGGACTGTTGGTTCCTTTACCATCGGTGCATCGTCGGTGCTTGGCCGTGGCGTATTGCTCGATCTTGCCGGCGTGGTCGGTTTGACCGATGACGGCCCCGAATACGCCGTTATTCTGTCACTGCCGGTTCGGTTCGATGTGCCAAGGTTCTAGTCCCGGATGGAACCGATAGACGGCGTTCGTTGACCGGCCGAATGGCCAGTGGCCCGGAAAGGCTGCCTTATCGGCGGCGAACGCCGTCGTTGGGCTACGGGTGTAGGCCTCGCGGCGGGACTCCGAGCGGCCACCTAGCCATGCAATGGAAGATCAGGTGCGCCGAGGCGACTGCTTGAGCCATTTAGCTATCGGCACTTTGTGATGCCGATAGATCTTCCGAAGCAGCTTGTAGGCCGACTTTGGCAGTTCCTGAAAGGCCCAATTGTCGAGTTCAAGCCACTCGTGGCCTTTCAGCGGACCGTATTGGGTCTGTAGTTCCTTCTGGGATTTATGTGACAAGCCGTCGTTGAAATTGTCCACTCGTACTCCCTTGCTCCCTCGCGGCGTCGATTCGATGCCGATCGCCAGGGCTCGCTGCGAGCGGCACCGCTTAAGCTAGCTAGACGCCTATTGCATACGCATTCCTTTCGGCCTCGCCTCGGGGGCGTGGAACATAGCTTCCGTCCCTCATGGCATGGGTCGCGTTTTCGATTTCATTGCTAGGTTTCGATGCCAATGGTTCGATTTGCGGAGCGTCACTGTCTGGATTTGTCCCAACAACAATCGAAGGTCCATTATGCCAGCCAATTTTGGCAAGATTTTGCCGTGCTCGCGCCTGCCTATCAATTACACAATTTGTTGGACTAAGGGTTTCTTTGGTGACGGCATCGGCTGCATATCGAGCGACCGCTTGCACAAAGAAATAGCCCGATAGGTCAATCCACTCTTGAAGCGGGGATTCTTGAGCCCCCGAAGCTTTACACCAATTGGGGCTATCGCAAAACCTTCTCGCCGGCCCGCACGGACGAATCCTAAAACTTCATACAAGCCACCCTAATCGGCGACGCTGCACGGACAAGCCCGTCAAGGCATGTAGGCGCCGCCATTGACCCACAAAACCTGGCCCGTCATGAATCCGCTTTGCGGCCCAAGCAGGAATTCGATCGGGCCGACGATGTCTTCAGGCTGGGCAATTCGGCCCATCGGCACGGCGGCGGCAAACTGCTCGACCTCTACCAGGCTTGCCTCGCCCTCGTCCGACCGCCCTGTGCCGCCGGTCAGGAATGCGGTTTGAACCGGGCCGGGCGCAACCGCGTTGACCCTTATTTTCGGCGCGCATTCGAGCGCGAAGGTCTTGGCAAGCGCGATCACGCCCGCCTTCGACGCGGCATAGGCGCCGTGCCCCGGCCGGATGAATTGCGCCAGGCCGGAAGAGACCATCACAATGGAGGCGTCCTGCGCCATCGAGGGCAGCAGCGCCTTGGTCGCCAGAAACATGCCGCGCAGATTGCCGGCGACCGTATCGTCGAAAGCCTCTGTCCCGGTATCGGCGAGCGGCATGACGCCGCGCGTATAGCCGGCCAGATTGACCAGCCCGTCCAATGGCTCATCTGTGCCGGCAAGCGCGGCCGCCGCCGTGTCGACCGCGTCCGCCGACAGCACGTCGATGGGGATTGTCGGCACGTCGAGGGAATGACGCTCGAGCGATGCGGGCAGGTCGAGCGCGATGACGCGATGGCCGCCACCGGCAAGCGATTGCACCACGGCGCGCCCGATGCCGCCGGCCGCGCCGATTACCGCGATCCGGCGCGGCTTGCTTGCCGCGCTCAAGAAGCCCTTGCCTCGCCGGCGAGAGGCCCGCCGAGCCGGTCGAGAAAGGCGATGATCTCGGCCTCGGAGACGACATCGGCGTATTTGGCGTTCATGTCGAACAGATTGGCCTCGTGCGGTCCCGCGTGGCGGTCGCCGCAGGCATCGGCCACGACGCTTGTAATGAAGCCGTGCGACATGGCGTCGACGCAGGAGGCGCGCACGCAGCCGCTGGTCGTCAGCCCGGTAAGGATGACGCTGTCGATGCCGCGCGCATGCAGGGTCGAAGCAAGAGAGGTGCCGAAAAAGGCGCTGGGATATTGCTTGGTAACGATCAATTCGTCGGCCTGCGGCACCAGTCCGTCCGCGAATTCCGCGGTGCGCCGGCCTTCGATGAACGCGGCGAGCGGCTTCGCCTTCTCGAAGAAGCGGCCGCCGTCCAAGCCGCCTTCCTGATAGATGACGCGCGTCAACACCACCGGCACGCTGGCGGCGCGCGCATGGTCGCGCACCCGTAACGCGGATGCGAGCGCGTCGTCGACGCCGGCATACAGGCTGCATTGCGGATCGAAATAGGCATGGGCGAAATCGACCATCACCAAGGCTGGCGCTTTGCCGAAGCCCGCTTTGTTGTCGTAGACGTTGGCATAGTTTTCCTGCGCGCTTTCGTTCACGACCTCTCCTCCCGCTTGTTGAGCCATGGCCGTCGCCCGCTAACGCGCGATCAACTGGCGTACTTCTTCTCGAACGCCCAAACATCCTCGAAACCGACGAGCTTGTTGAACGCCTCGAAGGGGTAGAGATCGATATCGTCGCTGGTCTTGCCGTTGGCGAGCAGATCGCCATAGGCCTTTTCCAGCGCCGCGCCCGCTGCAAGGAAACCGAGCGCCGGGTGAATGGCGATCTGATAGCCCATCTCCGCCAGTTGCGCGGCGGACAATAAAGGCGTGCTGCCGCCGTTGACCATATTGGCGAAGAGCGGCCCTTCGATCTCCTCGCGCACCTTGCGCATTTCCTCGACCGATTCCGGCGCTTCGATAAACACGACATCGGCGCCCGCCCGTCGGAATGCCTGGCCGCGGCGGATTGCCTCGTCGATGCCGAGCGCGGTGCGCGAATCCGTGCGCGCGATGATCAGGAAGTCATCGCTCTTGCGGCTGTCGACGGCCACCTCGATCTTGCGCACCATGTCCTCCAGCGCGATGACGCGACGCCCCGGTGTGTGGCCGCAACGTTTCGGGAATTCCTGGTCCTCCATCTGCATCGCACTGACGCCCGCCGCCTCGTAGCCCAGCACGGTCTGGCGTACGTTCAACAGACCGCCATAGCCGGTATCGGCATCGGCGATGACCGGCAGCCGGGTCATCTTGATGATCTGTTCGATGCGCTCCAGCATGTCGCGATAGGTGGCGATGCCGGCATCGGGGAGACCCAGATAGGACGCGACGGTGCCGTACCCCGTAACGTAAAGCGCCCTGAAATCCATACCATCGGCGATCTTGGCCGATATCAGGTCGAAGACGCCGGGCGCCAAAACGAAATCGCCATCTGCTAGTGCAGCCTTGAGTGCGGAATCAGCCATCAATCTCTCTCTATCTCGTTGTCGGCCATCGCCGTGGTTTGAAGTTGCTGGTCATTGCCTGGCAAGCCGGCCGAGCGCCGCGGGCCGGTCGTCAAGGCCGGCGGCCCGGAGGCATGCCCACAGCGTGGCCTGATTGGAGGTGACCACCGGCACGCCGAGCTCGGCCTCCAATCGGCCGATCAGGGCCTGAGTCGGAAAATCGGTGCACAGCAGCACCAGCGCATCGCTTTCCGGCGCAAATGCCGCTGAGGCATGCGCGTGCACCTGCTCGATGCCGGTTTGGGCGATCAGTGGAAACTCCGAAGGCCCACCCTCTCCGATGCCGAGCCCGATGATCCGCTCGACGCGAAAGCCGTGATCTTCCAGAAAACAGGTCTCATGGGCGTTGAGCGTGTCGCCGTACGGCGTGGCGACCGACAGGCGGGCGGCGCCGAGCGATCTGAGCGCGGCGACGATGGCGGCCGATGTGGTCACCGCCTTCACCCCGTGGCGCTCGGACAGCGCGTCGGGCAGGGATTCCGCCGGCTTGACCATGGAGCCCGCCGTGCAGGCATAGGCGATAACGTCCGGTCCGGCCGGCAGCAGCATCGCGAAAGCGCTATCGAGGTCGCTGTCGAGCCGCGCCCGCCCGGTCTCGCTGTCAATGTCGCTGTGCAGCGCCATGCGGTGGGTGTGAAAGGACACGCCATCCGGCACCGCGAGGCGCCACTCGCTTTCATTGACCGTGTTGGTCGGCGGGACGATCAGCCCGATCTTCGCCCGCCATCCATATGTCGAATGATGCCGCTCGGACAAACGCGTCACCCTGGAATTCCTGGCTAAATGTCCGATTATTATGGCGTTTTCTAGAGGATTTGTCCATATGTTTATTGGGCGAGAAGCCGGTTCGCAGCGGCAGGAACCGATTGAAACACGCGATCATTTCCACAAATGATTGGACAAATCACCGCAATTCAGGCGATAGACAATCTAGCGAAGCGAGATTGCATCCGATGTCCACACCACCCTCCAATCATGGTGACATGGTGGCCGAGAAGGGCCCGCGCTATCAGCGCATCCAGCGCGTTCTCGAAGAACGGTTGACGGCCGGTCAATACCCGGTCGGGTCGTTGATGCCGACGGAGATTGAACTGGCGGCGGAATTCGCGACCAGCCGGTTCACGGTTCGCGAAGCCCTGCGACACCTGACCGATCGCGGCTATATCAAGCGTAAGCAGGGCCTCGGCACACGCGTCGTGGCTACCGATCCGAAGGCGGAATATGTCCAATCCTTCGAGTCGCTGCACGAACTGGTCCAGGTGGCGGTGGAGACCTGGTTCGTCTTCCACGAAACGACCCGGGTAACGCTCGACGGAGAACTGGCCCGGCGGGTAGGCGGACGTGAGGGCGAAGAGTGGTTTCGCGTGACCGGCGTGCGCTGGACCCGTCCGGGCGGACGGGCCGTTTGTCACATCCAAAGCTTCATTCCGCTGCGGTTCGCCGATGTGATCGGCCAACTGGAGAACCACGACGGGCCGTTCTTCAGCCTGCTTGAACGCCATGCCGATGGGCCGATCGACGAAGTGATCCAGGAAATCCGCGCCGTGGCCATGCCGCCGGAGATCAGTCGCACGCTCGGCTTGCCGGCAGACTCATGGGCGTTGCAATTGCTGCGCCGCTACGTTACGGCGGGCGGTGTCATGATCGCCTCGTTCAACTGGCATCCGGCCGATCAACTGACGTATACGATGCGCATCGAGCGCCACCGGGGCGCTTAGGCGCGCTCTTGCGCGGCTTCCGCGCCATTCCCCAGTCTCTGCGCGAATACCCAAAGTAGCGCGCCGCCTATAAGCCCCGCGCCATTCAGCACGACGCCGAAGTCGACCATGGAATGCGGTACGAACAGCGACAGGCCGGCGGCGATGCAGGCGAGCCGCGCGGGTATCGCCAGTATGACGCGGAACCAGCCGACGACCCCTGCCGTTACAAGGCCTATCCCGCAGATGGCGGTGACCAGGGCCAACCCGCTTTCAAGCCAGCCCGACCCCATCATCAGCAGGGCGGGCGAGGCGACGAACAGCATCGGCACCAGAAAGGCGGTCCAGCCGATCCGCACCGCTTCGACGGCTGTCAGCATCGCCGGCGCGCGCGCCATGTTGGCGGCGACGAACGCGGCAATGGCAACCGGCGGCGTGATCATCGACAGCATGCCGAAATACAGAACGAACAGGTGCGCCGCCATGGGCTCGATGCCCAGCTCTATCAACGGCGGGGCGGCGAGGGCGGCAAGCAGCAGATACACGCCGACCGTGGGCAGGCCCATGCCCAAAATGATGCACAGGACGGCCGTCAATCCGAGCAGCAGGATCAAAGATCCCTGTCCGACCTGAACCAGAAAGAAGGTGAGTCCGAAGCTCAGTCCGGACAGATTGAACACGCCGATAACGATGCTTGCTATGGCGCAGATGAGAACGATGTCGACGGCGATGTGGCCGGCATCCACCAATGTCTTGACGACGTCGCGCGCCGTAAGCTGGCGCCCTTCATACGTTTTGTATAGGGCGATGACGAACAGCACGCCCAACGCCACCAAGGCCGCGGTCTCGGGACGAAGGTTGAAGGCGAACAGGCCGGTAATCAGAATGG
This sequence comes from Minwuiaceae bacterium, assembly GCA_028278525.1. GTDB lineage: Bacteria > Pseudomonadota > Alphaproteobacteria > Minwuiales > Minwuiaceae > JANQEE01. Next base: position 75,120 of record JANQEE010000017.1, on the reverse strand, counting down.
CGAAAGGCAACAGGACGAACCAGCCGCGCCGCAGCACCGATGCGACCGAAGGACGCTCGCCTTCGACCGGCTTGAGGTTGCGCCGCGCCGCCTCGAAATCGGCGAATACCAACAGCGACACATAGTACAGGATCGACGGGATCAGCGCGGCTATGACGACTTCGGAATACGGAATGCGCAGGTTCTCCGCCATCAGGAATGCCGAGGCGCCCATTATCGGCGGCACCAGCTGCCCCCCGGTGGATGATGCAGCCTCGATCGCGGCGGCCGTCTTCGGCCGGTATCCGGCCTTGGTCATCAGCGGGATCGTAATCGCGCCCGTGGACGCCACATTGGAGACGGCGGTGCCGGAAATCGAACCGAAAAGAGCCGATCCCAGAACGGCAATCTTGCCCGCCCCGCCGCGGGTGCCGCCGATCAGGCTGACGGAAAGGTCTGAAAACACGGCCGACCCGCCGCTGGCCAAAAGCAGGCGCGCCAAAACGACATACGGAACCACCACCACCACGGCGATGGTCAATGCCGCGCCGACCATCGAAGCGCTGTCCAGGATGGCGAAGACGACCAGCCTTTCGGGCTTCACAGCGCGCGACTGCAGCGGGCCGGACAATTGGTCGGAAAACAGGGCATACAGGCAGATGGCCGCCAAAATGAGGATCAGCGGCCAGCCGATGGCTCGGCGCACCGTCTCAAGCAGCAGTACAAGGCCGATGGAGGCGACGATCAGCGCCTCCTGCTGAGCGTAAAACAGGTTCTCGGTCAGATAGGGAAAGCGCAGGGTCAGGAAGACCCCGTAGCCAAGTGCGAAAACCGCGGCGGCCCGGTCAAACCACGGCGCCTCTTCGGCTTGTCGCCCGTCGCGCTTGGCCGAGCGCATCAGAAAGCAAAGCGCCATTGCGAGCGTGGCTGAGGCGATCAGCAGTTGCTCCGTCCAGACAAGGATGCCTAGAAAGAGCGGCGCGCCGGACGCCCATAAAAGCGCAAGGACAGGGATGAGCGCCGCGCAGACGGACGCGCCATTGTGGATGAAGCGTCGCATCCGCGCGGCTTCTCGGTCTTCCTATTGGTCCCAGATGCCTTGTTCTTGGTAGAACTTGATGGCGCCGGGATGATACGGGATATCCACCTTCTTGCCCATGTTCTCGGCCTTGAAGCCATCGAAGAAGGGGCCGGAAGCCAGGAGTTTGGCCTCGGAAGCATGAAGCGCCTTGACGACCTCGTAGACCTGTTCGTCGCTGGTGTCCTTGGAGGCGAACAGCGTGTAGTAATACGCCATCACATGTGCCGATTCCTCGATGCCGGCAACCTTGGCCGAACCGTCTACTTCCAGCAAAAACATCTGCGGCAGCCATTCCTGCATCCGTGCAAGCGCTTCGGGCGAATTCTCCAGGTCGATGTAGCGAATGCCGCCCGTGGTTGCGTGGAGTTCCTGCGCCCTGGCCGCGCCGACAACGACAACGGTGACATCGGTCGTGCCTTCGGCGAAACTCGCCCACATGCGCGGGAAGTTCGGCACGGGAACGCTGCTCACATCGTCCGGCGTCAGTCCGCCGTTGGCCAGACCGGCATTGAAAGCATGCTGGCCGAGTGCGCCTTTCGAGAACGACGGCACGCGTTTGCCGCGCAGATCGGCCATCGACTTGACGTCGCTGTCGATGGGAACGATGAAGCCGGCGCGGAACGGCATCAAGGTCGCTACCATACGCAGGTTCTCGTTGGGCCGGCCTTCCGACATGCCCGTTCCGGTGTAGGCGTAATACGTCTGGACAACGTTGGCGATGGCAAACTCGATCTCGCCGGCATTGACCAGAGGAATGTAGTCGGCGGTATTGGCGACTTCCTGCGGCCGCATCTGCAGCGGCGAAGCTTCGGACACCGCCGCCGAAAGCGCGCGGCCGATCTGGCTGGTGCCGCCGGCCGCCGTCGAGCCCAGCGCCACCACTTCCGCCATTGCGGCTTGCGACGAGACCAGCATGAAAGCCGCCGCCAAGAGCGATTTGTACACCATTTCTAAGATTCTCCCTGGTTCGTTTTCCCTTGTGAGCACCGTCATTTCCGCCAAATCGCAGGAACGACGGCCCGTCTTTGCCGATCCGACCGGCGATTGCCGAGCTTTGACCCCAGCGGATGATCTCTCGCCTCAACGCATTAGGCGAGGCGGTTGCGACGCTCTCCCAATCCCGCGGCCGGATCTTTTCGGCCGGCCGCCAATCTGTTTCTATTTGGACAAATTAGAAAATAAATCTTGAATTGTCCAAACCTTTCCGACAGATTGAAAACATCGTCCCAAGCTGTCAAGCGAAACATTCGCTTTGGTATCCGGCGCCGAAACTGATGGGCCGGGGCCCGTGGCGCCCATGGCGCCATGTGGCGACGCCGGGGATAATCAGGCAGCGGCGCGGCGATCTGGCGCGGCACCAAACCGGAGGAAAAACGACATGGTGGACAGTCTTGGATATCGCAGAAAGTTCGGCGTGATCGCTCCTTCGACCAATACGTCGGTGCAGCCGGAATTCGACGCCATGCGGCCTGTCGGCGTCACCAATCATTTCTCGCGCATTGTCATTCCGGACAATCCCGTCCACAGCGACGACGACTTCAACGCGTTGATGAACAATATTCGCGAAACCATGATGCAGTCGATTGATGCGGTGATGTCCTGCAGCCCGGATTATCTGGTAATGGGCATGTCGGCGGAGACGTTTTGGGATGGCTTGGAAGGTTCCGTCGAACTGCAAAAACGGGTCGAGGAGCGCGCCGGCGTTAAGGTCGCCATGGGTTCGGACGCCTGTCAGGCCGCCCTCAAAGCCTTCGGCGACGTCAAGAAAATAGCCGTGATTACGCCTTACATGCCGGTCGGCGACGCGCAGGTGCACCGCTTCTTCACCGATTGCGGGTACGAGGTCGCGGCGATCAAGGGGCTCAAATGCAATAGCCCGATGCTCATCGCCCATGAATCGGAACAGACCCTGCGCGATGCCATTATCGAACTGAACGACCCCTCCGTGGAGGCCATCATCCAGGTCGGCACCAACCTGGCCATGGCGCGCGTCGCCGGCATCGCCGAGTTCTGGCTCGACAAACCGGTGATCGCCATCAATACGGCAACCTACTGGTGGGCGCTGCGCCAGAACGGCATCGACGACAAGATCCAGGGCTTCGGCTCGCTGCTGTCGCGATACTGACTTCATCGCCGACGGGATACGGGGCCCTTTCCGAACGGCGGGACCCCGACAATCTGCGGAGGACTTTCATCCATGTCATTGCGCCGGCGGCTTCAGGACGAGCCGAAGACCGTCACCAGCCATATCGGCGGTCGGTTCGTGGCGGCCGCGGGTAAGCCGATCGACATCGTAGATCCGGCAAACGAAGCCGTTGTCGCCGTGCTGCATGAAGCGGATGACGCTGAGGTCGACCGTGCGGTCTCCGTGGCGCGCAACGCCTTCGAAAACGGGCAATGGCGAACGGCCACGACCGCGCAGCGCCAGGCGGCGTTGATGGCCATCCACGATTGCATCCTGGAAAACGCCGCGGAACTGGCCGAGCTGGAATCTGTCGATACCGGTATCCCGCTGAGCCAGACGCGCGGTATGCATGTGCCCCGTGCCGCCTATAACTTCCGGTTCTTTGCCGAAACCATCAACCAGTCGGGCGGCGACGTCTTCACCCAGGAGCAGGGCATCCTTTCCATGGTCACGCACGAGCCGATCGGGGTTTGCGGCCTCATCGGCCCGTGGAACATGCCGCTTGGGCTGACGGCGATGAAAATCGCCGGCGCGCTTGCCTTCGGCAATACCTGTGTGGTCAAGCCGTCGGAACTGACGCCGCTTACAGTGGCGCGGCTGGTCGAGCTGGTCTCCGGCCTTCTGCCCGAAGGCGTGCTCAACCTCGTCAACGGCAGGGGCCACATCACCGGCGCCGCTCTCGTCTCGCATCCCCGGATCGACATGGTGTCGTTTACCGGCGGTACCGAGACCGGCCGGGCGATTCTGGCCGCGCTTGCCGAGGGTATCAAACTGCCGGCGATGGAGCTTGGCGGCAAATCGGCGAGCATCGTCTTCGCCGACGCCGATATCGACTACGCGCTGAACGGCGCGCTGCTGGGCAGCTTCATGAACAACGGCCAGATGTGTCTCGCCGGCAGTCGCATTTTCGTGCAGCGCGCCGTCGCCGAGCAATTCATCGAGCGTTTCGCGCAGCGGACCGGGCGGATGGCGGTTGGGGATCCGTTGGTCGAAGAAACCGAAATCGGCCCGATGATCAACGGCGCGCAATGCGAGCGCATGCTGCACTACGCCGAAAGCGGCGCGAAGCAGGGCGCCACCTTGCTGACTGGCGGCAGGCTGCATCAGGCAAGCAACCGCGGCTTTTTCGCGGAGCCGACGGCGATGCTGGCGCCGGACAACGACCTGGCTATCTGCCGCGAGGAGATTTTCGGCCCCTTCGCCACACTGCAGATTTTCGATGAGGAAGACGAGGTGATCGCAAAGGCCAATGATTCCGATTTCGGCTTGGTCGGTTACGTATGGACCGAGGGGCTGGAACGCGGTCTTCGTGTGTCTTCGGCGTTGCGGACCGGCACGGTGATGGTCAACACACCGATCGTTCGCGATCTGCGCACCGGTTTCGGCGGCTATAAGATGTCAGGGTTGGGCCGCGAAGGCGCCAAGGGCTCGCGCGCCATGTTCACAGAGGAAAAGGCGACCATCATCGCGCGTGGCAAGCGTCAGTTTCCGCATATGGGTCTGAACGGATGAGCCGGTCCGACGCGTCGCGATCCACGGGCGAGCCGATTTCACTGGCTGGCCGCGTTGCCATTGTCACCGGTGGCTCGCGCGGCCTGGGGCGCGAAATGGCGCTCGCCCTGGTGGAAGCCGGCGCCAGCGTCATCGTCACCGGCGCGCGCCAAAGTGATGCGCTGGACCGCAGCCTTACGCTCGTCCGGGCCGCGTTGCAGGAAGGTGCCGATGCGGCTGCGATGGTGGCCGATGTGACTGATCCCGCCGCTTGCGACCGCATGGTCGCCGAAACGGTTGCGCGGTTCGGTCGACTCGATGCACTGGTCAACAACGCCGGGCTCGGCATGCGCGCCGTTAGCGAAACCTTCAACACCGAGCCGACGAAGTTCTGGGAGACCGAACCGGAAGCTTGGCGCCGGATTATCGATACCAACGTCAATGGGGCGTTTTGTGCTGCCCGCGCTGCCGTCCGGCCCATGCTTGAGCGTGGCTATGGCAAGATCGTCAATATCTCGACCAGCGCACAAACCATGGTGCGCCGCGGCTACTCGCCATACGGACCCAGCAAGGCGGCGCTCGAAGCGGCCTCGCGCATCTGGGCGCAGGACCTCGCCGGTACCGGTATCGACCTCAATGTTTATCTGCCGGGCGGTGCCTCCGATACCGACTTCATTCCCGGCGGGAAAGGCCGCGCCGGCGCCGACGGCAATCTGTTGCCGGCGTCGATCATGCGGCGCAGCATCGTTTGGCTTTGTTCCGCTCAGTCCGACGGGATCAGTGGCGCCCGATTCATCGCCCGGCTTTGGGATGAGACGCTGCCGCCGGCACAAGCGGCGCAGGCGGCACGCTCGCCGGCCGCCGGCGAACCGGCGATCCTTTGACGCCGCAAGCGCCCGGCATGACCAACGCATATCAATTGTACGAATGGAATTGAACGGAATGGAAAAGGCCTTTGATCGCGTGGTCATCGTCGGCGGCGGCCCGGTCGGGCTGGTTCTGTCCGCGTTTCTTGCAGAGCGTGGCATTGCCTCGACCGTGCTTGAACAGTCGCCGGACATTCCGAAGGATTTGCGCGCCTCCACCTTTCATCCGCCGACCCTGGACATGCTCGACGAGATCCGCGTGACCGGCGAATTGATCGAGCGCGGTCTTATCTGCCCGACCTGGCAGTTCCGCGACCGCCAGGAAGGCGAGGTCGCGACTTTCGACCTGGGATTGTTGAAAGATGAAACCGGCCACCCCTACCGGCTGCAATGCGAGCAGTGGAAACTGTCCGAGGCGCTGCGCCGGCGCGCCGCCGACAACGACGCTATCGATCTGGTGTTCGACGCCGAGGCCGTGGCGGTTGCCCAGGACGATGACGGCGCGGTGGTTACGATTCAACGTTCCGACGGCACGCGGGAAGACTTTCGCGGCCGCTATGTCGTCGGCGCCGACGGCGCCGGCAGCATCGTGCGCAGGTCCTTCGGTCTGACGCTTGAGGGCACCACGATCCCGGAACTGTTCCTGTCCATGTCGACGCCGTTTCGGTTCGACGAAGCGATATCGGATCTGGCCAATATCGCCTACATCACCGATCCGGATGAGTGGGTCGTGCTGCTGCGCACGCCGACATTGTGGCGCGTGCTGCTGCCCAACGATCCCGACCAGCCGGAAGCCGAGATGTACGATCCGGCCAATATGGACGCGCGTATTCAGGCGCTTTGCCCGCAGGACGGCGTCTATGAAATCGCCCACGCGACCGCTTATCGGGTGCAGCAGCGCGTGGCTGACCGCTACGTCGCGGGCCGGGCTATCCTTGCCGGCGATGCTGCCCATCTCAACAACCCGCTCGGTGGCATGGGCCTGAACGGCGGCATTCATGACGCGGTCAATCTGGTCGACAGGCTCGCGCGGATCTGGGCCGGCGAGCCGGCGGACGCCCTGCTCGGCGTCTACGAGCGCCAGCGCCGCCAGGTCTGCCTGGACACCGTGCAGCAGCAATCGATCCGCAACCGGCGCATGATGGGAGAGAAGGATCCGGAACAGCGGCGCGCCTTCCACGACGAGTTGCGCCGGACCGTCTCCGACCCCGAAGCCCATCATGCCTATGTGCTGCGATCCTCGATGATCGCTTCGCTGCGTGATGCGGCGCGCATCGAATGAGACGCGGCCGGTGCGCTCTGCGCCTGCCCCGAAACCGATACCGGACCCGCGCCGGTAAACGCTGACTGGATCTGATATGAGCCTTCCCCAATCCATTCGCCTCGCCGCCGGTTCCGGCCCCACGTTCGGCGTTGACGATCTCGCCTGCGCGGCGGCGACCCATTTGGGCTGTTGGGAAGACGAAGGCCTGGCGGTCGAATGGACACCGGCGCTCGGTGGCATTGCGGCCATGAAAAAGGTGCTTGCCGGCGAGGTCGATGCCGCCTATGGCGGGCTTGGGCCCGTGCTGCAATTGCGTGCGGAGGGCGAGAAGCTGCGCATCGTTGCGTCCATGGCAAGGGCGCTGGCGCAAAACCTGGTCGTCCAGCCGCATATAGAACACGTCGACCAACTGCGCGGCGTGTCGTGGGCCGTGGACGGCATGGGCGCGCTCAGCCACCACATGGCGCGTTGTATCGTGGCCGCGCTCGGCATCGACGAGCAGGCGATCGACTGGCGGGTGGCCGGGCCGCCGCCGGAGCGTATCGCGCAATTATTGGCGGGTGAGGTCGATGTATCGCTCATTCGTGTCGAGGAAGCGCTGGCGCTAACAAGAGATTCCGCCAACGATCTGAAGATGCTTCTGGGTTTCGCAGAACTGAAGCAATTGGTGGCGGTGCAGCCGCATGGCGTCCTGGCGACCACCGAAGCCTTCGAGCAGGCCAATCCGCAAACCCTGTCGAAGCTCGCACGCGGCATCATCGCCGCGTCGCGTCGGCTGCGCGACGATTTCGGCGCCTTTGTCAAAACCTTTGAGCACTATGTGTCGGTAACGCTGCCGGCCGCCGAAATCGAGGCGATCTGGGCACAGGAATGCGCATCGGAAGGTTTCGCCGTCAATGGCGAGCTCACACCCGACCATTGGCAACGCCAGATCGCTTCCTTCGCCGCGCTCAATCCGCAGCTGCCGTCGGTCGTGCCGCAAGAACTGATCGCCGGCCGGTTCGTCAGCCGGGCGCTCGCCGATCTGGGCCGGCGCGACGGCCCGGACCGCGGGCCAGCCGACTAGAGACTAGATAGGTCATCCCCCGTCATAGCGTGCAGCCTATAGGCGCACGCCGAAGATTTTACTATGTTGGCGCGCGCTCGACACTTGAGAGGTGACGCCATTTTTCCGCTGTCTTTGCTATTGCGCAAGCTGGTCCGCAAGGGGCGGCTGACTGTTGTGGACCACAAGGGCCGGCCGCATGTCTATCAGGGGGAGGCAGGGCCGGAGATGACCGTTCGCCTGCACGATGCCGGTGTGAACTGGGCGATTGCGTCGAACCCCGGTCTGAAAGCGGGCGAGGCCTTCATGGACGGCCGCCTGACGGTGGAGGGCGAGCACGATATCCGCGACTTCGTCGATCTGGTTCTGTTGAATATGGCATGGGAGCCGGACAATCCCCTGCACGAGCTCGGCGCGGGCGGCGGCAAGGCGATGGTCTGGCTGCGCGAACGCAACCTGATCGGCCGCGCGAAAGCCAATGTCGCCCATCATTACGATCTGTCCGATGCCCTGTACGATCTGTTTCTCGATCGGGACCGGCAATATAGCTGCGGGTATTTCCGGGACGGCGTGGTCGATCTGGAGACGGCGCAGCACGACAAGAAGGCCCATATTGCGGCCAAGCTGCTGTTGGAACCCGACCACAAGGTGCTGGATATCGGCTGCGGCTGGGGCGGTATGGGGCTCTACTTGAACAGCGTGTCCGGCGCCGACGTGACCGGCATTACGTTGAGCGAGGAGCAATTGGCCGTCGCCAACGCGCGGGCGGCCGAGACGGGTGTCGCCGATCGCGTGCGTTTCGGCCTGACGGACTATCGCGACGTCGGCGGCCGCTTCGACCGCGTCGTCTCGGTCGGCATGTTCGAGCATGTCGGCCGCCCCAACTACCGCGCCTTCTTCGACAAATGCCGCTCGCTGCTGACCGACGACGGCGTCATGCTGCTGCACACCATCGGCCGGGCGGACGGGCCGGGCGGCACCAATCCGTGGATACGCAAATACATCTTCCCCGGCGGCTATTCGCCGTCGCTATCGGAGATCGCCACGGAGGTGGAGAAAGCCGGGCTCTACATCACCGACGTCGAGGTCCTGCGCCTGCACTACGCCGAAACGCTGAAGGCGTGGTGGGACCGAATTCAGGCCAACCGGGACCGCATCGTCGACCTGTATGACGAGCGTTTCGCCCGCATGTGGGAGTTTTACATCGCCGCGTCCGAAATGACCTTCCGCCATGTCGGCCATGTCGTCTTCCAGGTCCAATTGGCGCGTCGGCAGGACGCCGCGCCGCTGACCCGCGACTACATGGTCGACGCGGAGCGGGAACTGCTTACCATGGGTCGCGGTCGCCAGGATCTGGCGGGATAGAAGCGCAAGCCGGTGAGAGGCCATGACCCAACCTGACGAGAAAAAGATCGACCCGCTGCAGCCCGTCGATGACGAGGCCCGGCGGTTGGCGCGGACTCTGGTGCGGACCGCCAGGTTCGGCACCCTGGCGACCTTGGATCCGGATAGCGGGCATCCGCTGGCGAGCCGGGTCGCGCTTTGCACCGACATGGACGGCGCGCCGGTCTTTCTGACATCGACTTTGTCCGCGCATACGGGTGCTCTGTCGGGCGACGAGCGCTGCTCGATCCTGATCGGCGAGCCGGGCAAGGGCGACCCGCTGGCCCATCCGCGCATCACCCTGACCGGCCGGGCGCGCCGGACCGAACAGGACGACGTGCGCGAGGGGGTCCGCCGCCGCTACCTGGCGCGCCATCCGAAGGCGAGCCTATATGTCGATTTCGCCGATTTCAGTTTCTGGCGCATGGAGCCGGAACGGGCCAGCCTCAATGGCGGTTTCGCCCGGGCGTTCGCCCTGTCGGCGTCCGATGTGCTGACGGAGATGGCCGGCATGGATGGATTGAAGGCGGCCGAGGCCGGCGCCGTCGAGCACATGAATGCCGACCACGCCGATGCCGTTGAATTGTACGCGACGGCTTTCTGCGATGGACCACCCGGTCCCTGGTCGATGACCGGCCTCGATCCGGAGGGGATCGACCTGGTGCTCGGCGACGATGTTCGGCGGCTCTGGTTCGATGAGCCGATGCAGGCGGCGGAAGAGATGCGGCCGCTTCTGGTCCGGCTGGCGCAGGACGCGCGTCGGAAGGAAGCCGGCGGTTAGTATTGTTTTCCATTCGGTTATGGCTGACAATTGCCGCAAGACATTAGCGCTGGGGCGAGCGCTCAATAAAGGAGTGCTCCGATGAATCCGTGTCGTTTGGCTGGCGGCCTTGTCGCGCTGGCTTGTTTCTCTCTCCTGGCGGTTACCCCACTTGACGCCAAAGACCCACAGCCGGAAAGCGGCGACGGCCGGGCCGAGAAGGCATCGGTAACCGCCAAGGATTTCATGATCGCGGCGGCGCATCCGCTGGCCGCTGAAGCCGGCTACGACGTCCTCAAGCGGGGCGGCACCGCCGCCGACGCGGCTGTGACGGTGCAACTGGTGCTCAACCTGGTCGAGCCGCAATCATCCGGCATCGGCGGCGGCACGTTTCTTCTGTATTGGAACGCGGCGGAACGGCGGCTCGAAACCTATGACGGTCGGGAAACGGCGCCGACCGCGGCGACGCCGTCGCATTTCCTGAAGGAGAACGGATCGCCGAAGGGATTCTGGGAGGCTGTCGTCGGCGGCGGTTCCGTCGGTGTGCCGGGAACTCTGCGCCTGCTGGAGGCCGTGCATGCCAAGCACGGCAAACAGCCGTGGGCGGATCTTTTCCAGCCCGCGATCACGCTGGCGGAACAAGGGTTCGAGATAACGCCGCGCATGGCCAACTCCGTCGCGCGGGCGAAGGTCTGGAGCCTGGACAAATATCCGGCGGCAAGGGCGTATTTTTTCGATGCGGACGGATCGCCGCGCCGGGCGGGCGACCTTTTGAAGAACCCCGCGTTCGCGGAAACATTGCGGGCGATTGCGGAGGGCGGCGCCGACGTTTTCTACGAAGGCGAGATCGCCGCCGACATCGTCGCGGCGGTTCGCGCGACATCGGACAACCCGGGCGTCATGACGCTGCAGGATCTGGCCGACTACCGCATCGAGGAACGTGATCCCGTCTGTCTGACCTATCGGGTCTACCGTGTCTGCGGCATGGGGCCGCCGTCGTCGGGCGGCCTGACCGTCGGGCAGATGCTTGGCATCCTGGGCCACTTCGATCTGCCGGGAATTGGGCCGGGGCCGGACGCCGCGCATCTGCTGGCCGAGGCCGGAAAGCTGGCCTTCGCGGACCGCGCCCTCTACATGGCGGATAGCGATTTCGTCCGCATGCCGACGGAAGGCCTGCTCGATCCGGCCTACCTGACGCTTCGCGCGCAGGCGATCGGGCGGGACGACGCGATGGAAAAGGCCAAGCCCGGTAACCCGCCCTGGAAGGACGCGGTGCTTCGATCGCCGGACGGCAGCCGAGACCGGCCGGGCACCAGTCATGTCGTCATCCGCGACCGCTACGGCAACGCGGTATCGATGACGACCAGCATCGAGACCGGCTTCGGCAGCCGCGTCATGGTGCGCGGCTTTCTGCTGAACAACGAACTGACCGATTTCTCGCGCGCGCCGGAAGTGGACGGCCGGCCGGTCGCCAACCGGGTCGAAGGCGGCAAGCGGCCGCGCAGCTCCATGGCGCCGACCGTCGTGTTCGGCCCGGACGGCGAACCGTTTCTGCTGATCGGCTCGCCGGGCGGCAGCCGGATCATCAACTATGTCGCACAGACGATTGTCGGGGTTCTCGACTGGAAGATGGATATCCAGGACGCCATCTCGTCGGGACATGTCGCCAATCGGAACGGTGCGACCGACCTGGAGAAAGGCACCGAGGCAGAGGCCTATGCCGGGCCGCTGGAAAGCATGGGGCACGAAGTGCAGGTGCGGGACATGAACAGCGGCCTGCACGGCATCGTCATCGAGCCCGGGCGGCTGACCGGCGGGGCGGACCCGCGCCGCGAAGGAGTCGTTTTGGGCGATTGAACCGACGCGCGCTCAAACGGTTCGGTCGACCATCACCTCCAGCAACGTCGGCCGGCGGCTCTGGATCGCTGCGTCCAGGGCCGGCTTGATCGCATGTGGCGAAACGATGCGCTCCGCGGCAAGGCCGAGAGAACCGGCGAGGCCGACGAAGTCGATCTCGGGCTCCAGGAAATCCATGCCGACGAAATTGTCGTTGCCGTGGAAGGCGAGCAATCGCTGCTTCAGGATCCGGTAGCCCTTGTTGTTGGCGATCACATAGGTGATCGGCAGGTTCAGATGCGCCGCGGTCCACAGCGCCTGGATCGAGTACATGGCGCTGCCGTCGCCGATGACCGACACCACCGGCCGTTCCGGCTGGGCGAGCTGGATACCGACGGATGCGGCGATGGCCCAGCCGATCCCGCCGCTCGCCAGCGCGTGGTAGCCGTATCGGTCGCGGTAAGGCAGGAAATCCAGCAATTTGCCCGCGGTGGTCAGGCCCTCGTTCACCACGACGGCGTCGGCAGGCAGGGTATCGACGATCTGTGCCATCAGCCAATCGCCGGCAATCGGTTCGGCGCCGGAGAGGGTTTCCGCCTGTTGGCGTTTCGCCGCGCGTTGCGCCGTCCAGTTCCTGCTTTCGACGGCAGCCAGGCGCGCGTGCGCCAGTGCGGCGTGCGATGCGCCGCCTTGCGCTTCCAGGGCAGGGATCAGCGCGTCGATGGTTTCCCGAAGATCGCTCCGGATTGCCATTTCGGTCGGATAGTTCTTGCCCATTTCCCAGTCCCTGAGACCAAGCTGCACGATGGGCAGGTCCGATGGCAGCGGGTCGGTCTCGCTCCAGACGGACATGCGCAGGACGTCGGCGCCGAGAACCAACAGCAGATCGTAAGCTTCCAGGGTCGAGCGTACCTGTTTCTGGTCGCGCGACAGCCCGCCCATGAAAGCGGGGTGCTCGGACGGGAAATGCGCGCCGTACGGCACGGTCTGCTGGTAGGCCGGTGCGCCAAGCGCCTCGGCAAGGCGGCCGACTTCCGCGAAGGCGTTTGAAGACACGACTTCGTCGCCGGCGATGATGACGGGGTTTTTGGCGGCGAGGAGACGCGCGGCGAGCGCATCCAGGGCGCTGTCCGAAGGCCGGGTTGCCGCATCGACGCGGGTGCGGTGGCCAAGATCGATCCCCGCTTCGTCATTCAGGATGTCGCCGGGCAGGGAGATGAAGACCGGCCCGGTCGGCGGTGTGGTCGCAACCTTCGCGGCGCGGCGGACGATGCGCGGCAGGTCTTCCAGCCGGGTCACCTCGGTTGCCCATTTCACCAGCGGCGCGGCGATCGGCACCAGCGGGTCGTAGAGCAGGGGTTCGGTCAAGCCATGACCCTGTTCCTGCTGCCCGGCGGTGATAATCATCGGCGTACCGGTGAACTTGGCGCTGTAAAGCGCGCCCATGGCGTTGCCCAGGCCGGGCGCGACATGGACGTTGCAGGCGGTCAGTTTGCCGGAGGCCCGGCTGAAGCCATCGGCCATGGCGACGACGACGGACTCCTGCAGGCCGAGCACGTAGGTCAGATCGTCGTGCTCTTTGAGGGCATCCATGATCGGCAGTTCGGTGGTGCCCGGATTGCCGAACAGATGGGTGACGCCTTCGTCCTTCAGGAGAGAGAGGAAGGCCGACCGGCCGGTTATCTTGTTTGCTGCCACGTTTCGTCCCCGCGCGATGATGCCGCTGCGGGGCCGAACGGATCGCGCCCCGGTCTTCCGGCTGTTTGTTTCACATCAGGAGTCTACGTCGGATGCGCGACGGCGCAACCGAGCCGGATTTCGCTGCCTTGTCGCGGGTATCGGACGACGGCAAGGCCTCAATTTTTGCTAACTTCTTTGATGGTTAGGATTCTGAATAATAGTAAAATCAATATCTTATCGACTATTTATCAGGCAGAAACTGAATCACGCGGGGGATTTGATGTAGTGGTCCTCGAACGCGACTTTGTCCGCCCCCACGAACTTCCGGAGCCTGTCCAACTCCGCGTCCAGGTCGCATCGGCGGCCTTTGGTCAGTTTGCAGCGGGGCTCCATCCAAAGACCTTTCACAACCAACGCGTCCTTGTCGCGCCAATGCTTCATGTCGATCCGTCCGATGAAGCGGTCGCGTTGCATGATCGGAAAGACGTAGTAGCCGTATTTGCGTTTCGCCTCGGGCACGAAAATCTCGATCCGATAGTCGAAGTCGAACAGGCGCTGGGCGCGCTTGCGGTCGCGCAGCACCGGGTCGAACGGACTGAGGACGCGAACGCGATTCGGCGGTTCCGGACTGTCGGCAATCCGATCCGCGACTTCCGGGCGCGCGTAGCTCTTTCGAGGTTTGGAGCCGTCGGCGGTTTCCACCGTGACGGTAACCAGGTTGTCGGACTTCTGCCGTTCGCACCAGTCCGACGCTTCGGCCGGGGAGACCGACTCCCAGAACGCCGCCAGTTCGCCCGGCGTCGCGATGCCCAGACGGTCCAGCGCGGCCGAGCATTTCCAGTCGACGAACTCGTCGTAGGACACTTCCGGTGCGCGATGGCAATCTTGCAGCACCCGGTCCGCGAAGTCGTAGACCTTTTGGAAGCCTTCCCGCTTGGCGACGACCAACTCGCCGGTGCGCCAGAGATACTCCAGCGCCGTCTTGGCCGGATGCCATTCCCACCAGCCTGACGAACCCTTTTTGCCGTTGCCGTCGGCGAAATGGCGGGCCATTGCCGGGCCGTTGTCGCGTATGTGGCTGCGAATGGTCTCCAAAGCGGCGTCGAAGTCCGGCCCGCGCCGTTCCTGCCACCGATCCAGCAGACGCTGCCGTGCCTTCTCGAAACGCGGCTTCCAGTACGGATAGAAGCGGGACGGGATGATCGAGGCGTCGTGGGTCCAATGCTCGAACAACTCGGCGTCCCGCTCGATCAGTCGCGTCAGATGCTCGCGCCGGTAGGTCTGATTCCGCGAGAACAGAATCATGTGATGAGCGCGTTCCACGGTGCTGATGCTATCGACCTGGACGAACCCCAACTGTTCGATCAAGTCGAGCAGCGCAGCGGGCGTCAGTTTTTGCCGCGGCGGACGCGACAGTCCCTGCAGATGCAGGAACAGCCGCCGGGCATCTTTATTGCTGACCGTTAGTGACATGTCGGGCAATCGATCAACGACGGATGGTTTCCGCTGTTTGGCCGAACAGGACTTTCCTGGCTTCCGCCGGATCGACCTTGTTGGCTTCGCTGATCGGTTTGCCTTTCTCGTAGGCGGCGATCGTTGCAGGCCTGGCGGCGATGGCGTCGAGCCATCGTTTAAGGTTGGGAAAATCCTCGATGTTCTGTTTTTGCCGTTCGTGCGGCACCACCCACGGATAGCTCGCCATGTCGGCGATCGAATAGTCGCCGGCCAGGAAGTCACGGTCCGCGAGCCGCTTGTCCATCACGCCATACAGACGGTTGACTTCGTTCACATAGCGGTCGATCGCATAGGGCATCGGCTCCGGAGCGTAATTGTGGAAATGGCTGTTCTGTCCGGCCATGGGTCCGAGGCCGCCCATCTGCCAGAACAGCCATTGCAGCACGTCGGCGCGGCCGTATATGTCGGAAGGAATGAAGCGCCCCGTCTTTTCGGCCAGGTAAAGCAATATCGCGCCGGATTCGAAGACCGAGACCGGTTCGCCGCCGCCCGCCGGTGCGTGGTCGACGATCGCCGGCATGCGGTTGTTCGGCGCGATCCTCAGGAAATCTGGCTCGAACTGGTCTCCGGCGCCGATATTGACCGGTAGGATCCGGTAATCGTCCCCGGTCTCTTCCAGGAACATGGTCACTTTGTGACCGTTCGGTGTCGGCCAATAGTACAGATCGATCATGGTTGCCTCGCTGTGCGTTCTTCGGCTGCTTGCGAGGAACGCTAGCGCAGGCGGCTCCGCACCGCCAGGGCTGGGCGAACGGTTTGGCTATGCGTTGGCGATGGCGGGGGTGTCTGGAAATGAATGGCCGGCCCCGTGGCGGCCGAAACAGCCTATTGCGCGAAGCGGGACACGGTGCAGCGCACCGGTAAATGGTCCGAGGCCCGTTTCGTCAGATCCGTCCGCACGACGGCGTGATCGCCAAGATGCAGGTCGTTTGTCGCATATATGCGGTCGAAACGGAGTAGGGGCTTGCGGGTATGGAACGTCTTCGGCGCCAGCGCGTTCGGAAAGAACCGCTCGACCTGACGCAGCGGCGGGATTTTCATCCGCCATTCGTTGAAGTCCCCCATCAGCAGCATCGGCCGGTCGTTATCCTGCTCGACTGCCTGACAGATTCGGGAGAATTGAATCTGGCGCTCCCTGGGGTCGAGGCCCAGATGAGCGTTGATCACTCGGACCGGAATGCCCTGGATCTCCACATCGATGTCGATTGCGCCGCGCCGCGCGCGGTAAGGCACCGATAGGTCCAACTGGCGCACATCGCGAACCGGCCATTTGGTGAGGATCGCATTGCCGAAATGCGCCTTGCTGTGATTCTTGGTCACCCCGGCATGAACGTCGTAGCCGGTGCGATCCCGGAGGAATTCGAACTGGTCGAAGTCGCGGCGGCCGCGCAGGTGCCAGCCGACCTCCTGAAGGCCGATGACGTCGGCGTCCAGGCTCTCGATCACCTCGGCGATCCGGTCCGGCGAGAACCGGCGATCGGTGCCGATACAACTATGCACATTGTATGTGGCGATGTTGAAACTCTGGTCCGGTATTTTGAGCATGTGTTACGCCGCTGGGAAACCCGAAGTTGAGGCACGACTAGCCGGTGTTGATAGCAATTTCAGTACCTCAATTGTGTAAACAAATAGAGAGCGTTGACGGAATTGCTCAGGGTGCGCCGCCTTCGCTTCCCCCGTAGGGTCCGATTACGGTAGTTTGCTGGGATGTTGGCTCCGAAGGCGCCGATTCACCCACCCAGAACCCACCAAGACGGATCATGATAGAGATCGTCAGAGACTTCTGGCCACAGCTGTTCGGTGCCCTGGTCGTGGCTCTGTCGGCGGTGCTGACGGTTCGGGTGATCCTGGACAAGCGGGACGAACGGGCGGCTGTCGGCTGGGTCGGTCTGATCTGGCTGTCTCCGGTTCTCGGCGCCGTTCTCTATATGATGCTGGGCGTCAACCGGATCAGGCGCCGGGCCGACCGTTTGCGTCACGACCGCGAACGGCCGTCCGACGCGGCCGGCCAGATCCAGATCGGGCACGACAGTGGGGCGGAGCCGCTGCCGGAAACGGTCGGGCAATTGAGCTATCTGTCCAACCTGATCGACAAGGTCACGCCGACCCCGCTGACATCGGGTAATGCGATTGCCCCACTGTTCAACGGCGACGACGCATATGCCGCGATGATCGATGCGATCGACGGCGCGCGTCACTCGATTGGACTCTGCAGCTATATTTTCAACAACGACAGGGCCGGCAAGCTCTTCATCGACGCCCTTGGGGCCGCCGTCGACAGGGGTGTCGAGGTGCGCGTCCTGATCGACGGGTTGGGGTCGCTTTACTCGATCCCGTCGGCGGTCTCCCGACTGCGGAAGCGCGGCGTGCCGGTCGCGCGGTTCCTGCACTCTTTCGTGCCCTGGCGCATGCCGTATTTGAACCTGCGCAACCATCGAAAAATCATGGTGGTGGATGGCCATATCGGGTTCACCGGGAGCATGAATATTCGCGAGGAATATCTCAGCCTGGTCAGCGACGCGCCGATCAAGGACATCCACTTTCGCCTGGACGGGCCGGTGGTGGCCCAACTGGCCGAGACGTTCGCCGAGGAATGGGCTTTCACGACCGACGAAATCCTGACCGGCGACGCCTGGTTCCCGAGACTCGGCCGCGCCGGCGACGTCGTTGCGCGCGGCGTGGTGGACGGGCCGGACCTGGAGTTCGATCGGCTGCGATGGACCATGCTCGGCGCCGTGACCGAAGCCAGAAAATCCATTGTCATCGTCACGCCCTACTTTCTGCCGGGTGAAACCCTGGCGACCGCCCTGATGCTGGCGGCCATGCGCGGCCTGCAGGTCGACATCGTTCTGCCGGACGCCAACAATCTGGTTTTCATCAAATGGGCGGCCGCGGCGCAGGTCGACGAAATACTGCTGGCAGGCTGCCGCATCTGGATGTCGCCGGCGCCGTTCGATCATTCGAAATTGATGCTGGTCGACGATACCTGGTCGCTGTTCGGATCGGCGAACTGGGACCCGCGCAGCCTGCGCCTCAACTTCGAATTCAATGTGGAATGTTACGATCCGAAGCTGGCCGAACGGTTGCAGCGCCTGGTTTCGGGAAAACTGGCCAACGCGCGCCCGCTGACGCTGGAAGAACTGAAAGACCGAAGCCTGCCGGTAAAGGTGCGTGACGGCATCGCGCGGCTTTTTGCGCCGTATCTATAACGGGCGGGCGCTAGAGCAATATCCGAACGGATTGAACCGAGGGGTTCAATCCGTTCGGATGAAATTGCTCTACATCTTAAAGAGTTAGAGCATCTTTATCCGATCAAGCGGATCGTCGAAGCGATCCCGTTTGATCGGATGATGCTCTAGAGGGCTGCTGAAAAAGGCGGGTGAACGTTTGCCCATCCTTCGAGACGGCCCTGCGGGCTTCCTCAGGATGAGGTCGTCGTGTTTTCAATAGGCTAGCCCTCATGCTGAGGAGGCGCGAAGCGCCGTCTCGAAGCATCCAGGCCACAAAACGACGACTTTTTCAGCAGCCTGTTAGAACAAATATCCAAGCGGGCGTGGACCGGCCGGTCACGCGGCGTGCAGAAGCTTGGCGCGAGACACGATCTCGGTCGAAATCGCATCGACGATGCTGCGCCGATGCGGACCCTCGATGTCCATTAGCCGTTTTATGGCGCTGAGATTGTTCGGCTTGCCGACCTTGGCGACGAAGATCTGATCGCTGTGGAAGCCCGGCTCCCGCGTGAGGGTCACATCGTGTTCCCGGTCGATGACGACATGCCAGTCTCCCGTGAACAACTCCCTGCTGCCGGAGTACTCGAGAAAGGTTTCAATCGATTCCGCGACCCGGAACTGCAGGGTCGGCCAGTCGACCTGCCGATCCTGTTGCGCGAACAGCCGGCCGCTTGTCTTTCTTAGCACTATTTCCCGAATAGGGTCGGCGGCTTGGCGAAATCTCGCGCCGATAGCGTGGAAATCGAGCCTCATGTTCGTTCGAAAACCCCTGTCCGTCACGCTAAGCAATTTCAGGAAACCGGGGACGAACCGTTTCTCGGATCCCGGAACCCTTGAATGAGCCCTTTTCGCAAAACGCCTGGCGGCGCCGTGAAAAGCAACCAGTGTATTGCAGATAGGTTGAGTAAAAATATGGTTAATAATCAATTACGGATATTCGGCCTTATTTGAGATTAATTTTCTGTTTACCAGACCCTATTAACATAGGTTACGAATAAGCTAAGGAATGCGTTGAACTCTCGGGCCAGGCGGTCGGAGTATCAAGTGCAGAAATCGGTGCTCATCGTCGAAGATAACTTCGACACACGTAAGATGTTTCGCGACCTTCTGGAGGTGCACGGCTTCCAGACCTATTGCGCCGCAAACGGCAGCGATGCCCTTTCCATGGCCAAAGAGCACCGACCCGATCTCATTCTGATGGACGTGAAACTGGACGGTCGGGTTTCGGGCGTCGACGCGGTCGTTGAAATACGCAGCGACCACCGGCTGAAAGGAATCCCCGTCGTGGCCGTGACCGCCTTCGCCATGCGCGGTGACGAGGAGAGAATGATCGACGCCGGTTTCGACGGCTACCTGCCAAAGCCTGTCTCAATTGACGACTTTCTTGGAAAAGTAGAGGAATTCACAGGTACCCCCGACGAGGACTAATCGCATGCGGGTTGCTCCTTTTGGGCGCTTGAATCATGCCGAATGGCCCTTGTTCAACGTCTGCCTCGCCGCCGGAATCAGACACCGCGCTCCGCGGGCCGACAATCCCAAGATGACCCTACGCGGTCATTGGGTGCATCCGATTCAACGGCGGTAAGGGCGGAAAGCGGAAGTTCGCTGCGGCAAAGACCAATGTCCCGTTCAGGTCCGGAACCGTCACTACATAGCCAAGTTGAGAATGAGCCGTTCGAGCAAAACGTGACGCTGAATTGCACGCCCTACTCAAGTTCCCTTTTTGCTATGAGCGGTCGCCACTCAAAGATCCGAACATGTCCGAAATACTGCGATTGCTGTCGCGCTCTTGTCGGAATCGTTCCTTCCATTCGTCCTGCATGTGATCAGCATACTGGTCCTCTTGCTCCTGGAATTCGGCATTAGCCTCGTCGACCTGTTGGATCATCCTATCGACGTCTACGCCGAGCTGATCACGGAACAGCTCCAAATCTTCAATTAAGCCAGAAAACTCATCGTGTGACCGGCACTCCCTAAGCTCGTCCGCGAAGTAGTCATTCTGGTACTTCGCGAAGCTCTCCCGCGCGATCGCGAACTCGCGTCCCGCCTCTTGCGTGTCGAACACAGCCAATAGTTCGCGCAGTTCGTCGGAACGGCAACCCGTTCGCGCTTCTAATAGGGTGGCGTCCAGCACAGCTTCGCGCAGAGCATCCATCCCGTCGGCAATCGAAGCTGGCATTGCGTCGATTGCGCGGATCAATTCAACCGCGTCATTAATTTGGGGTCGTTCCGACTGCCATTCTTCAATCAAGCGTGCGTAGACCGGTGCGATCAGTCCTGCGATCTCGGGAACTCGGAGCCGCTGCGCCATTTCCACGATGATTGTGAGCCGGCGCTCAAAGGTGAGCCCGAAATAGCCTACGCCACCGCCGTCAAGCGCCCTGCGTCGCTCTGTTTTTGCCTGGCGCGCGATTGACGGGGCAATTAGTTCGGCCTCACGCCTTAGCGCGGTCATAATAGCACCGCTCTGGTTGGATTTCGCTAGCCTCCATACCTGCTCGATCTGATCGAACGTAGCCGCGCTCGCCAATATATCTACGGCGTTATCAGGCGTGCTCCTCAATATTCCATTGAGAAGATCGAGGACAGAAGGATCGATGACCTCGAAGCCTTGAGCTCCCCAAGGCTTGATGAAGCTGTTGACGACTTCGCGGATACCAGTCCGTAGATCGTCCGACCGTATGGAGAAGTTGTACCGCTTCGCCCGATAGACGTGCAGATCCCTGAACGCGCTTTCGAGCGCACTACCGCCGCACTTCCCGCCCAGCGATCGCAATGCGAGCAGAACAGAACGACCGGACTCTGAAATCTCCTGCTCATAGGCGTGCCGCCAAATCTCGGACGGATCCTGCAAGAGATCGTCGATGAAACTCCGATACCGTTCCAACGGCACATTCTTCAGCAGGCGATAGGACGACAGCCACTCGATCAAGCGGGGGTTGAACTTCTCGTGCTTGACGATGCGCATGTAAAAATCGTCACGGAGCAGTTCGTCGCGATAGGCGTCGGGCAAATCGCTGAAATACAAGTGATTGTATAGTATGCGCGCACGCTGCATCACGCTGTAGCTTGGCATGCCGAGCAAGATCCGCACGTCATTCAAGTCTGCATGGCGCAGACGTTCGGATCGTCCGAGCGCCTGGGCATAGACGTGCTCGCGGGTGGTTAGCACAAGTCGGGCGTCCGGGGTTGCCCTGACCATGGCGATGAAGTTGAGCAGCGCGCGGTCGCTGAGGCTGGGTCCGCTGCCAGCGTGGTCGCCAGCAAACGTTGCCCCCATGAAATCGTCGAAGTAGAAGATTTGCCGTAAACCGTGCTGGAACAGCTTCTCAGCCTCTTCGACATCGCGCTGGATGAGGACGGCCTGATAGCCCTGCTCAAGATGCGAATAGAGGATCAGATCGGCCAGCGTCGTTTTGCCGACCCCTGGCGCACCCGAGATGATGACCACCCGCTCCTCGGCGAGCATATCTAGCGCCTTTGGGTAAGCGTCGCTTAACACGTAGCGCTTGGCCTGTTCATAGACCTGCCGCACCTTGAACTCGCTCCGGGTAACGGCTGCATTGTTGATTACCCGGTCAAGAACCCCACGGCTCGCCAGCCAGAGTTTGTAGTGGCGGCCCTCGACTTCCGGGTGCTGGTCCAGCAAGTTGTTGAGGTCATCAGGCCCGACGACATCGGCCAGTTGCAGAAGATCTGGTCCGATAGTCCGAACGATCTCATCCTTGTTGAGCGGCGATAGGGGAACAGAGGTGACCAGCAAGTAGCGGCTGGGGGCTAACCGGCGAACTTTGGCAGCTTCGGTCTTCAAATCACGCAGCAGGCCAGCAAGCCCAGTCCGCAGATAGTGCTTTACCTGCACGATTGTCTCGGCCGGCCCCGATGCGTAGCGGAGGTCGATCCCGCCATCTTTTCCCGTCTTGAAACTCTCGATCTGAACACCGTATTGAGCCTGCAGGAGGTCACGGGTCAGCACCTCGAGGTCGTGAGGTGAGAGCTGATGAAAATCGTACTCCGGCATCGTCGGCCGACGCTACTTCACAAGGCGTAGGTGCGGGGAGGTAGATGGTAGCGGATGTAAGGCCCGCACATCTTCTTCACTCGAACGGAGCGCCTCGGCGAGATCCGACAAGCCATACCCAAGATCTTCCAAATGCAGCCGCACGATCTCCGGCAGTACCCTAGGCATCTCTACCTTGAGATCGAGTTCGGGTGGCTCCGTTCTGCGGTAGCCCATCGCGCTCATCTGCCGCCAAAGGTATTGGCTCTGGTTTTCGGTAACCGCACCGATTTCTTTGGCCCGATAGAGAAGCGCTGCCATGGACACGCGCCAGACCGGCTTCAAGGCGGCGAGCCTCTGGATCGTGAGACGCCGCCCCGAAAGATGGGGGCGAATTCCTCGTGCCGGCATCAGCAACGCCGACGCGAACTCGTTCGCCTCGTCTTCCATTTCGGGTGACGGAACCTGGTGCATCACGACATGCCCGAGCTCGTGCGCGAGACTGAATCGCTGCCGATCAGCCGGCATGTTGCGGTTCAGAAAGATGCACGGCGGCATGTCCGGTACCTGAACCGTGAAGCCATCGACCTTGAGCGCGGCGAAGTCGCAATGGACAACGATGCACCCGGCTCGTTCCACCCATGCCACAAGCTCGCGGATCGGTCCCGACGGCACGAGCCAGGTGCGCCTGATGAGATCGGCGATACGCTCCGGGCCGCCGCCGTACTCGTCGACATCAAGACGCGGCAAGGACAATTCTGGCTCCAGTTCGGCAGCATCAAGCAGCCGTCGGATGTGCAGGATCCTGATGTTTAGTTCGGCTTCAAGACGCTCAATCGCCTTCTGGCCGACGCTCGCCCGCTTCCGGTACTGGACGCTCATTGGCAGGCCGATGACATGGTCGCTCTGGAAGAAAAAATCGACGGGGAAACCCAAGGCTTCGCTGACGCTTTTTAGCACGTCTTCGGTCGGGCCGATCAGCCCGTTCTCGAGCTTCGACAGATTGGCCTGTGACACCCTTGAGCGCGTCGAAAGCTCTGTCTGACTCCACCCCCGCGCCTGCCGCGCTATCCGCAGCAGATCCTGGTTGAAACCGGCAGGCATCAGTCTTGACGCTTCTTATGGTCGTCCGTGGCGCCCTTGAGCTTGACGATCGCCGCAGCAGCACGCTCGGGTTTCGGCTCGGGCATCGGCAGCGGAACCGCAGCCTCGCCCGCATCCAGAAGGCTGTACTCCCAGGCGATCCGATCGCCATCGCGAGCGACGACGCAAATGTCCACGATCTGCGTCTCCAGCCGATTCAGTTTGTAGACGACCTCAACGCGCTGTTCCTCCGGCAGGCCGAGCAAATCCTGTTCATGGTCGTGGAACGCGAGCGCCAGTTGCGTTGCGACATTTGAGGAGCGGCCCGTCTCGTCCGCCTTCTTAAACCGAAACAACACCGTATCCCGAACGAGGAACTTCATTGTCTCGTTGCCGTCGATCACGTGGACAGCATCGTGGTCCATCAGTGTGGCTTGCGCACGATCGATAATCTGTTCCCACACGAAATTGGCGCGACTGCGTTTACACCGCCAGACGCCAATGTAATCGCTAGCCATCCAGTCGTCCCAAGCCTGAAGAATGGCCGAGACCATCTGATCGCGTATTTCGTCCAATATGGGGCGCACGGTGGTTTGGTTGGGGAACGACACGCTCAATCCTCATCGGTTTTCTGTATCTATATCGAAGATTTTTACAAAAGCAAGCGCAAATTATTCATGTAATCATTCATGCCGTTCTCTGAGGAACAGGTGAGCGTTCGCTCCTGCGGTTGGGGCTGAGATCCATTGTTTCGCACATCCTTCTGCCGGTCGGCGCCAGCCGTATCGAAGAGCAGCTCCCGGATCCGCGCCGAAGAGCCTGAGCAGTCCGGGTGAGCGCGATGCGGACATTCGGTCGGAGACGGAGGAACGGCAGCTCTGGGCCGATAGCGGGATTTACCCCAAGGGCCGCTTCTGGCTAATCCTGGAAGTCTGCGCAGTTGGAGCGGATGCCCGGTCTGCCTCGTAAACCGGACGTCGCCTTTTATGGGTATACGGCCTAGTCTCCAGCAGCGGTCGCTGGCGCGGACTCTTTCAGCCCTTCGCCCGACCCCGTAGCCGCCAGCATATCGGCCACCGCGCCGTCTTCCATGCCGATCTGCATGGCGTCGTTGAAGCGGTTGAAGAAGCCGCAAAGCGCGGTGCGAAGGGTCAGTTCGACGATCTGTTCCTCGGTAAAGTGCTGCCTTAAGCGTTCGAAGATGGCGTCGCGCATATATTGCGGGTTGTTGGTGACCTGCACTGCATAGTCGCGCACCAGGCGGTCGACGTCGTCCAAACCTGGGCAGTCCTCTTCGAGAATGTTGGCGACGGTTTCCGGCGCCAGACCCAACTCGACGAGGCGCGGCGTGTGGTGGGCGACGCAATAGGTGCATTCGTTGATTTTGGATACCGCGACGAGGGCGATCTCGAGATACCGTTTCGACAGCACGGCCTCGTCCGCGAGGTCCAGCAACAAGCCCATAAGGTGCTTCACCGCGACGGGCCGGTGCGCAAAGACGCGTACCTGATTGAGGAACGGTCCGTACTCCCGGGCGAAGCGTTCGTATACCGGCCGGACGTCTTCCGGTACCTCGTCAAGCTCGATGTCGCGAACCCGTGCCATGATGTTCTCCGCTGCTTGCCGGCCTTAAGCAGCCGGTCCGGCGCTTAGGCCGGGTCGATATAATTGTCCCAAAGATCGATGTAGAGACGATCGTTGTCGGGGTAGTCCGAGCCCCACAATTCCTGGGCGGTGAAATAGACGCTATAGACCCGTTGCGGCGTTTCTCCTTGCCCGTGAGCTGCCGTGTCCGGCCAGACAAACACACCGTGATCGCGATCGACGGTTCCTTTCTTGCCGCGAATGTAGCGCGGCAGGCGGGTGTGTCCGACGGGGTTGATGTTGCGCACCGATATCGTGTCGCCGGGTTTGACCTTGGGCGCCACGTCCGCGTCGACACGGGCCGACGCGCCGGTTGCGACCAAACCGGGCACCATGTCCTTGGTCAGCGGCATTATGCTGCCTCCTTCGCCAGATCTGCCATTCTGGCCTCCAGTTCGGCTTTTGTGATCGAACCGTCGGCGATCAGGATATCTTCGATCGCCGCCAGCCAGTGTTCGTAGTAACTGGATTCCAGGTAGTGGACCGGGTCCATCTTTTCGATCGCGTGGCGGAACATGTCGACATTGAAATGCCCGCCCGCGAACGCCGAGATGAACAGCGCGAACATGCGGCGTTCCCACTCTTCGTGAAACACCGGCTCATTGTCCTCGCGTATAACGGGGCCCAAGCCGTCCATGCCGCCGAGATCATGGATGCCGTTCATTGTCGTCCTCCCCTTAAACTTCTGGCGTCGGTCCGTTTCGGATCAGCCTGCCGGTCTCTCGACGACTGCCGTCCCGATCATGGAATCGCGCGTCACAAGGCCGGCCAGCTCTTCCTCGGACATGTCTTCCGTGCCGGCCGGGCGTTCCGGCAACACCAGGTACCGCAGCTCTGCGTTGCTGTCCCAGACGCGGACCTGTTTACCCGCCGGCAAACTAACGCCGAACTCTTCCAGGACGCCGCGCGGGTCGCGCACCACCCGCGACCGGTACGGCGCGCTTTTGTACCAGACCGGCGGCAGGCCGAGCGTCGGCCACGGGTAGCAGGAGCACAGCGTGCAGACGACGATGTTGTGGACGTCGGGGGTGTTTTCCACGACGACCATGTCCTCTCCCTGCACGCCGGAATAGCCGAGCTCGGCTATCGCCGCGGTGGCGTCGCCAAGCAGGCGATCCTTGTAGGCCGGATCGGTCCAGGCCTTTGCGACGACCTCCGCGCCGTTGCGCGGTCCGACCTTGTGCTCGTAGGTCTCAACCAGCTCGTCCATTGCCTCGGTGTCGACCAAACCCTTCTCGGAAAGAAGCGATTCCAGGGCTTTCACCCGCAGGGCCGTATCGGACATGGAGCTGCCGTGATCATGATCGTGGCTCATCGGAATTCCCTCCCAGCGATCGACGAGGTCGTTAATGATTGCGGTTTCCCGAAGTGAGTTCAATAGCGGCCCTAAAGAAAAAGGGCGGTGCGTTGCAGTGTTCCCGTCGAAATCGCGATGAATTGAACGGCAACTGATTGTGTCGGTCCCAACTTGATCGGTAGCGCTGGTACCGTTTGCACGGCATGCGCGTTACATTGGCGGCTGTCGTTTTGCTGACTGGATTGCCCGACCATGAAATCGATGACGATGCTTGCGGCAATTGCGTTGCTTGCGGCCGGCTGTGCCGCGAAAGAAACCAAGACCGTGACGCCGACGGCCGCACAGGCGACCGCCGATGCCGCTCAACCGCAGCTTGACTGGAACGCCCGGTTGTCGGGCGACGTCATCACGCTGGAGGTTCGCGATCCCGCCAAGCATTACCGGGTCGAGAAGGTTGACTTGCTGGGTCCGGCCGGGGTTTCGGTTTCCGCGTTCGAGCTTACGCGCGAACTCGTGCGCGACCGGACGTCCGGCGTCGGCGGCTCCAGCGTCGGTGTCGGCGTCGGCGGCGGGGGCGGCAGCCGAAGCGGCGTCTCGCTGGGCGTCGGGCTCGGCTTCCCGTTGGGCGGCGGGGGCGGCAAGGTGCTTGAGTACCGCCGCACCCTGGCGAAGATCAGAGTGCCGGATCGGGCGGCCTATCGGCGCGATGGCGGTGACTGGAAGATCGCCATGTCCCTGACGGACGATGCCGGCGAAGCCAGCGTCGCGACCGTGCCGGCGCCACGCCCGCCGAACTAGAGCGGCTCCGTCAGTGGCCGGAAGAGGCGTGCGCCGCGTTGGCGCCGACCGCGGCGGTAATTTCCTTGAGTACGGTTTCCCACTGCGCCTCGTTTTCGGCGGCCCAGCGTTTGCCCAGGTCGCGATGGTCCTCGCGGGCCGAAAACATCAGATGCACGGCGCACCAGCCGTCCGCGCACGCGTCGACCGCGAATTTCTCCAGAACGGCGGCAATGGTCAGCGACATCGCTTCGTTGAGGCGGTCTTCCGCCTGTTGGGCGTCCGCTTCGCGGCACAGCCGCTCGTAGGCGGTCTCGGCGATATGATTGAATACCAGATGCCGCTCCCGCCAGCTCAACGGCGCGCAGGTGTCGAACAGCTTGTCGACAAAGCTCTTCTCGCCCTCGTCCATCTGCTCGTAAACCGGCATCAACTGCTCCACCTATGGGCGATTTAGATCGCCTGTTTAACTCGGTTTCGTTCTCAAGTCGTTAAGAGCGTGGAATTGCGACAGTCCGGTCAGTAGACCAGTTCGTCGTCGGCGCCGCCCTCGGCCAGCACAATCTCGCCCTTGGCGGCGAGGTCTTTGGCCAGGTTGACCATCTCCATTTGCGAGCCCTCGACATCCTTGAGGCGAACCGGGCCCATCGCCTCCATATCCTCGCGCAGGATCTTGCCGGCGCGCTCGGACATGTTGGAGAAGAACAGATCGCGCAGGCTGTCCGAGGCGCCTTTCAGTGCCATGGCCAGCTTGTCCTTCTCGACCACCCGCAGCATGGTCTGGACGCCGGCCGGATCGAGCTGGGCGAGGTCTTCGAAGGTGAACATCAGCGCTTTGATCCGCTCGGCGGACTCGCGGTTGCGTTCTTCCAGCGCCGACGTGAATCGATTTTCCGTGGTTCGATCCAGATTGTTGAAAATCTCGGCCATCAGTTCGTGCGGGTCGCGCCGATTGGTGCGCGCCAGATTGCTCATGAACTCCAGGCGCAGCGTGTCCTCGATCTTGTCGAGCACCTCTTTTTGCACGTTCTCCATGCGGAGCATGCGGGTGATCACCTCGAGCGTGAAGTCCTCGGGCAGCTCGGTCAGCACCCGCGCCGCGTGGTCCGGCTTGATTTTCGACAGCACGACGGCCACCGTCTGCGGATATTCGTTCTTCAGGTAGTTGCCGAGGATCGATTCGTTGACGTTCGCCAGCTTGTCCCACATGGTTCGGCCGGCGGGACCGCGAATCTCCTCCATAATGATCTCGACACGGTCGCCGGAGAGCGCTTTCCTCAGCAGCCGCTCCGTGCTTTCGAAGGTCCCGACCAGCGACCCGCCGGAGGTCATCTTGCCGGCGAATTCGACCGCCAGTTTCTCGATCACCTCGGCGTTGACGCTGCCGAGATTGGCCATGGTTTGCGATAGCTCTTTGATTTCCTCGTCGTCGAGCATCTCCCACAGCTTGGCGGAATGATCCTCGCCGAGAGAAAGCATGAGAATGCCGGCCTTCTGAGGCCCCGTAAGACCACGATATTCCATCGCGTTCGCCATTATCTTTTTTTACCACCGTGGGTCGGGTCGACGATGAGCGGGCGGGAGGGCCCGATCCCAGCCGACACTACCCTTGAGGCCGATCATGCCCGGGCTTGGTAAATCGCGCCTTAATGGCGCGCTGTCTTGTCCTTCGATGGCGGGCGGAAACCGGGCGGATATCGCCCAGTGGGCATTTCCTGCCCACTTTGCCGAATAACGGCGTTTCGATTGAATTTATAAAAATCAATATGTTACACCGGTATCCTAAAGTAATATATTGGCATGTGATTTGCGTGTTTCGCTCTGTCTTGAGGCGCACCGATGTTCGCGGCCGCCTCGATTGCGGAGGAGCGATCAACGATGGTTTCGTCTGTCAACACCAATGCCGCCGCGCTGGCAGCCCTGCAGGTGCTCAACGCCACCGGGCGCGAAGCCGACGAGGTTCAGTCGCGCATAACCACCGGGTTGAAGGTCGGCCGGCCATCCGACGACGACGCCATCTATTCCATTTCCCAGAACATGCGGGGCGAGGTCTCCGGACTGGGCGCCGTGGCCACCGGACTCAATGGCGCGGTCAGCATAATCGACGTCGCCATTGCGGCCGGCACCTCGATTTCCGATCTGATCCTGGAAATGAAGGAAAAGGCGGTGGCCGCTTTGGACCAAAGCCTGGACACGGCCAGCCGCACGGCGCTGCAATTGGACTTCGCCGCATTGCGCGACCAGATCGACAACATCGTGGTCAACGCGGAATTCGGGGGCACCAACCTGATCGGCGTCTCGGCAACCGATATCACCGTCATCGCGAACCCGGACGGCGATATTTTTACGGTTTCCGCGCAATTGATGACGGTAACGGAACTCAACATTCAAACGATATCGCTGAATTCGACGACTGCCAGCGCCATCGCGCTGGCCGCCATCGAAGCGGCCTCGATCGAGGTCAATCAGAAGCTTGCCCGACTGGGAACGCGCGGCAAGAGCCTGGACATCCATTCCCTGTTCGTCAGTCAGTTGAGCGACGGGTTGCGGGCGGGTATCGGTAACCTGGTGGACGCCGACTTGGCGGCCGAGAGTGCCAGATCCCAGGCGCTGAGCGTCAAGAGTCAGTTGGGCATACAATCGCTGTCCATCGCCAATG
This sequence comes from Minwuiaceae bacterium, assembly GCA_028278525.1. GTDB lineage: Bacteria > Pseudomonadota > Alphaproteobacteria > Minwuiales > Minwuiaceae > JANQEE01. The sequence continues at coordinate 45,345 of JANQEE010000017.1, read as the reverse complement.
CCGGGCCAACCAACCTGCTTGCGCTGTTCCGATAAACCAGCCACGCCGGCGGGGCCTGAGCTTGCACCGAGCCGCTTTTTTAACGCGCCTCGCCATTGCTGAATCCCGCCGGGCTGTTCCCGGGTGGTTTCGGTCCATAGGTCATCTCTGCTACGCTTGAAAGACCAAGTATCGCGGAGAGGACAATGACAGGCCACGACCACCAGCATGACAGTTCTCTCAGCCCGACCGAGCTCCGGGTCAAGGCATTGGAATCCCTGCTGACCGAGAAGGGCCTGGTCGATCCGGCCGCGCTGGACATCCTGATCGAGACCTATGAAAACAAGGTCGGGCCCCGGAACGGCGCACGGGTCGTCGCTCGTGCCTGGACCGACCCGGATTACAAGAAGCGTCTGTTGGAAGACGGGTCCTCGGCGATCGCGGAGCTTGGCTATACCGGCCGACAGGGCGAGGACATGGTTGTGTTGGAGAACACGCCTTCGGTGCACAACCTCGTCGTCTGCACGCTTTGCTCCTGTTACCCGTGGCCGGTGCTTGGCCTGCCGCCCGTCTGGTACAAGGCGGCCCCCTACCGGTCCCGTGCGGTGATCGATCCGCGCGGCGTGATGGCGGAGTTCGGACTGGTTCTGGACGACGATGTGGAGGTTCGCGTCTGGGACAGCACCGCGGAACTTCGCTACCTGGTCCTGCCGGAACGCCCGGCCGGGACCGATGGCATGAGCGAGGAGGCGTTGGCCGAGCTTGTGACGCGGGATTCCATGATCGGCACCGGTTTGGCCCTTCAGCCGAAATGATGACCGTGCACGGGGAACGGAGGAAGATCAGGCGATGAACGGTGCGCATGACATGGGCGGTATGCATGGCCTGGGCCCGATCGACCCGGAGGAGAACGAACCCGTCTTCCACGCGGAATGGGAGCGGCGGGCCTTCGCGATTACGTTGGCCATGGGCGCGCACGGCGCCTGGAACCTGGATATGTCCCGTCTCGCGCGGGAAAAATCGGATCCTGCCGTCTATCTGGGAACCAGCTACTACGAGCATTGGCTGCACGGGCTGGAGCAACTGCTGATCGAGCACGGCTTCGTCACGGCCGAGGAAATCGAAAGCCGCGAACAAGAGATCCTGGGAGGCGCCAAGTAATGCCTGTCCTGCAAGCCGACAAAGTCACCGAAACCCTGCGGAGGGGCGGCAGCGCCCGCGTCGATGCGGACGTGCCGGCGCGGTTCGCACCGGGCGACAGGGTGGTGACGCGTAACATCAATCCGCTGGGCCATACCCGTCTGCCGAGATATGCGCGTGGCCGGCAGGGCGTCATCGACCGGGACCACGGGGTGTTTATCTTCCCCGATACCCATGCCAACACCGGAGATCCGAAACCGCAGCATTGCTACAGCGTCCTGTTCACGGCGCGCGAGCTTTGGGGCGCCGACGCATCGCCGCGCGACAAGATCTACATCGACCTCTGGGACGACCACCTCGACCCGGCCGACGGCTAAGGAGGCCTTCGCATGTCCGCATTGCCCGATCTCGATGCTCTTCCGGTTCTGCCGACCGATAAGGAGGGCCCGGTCTTCAAGGAACCCTGGGAGGCGCAGGCCTTCGCCATGACCGTCAAACTCTACGAGGCGGGTCATTTCACGTGGAAGGAATGGGCCGATTACTTGGCGGCGGAGATCGCGGCGGCGCGCGACCGGGGCGAGCCCGACACCGGCGAGACCTACTACACCTATTGGCTCACCGCCCTGGAACGCATTGCCACCGACAAGGGACTGACGACGGCGGCCGACCTTTCCGACCGCAAGGACGCCTGGGACCGTGCCGCGAAGGCGACTCCGCATGGCGAGCCGATCCTGCTGGACCGGATTGCGCGGGGTGCCGACGGGGCGTGATACGGCCAGGCCCAACGGCGCATTCGCCGCTAAAGGTGATCGTCGTCGGCTGCGGCATCGGTGGCATGGCCGCCGCACTCTGCCTTCGACGATCCGGCATGGCGGTGACCGTTCTGGAGCAGGCGTCGGCCTTGACGTCGGTCGGCGCCGGAATCCAGCTCAGCCCTAACGCCGTGCGAGTACTCAACTGGCTGGGGCTGGAGGAAAACCTGGCGGCTTTCGGAGTCTTGCCGGAAAGCCTCGTGGTCCGTTCCTACGACGGCACGTCGATTCTGGAAACGCCGTTGGGCGCGGCGGCATACGATCGGTTCGGCGCCGCTTACTATCATGCGCACCGCGCCGACCTACTCGCCGCCCTTGTCGAGACAATGGGACAAGAAGGGGTTCGACTGGGCGCCCGGGCCGTCGGTATTGAGCAGATCGGCGATAGCGTCAGTGTTTCGCTGGCGGATGGCTCGATGGTGGAAGGAGATGTCCTGATTGGCGCCGACGGCATTCACTCCGTCGTTCGCAAGGTGCTTTTCGATATAGAGGAGCCGCGGTTTTCGGGCACAACGGCGTGGCGCGGCGTGATACCCGCCGCCAGTGTCGCCGCGTTCGATATTCCGAAGACGACCAGCGTCTGGTGGGGGCCGAACCGAAGCGTGGTTCACTACTACGTATCCGGTGGGCGGGAGATCAATTGGATTGGGATCGTGCCGGCGGACGGCGACAGCGTCGAATCCTGGTCTGCGACCGGGCGGGTCGAGGATGTCTTGCGGGAATTCGCCGGTTGGCACCCGCAGATCCTGGCACTGATACGCGCGACGGATCAGCCGTTCAAGTGGGCGCTGCACGACCGGGAGCCGTTAGCGTCGTGGGTGGATGGCCGCGTTGCGCTGCTGGGGGATGCGGCGCACTCGATGCTGCCTTATCACGCACAGGGCGCCGCACAGAGTATTGAGGACGCCTGGGTTTTGGCGCGCTGTCTGGCGGACGGCCCAAGCGATCCGGAACAGGCATTGTTGCGCTACCAGGCGCTCAGGATCGAACGGGCCAACTGGGTCCAGAAGTTTTCGCGCGACGCCGAGCAGTTGTTCCACATGTCGGATCCGGAAGCCCGGCGGCGGCGCGATGAAAAGCTGCGCCAAAACCAGTCCGCATACCCACATGGTTTCCCACCCGGGCAGGAACGCCTGTACGGCTACGATGCCGAAAGCGCCGTTACCTAGCTATCGGCTTTGCTCGCGTCTTTTTCGGCCAGACTCTCAGGAGGCCCGAAGGGCCGTCTCGAACGGCGGGCAAACGCTCGATTGCTTTTTCGAAGCCTGTTAGGCGTCTTCGGCCAGGCGCAATCCGGAGAACTGCCAGCGCTGATGCGGATAAAAGAAGTTGCGATAGGTTCGGCGCAGATGATCGTCGGGGGTAACGCAAGACCCGCCGCGCAAGACCATCTGATTGCACATGAACTTTCCGTTGTATTCGCCGACCGCGCCCGCCGGCGGCCGGAAGCCGGGATAGGGCGCGTAGGGTGTCTGCGTCCACTCCCAGACATCGCCGCACATCTGTAGCAGCCCATTGTCGGATCCATCGGCGACGGTCGGACGCAGGAACCCGGTCCCGGCGGTGTTGCCCGACAGGTCAACGCTCTCCGACGCGACTTCCCATTCTGCTTCCGTGGGTAGGCGCCGGTCGGCCCAGCGGGCATAGGCGTCGGCTTCGTAGAAACTGATCTGGGTGATCGGCGCGTCGTCTTCCAGCTTCTGCAGGCCCGCAAGGGTCATCGACCACCAGTCGGAACCCCGCTTTTCCCAATAGATCGGCGCCTGCCAGCCTTCCCGCTGCACCGTCGCCCAACCGTCCGACAACCAAAGATCGGCGCGGTTATAGGCGTCGTCGGCGACGAACGCCTTCCATTCTCTATTGGTGACCGGCCGGGATGCAAGGCGGTACGGTTCGATCAGAACGCGATGGCGCGGGCCCTCGCAATCGAAGGCGAACCCGTCGCCGCGATGGCCGATCTCACGAATGCCGCCGTCGAACTCGATCCACCGCATATCGGCCGGTTCCGCGGCGGGCGCGGAGCGGTACGGTTGATAGGCCGGCTTAAGCGGGTTGCAGGAGAAGGCGTGCAGCAAGTCGGTCAGCAGCAACTCCTGGTGCTGCTGCTCATGGCTGCAGCCGAGTTCGATCAGGGGCGCCAGTTCGGACCATGTGGTGTCATCGCAGATTTCCGCCAACTCAAGCATGCCGGCGGTGACGTGGCCGCGGAACTCGGCCACCTCGGAAACGGTCGGCCGCGTCAGCATGCCCCGGCGCGGCCTGGCATGGCGGGCGCCCATCGCCTCGTAGTAAGAGTTGAACAGAAAGGCGTAGTCGGGGTCGAACACCCGGTAGCCGGCGAGGTTCGGCACCAGCAGGAACTGTTCGAAAAACCAGGTGGTATGCGCCAGATGCCATTTGACCGGACTGGCATCCTCCATCGATTGCACGACCTGGTCTTCCGGCGGCAAATGCGCCGCGAGTTCTTCGGTGCGGGCCCGGACATGGCGAAATCTGTCGACGATTTCGTTGCGATCATCGGCGAAAGACGACGTGGAAATGGGCGCAGTCGACCTAAGGCTCATTGCTGCCTCTATCCGCTATTGACAGCCACAAAGTAAGAAATCGAAATCTGCTGTACAAGTGCACATTTGCTGCATAATCGAACAGTTTCTGCGTCCGGTGATGTAAATAGTCCTGAAATGTTTTGAAAAATCTACATATTTGGTAGTTTTTTCGACCTATGCCAAGGCTGGTTCCGCAACAGTCCCTCGCCGGCGGACAAAGATCGCTCAACTGCGGTGGAATACAGCGAACCGGACGATGCGGCGGTACAAATGCTCAATATGTGGTGTGTTGATGATTCCCCAATCGGACCATATTGTCGTTTTCAAGATCAGGCTGAACAGGCCGAACCTTGGAGACCTTGCGCCCGATGGTCTATGGCATTGGTCACACCGGACCGACGAGAGGTGAGAAACACCGTCTCGGACGCGGCGCTTCGTGCCGCCTGACCAACGCGCATTTTGCGGAATTAGACACGCTGTTGTCACAGCATCTTGGACTGAGGCGGGTCTGCGAAGGCCGCAGGCTTCGTGTTTTCGAAGACTTGGCAACCCACGGTTTGGTTGTGCTTAAAGGCTCTGATAATAAGGGTGTCGTATCCGACAGGGCCGTCGCCGAAGCCGCCGCCACGAAAAAGGGCCGAATTGAGCTGCGAAAATGGCGTAGCCTTGTCGCCCGGGCCAAGGTCGACGGAGCGGACGCCACGCTTGGCAATCCGTCGAACGGGGCCCTAACGTGAACGTGATTGCCATTTATGGATCGCGGTGGCTATGTGTAGATCAGATCAACCGCTTCGTCGTATCCAGGCCATCGACGGCTTTAGGCATGCGTCAGCGCAGGAGTAGGTAATGTCGGAAGCCGTCGCAGAAGCATCCCCGATACTGGATCCGCGAAAGTTCAAGGACCCGGACTTTACCGCCGACGGCACGCGCCGTGCCGAGGTTGCGCTGGACAGCCTGGCGACGCTCTGGTTCAACACGGGAACGTTGTGCAACCTCACCTGCCGGAACTGCTACATCGAATCCAGTCCGACGAACGATCAGCTCGTCTACATCGCGGCCGATGAGGTCGACGTTTATCTGGACGAGATAGCCGCCGACGGGCTGCCGACCAAGGAGATCGGGTTCACCGGCGGCGAGCCGTTCATGAACCCCGACCTCATCCCCATGCTGGAGAGTGTCCTGTCGCGGGGCTTCCAGGCGCTTGTGCTGACCAATGCCATGCGGCCGATGATGAAATGCGCGGCCGGTCTGCTGGCGTTGAAAGACAAGTATGGTGATCGTTTGGTAATCCGGGTCTCGGTCGATCACTACACGCAAACGCTGCACGAGGTTGAGCGTGGCCCCAATAGCTGGAAGCCGCTGTTGATGGGGTTGGACTGGCTGGCCGAGAACGGTTTCAACCTCCGGCTTGCGGGCCGCAGCTGCTGGGGCGAGGCGGAAGCCGATGCCCGCGCCGGTTACGCGCGGTTCCTCGCGGAACATAAATATCCCGTGGATGCGAGCGACCCTGAGTCGCTGGTGATATTTCCGGAGATGGACGAGCGTTTGGACGTGCCGGAGATCACTGAGCAGTGTTGGGGCATTCTGGGTGTGACACCGGAATCGATCATGTGCGCGTCCTCCCGAATGATCGTGAAGCGCAAAGGCGACGACCGGCCGGTCGTGTTGCCCTGCACGTTGCTGCCCTACGGCGACGAATTCGAGATGGGCCATACCCTGGCGGAAGCGGCCGGCGCCGTGAAGCTGAACCACCCGCATTGCGCACGGTTTTGCGTGCTGGGCGGCGGGTCCTGCAGCAAAGCCGGCTGACCGCCAAAAGGTCCCTGGACCGGTCCACTGCTATAATTCCGCAATTTGAGACAGGGCGTTTGCGGTCCGCGCCTGAGAGCCCTCTCCTTGGGGAGAGGGTTGGGTGAGGGGAAAAGACGACCGTTCCGCTGACGCACTATCATCTGAAGGCGTTTCAATTGTGATCTCATGGCCGTTTGGCCTCAACGCGTTGTTGATAGCCCCTCACCCTGTCCCTCTCCCGGCGGGAGAGGGGACCATGCCGCCTGGTCTTCGCCTTCGAGCGCCGGCAGTGGGACCGACCCTGAGATCCCGGCCACTGCCGTAAGGCGGGCGTATTTGCGCGACGGCGATATGCGCTATCATGGCGCCAACAACGGCAAAGCCGAACAAAGCGCTCAGGGACGGGAACAATGCGTAGCAATCCGGTGAAAGAACGGCTCGCCAGGGGCGAGACCGTATTCGGGACCATGGTGTTCGAGTTCGAGAGTCCCGGCCTGCCCGCGATCATCGCCGGCGCCGGCGCCGACTACGCACTCTACGACATGGAACACAGCGGCTTCGGCATGGCCGAGATGAAGCGGCAGTTCTCCTATTGCCGCGGCGCCGGCCTGGTGCCGCTGGTACGGCCGTCGGCAAAGCAATACCACCTGGTGTCCCAGCTTCTGGACATCGGTGCCATGGGATTGATGCTGCCGATGGTCGAGTCCGCCGAGGAAGCGGCGGAGATCGTCTCCTGGACCCGGTATCCGCCTGATGGGGTGCGCGGCGCCCTGTTCGGCGGCGCCCATGACGACTACGCCGCCGGCGACGTCGCGGACAAGATGGAAAAGGCGCATGAACGGACCCTGGTGCTGGCGCTGATCGAGACGGCCAACGGCCTGAAGAACGTCGAAGAGATCATGGCGGTGCCGGGCGTCGACATGGCGCATCTCGGCCATTTCGACCTTTCCCTGTCGCTTGGCATTCCCGGCGATTTCGAGCGGCCGGAGCTCCAGGCCGGCATCGACAAAATCCTGGAAGCCTGTGCCCGAAACGACAAGGCGGCCGGGTGTCTGGTGCCGAACGTTGCGTGGGGCCGGGACTGGATGAAGCGTGGATTCCGGATGATATCGTATTCTTATGATATCGGTCTTGTCGGCGACGGGCTGAGAGCCGGCATCGAGGCGCTGAAACAAGACGGCTAGCGCTCACTCCTTCAACGCGACAACGGGCGTCTGTAGGCGCGAGACCCGCGGGTACGGGACGAGATCGATTGGTAGTATGGGAATGAATGAGAAAGTAAAAACGTGGACGCCGGAAGAGGCTTCGGCCTGCGGCATGATGATCGCGCTTCACGCGCAAGCGGCACCCGAACGGCCTGCTATTTTAAGTCAATCCGGCGACCGGACGTTCGGCGCGTTGAACGCCCACTGCAACCAACTTGTTCGCGCCTTCAGAAGCGCCGGACTGCAAGCGGGCGACGGGGTTGCACTGATCTGCGCCAATCGTCCCGAGTTCGTCGAAGTGATCGGCGCTTGTCAGCGGTCCGGGATACGGGTGACGCCGATCAATTGGCATCTGACCGGCGAGGAGATGGGCTACATCGTAGACAACTGCGAAGCCAAAGCGGTGGTCGCCGATGCGCGGTTCGCGGCGGCGGTGCGCGAGGCCGTTCAACAGGCGCCGAATGCCAGGTTCCTCCTGGCCGTCGGAGGGAAGATCGACGGCTTCCTCGACTACGGTGATGCGCTGGCGGAACAACCGGCGGAGAATATTGAAGACCCGTCGCTTGGACAGCCCATGCTGTATACGTCAGGTACCACAGGGCATCCGAAGGGTGTGCACAGGACCTCGCCGGCGCCGCCTATGATGACGGATGTACTTTCCAAAACGGCGGCTTTTCGTCCCGGGGAGGATCTGGGCTTGGTCACGGGACCGCTCTATCACGCCGCGCCGCTGGCGCTGAACATGTCCTTCCCACTCGCGAACGGTGTCGGTCTGGTGCTGATGGACAGGTGGGATGCGGAGGAAACGCTGCGCCTTGTGGACCGTCACAGTGTCACCCACACGCATGTAGTGCCGACAATGTTTCATCGCATGCTGCAATTGCCGGACGACGTCAAATCGAAATACGACCTGTCGTCGTTGCGCTGGGTGTTGCATGGCGCGGCGCCATGTCCGGAGGATACCAAGCGCAGGACGATCGAATGGCTGGGGCCGGTCGTTTACGAATACTACGCGGCGACCGAGGGTGGCGGGATCTTCATCACGTCTGAAGAGTGGCTGAAAAAGCCGGGCAGCGTCGGCCGAGCGGTAGCAGGCGTCGTCGCGGAAGTGCATGACGAGGAACACCGAAAGCTGCCGCCCGGCGAGGTGGGGACCATATACTTCCGGGCGCCGGAGTCGGGACGGTTCACATACTTCAAGGATACCGAGAAAACCGCGTCGGCCTATCATGACAACTATTACACCATGGGCGACAAAGGATACGTGGACGAGGACGGCTACTTCTTCCTTACGGGACGGAGCGCGGAGCAAATAATCTCCGGCGGCGTCAACATCTATCCCGCCGAGATCGATGCGGTTCTCATCACCCATCCGGCGGTGCTGGACGTGGCGACGATTGGCGTGCCGGACGATGAATGGGGTGAAGCCGTCCGCGGGGTCGTGCAGCTGCTGCCCGGCACCGAACCGTCGGAAGACCTGGCAGCCGAACTGATCGAGCATTGCCATGCCCATCTGGCGCGGTACAAGTGTCCGCGGGCGATTGACTTCATCAGCGAATTGCCGCGATTGCCGACCGGCAAGATCCTCCGGCGTATCGTACGCGAGCCCTATTGGGCCGGGCACGGCAAGTCGATCTGACGATTGCCGCCTGCCGCCCGCCTATTGGTCGAACATGATGACGCTTCTCGCCATCTCGCCCTTCCTGAGCGCGTCGAGGGCGTCGTTGACGTCCTCCAGGCGGATCCGCTGCGATACCATTTCGTCCAGATGGAGCCGGCCGGAGAGATAGAAGTCCACATACCGGGGCATATCCACGCGGAAGCGGTTGGACCCCATGGCGGAACCCTGGATTTTGCGCTCCCAAAGGAAATCGGCGCCGTGCAGCTCGATCTTGGTGCCGACCGGGATCATGCCGATTACCGTGGCCGTACCGCCGGGCCGGAGCATCTTGAAGGCCTGTTCGGCGGTGCTTTTGGTGCCGATGGCTTCGAACGAATAATGCACGCCGCCGTCGGTCAGTTCCTTGATCCGCTTCGGGACATCGCCGTCGCTCGCATCGAGGACGTCGGTAGCGCCGAAAGCCTTGGCAAGGTTCAGTTTGGAACCGACCGTGTCGATTGCGATGATCCGCCCCGCGCCGGCAATCGCCGCGCCGTTAATGCATGACAGGCCGACGCCGCCGCAGCCGATGACGGCGACCGTCGACCCGACCTCGACCTTGGCCGTGTTGTGTACGGCGCCGACGCCGGTCGTGACGCCGCAGCCGATAAGCGCGGCGCGGTCCAATGGCATGTCCTTGCGAATCTTCACCAGGGCATGTTCGTGAATCAGCATCTGTTCGGCGAAGGACGACAGATTGATGAACTGGTGCAGGTGTTCGCCCTGGCGTGACAGTCGGGGTTCCTGATCCGGATCGCGTTCCAGTTCGGTGCTCGAACAAATCGACATATGTCCGGTGAGGCAGGCCTCGCAATGCCCGCAGAAGGCCGAAAGGCAGGTGATAACGTGGTCGCCGGGTTCGACATACCGTACCTCGGAGCCGACCTGTTCGACCACGCCGGCGGATTCGTGCCCCAGTATGGTCGGCAGCCGATAGGGATATGTGCCGTCTTTGAAGTGCAGGTCGCTATGGCAGACGCCGGCCGCGACGGTCCTGACCAGGACTTCGCGGGGGCCCGGTTTCGAAATCTCCACATCCTCGATCTCGAGCGGCTGGCCGACTTCGTGTAAAACCGCGGCTTTCATGGCGCTTCCTCCGGCGTGACAGTTTCGTTGCGGTGAATAGTGGACCGGCAGGCGCACAATGCCAATACTGCCCCGGGGTGCATGGGCTCGTTCCCGCGAATCCGACGGCACCCCCCGGGGTGCCCCCCTTTGAAGAGTGAGCAATTTGACCGGTCACAAAAAGCCTGGATACATCTCGCCGACGGCCATCGCCGAAGCCGAAAAGCTGTTCGGCGTGACCTATCGCGGCAGCGACCGGGCGATGCTGTCCGAAACCGTGGTCAGCCAGATCGAAAGAGTTCTGGATCGCCGCCAGGTGCCTTTGCCGAACGCGCTGTCGCCAGCGACGGGCTTCACGCCCGATTATCCGAACCATCCGAGCCGGCGCCGCAAGGGGCGGTTCAGACGGTCCGGCGGTCGCGCCGGCCCATTGCCGGATAACGACGAAGACATCGCGTTCGCGCCGCTGACCGAGCTTTCCGCCTGGGTCCGCAATCGCCGCCTTACGAGCGCTCGGCTGACCGAGATTTATCTGGATCGGCTAAAGCGGTTCGGGCCGAAACTGGAATGCGTGGTAACGCTGACGGAGGAAATCGCGCTGAAACAGGCCGCGCAAGCGGACTCCGAAATTGCGGCCGGACGGTATCGCGGTCCCTTACATGGCATTCCCTGGGGCGCCAAGGACCTGCTGGATACGGCGGGCGTCGCCACGACATGGGGCGCTATGCCTTATCGGAAGCGTATTCCGGATCAGGATGCCGAAGTCGTCAGGCTGCTGGAGGAGGCGGGCGCTGTCCTGGTCGCGAAGACGACGCTCGGCGCGCTGGCGAGCGGCGATGTGTGGTTCGGCGGACAAACGCGAAACCCCTGGAACCCGGACGAAGGATCGAGCGGATCGAGCGCGGGGTCGGCATCGGCGACGGCGGCGGGCCTGGTCGGCTTCAGTATCGGCAGCGAAACCCTCGGCTCCATCGTGAGTCCGTGCATGCGGTGCGGGACCACAGGCCTCAGGCCGACATTCGGGCGCGTGCCGCGGACCGGGGCAATGGCGCTTTGCTGGTCGCTCGACAAGATCGGTCCGATATGCCGCTCGGTCGAAGACACCGCACTGGTGCTCAAGGCGATCAACGCCCACGACGAGCGGGATCCGGGCTCGCGCGACGTGGTTTTCGATTTCGATGCAAAGGCTGAGCTGGAGGGCTTGCGCGTTGGTTATTCGCCGGACTGGTTCGAGGGCGAAGATGCGACCGAGGCCGACCGCGCCGGGCTGGCGGCCGCGCGGTCGATCGGACTCGAACTGGTGGAAATCGAGCTTCCCGACTTGCCGTATCAATCGCTCTACAACATCCTTTTCGCGGAAGCGGCCGCGGCGTTCGAGGATCTGACGCTGGACGGGCGGATCGATCAACTGGTGCGTCAGGACAGCGAAGCGTGGCCGAACATGTTCCGGCAGGCGCGGTTTCTGTCGGCCGTCGACCATATTCAGACCGACCGCTTCAGGCGCCTGGTGATGCGGATGATGGCGGATCTGTTCGAAGACCTGGACGCTATAATGGGGCCGAGTTTCGCCGGGTCGATGAACGTGATCACCAATTTCACGGGGCATCCGTCCCTGACACTACCGGCCGGTTTCGTCGAGCGGACGATGCGGAAAAGCCAGTCGCGGTCCATCGGTGGCGCTACGCCGGTCGAAACGGGACGAGGCGAGGTTCGTACCGTGCCGCACGGCGTGACCCTGTGGGGGCGCCTTTTTGACGAGGGGACGCTCTGCCGTATCGGGATGGGCCTGGAGACGGCGCTTGCCGTCCGTGACCGCCGGCCACCGCTTTAGGAGATCAATAGAAACAGGACGGGTGAGAAGATGGGAAGGCTGACGGGTAGGAGAACGATTGTAACCGGCGCGGCGAGCGGGATCGGCAGGGCGAGCGCGGTGCTGTTCGCATCCGAGGGCGCACGGGTGCTGGCGTCCGACCTGGCTGAGGACGGTCTGGCGGAAACTATCGCGATGATCGATGCCGCAGGCGGGGAAGCCATCCAGGCGGTCGCTAACGCCGGAGATGAAGAGGCCGTTCGAGGGCTGGTTGAGCGTGGCGTCGAGGCGTTCGGCGGTGTGGACGTCGTATACGCCAATGCCGGCATCGTCGGCGATATGGTCCCATTGTTCGAGCAGACGGTCGACGACTGGCTTCGTGTCCTCCAGGTCAATCTGATCGGTCCCTTCCTGATGGTGAAACACGCCGCGCCGCACATGATCAAGCAAGGCCAGGGGGCAATTGTTTGCACCGCGTCGGTTGCCGGATTGAGGGCACATGCCGGGCCAAGCGCCTATAGCGCCAGCAAGGCCGGGGTGGTCAGCCTTGTCCAGACCGTCGCCAACGAACTGTCGGGCACCGGCGTCAGGATCAACGCTATTTGCCCCGGCCTGATCGAAACCGGGATGACCCGCCCCATCTTCGAGCATGCCAGAGACCGGGGAACCGAGGATCGGATCGGGCAGTTGAACCCCATGCGCCGGCATGGCGTGCCGGACGAAATCGCCAATATGGCTTTGTTCCTTGCCAGCGACGATGCGTCCTATGTGAATGGGCAGGCGTTCGCCGTCGACGGCGGCCTGTCGAGCACGCATCCATTCGTTCCAAGACGCTAAAACCCTGAGTTTTTCCGGCATCGGGCACTGTTAACCATGATGAATGGTTAACGTATTGGTTTCGGGGCTTTAGCGAACCGTAAAGACTTTTTGCCGATGCTTGCGGATATGTTCAAGACCCGGCAAATAGCGCTGATTGTCTCAGCCCTGGTGCTCTCAGGCTCGCCTATCGCGATGGCCGATGACGGCCCTGTGGTGATCAGCTCCGAAACGGTTTGCGCCGGCGGATCGATGCCGTCGAGCTGCAGCAGCGGTGAGACGGCGCCGGCGTTCAAGCTGAAGCTGCCGGGCTTTGACGCTGCCGAAAAATCCGAGCCTGTGAAAACCGAGCCGCCCAAAAAGCGCGTCTACGATCTTTCCGGGCTGCTTAGCCGGGCCACCAAACCGGACCTGAAGCCGGCTGGCGTGCCTGAACCGAAACCGCGGAGAATTGTTGCCAGCAGCAGCGATCCGGCGTCGTACTTGCAGGCCCTGGAGCGCCAGGCGCCCTGGGTGCGAGGCGCGGTCCGTTGGTGCGACGCTTTCCCGTCGTCGTCCCATTGCAGCGAAATCGATCAGCAATTCCCGGCCATTCCCGATCCCAAGGCGGTCAGCCGTGTCTATGGCCTGCCGGAGCCTCAGACCAAGTAGGCATCGGGCTGCCCGGCGACGGATATTCCAGCCGTCAGATGATTTTCAGACTTACCCACCAGATACCGGTGTAACAGGCCAAATAGGCAAACCCGTAACGAATGGTCTGCCGGACCTTCAGGTCGTCCCTGCCGTCTTTGTCGACAAATCGGCAGACGATGGCAGCAAATACATAGGCGAATACCACCGCCGCGGCGCCGAAACCAATAACCAAGAGCAAGAGTATAAAGACCGTAGTCACAGCTAGCGACGCCCGCGCCGGATGCCAGCGGTTGCCGCCAGCGGATCAGGTAGAGTAGTCCTGCACCCTATAGATTGCCAGATCATTCACAGGGAGTGCAGGAATGAGCAGAATTCAGGTTCTCAGGCCGGACCAGCTATCCAATGCCCAGCGGCAGGTCTATGACGGGATCACCGGTGGCCGGCGCAGCGAGGCCACGGCGGCCGGCAGCCTGACCAAACCGGACGGTGGCTTGGTCGGGCCGTTCAATGCGTTTCTATACAGTCCCGAGGTGGGCTTGCGAGTCCAGGCTCTGGGCGAGGCATTGCGGTTCTCGAATTCACTGCCCAATCAGTTGCTGGAGATCGCGGTCCTCATGACCGCCTTTGAATGGAAGGCGCAGTTCGAATGGTGGGCGCATGAAAGGCTTGCCCGCCGCGCCGGCCTGGACGAAGAGGTGATCGCCGCACTGAAAGCGGGGCAGCGGCCGGCGTTCGAGGACGAAAAAGCCGCGGCGGTTTATGACTTCAGCCGGGAGATGCTGGATACGCGCCGGGTCGGCGACGCGACTTACAATCGAGCTATTGAGCTACTCGGCGAACAGCAAGTCGTCGACCTGATCAGCCTGCTTGGCTACTACGGCCTGGTCGCGATGACGCTGAACGCTTTCGCTGTACCGGTGCCGGAGGGCGAGGCCTTGCCGTTCGATGAATGAGGCGCGCGACTTCAAACCGGTTTGAATCCGCACACGCGGCTGAGGCTGCCTTCCACGAAGGCATGGACCTGTACGTTTTGGAAGCCCGCGTTGGTGAAATACCCGACGCAGTCGGCTTCGGAATGGGCGAGCCCGAGCGTATCCTGCGTCGCCTGGCCGAGCCCCCAGTAGGCGGGCCCAATCGGACCGGCGCGGTCGTCGTTCAGCGTCTCCCCGATCAGGTGCATTTCGCCGCCCGGCAATAAGGCTTCGTAGGCTTTGCCGATAACCGTTTGGATCATATCGCGGCCGTACATCGGCAGGTTACTGGCCATGATCACGACGTCGGCGTCGGTGGGAAACGGGTCCGCGGTGAAATCGCCGGCCTGCGCCGCTACCCTGTCGGATACGCCGTTCTCCGCAATGAATTCGGATGCGACGGTGGCGACGGGCGGCAGGTCGAAGACCGTGGCACGGATATGCGGATGCGCCGTCGCGGCGGCGATGCAATAGGCGCCGGAGCCGCCGCCGAGGTCGAGGATCTTATTCCGCTTTGACAAATCGACCTGTCGCACGAAACGCCTGCCGGCGCCGAGGCCGATGCTGAAGGTCGCCTTGTGGTAGCGGCGGGCATCGTCGACGGTGTAGTCGGTGATGTCGCCCATGACGGACAGGTCTTTGTTCCGCAGGTGGTCGGTCAGCCGGCCCCATTCGCCCCAGCCCGGTTTGGTGAACAACATCCAGGCGCCGGCGTATCGCGGCGATCCTTCGACGAGAAACCGCTCCACGTCCGGCGCATTGCGGTAGCGGCCGTTCTCAACGGCTAGCAGGTCCATGGCGGCGCACATGGTCACCAACCGTTCCGCATTGGTCGGGTGAATATCGAGCGCCGACGCGATCTGGTCGATCGTCTCGGCGCCCTGGCTTACCTTCGTGAACAGCCCCAGTTCGACGGCCGACATGAGCGCCGCCGATTGCCCGTATGCCTGGGCGATGTTTTGCAGACGCACACTATCCAGACGTTTCTCAGCCACCGCCTACTACCTCTGTTCCGTTTCGGTCCAAGTGTGGTCGAACAGCGCGTCATAAGCCAGGCTCCACGGCGGCCGGAGAAAGCCGAGGGCACGAACGTCCTGGCCCCACTGGCCAAAGGGCGCGCCGCGCGACAGGCTGCTGCCGCCGATCACTCTGGAAATCCGGGTCATGGCCTGTTCGGCTAGTCCGGCGATGGCGGCTTTGCCGCGCGCGGTCGACGGACCAGGGTTGCCGTCCTGTTCGACCGAGAGCAACATGCCGAGATAGGCCTGCTCGATCAGCCAGCATTCGTTGACTGCGGTAGACCATTCGACCTTTTCGTAGGGCCGCATACCGTCCGACCTTGGACGCAATCGCGCCTGTGCTTCGGCGAGAGCCGCGTCGATGATGCCGACGATGACGGCTGAAAAGGTGCAAGCCGTAAAGGCCGCCGACGCGGGTGCCAACTCGAGCGCCTGGCCGGGGCGGGCGTAGCGCACCGCTGGAAACTCATCGAAGCGGAATGCATGGCTCTGGGTGGCGGCCATGCCGATGCCGTCCCATTCGCGAACCAGCCGCATTCCGGTGGAACCGTCCCAATCAGTCTTTCGTGTATCCAGGAAGAAAAGATCCGGGAGGTCTTCTCCCTTCGGAACAGCCGTGGTGACCATGTACGACAGGGCACCGGACCCGCTGCCAAAATGCTTGTCGCCGGTGATCCGGTCGTTTCCATCCGCGGCCGGCACCGCGACGGTGTTCGAGGCGAGCAGGTCGCCGCCGCTGCCGGGTTCGGACGCGATGGTGCCCCACCAATGCCCGTCCTGAACGCCGCTGAAGATCGTATCGCATTGCTCCGCCCAAGATTTTTGCAGGGCGGCAGGACAGGCATCGTTGCGCAGCCAGAAAAATAGTACGGCGGTATGCATGGTGGAGACGAGCGCGAGCGACGGATCGGTTCTGGCGATGGTGCGGACGAGTTCACAAATCAAGCGCGTGGACTGCCGCATGTCGCGCCAAAGCCCGCCACGTTCAACCGGAATGCCTGTCGAAAGGAAGCCGGTTCCGGCCAAGTCGGCAAAGTCGGCTTGATCCAAGTTCGTACGGTTTAGCCGCTCCGCGCGATGTTCCGCGAAACGCGCAGCAACCTCACCGACGTTGGCGGCGACGACTTTTTCGTCCATTTGACAACGCCGACTATTGCTTGAGTAAGGCGTCGATCGTTTCCGGCTTCAGGTCCGCGCCGGCTAGGATCTCCTCACCGACCTGGAGCGCCGGCGAGGTTCGTATGTTGCGGCTTTCCATCAACTCGGCTGCCTCTTCATCCATCATCAGGTCCTTGACGGTGAAGTCGATGCCCTTTGTGCGGAGATAGTCTTTCAGCCGCTCGCACGGCGCGCATAAAGGTGTCGAATAGACGATTACTCTGTCGGGCATGCGGCTAAAGCTCTCCTTCCGCTTAGCGTTGCTTTACGGTTCCGACGAAGTCCCCGTCGCTACGGGTCGTTGTCACCCCTTTTTCCGGCTTTATCGCAATATCGCTGGTTGATGCCAACTCGACGCGGCATTCCGAAAGCGGCTTCTTGAGCGTGGAGAAGGGCACGTCTTCGAAATGCGCCCACTCGTAGGGTTTGTCGTATCCCTGCGACTCGTAATACGCGCGAGTCCGATCAATGTACCTAACGTGAGACATGCGTCAGCTCCGTCGGCTGTTGGACCTGCAATGCTGGATAGGCGCCCATCTCCTGTCAAGCAGGCGGCCGGCTCACCCTGACTGAGCAATCGTATCCGCAAGCAATCGCAGCGCGGCTTCGGCAAACGCCTGCATATTGGCTTCTCTGTCGCTGTCGCCGGTCTCCATGGTTAGGGTTCTTTCCATTGGGCCGGCGACCGCGATACAGGCATGTCCCGGCGCATCGCCGTAGCGGTTTCCGGTCGGCCCGCTCGCTCCGGTCTCGGCAATCGCCCAGGTCGTGTTGAGTTGTGCGCGGATTTTTTGCGCGCCGAGCAGCGCGTAAGGCTCCGTGCTTGCCCGCATGCCGCTCATATCCGTTTCGGTAATGCCCAGCAAACCGCGCCGCGCATCGTGCGTGTATATCACCGTGCCGCCGATGTAGTAGGCGGACGCGCCGGGAATCGCCACCAGCGCCGCGGATATCAGCCCACCCGCCGCCGACTCACTGACGGACACCGTTTGGCCGTTTTTCTTCAGCAGATCGGCCGCCAATTGCGCGGTGTCGATAAGGTTCTTCATGACATTCCTTTCGCGGTGGACGGCCTGACAGAATTGGCACGCGGCATCGGCCGCCGAGTTGGATTGAGAAGGGTAGGCCAGGGGAACGGATTTTACGATTCCACAAGACATACAGGCGACGCTTAAGGAACTGGATCAATTTTCGAAACGGAGATCGCGCCGCACCACCGCTACCGAATTACCGAAGGATCGGAGGAGAAACAGATCCGGAAGATCGCCGGGCATCTGGTCGGCTTCCTCGGAAAGAATCGATAAATCGCGGTATTCCGGGGAAAAAGGAGATCAGGAGACCGCCATGTGATTTTTCTGCTTGACGAGCAGACGGCTGCTATCACATGTTCCGGCCATCCAGAACGACTGCGCCCGGCGGCCGACAAGCCCCGGGCGCTGTCCGTTTCAGGGCCAACTGGTCCCGATCCCAATCACTTAACAGACTTGACGTAACCGTTTCGGTTGCCGGCCAGAAGGCCGAGGCGCCGCTGTGGAGGTGTGCGTGTCTAAACAGCGTAGCACCGCGGCCGCGCCGAGGCTGACGCCGCAGAAGAAAGGAAAGTTCCTTCGAGCGCTCGCCCGCACCGGCAGCGTCCCATTGGCGGCGAAAACGGCAGGGCTTTCCGTCGAGCCGGTACTGGACCTACGAGAGGAAGATCCGGCATTCGCCGAGCGTTGGCGTGAAGCGGAGGAACTGGCAGGCGCTGCGCTTGAGGCAGAAGCGCGCCGCCGCGCTGTCGACGGCGTTGAGGAACCCGTGTTCTACCAAGGGCAAAAGATCGGCGTTGTCCGAAGATATTCGGATTCGCTCTTAGGTCTCTTATTGCGGGGTAACCGCCCGGAAAAGTTCCGCGACCGCGCCGACGCCGGCGAGCGCGGCGGCGTGCCGATCACGGTGAAGATTCAGAAATTCGACAACGACGGCAACTGACGGCGTTTCGGGTGCCGCGGCGGCGAGGTCCGCAACCGACAACTTGATCAAGGTGGCTATGTGGAAATCATCTTACCGTACGAGTGGCAGCCCCGGGAGTATCAATTGCCGCTCTGGCGGTATCTCAGCGCCGGCGGTAAACGGGCGGTTGCCGTGTGGCATCGGCGGGCAGGCAAGGACTCGACAGCGCTGAACTTTACGTCGGTTTCCGCCCATCAGCGAATTGGGACGTATTGGCACATGCTGCCGCTCGCGACCCAAGGAAGAAAGGTGGTGTGGGACGGCATTGACCGAAGTGGCAGACGCGTTATCGATCAAGTGTTTCCGAAGTCGCTGCGTAAAGCCACGAACAAGCAGGAGATGAAGATCGAGCTGAAATGCGGCTCGATCTGGCAGGTGGTCGGCTCGGACAACTATAACGCTCTGATCGGCGCCAATCCGGTCGGCGTCGTATTCTCCGAGTATGCCGTCGCCGACCCGGCCGCCTGGGACTATATCCGGCCGATCCTGGCTGAGAACGGTGGCTGGGCGTTGTTCATCTATACGCCACGCGGGCGAAACCACGGCGCCGGTCTGTACGATCTGGCGCGTGAGAGAGACGGTTGGTTCGCCGACCTACAGACTGTCGACAACACCGATGCGATTCCTCCGACGGCGATTGACGAGGAGCGGGAAGGCGGGATGTCGGACGAGATCGTGCAGCAGGAATTCTACTGTTCGTTCGATGCGCCGCTGATCGGCGCGTATTACGCGAAAGCGATGTCGGAAGCCGAGGCAGAGGGGCGGATCGGCAATGTGCCCTATGAGCCGCAGTATCCCGTACATACGGCCTGGGATCTGGGGATCGGCGATTCCACCGCCATCTGGTTCTTTCAGCAGGTTGGGCGCGAAGTTCGGCTGATCGATCACTACGAGGCAAGCGGCGTGGGTCTCGAACACTTCGCAAAGGCGTTGAAGGACAAGCCATACGTCTACGGCGAACATCTTGCGCCGCATGACGTGGAAGTGCGGGAGTTGGGGACCGGCCGCTCGCGCCGGGAGACCCTGGCCGGTCTCGGTATCAAGGTTCGCGTTGTCCCGCGGCTGGGGCTGGACGACGGCGTCAACGCGGTGAGGCTGATTCTGCCGAGGTGTTGGATAGACGCCGGCAAATGCAGGCGGGGAATAGAGTCGCTCCGCCAGTATCGGCGCGAATGGGACAGTGCGTTGAAAGCATTCAAGGATCGGCCTCTACATGACTGGGCGTCTCACTCCGCCGACGCGTTTCGGTATTTGGCGGTCGGTCTAAAGGAAACGCCGAAACCCCGCGGCCAAAACAGGCCCAATACGGGATGGATCGTATGACGATGTCGATTAAGCCGAGAGACGGTGGGGTGCTCGCGCATGCCGCGTAAGCTGACGGATAAGGAATTGAAGGCCATCGTCGATGCCGAATTGAGCGACGCGTCGACGTTCGCCGGAAGCAGGCTGTCGGACCAGCGCGAGACCGCAATGCGGTACTACCTGGGCGAGCCGTTCGGCGACGAGCGGGACGGTCGTTCGAAAGTGGTCCTGACGGACGTGGCAGACACAATCGAGTGGATACTGCCCAGCCTGCTTCGGATTTTCGCGAGCAGCGACGAGGTTGTCCGCTTCGATCCGGTCGAGCCCAACGACGAGGAACAGGCCGCACAGGCGACCGATTACGTGAATTGGGTGTTCACCAAGGACAATCCGGGGTTCCTGATCCTATACACTTGGTTCAAAGACGCGCTTCTACAGAAGAACGGCATCGTCAAGCATTGGTGGCAGGAAACCGAGCGTGTCGAACAGGAGACTTATACGAACCTGTTGGACGAGATGCTTGTCGAACTGGTCACGCCGGACGACGTGGAAGTTACCGAGCATTCGCAACGCGCGGAGATCCTGGAAGACCCCGTGACCGGCGTGGCTGCGCCCATAGCCATTCATGACGTCAAAATCCGCCGCAAGACACGGGACGGCAGGGTCGCGGTGGAAAACGTGCCGCCGGAAGAGTTCCTGATTTCCAGGAAAGCAAAACGTATCAAGGACGCATCTTTCGTCGCGCACCGCGTGCGCAAGACACGGTCCGACCTGATTGAGCAAGGGTTCGACAGAGGTAAAGTCATGCGGGCGCCGCAGCATGTGGCGTTAGGCGAGCAGGAGACCGAACAGGACGCTCGCTACATCCATGACGGTACGGATCCGGACGAAAGCGAACGGACCGACGCGCCGATGCAGGAAGTAACCGTGTTCGAGTGCTATATCCGCGTCGACCGGGACGGCGACAAGATTGCCGAGTTGCTCAAGGTCATCGTGACGGGCAACGACATTCTGGAGGTCGAGGAGGCGGACTCGATTCCGTTCAGTTCGATCACGCCGGTTCCGATGCCGCATAAGTTCTTCGGCCTATCCATCGCCGATTTCGTTATGGACCTGCAAAAGATCCGGTCGACGATCATGCGGCAAGTTCTGGATAACATGTACCTGTCGAACAACACCCGTACCGAACTGCCGGAGCCGGCGATCGGCGAACACACGTTGGAGGATTGGTACAACAACGTTCCCGGCGGTGCGGTGCGCACCGCCGCGCCCGGCCTGATGCGGGAAATTCCCGTTCCCGCGATGTGGCAGCACGGCGTGCCGATGCTGGAGCAACTGCTGCAGGAGCGGGAGGCGCGGACCGGGGTGACGCGGTTTTCCCAGGGCCTCAACGCCGATGCGCTAAGCGGGCAGAGAACGGCCGTTGAAGTGAATGCGCTGACGGAAGGCGCGCAGCAGCGCGTCGAACTGATCGCCAGGATCTTCGCGGAGACGGGCGTGAAAGACCTGTTCCTGGCAATTCATGCGCTGGTGAGGAAGTACCAGGACCGGGCGCGGATTGTCCGCCTAAGAAGCAAGTTCGTCGCCGTCGACCCTTCGGACTGGCGGGAACGGATGGACCTGACGACGAGCGTCGGCCTGGGAACGGGCAACAAAGACCAGCAGGTCGGGCATCTGTCGGCGGTGCTGGACCGGCAGCTCCTGTTGCGGCAGGACCCCGGCCTGACCCGGCTTGCCCCGCCGGAAGCGATTGCCGAGACGTTCAGACGGATCGTGGAGGCGGCCGGCATCAAGGCGTCCGACCGGATCGTGCCGGAAGCCCGGGACGATACGATCCAGATCGCGCCGCAGGAGTTGGAGGGCCTGATCGCCGAGCAGGCGCAGATCATGGCCCAGCAGAACGCCGAAGCGCTGGCTCAGGCGCAGATGGCGGTCGATGAACGGCGGCTTGCGAGCGAGCTTCAGGCGGACCTGATCAAGCAAGAGAAGAAGCACGAGCAGCGTATCGAGCTGGAAGAGACGCGAGCGGAAATCAAGGCCGAACTGCGCGAATTCAACGACGCGGCCGAAGGCGCGAACTGATGCCGCAGGTGACAGACCCGCGGCTGACGGCGACTGCGCGACTGCTGGCCGCTTTAAACCAACAGCCGCTCCGGCAGATCGAACAACGCAGGCCGCCGGTGATCATCAATCCCGGGCAGCCGCAGCGGGCGCTCGGCCTGCTGCAGCCGCCAGTGGAGCAGATCAGAACGGCGCTGCCGCAGGTTCAGGGCGGGTTCTTGCAGCCGCGGGGTGGCGGGCAGGGTGTCACGCAACCGGCAACGCCTGACATGATCGAGCAAGCCGTCGGTCTCGCCGGGAAGCTCGGCCTGAACGAGTTCGTGTCAGAGGGATTGGGGACGCTGGCGCAGCAATTGGGGATACCGTCCTTTGGCGAGATCGGCTCTTCGATCGCATCGGCTTTCGGATTTGGCGGCGGTGCCGCCGGCGGGTCTTCGATAGGTACTGTTGCCGGAGTGCCCGTTGGCGCATCGATCGGCACTAGCGCGGCTTCCGGATTGGGCGCTGGGGGTTCAATAGGGTCGGTTGCGGGGGTACCCGTAGGCGCATCCATAGGCACAAATGCAGCTTCCGGACTAGGCGCTGCCGGAGCCGGGGCCGCCGGGGCAGGAGCAACCGGCGCAGGCAGTGGGGCGAGTGCCGCGGCTGCCGCTGCTCCGGCTGGTGCCGCGCTGCTGCCTCTGCTGCCTTTGGCCGCCTTCGCTATTCCAGCGATCTTTAACCTCACCAGGGGGTCGAGGACCAACCTCAAGGCGAGGATTGGCTTCAATAGATTAGGCAGACCCACTGTTACGGATGCGGATGCCAAAGGCGATCTGACCAGCGCCGATGCCGACAATCTCGGTAGACGGGCCGTAATGGCCCTGGACAAGGTCAGACGTGAGCTAGGTGCGAAATTTAATCCCGATGTAGGGGATTTCGGGACTATTGGGGGCAGGCCGGGCCGGTTCGTTGTGACCGATGCCGGGTTCATCGGCAAAGGCGACAGACAGACAGGCTTGACCGGCCGATTCTCCGATTTGGGCGATGCCACGGATGCATTCGTGATCGGAGCCTTACGATCCGGTGTATTGAAGGGCGACCAAGCCAAGATCGACGCCAAAATCCGCGAGCTGGCTCCGGTATTCAAGAGAGAGGGAACGATTGCTGAAAACGAGGCTCCCGATATCGGTGCCGCGAACAATTTCCAGCAGTTCAGGCCGAAGCTCAATCTGTTCCTTGATGCAATTCGACAGGTTGACGATCCTGCGTCGGTTCTCTTGCAGCCAAGTAGGTCAGTTGAATTGGTGCCCAACCCGAATTTCGTCGGTGGGCCGAATGAATCAGAACCGGTCTTTTTGCCACCCCCGAACCCGTTCCTTCGTCCTTCGGAGGGTGTTCTCAAAGCGTTGCCTGTATCTATCGGCGACCGCAGGTTCCGGTCCGGGCGGTCGAGCGGCTTTTTGCAGCGCGACCTCGACGTAGCGGCCAAATGACCAAAAAACTCAGGGACCAGATGGACAGAGGCCTGAGGGCGGGAGAACTCTTGGAGCAGGCAGCGGACTTTGTGAATGAGTATCGGTCAGGTTTGATCGGCAAGTGGGAAATAGAGAGAGATCCCGTCGAACGCGACCTGATATGGCATCGGTATCAGAGCGTCCTCGATTTTGAACGGCATCTAAAGCGCATCGTCTCCGACGGTAAGGACGCAGAAAGAAGGCTGAAGGAAATCGAGAATGGCTGACGCAGTGGAAGACATCGACAACGTGAGCGAAATCAGCGACGAGAATTCGGTCGCGACGTCCGAGAACGCGATCAATCTGGACGATGCAGCCGACCTGTTGGGCGACGATGAACAGGCGGCGGACGGAACAGCGGCGGATGGGGACGATCCCCTGGACGCCGATGTCGCCGAGGATGACTTGATCCTCGGTGAAGACGGGGAAACCGAAGCGGAACCCGATGACGGCGAAGAGGGACTCGTTGAACTCACCATTGATGGCGAGACGCAGCGAATAACCCTCGACGAGCTGAAACAAGGATACTCCAGGCAGCAGGATTACACCCGCAAAACCCAAGACCTCGCACGGCAGCAGGAAGCACTGAGAACTGAATACGAGCAGGCTGCTCGCGAGGTCGACAATCACCGGCAGCAAGCGCAGGCATATGTTCAGCTTGTTTCCGAACTTGGCCCCCAGCCTACACCTCCGGACCCGTCCATGTTGGACAGGGCGAGTGCGACCTACGATCCGGAAACCTATCGGACATTGAAGAGCCGATACGATGCCGCATCTGTCGCGTGGAACGAGAAAGCGACCAAACTGGACCAGGTCAATCGATGGTACCAGGAGCAACAGGCTCAGACCTTCAGAGCCTGGGAAGCCGACCAACAGGCCAAGCTGCGTGAAGCGTGGCCCGAGGTCGGCGATAGGGAAAAGCTGCCGCAAATCGAGAACAGGTACGCCGAGTTCCTATCCGAGCGTGGTTTTACGATCGACGAAATCGCGATGATCAAAGACCACCGGTTGCAACTGCTCGTCCGAGACGCCATGCGCTACGGCATTCTTCAGGCAAACAAGTCCGCGGCGAAAGCGAAGGTGAGAGGCGTGCCGAGAGTTCAGGCACCGGGAACCAAGTCGGAACCGGGCTCGGATATAGCCGAGCGACGCGCTGCCATTTTGGAAAGAGCGGGCAAACGCGGGGCGATGTCGATCGACGATGCCGCCGCGTTTCTCAACACTGGAGCAGAATAATGGCCGTGCCAACCAATACTTTTCAGACCTATCAGACGGTAGGCATTCGCGAGGACCTGAAGGATGTCATCTACCGGGTAGACCCGACCGACACGCCCTTCCTCACGGGTGTGCCCAAGATGACGGCGAAATCGACCAAGGTCGAATGGCAAACTCAGGACCTTGCCAGTCCTAGCCCGGACAACGCGGTAGTCGAAGGAGACGATGCAACGGCCGATGCCGCGACGCCGACCGTGCGCCGCGACAATCAGACCCAGATCTCCGACAAAGTCGCGATTACGTCCGGCACGAACCAATCGGTCGATTCCGCCGGGCGGACGAAGAACGAGCATTCCTATCAGAAGATCTTGAAGGGCCTTGAACTTCGGCGCGATATGGAAGCATCCCTGTTGGCGAACAAGGCAAAGGTCGTTGGGGCCGCCGGCGTAGCGCGCGTTCTCGCCGGGATCGAATCCTGGATTGCCACGAACACGGATCTCGGTTCGCCAGGCGGCGTTGCGCCTGCGGGCGATGGTTCCGACACGCGAACGTCGGGGACCGATCGGGCAATCACCGAGAACATTCTGAAAAATGTGCTCAAGCAGTGCTGGGACCAAGGTGGGAAGCCGAACAAAATCCTGGTCAGCTCTCATGTAAAGGGCGTTATTTCAGGGTTTTCGGGCGGATCCAACCTACGGCGGGATATCGCGGCCGATAGACGCACCTTGGAAACGGCGATCGAATTCTACGCTGGCGATTTCGGCCTTCAGGAGATCGTACCAAGTCGGTTCCACAATCTCGAGAGCGCGCTGGTCCTTCAGATGGACATGTGGGGCGTTGCCTTCATGACTGGGCGTCAGTTCAAGTCGAACGATTTGGCCAAAACAGGCGACGCGATGAAGACCCAGATTCTCAGCGAGTACACGCTGGTCGCCAAGAACGAAAAGGCGTCCGGCATTATTTCCGATCTGGAAGCGGCCTAACGCGCCGCCAACTCAATTGGTGGGGGCTTCGGCCCCCAACTTTTTGCCGATGAAAAGACTTCTGAACGTGCGCGGCGGCGTGCGAACCATGTTTCATGGCCATTCGGACGGGACTTTCACCATCGAAACGGTGGAAGACGCCGAACCGATCATTGATCGCAACAAAGTCGTTGCCAATGCCACGCCGAGATACGGCGACGGCCTGTATCACGCGGCCACCGTCCCAGTGACGATGATCTATCGGTGGATGGTCGAAGACGGCGTATCGCCGCAGCAGGCGGCTTGCGACCCGGACTGGCTGAAACGTGTCGCCGAGAAGCGCTTGAACAGTTCCGAATATCAGTATCTGCGAACTACCCCGGGAAGAATCTGATGGCCATAACCACGTATGCCGAATTGCAAACGGCCATCGGCGACTGGCTCGCCAAGTCGAACCTGACAGTAAGAGCCCCGGACTTCATTGAACTGGCGGAAGTTGAGATCAACGACTTGTTGAGAACTGCCGATATGGAAACCCGGGCGACGACTTCGACGGTCGCCGGCGAAGCCTACTTGACGGTTCCGGATAATTTCGCCGGCGCGAGACGGATGATTGTGACGGGGGGGACCGCCCGTCCGTTAGAGAGCGTTACGCCCCAATACATTGACCGTAGGTATCTTGACGCGGCCAACGGACAACCGAGCGTTTATACGGTGGAAGATAATCAATTCCGGTTTGGCCCGACGCCGGACGCGGCGTACATGCTGGAGGTCTCGTACTTCAGGAAGGTTCCGGCACTGAGTGATGCCAGTACGACCAATTGGTTATTGGCTTCTCACCCAAGCGTGTACCTGTTCGGCGCCTTGAAGGAAGCCGCGCCGTTCCTGATGGACGATGCGCGCATTCAGATTTGGGAGACCAAGTTTCAGTCGGCTTTGTCCAGGCTGCAGATCGCGGACAGGTTCGACCGCTTCCCCGGTCCATATGCGATGAAACATGACTACAGCACGGAAGATGAGCGTGTCTGATTGGTCGTCTTGTCAGACAGTTGTTTTCGCGGCTCCCGCCATAGTTCTGATCGCATGAGAGTTCTTTGTCTTCTCCGGAGATTCGAAAGCCTGTGGGTTCCGGAAGTCCGAAAACACGGGCGGCAGATCGAACGCCTGACCAGGGATCTCGAAAAGGCAATGGGAAAACTCCAGGACTTAGAGATGGAGCGAGCGATGTCAATCGCCACGGGACGGAAAGGCCAAGTGATCGCACGTTCCGCTCCCTCGGCAGGCGGCTCCGACCGATGACATCATGGTAGACGTCGTTGAGGACGATTTCACCCGATCGACCGATGCAAATTTAGTCGACCACATTGCGACGATTACCGGCGGTCAATGGACCCTGTTCGAGGAAACCGGCACAGCATTTCTGCGCATCCGACAAGTCAATGACAGCGTCACATCCAACGCCGTCCACACATCAGATCGGGCTATGTACGCCTCCAGTCCTGACCCGACGGAGGCAGACGTCGACGTTGTCGTAACCGTCCGTGACAACGGCATTGGCTCCGGCGACGATCCGGGCGGGGTGTTTGCACGCGCGACGGACACAGACAATTACTACGCCGTCGGCACGTACCGGGATTCTTCGAATCCGGACAAGCGTCTGATCAAAAAAGTTGGCGGTGTCGTCACAGAACTGAGTACAGCGAACACCGGCCTCAGCAGCGGCGACCGCCTGAAGCTTGAAGTCAGGGGCAGCAGCATAGCCGTGTACCACGACACCGGAGCCGGCTTCGGCGCGGCAATCATGTCGGCGACGGATAGCGACCTGCCTTCAGCTGGCAAGGCCGGTATCTGGATGGGCAACGTGCTCGTCGGCAGCAATGATATCAGTCCCAGTTTCGTCATAGACGACTACAAGCTGGAAGAGTTCTCTTCCGGTCCGGCAAGTGGCCAGCCGGTTTGGACAAGACGCGGCGGCTTATGGTTCCCACGAATAGGTAGAGGTTTCTAATGGCGGCAACAGACGCAAGGCCGGTGCCCAGGAAGAACGCGGCCTATCGCGTTACGTTCCCGATCTTCGATGCCGATGGCGATTTGGTTTCAGGTGCGGCCGGTTTGGATTCAGAAGTTTCGTTGGACGGAGGAACCTTTGCCGACTGCACCAACGAAGCAACGGAAATAGCAGCGGCGTCAGGGATGTATTTTCTCGACCTGCTGCCCGCGGAAATGAACGCCGACACGGTCTCGCTGATCGTGAAGACAAGCACTGTAGGGGCCAAGACGACGCCGATCGTACTGTATCCGGAAGAAGCTGGTGATATCAGGGTCGACGTAACGCAGTGGAACGGCGGTACCGTGACTTCCGGCCTTGGTGGCCGCCCTGTGGTGGACGCGGAGGCGATATCGGGTTCGACTGTCGCAGCCGACAATCTGGAAACCAACATCGCTAACTTGGACGCGACAGTTTCCACGCGCGCAACACCGGCAAACGTGAGCACGGCACTTAGTGACATTCGGCTCGATGAGCTGATGGCGAGCGCGCTTGCGGCGCAGCCTGCCGTCGGTTCGATGCTCGGCGATCTTACGGAGGACGATGCCGGAACACAGCGATTCTCGGCCAATGCGCTGGAGCAAAGCCCGGCGGGCGGCGGTGGCGGATCGGGTGATTGGACCGCGGGTGAAAGGGAGCAGATCCGCCAGGCCTTGGGCATCACAGGTACCAAGGCGGCGACCAGCGGCGGCACGCTCGACAACGTGAAGGCCAAGACGGACAGCATGGTTTTTACAGACTCCGACCTGCACGTGACTCTGGACGGCGAGGCTGTGACCGTCGAGACGAACAACGACAAGACAGGGTACGCCCTATCCGGCAGCAAGCAAACGCTGGACGCGCTGAACGACGTGTCAGCCGCCGACATTCTGACTACCGCGTTGTCGGAAAGCTATGCCGCCGACGGCAGTGCGCCGACGCTTAGCCAGGCGATATTTGCGATCCAGCAGTTTCTGCAGGAGCGATCGGTGAATGGAGCCACCGTAACGGTACGAAGACTAGACGGAACGAACACCGCCATGACCTTCACGATGGACAGCGACACCGCGCCGACAAGCATTTCGAGGACAACATGACGG
Source organism: Minwuiaceae bacterium (assembly GCA_028278525.1). GTDB lineage: Bacteria > Pseudomonadota > Alphaproteobacteria > Minwuiales > Minwuiaceae > JANQEE01. The sequence continues at coordinate 16,586 of JANQEE010000017.1, read as the reverse complement.
GCTTTCTGTCTCTTGGTATCGGGCCGGGCAGCGACGTGAAACGCTTTATCACACTTGGACTCGAAATCGGCGAACCCTGGCTGGACAAGCCGTCGACAGCGGACCTGTGGATAGATCAGCAGGTCGATGCAGATAGCTGGGACGAGGAGCCAGCCATTGTTACGAGCTGGACTGATATCTGATGCCTGTTATCCCTTTCGCCGAATGGCTGCCGGATCTTCCAAGCCTGAACAATCCAGGGGCAACGGTCGCGAGAAACGTCGTTCCCGGACTCAACTCTTACCGGCCGCTCAGTAGACTGAACGCGCAAGCGGCCGCACTTGATAACTACGCGCGAGGCGCCTTTTCGCTTCGTGACAAGGATGGAAACACGTTCAACTACGCAGGCGACGCATCGAAGCTCTACCGCGTTTCCAGTTCCGCCGCAATTGATCAAAGCAAGGCCGGACTACCCGTCCAGGGATATGATCTGGGGTCGCAGGAGAATTGGGAATTTGCCGCATTCGGCAACAAACTGATCGCGGTCGCGATCAATACCCCGCCTCAGATCGTCACTTTGGGAGGGACCCAGTTTGCCGATCTGGCGGGGTCTCCGCCAAACGCACGGCATATTTGTTCGGTCGGCAAACAGGACTCGTTTCTTGTGCTGGCGAATGTCGATGATGTCGGCGGTGATAGCCTGGTGCCAAACAGGGTGCAGTGGTCTGCGGCAGGCGATGAAACAGGCTGGCTTTCCGGGACGGATCTGGCCGGCCAGCAGGACCTGCAAGGGAATGGCGGCTGGATACAGAGGGTATGCGGCGGAGAGTTCGGAGTCATTTGGCAGGAGCGTTCGATATGGCGCATGGATTTCGTCGGCGCGCCGAACGTCTTTTCGTTCGCCGAGGTTGAAGAGGGACGAGGGACGCCTGCGCCGGGCAGTGTAACGCGGAGTGGGAACACGTTCTTTTACCTGGGTTGGGACGGGTTCTACGCATTCGATGGTGCGAAATCAGTTCCCATAGGGGCAAACAAGGTCAACAACCTGTTCTACAGCGAGGTCGACCAGTCGCGCTTCGATCGAATCTCGGCAGCTGTCGACCCTATTCAGAGCGTTGTCGTTTGGGCTTACCCGACCGGTAACTCAAAAGGTAACGGCGATCCGGACAAGCTTCTTCTATACGACTTCAATAACAATCGTTGGGCCCAAGCCGAAGTCGATTTGGAACTTGTCTACCCAGCGCTAAGCGACAGCGTCACGCTCGACAACCTGGATAACTTCTTCGCCAGCCTTGATGAAGTAATGCCGTCGCTGGACAGTCGCCAGTGGATGAGCAACACACTTTTGCTGGCCGCGTTCGACCGGAGCAACAGGCTTGCCTTCTTCAACGGTGAGGCCCTTCCGGCGACACTCGAGACCGGGGAGGTAAACGCGAATCCGGGTGGAACGGCGCATGTGTCGTCCGTGCGGCCCCTGATCGACGGCGCGTCAGCCGCGAGCGTTACCCTGCAACTCGGGACGCGCCAACGGCAAACGGATGCCGTTTCGTTCGGTCCGACCAAGTCGTTGAATGACATCGGCGAGGCGGATTTCAGGGAAGACGCCCGCTACCACAGGTTCCGCACCATGATCGCATCGGACGATGGTTGGACTCATGCGGTGGGTGTCGACCCCGCCATCAAACCGAGTGGAAAGCGGTGAGTTTCACGCCGCCGATACCAACGTCCCGCGGACTAGAACTCGATAAGCGGGAAATTGCCCAGGCCGCCGACCTGCTGGGCAAGGGCAGGTCGAACGCGGTCGGCCAATTCGACTTGGCACTCAACCAAGTGTCCACGGTTGTAAGCGACGAAAACGTAGCGGCCGATAGCGTTTTACATCTGTCGCCTTTCAATGCGGCGGCGGCTTCGGAGCTCCCGTCGACATTCGTCTCGGCCTATGCGGACGGCTCGTTCACGGTGACCCACCTGTCGAACGCCACCGTCCGGACCTTCAAATATTCGATTCAAGGATAAGAGATGCCCAAGTCAAAAACGACAACAGGCTTTGCAATCCCTGAGCAGGCAGAAGCGTTCCGCACTATTCTGTCCAAGGCCGAGGACATCTTCGCCGGAGGCGGTCCGCAGTTTCCCGGTTTTCAGACGTTCGTTCCACAGTCGAGTGAGACGTTGGAAGCGTTGCGTGGCATCGCGGAAGCCGCGAGGCGGGGATCTCCTGTATTCGACGCTGCTTCGCAGCGGCTGGCCAGTCAACTGCGGGGCGATTTTTCGGGCGCGCCGGGACTCCGATCGCTAGCGGAGACAGCGTCCGGACAATTCTTGTCTCCGGATTCCAATCCGTTTCTGCGCAACATTTTTGCACGGCAGGTCGCACCGGGAATTCGCGACAACGTCAATTCGTCCTTCATCGGCAGTGGCCGTTTCGGCAGTGCCGCGAACACACGAGTGCTGGCCGACAGCCTTGGTAACGCCGCCAACCAGTTGTTCGGTGAGAGCTTCGCCAAGGAACGGGCGAACCAATTGAGCGCCGCCCAGCAGCTTGCCAACGAGCAGTTCCGGGCCACGGGGCTGGCACCTACCTTTCAGCAGGCCAGATTTTCCGATCTTGGCCAACTGGCCAACGTCGGCGCCGCAGGGGAGGCTTTCAGCGGCGCGCAATTGCAGGACAGAATCAACCGGTTCAACTTCGCACAGAACCGGCCAATCGAGAATCTGGCGCGCTTCCAGAGCTTCACGTTGGGCGGGCCTGTGCTCACCAGCACGATCCAACCGGCGCCGAAAAGCTCCGGTGGACTTTTCGGCAACGTGCTTAAGGGAGCCCTGGCGGGGGTAGGTTCGGGTCCAGCTGGCGCTCTGGTGGGCGGCGGCATTGGTGGATTGATAGGCCTGCTGTAGCGATCAAAGTCCTCACAAATCGCCAAAGTCGACTGATTCGGTCACCCGCCAACACTCTTCACTGCGGACCGAATGAAACCCACACGAAATCCCACATCAGTTCCAGACCTTTAAGGGGCCGATATGACCGATATCAAATCCTGGTCCACCACGGCATCGCAAAACATCGATGCTGTTCCCAATGGGTTCCCGGAAGGGATGGCCCCATCGGGTGTGAATGACGCCGCCAGAGAAGTTATGGCGGCGGTGCGCAGGCAGTGGAATGACGCGCAGTGGTTTGACTACGGCGACGGTGGTAAGGCAGGAACCTACGCGTTCGTCTCAGCGAACCAATTCAAGGTGGTATCAAGTCCTGCGATGGACGTAACCGGGGAATACCATATAGGGCGACGGGTGAAGGTTACTGCCTCTACCCCCGGAACGATTTATGGCACTATCACAGCCAGTTCCTTCTCCAGTCCAGACACGACAGTGACCGTGGCCTTTGACACTGGGGCATTGGCGAACGAAGCTTTAGTTGTGCAACTATCGGCGCAAAGAGCAGACAACCAAGGCACGCCTGGGACTATCACTGTTGACGATGGAATAGAGACAGCGCCCAGCATTCGGTTTAGAGGGGATACGGATACAGGCAGATTTTTCCCCGCCGCGGACACCATTGCGGAATCTACGGGTGGTTTAGAAAGGGAGCGGCTGGACAGCACTCAAAAGACGTTTTCGGTTCCCGTAGAAGTCCCTGACGGCTCGGAGACTGAGCCCTCAATTCATGGGTCTGATGTTGATACTGGTTGGTTCTGGTCCCTTGGGCGGTCTAGTTTTGCCTCGAGTGGGGTTGAGACCTTCAGCGTATCAGGCGCAGCTGTAACGACTTTCAACAATCGTGTTGCTGGCGAGCGTGCCTCGACATCGTTCTCCACCGGCCAGACACTCACGCTGTCACTCACACTTGTTGATGATGCTAGCTATTTGTTGACGGCACAAGAGAGCATCGCCGGTAACAGTGGTAATCCCGGCCTCTATCTGATCTACCGGCGGGGGACAGACGACAATGTCATTTCCATCGTGGCGGCTCCCGGCCTTAGTGTCGTCATCAATGGCTCAGATCAAGTGGCGATTCAGAACACCAGCGGCGCGAACCGCACCATCATTGCGGCGCTGTTACGCCTGACCTAAAAGACCTGCAGCCTGCCACGGACCGTTTTGATAATGTTTTTCATTGAGAATTTGTCCGCGTCGTAGGGCAGATCGCATCCTTCGCAGGCAGCGGAACACTCCGGTTTTCGATCCACAAGGTTCTGCCGCAACTCAAGCATCGCCGTGCCGTTCCAGATTTCCGGGAGGGATTGAAACTTCAGATTGCCGAGAACGGTCTTGTGCTGAAGATCGCGGCAACAGGCTACTACGTCGCCGTTAGAAGCTACTGAGAGAGATGTCCATGGATATGGACAGAGATTGTAGCGGTCGTTCTTTTTGATCTTTTTCGATACAAAACCTGTCGCGTTGTGGAACGTCTTCGTCCAGACCTTGAGCCGTTCGCTGTCTGGGAGGAGGTCTATTAGGGCTTCGTAGTTTGCTTTGACGATATCAGCGTCTTCTATGCTGAAAGCAGAGATGTCGGTGACTTCCAGATTTATGTGGTCGTGGTTTTTGAGGATGTTTTCGATGTTCGTTTTTACGGTTTCCCAAGAGCCTTTGGTGCCACGAACGGTTTCGAAGTAGTCCCTGTCCGAGCAGTAGTCGATTGTGAAGGTATATGTGCTGTCACTTGGTAGCTGTTTTATCCGATCTTCCGTTAGCAACATTCCATTGGTTGCGAAATATGCGTTCGTGAAGCCGTGCCTCCCCCCCACAGCGCAAATTTCATGGAAGCGCTTGTTCATGAACGGCTCGCCGTCGTGGGTCCAATGTATGGTGTTTGTTTTCACACCTGCGTCTCGGACACGACTCAGGAATAGATCGACCGTTTCCGGATCTAGATAAGACTTCGGAACCAATTCGTGATGATTGGGGTCGGATTGTGGACAGAACGCGCATTTGAAGTTGCAGACGTTCGTGATCTCAACGGCAATATCTTCAGGCATGTAGGGGACTGAAACGCGTTTTTTGATACGCCAGTTGTAGAAAACCCTAGTGTAGTGAACCAACTTCCATATTGTCACTGAAGCACCCCCGGAATCTCGTTTTGAGTGTATCACGCGAGTACACAGCCGCAAGGAGCCTTGCCATGCTTTTTCTAAGGCCGCCATTTGGGCGGCTTTATTAATGCCATGACCGACACGGAACGCCTCCTAGGAGATCACGGGGCACGGATCGAAAGACTGGAAGAGGACTTCAACAAGATCGACGACCGTTTGAGAGAAATCGGGCTATGTCTAGCCCGGATCGACAAGACGCTGAATCAGGCAAAGGGCGGTTGGAAGACGCTTACAGCCCTTGGGATCTTCGCCAGCGGCATCTTCGGTGCGGTATTGGCCTGGTGGTTACGGGGCCCGTCGTGAAACTCGACAAACACGCCTTAGAGAACAACGAGAGCATCTATTTTCAGTCTGATCGCGTTGAACTCAAATTCAATTAGAGGTGCGTCGCGAGAGATCGGATGTGGATATCATATCTCTCAGTCCTTTTGGGGGAGAGGTATTTGGGCACCAAGAGCTCGCAGGTTCCGGTGCCGTGGGGCAAATTCGCCAGCCTGTTGCCAATTGTTCATTGGAGTTTGTTACACGGCTGACTCGGGCGTCACTACTCGATTGCCGGGTTTTTAATTACCGGAGAGTCCGAACACATGCGGCTACACGACAGCGCGCCGGAGACGGCGTGGGCTATGAAATTGCGGGCGGTCCGAGTCGCGAAAGGTATCAAGCAATCCGTTGTTGCGGCTCGCCTTGGTGTCAATAGGGCGTCTCTTTGTCATTGGGAGACCGGGGTTTCCTGTCCGTCGACGTTCAAGCTTTGGAACAGGTGGGCCGAGGCGGTGGGACTCCCACCTGTGACGAACAGCGCTCCCCTGTTGGACGAAGAGGGCGACGATCGAATTGCCGACTGAAATCATGCCGCGTTGGGTGCGCATCGTCGTTACTCATCTCTTCGCCTCCCTGGTCGTCGGTTTCCGGTTCGGCGGCAGAAAACCGAACACTTCCATGTCCTCATATGCAAAGGAGACCCATGATGCGTAAAGCGCTGGTAGCCGGGATTGGCATGCTGACCTGTGCTTGTGGTTTGACACCGCAGGGCGACGTCATTCGCGCAGCCGTTTCCGAGAAGGGGGCGCTGGCGATGGATGAAGGGCTGACCAATGCAGAGTGGTTTCTCTGCCAAGCAGCTTCCGTCGGATCGGTCAAACGGCGCTACGGCAGTTCGCCTGAGAGGTCGAAGGCTTACACGGACCTATGTAACGCGACCTCGACAATGACGGTTCTTGAGCTCTCCGAATGAAACAAGGTTTCGTGTCGGACAATCCTTGTCTCGGAGCGCAACGGAGATTCAATCAAAGGTTCCAAGTAAAAAAAGCGTGCAACACTAAAAGCCGCCAAACGTCGTGCGAAGACATTTGTAGACGCGCTTTGCCTGAAGGTTAAATATTTTTCTATTTTTTGCCTAGTATGCCCTTTTTCAAGTTGCGATCATTTTTTCAAAGATAAAGGCAAGAAGCAGTCTTCAGCTGATCTTAGCCTGTAAAATCTTATAGGTACGCCACATCTTGTGCTCCCCATATACTTGTGTGGCAAGCTCGAAGGGGTGTGACGAGCTCGTTTTAGAAACAATCGTCAGGCAAATTGACATGAAGGTGATTGTCTCGGGCAATCAATGGGTTGTCCGTGCCGGGATCAGGTTACTGGTGGCGCGCATCGACGAAAGCGCTTCGTTTTTCGAAATTGGCCGCTTGAGCGATGCGAGGGCGTTGATGTCCCAGAATTCAGATATTGGGCTGGTCCTCGTCGATGTAATCGCCCAGGACTTGGATGAGTTGTCCGAAATCGGGCAATTGAGACGCTACGCGCCGGACGCGCCGGTCGTCGTGTTTTCGGACGGCGTAGACAGGCGGTATGTTCTCCGCGCCATAGACTCCGGCGCCATTGGCGTGGTGTCCAAGACCGCTAATCTCGATGAAAGCCTGAAGGCGCTGAAGATCGTTCTTTCGGGTGGCATCTATGTGCCGCCGGAAGTCATGGGTCGCTTGGATGACAACGGCTCACAGAACCAGGTGCCGACGGTGTCGTCTCCATCAGAGATATCGCGTATACAGAATCTCACGCTTCGTCAGCATGAAGTTTTTGCACGGTTGGCGAACGGGATGTCGAATGCGGATATTGCACGAGACCTCGGGAAATCCGAACATACCGTTCGAATCCACGTTTCGGCCATTCTCAAAAACCTGGGTGTGAAAAACCGGACTCAGGCTGCCTTGTTGGCCGCGCGATACGGCTACGGGAACGCCTATGCGCCAGAAGCCGTTGCCGACAGCGTCTGACATCGCTTCAAAAAAAGAACTGTCGATGCGGTCCAGACGAACGCACGCGGTTGTCGGCTAGGATGCCCCATCCGTTGGGTGCAAGGGTCGTAGCCTGCTACTCGTCTTCCTCGACGTAGCTGCTCGTACTGGTTCGAAACTCCCAAAGCCCAAAGCGCTCGGTCGCCTCGGCAATCAAGCGACGAACTCGGACGGTAGCTTCATCGTCGGGCATCGCCGTGTGGCGAGTTTTATAGACATTCAGGGCAAGTTCAAAGGCGTCGCGATCGCCCTGCCCCGATTTACACGATTGCAGGTATGCGCTGGCGACCGCCCGGAGATCCGCGTTTCTATTGTGCATCCCGTCTATACTCGTCCGGCTCGATTACTCTGGTGAGCGTTCAGGCTAGCCATACGGGGTTAAAGCTCGGTGAACTGGCCGGGGCGTAACCACTTTCCAATCCGGACACCGATGGGTGCAGCCAAAGAGTCAGATGATTATTATAGAAAGCAAGATATTGTAAAAATAGACAAAGCGATTGTAAATATTATCGTGCTATCAAAAAATCTATTTTCAATATCAGTTGTATAGTTTTTTTATTTTTATTTGGGATTGATTTATATGGTTCGTCAGGGATTGCACTTTATTGAACGGCTGAAGCTTGCGTTGATTCAAGTAGCCAGCGTGTGAGCAGATCTCCGTGGGCATCCGAATCGAATTGTAAGGCGACTCCGTTTGGTCTCAGGCCGACAACCCGTGCCGGCGCGTCGGTTAACAATCCGGATACGGAGATTCTTACGGCTTCCCTGAGATCGGCGTTGAAACCCGGGGTGACCATCATGCCGCCGGAAGAAACATCTACAACTTGCTGATTTAGTTCTCTGCCGCCCACGCTTACTCGTACGCTAAAGTTGATCTCGTATCTTTTGTGACGACGCCGCAAGTTCTCAGGGGGTTTTACTAGCAGATTTAACTGCCGGATTCTTCTTGTAATGTTGGTGATAATACTCATTTCAGCCAATCCGGCTCTGAGAACAGCCATCGATTACCAAATCATGCTTCGGCGCCGTTAACATCACCCTAACAAATCTGGCGTAGCGCGGCGTCAGCAACAAAAAAGGGTAGCGCCTCAAGGCGCTGCCCAAAAACGAAGCTATTTTTTAGACTAGCTGATTCAGCTGTATGCCGGACAACTAACTCATTTACTTGCGGAATTCGTCCGGAAGGAAGAACAAAGCGTCTTGGTCTTCGGCCACCGCCACATGGCATTGATGGCAAAATTCTACGTTCTTTGCCCCCTTGCCGCCAGTGACTCCAAAGACAGAACCGTCCGGCATGACCATCGAGTATTTCCAGTTGTTGGTTTCAGGGCTGAAGCCGGCGAATGCCTTCTCCATGATAAAGAGTGGCCCAGCCGCCGTGCGGCCATTTCCCATAACCGCGAAGCTGTCTTTCGCGAGGACGGACCCGACCGGCATCTTTCCGACGTCCTCATATTTCCCGTAATTGACCTCGGCGACGGCGTTCGCGTAGTTGTTGACGTATCGGCCGCCATGGGTGCCTGACTGATAGGGCGCGTTGTTGAAGGCTTTCCAGCCTTTGTACAGTCCCGAGGTCTTATCGCCGGACTTCCGGTATCCGGCGACCATCTCGTCCAGTAAGCAATCGTAAGCAGCCCGAGCCTCCGCATTCGTAATCTCTATTGTCGAGCCTGCCCCACACGGATTGCACGGGTTGGCCGCGCATGGGTTGCATGCGTTGGCGGCGCATGGATTGCAAGCTTTCGCTGCGCATGGGTTGCAGGCCTTCGCTGCGCATGGGTTGCAGGCCTTCGCTGCGCATGGGTTGCAGGCCTTCGCTGCGCACGGGTTGCAGGCCTTCGCTGCGCACGGGTTGCAGGCCTTCGCTGCGCACGGGTTGCAGGCCTTCGCTGCGCATGGGTTGCAGGCCTTCGCTGCACACGGGTTGCAGGCCTTCGCTGCACACGGGTTGCACAGCGCGGCCGTAACAAGTCTTGGTATCGTGCACTTTGCGGAAGCGTTTCCGCCGCCCGCACCGCAAGGATTGCATGGATTCGCCGCGCAAGGGTTGCAGGCATTGGCAGCACACGGATTACAGGCTCTTGCCGCGCACGGATTGCAAGCCTTGGCCGCACATGGATTGCAGGCATTCTTGGCGGAGCAGGCCGCTACCCGAATGCCTTCCGGGCCTGACTTTGCAACGGCCGGCGGATTTTCCGCACTACGTGGCGTGGCCGCAAACGCAATCTGCGCGAGCGCAATGCTGCCCCCCGCCGCAAGGCCAAGGCCAATCACTGCATTTGCGACGGTGCTTGAGAGGAGCTTGTTCTTATGCGACGTCACGACACGCCTCCTTTTAGTAAGTCATTCGACCATGGCTCATAGGCCGGGACAGACTGGGTATTGTCGCAATTGAAGACCAGTCACGTCCCCTCAAAAGAGTGTGATGCTGCGTCGCAGCAGGTTCGAGCCTGCATATATTTAGCTCATTGCCGGAGCCCCGATGTCGATTCAACATGCGCAAAGCAATCAAAGTAACATTCGCTAGTGCGCTAATCCTAGTAGCAGTCGGGCAAGTCGACGCGGACATTATAGTAAACGCGCCCAGCGTCGTTGCCATTCCGGCAGGTAAGTTCATTTTCGGTTCGGACCAGGCGCAGCGGGAAGCCGGGTACCGGTTGGATGAGGCTGCGTATGGCCACAGCGCTACCAGAAATCAAAAGTGGTACGAATACGAACATCGGTTACAGGAAATTGTTACAGGCGCGTACTCGATCACGCGCACGCCGATAACGAACGCTCAATATCAGGCGTTCATCGACGCAACCGGGTATTCGGCACCTGATGTGGCTCCCGCGGTTTGGGCAGGGTACCGGTTGGTGCATCCTTACGAGCGGACTCGGCGCCACGCGTGGGTGGAAGGGCGACTTCCAGAGGGCCGCGAAAACCATCCGGTAGTGCTGGTGGCTTATGAAGATGCCGTCGCTTACGCAGCCTGGCTGTCGGCCAACTCTAAATACTCATGGCGTCTGCCCACCGAATTGGAGTGGGAGAAAGCGGCGCGCGGCACCGACGGTCGTTGGTTTCCCTGGGGCAACGAATTCGATGCCGAGAAGCTCAACAGCCATGATCAAGGCCCTTTCGATACCGTTGCCGTGGGCGGCTTTTCGGATGCAGCGAGTCCTTTCGGCGCTCTTGATGCGGCCGGCCAGGTTTTCGAATGGACGTCAACGAAGGCGGGCGATGGCCGTTACATCGTTAAGGGCGGCTCCTGGGACGACAAAGGGTGCGGTGTCTGCCGCTCCGCGGCACGGCATTCCCGGCCCGAAGGGATAAAGCATATATTGATCGGTTTTAGGCTTGTCAGAGAATAAAATATGACCACGGCGGTAAAGGCAGGTAAGGAACAATCGATGGCTGATGTTTCGGACATCTCGGAAGATCAGAGAAACGAGCAGCCGGACTTCGCCACAATACCTCGCGAAAGGCTCCAAAGAATGGCGGCCGCGGGCCGAGAGGTGATGGAATGCTATCGCGTTCTTAGCAAGGCCAACCTCAATGTCGTCGGTGAAATTCTAAGAGAGCAGGGCACGTTCTACGAATGGGATCACTATCCCAAGGGTGACATTTACGACAGCGAGACTCATTCACAGTACTATTATCATGCTCATAGAGGCGCGACCGGAGAGCACGGGCACTTCCATACGTTTCTGCGAAAAAAGGGGATGCCGGCTGAAATTGAGCCGATCGCTCATAAGGGGGAGGTCGACTGGCCGGAAGGTGACGATGTCATCACCCATCTGATCGCCATTTCGATGGATAAGCTTGGATATCCGACTCATCTCTTCACGACGAACCGATGGGTTACGGGGGAAAACTGGTTCGAGGCGGGGGACGTGCTTCGAATGGTCGATCACTTCGAAATGGACCACGCGCAGCCTTCGTGGCCAACGAACCGGTGGCTCTCCGCAATGCTTATCTTGTTCCAGCCCCAGATCGCTCACCTGCTTCGGCTTCGTGACGAGGCTGTTGCCGACTGGGGCGAGAAGCATCAGGGAAACGACGTATTCGAGGATCGTGACCTCGAAATCACCTCGATCATGCCAATTTCCGTAGATCAGCAGATCGAACAAATAGAATCGGCTTTGGAAAGACCAGCGCCCGTCTGACCGAGAAAGTGTTGTCTATCGTTGCTGCGAGCTGTCGGCTGCTGGCAGTCAACCGGCTGCGCGAAGCCTCGCGACGACCTGATCCGCAATTGCCAGGGAAGCTGTGAGGCCCGGCGACTCGATACCGTATAAATTGATCAATCCATCCACGCCATGCTCTTCCCAGTCCTGGATCACGAAATCGTTTGCCGACGATCCACGGGGCGATAGCTTGGGACGAACGCCGGCGTAGCCAGGCTGGAGCGCATCATCCTGCAAACCCGGCCAGTATCGACGGATGGCTTCGTAGAAATTTTCCGCGCGTGCCGGATCGACGTCATAATTGATCTCGTCTATCCATTCGACATCTGGACCGAAGCGAGCTTGCCCTCCAAGGTCAATTGTCACATGCACGCCCAGCCCGCCATCGACGGGCACGGGATAGATCAGATGCTTGAACGGGTTGCGTCCGGTTAGCGTGTAGTAATTGCCCTTTGCATAATAGCTCTCGGGAACGCTGTCGGGCGATAATCCATCGATAAGAGTGGCGATTGACGGCGCTTTCAAGCCGGCGCAGTTGACAAGTGCGTTGCAGCGAAAAGCCATTGGGTCCTTGCCGCCAGTCTCCGCGACAATTTTACCTGCCTCGATCCTCCCCCCAACCAACGGTGTGTTCAACACCAGTACTGCTCCGGCGTTTTCGGCGTCGCCTTCCAATGCCAGCATAAACCCGTGGCTGTCGATGATTCCGGTCGACGGCGAGCGGAGAGCGGCTACAGCGGTCAGCTCGGGTTCCATATCGTGTAGATCGGTAGTATCGACGAAGTCGACGTCATCGACGCCGTTCCTGTGCGCCTGCTCGCGAAGTTTTTGCAACGTTGGTATCTGCTCGTCGGCGGTTGCGACGATGAGTTTTCCCAGTCGCGAATGAGCAATGCCGCGCTCCTCGCAATAGCGGTAGAGGGCGATCTTGCCAGCCAAGCATAGTCGGGCTTTTAGGCTGCCGGTCGGATAGTAGATGCCGGCATGGATGACCTCGGAGTTTCTCGAGCTTGTCTCGCTGCCGATTGAGGACGTTGCCTCCAGGACAATAACTTCACGCCCATCCAGGGCGAGTGCCCTGGCAACTGCGAGGCCGATGACACCGGCGCCGATGACGACGCAGTCCAACTGTTCCATGATGGTGGTACCTGGCTACAATCGGCGGCCCGACATCTTAGCCGGCAAGAAGGTTGCTATATCTGGCAGCAGTACGATCATCGCAACCGCATTACACATGATGCCGAACATCGGTGCCGTCGCACGGGCGACATAGGTAATCTCATGGCTCGTCATGCCCTAACTGCATCGATTTGAATTTCTCGATCACTGATTTGCCATCGGCGCCGGCACGCTCCAGCCATTCAGACGTCATCGTCGCCCCGATTGTCTCTAAATCGGCCTTCAGTGTGTCCCCGGGCGGCAAGATTGTCATGCCGTTCGCCGCCAGTTGTTCTTTGTACCATTCGGAGAGCTCTCGAGCTTTGGCCCAGCCGGCCTGCTCGGCCATCGCGGCGGCGCCGGTAATGATCCCCCGCGTCCTTTCGTCCAGGCCGTTCCACGTTCCCTTGTTGACGACCACCATGTTCTTGGGGAGCCACGCCTGAACGTCGTACCAGTATTTGGTATGCTCCCAGAGTTTCCGGTCGTAACCTGTGGAGCCTGACGAAATCATGCTCTCAGCGACGCCGGTTGCGAAGGCTTGGCTTATTTCGCCGGCTTCGATCTGTGTCGGGATCGAACCCATCAACTCCGCGACTCTCGTTGTCATGGCGTTGTAAGCCCGGAATTTCACCCCCTTCATATCGGCAGCCGATTGCACCGGCTCCTTCGTATAAAGGCCTTGCGGCGGCCACGGTACCGCGTAGAGCAGCACCAAGTTTTGTTTATCCAGAATGCTTGTAAGGGTCGGTTTGCTCGCCTCGTAAAGGTCCCAGGCGTCTTCGAAGCTGGTCGCGACGAAGGGCAGGGCATCGACTTCGAAGAACGGGTTCTCGTTACCCAGTGCCGAAATCAGGCGCTCACCGATCTGCGCTTGCCCGGTCTGAACGGCGCGCTTTATTTCACTGCTCTTGAAGAGGGAGCCGCTTGGGTGTGTGACGATTTCCAGCTCGCCTCCGGTGGCGGCCGTAACCGCGTCCGCAAACAGCGCGGCGTTCTTCGAATGATAGTTCGTCGCCGAATAGGCCAGCGGCATGTCCCATTTCTCCGCCGCAATAGCGACCGTCCCAGTAAAGAAAGACGCGACCGACATCGCGCAGCACAACAATTTTCCCATGTCGGCTCCTTTTTTGGTCTTATCTGCGCCGTCGTGCCCTGAAACGACATGCTGTCTTCATTCCCTCACATTTCTAACATGTTTCTCGTGCCCCGATGACGTCGTTTCGGCCCAGGTCCGCGGGGCGGCGCCTGCCTGGAACCAAGTCACCAGGCTGACGATGTCGTAGACCGGCAAGCCGATATGGTGCTGCAAGGCATTCGCGTACGGCGCCATGTTGGTGCACTCCAAGACGATTGCGCCAGTTGAAGGACTGCCGGCCAGTAGCGTTTCTCCCGCCTGAATAACGTCGGCCTCGGCCGCGGCAACATCCATCTCTCTCAGGTCCTCCATGATCACCCTGGTCAGTTCCTGGCCGTCTTCCGTTCCGACAACGGACGTGTCCGCGGGCGCCCCGGCCGCCCGCAAGTGCTTTTCTGTCAGATTGGCTGCATTCACCGATATCACGCCCACACGTCGGCCCGCCGGCAGTGTCGCTTGAACCATCGGGATCTGTTGCAGGCTGGACGTCAGGATTGGAACGGGCAACCGGGTGGCCAGATTTGCCTGCAACAGGATGAGGAACCCGCATGACGTTGTGATCAGGTCGGCACCGGCATTCACCAGCCGCAGCCCCGCTTCAACGAACGGTTCAAGCAGCAGATCGACCCGTGGAGCCGGATTGACGACGCGGTCGACCGTCGCCGGATCGACCGTCTCGTAGAGAACCGGGAACGGCCACGTTTCCTCGTTGCCGATGTCGCCAATCGGGCGAGGGAAGCCGGTTTTCAGCATCAGGATTCCGACCGTCGGCTGTCTCATTTCATCCTCCCGCCGAACAGCCGGTCCGCCGGAACTGCTCGTCACATGAAAGCTATGCCCGCTGGCTGAGACGGACTTTGGGCGATTCCCGGCGCGCCAATCCAACGGGTACGACCAGTCAATCCGAAAGCTCCATATCAGGATACATCCTCATGCAGCGGCGGTCGAAATGACAAAGGGGCAGTGGGAAGGGCGGGACCGGCCACTCAAACGGATTTCGATTGGTGATCGTGCAGGACAAGCCATGCTAGATATCTGCGGGTCAGGGGTAGATTCGGCGCGCCGTTACGGTGCGCCGTTCCCGCCTCATCGATATGGTTGCGACTAATGGTATGGACTGCCTTGATCTGGGTCGCTTCGTCGGCGATATGCCTGTTTGTTCTAACGGGCTTTCGTGCGGCGAGGCTTCGACGGATCCCGCGGCTGGAGGACTTTTCCTGGCCCAGCGTTTTCGTGCTCGCGATAGTCGGGGGTGCGATATTCGCGATTATCTATGAATCGGTTTCTTCGCGCCGTGTCGACCTGCCGGACAGTCTGAAGGACTCCATCATGCTTCGGCCGCCCGAATCGGGAATGTGATTGCCGCGGTTTGGTTGGCGGATTGATGGCCAACCCGTATCGGGCAACGGCGGACGGGAAGCTACCCGGCCAACACCGAAAGCGCGTCGCGCAATGCGGGCATCGACCTTTCGACCGATTGATACCCTTCGTCGATTGCTTCTTCGGCTTTGTTGAATTCCAGCAGTCCGACATGGCCGAGACGCGGCGCGATCGATACGTCGGGCGGATCGCCTGCCAGCCTGCTGCGGCTTAAACGGTCCTGGACGATGTTCAACGATCCGACCATGGTGCTGAAGATGCTCGGGATGTTCCGGCTGTGACCGAAGATCTGCCGCATGACGATTTTGGTCGGGCTGAAGGTCTTGCGTTTGTTGTTGTCAAGCTGGGCCAGCAGTTCGTCGGCCGTGCGGTCATCGGCGATTTCGCCGGAAACGTTGCCTTTTCCGAATACGTCGGCGTTCAGATTGACAGCGATCACGATACGGGCGCCAAGGGCGCGGCAGACCGAAACGGGCACCGGATTGACCAGCGCGCCGTCAACCAGCCAGCGGCCGTCCACCTTTACCGGCGGGAATACGCCCGGCAAGGCGTACGAAGCCGTTATGGCATCGACCACGCATCCTTCCTGGATCCAGATTTCGTGGCCTGTGGCGAGTTCCGTGGTGACGCTGGCAAAGCTTCTTTCCAGGTTTTCGACTTGGACTCCACTGAGGTTCTCTTCCAGCAGTTTCTGTAACCGGCGGCCGGCGATGAGTCCGCCGCTGTTGAGCTGGAAGTCGAAGTATCGAAGGATTTTGACGCGTGTCAGGTTGCGTGCCCATTCCTCCAGAACATCCAGCTTCCCCGCCAGATGAACCCCACCCACCAGGGCGCCGATCGATGTGCCGCAGATAATGTCGGGAACGATACCGGCTTCTTCCAAGGCGCGAACCACGCCAATATGCGCCCATCCGCGGGCTATGCCCGATCCAAGGGCGAGGCCGATTTTCGTGCGGTTTGGCATGGGTTGTCGATTGCTGCTCTGGTGTGCCGTGACGGCCGGCATTATTCACCTTTCCCGTATACTAATCTTTAACGTCGATTTGACGGCGATTGCCAGGGTCCTTCGGGCCGGCGGCAGGCGATTCCCAGCCCGGCCCGAAAAAGTTAAGATTTTTGTCATCGATCCCGATTTCAGCCCTTGTATGGGGGAATGAACGCTCTTATAGTCCGTCTTCTTGTTTCCTTCCATGAAGGGAGTTGGGGGAGCCCGCGTGGCTCGCCCAGTGGTGACACCGAGGTGTCGCGGCGCTGTGCGCGGGCGTTTCGGTTTGCCACATTTGTTCTTTGACATTGTTGTAATTGGAAGGGATGCGCGGGCGGCGGTTTGTGTCGTTTTTGGTTTTACGTTCGTCTGCGCATTAGAGTGTTTTTGGTT
>JANQEE010000012.1 GCA_028278525.1 Minwuiaceae bacterium | reverse complement strand
AAGACGACGCCAAGTCCAGCGCCGTGAATTGATCCGGGCTAGGCGTCTGTCCAAAAAATGCGTCTGGCGACGCATTTTCGAACGCCTAGCCGGCCCGCTCCCCCGTCCCAACCACCCGCACAGGGTACCCTATGGGTGGTTGGGACGGGGGAGCGGGCCGGCTAGGCACTCGAAAATGCGTCGCGAGACGCATTTCTTGGACAGACACTAACCAATATCGCCGCCGGTGTAAGCCCCCGCCGATTTGACATCCGCGCGGCGCCGGGGTCATGTCGGGGCCGCCAATCAAACCAGGAGCCACCGCATGCCCGCCGATCCGCAACCGTCGCTTCGCCCTGCCAGCACCGTCCTTCTGCTGCGCGACGGCGCCGACGGCCTGGAGGTTTTCATGGTGGAACGGCACCGGGAGATCGAATCCTTTTCCGGCGCGCTGGTATTTCCCGGCGGCAAGGTGGACCCGGGCGACGGCGACCCGACGCTGCGCGGCCACGTCACCGGCGCGGACGGGCTGGGCGACGGGGCACTCGCCTTCCGCGTCGCGGCGATCCGCGAAGCGTTCGAGGAAGTCGGTGTCCTGCTGGCGCGGGCCGAGCCCGGCGGCCCGCTGATCGAAGGCCAAAGGCTGGCAGACCTGGACCGGCGCTACCGCAAGCCGCTTGAGTTGGACGAGGTCACCATGGCCGACCTCGCCGACGCCGAAAGCCTGCAATTCGCCGTCGACCTGCTGGTGCCGTTCGCCCACTGGATCACGCCCGACATCGTGCCGAAACGCTTCGACACGCATTTCTTCCTCGGGCCCGCGACACCGGAACAGTTGGCCGGCATCGCCGGCCATGACGGCCGGGAAGCGGTCGACTCGGTCTGGGTTCGCCCCCGGGACGCCCTGGCGGAAGCCGACGCGGGCAGGCGCACCCTGGTCTTCGCGACGCGCATGAACCTGGAAAAACTCGGCCGGTCCGACACCGTCGCCGAGGCGCTCACCGCCGCCCGCGCCTCGACCATCGTCACCGTTACGCCCGAAGTCACATTGACCGACACCGGCCGCACCCTCCGCATCCCGGCGGAGGCCGATTACGGCCTGACGGAAATGGCTATCCCCGAGGGTTGAGGTCGAGGCACCTGCCTCTCAACGGTCATTCCGGCGAAGGCCGGAATCCATAACAACGGTTCATCCTGGATCCCGGCCTCCGCCGGGATGACTCCGTGAGTGGAGGCACGCCCGAACACCCCTTCTCCCTGGGGAGAAGGATGGGATGAGGGGAAAAAGAATCCCCCGCCCTACGCCGCCGGCAAGCCCTTCGCCATGAAGTCCGCCATCCGCCGCGAAAACGCGCCGGGATCCGGCAGCGCCTCGCCTTCGATAATGCGCGCCTGATCCAGCAGCAGCCTCGCCGCGTCCTCCACGTCGCCCTTGATGCCCTTTTCCTTGGCCAGCTTGCCTAGGGCGGCGATCAGTGCGTGCTTCGGATTGATTTCCAGTATGCGCTTGGCGGCGGAATCCAGTTGCTTGTGCGCGCGCAACAGACGCTCCAGATGCATGTCCATGTCGCCGTCGTCGGCCACCAGGCAGACCGGGCTATCGGTCAACCGCTTCGACAGGCGCACGTCCTTCACCTGGTCTTCCAGGGTCTGCTTGAACGCCGCGATCAGCACGCTGAGTTCGGCGCTGTCTTCCGGCTTCTCGGCGTCGTCTTCCTTGTCGTCGGACTTCACCGTATCCAGGTCGGCGCCGCCCCGCGTCACCGACTTGAGCGGTTTGCCGTCGAATTCGTGCACCACGCCCAGCCAGAAATCGTCGACCGGGTCGGCCAGCAGCAGCACCTCCACGCCTTTCGCCTTGAAGCCTTCCAGTTGCGGGCTCCGTGCCAGCGAGTCCGAGTCCGGGCCGGTGATGTAGTAGACCGCGTCCTGGCCTTCTTTCATACGCTCGACATATTCGCCGAGCGACGTCAGGCCGTCCTGGCCGCTGCTGCGGAACCGGGCCAGTTTAAGCAGCCGGTCGCGCATCTCGGTATCTTCGTAGATGCCTTCCTTCAGCACCGCGCCGAAGTTCTCCCAGAACGTCGCGAACTCTTCCAGCTGTTTCTCCGCCTTCTTCTCCAACTCGCCCAGCACGCGCTTGACCACCGCGGTCCGGATCTTCTGGACCAGCAGGTTGTTCTGCAACAACTCCCGGCTGACGTTGAGCGGCAGGTCTTCCGAATCCACCACGCCGCGCAGGAAGCGCATGTAGGACGGCACCAGGCCTTCGCAGTCGTCGGTGATGAACACCCGTTTGACGTACAGCTTCACGCCGTGCTTGCGCTCCGGCGAAAACAGGTCGAACGGCTTGGCCGACGGCACGAACAGCAGCATCGTGTATTCGATCTTGCCTTCGGCCTTGCTGTGCAGCGTCAGCCACGGCTCGTCGAAGCCGTGCCCGACATGGCGGTAGAACTCGGTGTACTGCTCCGCCGTGATCTCCGATTTCGGCCGGGTCCAGATCGCCGAGGCCTGGTTGATCGTTTCCGGCTCCGCGTCGCCTTCCTTGCCCAGGTCGACGATCTCGATCGGCAGGGCGATATGGTTGGAGTAGGTCGTGACGATCTGGCGCAGCCGGTCGAGCTCCAGGAACTCCGCCGCGTCCTTGCGCAGCGTCATCTGCACCGTCGTGCCGCGCGCGGGGCGTTCCGCCTCTTCGATACTGAAGTCGCCGCCGCCGTCCGAGACCCAGCGCCAGGCCTGATCCTCGCCGGCCTTCCGGCTTGCCACCTCGACCTTGTCGGCAACCATGAATGCCGAATAGAAGCCGACGCCGAACTGCCCGATCAGGGAGATGTCCTTGTCCGCGTCCCCGGTGAGCTGCTCGAGGAACGCGCCGGAACCGGACCGGGCGATGGTGCCGAGGTTCTCCACCATGTCGTCGCGGTTCATGCCGATCCCGTTGTCGGCGACCGACAGGGTCTTGGCCTTGGCATCCACGGTCACCGTCACCTTGAAGGCCGGATCGTCGGCCGTCAGCTCCGGCTTGGTGATCGCCAGATAGCGCAGCCGGTCGCAGGCGTCGGATGCGTTGGAAATCAGCTCCCTGAGGAAGATCTCCTTCTCGCTGTAGAGCGAGTGCGTGACGATATGCAAAAGCTTGCTGACTTCGGCCTGAAAACTCAGTGTCTCTGCGGTCATGGCGTCTACTACGTCGTTGATGATTGTCCGGCCCGGGAGAAACTCCCGTGGGCGCGATTTGCTTCTATATTGAACGCTCGGTCCAGAACTTCAATGCCGTACCCGGCCGCCTAGGAATCGTCCTTCGGCGCGTCCTCTTCCGGCTCCGCCGGCTCGGTCAGGTCGGCCATGCGGCGCAGGAAGTGCTCGGCGCGGTAATCCGGCAGCAGATAGGCCCAGCCGGCGACCCGCGCGTTGATCGCGTCGGCTTCCTGGCGCACGGCGTCCGCGTCGTGGGCAGCGTCCCCTTCGGCTTTCTCATCGTCCGCGGCAGGTTGCGCGATCAACGCATCGTCGAATTCCGCCCGGAACCGCGCCCAGTGATGGTCTTCGTCCACCGGCTCCGGCAGCACCTCGACGGTGACGCGCAGGCCGTCGCCAGTGGTAAGCTCGGTCACTGCCGCCTTGCCGTCGAAATCGTGGCCGTCTGCCGGCGCGACGTCCTTGTGCCCAAGGAATTCGAGGCCCGCCGCCATCGAGCCCAGCCGCTGGGTCGACCGCAGCTTCTGTCCCTCCGGAATGCTCTGTAGCGTAAAGAAGTCGACGGTTTCGTTCGCCCGGTCGATCACGACGGTCTCGCCGTCGGGATGGATCGTCGCGACCCGCCGCACCCGGCCCTTGTCGACTTTAAGCGTCTCCGGGTCCAGCCAGGCCATCGCCTCCGGCTTCACGTCCAGCCGCGCCTCGACCAGCCACGAAGCCGCCTCGCCCGGTTTGCGCACGTAAACCTCCGCCGGTTTCGCCCCGGATTCGTGGGAGCGGGTCTTGCCGATCAGCAGCGCCGCCAGGTCGCTGCCGCCGTCGTCCTGCAGCGCGACCAGCACCGCCTCCGACCACGGCTTGTCCACATCGTCGACGCCGATCTTTCGGTAGAGGTCCGGGTTGGAGGTTTTCGGCTCCAGGATCTTCAGGTCGGCCATCGCCACCACGGTCTTCTTCACCCGGTCGGCGGAGGCCCGGTAGCCGTCCTTTTCGTCCATCGTCCAGCCGGCATCGCCCAGGCGGATCGTCCAGGTCTGGTCGCCCTTGGTCACAGTCACCGTGCGGACGTCGTTGACCCGGTCGATCAGATCCGGAAACAACGCGCCTTCGACCGTCTGCTCCGACGTCGCGGCGTCGCGCTGGACCACCGTATAGGCCGCGCCGGCGACCACCACGGCGGTCACCACGGCGAGCCCGAGCCAGGTTTTGGTCTGCATGCGCTCCTCCCGTCAGGCCTGCTTCAGGGCGGCGGTCGCCTTGCGGCGCTGCAAGCGGATCCACGCCAGGATCGCGGCCAGGACGAACACCACCAGGGGCACCAGGCCGATATTGATGAACTTGATCAGCGCTTCCAGGCTTTCGATGTCCTTGCGCAGGTCGTGCTGCACGGCGCGCAGTTCCTTGCGCGTTGCCAGCATCTCGACGCGGAAGTTCTCGATCGCAGCGTTCTCTTGGGCGGTCAGGATGGCGTTGTCGCCGGCGCCGGCCTTGCTTTGCAGATCGGCGATCTGCTGTTCGGCCTGCTCCAGCTTTTCGGTCAGCGCCGTCTCTTTCGCCAGGAACTGCTGCTCGGCCCGGCGCTGGATCTCCTGGATGACGACGAACGGCCGGTCGGACCGGGCGCGGCTGCGCAGCGAGATCAGGTCGTCGCTGCCGGCCAGGTTGTCCAGCGCGTTGACCAGGAAGTCGGCGTTGGCCGAGGTCGGCACCAGGAACTGCTGGCCCAGCAGGTTCTGCCTCTGCAGCCAGAACCGGTCGTCCATCATATCGGCATCGGCCACCAGGATCAGGTTGACCGGGCCGTCGGATTCGGCGCGGTGCGGCTTCGGTTCCGCCGCCTCTTCGCTGTCCTCTTCCGCCGCCTCGGTTTCCGGTTTCGGCGGCGGTCCGTCGAACGCGGATTTTACCGGGCCGGTCAGGCGCCCGGCGATAACATGTTCCGCCTCGTCCGCCTCGAACGCGGTCAGCAGCGCTTGGGGATCCGGGCTGCGGCGCACCTTCTCGGCCTCGATCAGCATCGATTCGCTGGTCGAGACCAGCAGCGGCGTCAGCGTCGTCGTCGCGCCCTCTTTAAGCTGCAGGGAGCCCGGCGTCGCCACCGTGACCACGCCCAGTTGCGACGTCACCACGTCCTCGCGGTTGAGCGCCGTGTCCCGCAGCGTCAGCCAGGCGACGTAGTCGATGATCTGCCGCCGGGACAGATCGCCCGCATTGACCTTGGTCGCCAGCACCCGGTCGCCGACGAACACATCGTCGCGCATGCCGACGCCCCAGGCATCGAACAGCCTGGTCAGGTTCGACCCGTGGGTGTCGAACGGGTCCGGCGGCTGGCCCGGGCTTGGCGGCAGTTGCGCCGCCGTCTCGGCGAACGGATCGACGAACATCAGCGCCCGTCCGCCGCCGAGCACGAACTGGTCGATGGCATAGAGGGTCTGGTCGGTGAGGTTGCGTGCGTGCAGCAGCACCAGAACGTCGACGCCCTCTTCGATCTCGGTGTCGCCCGCCTTCAGAATGCGCACGTCGAAGAACTGGCGCATCGCCTCCAGGATGCCGTAGGGCTGCGACTGGCCACGCATCGCCGCCTGCAAACCGCCGGGCCCGAATTCCAGCGGTAGGCTGGTTATCACGCCGACCACCGGCTTGTCCGGTTCGGTCAGTTGATAGACGAACTTGGTCAGATCGTATTCGAGGAACTGTTCCTTCTCCTGCTGGAAGAAGGCGATCACCTCGGTGTCGTCGGTCGAGTTGGTGCCCGCCAGGCCGAAGTAGAACAGATCGCCCGCCGCCGTTGCCGGCACGCCCTGCAGGCCGAATTCGACGGCGCGGTCTTCCGCGTCGGAGAACGGCTCGGGGTCGATCACCTCCAGCCGGATCTTGCCGTTCGACAGCGTGGCGTATTCTTCCAGCAGGTCCCGCACCCGGTTGCCGTAGGTGCGAAGCTGCGGCACGTTGTTGGCGATCTTCGACGAGAAGAAGAACCGAAGCGTCAGCGGCTCCTCCAGCGAGGCCAGCACGTTGCGCGTGCCCTCGGACACCGTGAACAGACGGCTCTGGGTCAGGTCCAGGCGGGCCGACCGGAACAGGCCGTCGCTCAGGATGTTGACCGCGAAGAACAGGACGGCGGCGATGATCAGGCCGGTAAAGGTAAGCGCTTGCCGGTTCATGATGCCGCCTCCTCAGCCCGACGCTTTCTTCAGGTCGACCACGACCGCATTGGCGAACAGCCAGAAGCCGATCAGCGACGCGAAGAAGACCAGGTCGCGCAAATCGATCACCCCGTCGACGATGGCGTTGAAGTGGGTGATGAAACTGAACGACGAAATCGCGTTCAGGATCGTCTGCGGCGCCCAGGCGGCGAAGAAATCCAGCACCAACGGCGCGCCCGAGACGGTGAAGATGAAGCAGATCACCACCGCGACCACGAAGGCGATCACCTGGTTCTTGGTCACCGCCGAGATGCAGGCGGCGATCGCCAGATAGCCGCCTGCCATCAGCAGGCTGCCGACATAGCCGGCCAGGATGACGCCGTGGTCCGGCTGCCCCAGATAAGCGACAGTCAGCCACATCGGGAAGGTCAGCGCCAGCGCGATGGCGGTGAACGCCCAGGCGGCGAGGAACTTGCCAAGCACCGCGCCGGCCAGCGACACCGGCAGCGTCATCAACAGCTCGATGGTGCCGGTCTTGCGCTCCTCGGCCCACAGCCGCATGCCGATCGCCGGAATCAGGAACAGATAAAGCCAGGGCTGGAATGCGAAGAACGGCCGGAGGTCGGCCTGCCCGCGTTCGAAGAAATTGCCGAGGTAGAAGCAGAAGACGCCGCTTAAAACCAGAAAGATGACGATGAAGACATAGGCGACGGGGGTCGCGAAATAGCCGGCCAATTCGCGCCGGAAGATCGGCATCAACCCGGTCATTTGGCCGCTCCTTGGTCGGGTTTCTCGGCACGCCCGGTGGTAATCTCGCGGAACACGTCGTCCAGGCGGCCGCCCTCGACGCGGATCTCGTTGACCGGCCAGCCGCGTTCCCGAACCAGTTGTCCGACCGAATCCAGGATCGGCGCGCCGTCCGTCGGGAACAGGGTAAGCCTGCCGTTGCCGTCCGGCTCCACCGCCGCCACGCCGTCAAGTTTGGCGAGGTCCGCCGCCGCCGTCGCCGTGGCGCCGTCCTCCAGCCTGAGCGTCACCGCGTTATGGAAGCGCGACCGCGCCTCCAGTTCCGCCGGCGTGCCGTCGGCAACCACCCGTCCGTCGGCGATCACCATCGCCCGCGAACAGACGGCGTCGACCTCTTCCAGAATGTGGGTGGAAATAACGATCGCCTTGTTCTCGGCCATCTCGCTGATCAGGCCGCGCACTTCATGCTTCTGGTTCGGGTCCAGGCCGTCGGTCGGCTCGTCCAGGATCAGCACTTCCGGGTCGTGCAGGATCGCCTGCGCCAATCCCACCCGGCGCTTGTAGCCCTTGGACAGCGTATCGATCGACTGCTGCATCACGCCGGTAAGCCCGATGCGCTCGACCGCGTAGTCCAGCCGCTTCGCCTTGTCGGCGCCGCGCAAGCCCCGCACGTCGGCGATGAAGCTCAAATAGGCGGCCGGCGTCATATCCGGATAGGCGGGCGCGCCTTCCGGCAGGTAGCCGACCCGCCGCTTCACCGCGATCGGGTCGTCCGCGACCGCATGGCCACAAACGTCGATGGCGCCCGACGTCGGCGTCAGGAAACCGGTGATCATCTTCATCGTGGTGGATTTGCCGGCGCCGTTCGGCCCCAGAAAGCCGAGCACTTCGCCCCGGTCGACGGAGAAGCTGATATCGTCGACGGCGATAAGCGGCCCGAACTGTTTGACGAGATTTCGGATCTCGATCATCGCAGTCATGGTCGCGTCAATCCCTGCATCCTTTGTTGTTTTGCGGGCGGGATCGGAACGCCCGCTTATTTTTCGGGGTGCTATCTAGGCAACGGCCGACCGGGCTTCAAGATATCGAGGCCGATTTTTTGCCGTACACCGGATGCGCCCGAATGAATTCCACCGATATTCCCGGCTGACAGTCGCCCGCCGCCGGGAAAGCTGCCGCATTCTATTGCCGCCGTCTTGGATTGCAAGCCGCGCAGGCCATTGATCCGCTAAGCCGATTTCCATTGCTGAGCATCGTCCCCGTCGATATATGGAGCGTCAACCGTTCCGCCTGTCCCGGGGGTTGACGATGCGCGGCGCCGTTGCACCGATCGCAGCTCTGCTGCTGAGCGTCGCCATCTTGTTGATGGGTAACGGGCTGCAGAACACCCTGCTGCCGATCCGCGCCAACCTGGAAGCCTTCACCACCCTGGATATCGGGGTGCTCGGCTCGTCCTACTTCACCGGTTTCGCCGCCGGCTGCCTGCTGGGCCATGTCGTGATCAGCCGGGTCGGACACATCCGCGCCTTCACGGCCATGGTCTCCATCGCCTCCGCGGTCGCCCTGGCGCATGCCCTGGCGACGCAGCCCTGGGTCTGGTGGCCGCTTCGCGCCACCACCGGCTTCTGCTTCGCCACGCTCTACATGATCATCGAAAGCTGGCTGAACGAGCGTGCCACCAACGAGAATCGCGGCACCATCTTCTCGATCTACAACACCATCAATCTGACCGTCATCACCATCGGCCAGATGATGATCACGCTGGGCGACCCGAACAATTTCCCGCTGTTCGCCCTGGCGTCGATCCTGGTCTCGGTCGCCGCCGTGCCCGTCGCGCTGACCACCGCACCGGCGCCCGCGCCGGTCGGCCGGGTGAAGATCAAACTGCGGCGGCTCTACCGCGTATCGCCGGTCGGCTTCGCCGGCTGCTTCGCGGTCGGGCTGGCGAGCGGCGCGTTCTGGTCGTTAAGCCCGCTGTTCGCCGAACGCAGCGGGCTCAGCATCGCCGGCATCGCGCTGTTCATGAGCGTCGCCGGCATCGCCGGCGCCATGGGCCAGTGGCCGCTCGGCCGGCTGTCGGACCGCATGGACCGGCGAAAGCTGATCGTCCTCGCCTGCTTCGCCGCGGCGTCCGCCGGCATCGGCATGGGCATCTTCAACGACCGTTGGGACCAGGGCATCCTGGTGTTCGCCTTTGCCTACGGTATTGCGGCGTTCCCGGTCTATGCGCTGAGCGTCGCGCACGCCAACGACTTCGTCGAGCCCGGCGACTACGTCGCGACATCCAGCAGCCTGCTGTTGATCTACGCGCTCGGATCGATGGTCGGACCGCTGATCGCCTCCACCGCCATGAGCGTTGTCGGCGCCGACGGCCTGTTCGGCTTCACCGCCACGGTGCACACGTCGCTCGCGATATTCGTCGTACTGCGCATGACCCGCCGCGCCGCGCCGCCGGAGGAAGAACGCGTCGGCTTCGCGGAAGCCGCGGTGGCCGCGCAGACATTATCGCCCGTCGACCCGTGGCAGGAAGACAACGGCGAAAACGACTAAACGCTGGTATCGAGTCTGTGTTTGAGAGCGGCGATGGCCCGGCGCGCGGACTTGGTGTTGGCTTCCGGCACCGTGAAGGTATGTCGCGCGCCGGTCGGGTGGAAGACGATTTCGCCGTTGGCCCGCAGCAGGAACTCGCCTGTGCCGGGCGGATGGCGCCGCCGGAGATCGGCAAGATCGGACGCGCTCAAAGCACGCGCCAAATCGTCGTCGGTAACCCCCTCGACGACCTGATCCGGGGACAGGTCCAATACCGCCATGCCCGCCAGCATCGCTGGCAGGCATTACCAATTCCCTAATGGTTTTCGACGTGAACCCGGCCACCCGCGCCCCCGTCCCAACCACCCATAGGGGACCCTGGTGTGGGTGGTTGGGACGGGGGCGCGGGTGGCCGGGTCAATTCAACAAAACAACCGCTAAAAGGCGGCAGCCACATCGAAACGGCCGAGAGCGCCGGCCAGCTTCGCCGCGCCGGTCGCCGGCTGCCCGTTCTTGATCACCGCACGATGGTTGGCGCTGTCCGCCGCGTTGGCAATGTCGGCCACCGGATCGCCCTCGACGATCAGGAAGTCGGCCGCCGCGCCGGCGCGAACCCGGCCGTGCGCCGGCAGGTCGACCAGATCGGCCGCGACCGACGTCGACGCTTTCAGCGTGTCGATCGCCGACATGCCGTTGTCGACCATATATTGCAGTTCCTGCGCGTTCTCGCCGTGCGCGTTGAACGGCGTGCCCGCGTCGGTGCCCATGGCGATGCGGCCGCCCGCCTCGTAGAACATCTTGAACGATTGCTTATGGCGTTCGTAGACCCGTTCCGACTTCTCGACCGCCCAGGCCGGGATGCCCCGGTCGCGGTGCTTCAGGATATTGCCGACCGCCGACAGTGTCGGCACCAGATAAGTGCCGCGCTCGATCATCGCTTCCAGGCAGTGCTGGTCCATGAAGATGCCGTGCTCGACGGAGGTCACCCCGCCGCGCACCGCGTTCAGGATGCCTTCCGCGCCCTGGGCGTGGCTGGCGGTGCGGCGGTGGAACCGCGATGCTTCGGCGATGCCCGCCGCCATCTCGTCCGCCGTGTAGTGCGCGTCCTCCGGATTGACGCCGGGGGTCATCACCCCGCCGGTCGCCATGATCTTGATCAGGTCGGCGCCGGCGTGGATGTTCTCGCGCACCGCCTTGATCACCTCGTCGCGGCCGTCGGCGACCCGGCCCATGCGGTTGCCGTGCCCGCCGGTCATGCAGATCACCCGGCCGGAGGCGCGCACCGCCGGACCGACGAAGGCGCCGTCCCGGATCGCGTCGCGCACGGTCAGCTCGATATAGTCCCGGCCGCCGCAGTCGCGGATCGCGACGATGCCGCCGCGCAAGGTCACCTGCGCCCGCTCCATGGCTTTAAGCGCGGTCGCCGCCGGCGACAGCTTATCCGCGGCGGTGCCGGGGTCGCCCTCGGCGCCCAGGCAAAGGTGCACATGACAATCGATCAGGCCCGGCATTAGGGTCGCGTCGGCGGTGTCGACCCGCTCGCCTGCGAAGCCGTCGAATTCGGCAATCGGCGCCGCCCGCGCCACCTTGCCGTCCTCGACCAGCACGGCGTGGTCAGTTACCGGTTCGTTCTCGCCGTCGAAGAGCCGGCCGCCAGCGTAAAGGGTCTGCATCTCGCACCTCCGTTTCGTTCCCCACCGGATTGTGGTGGCGGGGCGGCGCGGAGTCAAAGTACGCGGCGCGGCCAAGCCGGCCCGCTCCCCCGTCCCAACCACCCATACAGGGTACCCTAGGGGTGGTTGGGACGGGGGAGCGGGCCGGCATGGCCGCAACAGAGGAATCTCTAACCGGCGCGCACCTCCTTGAGGAACTTTTCGACCTGATCGCGCAGGCTGTCCGACTGCCGGGTCAGCGCCTTGGCGGACTCCAGCACCAAGTCGGCCGATTGCCCGGTCTCGCCGGCGGCTTCGGTCACCCCGGCGATGTTCGAGGACGCCTCCTGCGTGCCGGCGGACGCCTGTTGCACGTTCTGGGCGATCTCGTCGGTGGCGCTGCCTTGCTGTTCCACCGATGCCGTTATCGACGTGGCGATCTGGTTGACGTCCTCGATGGTCTTGGAAATCTGCTGGATCGAGGTGACGGCGTCCCCCGTGGCGCTTTGAATATCGCGCACTTGCTCGGCGATCTCGTCGGTCGCCTTGGCGGTCTGGGTGGCCAGCGACTTGACCTCGTTGGCGACCACGGCGAAGCCCTTGCCCGCTTCGCCGGCGCGGGCCGCTTCGATGGTCGCGTTCAACGCCAGCAGGTTGGTCTGCCCGGCGATGTCGGTGATCAGTTCCACGACCTCGCCGATCTTCTGCGCCGCGGTGGCCAGTCGCTCGACTTCGCCGTTGGTCTTGCTTGCCTGTTCCGCGGCGGCGGTCGCGATCTGGTTGGATTCGGTCACCTGACGGCCGATTTCCTTGATCGAACCGGCCAGTTCCTCCGACGCGCCGGCAACGGTCTGCACGTTGTTCGACGCCTCGTTGGTCGCGGCGGCCACGGCCTGCGCCTGCCGGGTCGTCTGTTCGGCCGTCGCCGACATCGCCTCGGCCGTCGACTGCATCTCGGTCGCCGCCGAGGACACTTCTTCGACAACGCCTTTGACGCTGTTTTCGAAACTGTCGGCCAGGGCAAGCATGTCGCGGCGGCGGGTTTTTTCCGCGGCCACGCGGTCGGCTTCCGCCCGTGCGTTGGCCGCCTCGACCTCCGCCAGGCCGTCGCGGAACACCACCAGTGTGCCGGCCATAACGGCGATCTCGTCGCCGCCGCCCGCCGGGATATCCGCATGCAGGTCGCCGCCCGCGATCTCGCGCATGCTGTTGGCCAGCGCGGAGAGCCGCGCCACCAGGTTGCGGCCGACATAGAGCCACATGATCAGCAGGGCGCCGACCAGGCTGACCACCGCAATGATCGCCAGCCACATTTTGCCGGCGCTCAGCGCCGACGTCGCGCCGTCGCTTGCCGTCATGACCTGGTTATGCGCGGCCTCGACCAGAGCGTCGACTTCGACGCCCAGCCGCTGCGCCATGGTGCGGCTGCCGGACAGGATATCCGCCGTGGACTCGATGGCGTCCAACTCGTCCGACCGCAGCTCGAACACGCTGCCGAAGCCGGAGCCGGCCTCGGTCAGGCTGTCGGCCAGGGTTCGCACCTTGTTGCTGACATCGTCCTCGGGCAATGCCGCCAGCGCCGTGGCGAAGCGTTCCGAGGCCGCGGTGAACCGTTCGCGGACCGGTTGGAACATATTGATGTCGGCGATGTTGGCGCCCTGTTGCAACAGACCGGCAAGCAGATTCGCCTCCGACCGGATTTCCAATGTCGTCCGCAGTTGGGCGACGCCCTGCTCGAACCGCTGATTGGCCGACGCGTCTTTGCCGCTGGAGAGGTCCTCGCTGAGGATGACCAGGTTGAAATTGGCGTCGTCGACCATCGGCTCCAGCGCGCTCAGCAACTCGCTGTGGACTCGTTCCACGCGGTGCGCCGCTTCCGCCCGCGCGGTCTGCGCGGCCAGAACCTCGCCGACGCTACCATCCAGAACGCGCAGGTTGCGGATCATCCCGTCGACCAGCCGTTGAATGGCCTGCGTCCGTTCCTCGTCGTTGGTCGTGGCGGCCAGCGCCTGCAGAATGGTCTCCATTTCGGCCGTCTTCGCGCCCAACGCGGCCATCTGCTCGGCCCGCGCCTCGTCGGTCGTGGCCGCGGCCAGCGCCGGCGCCGCCGCGGTCAGGGCGGCGCTTTCGGCCGCCAGGCTGAGCGCCTGGGTGGTCGCCGGCACACTGCGCCCGATGACCTGATTGAAGGCGGATTCGATGTTGCCGAAAGCGAACAGGGATACCGCGCCCGCCACGACGGTCATCGCCGCCGCGGTACCGAACGCCAGATAAAGGCGGCCGCGGATGCCGAACCGCACGGTCTGTTCGGAGGGAGAATCGGCTGACGCCGGATCGGTCTCCGTCGTCTCAGCGTCTTGCAAGTCTTTCGTCATCGCTGTTTCCCGAAAAATTTGAAATGGGAAAAGCCCGGCCTGAAACGCCGGGCGTCGCTAGACTTTGCGGAGGCGCTTACGCGCCCCCGCGGTGTCTTGGCTCAGCTACTGCCGGTCAATCGCGTCACGGCTTTAAACGAACCGTCGGGCTGGACAATGGTGAGGAACACATTATCCATACCCTGATTGTCGCCCGGCCCGTAGGTCAGCGTAACGCCGCCCAGGTCGAACGTGCCGGTCCGGTAAATCGCATCCAGAAACGCCTGGCGGGTCGGCTCGCCCTGGATCCTTTCCAGCGCCATGATGGCAATGCGTCCCACCATGTAGCCTTCCAGCGAGACGAAGCCCGGCTCCGCGCCCTGCATGGCCGCCTGATACCGCTTGACCAGCGGAATAGACGAATCCCAGGGGAACGGCACCGTCTGGGTGATCACCACGCCGGCGCCGGCGTCGCCCAGTTCCTTGGCAAGCGCCTTGCTGCCGACGAACGAGATGTTGACGAACACCGATTGCATGCCGACTTTCCGCGCCAGCTTGATGAACTCGGCAACCGGCTTGTAGGCGCCGACCATCACCACCGCCTGCGGCTTGGCTTTGCGGATTTCCAGCACCGCCGATTTGACGGCCGTGGTGTTGCGCTTGTAGGTGCCTTCGGCGGCCAGCGTGAGGCCACGTTTCTCAAG
Source organism: Minwuiaceae bacterium (assembly GCA_028278525.1). Lineage (GTDB taxonomy): Bacteria > Pseudomonadota > Alphaproteobacteria > Minwuiales > Minwuiaceae > JANQEE01. The sequence goes on along the minus strand of JANQEE010000012.1, from coordinate 14,412 downwards.
CGCTTTCTTGACACCGGCCAGTCCGACCCGGCCGAACGAGTCGTCCTGATACAGGATGGCGATCCGGTCGAAACCGAGATCCCCGGTCAGATGCCTGATCCAGGCTTCCGTCTCCTGGTTGTAGGTGCCCCGAACGTTGATCACATTTTTCAGCGCCGGGTCGCGCAGGAAACCCGCGCCCGTGAACGGGCCGATGAATGGCACCGCCGCAGCGGTCGCCACCGGCTGCGCCGCCTTGGACGTCGGGGTTCCGACCTCGCCGATCAGCGCAAATACCTGATCTTCGGAAATCAGCTTATTGGTATTGGCGATCGCCTTTTCCGGCTCGTAGCCATCGTCGTAGCTGATCAATTCCAGCATCCGACCATTGACGCCGCCATTGCGGTTGGCCTCGGCGAACGCCGCGTTCAACCCCTCCAACATCCCCTTGCCGAGCGCCTGAGCCGGACCGTTCAAAGCCGCGGACTGGCCGAATAGGATTTTGTTTGTGGAAACGCCAGGCTCCGCCTGGCCAGAATTCGGCGCCGCCAATGCAACAACGGCTGCCGTTACCGTGCCCTTCAACAACGTGACAATTCGTTTTTTCATCGGAGATCGTCCCAGATTGAAAGCTTCGATTTATGATTTGGCCAGTCGGCTGGTACGCCAATCGCCGGCAAGAAATCGGCCAATCTTCCGAAGCTGGAATTTGCTGGGCTTTGGTAAAAAGATAGTAAAATTAATATATATTTATTCTACTTATTCTGAGGGAGTACGATTTACATTGAGGAAATACAAAGAAAAAGAATAGATTTATTAGAATAGTCTATTTCTTCTATTTCTTATGCCAACCACCAACGACCGCACCGGATCGGGGACCGGGGCGAACGCTCTCCACTGCATAACGTCGGCATAAAGAAACCGCCGCCCGACCGGTCGGGGGGACGAAACCGGTCGGGCGGCGGAAGTCGGTCGGATCAGACCTCCGGACCGAACGCGCGCCTGTTCCCGGGCACACGACGTTCGGAGGGAAGAACGTCGCCGGAGGGGAGTGGCATGCCCGGGGCAAGCGCAAAGACATCGGACGCGGCGTCGTCATCCGACCGGTCGGCCGGTGGCGGCGCCTGCCGATTGAGCCGATCGATGACCTGACGCCGATAGTCGGCGTCCCAAAGCACACGGTCCTGATCGAACGTAACAATCGACATCTTGCGCTCTCCGTCTTCTGCTCGGCTGCCCGGCCGTCGGCCGTATCGGTGGAGGGGGGCACCGTGGCCCGCGGCCGGGCTTGCCGGAGGCCTTCAGGTAAGGAGATGGGTGCGCAATGGGGCGGAGAAGCGGTTTAATTTGGGCGATTTTGAGACGCTGTTGGCGGTCTTCCTGTTGCAGCCAGGCCGTCCCGCTCCCCCGTCCCAACCACCCGTACAGGGTACCCTCATGGGTGGTTGGGACGGGGGAGTGGGCCGGCTTGGCCCAAACAGAGGAATCCCCGCCGTTTGCCGGCCCCCGGCCCGCACGCTACGGTGCATTGGAATTAGCCGGAGAGAAAAATGTCCGACCTGAAAACCAGCCATATGCCGGAAGACCTGCATGACTACATGCTGCGGGTCGGCGTCCGGGAGCCCGATGTCCTGGCCAGACTGCGGGCCGAGACCGCGCCCCTGCCGCTTTCGATCATGCAGATCTCGGCCGACCAGGGCGCGTTCATGGCGATGCTGGTGAAACTGCTGGATATGCGCCGGATCCTGGAGATCGGCGTGTTCACCGGCTATTCGTCGCTCGCCATGGCCCTGGCCCTGCCGGACGACGGCAGGATCACCGCGCTCGACGTGTCGGAGGAATGGACAGCCATCGCCCGGCGCTACTGGCAGGAAGCGGGTGTCGCCGACAGGATCGACCTGCAACTCGCGCCGGCCCTCGAAAGCCTCGACCGCCTGATCGAACGGGGCAAGGCCGGACTGTACGACTTCGCCTTCATCGACGCCGACAAAGAGAACTACCCGCACTATTACGAACGGTCGTTGCAGCTTGTGCGGCCGGGTGGCCTTATCGCGATCGACAACGCCTTCCACCTCGGCCGCGTCGTCGATCCGGCCAGCGCCAACGCCGAAACCCAGATCATCGACCGGCTCAACCGGACGATCCACGACGACGACCGGGTCGATATCGCGCTGACGCCCATCGGCGACGGGATCATGTTCTGCCGTCGGCGAGGCTAGACGCTCCAACCCTGCCGTTGCCGATGCGTGCCGCGGGAAAAGCGCGGTTTTCAGCCACGATCGAGCCGCAATTCAAGGCTTCCGTTATCGCCGCCGCCGTGTCATGCTTTTGTCATCGAACGGCGCAACAGGGAGAAACATGGCCTATGGGGGAACTCCTCAGCCTAGATGACTACAGCCCCTCCGCCCGGCCGGAATTGGCGAACCGGTCGGGCCAGCAAAGACAAGTCTTCTTCAACCGCCACGAACTCAATCTCATCCTCAACCTTTACGGCGACATGGTTTCCAAGGGCGAATGGCGCGACTACGCCATCGGTCACGACCAGGATTGCTGCAGTTTCGAGGTTTTCCGCAGAACCGCCGACGGCGCGCTCTACCGGATTACCAAACGGCCGCGCCTGGCCAGCAAGGCGGGGGCCTATGCCGTCGTCGCCTATGGCGGACGTGTCCTGCGTCGCGGACGAGACCTGGCGACCGTATTGAAAGTATTCGATCGAAAGCGTTTGAAATCAGTCGGTTAGACCAACGACTGTGCAATTCGTCCCCCTCCGGCTTCACAGGGGATTGATCGCAGTTCAATTGAGCTGCCCGGCGCCCTCTCACAGAATGGCGCCTTCGGGCGAAGGCTGCTTCGCCCCGGGCGTGGAGGTATAGCGTGACGCCGGACCTGCCCTCGATGTTTAGATTACCGTCGAAACCCGCTTTCGCTGTCGCCGCCGTCATCGGCGCCACGGTCGCTCTGTTGGCCGGCAGCCCGGAGGCCACGTGGGCCAGGACGCCCAAGGTGGTCACCTTCACACAGGTCGCCTGCCAGATCCTGGAGGCGGAGAACGGCGTCAACCACAACTTCGAAACCACGCGCCGCGCCGACTGCGAAAGGATCAACGCCCAAACCCGGAACAAGCGCCTGGCCGACGCGAGGCCGATCAAGCTCAAACCCGGCAGTTACATCTTCCGCGTAACCAACATGGACGTTCCGTATGAGCTGGGCTTCTGGCTGCGCGAAAAGGACTATGACTGGCGCAACCCGATCCACAAGCTGACCAAGGTCTCGGTGCTCGGCGGCGGGCTGATGAACGGCCAGACCCGCGACTACCTGGTCGAGCTGCAGCCGGGCCGCTACATCTATTCCTGCCCGCTCAACACCACCCTGAACTACGAACTGATCGTCTCCGAGTAGCCGGGCGGCGCATCGTCCGATCGATCGGACATGGTTCTAGGCGGCGACGTTGTCGAGAAAGCGCTCGATCTTCCCTTTCAAATTCTCCGCCCGTTCCGCCAGCTTCTGCGATGCGGCCAATGCCTGCTCGGCGGAGCCGCAGGTCGAATCGATCGCCGTGTTCAGGCTATCCATGCCCGAAGAGACCATGTTGGTGCCGTCGGCGGAGCGCCGCGCATGATCGGAGATGTCCTGCGTCGTCTGACTCTGCTGCTCGACGGCGGAGGCGATGCTGACGGTGAACTCGTTCATTTCGCGCACCGCCTCGGTAATCCCCTGGATCGCGCCGACCGCACCGCTGGTCGAGGCTTGTATCTCGGAAATCTGCTGACCGATCTCCTCCGTCGCCTTCCCGGTTTGGCTGGCCAGCGATTTGACCTCCGATGCGACGACCGCGAAGCCTTTGCCGGCGTCGCCGGCCCGTGCGGCTTCGATGGTCGCGTTCAGGGCAAGCAGGTTGGTTTGTTCCGCGATGTCCTGAATCAGGCTGACGACGTCGCCGATCTTCTGGGCGGCCGTCTCGAGGCCGGAAATCTTGTCGTTGGTGTTCGATGCCGCGTCCGTCGCCGTTTCCGCCTTCTTGCGAGCCGCGGTCAGTTGCTGGCTGATCTCGTTGACGGTGCTCGCCATCTCGCCGGCCGCCTGGGCCACGGCCTGGACCGTCTCCGATGCCTGCGACGATGCGCTCAACACGGAGCGGGACTGGTCGGTTGAGTTGGAGGTGATTTCCATGAGTTGCTGCGCGGCGCCTTGCATGTCGTCCGTCGACGCGGTCAGGCCGGTCAGGACTTCCGAAACCTCCGCGCGGAACTGTTCGGCGAATTCGTGCCGTTGGCGGCGCGCCGCCGTTTCCGCTTCGGACCGCTGGTTGGCCCGTTCGTTTTCCAGACGCTCTTTCTCGGTCGCCGCTTTTCGGAAAGATTCGATGCTGTTGGCCATCTCGCCGATCTCGTCCGACCGGCCGATGTAGGGCACCTCGCTGTCCAGTTCGCCGCCGATGATCCGCGTCATCGTCGCCTTCAAACCGTCGAGCTTGCGGATCACCCCGGCGAAGACGAAAGCACACAGCGCAAGCACGGTAAGAATAGTGGTCACGAGAGCCGCAAACGTCGTTTTGCCGTAAAACCCGGCCGCCGCGTTCGCCGCGTCGACCGCGCCCTGGGTCCGGGTCTCCAGCAGCACGTAGAATTCGTCGACCGGCTTCATGATGTCGCCCTTGTACCGATGGTACTGGCTCGAATGCACCAGCTCCCGGGCGCGGTCCCAATCCTTCACGCCCGTCGGGTTGCCGTCCTTGTCCTTGCCCTCGACGAGGTTCATCGCCTCCACTTCCAGATGGACGAGACCGTCGGAATTGGCCTTCGCTTCCGAAAGTTTGTCCAACTCGGCCTTGGTGAAACCGGCCTCCTCCATCAATTGGAGCAGCGGTTTCGCCTCGGCGTCGCGCCGCGGTTTGGTATTGCCGGCGGCGACGAAATCCCAATAGACGCGGTGATAGGCCTCGGGCCGCGGCTTCTCGCCGTTGCGGATGGCGAGAATATCCAGGTATTGCCGTTTGTAGGACTCGTCGCCCGTGATCACGTAGGTGCGTCCCAGCCGCGTCAGATCGTCGGAGCTCTGCCTGAGCTCGTCCGCGAGAAGATAGGACGCATGCCTGCTCAATTGCGCCCGCGCCACGTCGGTCAGCGCCGACTGGTAATTGAACCAGCTCGAAATCAGTATAAGGCTGCTCACGGCAATCAGTGCGGCGAGTGCCAGGAAAGTTCTTCGGATGGTAGTCATGCGATCCCCACCATAAATCAAACCATCTATATTATATATGTAGGCACTGTTTAGTTCTTCTGATAAATAAATCCTACATATACATTTGATCACGCCACTTGATTATTTAATCAACTCAATAAAAGTGAAAATTGTATTTAATTTTCATTGGTCATCCGGAATCGACAATTCGCCCCGGCGGGAGGGGCGTCGAAACGGCGATGCGCTTGGGAGGGAACTTGGGGCGCCGGGCTACCGCTCGTTAATGCGGTCCAGGGGATAGATCGGCCGGCGCACTTGGCTGTAGTCCAGCAACCGGTTGTCCGACGTGGTCACGCCGACGCCGTCCAGGGTCAGCGTGTGTCTGGCCAAACCCGCGAAGCCGGCACGGTAATGGATCCGCGACTTCAGCAATAGATAGCGCTTGCTCTCCGGCTGGATACCAACCGAGGTGAAGACGCCGAGATCCCAGGGCTCGTGATGGTTCGAGACGACGACGATCTGCATCTTGCCGGTGTCCAGCACCGCGCTCGGCCCCATCGCAACCTTCACACCGGTATACATCGGGCCGCGCACGATCCACTCGCCGTCGGTCAGCGTCTTGACCCTGCCGGTGATCTCCAGCGGCCGGCCCGGTTCGCCGATGGACGGCATGTCCGTCTTGCCGCCGAGCGACAGCGTCACCGTCCGCCCGACGCCGGCCTGCTGCATCTCGCGCACGGCTTCCGGGTCCCAGACCGCGGCGACGGCCACATCCTCCAGACCCTGCCGCAGCACCTCGGCGATCACGGTCATGACGTCCTGGGTCGCGCCCGAACCGCAATTATCGGCATGGTCCAGCAGGATGACCGGGCCGTCCTCCAGGCCGGCCGCCGCGGCGACCGTATCCTCCAGCGGCGCATGCTCGTACAGGAAGTCGTCGCGCTTGCGCCAGGCTTCGTCCAGCAGGCCGTCCCGCACGCTCTCCGCCAGCCCGGCATCGCCGTCGGTCACGATAATCGCCGAGCTGCCGGCATCCGGCATGTCGGCCAGCGCGAAACCGCCGAACACGGTCGCCGCCAGCACGCCCGGCTGCCGCTCCGCCTCGATGCACATGTCGATCAGGCCGCGCATCGGCTCGTCGTCGGTGCCCTGGCGCAGCGTCTGCGACAGCAGCGGCACGTTGCCCCAGGCCATGACCGGCGTGCACTTGCCGGCCATGGCGTCGAACGTCACCTGGCCGATCTGCTTGCCGACCTCGTACATGTCCACGTGCGGATAGGTCTTGTAGCCGATCAGCGCGGTGCAGTTGGCGACCATCTTTTCCGTCAGGTTGCAGTGCAGATCCAGCGTGACGCCGATCGGCAGGTCGGGCGCGATGGCCCTGATCCGCTCCAGCAGGGTGCCTTCGCCATCCGGCGTATGCTCGGCCACCATGGCGCCGTGCAGGTCCAGCAGCGCCGCGTCGCAGCCTTCCTTCACGGCATCCAGGATCGCCCCGGCGAGCCGCTCGTAGGCCGCTTCCGTCACCGGGCCTGACGGCATCGCCTCCGCCGCGACCGGGGTGACGATCTCCGCCCCCGCCGCCTCCGCCTCCGCCAGTTCCAGGTAGGCGCCGAACGGCATCGCCGTGCCCTGGTAGGCCGCCCGCGCCGCCTCGCCGAACTGACAGCCCCACGCCTCGAACCGCGCCAGATCGGTCACGATCGGCGAGAAGGTGTTGGTCTCGTGTTTGAACATGGCGACGACGACACGCATCAAGGCTCTCCTACCGCACTGGCTCTGCGGCCATTATAGCGGCGCATCCGACGCAACGAAAAAGGCCCCCGGCTGACAAAGCCGGGGGCCTTCCCAAAGACCTATTTGCTGTCGCTTTACTCGCGATTGCCGAGCAGCGCGAGCAGCATGTAGAACAGGTTGACGAAATTCAGGTAGAGCGACACCGCGCCCATGACCGCCGACTTCGTCGCCGCCGCGCCTTCCATGCCGTAGGCGATGAACTCGGACTTGATGCGCTGCGTGTCGTAGGCGGTCAGGCCGGTAAAGACCAGCACGCCGATCACCGAAATCACGAAGGTCAGCATCGCCGAGCCGAGGAAGATGTTGACGATCGCCGCGATGACGATGCCGATCAGGCCCATGAACAGGAACGAGCCCCAGCCCGACAGGTCGCGCTTGGTGGTATAGCCGAACAGGCTCATCGCGCCGAAAGTCGCCGCGGTGATAAAGAACACCCGCGCCACATCGCCCATCGAGTAGACCAGGAAGACCGACGCCATCGAGACGCCCATCAGTCCGGTGAACGCCCAGTACATCGCCTGTATGGCGGTGGCGCTCAGCTTCTGGAAACCGAAACTCATGATCAACAGCAGGCCGAGCGGCGCGAACATCGCGATCATGCCGAGGCCGGAGCCGAAGATGAACTGGATTGCCGCGTCGGACCGGGCGATCAGCAGAGCGACGATACCGCTCAATGCCAGGCCCGAGCCCATGTAATTGTAAACCCGAAGCATATAGGACCGGAGGCCCTCATCAACTACGGCGCGATCGGCCGTCGTCGACGTGGCGGCGCCCAGATTTCGGTAGTTCGTGGCCATAGTCGTTAACCCTCGTGGCTGCGAAAGTGAAATAGCACCCTTAGATATGGCGAATGGCGAGGCATAATCAAGTAAAACCGGCGCTGAGAATCCCTACAAAAACGCGCGAAATGCGCTGAATTCATTGAAAAATCCATACATTCTGGACTATTCCGTCCGCAAGACCGGCATTGCTTTTTGCGACAGCGCCCGCCAGGTGCCGGCCAGGCCGAGCCCGACGGTCACCACGACGCTCAGCAGCACCGTCAACGCGACTGTGCCCGGCAGGAAGATCCAATCCGCGTTCATCACCTGGGTCAGAACCGCCCAGGCCGCGATGGTGCCGGCGACGGCGGCGATCGCCGCCGTGACGATACCCAGCAGCGCGTATTCGGCCACATAGGCCGCCAGCACGTTGCGCCGCGTCGCGCCCAGCACCTTCAGTACCACGGCGTCGTAGACCCGGTGGCTGTGCCCGGCCGCCATGGCCCCGCCCAGCACCAGCACGCCGGCCAACAGGGTGACGGAGGCGGTCGCGCGCACCGCCGCGCCGATATTGGCCAGCAGTTCGTTGACGATCTCCAGCGCCTCCTTCATCCGCACGGCGGTCACGTTGGCGAACCGGGTGGTGATCGCGTCGAACAATGCATCCTCGGCGGGCCCGTCCGCTTCCGCCGTCGCGATGTGGGTGTGCGGCGCCGCGGCCAGCGTGCTCGGGTCGAACACCAGGACGAAGTTGATGCCCAGCGTCGACCAGTCGACGTGGCGCAGGTTCGCGACCGTGCCGGTAATGTCTCGGCCCAGCACGTTGACGGTGATCGTATCGCCGATCTCGATGCCCAGTTCGCCGGCGGTCTCCGCCTCGAACGAAATCAGCGGCGGGCCGGCATAGTCCGGCGGCCACCATTCGCCCGCCACGATCTCGTTGTTTTCGGGCGGTTCCGCGGCATAGGTCAGCCCGCGGTCGCCGCGCAGCACCCAGCGTGCCTCCGGCGGCGCGTCGATCTGGTTGCTCGGTATGCCGGCGATGGCGGTGATCCGGCCGCGCAGCGAGGGCACGTGCCGCACCTGTCCGACGCCCGGCACCGCGTTGGCCGCTTCCAGGAACTCGGGCAATTGCGCGTTTTGGATATCGACGAAGAAGAACGCCGGCGCCTCTTCCGGCAGACGTTCGTTGACCTGTTGCGCCATGTTGCCTTCGATGGACGCCACCGCGACCAACAGCGTCAGCCCCAGGCCAAGCGACAGGACCACGCTGCCGGTCGGCGCGCCGGGCCGGTGCAGGTTGGCGATCGCCAGCCGCAACGACGCCTGCCGCGGCCGCCCGGCCCGCCGGGCCGCCGCCATGATCCCCGCCGCGGCGAAACGCAGCAGCGCGAAACAGCCGGCCGCGCCGAGCACGAACCACACCGCGAACCTCTTTTCTTCCGCCGTCAGAACGGCGACGCCGGCCAGCAGAGCGACGGCCGCGACCGTCGCGGCCACATAGGCCGGTCTCGGCCAGGACTGCGTTGGCGCGACGATATGGCGGAACAGGCCGGCCGCCGGCACCTCCCGCGCCCGGGCCAGCGGCCACAGCGCGAAGGCCAGCGCCGTCAGAATGCCGTAGAGCGTCGCCAGCGCCAGCGGCTGCCAATAGACGCCGATGGTCGCGGGCACCGGTAGCAGGTCGGAAAACACCGCGACCGCCGCCATCGGAATGCCGGTGCCGAGTGCCAGCCCCATGACGATGCCGCCGAGCGCCAGCATCAAAATCTGCATGAGATAGACCTGAAAGACGAACGCGCCCGGCGCGCCCAGGCATTTCAGCGTCGCGATGGTCGAGGTCTTGCCGTCGAGATAGCCGCGCACGGCGTTGCCGACGCCGACCCCGCCGACCAGCAGCGCGCTTAATCCCACCAGCGTCAGGAACAGGGTCATCCGCTCGACGAACTGCTGCAGGCTCGGCGCGCCGTTGGTATGGTCGCGGATCCGCCAGCCGGCATTGGGCAGTGAATCGCGCAATCCGTCGGTCCACCGCGCGACGTCGGTGCCGGCCGGCAGCTTCAGCCGGTAATGGTAGCGGATCAGGCTGCCGACCTGGACCAGGCCGGTATCGGCCATGCTCTCGACCGACACCATCAGGCGCGGGCCCAGCACCATGCCGCCGGCCGCGCGGTCCGGCTCTTGAGCGATGACGCCGCGCAGGTCGTAGATCAGATCGCCGACCTTGACCCCGTCGCCGATCTCCAGGCCGAGCCGGCGCAGCAGTTGCGGTTCCGCCACGGCGCCCCAGCGGCCGTCGCGCCAGCCGAGCACCGAATGCAGGTCTTCGCCCGATTCCAGGACGACGGCGCCATAATGCGGATAGCCGCCGTCGACCGCTTTCAATTCGACCAGACCGCGCATGTTGTCGGATGCGGCGCTGGCCATCGACCGCATTTCCATCGATCGGGAAACCTCGGCCGCGCCGGTCAGCCAGGCCAGTTCCTCGTCGCTTGCCGGGCGGTGGGTCAGGCGAAGCGCCACGTCCCCGCCCAGGATGGCACGCCCGTTGTCGCGCATGCCTTCGACGATCGCGCTGGACAGCGACCCGACGCCGGCGATCGCGGTAACGCCCAGCGTCAGGCAGGCCAGGAAGATGCGGAATCCTTTAAGGCCGCCCCGCAGCTCCCTGCGCGCGAACGCCCAGGCGGTGCCGAATGCCGCGCCCCGGTTCGGCAATCCGCTCATTCCCCGGCCACCAGCCGGCCGGCGGCCACCGGCTCGCCGCCGCTTATCACCCGGCCGTCGCCGATCATCACGCTTCGGTCGCAGCGCGCCGCCAGGTCGGTGTCGTGGGTAATCAGCACCAGCGTCGTGCCGCGCCGGTCGTGCTGCTTGAACAGCAGGTCGATGATCGCGTGGCCGGTCTCACCGTCCAGGTTGCCGGTCGGTTCGTCGGCCAGCAGGATCTTAGGACCCGCCGCGACGGCCCGGGCCAGCGCGACGCGCTGCTGCTCGCCGCCGGACAATTGCGAGGGATAATGCGTGGTGCGATGGTCCAGGCCGACCGCCGCCAACTCCTCTGCGGCAACCTCGAACGCATCGCTCCGGCCGGCCAATTCCAATGGTATGGCAACGTTCTCCAGCGCCGTCATGGTCGGCACCAGGTGGAAAGACTGAAACACGATGCCTACATTGGAGCGACGGAACAAAGCCAGTTCGTCTTCGTCCAATGCGGTCAGGTCGTGCCCGGCGACCGACACGATGCCGGAAGTCGCCTGTTCCAACCCGGCGATGACCGCCAGCATGGTGGATTTGCCGGAGCCGGACGGGCCGACCACGCTGACCGCCTCGCCCGGCGCGATCGAAAGGTCCACGCCGCGCAGGATGTTGACGGGCCCGGCAGCGCTTCCCAAGGTAAGGTGGACGCCCCGAAGCAGGATGATTTCATTGTCAGCCACGGCTACTCCCATACAGACCACGCGGCCTCACTATAGCCGGCAACCCATCGGATATGGCCGTTTTCGGTGGCTTTTCAACGTCCTGGCCGCAATGTCCCTGCTGCTGTGGGCGGCCGGCGCCCGCGCCGCGGGGGATGGCCCACTGGTCGTAATGCTCGGCGACAGCCTGACCGCCGGATACGGTCTCGGTGCCGAAGACGCCCTGCCGGCCCGGCTGGAGGCCAATCTCCGCGCCGGCGGCACCCCGGTCCGCATCCGGAATGCCGGCGTTTCCGGCGACACCACGGCAGGCGGCCGGGCGCGGCTGGATTGGGCGCTGGCCGGCGAACCTGCCATCGTCGTCGTCGCGCTCGGTGCCAACGACGGCTTGCGCGCCATCGATCCGTCGGAAACCCGCACCAATCTGGACCTTATCCTGGCCGACCTGAAAAGCCGCGGCATCCGGGTGCTGCTGGCGGGCATGCTGGCGCCGCCGAACCTCGGCCGCGACTACGGCCGGGCCTTCGATGCGCTGTTCCCGGAACTCGCGGAAAAACACGGTGTCGCGTTTTATCCGTTCCTGCTCGACGGCGTCGCGGCCGACCCGGCCCTCAACCAGGCCGACGGCATGCACCCCAACGCGGAAGGGGTTGAGGTCATCGCCGAGCGCATGGCGCCGCACCTGAAGGTCCTGGTGAACGGCGCGGCCAAAAACCAGGCCAAAAAGCAGGATTGACGCGCGCCGATTTGCGATTAGCTTGCAGGACTGTTCGGTCGATCAAGAAACGTCGGGGGAGGCTCAAGCAATGACCGTCAAGATTTTTCACAACCCGCGCTGCAGCAAATCGCGCCAGACATTGCAGTTGCTGCGCGACAACGGCGTCGAGCCGGAGATCGTCGAATACCTGAACCAGCCGCCCAGCGCCACGGAGCTGAAGGGAATTCTCGACCTGCTTGGGATGGAGCCGCGCGCCCTGATGCGCCGCGGCGAAGCGGCTTACAAGGAGAACGGTCTCGGCGACGCCGCCGTCACCGACGAACAGCTCGTCGCCGCCATGACCGAGCATCCGATCCTGATCGAACGGCCGATCGTGCTGGCCAACGGCAAGGCGGCGATCGGCCGCCCGCCGGAGAGCGTCCTGGACATCCTGTAGCCGGCCACCGACCCAAGAGGCGACGATGCGTCTGTTTGTTGCGATCCCGCTGCCGGAGGATATCGGCAGCGATCTAGGCCGGATTTCTGCCGGCGTGCCCGGCGCGAAGTGGGTCGCGCCCGAGAACCTGCACATCACCCTGCGCTTTATCGGCGAAGTCGACGGCGGCGCGTTCCAGGACATCGCCGCCGCGCTCGGCGGCGTGGCCGGCGAACGGTTCGAGCTTCGGCTCGACGGTGTCGGCCAGTTCGGCGACCGGCGGCGGGTGCGCACGCTGTGGGCGGGGCTGGCGCCCAGCGATCCCCTGAAGCGCCTGCAGGGCCGCATCGAAACGGCGTTGCAGGGCAGCGGACTGGAGCCGGAGCGGCGCAAGTTCCACCCCCATGTCACCCTGGCGAGGTTGAAGAACGCGCCGCTCGACCGCGCCGCCCGCTACCTGATCGATCACAGCGCCTATCGCAGCCGCTCATTCTCCGTCGACGGGTTCGTCCTGTTCCAAAGCCACCTGGCCAGCGCCGGCGCGATCTACCAGCCGGAAGTCGAGTATTTCCTTAGGCAGTCGGAACCCGACGAGGCGGTCCTGTAGCAGTTTGTTGAAACAGGCTGCGGAGCGTTTGCCCATCCTTCGAGACGCGCCCCTTCGGGCCGCTCCTCAGGATGAGGTCGTCGTGTTTTCAACAAGTTAACCCTCATGCTGAGGAGCCTGCGCAGCAGGCGTCTCGAAGCATCCAGGCCACCGTGCGAAGACTTGATTCGAGAGCCTGCAGGAACCGCGCCGTCACGAATACCGCCGCTCGATCTCGGCAAGCAGCCCCTCCGCCGCCCGCCAGATCAGCTCGAACGCCGCCCGGTAATCGTCCGGCCCGCCGTAGTAGGGGTCCGGTATGTCGTCCCTGGTTTCGCCCCGCACATAGCCCAGCATCAATTCCAACCGGCAGACCGTGTCGGCGGGCCGCATCCGTTCGAGTTCCGCGAGGTTGCTCCGATCCATAGCGATCAGATGGTCGAACCGAACGAAGTCTTCCGTCGTGACCCGACGCGCCCGCAGGCCGTTCAGATCGATGCCGCGGTCGCGGGCGACCTGTTGCGCGCGCGGGTCCGGCGGCCGGCCGGCGCGGCCAGCATGGGTGCCGGCGGAATCGACGGTCACACCGCCGCTCAGCACGCGCAGTTCGAGCAAATGCCTTAGGACGCCCTCGGCGGTCGGCGAGCGGCAGGTATTGCCCGCACAGACGAAGAGAATACCGGTCATGCACGGCAACTTGTCACAGCCGGGCCAGTTTGTCCTAAACTGCGCCGCCCAGGGAATCAGAGCATGCCAGACACACGCCACCGCAACATCGTCATCCTGACCGGCGCCGGCATTTCGGCGGAGTCCGGGATCGCGACCTTCCGCGACAAGGACGGTATCTGGTCGAAGTACGATCTGGAGGAGGTAGCGACCCCGGAAGGGTTCTACCGCAATCCGGATTTCGTACACGAGTTCCACAACGGCTTGCGCGAAAGCCTGCAGACCGTGGAGCCGAACCCGGCGCACCGGGCCCTGGCCCGGCTGGAGGCCGAGCATGCCGGCGAGGTGCTGGTCGTGACCCAGAATGTCGACGACCTGCACGAGCGCGCCGGCAGCCGGAACCTGGTCCACATGCACGGCGAACTCTACAAGGCGCGCTGCGACCGCTGCATGCATGTCGCCGAGTGGCGAACCGCGCTGACCCGCGCCGTTCCCTGCCCGGCCTGCGAGGCCAGCGCGGCCATGCGGCCGCATGTGGTCTGGTTCGGCGAGATGCCGATGGAAATGGACCGGATCTACGCCGCGCTCGCCGCCTGCGACCTGTTCCTCTCAATCGGCACCTCCGGCAACGTCTATCCGGCCGCCGGCTTCGTCGAGGAAGTACGCCGCGCCGGCCAGGCCCATACAGTGGAATTGAACCTGGAACCGTCCGAGGGCGTGTCGCTATTTGCGGAGACCATCCATGGCCCGGCCTCGACCGTGGTGCCGGCTTACGTCGACAGTCTGGTTGGGGCGTGAAAAATGTTTGCTTGCCGCCGAGCCGGCCCGCTCCCCCGTCCCAACCACCCATACAGGGTACCCTCGGGGTGGTTGGGATGGGGGAGCGGGCC
>JANQEE010000040.1 GCA_028278525.1 Minwuiaceae bacterium | reverse complement strand
CGGCAAGCTGCTCAAGACCAAGCTGCGCGACGAGTACGAAGGCTATAGGTTGCTGACGGCCTGACGCGCGATTCCTCTGTTGCGGCCTGGCCGGCCCGCTCCCCCGTCCCAACCACCCATACAGGGTACCCTCGGGGTGGTTGGGACGGGGGAGCGGGCCGGCCAGGCCGCAACAGAGGAATCGCGCGTCAGGCCGTCGGCAACCTATAGCCTTCGTACTCGTCGCGCAGCTTGGTCTTGAGCAGCTTGCCGGTCGCGGTGTGCGGCAGTTCGTCGACGAAGACCACGTCGTCCGGCACCTGCCACTTGGCGACCTTGCCGGCCATGTATTCCAGCAGTTCTTCCTTGGAGACGTCCGCGCCGTCCTGCTTGATCACCAGCAGCAATGGCCGTTCGTCCCATTTGGGATGAGCGACGCCGATGACCGCCGCTTCCTGCACCGCCGGATGGCCGACGGCGTCGTTTTCCAGGTCGATCGAGCTGATCCATTCGCCGCCGGACTTGATCACGTCCTTGGACCGGTCGGTGATCTGCATATAGCCGTCCGGGTCCAGCGTCGCGACGTCGCCGGTATCGAACCAGCTGTCGGCGTCGAGCACATCGCCGCCCTCGCCCTTGAAATAGCCGTTGGTGATCCATGGACCCCGCACCAGCAACCGTCCGAAGGCGACGCCGTCGCGCGGCAATTCGTTACCGTCGTCGTCGACGATCTTGAGGTCGACGCCGTAGAGGGCGCGGCCCTGCTTGACCTTGACGGCGATCTGCTCGTCGTAGGGCCGGCCGGCATGTTTGGCGCGCATGTTGCCGGTGGTGCCGAGCGGGCTCATCTCCGTCATGCCCCAGGCGTGAATGACCTGGACGTCGTAATCCTTCTCGAACGCCTCGATCATCGATTGCGGCGCCGCGGAGCCGCCGATCACGACGCGCTGCATGTAGGGCAGCTTCTTATTGGACTCCGCGCGCAGGTGCTGCAGCAGGCCGAGCCAGACGGTCGGCACGGCGAGCGTCAGCGATACCTTCTCCTCGTCGAGCAACTGGTAGATCGACGGGCCGTCCATGCCGGCGCCGGGGAACACCATCTTGGCGCCGCACATCGCCGCGGCGTAGATCGTGCCCCAGGCATTGGCGTGGAACATCGGAACCACGGGCATCACCACCTCGTGGCTGGACATGCCGATGCCGTCGATGGTGCAGACGGCGAAGCTGTGCAGCACGGTCGAACGGTGCGAATACATCACGCCCTTCGGGTTGCCCGTCGTGCCCGAGGTGTAGCAGAGGCTGGAGGCCGCGCTCTCGTCCAGTTTCGGCCAGTCGAAATCGGCGCTCTGCTTGCCGATCAGGGTCTCGTAGCAGACCGCGTTCGGCAGCGAGGTCTCCGGCATGTTGGCTTCGTCGGTCATCACCACGTAGCCCTCGACCGACGTCAGCTTGTCGGCGATCTGCTCCAACAAAGGCACGAATGTAAGGTCGGTGAAGATGAAGCGGTCTTCGGCGTGGTTGGCGATGTAGGTGATCTGGTCCGGGAACAGCCGGGGATTGATGGTGTGCAGGACGGCGCCCATGCCCGAGATGCCGTAATACAGCTCGAAATGGCGGTAGGTGTTCCAGGCGAGCGTCCCGATCCGGTCGCCTTCCCTGACGCCGAAGCCGGCCAGCGCATTGGCCACCTGTTTCGACCGTTTGTAGGCGTCGGCGTAGGTGTAGCGGTGTATCGGCCCCTCGACCGAGCGCGACACCAGTTCGACATCGCCGTGATACTGGTTCGCATACTCGATCAGCGAAGAGATCAGCAGCGGCCGATCCTGCATTAGTCCACGCAAAGTAAACCCTCCCTTAGAGGCTGTTTCTGTTGGTTGCGGCCAGATTATGAAACCGCGGCCCGCGCGGCAAGCAAAGCCGCCTCCCCTCCCCCAAAAAGCGCCGTTTCCAGGGCGGTTGAGGGCGCTTTGACAGCGCCGCGCAAATGCCCCCTAATGTCCCTATATAGATTCTATCTGCCAGCCTAAAGGAGCCCAGCGCCATGGTGAGCAATTCGGCGGCCATACGCGATATCGAGAACGTTATCCACCCCTATACGAACCTGGCCCTGCACCAGACCAAGGGCCCGACCATCCTGGAACGCGGCAAGGGCGTGTTCGTCTATGACGACCAGGGCAAGGAGTATATCGAGGGGCTGGCCGGCCTGTGGTGCACGTCCTTCGGCTTCGGCGAGGAGGAGCTGATCGAGGCGGCGATCCAGCAGATGCGTAAGCTGCCGTACTATCACAACTTCGCACACAAATCGTCCGGGCCGATCATCGACCTGGCCGAGAAGCTTAAGGAAGTGGCGCCGGGCACCTTCTCCAAGGTGTTCTTCACCTGCTCCGGCTCGGAAGCGAACGACACCCAGATCAAGCTTCAGTGGTACATGAACAACGCGCTGGGCAAGCCGGAGAAGAAGAAGATCATCAGCCGGATCAAGGGCTATCACGGCGTCACCATCGCCGCGGCGAGCCTGACCGGGCTGCCGGCCAACCACCGGGACTTCGACCTGCCGATCCCGCAGGTCAAGCACACCACCTGCCCGCACCACTACCGCAATGCGGAGGAAGGCGAGACCGAAGAGGAATTCGCCACCCGGCTGGCGGCGGACCTGGAGCAGTTGATCAACGACGAGGGCCCGGAAACGGTCGCGGCCTTCATCGCCGAGCCGGTGATGGGCGCCGGCGGGGTGATCGTGCCGCCTGAAGGCTACTTCCCGAAAATGCAGGAAGTCTGCCGCAAGTACGACGTGAAGATGATCACCGACGAGGTGATCTGCGGCTTCGGCCGGACCGGCAACTACTGGGGCGCCCAGACCTTCGGTTTCGAGCCGGACGCGTTGAGCTGCGCCAAGGCGCTGTCGTCGGCTTACCTGCCGATCGGCGCGGTGCTGGTCTCCGAGCAGATGTACGAAGCGATGGTCGACGAGAGCAAGAAGATCGGCACCTTCGGCCACGGCTACACCTATGGCGGCCACCCGACCGCCGCGGCGGTCGCCCTGCGCACCCTGCAGCTTATGGAAGAGCGCAACCTGATGGCCCACGTGCAGAAGGTCATGCCGCTGTTCCAACGCCGCCTGAACGCGCTGGCGGACCACCCGCTGGTCGGCGAGGCGCGCGGCATCGGCATGATCGGCGCGGTCGAGCTGGTCGCGGACAAGGCGACCAAGAAGGCGTTCGATCCGTCGCAGGCTGTCGGCCCTTACGCCACCAGCCGCTGCGAGGAGCACGGGCTGGTCAGCCGCAACCTCGGCGATTCCATGGCGCTCTGCCCGCCGCTGATCATCACCGAGGCGGAGATCGAGGCCATGTTCGACCGCTTCGAGAAGGCGCTGGACGACACCGAGCACCATGTGTCGAAGGAAGGGCTGCGCCAGGCGGCGTAAGCCCTACCCTGCCGCGCGGTAACTCGCCGGGTCGGCGCCGTAGCGGTCACGGAAGGCGCGGGAGAAGTGGCTGCGGCTGCGGTAGCCGATGCGGCCGGCGATTGTCTTGACCGGCAGGTCGGTGGTGGCCAGCAGCCGGGCCGCGCGGCTGAGGCGCAAATCGCGCAGGTACTCCATCGGCGGGCGGTCGAACGCGGCGGCGAAATGGGCGGCGAAGCCGGACCGGCTCATGCCCGCGAGATCGGCCAGATCCTCCAGCGTGAACGGATGCTCCGGGTGCTCCAGCATCGCCGCCAGCGCCCGGTTGAGGCGCGGATCTTCGAGCGCGGATAGCCAGGGCAGCCGGCACTCGCCGCTGTCGCAGTAGCGCCGGAGAAGGACCACCAGGCATTGCCGGAACAGGGCCTCGGCCATGGCGACGCCGCCGGGCTGGGGCGTGGCGAGTTCGGCCAGAAAGGCATCGAACGGCCGGCTGACACCGTCGTCGGCGCCGAAAGCCTCGACCAGCGGCGCCTCCAGCCGGTCGAACAGGCCGGCCGCGTGTTGATAGGTAGCGTGGATACGGCCGCAGGCGACAACGATGCCGCTACCGGCCGACGGCCCCCGCCCTTCGGTCAACGGCCGGCAAAAGGCCTCCGCGGGCAGGATCTCAGCGGCGTCGCGGGAACCGATTTCGACAGGCAAATTCGGCGGTCCGACCACCACGCTGTGCGGTTCGAGCGGACGCGGCTCAGCGCCCTTGGCGAACAGCCAACCGGAGCCGGCAACAACATAATGCAGCGTCGCGCAATCCGCCTGCACAAAGCGGCCGCGCAGCCCGGCCGGCACCGGGCAAATCGCGAACGGCTCGACCACCACATCCAGGCCGGCCAACAGCTTTTCCAACAGCATACGAATATCGTGGGGAGCCCGCCCCCCAGCGTCAAGCTGGACGTAAGAGCACGTCTTTGCGACCCGAGGGCACGCCGCCAGCGCCATAGTTTCAGGGACGACATTTTCGATGGAGGCAAGCATGTGCAACGGACACGATCATGACGACGGCAAGACGGGCATCGACCGGCGCAGCCTGCTCGGCGCTGGCGTCGCCGCGGGCGCGGCGGCGGCCGTCGGCCTCGGCGCGGGGCAAGCCGCCGCGGCCGACGACCCGTACGCGCCGCCAGCCAAGCCGGCGCTGCCGGAGACCGGGTTCAAACTGGACGGCAAGCGCGCCGCGCTGGTGGTGACCGACCCGCAGATCGATTTCCTGAGCCCCGACGGCGTGACCTGGGGCGTGGTCGGCAAGAGCGTCGAGCGCAACAACACGGTCGCCAATATCGAGCGCCTTTTCAAAGCGGCGAAGGCGGCGGACATGACCGTCGCGATTTCGCCGCACTACTACTATCCGACCGACCATGGCTGGCAATTCGGCGGACCGTTGGAGAAGCTGATGCACAATATCGGCATGTTCGACCGCAAAGGGCCGCTGAGCGTCGAGGCGTTCGAAGGCTCCGGCGCCGATTTCATGCCGCAGTACAAACCCTACATCGAGGACGGCAAGACCATCGTCGCCTCGCCGCACAAGATGTACGGGCCGGAAAACAACGACCTGATGCTGCAGCTTCGCAAGCAGCGGGTCGACCAGGTGATCCTGGCCGGCATGTCGGCCAATCTCTGCACCGAGGCGCATTTGCGCGAATTGCTGGAGCAGGGTTTCGAAGTCGCGGTGGTCAAGGACGCGACGGCGGCGGCGATGCTGCCGGAGGGCGACGGCTATCTGGCCGCCCTGATCAACTTCCGCTACATCGCCAATGCACTCTGGAGCACGGACGAGGCCGTGGAGCAGATCCAGAAAGCGTAGGTTTCGCGACAAACACGGCATCGAAAGAGCGGCCTTGAGCCGCTCTTTCTGCGTTTACGCTTGATTAATAATGATACACAATATCTTTACATGGCAATAAATTTGTGTCATATTGACATAGATCAATGCAGAGCAATCCGTCTCCAGGGGGAGAACCCGTCATGACCGCCGATTCCAGCGCGAGCGATTTGGTACAGAAAACGACGACACCGCCAACCGATTGGGACGAAATGCCCGATCCGGAGAAGCTGCTCTATCAGGGTTCCGAGCCGCCGCCGATCGTCGGTATGGACAACATCTTTCCGTTGGAGTGGTACACCAAGACGCCGAAGCTGGAAGAGATTTACGAGAAGTCGCGCGATCCCGGCTGGTCGCCGCACCTGCTGCCGTGGGACACGCTGAACCCGGAAGAGTTCACCCAGGATCAGCGCTACGCCATCGCCTATTGGTTCGCGCTGCTGTCGGTTTTCGACGCGTCCGGGCCGGCGGTGTTCGCCCGCGCCTTCATCCACACCTACGAGAAACACGAGGAGAGCCCGCTTCGGAAATGCTTCTTCTCGGTCGTGCGCGACGAGCACGCGCATGAGGAAGTCTGCGAGCGCGCGATCCAGTCCATGGTGCCGAACGGCCCGCTGAACTTCGAGCCGGAAACGCCGCTCGGCCACCTCGCCCGGCACAACATCAAATGGTTCTATTACAACGGCGGGCGCTATTGGGACGGCTACAAGCGGGCAGTCGACAAGTACCCGCTGCCGATCCTGTTCACGTCGTTCCTGTTCGGCGAGGTCGCGTCGTCGACCCTGTTCAAGTCGATGGAGGAACGGACCTCCATCCCCGTGTTCAAGGAAGCGTTCCGCCGCATCGCGCAGGACGAGGCGCGGCATCGCGCGATCTGCATGTTCGTGCTGAAGCGCCTACTGCCGAATCTGTCGCAGGAAGACAAGGACACGATCACCAGACAGATCCGCGCCGGCTTCATCTTCCTGTCCGGCATCCTGTACGAACCGCCGACGGAGGCGTTTTGGGAACTACCGGACGTGTTCTTCCCGTCGCACCGAATCCTGGAAGAAGAGGCGCGGACGGCCGGGCTCGGCGTGCTCAGCCTGCAGGAACGCCGCGAGAACTGGCGGGAAGCGGTGCTGAAGCTGAAGAGCGTGATCGAGCCCTACGACATCCGGTTCCCGGCCCTGCCGGAAATCGACGTCGACGGCGAGACCGTGACGTTCGACGCGAACGAGGAGTTCGTCGCGGTTTTCTAAGCGGCCGTCATGGCGCCTTGAGCGTCAGACGTGCTGGCCGCCGTTGATGTGGATTTCGGCGCCGGTGACGTAGGCGGCCGGCTGCGAGCAGAGGAAATAGATGGTCGCGGCCACCTCCTCCGGGCGGCCGAGACGGCGCAGCGGAATCTCCTCGACCAGCTTATCGGTGCCCGGCGACAGGATCGCGGTGTCGATCTCGCCCGGCGCGATGGCGTTGACGCGGACACCCAGCGGTCCGAAATCCGCCGCCATTTCACGGGTCAGGGAGGCGAGCGCCGCTTTTGACGTCGCATAGGCCGCGCCGGCAAACGGGTGGACCCGGCTGCCGGCGATGGACGTCACGTTGACGATGCTGCCCTGCGCCTGCTTCAACTCGTCGATCAGGCCTCGCGCCAGGAAAACCGGCGCGAACAGGTTGACGTTGAACACCCGGGACCAGGTATCGAAGTCGGTGTTCAGGGTGCCGAGACGCTCACCCTCCGGCCCTTTCGGCGAAATGCCGGCATTGTTGACCAGCGCATTGAGCGGCGCGCCGTCCAAACGGTTGCGCAACTGCTCGATACCGGCCTGCAACCCATTCATGTCGGACAGGTCGAGTTGGACATGGTCTTCCGGCCCGGCCTCCCAGGGGCAATCCTCAGAAAAGGCCATCCGGGATATGGTGATGACCCGCCAGCCGGCGCTGGCGAACCGGATCACCGTCGCATGGCCGATGCCGCGGCTGGCCCCGGTGAGAACCAGGGTCTTCCGCTCGTCTGTGTTGGACCGTTCCATACACGGGAAGGTAATGCCATATCGACCCGGTTACCAGACCGCTCCCCATCCGATGGGGAGCGGTCTGGTTTTTTGCGCTCACGGCAGCGGACCCATGGTCCGCGCCTGCGCGGGCGCACCGGACTGCCGGCGGGCCGCAGTCGCGGCCTGGGGAGCCTTATCGTTCAGTTTGCGGCTATGTCGGGATGGCAGGGATGGGTCTCGACGAAATGCTTGAGCACCAGCCGCAGGTGGCCGGCATGGCGTTTGTCGCCGCGGAACTGCGCGGCCTGGATATCCTCCAGGATCATGCGCCGGATCATCGGCACGCCGTCCGCACGATGGCAAAGATACTGGCCGAGTTCGGCGGCGACGATCCGCGGGATATGCTCATGCTCGGCGATTGCCGCGATCTCCTCCTCGGTCAGGTCGCAGAGCGCGAGGCAGTCTTCGTAGCTCAGCACGACACGTCCTCCCACCTATCATATGTGACATTTTCTTTACGGCATTCTGCGGGTGGGAAGCGCCGCCGGCGTTGACCTAGGTCAACCCGCCGGCCCGATGGCCTTCAGCTCTTGGCCAATTCGCTCAAATCGTCTTCCACGCCGGCCGGATCCTGGTGAATGATCACCTCGGCGCCCGGAAAGGCCTGATTGATCTCCGCCTCGACGGTATCGGCGATGACATGCGCCCGGTAGAGCGACATCGCGCCGTCGAGTTCCAGATGCAACTGGATAAAGGTCTGCGTGCCGGAGGCGCGGGTGCGAAGGTCGTGCACGTTGCGAACCTCGTCGTGCGCCGTGGCGATTTTGCGAATGCGCTCGCGCTGATCGTCCGGCAGTTCGCGGTCCATCAACTGGTCCAGAGCCGTGCGCAGGATTTCGTAGGCGCTGTACAGGATGTAGAGCGCGATCGCGATGGCGAACAGCGGATCGGCGATGCCGAAGCCGGCATAGAAGGACAGCGCCAGCGCCGCGATCACCGCCGCGTTCATCAGGAAATCGCTGCGGTAATGCAGGGAATCGGCGGCGATCGCCACCGAGCCGGTCTTACGCACCACGAAGCGCTGGAACAGCACCAGCCCGGCGGTCAGCGCCATCGACGCGACCATGACCGCGATGCCGACCGAACCGGCCTCGACCGGCTCCGGCCGCACCAGACGCGAGACGCCTTCCCACATCAGGAAGACCGCCGAGCCGGAGATCAGCGCCGCCTGGCCCAAGGCGGCGAGCGACTCGGCCTTGCCATGGCCGAACCGGTGCTCCGCATCCGGCGGCGTCAGGGCATGGCGCACCGCGAACAGGTTGGCGATCGAGGCGACGGCGTCCAATATCGAATCGACCAACGAGCTCAACAACGCGACCGAGCCGGTCAACACGAGCGCGAACAGCTTGATGGCGATCAGCACGAAAGCGATGACGACCGAGGCATAGGTCGCCGCCCGCATCAGCCGGCCCGAACGGCGAGGCGATAACGTGGCCCCGGCGCTGCCTCCCGTTGCGGTTCGGTCGGTCATCGCCAGCTCATGGGTAGAGTTTCTCGGTATCCCAGCCGGAGTCCCGGCGGATGAAGACCAGCCGGTCGTGCAGCCGGAACGGGCGCTCGTCCCAGAATTCGAAGCGGTCCGGCGCGAGGCGGAACCCCGACCAGTAGGCCGGCCTTGGGACCGCCCCGACAGCGTATTTCGCCGCGTAGCGCGCGACCGCCTTTTCCAGGTCGAACCGGCCGGCCATCGGCCGCGACTGCTGGGACGCCCAGGCGCCGATCCTGCTGTCGCGCGCGCGCGACTCGAAATAGGCGTCCGCCTCTTCGTCGGACACCGGCGTTATCGCGCCTTGCACCCGAACCTGCTTCTGCAGGCTCTTCCAGTAGAAACAGAGCGCGGCGTTCGGATTGGCGAGCAGTTCGGTGCCCTTCTGGCTCTCGAAGTTGGTGTAGAAGACGAACCCCGCCGGATCGACGCCTTTGAGCAGCACCATGCGCACATTGGGACGGCCCTCGGCGTCGGCCGTCGCCAATGCCATGGCATTCGGGTCGCGGGGCTCGTCCGCCTCGGCTTTCGCGAACCACTCGTCGAACAGGTCGAAGGGGTCCCGGTCGTCGGATCTTGCCATTCTCACGCGCTCTCACAATTCGGGTACCGCCGCTGCGGTATCCGCGCATACTACTGTTCTACCGGCTATAGTGTCGACCGAACGGGCGATCGTCGCCGGCCGGCCCGACATTGGCCGCAAACCGCCGTGAACAGGCTTTTATTGCCTCGGTCCAGCGCCTATTTATAGTAGTCGTGATTCGTGCGATTGGAACGCGCGTCCAGGGGTTGCGGCACGACGGTTCCGTTTATGAAGATACTCCGAAAGGAACGGTGATGATACGGATCAAAGTCGCCTTTTTTGCGGTTCTCGCCCTGGCGCTGGCAGCGTGTGCCGAAGGCGGCGCTGGCAACAAGCAGACGATAGGAACGCTGCTCGGCGGCGCCGCGGGCGGCCTGTTGGGCGCCCAGGTCGGCAACGGCGCCGGCCAGTTGGCCGCGACGGCGGGCGGCGCGCTGGTCGGCGCCTGGCTTGGCAACGAAATCGGCAAGTCGCTCGACAAGGCGGACAGAGCCGCGATGAACACGGCACAGGATGACGCCTACCAGGCGCCGATCGGGCAAAAAATCGCCTGGAACAATCCGGAAAGCGGCAATTACGGGACGGTGACGCCGGTGCGCGACGGTACGGACCAGCAGACCGGCGAGTATTGCCGCGAGTTCCAGCACGACGTGACCATCGGCGGCGAAACCGAACAGGCGTACGGCGTGGCCTGCCGGCAGCCGGACGGCACCTGGAAGATCGTCCAGTAAGGTACGGTGGCCGAGCGGAAGAGGACTTCCGCGGTCTGGCGTGACATGCAGCGGGTGGCGGACTCGCCTTTATGTCGAGGCCAGTAAGGACTAATTTACCAGATCGGCAGCACCATTGGGTGCCGCTATTGTGCACCCGCCGCCTTCCGGACCCGATGCAAAGGCCATGAAAGACCCTTACACAACGCTTGGCGTGTCGCGCACGGCCAGCCAGCCGGAGATCAAGAAAGCCTATCGCAAGCTGGCGAAAGAGCTGCATCCGGACCGCCATCCGAACGACGAACGCACGGCGGAGCGCTTCAAGGAAGTCTCGGCGGCCTACAGCATCCTGGGCGACGAGAAGACGAGGCGCCAGTTCGACCAGGGCGAGATCAACGCCGACGGACAGCAGCAGGCGCCGGGCGGCGGTTTCTGGCGGTCCTACAGCCGACAGGGACCGGGCGGCCAGCGGATCGATCCCGAAGAGTTTCAATCTTACGAATTCGGATCGGGCATGGACGACCTGTTCTCCGACCTGTTCGGGTCCATGCGGCGCGGCGGCCAGCGGCAAAGGCCGCGGCGCGAGAGAGGCGCGGACAAGCGGTTCACCCTGCGCATCGGCTTCGTCGAGGCGGCGCGCGGCGGCACCCGGCGCCTGACCATGCCGGACGGCAAGACCCTGGACGTGCGCATTCCGCCGGGGATCGAAGACGGCCAGCAGATCCGACTGAAGAAACAGGGCGAACCGGGCCCGGCCGGCGGACCCGCCGGCGACGCGCTGATCGAGGTGACGGTCGAGCCGCACACGCTGTACACCCGTAAGGGCCTGGACATCCATGTCGAACTGCCGGTGACGCTGCAGGAGGCGGTGCTGGGCGCCAGCATTACGGCACCGACGATTCACGGCAATGTGAACCTGAAGGTTCCGAAACGCTCTAACACCGGCACGACTCTCCGGTTAAAAGGCAAAGGCATTCACACCGCCGGCGACAAGCGACAGGGCGAGCAATACGTCAAACTGAAGGTCATGTTGCCGCAGCAGATCGACGACGACCTGGAGCGTCTGGTCGAAAAATGGGCCGACAGCCACTCTTACGACGTTCGCGCCGGTTTGAAGACCGACTGACGCCAGGCCTGCCGACAAGTCGTTGCAATGCCGTACAGTGACGAGACCTCGTGGCGTAAACTTGCCGTTAGCGACGGCGTTCCCAAGCGATCCTTTTACGTCGCGGTGCTGGTCGGCACGATCCTGAACCTGATCAACCAGGGCGACGCGATGCTGTCGGGCGGCGACCTGCAATACGGAAAAATAGCGCTGACCTACCTGGTCCCCTATTTCGTGGCGACCTACGGCGCCGTGTCGGCGCGGCGCGCCCAGATATTCGAGGCGCACGACCGCGGCTGACGCCGCCCTACGATCCCGGCTCCGGATGCGCCAGACGCAGGGTTTCGCCGCCGCCCTTTTGGGCGGCGCGCAGCAGGCCGCCGAGCGGTTCCGCCATGACGTCGCGTTTGGCGGTATCGACCCGGCGCAGCAGGTCCACGGCGGCACGCTGCCAGGGTTCTCGCTCCGGCAGGCCGGCCCCGGTAAAACCGATACCAAGGTCGCTGCTGAGATCGTAGAGCGTGACCGCGTCCAGATCGCGCGCCAGGACCCACCGGTTGCGGCCCGTTCGGGCGACGTATTTGTGACGGACCAGAATCTTCAGCAGGCGTTCGATGTCGTCCGGCCGAGCATCGACCTTCGACAGAAGGAAGGCATGCTTCACCGTGCCGCCAGTCCGGTGCGCCGACGTCAGATGCCACAGGATGCCGAGCGCGGCGGCGAAACGGCCGTCCGGCGTGAGATGGGCGGCGCCGAGCCGGCGGTCCGCGCCCCATTCGGGTATGGTCGCGGCGACTTCCGCCCCGACCAGGGCGATGATCCAGGACAGGTAAAGCCAGATCAGCATGATCGGCAGCACGGAGAGCGTGCCGTACAAGGTCTGGTAGGTCGGAAACGCCGCGATATAGAGGCCGAAGCCCTTCTTCAACAACTCGAACAGGATGGCGGCCACGGCCCCGCCGACCGCCGCGTGGCGCCACTTCACCGGCCGATTGGCGATAACGACATAGAGGATGGTGAAGCCGGCGAATTCGAGCAGGCCCGGCGCCAGGATGGCGAGCGGCGAAATCGAGCCGGTATAGGCTTCGACGCCGCTGGAGCGCGCCGCCGCGAACAGGTAACTGGAAAGCGACAGGCTGAAGCCGAACAGGATGGGGCCGAGGGTGAGGATCGCCCAGAACGCCAGAATCCTGACCAGGAAAGGCCGGGGGTCGGTGACCCGCCAGATCCGCGCGAAGGCCTTTTCTATGGTGCCGAGCAGCATGATCGCCGTGACGCCGAGGCCGATCAGGCCGACGGTGGTCAGACGGCCCGTATTCTCGGCGAAGGTGTTGAGGTAGTCCTGCACGGTCTCGCCCGCATGGGGCACGAAATTGGCGAACACGAACTGTTCGATCAGCCCGCGCATGCCTTCGAACACCGGAAAGGCGGAAAACAGCGCCAAACCGATGGCCATCAACGGCACAAGCGCCAGCAGCGAGGTGAAGGTAAGCGACGCCGCCGTTTCCGGGCAGCGGTCTTCAGCCGTACGCCGGGCCAGCAGCACGGCGAACCGCCCCGCGGCAACCGCCCAATCGGCCATGGTTTGCAGTGCAGGCCCGGTTCGCGACGCCGTTTCCGGGTTTTCAGACATATGTCACCGAGACGGAGCCTCAATCGACCATAAACGCGGCGCAATAATAGGCCGGATTCGCGGGAAACGCGAACGCGAAGCCGGTTCGACGCGCCGGACAGAGGCCGGCTGCCTGCGTTGACGGCCCCTGGAATTGCGTTAGGATGCCCCGCGATCCGATTACCTGCGACCGATTCCCGGTCCATCGAAAGCGAGGCAAACATGTCGCAACCGGCCGCTCTGATGAATGGCAAGAAGGGCTTGATCATGGGCGTTGCCAACGACCGCTCGATCGCATGGGGAATCGCCAAGAAAGCCGCAGAACACGGTGCGGAACTGGCCTTCACGTTTCAGGGCGACGCGTTGAAGAAGCGGGTCTATCCGCTGGCCGAATCCGTCGGTTCGACCATCGTGACCGAATGCGACGTAACCGACGAAGCATCGATGGACAGCGTGTTCGATCTGCTGAAAAAGGAATGGGGTCAACTGGACTTCATGGTCCATGCCATCGCCTATGCGGACAAGGAGCAGCTCAAAGGCCGCTACGTGGACACCACGGCGGACAATTTCGCGCAGAGCTTGTATGTATCCTGCTATTCGTTCACCGCGCTCTGCCGCCGGGCCGAACCGCTGATGACCGACGGCGGGTCGATCCTGACGCTGACCTACTTCGGCGCCGAACGGGTGATGCCGCACTACAACGTCATGGGCGTGGCCAAGGCCGCGCTGGAGGCGAGCGTCCGCTACCTGGCCGTCGACCTGGGTGGCAAGGCGATCCGCGTCAACGCCATCTCCGCCGGGCCGATCAAGACGCTGGCCGCCTCCGGTATCGGCGACTTCCGCTACATCCTGAAATGGAACGAGCTGAATTCGCCGCTGAAACGCAACGTCACCATCGACGAGGTCGGCTCCACCGGCCTCTATCTGTTGAGCGACCTGGGCAGCGGCGTCACCGGCGAGGTGCACCACGTCGATTGCGGCTACCATGTCGTGGGCATGAAGGCGGTAGACGCACCCGATATTTCGGTCGTTTAGACCGAGACAAACAATTCGAACCAGGACCCTTTAGCGGATGTCCCACAATACATTTGGACATCTCTTTCGCGTTACCACGTGGGGCGAGAGCCACGGGCCGGCGCTCGGCTGCGTGATCGACGGCGTGCCGCCGCGGCTGCCGCTGGACGAAGCCGATATTCAGGGCTTTCTGGACAAGCGCCGCCCCGGCCAGTCGCGCCACACCACGCAGCGGCGCGAGCCCGATACGGTGCGCATCCTGTCCGGCACCTTCGAAGGCGAGACAACGGGCACGCCGATCAGCCTGATGATCGAGAACGTCGACCAGCGGTCGAAGGATTACGGCGAGATCAAGGACAAGTACCGGCCGGGCCACGCCGACTTCACCTACATCGCAAAATACGGCATCCGCGACTATCGCGGCGGCGGGCGGTCGTCGGCGCGCGAGACCGCGGCGCGGGTTGCCGCCGGTGCGGTGGCGCGCAAGGTGCTGGGGCCGGACATCGCGATCCGTGGGGCTTTGGTGCAGATCGGGACCGAGGCCATCGACCGCACCAATTGGGATTGGGACGAGGTCGAGCGGAATCCGTTCTGGTGCCCGGACGCGGCGATGGTGCCGGTCTGGGAAAAATTGCTGGATGCGACCCGCAAGGCCGGATCGTCGCTGGGCGCGGTGATCGAAGTGGTCGCGAGCGGCGTGCCTGCCGGACTGGGCGCGCC
This sequence comes from Minwuiaceae bacterium, assembly GCA_028278525.1. Taxonomy (GTDB): domain Bacteria; phylum Pseudomonadota; class Alphaproteobacteria; order Minwuiales; family Minwuiaceae; genus JANQEE01. Next base: position 96,067 of record JANQEE010000040.1, on the reverse strand, counting down.
GATCTACGCCAAGCTGGACGCCGACCTGGCCGCCGCGCTGATGAGCATCAACGCGGTGAAGGGCGTTGAGATCGGCGCTGGCTTCGCCGCCGCGGCGATGACCGGCGAGCAGAGCGCCGACGAGATGCGGTCGGAGAACGGGCATACCAGCTTCTCCTCCAACAATGCCGGCGGGGTGCTGGGCGGCATCACCACCGGGCAGGACATCGTCGCCCGCTTCGCCGTGAAACCGACATCGTCGATCCTGTCGCCGCGCAAGACGGTCGACCGGGCGGGACAGGACACGGAGATTTCCACCAAGGGCCGGCACGACCCCTGCGTCGGCATCCGCGCCGTGCCGGTCGGCGAGGCCATGATGGCCTGCGTCTTGGCCGACCAGCTATTGCGCCACAGAGGTCAGGTGGGCGAGTCTTAGGGCCAGTAGTCAACCAGCGCCTGGAGCCCCACCCCATGCCGCAACCGAAACACGTCCACGCCCTGAACATTCCGGTTCCCGAACCGGACGACCTGTCGCCGGAAACCCGCAAATACTGGGAGATCTGCCGCGAGAAGCTGGGCATGGTGCCGAATGTGATCGCCGCCTACAGTTTCGACGACGCCAAGCTGAACGGCTTCACCACCATGTACAACGAAATGATGCTGGGTCCGTCAGGCCTGTCGAAGCTGGAACGGGAGATGATCGCGGTCGCCGTGTCGTCGGTGAATCGCTGCTATTACTGCCTGACGGCGCACGGCGCCCAGGTACGGGAGATTTCCGGCGACGCGGAACTGGGCGAGATGCTGGTGATGAACTACCGCGCCGCCGACCTGGAACCGCGACACCGGGCGATGCTGGATTTCGCGGTGAAGCTGACGGAACGGCCGCACGACATTCTGGAGGAGGACCGGCAGGCGCTCCGCGATGTCGGCTTTTCCGACCACGATATCTGGGACATCGGCACGGTGGCGTCGTTCTTCAATATGTCGAACCGCATGGCCGCGGCGATCGACATGATGCCGAACCCGGACTACCACGGCATGGCGCGCTGACTACCAGAGCGCGGGTTTGTTGACCATCAGCCAGAAGATGACGAGCAGCGCGATGAAGGCGGGCCAGCCGAGCCGGTACCAGGCGCGCATCTTGGCATAGTACATGTCCGGTAACGGCTGATCGGAACGAACCGCCGCGGCCGCCAGGTCGCGGGCCTGAATCTGCAGACGGACGACCACCAGCCAGCAGCAGCCGGCCAGGACGTAAAGCGCATAGGTCGCCACCAGCCACGATTCCCAGGGATCGAAGCCGGCCATGTGAATGAGCGCGATGCCGGAGATCGGCTGCACCAAACCCGACGGCAGGGTGAACAGCCAATCGGCCAGCACCACGTTGCGGGCAACGGTCGCGATGGCCTGCCGGTCGTCGCTCAGATGCGTCAGCCACATATGCAGCGCGGTGCCGAGACCGAGCCCGAACAATATCGTCGCGCTGACGATGTGCAGCCATTTGACGAGCAGATAGGGATCGATCATCGCTCTTCGGCTATTGCTGCGTTGACCAGAACGGCGGCGAGAATCGGCAGATTCTTGAGCAGCGAGCCGAACGGATCCAGCCACAACCCGGGATGCCCGATGGTGAGTCCGACCGTGTACGCGACAATGACGGCGACCTGGACGAGACAGGCCAAGCCCGGCCGCCGATTGCTGGCCACCCAGGCGGCGAGCGCGAGATCGACGAGGCTGCTGCCGATCACCAGAACCGCCAACATCGGTTCGGAGAAGCCGGCGAAATTCGCCAGGGGATAGGTGATTTCGGCCGGCAGGAAGAGCCCGAGCAGACCGGACACGGCCCACATCAGCGCCAGCAGCCAGCGCAACGCCGGGCGCAGGAAGAACAGGCGGGCGTGCCACCGGTCTTGCGTTTGCGCCGTGTGCGAGGCCAGCGCCGCATCCATCGTGCGTGGCGTGAAACCGACGGCGACGACGAACGGTTCCGCCGGGGCGTCGTTGCCGTAGAGGATCTGCTTCAGCGATGTGGTGCGCATCGGGCCCGCGCCGGTCAAGTCGCCGACCTTGCATAGGGCGGCGACCATCGGGACCGGTACCGGCAGGGCCGGAACAGCGCGCAGCCCAAGCCAGCCACGCAGCTTCAGCAGGATCTGTTTCAGGGTGAGCCGTTCAGGCCCGACGGGTTCGATCACGGCGTGGGACAGGTCCGGCCGGGCAAGGATGATGGTGACGGCGCGCGCCAGATCGTCCAGGTGGATGGGCCGGAACGGCTGATCGCCGGCCCCGACCAGCGGCACGGCGAACGGTAGCGCGGCGAGCGCCCGCATCAGGCTGGTGCCGCCATGGGAACCGGAACCGTAGACCAGCGACGGCCGGAGCACGACCCAATCGAGATCGAGGCCGGCCAAATGGTCGTCCGCCGCTTTTTTCGACAGGGCGTAGTCGGTGCCGGCAGCGGCGTCGGCGCTGATCGCGGAAATCTGAATCACCCGGCGGACGCCGGCCGTCTGGCAGGCATCGAACAACGCCGCGGGGGCGCGGTGGTGGATGGCGTCGATGGATTGGCCCCGGCTCTGCTGCAGGATGCCGGCGCAATTGATAACAGCGTCGACGCCGTCGAGCCGCGGCAGCCAGCTTTCCGGCGTGGTGTCCCGATTCATGTCGACGGCGACGGCGTCCGCGACGGGGAAGCGGCGGAGGAAGGGTTCCGGTTGCCGCACCGCTCCCAGCACACGGTAACCGGCGCCGAGCAGATGCGCGACGATCTGGCCGCCGATGAACCCGTTGGCGCCCGTTACCAATACGCCGGCGCCAGGTTGAGCGACCGTCATAGAAACCGATCTGCGATGTCGGGCGTTGGGACCATGCAGGACGCGTGGCGGCCGAACAGGCGATAGCGGTTGCGCGCGATCCCGTCGTAGAGCCAGTCGCGAACCGGCAACGGCACGATACGGCCGATGGCGATCCAGGACCAGGGTGCGCCCAGACCCGTCATGATCCTGATGTAGGCCGTCGATTTGAAGTAGAGCGTTCCGTCCTCGATCACCAGATTGCTGTCCCAGTCCGACAACGGCAGGCCGAGATGCGCGAGGATCCGCTGGCCGACCACCGACTGCATCGACGCCAGACGAAACCGCGCCTTGCAGTCGAAACGAAGCACGAACCGGGCGAAACCGCTGCACAGCACGCATTCGCCGTCGAACATCACGACCTTTTTGCCGCGCAGCAGGTCTTCGACCGGCGGGCCGTCGTGAAGATGCCGAGGCGCGTCGTTCATCGAACCGTCCTGGCTTCCGTTGGCAATCCGTCGACCGTTATGTTCGATCGGTTGAATACGAGTCAACCGAACTCGTTCGGCGGCGACGGACAATCCCCTGAAACCAAACTGTGGCAGCCGATCTGGCCGCTCGACATGGCGCGAAAGTCGTCGTATCACTCCAACCGTTCACCTGCCCGCCCTATTGGAAAGAGACGTGACGTGAAGGCACTTCGCTTTGTCGGCCGCGTGGTTAGAGGCCTGATTCTGGCGCTCGGCAGCGTGCTTGCCACAATCATCGTCGTTGGCCTCGGCGTCTGGCTGTTCACCGCGCCAACCAAACTGACGGTGGACTTCAACAGCGTCCTGGTGCTGGCCCTGGACCGCGGCCTGTCCGAGACACCGGGGCTCGGGCCGGTGGATTTTCTGGTGCGACAGACCCGGCCGACGATGCGCGATACCCTTGACGCGCTGGAGCAAGCCGCCGACGACCCCAATATCATCGCGGTCCTCGCCGACCTGGGCCAGGCGCGGTTGTCGATGGCGCAAGTGCAGGAACTGCGCGGCGCGCTGGACCGCTTCCGCGCCTCAGGAAAACCAAGCTACGCCTACGCCGACGTGTTCGGCAACGGCGCCTACTATCTGGCGACGGCGTTCGACGAGATCTGGATGCAGCCGACGGGCGATTTCCAGGCGGTCGGCCTGGCCGGCGACGTGCCGTTCGCCCGGGACCTGCTGGACAAGGCCGGCATCGAACCGCGCTTCGCCAAATTCGAGGAATTCAAGTCGGCGTTCGACACGTTTCTGGACGATGAAATGTCTGAACCGTTCCGGCGGTCGATGGAATCGCTGCTGGAGTCGCTGTCGTCGCAAATGGTCGCCGGAATAGCCGAACGACGAGGGATGGACGAAGCGACGGTACGTCGCCTGATCGACCGCGCGCCCTTCACCGGTGCGGAAGCCAAGGACGCCGGGCTGGTCGACCACGCCGCCTATTGGCACGACCTGACCCTGCATGTCGGCAAGTACTCCACACGCATCGGTGTCGCCGACTATGTAACGCGCGCCGGTCGGCCGCACGACGAAGGCCGCACGATCGCGGTGGTCTACGGCGCCGGCCAGATCGTCCGTGGCACACCGGAACGCAGTCCGCTGCAGGGAAGAATCGCCATCAGCGGCCGGCAGATGAGCGCCGCGCTACGCGATGCCGATGAGCACGACGATGTCGAGGCCATCGTGCTCAGGATCGATTCGGGCGGCGGATCCTACGTCGGTTCCGACGCGATCTGGCACACCGTGCGCGATATCGAGAAACCGGTCATCGTCTCTATGGCCGGCGCGGCGGCGTCCGGCGGTTATTTCATTGCAGCCCCGGCCGACAAGATCGTCGCGCAACCGGCGACGCTGACCGGGTCGATCGGCGTGATCGGCGGCAAGTTCGTGGCCGCCGACCTCTGGTCGAAGCTGGGCGTCACGTGGGAGGAGGTTTCGACCGGCGAGAACGCCTCGATGTTCAGCCCCAACCGGGACTTCTCTGCCCGGCAATGGGAGGATTTCCAGTCGACGATGGCGCTCACCTACGACGATTTCGTCTCCAAGGTGGCGGAGGGGCGCGACCTGTCGCCGGAGGCCGCCCGAGAACACGCCAAAGGCCGCGTCTGGACCGGCGCGCAGGCGTTGGAGCGGGGACTGGTCGACGCGCTGGGCGGATTTCATACGGCAATCGGCCTGGCGAGGGAGGCGGCCGGCATCGGCCCAGACGAAGACATCGAACTGGTCACGTTCCCGAAACGCAAGCCGTTCGACGCCGTCGCGGCGCTGCTGGAATACTCCAAAGAGATGTCGGTCGTGCTGGGCGACCTGGCGACCGTGGCCGATGCCTGGGCGCGGCTCCGCCCGATGGTGCAGGACGCCGTGATACAACCGGACGACACACTGCTCGCCATCTCACCGGTCATCCAAATCCGGTAGGGCCGGCCGATGACGACGGACGGCAACGACCCGGTGGAGGCGAACCGAAAGGCCTGGGACCAAGCCGCGCCCTATCACCGCGCAAACCGGCACGCGGATCTGTTGAGCCGTTTCGCAGAGCCCGGTTATTCCTGCCTGGACGACATCGCGACCGAACGACTGCGGGCGCTGGGGGTGCAGGGCAAGGCCTTGGCGCAGCTTTGCTGCAACAATGGCCGGGAGGTATTGTCGGCCCGCAACCTGGGCGCAGCGCGGGGCGTCGGCTTCGACCAGGCCGCGGCGTTCATCGTGCAGGCGCAGGAACTGGCGGCGGCGGCCTCTGTCGACTGCGAGTTCGTCGCGACGGACGTCAACCGGATCGCGGCCGACTACGACGGTGCGTTCGACATTGTGATGGTCACTATCGGCGTGTTCGGATGGATGCCGGATCTGAACCGCTTTCTCGGCACCGCCGCGCGATTGCTAAAGCCGGGCGGCTGTTTCTTCGCCTACGAGCAGCACCCCATCGTCGAGATATACGAGCCGGGCGAACCGGAGGAAGCGCTCTATTCGTATTTTCGCCGCGAGCCGTTCGTGGAAACCGAGAGCCTGGACTATTACGGCAATGCCCAGTACGAGGCGGAAACCCACTATTGGTTCCACCATACCTTGGCCGACATCCTGACCGGCTGCATCGGGCATGGCCTGGCGATCGAGCATTTCCAGGAATATCCGAACAACATCTCGTCGGCGAACATGGACGTGTTCGAGAACCGAACCGCGCAACTGCCATTGAGCTATAGCCTGGTGGCCAGGAAGGCCGGCTGAAGCCCTCGCCCCCTTTAGGGGAGAGGGACAATTCGGGTATCCGGCTGCCCGATCTACCGCCTGAAAACCCCAACCAGTTCGACATGGGGCGACCAGAGGAACTGGTCGATGGGCGTCACGTCGGTCAACCGGTAGCCGCCGTCGGCCAGCATCCGCGCATCGCGGGCGAAGGTGGCGGGGTTGCAGGAGACGCCGACCACGACCGGCACCGCGGAGGCCGCCAATTGGACGGCCTGTGCCTTGGCGCCGGCGCGGGGCGGGTCGAACAGCACCGCATCGAAGCGGTTCAATTCCTCGGCCAGATAGGGGCGGCGGAACAGGTCGCGGACTTCCGTGGTCACCGTGTTGCGCATCGCCTTGTCGGCGGCGGACTGCAGCGCAGCGATCAGGTCCTTGTCGCCGTCCACCGCATGCACGGCCGCCTTGTCGGCAAGCGGAAAGGTGAAGGTGCCGCAGCCGGAGAACAGATCCAGGATGCGGGCGGCGCCGGCCGTTGCCTCAGTCGCGACGGCGCTCAACGCGGCCTCGGCCGCCGGGCTCGCCTGCAGAAAACCGCCCGGCGGCGGTTCGACGGCGACGCCGGCGAAGCGGTGGGTCGCCGGGCGGCGGCGGGCGACGGGGTCGATGAAACCGGCGTCGGAGTCGCGGACGGACAGGCGCGCGAGATCCGTTGTCTCGGCGAAGTCGGCCAGCGCTTCCCTTGCGGCGAGGTCAAGGTTACGGCCGAGGTCGAGTAGGAGATCCACCCCGGCGTCGGTCACCGTCGCGATCGCGGACGCCCGTTTGCCGGGCTTCAGCACCTTGACCGAGAGAGCGCGCAACGGCGCGAGGATGGCGACGAGCGCCGGGTCCAACACCGGGCATTCCGCAATATCGACGATGTGGTGGCTGGCGCGTTCGTGGTAGCCGACCACCGCCCGTCCGTCACGCCGCAGCAGCAGCGCAAGGTCCGCCCGACGCCGGCTGCCCGGCGGTGTGGGGACGACCGGCCTCACCTCGACGTCGGAGAAACCGCGACGGCCGAGCGCGGTCGTCACCTGCTCCCGATTCCAATCCTGGTACGGCTCCTCGGCCAGATGCTGCAAAGCGCAACCGCCGCAGGTACCGAAATGGCGGCAGACGGGCGCGATCCGGTTCGGGCCGGGCGACAGAACCTCAAGCAGGTCGGCGGACCGCCCTTCCCCACGCTTGGCGCCAAGCCTGACGCGCACACGGTCGCCCGGTACGGTATACGGCACATAGACCGGCCCGCCAGCGCCGGATGCAAGCCCGTCGCCGCGGGCGCCGATGCTCTCGATCGTCAGGTCAGTCATCGCGCGCCGCGCCGATCAGGAATTCGGTGTTGCCCTCCGGTCCCTTGATGGGGCTCTCCGCGATGCCGAGGACCGACCAGCCGGGTAGATCATCGAGCCAGCGCGAGATGGTGTCGCAAACTTCGGCGTGCAGCGCGGGGTCGCGCACCACGCCACCCTTGCCGACGCGGCCGCGGCCGACTTCGAACTGCGGCTTGATCAGGGCAATCAAGCGGGCTCCTGGCGCGGCCAGGTCCAGCGCCGCGGGCAGCACGGTGCGCAAGCCGATGAAGCTGGCGTCGCAGACGATCAAGTCGGGCGGCTCCGGGATTTCGGCGGGGCTGAGATAGCGGGCATTGGTGCGTTCCAGCACGACGACGCGGGAATCGTTGCGCAGTTTCCAGTCCAACTGGCCGTGGCCGACATCGACCGCGTAGACCTTGCAGGCGCCGCGCGTCAGCAGAACGTCGGTAAAGCCGCCGGTGGAGGCGCCGATGTCGAGCGCCACCAGCCCGGCCGGGTCGATACCGAAGCGATCAAGCCCCGCCGCGAGCTTCACGCCGCCGCGCGACACCCAGGGATGGTCGGGCGCGACCACGCGCAGGTCGCTGTCGGCGGGAATAGCGGTGCCCGGTTTGTCGAGGCGGCGGTCGCCTGAGAAAACCTTCCCGGCGATGATCAGCGCCTGCGCCTTGGCCCGGCTTTCGGCCAGGCCGCGTTCGACCAGAAGGTTATCGAGCCGCTGTCGCTTGGGCGCAGCCAATCGTCAAGCGGCGGCGCCGGTCAGGCGCGCGCCGGCTCGGCGGCGGCAGCTTCCCGTTCGCGGCCCAAGGCGGCCAGCACGTTGCCCACGATATGCGAGGTGTTAAGACCTGCCACGTCGTACATCTTGTCGGGCTTGTCCTGATCGATGAACAGGGCCGGCAGCGTCATCGGACGCAGTTTAAGCCCGTCGAGCAGGTCGTTGGTCGCCAGATACTGCATCACATGCGCCGAGAAACCGCCGATCGATCCTTCCTCGATGGTGACCAGGACTTCGTGCTCGATCGCCAGACGGCGCACCAGATCCGTGTCCAGCGGCGTGCAGAAGCGGGCGTCGGCTACGGTGGTGCTGAGGCCCATGGCCGCAAGCTCGTCCGCCGCATCCATGCATTGAGCCAGGCGCGTGCCGAAGGACAACAGGGCGACGGTGTTGCCTTCCCGCATGATGCGGCCTTTGCCGATCTCCAGCGGCTCGGGGTTTTCCGGCATTTCCAGACCGACGCCCTCGCCACGCGGATAGCGGAAGGCGCTGGGGCCGTCGTCGATGGCCGCGGCGGTCGCCACCATGCGCGCCAGTTCGACCTCGTCAGCCGCGGCCATGACGGTAAAGCCCGGCAGCGTCGACAGGTACGTCACGTCGAACGCGCCGGCATGGGTGGGACCGTCGGCGCCGACCAAGCCCGCCCGGTCGATCGCGAAACGGACCGGCAGTTTCTGGATCGCGACGTCGTGCACCACCTGATCGTAGGCGCGTTGCAGGAACGTCGAATAGATCGCCGCGAAAGGTTTCAGGCCTTCCGCCGCCATGCCGGCGCAGAAGGTGACCGCATGCTGCTCGGCGATGCCGACATCGAAGCTGCGCGTCGGGAACCGCTTGGCGAACGCATCGACACCGGTGCCGGACGGCATGGCCGCGGTCACGGCGACGATCCGGTCGTCCTTCTCCGCCTCGCGGATCAGGCTTTCGGCGAATACCTTGGTGTAGCTCGGCGCATTCGGCTTCGGCTTGACCTGGGTGCCGGTGATCACGTCGAACTTGGCTACGCCGTGATACTTGTCGGCAGACTGTTCGGCCGGCTGATACCCTTTGCCCTTCTGGGTCACGACATGCAGCAGGATCGGCCCCTGCTCCGCCTGGCGCAGGTTTTTCAGGACCGGCAGCAACTGGTCCATGTTGTGGCCGTCGACCGGGCCGACATAGTAGAAACCGAGCTCTTCGAACAGGGTGCCGCCGAACAGCATGCCGCGGGCATATTCCTCGGCCCGGCGCGCGGTGCGCTCGATGGGCTCCGGGAACTTGCTGGCAAGCTGTTTCGCGATGTGGCGCAGGTTCTGGTACGGGCGGCTGGACAACAGCCGGGTCAGATAGGCGCTCATGGCGCCGACCGGCGGGGCAATCGACATCTCGTTGTCGTTGAGCACGACGATCAACCGGCTGTCCATGGCGCCGGCATTGTTCATCGCCTCATAGGCCATGCCGGCGCTCATCGCGCCGTCGCCGATGACACAGACGATGTTGTTGTCACCGTCGGTCAGGTCGCGGCCGACCGCAAAGCCCAAACCGGCGGAAATCGAGGTCGAGGAATGGGCCGCGCCGAACGGGTCGTATTCGCTTTCCGCCCGCTTGGTGAAGCCGGAAAGCCCGTCGCCCTGGCGCAGGGTGCGGATCCGTTCGCGCCGACCGGTGATGATCTTATGCGGATAGCACTGGTGGCCGACATCCCAGATCAGCTTATCCTTGGGCGTGTCGAAAACGTAGTGCAAGGCCACGGTCAATTCGACCACGCCGAGCCCGGCGCCGAGATGGCCGCCGGTTACAGACACGGCATCGATCATCTCCTGGCGCAGTTCGTCCGCGACCTGGCGTAACTGCCCCGACTTAAGCCGGCGCAGATCCGAAGGATAATCGATTTGATCGAGTAGCGGGGTCTTGCTCGTTTTCGACACGAGACACCTCTTGGTTGTTAAGTTCGGCGGCGAATCGCGAATGTCGCAACTTCACGCAACAGCATCGCGTTTTCACCAAATAAATCAAGCTGTAAGACCGCATCGGCGATCAGCCGCTCGGCCTCCTCGCGGGCGTTTTCGACCCCCAGAAGGCCGACCATAGTGGCCTTTCCGGCGTCCCGGTCCTTGCCGACGGCCTTGCCCATATCCTCGGCGGACCCTTCGGCATCCAGCAGATCGTCGGCGATCTGGAAGGCCAAACCGAGCTTGTCGCCGTAGGTTCTCAGCGCCCGGCGCTCCTCGGGCGAGCCATGGCCCAGGATAGCGCCGGCCTCGCACGAGAAAGTGATCAAAGCGCCGGTTTTCAGGGCCTGCAGCCGTTCGACAGCCTCCCGGTCCGGCTCGTCGTTTTCGGCCAGCAGGTCGATCATCTGGCCGCCGCACATGCCCTGGGCGCCGGCCGCTTTCGCCAGACCGCTGACCAGATCGATGCGGACCGCCGGATTCGGGTCGGTTTCCGGGTCGCTCAAGACTTCAAACGCCATGGTCAGCAGGGAATCGCCGGCGAGGACCGCCGTCGCCTCGTCGAACTTCACATGGGCGGTCGGCTGGCCGCGCCGCAGGTCGTCGTCGTCCATGCAGGGCAGGTCGTCATGCACCAGCGAATAGGTGTGCAGCATCTCCACCGCCGCCGCGGCGCGGAGCGACGACCGGCGCGGGACCGCAAACAGATCCGCCGCCGACACGAGCAGGAACGGACGCAGCCGTTTGCCACCCGCCATGGTCGAATACCGCATGGCGTCGAAAAGACGGCTTTCCGGACCGTTGCCCGACGGCAACAGTGTTTGAAGAATATCCTCGACCGCGCCTGCCCTGTCGCTGAGCGCGGTTTTTAAATCACCCAAAGAGACGCCCCCAATGGCACGTGTTTTTCTACTCGATGCCGGCCGGTTCGACGCCCGCAGGCTCGCCGCCCGGGCCGACCACGATTTTCTCTATCTTCTCCTGCGCCGCGCGCAACTTGGCTTCGCAATGAGATTTCAGCTGCGTACCGCGCGTGTAAATATCGATCGATTCTTCCAGGCTGACGTCACCGCTTTCCAGCCGGCCGACGATCTGCTCGAGCGCCGCGAGCGATTCCTCGAACGACATGGCGGCAATTTCGTCAGGTATTTTAGGCTTTTCGCTCATGCGTGCACTCCGCAACACATCGGTAACATAGTGCAGTTTCCGATCAAGCTGAAATATCCCCGCGACGTTGGGCATCCATTGTTGAAACCAAGCCGCCCGCTCCCCCTTCCCAACCATCCATGAGGATATCCTTGGGGTGGTTGGGAAGGGGGAGCGGGCGGCTTGGACGTTATACCAAGAACCTGGCCGTTCCGGCCCGAGCCGTCGATTGGGGCGGTTGTATAGTGTCTTTCTAGGCGACCATCAACGTTTTGACATGCGCCGCAGCAGCCGAGCCCAGCGCCGTCAGGTTGTAGCCGCCTTCCAGGGTCGAAACCACCCGGCCGCCGGCATGGCGATCAGCAATTTCGATCAACTTTTCGGTAACCCAGACGTAATCGCGGTCGGTGAAGTTGAGATTGGCCAGGGGATCGGCGGTATGAGCGTCGAAGCCGGCCGAAATCATCATCAGTTCCGGCTGAAAGGCGTCCAGCGCGCCGAGCAACTGGCCCTCCACGGCGGCGCGGAACTCTTCCGAGCCCGCCATCGGCGGCAGACAGAGGTTGAGGATGTTGTTGCCGACGCCGCGTTCTTCGGGTTTTCCCGAGCCCGGATAAAGCGGCCATTGGTGGGACGAGGCGTAGAACAGGTCGCCGTCGGCCTCGAACATCGCCTGGGTGCCGTTGCCGTGATGAACGTCGAAATCGACCACCGCGACCCGCCGGGCGCCATGCACGACGCGCGCCTGCAACGCCCCCACGGCGACGTTGTTGAACAGGCAAAACCCCATGGCGCGGTCCGGTTCGGCGTGGTGTCCCGGCGGCCGTACGGCGCAGAAGGCGTTCCGCGCCTCACCCGTCATCACCGCGTCGACCGCCGCGCAGACGGCGCCGGCGGCCCGCAATGCCGCCTCTCCGGAGCCGGGCGAGACCAGGGTATCGCTGTCGAGATGCTTCAACCCCTCCTCCGGCACCGCCTGAAGGGTCATTCGCACGTAATCGGCGCCATGGACGCGGGCCAACTGCTCCTCGGTCGCCTTCGGTGCGTCGCGGCGGTCCAGCAGGGCGAATGTCTCGTCCTCCAGGGCGTGGAGCACCGCCCGAAGCCGATCCGGCGCCTCCGGATGGCCGAGGCCAGTATCGTGGTAAAGACAGTCGGAGTGGGAGAAAAGCAGGGTATTCATAAATCCAACGGCAATTGTGTGGCAGGATAGGGATGACAAGGGCGTGACCGCTCGCCATGCGATGCTTTCCCGCCTGTCGCTTTGGCTGTACTTTCGCTTGTCAGCGCCTTTACCACAAGATCTAGTTCGGGCCGATATTGGCGCTGGTCGATAAAAGGTTTCAGATGCGTACCACGACACAGGTCGCAATCGTCGCCGTGGCGGTCGTCGCGGCGGCGGCCGGATGGCACTATAAGGAGCGCCTGCCCTGGACCGGCGGCGAGGCGGACCTGACGCGCGTGGCCGCGGTGCCGGACGCGCGCGAAGTCGATCTGGCGACCGTGCGGGTGGATTCCGTCGTGGTGTCCGTGAAGGCCGTCGGCACGGCCCGCGGCGACGAAGGCGTGGCGCTGACGCCCAAGGTCGCCGGCCTGGTCCGCACAATCTCGTTCGAGGAAGGCCAGTGGGTGGAGCGGGGCAGCGTGCTGCTGCAACTGGACGCGACGGCCCTGCAGGCGGAACTGGCGGAAGCCGAAGCCGAACTGGCCAATGCCCAGCAACTGCATAGACGCGCCCAGAAACTGCTGAAAACCCGCAATGTCCCCCAGGCGCGGGTCGACGAACTGGCAGCCCAACTGGCCGTCGCGGAAGCCAAGGTCCGGGGCACCAAGGCACGCATGGCGGATTACGATATCCGGGCCCCGTTCGCCGGCCGTCTTGGCCTGCGCAACGTCAGCGTCGGCACGCTGATCCAGCCGGGCGACGAGATCACCACCCTGGACGACACACGATCGATCAAGCTGGATTTCGAGGTGCCGGAAACGGTTCTGGCCGAGCTGCAGCCCAAGCTGCCGGTGACGGCAACCAGCGCGGCGTATCCCGACCGGGAGTTCCGCGGCTCCGTCGTGACCGTTGGATCGCGGGTGGATCCGGTCACCCGGGCGATCACGGTGCGCGCCCGGCTGCCGAACTCCGAAGACCTGTTGAAGCCCGGCATGTTCCTGACCGTAAACCTGTCGGTCGGGACCAAGGAAGACGCCGTTCTGGTGCCGGAAGAGGCGATCCTGGCCTCGCCCGCCGGACATTACGTGTTTGCCGTCGTCGACGGTAAGGCGGAGCGCCGTGCGATCCAGATCGGCCAGCGGCTGCGCGGCGAGGTCGAGGTGCTGGAGGGCCTGGGGCCCGACGCCCTGGTCGTCGTCGGCGGCGTGCAGAAGGTGCGCGACGGCGTACCGGTGCGCCAGCGCGGCATCGAAGAAGAAACCGTGCAAAGCGGCAAAGGCTGAGGGCGCGATTAGATGCGGCTGCCGGAAATCACCGTCAAGCGCCCGGTTTTCGCGACCGTCATCAGCCTGATCCTGGTCATCTTCGGCCTGTTCTCCTACCGCCAGCTGCCGGTGCGGGAATATCCCGACACCGATGCGCCGGTCGTCTCCGTCTCCACCACCTACCGCGGCGCGGCGGCGCAGATCGTCGAGAGCCAGGTGACGCAGGTGATCGAAGATGCGGTCGCCGGCATCGGCGGCGTGGTGCGCATCAACTCCACCAGCCGCGAAGGATCGTCGTCGGTCAGTATCGAGTTCGATTTGAAGCGCGACATCGACGATGCCGCCAACGACGTGCGCGACCGGGTCAGCCGGGCCATTCGCAGCCTGCCCGAGGAGGCGGAACGGCCCAGGGTCGCCAAGACCGAATCCGATGCCCGCCCGATCCTCTGGCTCGGCCTGAACAGCGACCGGATGAGCGCCATCGAACTGACCGATTTCGCGGAACGGGTGATGGTCGACCGGCTGTCGGTGGTCGACGGCGTGGCCCGCGTGCGCATCGGCGGCGCCAGACGGCAGGCCATGCGCATCTGGCTCGACAAACAGTCGCTCGCCGCGCGCGGCCTGACGGTGCAGGAAGTCGAATCCGCCCTGCGCGAGCAGAACGTCGACCTGCCGTCGGGCCGGATCGAATCGACCATGCGCGAATTCGCGATCCGGACCGACACTGCGCTCACCACGCCGGAGGAATTCCGCAACGTCGTGGTCAAGGACGACAACGGCTATCTGGTGCGCCTGGGCGAAGTTGCGCGGGTGGAACTGGCGCCGGAAAACGACCGCACCGAACTCCGCGCCAACGGCCGGCTGACCGTCGGCCTGGGTGTGATCCGGCGCTCGAAGGCCAATACCCTGGAGGTCGCGAACGGGGTCAAGGCCCTGCTGCCGGAACTGCGCAGCGCCCTGCCCGAGGGCGTCGAGCTGGAGATGTCCTACGACCAGTCGGTCTTCATCGAGCAGTCGATCAAGGAAGTGTTCAAGGCGCTCGGCATCTCGATGGTGCTGGTCGTCACCGTGATCTTCCTGTTCCTGCGCTCGCTGCGCGCCACGGTGATCCCGGCGCTGGCCATACCGGTCTCGGTCATCGCCTCGTTCATGGTGCTGGCGGCGCTCGGCTATTCGGTCAACGTCTTGACGCTGCTGGCTCTGGTGCTGGCGATCGGGCTGGTCGTCGACGACGCCATCGTCGTGCTGGAGAACATTCACCGACGGATTGAGGACGGCGAGCCGCCGCTGCTGGCCGCGGTGCGCGGATCGAAGCAGATCGCCTTCGCCGTGATCGCCACGACGGTGGTGCTGGTCGCGGTGTTCCTGCCGATCTCTTTCCAGGGCGGCGATACCGGCCGGCTGTTCCGCGAATTCGGCATCGCCGTCGCGGCCGCGGTGATCTTCTCCAGCTTCGTCGCGCTGACCCTGACGCCGATGCTCTGTTCCAAGTGGTTACGGCCGCATCGCGAAGAGAGCCTGATGGTCCGCGCCACCGACGTGGTGTTCGACAGATTGGCGCGTGGCTACCGGCATGCGCTCGCCGCGACGTTGCGGATACCGGTCATCATGGTGGCGGCGACAGTGGCGGTCTCCAGCCTGGCCTATGTCTGGTACGAGCAATTGCCGAAGGAGTTCGCGCCGACGGAAGACCGCGGCGGCTTCTACATCTCGGTCAACGGGCCGGAGGGCGCCAGCCTCGACTACACGCGACGCTACGTCATGGAGATCGAGGATTACCTGGAACGACTGCGCGCCGACGGCGACCTCAGGCGAAACATTATCATCCTGTCGCCGTCCTGGCGCGGGCCCGGCGCCGTCAACCGAGCCTTCATCATCGCCCGCGTCCAGCATTGGGACGAACGCACCAAGTCGACCCAGGAGGTGATTGACGAGGTCAACCCGGTGCTGGCCTCGATCCCAGGCGTGCGCGCGCACGCCGTCAACCCGCGCACCCTGGGCCGGCGATCCTGGACCGTGCCGGTCAGCTTTATCATCGGCGGGCCGTCCTACGAGGTCTTGAACGACTGGGCCGACCGGATCATCGACATCGCCGAAGCGGGCCCGATGCTGCTGGACGTAAACAAGAACTTCCGCGTAACGCGGCCGGAGCTGCAGGTGCGGATCGACCGCGACCGCGCCGCCGACCTGGGCGTGCAGATCGAGGATATCGGCCGCACGCTGGAGACACTGCTGGGCGAGCGGCGGGTCGGCACTTTTGCCCAGGGCGGCAAACTGTACGACGTGATCATGCGGGCCCGGCCCGAGGATCGCGCGACGCCGAGCGACCTGAGCAATTTCTACGTCAAATCGGACACCACCGACCGGCTGATACCGCTAAGCAATCTGGTGACGATCGGCGAGGCGGCGGGCGCGTTGACGCTGAAACGGGTCGACCGGCTGCGCGCCATCACCATTTCCGCCAACATCGCGCCGGGTTACACGCTGGACGACGCACTCGGCTACCTGGAAGAAGTGGCGGCGACGGAGCTGCCGCCGGAGGCGCGCATCTCCTATGGCGGACAGAGCCGCGTCTACAAGGAATCCAGCGCCGCACTGTACTTCACGTTCGGCATGGCGCTGCTGATCGTGTTCCTGGCGCTCGCGGCGCAGTTCGAGAGCTTCATCCATCCGATCGTCATTATGGTCGCCGTGCCGCTGGCGGTGACGGGCGCGCTCGGCTCGATGCTATGGTCGGGCTTAAGCCTGAACGTCTACAGCCAGATCGGCATCGTCATGCTGATCGGGCTGACGGCCAAGAACTCGATCCTGATCGTCGAGTTCGCCAATCAGCTGCGGGATTCCGGCAAGACGATTCTGGACGCGGTGCTGGAGGCGTCGCAAGTGCGGCTCCGGCCCATCCTGATGACCACGATCTCCACGGCGCTCGGCGCGCTGCCGCTGGCCATGGCGAGCGGCGCGGGCGCCGAGGCCCGCGCGACGCTGGGGATCGTGATTATCGGCGGGGTGCTGTTCTCGACCCTGCTGTCGCTGTTCGTGGTGCCGGTGCTCTACCACCTGCTCGCCCGCTTCACCAAGCCGACCGGCCATATCGAGCGCATACTCTCCAACCTGGACGAGCGCCACGCCGACCGGGTGACGCGCGAAGCGCCGTCGGCGGCTGAATAGCCACCGCTATCCGCTGCGCGCAATCAGCGTCTTCAACGCATCCTTCAGGGCGCGCGCCTCGTCGGCGCCGTAACCTTTAAGCACCTGGCGTTCGTGCGACTTGGCGGCCTGCATCGGGCCGGCGACGCGGGCGCGGCCCGCGGCGGTGCTGTAGATGCGGACGCGGCGGGCATCGGTCGCATCGGCTTCGCGGGTGATCAGGCCGTCGCGAGCCATGCGGTTCAGCACCTTTGTCAGTGTCGGCTGCTCCAGCAGGGTGAAGGCCGCCAGCTCGCCGACGGTGCGGCCGTCGCCGTCGTTCAGCGTCACCAGCACGCGCCATTCCGGCACGCTCAAACCCGCCGTCTTGACCTGACGGTGGAACTGGCGGCTCACCTGATGGCTGGCGCGGGCCAGCAGATACAACAGGTAGTCGTCGACGAAACCCGGCCCGTCCGACACCGCCGGCACTTTTTCCGCCTTTGACAATTTATATGCCTTTTCATATTATGAATATTCATATAAATTATCCGCTCGCGACCCTGCGCGCAACAATATGATTGGCCGGCGAGCCAAAATGCGGGGACCTAGGGAGAGAGTTGGATGCTGCAGGAACGTATTGAAGGGAAGTGGATCGACGCCTTCGCAGAGGTGTTCCGCCTGTGCGAGGTCAAGCCGGACGAGCCCTGCGCCATTCTGTCGGAAACCCAGAGCCGGCCGATCAACGTGCAGCTTGCCGAACTGGCGCTGCTCAGCCTCGGCGCCAAACCGTTCCATATCGTGCTGCCAACGCCACGCCAGACGGCGCCGGTGCCGATCCGTTCGACCGGCGCGTCGGATGCGATCGGCGGTCTCGAGCCGGTGATCGGCGCGCTCGGCCAGGCGGGCTTCGTCGCCGACTGCACGGTCGAGGGCCTGCTGCACGCCGCCGAACTGCCGAAGATCCTGAAGGGCGGGGCGCGGGTGCTGATGATCTCCAACGAGCATCCGGAACTGCTGGAGCGGGTGATCCCGGACCCTGCGCTGGAGCCCAAGGTCAAGACCGGCATCAAGATGCTGCGCGACGCGCGAGAGATGCGGGTGACATCCGAAGCAGGCACCGACCTCACGATCAACGTAGAGGACGCCCCGGCCGGCGGCGGCTGGGGCTATACCAAGCGGGCCGGCACGATCACCCACTGGCCCGGCGGACTCTGCCTCTGCTTCCCCAAGGCCGGCTCGGTCAACGGCACCCTGGTGATGGACCGGGGCGACCTGAACCTGACCTTCAAGCGCTATCTGGAAAGCCCGATCCGACTGGCGATAGAGAACGACTTCGTGACTTCTATCGAGGGCGACGGTACCGACGCCGAACTGATGCGGAGCTACTTCGCCGCCTGGGGCGACCAGGAGGCTTACGCGGTCAGCCATGTCGGCTGGGGCATGAACCCGCGCGCCCGCTGGGACGGCATCACCTTCTACGACCGGGGGCAGCAGAACGGCACCGAGCAGCGCGCCTTCGCCGGCAACTTCCTGTATTCGACCGGGGCCAACGAGGTGGCGGGCCGCCACACGCTCGGCCATTTCGATCTGCCGCTTCGCAACTGCACGGTCAGCCTGGACAACCGCGTGGTGGTCGAGAACGGCGTGCTGCAGGGCGAGTTGGCATGAGCGTGCCCTGTCCGAGTTTCGAGCAGCGCGGCGACGGCGACCGCACACTGGTCTTCCTGCACGGCATCGGCGGCGACTGGACCAGCTTCGCGCCGCAACTCGACAATTTCGCCGACGGCTACCGGGCCGTTTCCTGGACCATGCCGGGCTACGGCGCCTCGCCGCCGCTGGCCGAGATGACCTTCGCCGGATTGGCCGATGCGGTCGCCGTATTGCTCGACAAGATCGAGGCGCCGCGCGCCGTGGTGATCGGCCACAGCATGGGCGGGATGGTCGCGCAGGCTTTCGCGGAACGCTATCCGGATCGGCTGGACGGGCTGGTGCTGTCCTGCACGACGGCGGCGTTCGGCAATCCGGACAGCGATTTCGCCGAGAAATTTCTGGCTGCGCGGCTGAAGCCGCTGGACGAAGGCAAGACGCCGGCCGATATCGCGCCCGCGCTGATCGCGTCGATGATGACCGAAGGCACGCCCGCGGCCATGCGCGAGCTTGCCACCGCCAGCATGTCGGCCATCGCGCCTGACGCCTATCGGGCGGCGTTGACATGCCTGGTCACGTTCGACGGCCGCGACGCGATCAAGCGCATCCCCTGCCCGACGCTGCTGATCGCCGGCGGCGAAGACCGTACCGCGCCGCCGGAAGTGATGGAGCGCATGGCGCCGCGCATTCCGAACGCCCGCTATGTCTGCCTGGACGGCGCCGGCCATTTGGCCAACCTGGAAAAGCCGGCGGCTTTCAACGCGGCGCTCGCCGACTTTCTCGAAGCGCTTTAGACCGCCGGAGGGAGAAATCGCATGCATATGACCATGACCGACCGCCAGAAAGAACTGGTCGACCTGGCCGGCTGGTTGGGCCGCGAGAAGTTCGCGCCACGGGCCGCCGACTACGACCGCGAGGGCGCGTTTCCGTTCGAGAACTACGACGACCTGCGCGAGCATGGCTTCCTCAGCCTCTGCATCCCGCAGCAATATGGCGGCCTGGGCGCGGACTATCAGACCTACATGATGGTCGCCGCCGAAATCGGCCGGCATTGCGGCGCAACGGCCCTGACCTTCAACATGCATAGCTGTTCGATGCTGTGGTCCGGGCCGCTGGCCGACGACCTGGAGATGACCACCGAGCAGCGCGAGCGGCACGAGGAGCGCCGCGCCGGCATCTTCAAACGAGTGGTCGAGGACAAGGCGCTGTTCGCGCAACCGTTCTCCGAACCCAACACGTCGGCGGCCGCGGGCAAGGCGCCGTTCGGCACCACCGCGCGCAAAACAGAAGGCGGCTGGCTGGTCAACGGCAAGAAGCATTTCGCGTCGCTCTCCGGCGCCGCGAACTATTACGGCGTGCTCTGCACCGAAGACCGCGAAGGCGCGGACCTGGACGCCAAGGACACGCTGTATCTGGCGGTGCCCGGCGACGCGGCCGGCTTCGAGATCACCGGCACCTGGGACACGCTCGGGATGCGGGCCACCGTCTCGCGCTCGCTGAACATGCAGGACGTGTTCGTGCCGGACGAGCTGCAGATCATGCCGCGCGGCATCTACTACAAGGCGGCGATCACCTGGCCGCATATGTTCATGACGCTGACGCCCTCTTACGTCGGCATCGCACAAGCGGCGTACGATTTCGTGGTGCAATACCTGCGCGGCGAGGTGAAGGGCGGGCCGCCCGGCAAGCGGCGGTCGAACCCGACCAAGCAACTGTTCGTCGCGGAGATGAAGATCAAGCTGGAGCAGGCCGAGGCACTGTTCCTGCGGGCCATCGCCGAAGCCAAGGTCAACCCGACCAAGGAAGAGCGGCTGCGGGCCTATGCCGCGCAATACACGATCATGGAATACGCCAACGACATCTGTCAGTTGGCGATCCGCACCTGTGGCGGCAGCACGATCATGAAGGCGCTGCCGCTGGAGCGGCTCTACCGCGACAGCCGGTGCGGCGCGCTGATGCTGCCCTGGACGGCGGAGATCTGCCTGGAACGGATCGGTCGCGAGGCCCTGTACGAGCCCGGCGAACGCGACGACTGACGTATCGCGCATCATGGATCTCTCCACCTGGATCGACCGCTGGGCCGATTTTCAGCCCGATAAGCCGGCGGTGCGTTTCGACGGCGCGGCGATCAGCTATGCCGCGCTGGCGGAGCGGATCGGGCGGCTGGCCGGCATGCTGCGGCACGAACTGGGCGTGAAGCCGGGCGACCGGGTCGCGCATCTGGGGCTCAATAGTCCGGAACTGCTGGACCTGGCGTTCGCCTGTGCGCGTCTCGGCGCGATCCTGGTGCCGCTCAACTGGCGGCTGGCCGCGCCGGAGCATCTTTTCATCCTGCACGATTGCGCGGCGACGGCCCTGCTGGTCGAGCCGGAATTCCAGGACCAGACGGAAGATATCCGCGCCGCCCTACCCGACTTGAAGACCGTGGCATACGGCACGGGACGGGACGGTTGGACGGCCTACGACGGCGTGCTCGACGCCAACCCGGCTGCATCGGACAATGCCCGCTACGACGATCCGTTTCTGCTGGTCTACACCTCCGGCACCACCGGCAAGCCGAAAGGCGCGGTGCTGAGCCAGAACGCGATTTTGTGGAACGCGATCAATTCGGCCCATAACCACGACCTGAACAGCGCCGACCATATCCTGACGACCATTCCGATGTTCCATGTGGGCGGGATGAATATCCAGACCCTGCCGGCGCTGCATGCGGGTGCGACGGTCACCCTGCAACGGCGGTTCGACCCCGGCGGCATGCTGGCGGAAATCGCAAACGGCCGGCCGAGCCTGACGGTCGCCGTGCCGGCAATGATGCAGGCGATGATCGGCCACCCCGACTGGACCGGCACCAACCTGTCGTCTTTGCGCGGTCTCAACTGCGGCTCGGCGCCGGTGCCGGAAGCGCTGATCCGCGCATTCCTGGAGCGCGGCGTGCCGGTCGGCCAGGTCTACGGGGCGACGGAGACGGCGCCGACCGCGGTCTATCTGCGGTTCGAGGACGGCGAGCGCAAGATCGGCTCCTGCGGCAAGCCGGCGATCCATTGCGACGTTCGGATCATGCGCGAGGACGGCGAGGAAGCGGCGGCGGGCGAGCCCGGCGAGATCGTCGTACGCGGCCCCAATGTGATGACCGAATATTGGGGCAACCCGGAGGCCACGTCGGAAGCGCTGCGGGACGGCTGGTTTTACACCGGCGACATCGCCCACCGCGACGAGGACGGCTATTTCTATATCGACGACCGCAAGAAGGACGTGGTGATCTCCGGCGGCGAGAATGTCTATCCGGCGGAGCTGGAGAACGTGCTGGCCGACTGCCCGGCCGTCGCCGAGGCCGCGGTGATCGGCTGCCCCGACGAGCGTTGGGGCGAGGTTCCCGTCGCCTATATCGTCCGCGTGCCCGGCTCCGACCTCACCACCGAGGACGCCTTGGCGTTGTTCGCCGGCCGGCTGGCCCGCTACAAGCACCCGCACCGCATCGTGTTCGTCGAAAAGCTGCCGCGCAACGCTATGGGCAAGGTGCAGAAGTTCGAATTGCGCGACCTTATGCGCTAGCCGCCGATGCCGGTTCGGACTGGTAGGTCCGACGCCATTCCTTGACCTTGGGGTCCATCACCCAGTGCCAGAGCCTGGGCACCAACGCGAGGCCGACCATGGCCGGGTAGCCCATCGGCAGTTGCGGCGCGTCCTCGATATGGCGGAGATCCTGATAGCGTCGTCCGGGCCGGTGATGGTGGTCCGAGTGGCGGCCTAGATTGATCAGGTAGAGATTGGTGATCCGGCTACTGGTATTCCAGGAATGGTGCGGCTGAACCGGCTCGAACCGACCGGGCGCGATCTCCCGCCGGGTCAGCCCGTAATGTTCCAGGTAGTTGATGATTTCCAGCAGGGAGAAACCGAAAACGCTCTGGGCCGCAAAGAACGCCACGCCTTTCCAGCCGAACAATGCCCAGAGAACCGCATAGACAACCACGAGTTCGGCCGCGTAACGCAACATGCGGTTGGACGGCCCGAATACCACCCTGCCGCGGCGCTCTAGACGCGCGGCCTCCAGACTCCAGGCGCTGGCCACGCCGCCGAACACCGAACGAACCCAGAAAATGTAAAAGCTCTCGCCGAGCCGGGCGGTCGCCGGATCGTCCAGCGTGCCGACCCGGCGGTGGTGGCCGTGCACATGTTCGATGCAGAAATGGGTGTAGGAGCAGGCCGCCATCAGCAGCTCCGCCAGGCCTCTTTCGAAACGACTCTTGCGGTGCATCAGTTCGTGCGCGACCGTGATCCCGCCGGCGCCCGTGATGCTGCCGACGGCGCTGACCAGACCCGCCCACTCGATGGGGCTGAGGGTCCAGGTGTCGACCACCCAGAAGGCCCAGGCCAGCAGCGAAAACTGGGCCGGCACCCAGGCCCAGACGGCAAGACGGAAGACGGTGCGGTCACGGGCCGTCTGCGCCGGCGGATCGGACAGGTCCAGCCCGACCGTTTGATCGATGACCGCAAGGCCGGCGAACAGCCAGCCGACGGTCAGGAAGCTCCACCAGCCGCCGAGCGACATCCCCAGCACCACCGTGCCGATGGTGGTGATCGGCGCCAGGAACAGGACTGCATGCCACATGCGTCGGACCCTTGAACAGGCGAATTCACGTTGGCCGATCATATTATGCTAAACAACTATCGTTAAGGTCCCGGACATGCATCCGACCGGCTATTTGCCGAGACTGGCCCTTAAATGACGCGCAAAACCAACATTGACGCCGATAAACCGCAGGAAACGGAGCTGCCGTCCGCGGTGTTGGAACAGGCGGAGAATGCCGTCAGGAAGCTTGCGGTCGGCTACACGGAGTGGGTTCAGGCCGATCTTGCCCGGCTGGATGCGGCTTACGAGGCGGTCGCAGCCGCCCCGACCTGCGGCCCCGAACAGTTGGAACCGCTGCTGAACGCCGCCCATGACATCAAAGGCCAGGGCGGCAGCTTCGGATATCCGCTGATGACCCGGATCGGCGGCTCGCTTTGCCGCTATATCGAGCAATTGGGCGATCCGGCGGCGCTAGACCTTGCCCTGGTGGACGCCCATCGCCAGGCCATGCGGGCCATCGTCGACAACCGCATCGAAGGCGACGACGACCCCATCGGCCGGCAAATCGCCGAACGGCTTAAAGCCCTGATCGACCAGGAAAATGGCGGCGGCGCCGCATAGTTGAAGGCGGCAACCCGGGATTTTCCGACTGCGGCAATATGCCCGCCACGCGGCTCGGGCGGATATTTTATGCTCAACTAAATTTTAACTGCGCGGCGCGAGTTTGGTGATACAAAAACCACAGTCGGCGGTACGCTTAAGCGGTTCTACTGGATCCGGCTGATGAATGCGCGAAGGACTGGACCATGGACTACCAACGGATTTTCGCGGAAGCGATATCCGCGCTGAAGGGTGAGAACCGCTACCGGGTTTTCACCGATCTGGCCCGTCGGGCGGGCGCGTTTCCCAGAGCGACCAACCATTCCCGGCCGGGCACGCCGGAGGTGGTGGTCTGGTGCTCCAACGACTATCTCGGCATGGGCCAGAACCCGGCCGTGCTGGACGCCATGACCGGCGCGGTCCGGACTATGGGCGCCGGGGCCGGCGGCACCCGCAACATCTCCGGCACCAACCACCCGCTGGTGGAACTGGAGGCCGAGCTTGCCGACCTGCACGGCAAGGAGCGGGCGCTGGTCTGCACCTCCGGCTATGTCGCCAACGAGGCGGCGATCAGCACCATCGCCAAGCTGCTGCCCGGCTGCATCCTGTTCTCCGACGCGCTGAACCATGCCTCGATGATCGCCGGCATCCGCCATAGCGGTGTCGAGAAGAAGATCTTCCGACACAACGACGCGGCGCATCTGGAGCAGTTGCTGGCCGAGGCGCCGCCGGAGCGGCCGAAGCTGATCCTGTTCGAGTCCGTCTATTCCATGGACGGCGATATCGCGCCGATCGAGAAGTTCTGCGACCTGGCCGACAAGTACCACGCCCTGACCTATCTGGACGAAGTGCATGCCGTCGGCATGTACGGCGCGCGCGGCGGCGGCGTCGCGGAACGCGACGGCCTGATGCAGCGGATCGACGTGATCGAGGGCACCCTGGCCAAGGCGTTCGGCGTGATGGGCGGCTACATCGCGGCCTCGGCGGATATCTGCGACGCGGTCCGATCCTACGCGCCGGGCTTCATCTTCACCACCGCCCTGCCGCCGGCAATCGCCGCCGGCGCGCTGGCAAGCGTGCGGCACCTGAAGACCTCCTCGACCGAACGCGAGGGGCAGCAGGAGCGCGCGGCGACGCTGAAGCGCCTGCTGTCGGAAGCAGGCCTGCCGGTGATGCCGTCAGACAGCCATATCGTACCGGTGCTGGTCGGCGACGCCGCCCAATGCAAACAGGCATCCGACATGCTGCTGGACGATCACGGCATCTACATCCAGCCGATCAACTACCCGACCGTGCCGCGCGGGACGGAGCGCCTGCGCATCACGCCGGGCCCGTTGCATGACGATGCCATGATGACGGAATTGATCGAAGCGCTCACCGCCGTATGGCAACGCCTGGGCATGGATAAGGCCGCTTGATCGCGACGGCCTGGGTAAAAGGCCAGACCTGGGCCGTCGTCGCGGCCCTGACCCTGCTTGTGGGCTGCGCGGCGACCGACGGGGTGGACCACAAGAACCGGGTGATCGCGCAGGCGGTCGGATCGACGATCCAGCTTTTCAACGAACGCGAAGGCGGCGGCCGGCGGGCCGGGTCGGCGGTAATCCTAAGTCGCGACGAAAACACCGACCGGAGCGTCATCCTGACCGCGGCCCATCTTGTGGAGCCGCCGGTTCCGCAATCGGTCTACGCCTTGTCACCCGAGACCGGGGAGAAAATCCCGGCCGACCTGATCGCCGTGGACGTGGCCACGGACCTTGCTCTGTTGTCGGCCGAAGGGCTCGACGCGAGCCCGGTGAGGCTGGGCCGATCCGCATGGCTGGGCGACAATATCTGGGTGGTGGCTTTTCCCTGGGGCCGGGAGCGCACGGTGGTGACCGGTGTCGTCAGCCAGATCGACGCCGCCGCGACAGGCGGCGACCGGTCGTCGATCGAAGGCGCGGTGCGCCTGATCGATGCTTCCGTGTCCTACGGCATGAGTGGCGGCGGCGTGTTCGACAGCCGCAGCGGCGCCCTGGTCGGCGTGGTGCGCGGATATCGCACCGCGCAACTGTCGTTCGGGGACTCCGGTTTCGAGCCCTTGCAACTGCCGGTCGCCGGCGAGACGACCGTCATACCGACGGCGGATATCGTCTGTTTCCTGGAATCCGTGGGCCTTTCCCTGGTTGACGAGCCGACACCCCTGGCCTGCCAGGACTAAGGACGGCCGCGGAAACACCGACGCCCTTTCGGCCGCCAATCCATCGTACGTATCGAACAGTCAAGCGATCACCGCAGCGATCCGGCGGCAACACCGTCTCTATCTCTATTGCGATTAAGAGTCATTCGCACTATGGTCATCACGAAAGCGTGATTGTCTGTACACGCTAATAGAAAATGGCGCGTAAATGACTGACAGAAAACAAGATTTGCAAGCTGAAACGCCGAGGCGGCTGCGTGTGCTCGACCTGCTTGACGGCATGCGAGAAGTGATTCTTGTCCACGGGAACGCCGAATACCGGCTACGCCTCACCAGCAATGACAAGGTAATTCTGACCAAATAGCGCCCTAAATCGCCACGCGAGCACGCACCGTCTCGCCGCAACGAATGAACCGTTAGTTCGCAGCCACCCAGCCTTTCTTTGCCAGGCAGCACGCGATCGCTGCCAGCAAAGAAGGATTGGAGATGAAGCAATCTGCATCGACCCTCGGCGCCGCCGGGGTATTGGTGACGGCGGCCGTATCAGCGGCCACCGCGCAGGAAGCCCTGGTATTGGACCGCCTGGTGGTCACCGCAGGCCAGGAAAAAATCGCAATTGAAACGCCTCAATCGGTAAGCGTCGTCGACCAGGAGGACTTGGACGCGGCGCAGCCGACAACCGTCGGCGATGCCCTCACCGACCTGCCAGGCGTGAAGGCCATCGGCTCCGACCGCGTGCTCGGCGAAAGTTTCAACATTCGCGGCATCGGCACCCTTGGGTCGTCCGATGAAAATCGGCTCATCGTTCAGGTCGACGGCGTTACCAAATTCTACGAGCAGTATCGCGTCGGCTCTTTCTTCTCCGATCCAGAACTCTACAAACGCATTGAGGTCTTGCGCGGCCCGGCGTCTTCGACCCTGTATGGCGCCGGCGCCCTTGCAGGCGTCATCAGCCTGACGACAAAGGACGCCGCGGACTTCCTGGCCGAAGGCGACAGTTTCGCGTTCCGCGAAAAACTCGGTTTCGACTCCAACCGCAACGGGTTCCTGACATCCACGGTCGGCGCCTGGCAGCCAACGGAGGGCCTCGATCTCCTCGGTTCCTTCATCTACCGCCGCTCCAGCGAGTTCGAGGATGGGGCCGGCAATCGCATCACGGGGTCCGATTTCGCCGCGCCGTCGGGTCTGCTCAAGGGCAGCTATCGCTTTGGCGACGGTAACGCTCACCAAATTCGCGGCTCCTATCAACACTGGACCACGGAGCAAAACGACCAGGACTATTCTCAGACCGGCACGCAGGGCTTCGGCACCGTCGACCGCGAGGTTACCGATCAGACAGCCATGGCCGGCTACCGCTTCAACCCGGCCGATAACGACCTGATCGATCTCGATGTCGGCCTGGGCTACACATACACCGAAGTCGATCAAACAAATGCATCGCTTCAGGGGGCTTTCGGCGGTTCCAGCCTGTTTGAAGATACCGAGTACTCTTACGAGATCATTCAAGGCCGTGCGCAAAACACGCTCACTCACGCCGGCGCAAACTACGAAAACTTTCTCACCGCCGGCATCCAGGCCTCCCATCAAACCCGCACCGCCGATTCGATGCCGACCGTCTCCAACCCGACCGGAGGCATCTCATTCCACCCGGGCGGAAAATCCATCAATGTGGGTGTCTTCGTCCAGGACGAGTTGGTCTACCGCGAGAAGCTGACCGTAATTCCCGGCGTGCGGGTCGACTGGCAAAAACTCGAACCGGACAACCAGGTCACGGTGACCGACGATTCCGTAACCAATGTCGCCGTATCGCCCAAGCTCGCGGCGCACTACCAGCTCAACGAAAACTGGGGCGTGTTCGGATCCGTGTCCTACACGGAACGCCTGCCGGTGATTGACGAAGCCTTCGACGCCAACAGTTCCAACCTCAACCTCGACCCGGAGAAGTCGATCAACTACGAGGCCGGTGTCGCCGTCTCGTTCCGCGACATCGCGCGCGCGGGTGACGGAGCGCAGGTCAAGGCCACGGTATTCTTCAACCAGATCGACGACTTAATCGAGCGACTCAACACCTCCTCCACTTTCCAAAATGTCGGTGAAGCCGAAATCTACGGTGTCGAACTCGAAGGCGCCTACGATGCCGACGTGTTCTTTTCCCGCCTGGCGGCGACCGCGATCCGCGGCGAAGATACGGACACCGGGGACCCGCTCAACTCGATTCCGGCGGACGAAGTCGTGCTGACGCTCGGCGGCCGTGTGCCATCGCTCGACCTTGAATTCGGTTGGCGCGGTGTCTTCGCCGCGGAACAGGACGAGGTCTCCGGCTCTACCAGCGAAACGGACGGATACGTCGTCCACGATCTGTTTGCCAATTGGCAGCCGAGGGCCTTGGAGAACGCCAGCATTCGGTTGAGCATCGACAACCTATTCGACAAACAGTACCGGGAGCACCTGGCTGGCGATCCAGCCAAAGGGCTGACCTTCAAGATCACCTTGACGGCACAGCTCTAGCGGCCTGTCCGGTTGGGACCCGGGACGGTACAGCCGCCATCCGAAAAAAGTCGCCGGGCGCGCCGCAGGACGCGCCCGGCAATCGGCCGGTTTATAGGGATCGGGCTAACCTCTATTTTGCCGGCCGAAGCTTGGTGACGACTTTCTCGCCGTCCTTGTCCTCGTAGGAGACTTTGACCTCCGTTCCCGGGCGCAGGCCGCGCATCGGCACGCCCTCGGCAACGGTGAAGGTCTCGCCGCTGTCCAGCACGATTGTCCGCAAACCTTCGTTGACGCCGACGACCATGCCACGCTCTTCTTCCGCCTGGGCGGCGCCGATCGCTGCCAGCAGCGCCAGACCGGAAAGTGCTCCAACAATCTTGTTCATGACGTTTTCCCTGCTCCCTTGCATGTGGTGCGGTAAAAACGGCAAAACGCACAGTGGTTGTGCCGTACCACACAACGTGGGCGCAGCAATAGACCAACCAAGGGGCAGACAAAGGTTGCCCCATCTTTGACATCTCAATGTCCCAGGATTGTCACTTCGGGCGGGGAAAAGCGCTGTTCGGCCAATTAGTTAATGGCCGAACCAAATGGGCGAGTCCGGTCAGTCGGCGAGCACCAATTGGGTTTGCGTGACGACGGCGACGGTGCGCCCGTCGTCGCGGGTCACCCGCGTCTGCCAGACCATCGTGCGCCGGCCGCGATGGACGGCGGCGCACTCGCCGCGCACTTTGGTGCCGGCCGGCGCCGGGCCGATGAAGTTGGTCTTGCTTTCGATCGTCGTCGTGTGGGCGCCCTTGGGCAGATTGAGCACGGTCGCCGCCGCACCCATGGTGTCGGCGAACGCCATGATCGCACCACCGTGCAGCACCGCGGGAATGGTGCAGAGGTCGTCGCGTACGGCCATCTCCGCCACCACCCGCTCCGGCTCCGCCTCCAGCCATGTCATACCAATAAGTTCAGCGAAGGGAAGCTTCACGCTTTGCAGTAGTTCCAGGCCTTCCACGGCACGCTCTCCTTATTCACCTCACGTTAAACGTTATGCGGCAATCAGGTAGGCGGCAATTACCTTCGACGTAACCGCGAAGGGTGCTGCCACTTGATCGCGCGATTGGTTCGGGGCCAATATCGCCGCGCGGATCTTACGCGTGCAGGCGGATCGGGGGGATACTGTGGCCGAACGGAAGACCCAAGAGAACGACGCGAGCGTGGAAGCGTTTCTCAACGCTATCGAGCACGACGGCCGGCGCAGCGACTGCGAGACCGTAAACGAGATCATGCGCCGCGTGACCGGGAAGGAACCGAAGATGTGGGGCGACAGCATCGTCGGTTTCGGCCGTTACCACTACAAGTATGCAAGCGGCCGGGAAGGAGACTTGTTCGTTACCGGCTTCTCACCGCGCAAGACGGCGCTGACGGTCTATATCGTGCCAGGCTTCACCCGCTTCGAAAAGCTGACGAAGCGGCTCGGCAAATACAAAACCGGCAAGTCGTGCCTGTACATCAAAAAACTGGACGACATCGACCTGGACACGCTGGAAGAACTGATCCGCCTGTCCGTCGAGCGTATGAAAGAAGCATACGGCGTTTAGAACAAAGCCGGCCTCTACAGCGGTCGCGGCGCATCCATCGCCTGGAACCGCGCCATCTCCAGCACCATCTTGCGCAACATGGCCATGGCGAACTCGGCGACGTTGGTCGCGTGGTGGACGAAGGCGAGCGGCCCGCCGATAACCTCCCGTTCGAAGTAACGCGTCAGCACCGGCACCGCCCGCCCTTTCGCCATGATCAGGGCGTTGATGGTGATGCCGCGCGAGAGCGCGATATCGCGGTCGACGCTGGGCAGACGGCCGATGTTCGAAAGCCCGTCGCCGACGATGTTAATGACATCCCGCGTCGCCCGATACGGCGCGGCGTCCAGCATCGCTGTCGCGACCTCGATACCGAACGCGAGGTCGGTCTGGGTGCCGTCGGGCGAGAGCCGGCGTTTCTTCATCGCGGTGTACAGCCGGGTGGAGACGGCTTCCGCGTCCTCTAGGTCGGCGATGACGGTCCAGGGCAGAATGACTTCGGAGCGGTTGAAGCTGGACCATTTGACCACGGCGAAACCGATCCGGCCCTGCGCGCCGGACTGTATCGCGCCGATGAAGCGTTCGTGGGTCAGCGCGTGGATCAGGCCCTGGATCTGGGCGATCGCCTCTTCGGCGTTGACGGACTCGGAGCGGTCCAGCGAGACCACCATGTTGAGGTCCGTCCGTTCCTCCGCGACCGCCGCAAACGGCAGGGCCGCGGCCAGCACTGCCAAGGCCAGAAACCGCATCGCCCAACTCCCGCCGCGCGTTTCGGCCGCGCCGGAGAACGCGCGGCCACCGAGGGCGCGACAATCCGCCGCAGCATAGCAAAACGAAGCGGAAAAATCAGTTAAGCGGTTCGGAGTATGTCGGGCAGGGCCGTCATATCGTCGAAGACCAATTCGGCGCCCTGCGCCCGCAGACGGTCGCCATGGCCGGGCGCGCAATGCCCGCCGCCGGTGAAGCCCAACACGCGCATCCCGGCCGCGACGCCGGCGCGGACGCCGGAGATGCTGTCCTCGATCACCACGCAGTCCGCCGGGTCGACACCGCCCATCTGCGCCGCCGCGTAGAGGAAAATGTCCGGCGCCGGCTTACCCCGCGCGACAAAATGGGCGCTGAAAACGTGCGGCGCAAAGCGGTCGTGCAGCGCTGTTATCGTCAGGCTGCGTTCCAGCCATTCCGGCCCGCTGGACGACGCGACGCAGACCGGCCCTTGGATCCGGTCCAATGTCTCGTGAACGCCGCCGATCGGCTTCAACTCGGTCTCAAACGCCTCGTGGATCAGCCGGTGAACGCGGTCCTGAAACCCGTTCGGCAGAGGCCGACCATGCTCTTCCTCCACGATGGCGTACATCTCCTTCGCAACCACGCCGCAGAACCGCTCCGCCACCTCCTCGACGGTGATCGGGAAACCGACGCGGTTCAGTTCCTCCGCATCGACCCGGCAGGCGATGATCTCGCTGTCGATCAGCACGCCGTCGCAATCGAAGACGACGAGCGCGGGATCGGTACGCGTACTAGCAAAGGCCATGTCTGGAAACCTCCCGCCGCAAGGAAGCGGCGTCCTGAAAATGATGGCCGGCCATGCCGAGTGCCGCGGCCGCTTCGACATTGCCGGCAAGGTCGTCGACGAACAGCACCTCCGACGGATCGAGGCCGAACCGGTCGAGCGCCAGCCGGTAGATCGCCACATCCGGCTTGCGCAGGCCGACCTCGCCGGACACGACGATGTCGCCGAAGGCTTCCAGGAAGGCATAGTCCGCACCCCGCGGCGGGAAGGTTTCCGCCGGCCAGTTGGTCAGGGCGAAGACCGGCGTGCCGGCCTCGACAAGAGCGTCGAGCACCGCGATGGAAGCCGGCATCGGCGCCTGCACGAAGTCGTGCCAACGGGCGCCAAACAGATCGAACAGGTGCGCCGCTTCGGGATATTTCCGCCGAAACCTGGGCAGCAGGTCGTCGAACGACTCCGTGCTCTCGCAGGAGGTTAGCGCCACGTCCCTGAATGGGCCGTGCAAAAAGGCGTTCAGGCCTTCGGCATCGTCGGGAAACTGCTCTCGGAAGACGGGAGTCGGATCCCACTCGATCAACACGCCGCCGAGGTCGAAGATCACGGCCTTCACTGCTTGCGCCGTCACCAGCCGGCCTCGCCCGCGCCGTCGGTGGTCAAGAGTTCCAGCAGATTGCCGTCGGGGTCACGGAAATAAACGGAAACGCCCCACCGGTTGTCGGCCGCCGGACGCTTTACCGGCCCTTCCTCCACCGCGACGCCGTTTTCTTCCAGCAGGCGCACCGCATCGGCGATCGGGCCGTCCCAGCGAAAGCACAGGTCGCCGGCGCCGACGGTCGGATGCTCGGCGCGCGGCGATCCGGGGCTTGCCGCCGCGTGGATGTTGATCACGTTGGCGCCGAGCCGGGCCGAAAAGATCGGCAGCTTGCCGGCGCGCCACTCGGCTTCCCAAACGATCTCGGCATTCAGCACGTCGCGATAGAACGCCAAGGCGCGCTCCTGGTCGGCAACGGTTATCGCCACATGATCCAGGCCCCTAATCGGCATCGATCTCAACCTCCTCGATCACCGACTGGCCCGACGATCGGTCGCCGCTGGTCCACTGCCAGGTCTCGTGCAGACGAAGCCGACCGTCCGGCAGCCGTTCCGGCACCGATCGGCACTGCCCGGTCATCAGACCGCCGGACGCGTTGACGTGGTTGTAGCGCATGTCCAGCGCGCCACCGTCCAACACCTTAGCCACCAAACTGCCGAATTTCACCCCGCCACCCCTGTAGGTCGCCCAGACCACATCGCCTTCCTGCCGATAGTGAAACCGGGTATCGCCGTCGACTTCGCCGCTGCCTGTATTGCCGACCGAACGGAAGATGCGGCCGTCGTAGTCGATGCTCATCGCGATACCGGCACTCAGACGAAGAAGTCCGGCAGCAGGTCTTCTTCGCGGCCGCCGGGATGCAGGTATTCCGACAGGTCGGTCTTGCCTTCCGCCGCCAGCACTTCGTCGTCGATGAAGTAGCTGCCGGTGCAGAGCCGGGCGTCGCGGGTCAGAATGACATGCGCCGCGTCGGCCATGATCTCCGGCTTGCGGCAACGCTTGGCCGCGTCCGGCCCGCCGAGCATGGCCATGGCCGCCGTGTCGATAGCGGTGCGCGGCCAGAGCGCGTTGAACGCGATGCCGTTGCGCCGGAACTCCTCCGCCATACCCAGCACGCAGAGACTCATGCCGTATTTCGCCATCGAATAGGCTACGTGCGGCCCGAACCAGCGGGCTTCGAAGTTGAGCGGCGGGGAGAGGTTGAGCACATGCGGGTTCTTGGACTGGCGGAGATGCGGAATGCATTTCTGGCTGCAGAGAAAGGTGCCGCGGACATTGACCTGATGCATCAGGTCGAAACGCTTCATCGGCGTTTCCAAGGTGCCCGTCATGCTGATCGCCGACGCGTTGTTGACCAGAATGTCGATGCCACCGAAGGCCTCAACGGTCTTCTCCACCGCCGCTTCGACCTGTTCTTCCTCGCGCACGTCGACGATCAGCGGCAGCGCCTTGCCGCCGGCCGCTTCGATCTCCTCCGCCGCCGTGTAGATGGTGCCCGGCAGTTTGGGATGCGACTCCGCCGTCTTCGCCGCGATTGCCACGTTGGCGCCGTCTTTGGCGGCGCGCAGACCGATCGCCAGACCGATGCCGCGGCTCGCGCCGGTGATAAACAAGGTCTTGCCGGCCAGGGTCGCCATGCCCGCCTCCTGCCATTTCCGGTTGATCGCAGCCTTACTAAACCAGAAAAAGATCGGCATGAGGAGCGGCTAACAGCTCGCCGCGCTCCTAACGTCAGGCGATCAGTTCGTATTCGTCCAGGTCGGGCTGCTTCATGTCCTGTTCGAAGCGTTCGAAGGTCCACGGCCACATCGCCGGATTGCCGTTCTTGTCGAGGTACCAGGAGCGGCAGCCGGTGACCCAGACGGTGCCCGGCATGGCTTCCCTGATCGCGGCGTTAAAGCGGGCCGTCGCCTCCTGCTTCGGCACGACCGCCCGGCAGTTTCCCTTCTGCACCAGATCGACGAGCTGCAGGATGTAGTTGAGCTGCATCTCCGAGATCATGATCAGCGAGAAATTGCCGATCGGGCTGTTCGGGCCGGCCAGCATGAAGAAGTTGGGAAAGCCCGGCACGGCGACGGCGCGGTGCGCCTCGTTGCCGTTGGCCCAGGCCTGGTCGAGGCTGACGCCGCCCTGGCCGATCACCTGCATCGGCCGCATGAAGCGGTGGCCGTCGAAGCCGGTCGCCAGCACCAGCACGTCGAGTTCGTGTAAGCGCCCGTCAGCGGTGCGGATGCCGCCGGGTTCGATCCGATCGATGCCTTCGGCGACCAGCTCCGCACTCGGTTTCTGGATCGCCGGATAGAACGCGTCCGACATGATCAGGCGCTTGCACGCGACCTTGTAGTCCGGCGTCAGTTTCCGCCTGAGTTCGGGATCTTGGACGTTTTCTTCCAGGTTGGTGCGACAGGCTTCCTCGATCTTGGCCATCTGTTCCCGGTCGCCGACAACGGCGCGGGCGAAGGTGTTCTGAAAACGCTCCGCCAGATAGAGGTACGTCTCCCGCATCAACTCGGGCGAGGCGCGGAAGGCCGCCTTCTCCTGTTCGCTGTGTTCCGGGTTGGGCAGCGGCACAATCCACTGCGCCGTGCGTTGGAACAGCGATACCTTGGCGACCCGGTCGACGATGGCCGGTACGATCTGCACGCCGGTCGACCCGGTGCCGACGATGCCGACCCGCTTGCCGTCCAGCGGTACGGAATGGTCCCAGCGGGCACTGTGGAAGCAGACGCCTTCGAAACTGTCCAGGCCGTCGATGTCGGGATAGACCGGGTGGTGCAGCACGCCGGTCGCCGCGATCACCACGTCGGCGACGTCCTTCGTTCCGTCCTTGGTCTCAAGGTGCCACCGGCCGTCTCTATATTCGGTCTGCGCGATTTCCTTGTTGAACCTGATGAAACGCTCGACGCCGTATTTCTTGGTGACCTTCTCGAAATAGGCCAGGATCTCGGCGCCCGGCGAGAACCGATGGCTCCAGTCGGGGTTGGGTTCGAACGAATAGCTGTAGAGGTGGGACGGTACGTCGCAGGACAGACCGGGATAGGTGTTGTCTCGCCAGGTGCCGCCGAGGCGATCCGCCTTCTCGTAGATCGTGAAGTCGGTTACGCCCCTCTCCTGCAGCTTGATCGCGGTCAGGATGCCGGACATGCCGGCACCGATAATGACGAACCGGAGGTCGCGACGCACATCCGCCGTCGGATTTTCCGTTGCTTGCGTGCTCATGGGATACGCCGAAGGTTCAGCGGCCCTTGAACTGAGGCTTGCGCTTCTCGGCGAACGCGGTGACGCCCTCCGCCCAGTCCTCGGTCGTCGAGCAGTCGGCGAAGCTCTCGGCTTCCCTCGCGAGGTGGGCTTCGAGGCTGTTGCCGAGCGAGGCGTTGAGCAGTTCCTTGGTGTTGCCGATGGCGTGCGCCGGGCCCGCGGCAAGGCGATCGGCCAGCGCGCGGGTTTCGACCGCCAGGTTGTCGGCGGGCACCACGCGATTGACGATGCCGAGGCTTTCAGCCGTCGCCGCGTCGAAGCGGTCGCCCAGCATGGCGATCTCCATCGCCTTTTTCATGCCGACGGTGCGCGGCAGGAAGAAGGTGCCGGAGGCGTCCGGGCTGGTGCCGATATGGATGTAGGCCAGGGTGAAGAAGGCGTTGTCGGCCGCGACGGCCATGTCGCAGGCAAGCAGGAAGCTCAAACCCGCCCCGGCGCAGCCGCCCTGGACCGAGCCGATTACCGGCTTACGCAGCCGGCGCAAGGCGAAGATCATCGGGTGCAGATTGTGAATCCGCGCCTCGAACATGCCGCGCCGTTCGGCGGCGGTGGTGGTCTTGACGATCTCTGCCATGCTTTTCACGTCGCCGCCGGCCATAAAATGGTCGCCGCTGCCGCGCAGGATCAGGCAACGCACGCTGTCGTCATGCTCGATCTCGGTCAGGAATTCGCCCATGCGCTGGCGCATTTCCAGCGACAGCGCATTGCGCGTTTCCGGCCGATTGAAGGTGGCGTAGGCGATCGGCCCATCGATTTCGGTCAGCAGATGATCGGTCATTTCAAGTCTCCTCCCTGGGTTTCGATGATTGGGTGTCAGGCGGCTCGGCGATAGCGGTAGACACCGTCGGAAGCCATTTCGCGCACGACCCTGCCCATGCCCATCAGGCAATGCAGGTGCGCCACGCCCTCGGCGGACGCGAGCCGCATATCGTCGGGTTTTAGCTTGCGCGAGAACATCGCCGGCACGACCTCCAGTGCCGTCTGCGGCTTGTCGCAGGCAACGTAGAGCCGCTCCAGCCGCACGTCGTGATGGTGCGCCAACGCGTCGAGCCGGAGCGGCAGGCCGCGGAACGGATCGCCGTGCGCCGGCAGCACCAGCGTATCGGCCGGCAGCGGCCGGAATATGTCGATCGAGTCGATATAGAGCTGAAGCGGGTTGCCGTCCGGCTCGCTCGGATAGATGCCGATATGCGGCGTGATGCGCGGCAGGATCTGGTCGCCGGAAATCAGCAGGCCAAGTTCGGCGCAGTACAAGCAGGCATGCTCCGGCGAATGACCCTGGCCGACGATCACCCGCCAGGCGCGGCCGCCGATCTGGAAACTCTCGCCGTCGACGATGCGACGGACGCCGTGCGGCACGTCGTAGACGACCTGGGAATAGAAGTTGTAGCCCCGCTTGCGGAAAGCGGCCAGCGCCTGCTCGCCCCAGCCGAGGCGGCGGTAAAAGCGGACCACTTCCTCGGGCATTTCCTCTTGCGTGTCCAGCCAGAGCATCCGGCCGAACGACCACTCGCCGAAGGACATCCAAAGCACGGCGCCCGGGAAACGTTCCACCAGCCAGCCGGCCAGCCCCATATGGTCCGGGTGAAAGTGGGTACAGATGACACGGGTGACAGGCTTGCCGCCGAGATACTTGGCGAAGATCTCCTCCCACCAGGCCTGGGTCTTCTTACTGCGGAGCCCGGTGTCGACGATGGTCCAACCGTCGCCGTCCTCGATCAGCCAGAGATTGATGAAATCCAGGCCCGGGATCGGGATCTGCATCCGGATCCACTGCACCCCGGGCGCGACCTCCACGCATTCGGCATGGTCCGGCCGGCGGCCGACGGGATAGGTCAATGGATCGTCGGGACGGTGATCGGTCAAATCGGGAATTCCTTTCGGCTTGGCGGCGACGCGGCCACTGGGCGGGCCTACCCTTAGCAGGCCCCGGAAGCCTATAGCAATTATCCTTGACGTTTACGTAAACGTCAAATCGGCCCAGACGGGGAAATCACGGGCCCTCCATGGAGGATGATGAAGCATCACCGCGAAGGACGGACACGCTCCCAAGGCGACATTTCCACACGTAATGCAATCCTGCATGCCCGTTGTGTCCTTTCTCGGGTTCCGGTTTGGGAGACGCGCCGGTAGCTAAGAGCCGGACGTGGCGTAACGCCGTTCGGCCTCGTCGGCAGCGGCGTCCGGAATCCGATTCTCAGCGTGAATTGAGAGGAGTAGCCCTATGGCAAAGCCGACTTTACGTACTATGGCCCTCGCCGGACTTGCGTTGGGCGGCTGCACGCAAGACGGCGTCGTTACCGGTGTCGGCGCCGGCCTTTCCATAGACGTGGAACGGGTGATGCGTATCGAAGAGGGAAACAACAGCGTGTTCGCCGCGAAGTACGTGTGCGGCGAGACGACGACAAACGATCCACTGGTCAACGCCGTCTATCGCACGGAAATCAGCTCCATGAACCCGATCGACGACAACGTCACCACCGGCTGGCGCGTCGCCTTCGTGTATCCGGGCACGCCGCCCAGCACGTCGACTGTCCAGCGAATACACGGCTACTACAGGGGCTATTTCATGAACTGCGACGACATACGCCAGGCGCTGGCAGAGGATCCATCGGGGGAGGACATCGATCCCGATACACCGCTCCTCAAGGGATACGTCATGATCTCATCCGAGGACACCCGCCTTATCGTCACGACCGTCCATACCACGCTTCACAAGCAGGTTCATGGCTATCAGTTGGTCGACCTCGCCGTCAGCACCGACTGTGGGGTCGACGCACTCACCGTAACCGTCACCAACGAGGGGCAAGGACTCTCGCCCGCGACGGTCACCCTGGTAAACATCGAGGACATGCCGCCTCTTGAGTTGCCCACGCCGGGCCTGGACCCCGGCCAGCAGGTCGAACTCGACCCGGCCCCGACGGCCGGCGGCGCGTCTTACAGCTTTCTCGCAACCGTCGACCCGGCGAACGAAATCGACGAATCGGATGAGATGAACAACCAGGTCGCCGGTAACTGCGAATTCGGCTGACCGACCGGCCGCCCGTAAACCTCCGGCCGGCGGACAGCCGGCAAGGCCGCCGAATCCTGCCTTACTGTCCCGGCGCAGCGACGGACCCTGGCGTGCCGGTTCAGCTTAGAACGAGAGAACCGCCGCCAGCCGCCCCAGGCTGCTGGACCAGCCGCCGTCGACGCGGAGGCCGATGGCGGCCGACGAGAGGCCGGCGTGGGTGACGGTGACTTCCGTCCCCGCGCCGCGCCCGACGAAGGCAACGATGACGCGCGCCGGGTCCAGTTGCGGCATTTCGCCTGAAGGCAGGTCGCAGTTGCAGTGTTCTGTGGCATCGAACACGAGGCGGCGCGGCGGGTCGATCTCGCGGTATATCCCGGCGGTCGCTCCGCGGCTGCCGGTCGGCGACAACATGTCGAAGCGAAAGGCGCCGCCGACCCGGAGGTCGAGGCTTGCGACCGTGGTCCGGAATCCCTCCGGCCCCCACCACTGCTCGATCAGACGGGGCGTCACCCAGGCGCGAAACACCTCTTCCGGGCTGGCGTCGAACCGGCGGCGGACTTCGACTGTTTCCGTACCGCGTAGATTGTCGAGAGCGCGATCCATGGCCGTCCCTCCTATTTCCGGCGCTCTGCACGCAAGACCTTGTCCAGCCGGTCCAGGCGGGCTTCCCAGAAGGCGCGATAGCGGGCGATCCATTCGTCGGCTTCGCGTAGGGGTTCGCCGTTGAGCGAGCAGAGCCGGCGCTGACCATCCCGCCGCCGGGTCACCAGGCCGGCATGTTCCAGCACCTGCAAGTGGCGAGACACGGCGGACTGGGAGATCGAGAACTCGTCGACCAGTTCGCCGACCGACAGGTCGCCGTCGGCGAGGAATTCCAGGATGCCGCGGCGGGTTGGGTCGGACAGGGCCGAGAACGTAGCGTCCAGCAATATATCACCTATTGATCATATGTTTATATTGCCATACACTGTATCAAATTTCGGCCAACGGATCAATTAGGAGAACCCCATGAAGTTCTATGACGGCGCTGCCCCCAACCCCCGGCGCGTGCGCATCTTCCTCGCGGAGAAAGGTGTCGAAGTACCGACGGAACGGCTCGACATTCCAAAAAACGAGGCGCGCTCGCCCGCGTTCCTGAAGAAGAACTCGCTGGGCGCCGTACCGGTGCTGGAGTTGGACGACGGCACGATCATCACCGAGAGCGTCGCCATCTGCCGCTATTTCGAGGAGTTGTATCCGGACCCGCCGCTGTTCGGCGCCGACGCTGTCGAACGCGCCAAAGTCGAGATGTGGAACCGGCGCATCGAGATCGAGATTATGACCAACATCGGCGCCGTTGCGCTGCACACCTTCGACTTCTTCAAGGACCGGGTCATGCAGGTGCCCGCATACGCGGAAGCGCAACGCGAGACATCCATGAAGAAGCTGGCCTGGCTGGACGGCGAACTGGCCGATGGCCGGCCTTACCTGACCGGCGACCGATTTTCCGTCGCCGATATCACCGGCATGACGGCGTCGATGATCGCGGGCTTCGTCGGCATCGAAATCCCCGAAGAACTCTCCAACCTGCGTCGCTGGGACGACCGCCTGCGCAGCCGGCCAAGCTGGGACGCCTAAGCCTCCAGACAGTCCCTGCCCGATATGTGGCAAACCCCACAGCGTCGTCGCGCCCGCCGGCGATAAGATCGAGCTTGGGGCAAAGGGTCGTACGATCAGGTGGCCGCCGCTGGCGGCCACCGCCATTTTTTGGACACCGCGCTTCGGTTTGCGTTGCTATCATACGCGAACAGTAAAACGATCAAGCAATTTTCGATTGAAAGTGCATTGACGGAGGGCAAAACGATGTTGGCGAAGCTGACCGGTCTAGCGTCCATAACGTTGATTGCGGGATCGATTGCCGGCTGCGAAACCATCGACAGCCGAACCAAGGAAACGAAAAGCCTGAACGCCGGCGACAGCATGCTGCTGAGCGCCGACATCCGCACGATCAGCAAGGTCACGCGCGACAGCAACATCGTGACCTGCGCCGAGCCGAGCCCCGACGTCGCCAGGGCACTCAGCCGGTCCGGCAACTTCGGCGGCTCGCTGGCGGTGAGCGGCCTGCCCGCCGGGATCGAACCGAAGCTCGCGATGGCGATCAGCCAGGCACAGGCCGAGAGCGCGGCGCAGCTGGGCGAACGCTTGGCGACGATCCAGTTGCTCAGGGACGGGCTCTACCGCGCCTGCGAGGCCTATGCCAACGGCGCAATCTCGAAGACGGCCTACGCCGTCATGCTGGCCCGCTTCGACGACACCATGATCACCATGCTGCTGGGCGAGATCGCCGGTGGCGCCTTCGGCCGCTCGCTGGCGACGTTGGGCAGTACGGCGGACGGCTCGGCCAAGGCCGTTTTGGACACTCAGGAAAAGCTCAAGGACGCGCGCGAGACGGCGGACAGCCTGAAGACGGCCCGCGAGTTGAACGATCAGGCGCAGGCCGCCGTCGATGCCGCCGGCGCGGACGCGCCGCAGGCGGCAAAGGAGAACCTGGAGCAGACAAGACGGAACGTCCGGAACCTGGAACAGGAACTGGCGGAGAAACTCGAGGCAGCGACAACCAGCGCCGCCACGGCAACGGCGACCGCCGCCGGATCCATCGCCCCCGGCCAGCAGAAAACGGAGATCGCTGAAACGCTGCACGATATGCAGCGAAAATACTTGGAAAACATCAACTTCGATGCGATCGAAGTGGCCTGCATCTCGGCGCTGGAAGGGGGCGAGACGACCGACTTCGTGAAGCTCTGCAACAACGGCCTGCTCGATAACGTACAGAAACAAAAGGGCGCCCTGCTGCAACTGATACTGCTGCGCGCCTGGACCGAGTTGGACAACGCAAAGCAGGGCACGGAAGCGGTGAAGGGTCAGGCCGGCGTGCTTGCCGGCATCGAGGATCAGATCCGGACCGGCGGCCAATAAAAAAGGCGCGCCCGGCAAATTGACACGCCAGCGGATCGGAATAGGCTCCGCGACCAACCACAACATTTGCGTATAGCGGAGAGCATTGCCGTGACCGACCGTAGGCAACCGGAGCGGGCCAACCATGCCCGTTGAACTCGCCACCCTGTCGCTGTTCCTGGGGACGGTGATCGTCTTTATCGTGACGCCGGGGCCGAACATGATCTTCTGCGTGTCCCGCGCGATGGTCAGCGGGCCGGCAGCCGGCATCTACAGCGCGCTCGGCGTCTGCCTGGGGCTGACGGTTCACGCCACGGCGGCGGGGCTGGGCCTGTCCGGCCTGTTCGTGCATTTTCCCCTGGCCTACGACGCGCTGCGCATCGGCGGCGCCGCCTATTTGCTGTGGCTGGCCTGGCAGACCTATCGGGGCGACACCTATGCCAGCGTCGCCCATCTCGGCGCCGACGCCGTACCGTCCATGCCGAACGGCTCCGCGCCGCGCTTCTTCGCCCAGGGCGCGCTGAACGCGTTGCTCAGCCCGAAGGCGGTGTTCTTCTACATCGTGCTGTTCCCGCAGTTCCTGGACCCGACGGCCGGCAGCATCCTGGTGCAGAGCCTGTTCCTGATCACGGTGATCAACGCCATCAACTTCACCGTTATCGCCGTTTTGTGCGTCTGCGCGGGACGAGCCGCGCGCTGGGCCATCCGGCATCCCCGCGTTCTGCTGTGGCAGCAACGCTGCGTGGCCGGCGTGTTCGTCGCCCTCGCCGCCCGGGTCTTCTTCTCGCGCCCGCAGGCCGCGACCCCATAAAACGACCGGAAAACCGGCGGCCCTGTCGGGCCGCCGGGTCCCCATAACGGAACAATTCCGTCAGGTCATACGCCTGCGCCGTGCGAGGCCGAGACCGGTCAAGCCGAGGCCGAGCAGAGCTATCGCACCCGAGGCAGGAACGGCATCGGCGTCGCCACCGGGCTTCGGCCCAACGGTCCATATGACGTTGTAGGTGGTATAGAAGCCGAGGACGGGGCTGTACTCGCGGATCGATAGGTCCGCGTCACCATCGAGGATACCGCCGGCATTGTCGGATACCAGCCTGAGCTCCGCGACACCGTTGTCGGCCAGATTGTCAGAGGCGTTGACGAGATTCGGGATCGCAGGGTCGCTGTCGATAAGCAGCGAGCGGTCCATGAACACGTCGGCGAGCGTAAAGACCTGCCCGAACACGTTAAGCGAGAAGGCGGTGATCTGGGTGTTGGAAACCAGGTCGACGGCGACGCCGGAGAAGGTGCTGTCGTCGACCTCGATATAACCGGAAATGCCCGGAACCCCGGTGGCGTTGAAGTTGACCAGCGCCGCCTGGACCGGCGCCGCGCCGACGCAAGCGGCAAAAGCAACAACGCCCGCGGCGAAAAGCCGGCGGGCGAATCTTACAAACGGATTACGCATGCTACTAACCTCAGTTTTACGCTACGAAAGAGACTACGTAACGAATAATAGGTTTATGCAGCGTAAACGTCGGACGGAAGCTCGAAAATCCGGCTACAACCCTCTGAAAAGGACGCGCCTGGTCACACCGCCTGAAACGATCAGGCGCAGAGCTGTTCGGCCTCGATAGCGAACAGCGTTTCCTTGCCTTCGGTCGCCGGGCCGGCCAGCGCCGCGGCCTGGGGCAGGATCTGCTCGGCATAGAACCTCGCCGTCGCCAGTTTGGCCTCCAGGAACGGCTTGTCCGTGGCGCCGTTCGAGAGTTGCGCCGCGGCGGCCAGCGCGCCGCGCGCCAGCAGATAACCGCCGACAGTGATGCCGAACATCTTCAGGTACGGCGCGCAGCCGGCCGCGGCATCGTCCGGATCGCCACCCTGCAGCTTGCCCAGCATCCAGTCGGTTGCGGTTGCCAGTGCCGCCGTCGACGTATCGAGACCGGCCCGGAACGATTTGAATACCGAGCCGTCCTGTTTCGCAAGGTCGCCGTCCAGGGCGCGCATCTCATCGATCAGAGCGCGAACCGCCTCGCCGCCCTGCAATGGCAGCTTGCGGAACACCAGATCCATCGCCTGGATGCCGTTGGTGCCCTCGTAAATCGGGGCGATGCGGGCGTCGCGCATATGCTGGGCGGCGCCGGTCTCTTCGACGAAGCCCATGCCGCCATGCACCTGCACGCCGATCGAGGTCAGTTCGCAGCCGAGATCGGTGCACCAGCCCTTGGAGATCGGGGTCAGCAGTTCGACCATCGCCTGCTTGGCCCCGCGCACCTCTTCGTCCGGGTGGCGGCGGGCCAGGTCCATCGCCTCGGCGTTGGTGTAGATCAGGGCGCGCATCGCCTCGATATAGGCGCGCATGGTCATCAGCATGCGGCGGACGTCGGCGTGGGCGACGATCGGCGAGCTCTGGTCCGCCGGGGTGCCGGCGACCCGGCCCTGCTTCCGTTCCAACGCGAAGGCGGCGGCCTGCTGATAGGCCCGCTCCGCTATCGCCAAGCCCTGGGTGCCGACGCTGAGCCGCGCATTGTTCATCATCGTGAACATGTAGCGCATGCCACGGTTCTCTTCGCCGATCAGGTAGCCGACGCACTCCCCGTCGTCGCCGTAGGACATGACGCAGGTCGGGCTGGCATGGATGCCGAGCTTGTGCTCCAGCGAGACGCAGCGGAGGTCGTTGCGCTTGCCCAGGCTGCCGTCCGGATTGACCAGGAACTTCGGCACGATAAAGCAGGAGATGCCTTTCGTACCGCCCG
Source organism: Minwuiaceae bacterium (assembly GCA_028278525.1). Taxonomy (GTDB): domain Bacteria; phylum Pseudomonadota; class Alphaproteobacteria; order Minwuiales; family Minwuiaceae; genus JANQEE01. Next base: position 52,222 of record JANQEE010000040.1, on the reverse strand, counting down.
GCGCGCCGGGCGTGCGGGCCAGCACCAGATGAATGATGTTCTCGGTGAAATCGTGCTCGCCGTAGGTGATGAAAATCTTCTGACCGGTGATCCGGTAAGAGCCGTCGGCCTGCGGCTCCGCCTTGCTGCGCAGCGCGCCGACGTCGGAGCCGGCGGCCGGCTCGGTCAGGTTCATGGTGCCGGCCCATTCGCCGGAGATCATCTTCTCCAGGTAGGTCGCCTTCTGCTCGTCCGAGGCGTGAGCGTGGATCAGGTCGACCGCGCCCTGGTTCAACAGCGGGCAGAGCGCGAAGGACATGTTGGCGGCGTTCCACATCTCGCTCAAGGCCATGGTGACCGACCAGGGCAGGCCGCCGCCGCCGAATTCCGGGTCAAACGGCACGCCATTCCAGCCGCCCTCGGCAAACTGCTTGTAGGCCTGGCGGAAGCCGTCCGGCGTGCGCACCACGCCGTTCTCCAGCACCGAGCCCTGCCGGTCCCCCGAATGGTTGATCGGGCCGAGCACTTCACCCGCCAACCGGGCAGCCTCTTCCAGGACCTGATCGACAAGTTCGCCGTCCGCGTGGTCGTAGCCATCCAGTTGGGCGATCGCCGGCAGGTCGACCACGTGGTTGAGAACGAAGCGCATGTCGCGCACGGGGGCCGAATAGTCCGACATAACCGTCAACTCCGCAGAAAAGGCCTAGAAATCCATGCCACAATTAGCTCGATTTACTTATATCACAAGTACGCGAGGACCAGGATCGGCAATGCGGCGGTCCTCTAAATGGCCGCCGGAATTAAGACTGCTTTAAGAGCGATATCCTACATTCCGTCTAGGTGGCGTGGGATCCATTCTTTAGGGGTGATCGAGTCTATGCTTTCGGCAGAAGACAGTATCAAGTTCGTGCGCGACCGGATAAAGGCGCTCGGCAACGGCCGAAGGGCGCACGAGCTTGCCGCTCACGAGGCCGTCAAGGCGCTGATGGCGCAATGGCAAATGCCAAGCGACGTCTCGATCGACCAGGACCTGGCCATCGCGGAGCAGATCGGCCAGGACCTGGCGGATTTACAGCGCCATATCGCCGACTTGCAGCACAGCTATATGAAGGCCCTGTTCGGCCGCTCTTCCTGACCGCCGGCTCGTTCCACGCGAGCCGAAAACCCATTACAGTGCGCCGCCATGCCGGCCTTAATCGAACCCGTCTCCGACACCGCGATCGCGCGGGCGGCCGCGCTGCTGCGCGACGGCCGGCTGGTGGCGTTTCCGACCGAGACGGTCTACGGCCTGGGGGGCGACGCCACCAACGACCGCGCCGTCGCCGCCATCTTCGAAGCCAAAGGCCGGCCGGCCTTCAACCCGCTGATCTGCCATGTGCCGGACATCGAGGCGGCGGGCACCCTGGTGACGTTCGACCCCATCGCCGAACGCCTGGCGGCGCTGTACTGGCCCGGCGCGCTGACCCTGGTCCTGCCGCGCCGGACCGGCTGCCCGGTTTCGCTTCTGGCGAGCGCCGGGCTGGACACATTGGCCGTCCGCATCCCCGAACGGCCTGCGGCCCTTGCCCTCTTAAGGGCGGTCGGCCGGCCGGTCGCGGGACCCTCCGCCAACCCCTCCGGCCGGATCAGCCCGACCACGGCGCGGCATGTCGCCGACGGCCTGGGCGACAAGGTCGCGATGATCCTGGACGACGGCCCCTGCCCGGTCGGCATTGAATCGACGGTAATCGGCGTCACCGAGGGCAAGGCCTACCTGCTGCGGCCCGGGGGTATCACCGCCGAAGCCGTCGAAGCGGAAATCGGACCGCTGCACGCACCGATATCCGACGCCGTGCAGGCGCCCGGCATGCTGCAAAGCCATTACGCGCCCGACCGTCCGGTCCGTCTGAACGCAAGCGACGCCCGACCGGGCGAGGCGCTGCTCGGCTTCGGGCCGGACGCGCCGCCGGGGCCGAACCTGAGCCCATCCGGCGACCTGGTGGAAGCCGCGGCCAACCTGTTCGCGCTGCTGCACGAGTTGGACCGGCCGGAGCATGCGGGCATCGCCGTGATGCCGGTGCCGGAAACCGGTTTGGGCCGCGCGATCAACGACCGGCTGCGCCGGGCGGCGGCTTGTTAATCCGCCGCCGCTGGTCTACATCCAGACGATGAATGCAATACCGACATCCGTGCTGGACCGGCTGAAGAACGCGGTCGGCCCGAAAGGCTTCATCGCAGACCCCGCCGATATGGAGCCGTTTCTGACCGAATGGCGCGACCTTTACCGCGGCGTCAGTCCGCTGATCCTGCGGCCGGGCACGGCCGCCGTGGTGGCGGAGATCCTGAAAATCTGCAACGACACCGGCACCAAGGTGGTGCCGCAGGGCGGCAATACCTCGCTTTGCGGCGGGTCGGTGCCGTTCGACGGCGGCGACGAGATCGTGCTGTCGCTTGGCCGGATGAACGCCGTGCGGTCGACGGATCCGTTGAACGACACGATTACCGTGGAAGCGGGCTGCGTGCTGGAACAGGTGCAGAATGCGGCCGACGACATAGGACGGTACTTCCCGCTTCGCATCGGCTCGCAAGGCAGTTGCCAGATCGGCGGCAACCTGTCGACCAACGCGGGCGGCACGGCGGTGCTGCATTACGGCAATACGCGCGACCTGGTGCTGGGGCTGGAAGTGGTGCTGGCCGACGGCCGGATCTGGGACGGCCTGCGGGGTTTGCGTAAAGACAATACGGGTTACGACCTGAAGCAACTCTTCATCGGGGCCGAAGGCACGCTTGGCGTGATCACCGCCGCGGTGCTGAAACTGTTCCCGAAACCGAGCGACGTGCAGACCGCCTTCGTCGCGGTGCCGAACGTGGGCGCGGCGGTAAGCCTGCTGGAGGTCGCCCGCCAGCAAAGCGGCGATCAGGTGACGGCGTTCGAGATCATCCCCCGGATCGGCATCGACATCGTCACCCGGCACATCCCCGACACCGTCGATCCGATCGCCGACCCGCATCCCTGGTACCTGCTGATCGAACTATCGTCCGGCGGCACCGGCGGCGGGCTGCGCGCAACCCTGGAAGCGATCCTGGCGGCCGGCCTGGAAGCCGGCCTGGTCCGCGACGCCACGCTGGCGGAAAGCGGCGCGCAGGGGGAGATGTTCTGGCGCATCCGCGACGGCATGTCGGAGGCGCAGAAACCGGAAGGTGGGTCGATCAAGCACGACATCTCCGTGCCGATCTCCCGCATCGCCGAGTTCATCGAGCGCGCCGACGCCGCGGTGGATGCCATCGTGCCCGGTTTCCGCAGCATCGCCTTCGGCCATATCGGCGACGGCAACGTGCATTACAACCCGATGCAGCCGGCGGACGCGGACAAACAGGCGTTCCTGGCGAAGTGGCACGAGGTGAGCACGGCGGTGCACGAAGTGACGGCCGAACTTGGCGGATCGATCAGCGCGGAGCACGGGCTCGGCCGCCTGAAACGCGACGAAATCACGCGCTTCAAGTCGCCCCTGGAAATCGAGTTGATGCGCGGCTTGAAACAAAGCTTCGATCCGAAGGGCATCTTAAATCCGGGCAAGGTGGTCGCTTCGGCGTGACGCCGGACGGCACGACACGGTGGGGCATCGTCGTGCTGGCCACGATGGCCGGCATGATGGGCGCCCTGCAGGTCGGCAAGGTGCCGCCGACGATACCGACGCTGCGCGCGGACCTCGCGCTCGGGCTGGTGGCGGCCGGCTGGGTCGCGTCCACCTTCAACGCGGTCAGCGCAGCGTTGGGCGTGGCGGCGGGCACGGTGACGGACCGTTTCGGCCATCGGCGCATCCTGCTGGCGGGCGTGCTCTGCATGGCAGTCGGCAGCCTGCTCGGCGGCTTTGCGCTGGGCCCGGCCACGCTGCTCGGCGCCCGCCTGCTGGAAGGGCTCGGCTTCGTGGTGACCGTGGTGGCCGCGCCGTCGATCATCGTCGCCGCGACGGCGCAGCGCGATCATCGGGTGGCGCTGTCGATCTGGGGATCCTACCTGCCGGCGGGTATGGCCCTGATGATGCTGGTCTCACCGGTCCTGCTGTCCGCCGTCGGCTGGCGCGGCCTTTGGCTGACCAATGCCGCCTTGCTGGCGGCTTTCGCACTCGTACTCGCCGTCGCCACCAGAAACCTGGGCGCCGCGCCGAAGCGGGGCGCGTCGCTGGCGGACATTCGGGCGACGCTGGCCAGACCGGGACCGTGGCTGCTATCGGCTTGTTTCGCGACCTATACGGTCCAGTTCTATGGACTTATGACCTGGTTACCGACATTCATGGCGGAGACCATGGGAAGAACGACCACCCAAGCTGCGGCGCTGACGGCCGCGATCATCGCGATCAACGTGCCCGGCAACCTGATCGGCGGCTGGCTGCTGCATCGCGGCGTGCCGAGGTGGCGCATGCTGGCGACGGTGAGCGGCAGCCTGGGTCTGCTGGCGCTCGGCGTCTTCTCGCCGGCGGTGCCCGACGACCTGAAGATCTTCATGGCCTTCGCCTTTTCCCTGATCGGCGGTGCGCTGCCGGCGTCGGTGCTGGCCGGCGCGCCGGTGCACAGCCCGTCGCCCGCCCAACTCGGCGCCACCAACGGCGTCATCGTGCAGGGCTCCAACATCGGCTCGCTGTTCGGGCCGCCGCTGGTCGCCGCCCTGGTCGCGAGCCTGGGCGGATGGGACCGGTCGGGCTGGATCCTTATGGGATCCGGCCTCGTCGGCATCCTGCTCGCCGTAACACTGCGCCAGGTGGAGCGGCGTCTATGACGGTGTTGCGCGCCTGGGCATTGATCGTTCTGGCGGCCGTCGGTCTGGCGCGGCCGGCGCTGGCGGAGCCGGTCGACCTGGAGCTGATACTGGCCATCGATGCCTCCTCCAGCGTCAGCTTCGAGGAGTTCGCCCTGCAGATGGGCGGGTTCGCCAAGGCGTTCCGCCACGCCGGCGTGATCGAGGCGATCGGCGCCGGCGACCTCGGCGCCGTGGCGGTGACCATGGTGCAGTGGTCGACGCCCGGCGACCACCTGGTCGTGCTGCCGTGGACCGTGCTGCGCGGTGCCGGCGACGCGCAGGCCTTCGCCGACGCGATCGACAGCACGCCGCGCCATATCCAAAGCGGCGGCACCGGGATCAGCGCGATGATCACCTATGTCTCCGGCCTGTTCGACGGCAACGCGCTGGAAAGCAAGCGGAAGGTGATCGACATATCCGGCGACGGCCGCGATTCGCATGGGCCGGATATCAGGCTGGCGCGCGCCGCAGCCGTCGCCAGAGGCATAACCATCAACGGCTTGCCGATCCTGAGCGACGAACCGGATCTGGAGCGCTATTTCGTTTCGGACGTGATCGGCGGACCCGGCGCGTTCGCAACACCGGCCACCGACTACGACGCTTTCGCCGATGCGATCCGCGCCAAACTGATCCGCGAGATCCGCGGAAACCCGATGATTGGCAGCCTTAACGACACGAAGCCGGGCAAAGGCTGAACGCGACGGCAGAACGGCGGACGCGCCTTTGACTGTTGTGATCCTTCGACAGGCTCTGGATAGCGACCGCCGCCGTCATTGCGAGCGAAGCGAAGCAATCTCGATATGCCGTGCCCTGTCTTCCCGAGATCGCCGCGGCGCTACGCGCCTCGCGATGACGAGTCCGGCTGGCGGCTGAATTCATCTAAGCCTCGCCCTCACCTCGTCGAAGGATGCCGTTGCCGCGGGGCGACTTTTCAGCCTTCAGCGCGAGAACTTCTTGAACTTGATGCGGTGCGGCTGGTCGGCGTCGGTGCCCAGGCGCTTGTGCCGCTCGGCCTCGTATTCCTGGTAATTGCCTTCGAACCATTCGACGTGGCTGTCGCCTTCAAAGGCCAGGATGTGGGTCGCGATTCGGTCCAGGAACCAGCGGTCGTGGCTGATGATCAGGGCGCAGCCGGCGAAGTCGAGCATCGCCTCCTCCAGCGCGCGGAGCGTATCCACGTCCAGGTCGTTGGTCGGTTCGTCGAGCAGCACCACGTTGGCGCCGGATTTCAACATCTTCGACAAGTGCACCCGGTTGCGCTCGCCGCCGGAAAGCTGGCCGACCTTCTTCTGCTGGTCGGGGCCGCGGAAGTTGAACGCGGAGACATAGGCGCGCGACGGCATGCTGCGTTTGCCGAGTTCGATCATGTCGTCGCCGTCGGAAATCTCCTCCCAGACGGTCTTGTCGGCGGACAGCGAATCCCGCGACTGGTCGACATAGCCGAGCTTGACCGTATCGCCGACCCTTAAACTCCCGGAATCCGGCTGTTCCTGGCCCGTGATCATGCGGAACAAGGTGGTCTTGCCGGCCCCGTTCGGGCCGATGATCCCGACGATGGCGCCCGGCGGAATCTTGAACGACAGGTCTTCGATCAACAGATCGTCGCCGAAGCCTTTGGAGACGCCGTCCGCTTCGATCACCAGGTCGCCAAGCCTTGGACCGGGCGGCACGTAAATCTGGCCTTTGACCCGTTCGGCCTCCCGCTCCTGACTGAGCAGCTCGTCGTAGGCGTTGACGCGGGCCTTGCTCTTGGCCTGACGGGCGCGCGGGCTCTGGCGGATCCACTCGAGTTCGTGCTTGAGGGTACGCTGGCGCGATTCTTCCTGCTTCTCTTCCTGCTGGAGGCGCTTTTCCTTCTGCTCCAGCCAGCCGGAATAATTGCCCTCGTAGGGAATGCCGCGGCCCCGGTCGATTTCCAGGATCCAGCCGGCGACGTTGTCCAGGAAGTAGCGGTCGTGGGTCACCGCGACCACGGTGCCGGGATATTCATGCAGGAACCGTTCGAGCCATGCCACGGACTCGGCGTCCAGGTGGTTGGTCGGTTCGTCGAGCAGCAGCATCTCAGGCTTTGCCAGCAGCAGCCGGCAGAGCGCCACGCGGCGTCGTTCGCCGCCCGACAGTTTGTCGACGCCCGCATCGCCAGGCGGGCAGCGCAAGGCGTCCATCGCGATCTCAACCTCGCGATCCAGGTCCCATAAGCCGGCGGCGTCGATCTGCTCCTGCAACTCGCCCTGCTCGGCGATCAGGTCGTTCATTTCATCGTCGGTCATTTCTTCGGCGAACCGGGCGGAGACCTCGTTGAAGCGGTCGAGCAGGGCCTTCTTCTCGCCGACCCCGTCCATCACGTTGCCGAGCACGTCCTTGGCCGGGTCGAGTTCCGGCTCCTGCAGCAGGTAGCCGATCTTCACACCTTCCGCCGCCCAGGCCTCGCCCGTGAAATCCGGGTCCGCGCCGGCCATGATACGCAGCACCGTCGATTTGCCGGCGCCGTTCAGGCCCAGCACGCCGATCTTGGCGCCGGGGAAGAAGGACAGATTGAAATCCTTGAGAATCTGGCGTCCGCCGGGATAGGTCTTGCTCATTCCCTGCATGACGTAGACGTATTGATAGGAGGCCATGGTCCGCTCCAAATAGTGTCTGTCCAAAAATGCGTCTCGCGACGCATTTTCGAGTGCCTGGCCGGGCCGCTCCCCCGTCCCAACCACCCATAGGGTACCCTGTGCGGGTGGTTGGGACGGGGGAGCGGGCCGGCCAGGCATTCTTGAACAGACTCTTAAGCGCCGCCGACGGCGGCGCATCACCGGCGCCTATGTACAAAAAGCACCCGGATACCGCAACGCGGCCGTGTGGCGATAAACGTCTATGGCTGGGCCGGGTGCCGTTCCAGATGGATATGCCGAAGGACGAAACCCAGGCCCAACCAAAGCACGACGGGCCCCAGCGGCAGGCCGAAGGCACCGAACGGCATTACGAGGAAGGGCAGGGCCCATAGCAGCGCCAGGACCAGCCGCTCGAACGGCAGGAAACCGCGCTCGGCCCGCGCCACCGCGTAGCAGGCAATTCCGACCGCGACGATCGTCATATCGTAGTTGAAGGCATAGGGGACGATGAGAAACGTGGCGATGGAGATTACTGCAAGCTGGATCGAGAGGTCCCGGGACTTTCTAAAGGCCCAGTAGGTCGCGACCGTGGCTGCAAGCCCGGAGGCAAGCTGCATGACGTGGTTCACCGCCGGGTCGAAGCCCAGCAGCCGGCCGGCCATGAACACTGTCGGCATCATCCAGGTGAAGAACCCCTCGCTGGTTTCGATATACGCCGCCTGGAACGGGATCGCCTCGACCACGAACAGACGCCAGGTCTCCGCGCCGTCGACGGCAAAGCTCACCGCGACGATCAGGCCGGCGGTGGCAATAGCGGAAACGAAAGGCTTCCACTGCCGAAGCGCAATCAGGGCGACGGGGATCAAGAGCCCGAGCTGCGGTTTGAACGTCAGCAGGCCGAACATAATGCCGGCCGCAACCGGATGCCGCCGGACCAGCAACAGACCACCAACGAACAGCGCGCCGGAAAAGAACCCGTTCTGGCCGGACGCGATGGTGACGAAACTCGAAGGCGCCAGAAACAAGGCCGCCGCGGCCAGAGGAACAAATCGCCGCAACGGCGTATCGCCGCGAAGCGCGGCGAACAGATAGAGCGAACAGCCCAGCACCAGCCAGAGGAGGTAGGCGGGAACGTAGGGCAGCAAGCCGAGCGGCCGGATCAACAACAGCAATTGCGGCGGGTAAGACCACGGGTGCAACGGGAAGGTTCCGCCCAGCAATTGCTGCTGCACCGCGTGATAGGCGTCGACATCGAATATCAGGGCGGCCTGCCCGGCATTCGCCAGCTTGGCGGCCGACCAGAACACCAGGAAATCGCGGCCGACCGGATGGTTCGAGGCGTCGAAGATGCCGTTCAGGGTGGTCAGGTAGTTGGCGTAGAAGCCGATATAGAGCACGGCGCCAAAGCCGAGCAAAGCGGCGGCGATCAGCCAGTTGAGACGCAAGGGCGGACCGGACGGTTTGGGCTGTTCCAGGGTTCTTCCAATGTCCGACATGGGGTGCCTTGGGGAGCCTCCAACAGAGGTCAGGCTGCGTTGAATGCCATGAAAACGCTACCAATTGGTTGCGATTGGATTAATCCGACGGTCGTGACCGCTCTGCCGCCCGCCTACTCCGCGCCTTCCGCCATGGCCATCCGCACGCTGGTCGGGATGGTGAAGGAGAACCGGGCACCGCCCGATGTGTCGCTCTCGACCCAGATGCGGCCGCCGAAGAAATCGATGATCTGGCGGCAAATCGCCAGGCCCAGACCGGTGCCGTGCGGCTTCTGCGTCAGGGTTTCGCGCACCTGGCGGAAGCGTTCGAAAATCACCTCCCGCGCCTCCTCCGGCACGCCCGGCCCGTTGTCGGCGACGGTGATCTGAATGAAGGCGGGCCGGACTTCGGCGGTGAGCCGCACCCAGCCGTCCGGCCGGTCGCAGAACTTCACCGCATTGGAAATCAGATTGACGATTACCTGCATCAGACGGTCGCGGTCGACATGAACCACGGGCAACTCATCCGGCAGATCGATATCCAGACGGGTCGGGTTCTCGGCGAACAGGCCGCGGCTCGCCGCGACCGCCTCTTCGATCGTGGCGCGCGGATCGATGTCCGCCATGCGCCAATCCATGTGGCCGGCCTCCATGCGGGCGAGGTCGAGGATCTGATCGATCAAGCGGGTCAGCCGCTCGCTCTCGCGGATAATGATGCCGAGGAACTCGGCCCGCTGGTCGTCGTCCAACTCCGGCCGGTCGAACAGGATCTCGCTGAACGAGCGGATCGAGGTGAGCGGCGTGCGCAGTTCGTGGCTGATCGTCGACAGGAAGTCGTCCTTCAGCCGGTCAAGTTCCTTGAGCCGGTCGTTGGCGGCGCGCAGTTCCGTGGTCGCGATCTCCAACTCGCGGGACTTCTGCTCGACCCGGTGGCTGTATTCGATGACCTCCGAGGTTTCGTGCAGGATCGCCAGCACCTCTTCCATACCGACGACTTCGCCCTTGGCGACAGAGCCGACCATGACCCGCGCCGAGGCCGAGCCGATGACGCCGGCCAACAGCCGTTCGGCGAAATTGACCAGTTCGGAATCAGCCTCGCGCTGCTTGCCGAAATTCAGCCCCCGCGCGCCGGCGTAGGCCGACAAGGCCCGGTCGGTGCGGCGTTTGCCGACAAAACGGGCCAGCAGGTCGCGCAGGTCCTTCACCGTTGCCGAACCGCGCCAGAACGCCGATTCCCCGGACGCGCCGGTCAGCCGGAAAACATCGACGAAGCGCGTCGCCTGCACCCGTTCCAGCGCGCTCTGCCGGCGCACGAGCGACAGCCCCGCATAAGCGCCGATATTGGCCAGCATGCTCCAGAACAGGGAATGCGACAGATAATCGAAGCCGGCGAGGCCGAACAACGCATAGGGTTTGAGCAGCGCGATGCCGAACGGCCCCTCCTCGATAAACGACACCGGCAACCAGCCGGACAGGGCGAACGACGGCAGCAACAGTGTGTAGACCCACACGACGAAGCCGGCGCAAAGACCGACGAAGGCGCCGGCCGCCGTCGCGCCCTTCCAGAAGATCCCACCGATCATCGCCGGCGCGAACTGCGCCACCGCCGCAAACGACAACAGCCCGATGGTGACCAGCGTGTAGGATTCGCCGATGAAGTGGAAATAGCCGTAGGCCATCAGCAGGATCAGGATGATGCTGCCACGGCGAACCGCCAGCAGCAGACCGGTCAGATCGCCCCGCTCCGTCAGGCGGAGCCAGGTCAGCCTGAGCAGCACCGGCATCACCAGGTCGTTGCAGACCATCGTGCTTAAAGCGATGGCGGCAACGATGACCATGCCGGTCGCGGCGGACAGGCCGCCGATGAACGCCAGCAGCGCCAGGCCCTCCCGCTGTTCGGCCATCGGCAGGGTCAGCACGAAGGTGTCGGCGTCGACCGAGCCGTTGGAGAAATACAGCAAGCCGCCAAGCGCGATCGGCAGAACGAAGATGTTGATCAGCAGCAGGTAGAGCGGGAACAGCCACGCGGCTTTCTTCAAATGGCCTTCGTCGACGTTTTCCACCGCCGCGACATGGAACTGCCGCGGCAGGCAGATGATCGCCGCCATCGACAGCACGGTGAGCGTGATCCATTGGCCGTAGCTGCCGTCGGCGCCCACGGTGAAAAGCTTGGTGAGTTCCGGATCCTGGGCCGCCTTGCGGAACAGATCGCCGAAGCCGTCGTGCAGCGTGAATGTGACGAACAGGCCGACCGCCAGGAACGCGATCAGTTTGACGATGGATTCGAAGGCGATGGCCGCGACCATGCCTTCGTGATGTTCGCTGGCGTCGATATGGCGCGTGCCGAACAGGATGGCGAACACCGCCATGGCCATCGCCACCATTAAAGCAGTGTCCGGGATGACCGGCGCGTCGACCATCGCGCTCGGCATGACGACGCTTGGGTATTGCATCAGCACGGTCAGGCTGGTCGACACCGCCTTGAGCTGCAGGGCGATGTAGGGCGTGATGCCGACCACCGCGATCACGGTCACCAGGCCGCCGAGCATCGTGCTCTTGCCGTAGCGCGAGGCGATGAAGTCGGCGATCGAGGTGATCCGGTTCGCCTTGGTGATGCGGATGATCTTGGTCAGCAGGAACCACCAGGCGACGAAGGTAAGTGTCGGCCCGAGATAGATCGGCAGGAAGTCCAGGCCGCTGGAGGCGGCGCGTCCGACGCTGCCGTAGAAGGTCCAGGACGTGGCGTAGACGGCAATCGACAGCGTGTAGATGTAGGGATTGTTGATCAGGCTGCGCCGCGCGTCGGCCCGCTTGTCGCCGTAATAGGCGATCGCGAACAGCAGCCCGAGATAGCCGAGCGAAACCAGCAGAATGACCCAGCTTTGCAACATGGTCAGCCGCCCGACTGGCCCGGATCGTTGGCGGCCTGCTGGCGCGACTGCGGATCGGCCTCACCCGGCGGCGCGCTGCGTCGCGCGATCACGGCGACCAGGAGGATGACTCCGGCCCAGGCCGCGAACAGGTAGAGAAACGAGAGCGGTGCGCCGAACAGGCTGCTGTCCCCGGCGAAGACCAGCAGCAGCGGCGGGTTGAACAGCAACAGCCCGGCGATCAGCAGCGCGACCGAGCGCTCACGGGTAATGCTTGCCCGGTTCACGATCCGAAACCCGGCTTATCCGCCGACCGCGCCCGCATGGTTCAGCCCTGCTCCATGCCGACGAGGGTTTTCACCCGATCGACCAGATCCCGGGTCGAGAACGGCTTGGTCACGTAGGCGTCCGCCCCGGCCGCGAGCCCCCGGTCGCGGTCCGCGTCCCGGCCCTTCGCGGTCAGCATCACGATCCGCACGCCATTCCAATGGGGATTGGCCCGGATGGTCCGGCAGACATCGTAGCCGTCCCGTTCCGGCAACATGACGTCCAGCAGCATGACGTCCGGCGGGGCCTGCTCCACCTCGCGCAGGGCCGCCGTGCCGTCACCCGCCACACGGACGTCGAAGCCCGCGCGCTCCATCAGGACTCGTAGAGAAAGGACGACGTTGGGCTCGTCCTCAACCACAAGCATCGAATGTGCCATGGCGACGTATCCTCCCCGCCAGGCGGCGCCCCAATGGGAGGCAGCGAACACGGTCCGATGCGGCTTTACTGTTGTCTTTCATTGGCGCCGCACCGACCGGTCCGCCCGACCGGCGAACCCATAGTCTAACGAGCAATACCGGGACTGGCCACGACCGCTTGCAGGGCGTCGGCCGAACCAATCGGGAACACCGGCCGCGGCCGGTCAGCCGAAACTCGGCGTGCCGAGAAGATCGCGCACGCCGTCTACCTGGCCGAGGGCCCAGGTGAGCTGCTGACGCTCGTAGGGCTCCATCTCGCCCGGCGCGACGCGGTTGGAGAGCGCGACGCCGGCCTGGATGTCGCGCAGCTGCTGACTCAGGATCGCGCCGAGCAGGATCTTGTGCGACTCGATCAGGCGGCCGATCACCGCGCTGTCGACGAGGTCCAGGTCGCGCACCGCCTCCAGACGCTCCGGCGTCGAGCGCGCCGCGATGCCGTGAGTCAATGCCGCCACGCGAGCCGCCGAGAAGATCGGCATCAAACCGCCCTTCTTGAGGTCGATGCGCCCGTTTTCCAGGCGCGGCCGGCCGCGCCAATTGAGCTGAGGCCGGAAATCGCCGGCATTCATGGCCATCGCCTTTAGAAAGGTGCGCGAGCCGCGCGCAGCCTCGACTGCCTCGGCATAGAGCTGCTCGGCCAGCGCGCGGTCGCCGTGCACCGGCACCGCATCGAAGAAGATGTCGCTGTTGAGGATGTCTTCCGGACGCGACTTGCCGACCCAGTTCCCGACACGGCGGCGCCAGCCGTCCATGTCCAAGCGCCAATCCGGCTTCGCGGCCATGATGCCGCCGGGGCAGTAGATCACGCCCGCCTCGTTCAGCATGTCGGCGACCATCACGCCGAGCTGCTCGAACCAGCGGTCCTCGGGTCCGGCGGGCTCGCCTCGGTCGAAGACGATGGCGTTGTCCTGATCCATCGCCAGCAGGCTCTCGCCGCGGCCGCCGGAGCCGAGCACCAGCATCGCGTAGGGCCGTGGCGGCGGCCCCTTGCCGTCGCGGGCCAGCGCTTCCTCGGCCAGTTCCGTGGCCCGCTTGGTGAGCGCGCGCAGTTCGCGGGACACGATGGCCGCGACGTCGCGTGGATCGGCCTCCTCGAAAACCAGGCCGCGCGCCACCGTGGTAAGGCCCGACCAGATGCGCCCGAGGTCGACCGGGCTGGCCGCGTTCTCCAGGTTGTCGCCGAGCGACAGGGCGTCGCCGGCGCGCTGGCGCAGCAGATCGCGCGCCGAAAGCGCACCGACCAGCGCGCCCGAGGCGTCGCTGACGCCGAGATGGCGGAAGCCGCGCCGCGACATGCCGGCGATGGCACGGTAGACGAACTCCTCGCTTTCCACGGTGACCAGCGGGCCGTTGGCGAAGCGGGAAACCGGAGCGTTGAGGGCGGCCGCAGCCTCGCCATCGACGGCGCGCAGTATGTCGCGCTCGGTGAGGATGCCGAAGTCGCCGGCACTCTCCGCCGAGGGCGCAGACGGTTCGACGAAGACCGAGCTGATGCCCTTTTCCATCATCGTCGCCAGCGCCGTGCGCAGCGTGGCGCCGCCGGCAATGGTGACCGCCGGCGTACGCATAACGTCGGCGACGCGGTGGCGGTAGGGGAAGCTGTCGACGCGGGCATATTCGGCCACGCTCTCCGGGGCGATGCGGCCGTCGCGCACCACGTCGTGCCAGCCGGCCCGCGCCTCGCCCTCCAATTGCGCGGTTAGGCCGCGACAGACTCGCTCGGCCTGGGCCAGGGTGACGACGCCCTTGTCACGCAGGCGCGGCAGCAGCGCCTGGAAGATTCGCCCGGCCGTCTCTGCGTCGCCCAGGGCGCGGTGGCGCTCGCCTATATCGACGCCCAGCCACTCGGCCGCCAGTTCAAGCGACTGGTTGGGCAGTTCGGGCGCCACCAGGCGGAAGAGATGGCCGACGTCGACGGCGCGCGGCGCGGTCCAGGGCATGCCGTGCCGCTCGTGCTCGGCGCGTAGGACGGCAATGTCGAAACCGATCGAATAGCCGACCACAAGCGACCTGCCGACCCACTCGGAAAACGCCGCCATCGCCGCAGGAAAGCGGCCGGCGCCGGCCACCTGGTCGTCGGTGATGGTGTGGATCGCGGTGGCGGCGGCGGGGATCGGCATGCCGGGATTGACCAATTCGGCGAAGCGGTCGTCCATGCCGGGCAGGCGCACGGCGGCGATTTCGACGATGCGGTCGGCTTTCACGTCGAGGCCGGTGGTCTCGGTGTCCAGCGCGACCGTCGGCACCACGGCGAGCGGCAACCCGGAAAGGTTGCCTTCGGCGCCGCCGAAGCTCATCGCCACGCCGCTGTCGGGTCGGACAGGCGGCCCTCCGCCGCCTCCGTAGCGACAGCCGCCGCGTCGAGGCGCCTGGCCAGACCGGCGCGCACCTCGCGCCACTTGAACCTGATGGAGTTCTCGACAATCTCGCGGTCGAATTTCTTCAGCTCGGGCGCGATCGGCGCCCAACGCACCAGCGCCGGCGGGCTCTCACTGAAGATGTCGGCGCCCTGCGGCCCGCCGACCCAGTCCCAGAAGGCGAGCCGCCGCTCGAAATCGGCCAGCGCGTCTTCGGCCGAAAAGTTCGGCACGCCCGCGGCCTGCTCTGCGTTGTCCGCCAGACCGCGCCGAAAACAGCAGAGCGCCAGCGCCTTGCAGACCGCCGGCTCGGGCGGCCGGGGCGCTTCCCGACGCGTCCGCCAGACTGCGAAAATCGCCAGATCCGCAAGACAGGCCGCGAACACCTGCATCTTGGCGATGTCGATGGAGGCGACGAAGACTTCGTCCTCGAACATATGGGGATAGCGGGTGCCCATACGGGTCTTTAGATAGCCGTAGAGCGTTTTTTGAGCCATGAAGGCGGCGCGGGTGGAGACGAAACGGGTCAACTCCGCGACCGAATCGATAGGCCCCGAATCGCGCCGCACGGTCAGGCGGGCGACGAATTCGGGCAGCAATGACCTAGCCTTGTCTAAAAAAACGTTCATCCGCGCCACCCCGCGCGAAGCCCGGGCAAGAGCAGTCTACCGCCCTCCCGCCCTGGGAACGCAAAGAATTTCCACCCATGGTCATCATGTCCGAGGTTATCCAGCCCATGATCGGAATGCTCACCGTCAGCAACATGAGTATTGCGATAAAGTGCAAAACTGTACAATCATGGAAGGACGTAGCTCACCATCGATAGGATATTGCGAAAGTAAAAACAATCGTTCTGGGGGATGACATGCCTGAAATAGGGCAGGAAACTAAAGCGCGTCATTGGTCAAGAACACGGAACCTCACGATTCTGGTTCTCGTTATCTGGTTCGTCTTCGCCTTCGTTCTTCCCTGGTTCGCCAAGGAGCTGAACGCCTTTTCATTCCTTGGCTTCCCGCTCGGCTACTACTTCATCGTGCAGGGTTCGCTGATCGTTTTCGTACTGCTGATCTTCTTCCAGAACTGGCGGCAGGACGTAATCGACGACGAAGCCGGCGTCGGCGAGGAATAAGGGGGGCAGCGAATGATCAAAGGAAGCTTTATCGACAATCTCGGCCGCGTATACGCCTTGTACACCGGCGGGTTCGTTGTCTTCATCATCCTGATGGCGATCCTCGAGCAACTCGGGGTCAGCGCCGCCACGATCGGCATTCTCTTCGTCGGCTTCACGGTCGCGATCTACGCCCTGATCGGCTTTCTGTCGCGCACCATGCAGGTCGAGGCCTACTATGTGGCCGGACGCGAAGTGCCGGCCGTTTACAACGGCATGGCGACGGCGGCGGACTGGATGTCCGGCGCCTCGTTCGTGGCGCTGGCCGGCGGGATCTACTTCGGCGGCTACGGCTATCTCGGCTTCATCGTCGGCTGGACCGGCGGCTACGTGCTGGTCAACTCGCTGATGGCGCCGTATCTGCGCAAGTTCGGCTGCTACACCGTGCCGGACTTCATCGGCACCCGCTACGGCGGCAACACCGCCCGCTTCTGCGCGGTGATCGTCCTTGTGGTCGCCTCCTTCACCTACGTGACCGCGCAGATCAACGCCTCCGGCACCATCGCCGCGCGCGCCCTGTTGATCCCGTTCGAATTCGGCGTGTGGATCGGCCTCCTCGGCATCCTGCTGTGCTCCATGCTGGGCGGTATGCGCGCGGTTACCTGGACCCAGGTCGCCCAGTACATCGTGCTGATCGTCGCCTACCTAGTTCCGGTGATCTGGATGTCCAACAAACAGGACTTCGGCCTCATCCCGCACTTCTCGTACGGCGACGCGGTGGCCCGCATCCAGGAACTGGAGGCCCTGATCGGCCTCGGCACCGCACCGGCGGCCGAAGGCGCGCCGGGCGGCGTGCGGATCCTGCAGACGCCGCACAACGACCCGCAGGGCGGCCTCGACTCGTGGAAGTTCGTCACTCTGGCGCTCTGCATGATGGCGGGCACGGCTTCGCTGCCGCATATCCTGATGCGTTACTTCACGACGCCGTCGGTACGCGCGGCGCGCAAGTCGGTGGCCTTCTCGCTGTTCTTCATCTTCCTGCTGTACTTCACGGCGCCGGCGCTTGCCACGCTGACGAAGCTGCAGCTGCTCGACCCGACGCTGCCTACGGCGATCATCGGGCAGTCCTTCGAGGCGGTGAGGAACCTGGCCTGGATCCAGAACTGGGAGAGCGTCGGCATGCTGTTCCTGGCGGACGGCAATGGTGACGGCATATTGCAGCTCAACGAGTTCTTCATGCGGCCGGACATCGTCGTGCTGGCGACGCCGGAAATCGCCGGCCTGCCGTATGTGATCTCGGGTCTGGTCGCCGCCGGCGGCCTGGCCGCGGCCATGTCGACGGCCGACGGCCTGCTGCTGGCCATCGCCAACGCGCTCAGCCACGATCTCTACTACAAGATCATCGATCCAAAGGCCGACACGCGGCTGCGTCTGATCGTCGCCCGCGTGCTGCTGCTCGGCATTGGCATCCTCGCGGCGCTGATCGCCAGTCTGCAGCTCACCGGCATTCTGGGGGCGGTGGCCTGGGCCTTCTGCTTCGCCTGTTCCGGCCTGTTCTTCCCTCTTGTGCTGGGGGTTTGGTGGAAACGGGCGAACGCGGCCGGCGCCATTGCCGGCATGATCTGCGGCTTCGTCGCCGGCACGGCGTATCTGTACTACGTCTATCCCGGCGGCTATGGCGGCACACCATGGCTCGGCATCGACCACCTGCGTTTCGGCATCATCGGCATGCCGGTCAGCCTGGTGGCCATGGTCGCGGTCAGCCTGATGACCAAGGCGCCCGACGCCGAGGTGCAGGCGATGGTGGACGAGGTTCGCATCCCCTCGGGCGAGACGATCCTCGGCGCCGCGCACTGAGCGCAGAAGGAGAAAGAAACTTCAACCCGGGTGGCGGCGTTCGCGCCGCCACCCTTTTCCTTTCAACAACACCACTTCGCTCCACAACGCCGTTCCGATGACCGATCCACTCGCCGTCTTTCCGATCTGGGTCATTGCCATCGACTACATCCTCGGCGTGATCATGTGGACGCTGATCGGCCGTTTTGCGATGGGCATCTTCCTGCCGGAAGATTCGCCCTGGTTCTTCATGAAAGTGTTCGTGAAGTACACCAATCCGATCCTGCGGGTGTTCAAGCCGGTAACGCCGGGTTTCCTGATCGACTCGCTGGTGCCGATCTACGTCGCCTGGTTCTTCTTCATGATCCGCTTCTATCTGATGCCCTGGCTGCTGGGCTATTCGGTGATGGGCATGCTCTCGTTTCCGCTGGAGAGCGACATCGCCTACATCATCTACGATCTGTTCTACGGCAACTGAACCGGCCCCGCGCGCCGCTTGACAGCGGCGGACCGTGGCGGCTAGATCGATTGAGCCGTCCTCGTGCCCCAGAACAGCAGGAGCAAACCATGCCGAAGACCGCCGCCCAAATGGTCGACGAGGCCATGCAGCAGGTCAAAACGCTTTCGGTCCAGGAAGCCATGGACCTGCACGGCCGCGAAGATACCCAGTTCGTCGATATTCGCGACGTCCGCGAGTTGAAGCGGGAGGGCGCCGTGCCCGGCGCCTTGCACGCGCCGCGCGGCATGCTGGAGTTTTGGGTCGATCCCACCTGCGTTTATCACCGCGACGCCTTCGCCGCAGACAAGCACTTCGTGTTCTTCTGCGCCGCCGGCTGGCGCTCCGCGCTGGCGACGAAGACGGTGCAGGAAATGGGCCTGGACAACGTCAGCCACATCGACGGCGGGTTTACCGCCTGGAAAGAAGCCGGCGGGCCGGTCGAAAGCAAGGACTGACCTTGTCGACCGAGGCTCATCCGCCGATCGACCAGCAGATTACCTTTCTCTACGCCGACGACCCGGCGGCGACCTGGCAGTTCTACGAGCAGACCCTGGGCCTGAAACTGGCCCGCGATCAGGGCCCTTGCCGCATCTACCGGACGGGGCCGAACGGATTCGTCGGCGTCTGTGGCGTGCGCGAAGGACGGGAAAGCGAGCCGCGCGGCGTCGTTTTCTCAATCGTGACCCCCGACGTCGACGGCTGGTACCGGCGGTTGACCGCGCTTGGCGTCGCGACCGAGGGTCCGCCGGAAGCGTCGGAAACCTTCAGGGTCTATTGCTTCTTCGCGCGCGACCCGAACGGCTATCGGATCGAGTTTCAACGGTTCCTCGACGACGATTGGGCAGGCGAAAACGATGCTGGGCTGGATCCTGAGGCAGATTGATTCGCTGATCGGCGTGGCGATAGCCGCGATAGCCGGCCTGACGGCCAGTCAATTGTTGGCCTTTATCCAGCAGTATCAGCAACGCCTGGGCGGACATCTCGACGAAGCGCGCCTTAACCTGCAGCGGGCCCTGGAGACCGGCGGCGGCGCCCGGCAGGAAATCGCCCGGGCAGCCGCCGACCGGGTCGCCGAACTGGAAGCGGCGGACCAGGCGATTCGCGCCGCGGGGGTGTTTTCGAAACCCATCGCCTTCCTGCAACACCTGGACGGCGCGATCGCCGACGGCACGCTCCAGACGTTTCAACCCGCCCTACCGCTTGACCCGACCAGCCTGGCCTATGGCGGCGCCGGCATTGTGCTGGCCTGGATACTCTATAACGGAATCAAAGCGCCCTTCAGACGGCGCGGTGCGACTCAATCCGGACAGTCGAGCCGCAACCGAGCGGTCTGAGAGGCGTCCGCCCCGCGCTGCGACGCAGAATGATGTCGGCATTTGTGCTAAACCCGCCTATAGAAAACGACGGCTGCGGCGCTGGAACGCCGCGCCGGTGTCCCGCCCCGGTCATGGCGGATTGGAGGAGAGTGATATGGCGCTGCCTGCCAGGATCGTGATGCGGCAACCGCGATTGGCCGGTATCATTCTGATGGCGGTCTCGGCGATTGCCGGTCTCGGCGTCGGGTTGCTGTTGCCGCCGGGCTCGTCGGACACCGATGGCGGAACCGTCGCCGACAGCCGCGGTCAGGAAGTTGTCGTGCCGCTTGGGACACCGCCGCAGCGCGACGCCACGACAGAGGCGGCATCCGACCGAAAGCTGAGCGATCTGAACGGGCGCTTGAAGATTGCCAGGCAGGCGCTCGACAAGACCTTCGCGGAACAGACCGCGGCACGCGCCGAAATCGGAACGCTGGAGGCGAAACTCACGGCGATGGGCGCCAACCTTGCAAGCGCCACGGCCGGCCGCGACGCCGCGTTGGCCGATGCCAAAGCGGCGATTGCGGAACGGCGCGCCGCACAGCAGACGCTGACCGTGCTCGAGGAACAGATCAACGAGATGGCCGAGCAGGTTGCCGCAAGGCAGAGCGACATCGATACGGCAGAGGCGGAGCTGGAAAAGGCAAATGCCGACCGCGCGGCCGTGGCGGACGATACGTCGGCGGTATTGGCGAAACGCGACCGGGCGCTGGAAGACCTGGCAACCGCCAGAAACGGCGCGGCGGAAGCCGAGCAACGGGTTCGGCAGATGGAAGAAAAGCTGGCCGCCATCCAGACGGCGGCGGCGACCGCGGCGCAGGAACGGCAGTCAGCCGCCGACGCGGCGAAAGCCGCCCGTGCCGACCGGGCGGCGGCCGAAGACGCATTGTCCAACCTGGCGGCGGCCATCGAACCGCGCCGCGAGGACCTGCGGGCCTTGGAAGAGCAGGCTGCTAAGACACGGACGGCGTTGACGGAAATGATCGCCGATCGCGACAAGGCGGCGGAAGACCTGGCCGCATTGCGAACGGAACGGGACACCGCGCGTACCGCGCTTGAAGACCTTGCCGCGCAATCCGCAGCCAAAACCAGCCAGTTAGCCGGCCTCACCGAGCAGGCGCAGCAAGTCGAGCGCAACGTTACCGATTTGGCGAAACTGCGCGATACGCTGACCGCCGAGGTGGAAACCGTACGCGCCGAGCGCGACTCCGCCAGTCAAGTCCGAGACCGTCTGACAACTGAAAATGACGCGGCGGCGCAATCGCTGGAAAGTAAGAAGCGGCGTATCACGGACGCCGACACGGAACTGGCCGCGTTGGCCGAGCAACGCGAGCGCGCGACGGCGGAGTTGACGGCCGCGCGCGATGCCAGGGACAAGCTGCAGCAACAACTGGCCGCGGCAACCAACGACGCGGCCGCGCAGGCAGCGGCATTGAAGAGCATGGAAAACGAATTGCGGCAGGTTCGCGCGGAGACCGGCCGCCTGGGCCGGGACAGGCAAGCGTTGGAACAGCGGATCGCCTTGGCCACCACCGAACTGACGGATCTGGACCGCTCCGCGAGCGAGCGCCGCGCCGAAGTGGCCGCTATCGAGACCGAGTTGGCGGAACGCCGGAAGGAACGAGAGCAACTGACGGAGCAGGTGACGAAGACCCGGGAACAGCGGTCCGTGCTCGCCTCTCAAGTAGAGAACGCGGCCCAGCGTCTCACCGACCTGGATACCGCGCTGGTCGCGTTGCAGCAGGACCGCGACCAGGTGCAGGGCGACCTGATCGCCATCGAAGCGGAATACGAGACCATAAAGAAATCGCTGCTGGCCACGGACCTGGAACGGAAAACGGCACGCGCCGAAATCGAAGCATTGACCGGATCGATAAGTCTGCAGGAAGCGGAACTGAGTTCGCTGCGGGAGAACCGCAAAGTTGCGGAAGCGGAGCTCAGCGACGCGCAGACGCAAGCCCAGGCCATCGAGACGACACTAGACGCGCTGAAGTCGGAACAGATATCCAAACGGGCGGAGCTGGAGAAACTGGCGCAGGCGGTCGATGCACGATCCGCGGACCTGGATGCGCTGAACCAGCGAACCGCCGAGGTTCAGCGTACGGCGCGGGAGACCGACGCCGAAGCGGCCCAACAGGAAACCGCCGCACGCGCACGCCTGACCGAAGTCCAGCAGACGTTGGCGGCCCAGGCGGCCGAACTGAAAGACCTGAGCGATCTTCGCGATCAGGCTCAGGCGGCGCTGCGCGAAGCCGAACGGCAGCGCGACGATGCCCTGGCCGCCGCCGCGGTCGCCAAGGCGGAGGAAACCGCCACGCGCGAACGCCTGACCAGCCTGACCACCGGCACAAGACTGCGCGAAGCCGAACTTGCCGAATTGGGCAAGCGTCTCGCCGCGCTGAAGGCCGAGGCAGCGGACGCCGAGATAGAAACGGAGACGGCCGGGACTCCCGATGAGCCGGAGGCCGACACGCCCGACGTCGAAAGCGCACCGCCGCAGGCGCTGGCCGTCGCGGCCGCACAACAGGATCAAACTACCGCGCCGGCGAACAGGCGAACGTTCCACGTCCAACTCGGCGCCTTTCGGTCGCCCAAGACGGCCGAACGGGAATGGGCCACGCTTCGGTCAACCTCCGAAGATCTGCTGGGCGATTTGCAGACGCGGGTGATTGCCGCCGACCTCGGCGCCGAAAAGGGTGTCTGGCATCGACTTCAGGCCGGACCGATCGAGACCGAAAGCGCCGCGAAAGACCTGTGCACGGCATTGGCGACGCGCAACGCCGAGACACGCTGCCTGCCGGTTCTGACCGGCACCCAATAACGGCCGCACGGTAGACCCGGGACGGCGCCTTGATGCCGCGCCGCGCCGGGTCTACCGTGCGGCTGCCGCTCCGCTCATTCGACAGGGAAGACGACAATGAAACTGTATTCCGCAGCTCCATCGCCTTTCGTCCGCAAAGTCCGCATTCTGGTTATGGAAACCGGCCTGAGCGATCGGGTCGAAGAGGTCGATGCCCATATCACCCCGATCAATCCAAGCCCGTCGCTGAACGACGCCAACCCGATCGGCAAGATACCGGCGCTGGCCACGGGCGACGGCATGACCCTGTTCGATTCACGGGTGATCTGCGAATACCTGGACACTCAACACCAGGGCGCGAAGATGTTCCCGCAGGATGGCGCCGCGCGATGGACGGCGTTGCGCCGCCAGGCGCTTGCCGACGGCATTCTGGATGCCGGCGTCAACACCCGCTACGAGACGTTCCTGAGGCCGGAAGAACAGCGCTGGCCGGAATGGATCGACGGCCAGAAGGGCAAAATCCGGCGCGGCGTCGACGCGCTGGAGGCGGAAGTGGAGAGCTTCGGCGATACCGTCGACATCGGCACGATATCCGCGGCCTGCGCGCTCGGCTATCTGGACTTCCGCTTTCCCGGTGACAACTGGCGCGATGGGCACCCTAAGCTGGCCGCCTGGTTCGAGGCGTTCTCGGCCCGCCCGTCGATGCAGGCGACGGTGCCGCCGGCAGGATAGAGGCACCGGCGACGCATTTCTCTGTCATACGAATATCATAAGCCCGTGCTACCCATGGCGTGGATAGATTCAACCGCCGTCGGCCTTGACGCGGCACCGGCGGCCTGAGCCCTACTCCGCGGCCTGGGCCACGGGCCTGGCGCCAATGCGGATCGAGACGGCGGTGAAGATCGCGGCGAACAGCATCGCCGCGACCAGCCAGATCGCCCAGCGCGGCTCGCCATGGTCGAGCATCAGGCCGATGGTGACCGGCGCCAGCGCCGAGCCGGCGTCGAGCCCGGAGTAGACGAAGCCGTAGACCCGCCCGGTCGCGCCGGGCGGCGTCGCCGAGCGGACCAGCATGTCGCGCGAGGGCGTGGTGACGCCGGACAGAAAGCCCGCGGCCGTGGCGGCGGCGACTAGCGGCGCGAACGGCAGCGCCGCCGCGCCGATCAGCACGAACAGCAACGCGGACGCGGCGAGGCCGAGTGCGATGACGGCGTCGTGCCGGTGGCTCCGGTCGGCCAGCCAGCCGCCGACCAGGACGCCCGCGGCGGCGCCGAGCAGAAAACCGGTAAGCGCCGTGCCGGCCGCGGCAAGCGGCGTCTGATGCAACGCGTTCAAGGTTGCGGGCAGGAAATTCTGCACCGCGATCAGCGCCGTTGAGAGCAGCAGGAAGTAGCCAAAGCAGAGCATGACCGGCGTCGTCAGCAACGGCAGCAGGCCTTTGGCCGGCGCACCCGGTGCGGCAGCCGTTGACTTATCGGGACTCTCGTCCCGCAGCCGATTCCAGTTCGCGATCAGCAGCACAAGAACGGAAAAGCCGATCGCGGCGGCGGCGAACAAAGCAGCACGCCAGCCGGCGAAGCCCGCGACCAGCAGCATGAAGGCGGAGGCGAGCGCCCAGCCGAGATTGCCGCCGAAGGTGTGCACGCCATAAGCGCGGCCGAGCCTGCTCTGGTTCACGGTGGCGTTGAGGATGGCGAAGTCCGCCGGGTGAAAGACGCTGTTGCCGAGGCCGGCCAACATCGCCACGGGAACGAACATCCAAAACGACGGCAGCAGGCCGAACAGCAGAATGGCCGTGCAATAGATGGCAAGGCCGCCGATCAGCACCACCCGCGCGCCGAACCGGTCGACCACGAAGCCAGCCGCCGCCTGGGCCAAGCCGGAGGTGACGAAGAACACGGTCATCACCGCGCCCAGTTCGGTGTAGCTGACGTCGAACTCGGCGATCATGAAGATGAACAGCGGCGGCAACACCAACTGAAAGAAATGGCTGAGACCGTGCGCCAGCCCGATCAGTCCGATCGTACGCAGGTCGTCGGCCGTGCCGGGGGAGGATTGCTGCATGGTGTCGCCATTCACGTGGTGAGACGTCAAGCATGGCACAGGCGAGCCAACCGATCCAACCCAGCCGGCCGGCCCTACACTCCCCATGAATGCGCCACTTTGCGAGCCAGTTCCTGGTTGAACAGACGTTCCATAGTGGCGCGCAGGCTCGGGATGCGATGGATCAGGTCGCGCAGGCTCTCGGCCGACCACTCGATATATTTGGCCCCCGGCGCGACAAACACCGTGGCGGAAGCCGGCGTATTCAGAAGAAAGGCGATCTCGCCGACAAAGACGCCCGGGCGGATGCAGAACGACTTACCTGTCTTGACAATGTCGATCTGCCCGTCGAGCACGAAGTACAGGCGATCCACCGACCGGCCTTCCTGCGTCAGTTTCGTCGTCTCCTCGGCCACCCGCCAGCGCGCAAGCCGCATCAGCCGGCGCGACTCGCCGGGCGTCAGCACTTTGAGCATGCGCAGGAAATCCCGTTCGTCCGCCGACTGCCGGAAGTGCATGCGCTCCAGAATCAGACGGGTAATGCCGAAAACGTTGGCCGCGCCCAGAACGGCGCTCCAGAACATCGGCGCCCACATCGGCCCGATGGCGTGGAAGTAAAAGTAGGCGATGTAGACGATACTGCCGGCAAGCACGAACAGGCGCAGCATCAACTGCCTGCGCAGCAAAAGGCCGAACACCTGTAACAGCGCCGCAACATGGACAAGCCAGCTGTCGCCAGCCACGAGTTCCAGAACGAAACCGTCCACGACAAGAAGCTCCCCACCCGGCGGCTTCTTCTACGCCACTCTCCGCCTAGATGGTTTGTATATCGGCACACGGGGCACGCGTGTGAAATTACTCACAGACGGGCGCGGCTCTTGCCTCACTGTTCACGTTGGGGCGTAGCGGGCCGGATAAAAAAGGGGGCTGACGATGAGCTTAGATACCGACCGAGACTTCCAGTTACTCGAGCAACTGAAAATACCGGTGAAGCGGGCCGCCTACAGCGACAGGACCGCTTGGATCATGGCGATCCTTGCCGACCTGGCCTATGTCGAGTTGGACGAGGAATCGGACAGCCGGATCCTCGAACTGGCCGGCGTACTGGCGCAACTAACCGACCAGTCGGACATCGCCAAACGCCTGAGCGGGCTGCAGCAATACCTGGCCGATCTGAAGCTGGGCGCGGCGGACGGCGCGCCATCCAACCGGGCGCTGACCGCCGCCCTGGAAGTCGGCGGCTTCGAGCTGGCGGGCGGGGCCCCGCTGTTCGACGCCAAAACCGACACGCAGGGCTTCGTCGCCTGCCGGCGCGACAATACCGGCACCGGCATGGCGGTGATCTGCTTCCGCGGCACCAAGCAGATCAAGGACTGGCTGACCAATATCGACATCACGCCGGTGCCGATCCGCACGCAGAACGGCGGCATCCTCGGCAACATGCATCAGGGTTTCCACGACGCCTACATGTCGGTGCACGACGATATTGCGGATCGTCTGAAGAGCTACGAGGACCTGCCGCTCTACATCGCCGGGCATTCGCTGGGCGGCGCCCTTGCCGTCGTCGCCACCTGGTACCAAAGCTCCGACCGGCTGGCCGCCTGCTACACCTTCGGCGCGCCGCGGGTCGGCGACCAGGGCCTGATCGACAAGTTCAAGACGCCGATCTACCGGGTCGTCAATGTCGCCGATCCCGTGCCGTTCGTGCCACCGGCCGGCATCACCATCAACGTCACGAAATCGGTGCTGCGCGCCCTGGGCTCCCTGTTTCCCTTCTGGGGCGCCATCGACTGGGTCGTCGACCGGCTGATCAAGGTCCAGAAGTTCCGGCACTACGGCTATATGCGCTACCTGACGGACGCGGTGCCAGGCCCGAAAGGCGACTATCCGACGCTGCGGGTCGAGTTCGCGGTTTCCAACCTCAGGCGGCTGCTGCATTTCATCGCGAGCTGCCATCAGAACAAGGCGCAGCGCATCGACAAGTATCACAGCATGAGCCGGTACCGCGACAAGCTGCGCGCCTATTCGATCCTGCGCAACCAACCGTAGCGAGCCGGCGTTTTGGCGCGATAATTCAAGACGCGCTTCGCGGCGCGGCCTATATGCGACCTATCTTCACGTCGCCGGAGGCCGCCATGGAACTCAAGGTCAACAACCGCCCGCATGCGATTCCGCCGGAATGGCGGGCGGAAACCCTGCTTGCCGTGCTGCGCGAACATCTCGGCCTGGTCGGAGCCAAGTTCGGCTGCGGCGTCGGGCAATGCGGCGCCTGCACGGTGCTGGTCGACGGCGAAGCCGAGCGAAGCTGCCTGATCGGCGTCGAGGACACGGTGGGCCGCGACATCGTGACCGTCGAAGGGCTGGCCGCGAAGGACGGACGGCCGCATCGGGTGCAGCGCGCCTGGCTGGACGAGGCCGTGCCGCAATGCGGCTACTGCCAAGCGGGTCAGGTCATGTCGGCGGTCGCGCTGCTGCAACGCAGCGCCCGACCGAGTGACGCCGAGATCGACGATGCGATGGCTGGCAACCTCTGCCGCTGCGGGACGCAGCAGCGCATCCGCCGGGCGATCCATCGGGCGGCGGAGACGGGCTGATGCCGGACGTTCGGATGAAACGCAGGACGTTCCTCGGCTTGGGCGCGGGGCTTACCGTCACCTTTTTGGCCGGCTGTTCGCTGCCCGTCATTCCGAAGCGGCCGGACCCGACGCCGGAAACCGCGCTCGGCTGGATCCGTCACCGGGACGGCCGCTATGTCCTGTCGCTGCCGCGTGCCGAGATCGGCCAGAACATCGCCACGGCGCTGAAACAGATCGCCTGCGACGAACTCGGCGTCGACTGGGACGCGGTAGACCTGCAACTGGCCGCCACCGGCGACATCGAGCGGGTGCGCGCGACCGTCGGCAGCGAGTCGGTGAAGGATTTCGCGCTGCCGTTGGCGCAGGCCTGCGCGACGCTGCGGGACGCTGTGGCGGCCGGACGGACCGGCGGCACGCTCACCGCCGAGCCGCGCCCGATGAGCGCGCTGCGTGCTTTCGCGAAAGATGCCCGTTACGTCGGCAAACCGGTGCCACTGGAACAGGCCGATGCAATCGTCCTTGGCGCGCCGGTCTATGCGGCCGACATGCGCCGACCGGGTATGGCTTTCGCCCGTGTGCTGCGCGCGCCCGCCTCCCCCGACCTGGCGTCGCGGCCCGCCGCGTGGAACGAAAGCGCGGCGCGGGCGGTGCCGGGCTTCGTCAAACTCGTCGAGGACCCGCTGCTGCGGCAGGGCAAGAGCGACGGCCTCGGCATCGTCGCCGAGACGCCGGGCGCGCTGGACCGCATCGCCGCTGCACTGGACGTGCAATGGGAGATCGACGGCGGTTTCGAAGCGACGGACATCGAGCGCGCCATCGATATCGACAGGCGCCTCGCCAAGGGCGCGCTGTCGCACGAGCTGGTCGGCGAGTCGGTCGACCGCAACGGTCCCTGGGACGTCGATCTGCGCATCGACGTGCCGCTCGGCGCGCATGCCCCGATCGAGCCTCGCGCCGCCGTCGCGGAATTCGACGGCGACGGCTTGCAGCTTTGGGTCGGCTCGCAGGACATCTTCTACATTCGTGACGTGATGGTTCGAAGACTCGGGCTCGACGCGGAAGACGTGGTGGTCCACGCCCAACGTGTCGGTGGCGCTTTCGGCGGCAAAACGCTCTGCACGGTCGAGCTGGAAGCCGCCGTGCTGGCGCGGGCCGCGGGGCGCGCCGTCAAGGTGCAGTGGACGCGGGACCAGGAGTTTCGCCAGGGTTTCCACCGCCCGCCCTCCAGCCACCGGGTTCGCGCAAGGCTGAAGGACGGCCGCGTAGAGGACTGGTGGCACGCCTTCGCGACCACGCATGTGTTCTTCACCAACGCCGGACTGCCGCCCTGGATGCAGAGCCTGACGACCTTTATCGGCGACGGCGGCGCCGCCCGCGGCGCGATCCCGTCCTATCGCATCGCCAGCCGGCGGATCGAACACGACCTGGAGCGGCTGCCGGTGCTGACCGGGCCATGGCGCGGCCTCGGCGCCGGACCGAACGCGCTGGCCATCGAATGCGCGATGGACGAGTGCGCGCGCCGTGCAGGCGAAGACCCGGTGGCGTTCCGGCTGGCGCATATCGACAATCCGCGGCTTGCCCGCGTGCTGAAACAGGCTGCCGCCGCGGCAGGCTGGAACGAACCTCGCAAGGGCCGTGGGATCGCCTGCGGCATCTATAAGGAGACGAGCTATGCGGCGGTCGTTGCCGACGTAACGGTAAGCGACGGCGACGTCCGGGTCGAACGGCTGTGGTGCGCGCACGATTGCGGGCGCGTCATCAATCCCGACCAGGTACGCGCGCAATGCGAGGGCAATCTGGTCTGGGGCCTGGGCATGGCGCTGACCGACCGGCTGCCGGTGGCCGACGGCCGCGTCGCGGCGGAAACGTTCGCCGACTCGCCAATCCCGTCGATCGACCAGGTACCGCCAATGGACATCCTGCTCGTCGAAAGTGACGAACCGCCGACGGGCGCGGGCGAGACCGCCATCGTCGCCGCCTCCGGCGCGATCCTGAACGCCATCCGCGACGCCACCGGCGTCAGGCCGGCGCGGCTTCCGGTCACGCCGACGGACCTGATAGCCTCGGAGTCATGAAAGACTTCGCAGCCGCCGCGATGATGCGGCTGATCCATCTTGGCCTGAAACGGCAGGGCCTGACGCCGCCCGACGCCGACGCGCCGTCGGCGGCGCATGTGGCGTTACGCGACAAGCGAACGCTGGCCCAGACACTTCTGGAAACCCATGGGCCAACCGTCCTGCTCAGGATCGGCGAAGCGGTGCGCGGCGCGCCGGAGGAACCGGCCATGGTCGCGCTCGGCCTCGCTCGCAACCCCACCGATCTTCTCGCCCGCTGGCAACGTCTGGAGCGCTTCGTCCATTCGCGGCATCGCACGCAGGTTGTCGTGCAGGACACCGCACGACTGGTGTTGCGGCACGTCGCGCTCAAACCGCACCCGCCGCCGCAACCGGCGGAGGACCTGCTGGTGTTCGGACTGCTGATCGCGCTGATCGACTATGTGGGGGCCGAAGATGTGCGGGCCCGGCTCCCTGGCGATACGGCTTGGCGCTTGCAGCGCGGAGACTGGCGGGACACGGCTTACCCGAGCGATGTGTCCTGCTGGGAGATCCGTTGGTCGTCGGTCCGGCGGCCGATAGTGCCGCCCTCACCGCCCGCGGCCGGGACGGATTGGGCGGTGGCGGCGCGCGAGCGGATCGCCGCCGACCCGGGCCGCGGTTGGGCCTTGCACGACCTCGCCGACAGTTTCGGCGTCTCGACACGCAGCCTGCAACGCCGGCTTGGCGAAGAGCAAACCAACTTCTCCCGCCTGCTGGCCGAGGCGCGGCTGGCCGCCGCGTCGACGCTGCTCGGCACCTCGGACCGCACGGCGGCGGAGATCGGCTATGCCTGCGGGTTCTCCGATCAGGCGCATTTCACCAGAGAGTTCAAGCGCCACGCGGCGCTGACGCCGTCGACATTCCGGGCCCAATTCGCGCTCGGCCGCTAGCGATTCCCGAGTGCGGCGCCCTACCGGATTGTCGCGCCCGCCTAATTCGTATATAAATATACGAACATACGAGAAAGGCGGATGGATGGACGCGGCCGTTCCCCATTACCGGCAGATCGCCGATACCCTGCGCGCCAACATCGCGAGCGGGCTTTACGTCGCCGGCGAGCGGCTGCCGACGGCGCAGGCGCTTGAGGAGCGCTTCGGCGTCAGCAACATCACCATCCGCAAGGCGCTGGACCTATTGTCGCGCGAGGGCCGGGTGGTCGGCCGCCGCGGCGTCGGCACCATCGTGACGCCGAAACCGGAAGCCGACCGCGTGCCGATCCGGATCACCGGCGATTTCCGCGAATGGCTCAACTCCGCCGGCGCGAAACGCTTCCCCGTAGAGCAGCGGGTGCTGGATATCGAAACCGCCCGGGCGCCGGCCCGGGTCTGCACCCTGCTGGGGCTGGAAGCGGGCGCCGCGGCCTGGCGGATGCGCCGGCTCCGCTACCGCGACGGACAACCGATTTCCTATCACGTCAATTACGGCGCGCCGGACCGGTTCGCCTGGATCGAAGCGGCGACATTCGCCGGCGGACGCGGCTTCGTCGAGACCGTCTCGGCACGGGACGACATTCCCTTGAAGCGCATGGCGCAGCGCGTCGAAGCGGTGACTGCCGACCTGGAACTGGCCGGTCTGCTGGCGACCGGCTTCGGTCAGGCGCTGTTCTTCGTCGAGAACGTTTACCGCGCCGACGATGACACGGTTCTGGCGGTGACGCATCTCTATCTTCGAGCGGATTGTTATACGTATGAAGTCGAGATCGACTTAAGGGAGAGCATGCGTCGAGATCCCGCTTCCGCTTGATAGGAAGCCGTCTCGAAGCATGCAACAACCCGCACGCAATTCAGGGGAGGAAACGATAATGATCCGAACGAAGCCGCTGGACGGCGCCTTCGGCGTCGAGGTCGAGGGCGTAAACCTGCGCGATATCCGAGAACCGGAATCGGCCCGGGCGCTGCTGAAGATCTTCCACGAGCACAAAGTGATCCGGCTGCGCAACCAGGATCTCAGTTTCGACGACTTCGACCGAGTGACAAAAGCGTTCGGCGACCAGCGGCCGCATTTCCTGGATCACCTGAGGCTTCGCGGCCATCCGGCGATCCTGATGCTGTCGAACGTGTTCGAGGACGGACGGCCGCTCGGCGTCTACGAGGGCGCGGCGTTCTGGCATACTGACGTCGCCTACGAAGACCCGCCGAACAGTTCCACCATCGTCTATGCGCTGGAGAAACCGGCGGGCGGCTGCCCGACCGAGTTCATGGATTGCGTCGCGGCTTACGACGACCTGCCGCAGGCGATGAAGGAGAAGATCGACGATCTGAAGGTCGTCCACCATTACGGCAACCGCTGGGACATGGACGAGAATTCACCGACCTCGGCCGAGCGGCTGACCGAGGACCAGAAGAAGCGGGTGAGCAATGTGATCATGCCGCTGGTCCGCCGCCACCACGTCAACGGCCGCAAGGCGCTTTACGGCTGCGCCGGTTCATCGTTCGGCATCGTCGGCTGGCCGGAGGACGAGGCGATCGCGCTGCTGGACGAACTGGCGCATCACTGCATCCAGGACAAGTACCACAGCCAGATCGACTACGAGATCGGCGACGTGGCCGCCTGGGACACCTTCCAGACCCTGCACAAGGCGCAGGTGCAGAAGCCGGCAACGGATCAGACCGACCGACGCGTGCTCTGGCGGGTTAGCGTCACCGGCAAGCCGCCGATCTACCGCGAGGAGACGCCGGCGGCGGCTTGATTACACAGCCAGCCTCCCCGGCTGTCATTGCGAGCGGAGCGAAGCAATCTCGAAGGGCCGAGCGCTGTGTTTTCCAGATCGCCGCGGTCCTTCGGG
The DNA here is from genome assembly GCA_028278525.1 of Minwuiaceae bacterium. Lineage (GTDB taxonomy): Bacteria > Pseudomonadota > Alphaproteobacteria > Minwuiales > Minwuiaceae > JANQEE01. The sequence goes on along the minus strand of JANQEE010000040.1, from coordinate 20,320 downwards.
CCTCGCGATGACTCTCCTAATGCCTAGGCATCGAGCTTGACCCAGGTCAACGCGCCGGCGCGACGCTACGCGCACTCTCGAGGACAACGTTCAACGGAGCCGAGGAGCGCGGGTCCATGCAACCTTCCGAGTTCAAGGACTATCTGATCAAGGCGATCGCGACGGCGGCCGGGGCGGCATCCGCCGGCCCCGAAAGGCAGGCGCTGGCGCGGCTGGCGGGGCGGCTGCACGACCTTGCCGACGACGACGATTACCTGGAAAAGGCCAGGCTGGCGTACGACGAGCAGCCGGACGACGCACAGCGCAAGGACGCACTGAATACGGCACTGTCCGAGTATCACAACTACGACGACGCCCAACAGTTGCCGACGGTGTTCCTGATCGATCTGGTCAACGCCAGCCACCCGGAAGAAGGGTTTGTCTAAGGGTGCAACAATGACATTCCTGAATCCGGCGACGATCACCATCCTGTTGATGATCGTCGCGGTCTCCGCCTGGAACTTCAGCCAGGTGCAGACCCTGAACCGACGCCTGTCGGCCCTGGAAAAGCAGTACCTGGCCCTGATTCAGGACCTGGAAGACCGGCTTTATCGCGGCTAAGCCGCGACCGTCTCCTTGCCCTCGCCACCCAACTTCGTGGCGCAGAAGCCGATCACCAGGCCAACCAGCGCGCCTTCGGCGGTGAACCAGAACGGCGACGTCAGCCAACCGTCTGCGCCGAACATGGCGATCATCATCGTCTGCATGGTATCGAAGGCGAAGAAGGTCAGCACGAAGTTCATCCAAGCGCCAAGCAACGGCGCGCGGAACCACCAGGGCATCGGCAGTTTCAGGATCGGGTGCCAGTTGAACACACCGAACACGCCGATCAGCGCGCCGAGCGTGGTGTACCAGAGCAGAATTCCCCACCGGACCATCCAGCCGGCCTCGGGCGCGAAATAGGGCAACGTAAAGAACCCGATCAGCCCGATGATGAAGCCGACGGTTTTGCCGACGGCAATGCGGGTCATCAACGACGGACGCTCGAACATTTTTCGGCCTCCATTGTCTGTATGCAAGGTCGCGTCGCGGCAAACGGGCAACGGACTGCCGCTACCCAGGGGGCCGATGCCCCCTCTTCGCAACGGCTAACGGTAACAATACACCGGATCGGATCAGCTTGATTTGAGATACATCAAACGCGACAGCCGAGCGGACCAACCGCCGGCGACGAGCGCTCGGCGGCGGGACAGGGCCTGGGGCATGCGGCCGGCTTACCCGGTTTGGGCAAGCCCAGAGACGGCGATGCCGGCCTGCTCGCATGTATTCGCCACATCGGCGACGGTCGCGCGCTGCATATCGCGCTTCCAGCGCAGGTCGTCGAACTCGGAACCGCGGTGCATGGTGCAGCGGTCGTCCCACATCACCAGGTCGTGCACGCGCCAGCGATGGGTGTAGACGAACTGCCGCTGCGAGGCGTGGGCGACCAACTCGTCGATCAGGGCGCGGCCATCCTCGTCATCCATGCCGAAGATCCGGCCGGCGTGGGATGCGACATAAAGCGACTTGCGGCCGGATTCCGGTATCGTGCGCACCATTACCTGCGGCACCGGCGGCATGTTCTTCCGCTCTTCATCGGAGAAGTTGGAAAAGCCGAGCCGGGCGCGGGAATTGAAGATCGAATGCTCCGCGACCAGGCCTTCCAGTTTGGCCTGCATATCGTCGGGCAGCGCGTCGTAGGCGGCGCGCATGTCGGCGAATTCGGTGTGGCCGCCGACCGGCGGGATGCTCTTCGAATACAGCAGGGACGCGCGGGCCGGCAGGTATTTGAACGATGAATCGGTGTGCCAAAGGCGGTTGCCCATCTGAAACTGCCGCAGCCGGCTGTCCTTGCCCCAGACTTCGTTCTTGTAATTCAGATTGGAGACGTCGGCGATATCCTCGCGCACGCGAAGCGGCGTGTCGGACCGGTAAACGCCGATGGTCGTCTCCAGCGGACCGAACAGCTTGGCGAAATCCAGATGCTGTTCCTGCTCCAGATTCTGTTCAGGGAAAATCAGAACCGCGTAATCCCAAAACGCCTGCTTGATCGCGTTTTCGTCTTCGGATGAGAGCGGGCGGGACAGGTCGACGTCGCCAACCTCCGCCGCGAAGCCCGGCGTGACCGGACATACGGTAATAGCCATGGCGTTTCTTCCCAGTGTCTTTTTTTGAATCACCTGAATTAGGCCACGGGAGCGCGGCGCATGCAAATCGGCGAATAGGCAAGAATTGTGGATGTTTCCATCGCTATCCGAACGCCTTGCGGACGCGGTCGCCGATGCCGGCAAGCCGCGCGACCGGCTCGTTGCTGAAGACGAGGCGGACGTAGCGGTCGCCGTATTCCAGGCCCCAATCGCGCATGTAGGTCGCGGCGATCTTTCCTCCCTTCATCAGCCGGTCCGATGCATCCACGGATGTCAGGCCGAGGTCGCCCACATCCAGCAACATCGACCAACCGCCGGCGGCCGGGTGAACCTTGAAACCGGCCAATTCGTCGACGATGACGTCGCGCCGGCGCTCCCATTCCGCAACCGCCGCGGCAACGCCGGACTGCTCTTCCGTCGCGACGAGGGCCGCCGCCACGGCCATTTGGGTGACGCCCACGGCATCAGCCGTGTTGTAGATATGAACAGTCGCTACCGCGTCCATCACGGAGCGCGGCCCGACGACCCAACCTACTTTCCAGCCAATCATGCGGAACTCCTTCGAGGCGGAGCCAATGGTGATTGTTCGCTCGGCCATGCCGTCGAGCGACGCCGGATGGATATACCTACGACCGTCATACAGGATGCGTTCCATCGCCGCGTTGTAGATCAGCCATAAGTCATGCCGCGCGCAAAGTTCGCTTATCGCTCGCCACTCCGCACCGTTCAGAACCGCGCCGGAGGGCATCGACGGGTTCATGACGAAGACCGCGCGGGTTTCAGGCGAGACCGCATCGGCAAGCCGGTCAAGGTCAAGGCGCCATTCTTCGCCGGTCGGCCGAAACGGGACGAAGACCGGCTGGCCGCCAACCAACCGCACGCGATTGATCATCCCCGCGTAGGTCGGGTCGGTCACAATCACCTCGTCTCCCGGATCGATCAGCGCCAATAATACATTCAGCAACCCCTCCATGCCGCCACAGGTGACGACAACCTGGGTGGCGGGATCGTAATCGGCGCCGGTCTGCGCGGAGAGGCGACCGGCCACGGCATGCCGAAGTTCGTCGCGGCCCGTGAGCGGCAGCCAGCTATTGCTCGCGTCGTCGACAATCGCACGACGCGTCTCCTCGAGAGAAATCGACGGGATCGGAATATCGGTGTCCAGATTCTCAAGCCGCAACACGTCCGGATCGTCGCCCGCCGCCGCCGCGACACGGTCCAGCCCAATGCCGGTGATGGCTTCAAGACGTTTGGCGAGCATGGCTTTTCTCCAAGTGAGCAAATGCACGGTCTAAATATGGATATTGGATCCAATCTGAGATATGTGCAATAGTTTCAATATGATGGGAAGTACGAAACACAGGGCCCTGCAGTGCCCCGGCGAAGGGCGGGCCGGTCGATGAGAACGTTGGAGACGCTGGTCGAACAAGCCCGGCCTCGCTATCGCACGATTACGGAAATGGTGACCGCGACGCTGCGGCAGGCGATTATCGAAGGGACGTTGGCCGGCGGCGAAACCATTCGCCAGGACCATCTGGCGAGCACCTTCGGCGTCAGCCGGATGCCGATACGCGAAGCGCTACGGCAGTTGGAAGCCGAAGGACTGGTCGAGTTCTTCCCGCATCGCGGCACCGTTGTCGCCGCAATCGAGCCCGGGGAGATCCTGGAGATCTTCGAGATCAGGGTGCTGCTGGAATGCCATGCCATTTCGAAGGCAGTGTCGCGGATCGACGATGCGACATTGGACCGGGCAGAGGAAATTCTGGATGAAATCGACAAAGAACCGGACGTCGCGAAGCTGGGCGAGTTGAACCGCCGATTCCATCTGACGCTCTATGCGCCGCTGCAGGGAACCCGCCTGCACACGATGGTCGAAGCGCAGTACCGACACCTGGATCGAATGGTTCGGCTGGTGCTTTCCCAGTTGGACTATGCCGAAACGTCGCAGGCCGAACACCGCGCGCTTCTGCAGCACAGCAGGGACCGAAACGGCGAACGGGCGGCCGACACCCTGCGGAGCCACTTGACCGTGAGTTCAAACCGTCTGGCGGATCTGCTCAGTCCGGCGAAAAAAACAGGCCTTTGACAAGAGCTGACGGGCCGGCGCGGCCCTCAACCGGCATGCTCCAGTTCGCGGACGATGTATTCGGTCAAGCGGGACGCGGCGGGGCTAAGCTGCGGCGCTTCGATCAGCGCCATCTCGGTATCCTCCAGATCCGGCAGGCCGAGCGCCTGGTCGTTAAGGATGGTCAGGTCCGACGGCACCATTTCCTTGGGCAGAACCGTGACGCCCAACCCTGCCCGGACAGCGGCGTGGGTGCCGGCCAGCGACCCGCAGGTGTATGAAATGCGCCACGGCCGGCCATGCCGGTCGAGCGCGTCGGTCATCCGCTTGCGGTAAACGCAGGGCCTGGGCGAGGCTGCAAGCCGTAGCGGTTCGTCGGTATCGGCGATCTGCCGGTCGGCGGCGATCCAGACCAGCGGTTCGCGCCAGACGCGGATGCCGCCGGTGGTTGCCGCCGGCTCCCGCTTAACCAGGGCGATGTCCAGACCGCCGGCGCGAAACCGCTCAAGCACATCCAGGGTCAATTCGCAGATCACTTCCAGGGCGACCTGCGGATAGCTGCGGGCGAACCGCGCCAGGACGTTGGGCAGATGGCTGGTAGCAAAGTCCTCCGGCGCGCCGAGCCGCACGACACCGGTCAGCTCCGGTTCCTTGACGCGAGAGACCAATTCGTCGTTCAGGCTGAGGATACGCCGCGCGTAGTCCAGGATCAGTTCGCCCTCGCTGGTCAGCGACATATGCCGAGGGCTCCGCTCCAGCAGCCGTGCGCCGAGCTGCTCCTCCAGGCGCTTGATCTGCAGGGAGACGGCCGACTGGCCGCGCATCAGCCGTTCGGCGGCACGCGAAAACCCGCCGCATTCGACAACGGTCACGAAGGCACGCAAGAGATCGGGGTCGATGTTGGCTGCGGCTATCATTGCAAACTACAATGATAAATAGCCGTTGAATTAATTACAACAATTTCCGCCCACCCCCTATCTTTCAAAGGAAGTTAGCGGCTGAGGGGAGCACCGACCATGAACGTGACCATAGATCTCGAAGAAATCTCGGCGATGCGGACGGCCGCGACGGATGCAGGAACCGTCCCGGTGACGGTCGCTTTCGGCGACGGCATCGGCCCGGAAATCATGAATGCCAGCCTGAAGGTGCTGATGGCCGCGGGCGCCAACATTTCGATCGAGCCGATCGATATCGGCGAGCGGGTGTACCTCGCCGGCGAGACGGCCGGCATCACCCCGGACGCCTGGGACAGCCTCCGCCGCACCAAGGTTTTCTACAAGGCGCCGATCACGACGCCACAAGGCGGCGGCTTCAAGAGCCTGAACGTCACCGTGCGCAAGTCGCTCGGCCTGTTCGCCAACGTCCGCCCTTGCGCGGCCTACCAACCGTTCGTGGCGACCAAGCATCCGGGCATGGACGTGGTGATCGTGCGCGAGAACGAGGAAGACCTCTATGCCGGCATCGAGCATCGGCAGACCGACGAGGTCTATCAGTGCCTGAAGCTGATCAGCCGGCCCGGCTGCGAGAAAATCGTGCGCTACGCTTTCGAATACGCCAAGGCGCATGGCCGCAAGAAGGTCACCTGCTTCACCAAAGACAACATCATGAAGCTGACCGACGGGCTGTTCCACAAGGTGTTCGACGAGATCGCGGCCGACTATCCGGAGATCGAGAACGAGCATTGGATCATCGATATCGGCGCCGCCAAGCTGGCCGACACGCCGGAGGCCTTCGACGTGGTGGTGATGCCGAACCTCTACGGCGACGTGCTGAGCGACGTGGCCGCCCAGATCGCCGGCTCCGTCGGCCTGGCGCCCTCGGCCAATATCGGCGAGCACTGCGCGATGTTCGAGGCGATCCACGGTTCCGCGCCGCGCCGCGCCGGCCAGGACGTCGCCAACCCGTCCGGCCTGCTGCTGGCCGGGGTGATGATGATGGCCCATATCGGCCAGCCGGAAGTGGCCGAGAAGGTGCACAACGCCTGGCTGAAGACGATCGAGGACGGCGTCCACACCTACGACATCTTCAAGGAAGGCGTATCCGAAGAGAAAGTCGGCACGGACGCGTTCGCCAGGGCGATCATCGAGCGCCTGGGCCAGAAGCCGACCAGTCTGCAACCGGTCTCCTATCAGGCGGACGCCAAACCGTTTGCGGTGCCGCAGGCGACGAAGCGCCCGGCGGCGAAAAAGGAAATGGTCGGCATCGACGTGTTCGTGCATTCGACCAAGCCGGTCGAGGAACTGGCGCAAGCCATGCAGGGCTCCGATAACCAGGCCTTCGAACTGGCCATGATCACCAATCGCGGGGTCAAGGTCTGGCCGGCCGGTCTGCCGGAAACCTTCTGCACCGACCACTGGCGCTGCCGCTATCTGGCGAAATCGGGCAAGGAGTTCAACAAGGCGATGATCGTCGACCTGCTGCGCGACCTGAACGCCGGCGGCGTCGACTTCGTCAAGACCGAGCAACTGTTCACGTTCGACGGCGAAGCGGGTTACTCGCTGGGCCAGGGTCAATAGGGAGGCAGTCGAACGGAGGGAGCCCTCTTCTCCCCAAGGCAGGGAAGAGGGTCGGGGTGAGGGTTCGATAAGCCGCGAACCCGGCGATGTGTCGTAACCGGTTTCAGTGCGCCCCCACGGCTTTCTGGCGAGCCGGCATTGAAAACGGTCTTCCTCGACACGCCCTCACCCCTTCCTTCCTCTCGCGTCCGTTCACGCAATTCCTCGACAATCAAAACCGACATAAGCCGGCGCGCCGGCTCTGTCGACAATCGGTGGATGACCTTCTAGGCTCGAATGGCGTTCGCGCCATCGACCAGGCAGGGATGCCGGGAAGGCCACCGATTTCAGCAGGTCCGGAAACCGAACGGACGGCGGGCCAACCGCCGGATAGCGACACTATCGGAGCGCCGCCGGGCGATGCCGTGCCACTGTTCGTCGATCTCGACGGCACACTGGTCCGCACTGACATCTCCACCGAGGCCGCGTTCGATCTGATACGCCGGAACTTCGGCTACGCCATCCTGCTGGCGTTTTGGGTTTTGCGCGGAACCGCCTATCTCAAGCGGCAGGTGGCGGCGCGCACGACGCCGGCTGTCGAGACCCTGCCTTATATCGACGCCTTCATCGACTATCTGCGCCAACAGCAATCGGCGGGCCGAACGATTGTGCTTGCGACGGCGGCGGACCAAAGCGTCGCCGACCGCGTGGCGGCGCACCTCGGCCTGTTCGACGCGGCGATCGGCTCCGACGGAGTCACCGACCTGGGCGGCAAAAACAAACTGAAAAGAATTCGCGAGATGGTCGGCAACGGCGCGTTCGACTATGCCGGCGACGATCTGGCCGACCTGTGGATCTTCTCCAAGGCGCGCGAGACGATTGTCGTAAACCCTGCGGCTCCGGTCAGGGCGTTCGCGACGCGCTCCGCCAACGTGACGCGCGTCTTCGAACCGGAGGCACGGCATTTCAGCGACTTCTTGCGGGCAATGCGGCCGGCGCGATGGCCGATGAACCTTCTGGTCCTCCTGCCGCTCGCCGTCGACGGGCATGCGGCGGACGTCGCGCCCTGGCTCGCGGCGCTGCTCGGCATGCTGTCGTTCTGCCTCGCCGCCTCGGCGTCCTACATGTTCGACGAATTGCTGCACCTGCCAGTACGCCGGACACTGCCGTCCGCGCAACAGAGCCCGATTGCCAGAGGCGCGGTCGCCCTGCAACGGGCCGGATGGGCGCTACCCGTGTTATGGGGCGTGGCTTTCGTAGTGGCTCTGTCGCTGTCCGGTGCTTTTGCAGCGGCACTCGCAGCCTTCGTCGCCCTTTCCGTTTTGGCGGCACAGGACTGGTGGCCGCCACCACGCCTGCCCGTCGCGATCGCGCTGTCGTCGCTGCGCGTGGTCGGCGGCGCGCTTTTGCTCGCGGCGCCGATTCTGAGTTGGGCCTTGGCCGTGGGACTCGCGGCCGGCGCCGTGGTCGACCTAGGCCGCCGGGTAAAAAACGGCTTCGTCTAGAGACGACCTCGACCGTCCTACCGCTTCATCGGACCAAGGGTGCGGTATCCGGCAGGACGAACGGCAGGCACTGCTTCAATACGTCCAATCGGAATTGCTTCAGGTGCAGTTCCTCGCCATCCGGACTTGCCGGGATGTCCCGGTCGGCCTCGACTTCCAGCCATTCGATCTGCTCGTACCGGATTATCTCCGGGTCCGACGTCTCGAGGTTCTGGATGTCCTGCAGGACACGGCCAAGCTGCGTGAGCGGGAAGTCCGGAACGGACATGATATCGAGGAGACCGTCGTTCAACCGCGCACGTGGCGCCACGGTGAACCCGCCGGCCTGAACGCCGTTTGCGAGTGCGGCGAACACCGCCTCGCCCTCCCGCTCGCCGCCCGGTGTCCTGACATGCGACGTGTAGACCGTTCGCTTTAACGCCGTCAGCATACCGGTCAGGGCATAGGCGGCGCCGGCCATGCGCTTCTTCATCGCGTCCGAGGTCTTGAAGGTCACTTCGGCGCCGAAGCCCGCGATGACCGCGTTGAGAAAATACCGGTCGTTGATACGGGCGGCATCGATGCTGACCGGTTCGCCTTCGGCCGCGAACCGAAGGGCACCGGCGATATCTCCGACCGGAACGGTGCAGCCGCGCGCAAAATCGTTGGCCGACCCCATCGGCACGACCGCCATGGCGGTCTGCGGCGATTGCGTCGCGCCCAGGATGCCGTTTGCTATTTCGTTGACGGTGCCGTCGCCGCCGGCGGCCACGATCACGTCGACATTGTCGCGCAGCGCCTCCGCCGCATAACGCGGGGCATCGCCGGCTTCCCAGGTAACGCGGACATCGACCGAATGCCCCAGGCGGCGGACCGCGTCGACGGCTTCGCGGATGCCCGGCTGGTCGGACTTCTTGCCGTTCAGGATCAGGCGTAACGTTCGCGTACCCATGAGACAGTGCTCCTTGTTGCAACGCCCGTTTTCTTGCCTCCTGAGAACGTTAGCAGCGAGAACGGGTCGAAGGAGCGAAAAAACTATCGTCACTTGTCAAAATACAACTAAGTACTTGGTGTAGTGAGTTTGGTCCCGTTGAATCCGGAAATTACCGAACAGAGGTGGATCGATGGGTAGTCGGCACAACACGATGGTCACCGTCGCCGCGGCCTTGGCAGCCCTGGCGCTTGCCGCGCCTGCCCCCGCAGCCGCACCGTCAATCGAGGAGGTGATGTCGCGCCTGGGCTACACCGCCGAACAGCGCGAAGCTCTAAAGGCCGGGAAGATCGTGACGACGGATATCGAACGCGCCCGCGGCGATCAACTGATCGCAGCCGCAGGAATGCGCCTGCCCGTCGACATCGGCACGCTGTTCGACAACGTCGCGAAAGGCAGCGGGCTGGAGGCCGATCCGGGCATTGCGGCGATCGGCACGCTCGACCCGGACCCGGGCGCGGCGGACTGGGAAAATCTGCGTTTCACGGAACAGGATCGGCGAGAGGCGGAAAAGCTGCTCGCGTATCGCGGCGGCGACGACTTCAACCTGCACGGCGACGAAACCGAGGCGCTGCGCGACAGGCTCAAGAGCGTGTCGCCGCGCGCACCCGACATGCTGGACAAGGTGTCCGTCGCCTACCGCGACCTGCTCGCCGGCCGGTTCGCCGCCTACCGAAAGAGCGGCCTCGCCGGCATCGTCCCGTATCAACGCGGCGGCGACAGTCTTCATCCGGCCAAGGAGCTCGGCGCGGTCGCCGATCAGACCGAACCATTCCTGACCGAGTTCTTTCCGGAATTCTGGACCGCGTTTTCCAGCTTTCCGGCATCGCAGACGCCGGGCGCCGTGAACAAGTTCTATTGGATCAAGCGCGCGGTCGAAGGCCGGCCCTGTTTCATCCTGGTGCACGAAATGATCGCCGGCGGGGACAGCCACGTCCTGCTAACCCGCCGCGAGTTCTTCGTCGGCCATACCTACGAGTCGCTGCAGGTCGTGGCCCTGGCCCTGCCGGCGGACGACGGCGTCGCCGTCTTCTACGTGAACGCGGCCTTTACCGAACAGATCACCGGTTTCTTCAGCGGCGTCGCCGAATCCGTCGGCCAGGGCCGGATGAAGGACGACCTCGCCGCGTATTTCACGGCGGTCAAACAGCAGCAGGCGGACTAGGGCAAGAGGCCATCGCCTCCCGAGCCTGCCGGGTGATCGCGGCCCAATCCTTGTCGGCGATCTGCTGCCTGGTGGCGATCCAGGACCCGCCGATAGACGCGACGATGGGCAGCGAGAGGTAGTCCATCATATTGTCGAGGTTGACGCCGCCAGTCGGGCAGAACTTCACGCCCTGGCTGGCGTAGGGGCCGGCCAGGGCCTTCAGCATCGCAGGGCCGCCGGACGGGCCGGCGGGGAAGAATTTCAACAGTTTGCAGTCGAGCGCGAGGCCCTGTTCGATTTCGCTGGGCGTCATTACGCCGGGAATGAACAGGCCGCCGCGGCCACAAAACCGGTCGACCACCTCCCGGTTCAGCCCGGGCGCGAGACCGAAGGTCGCGCCGGCGTCGAGCGCCCGGTCCGCCTGCTCCGGCGTCAACACCGTGCCCGCGCCCAGCAGCACGTCGGGGAACCGCTTGGCGATGCGGGTGATCGCCTCGCCGCCCGCCGCGGTGCGGAACGTGACCTCGATGACGTCGATGCCGCCTTCCAGCAACGCCTCGACCAGCGGCTCTGCGTCGTTTGCATCCTCGATCACGATGACTGGGATGATCGGCCGTTTGAGCAGTTCGTCCAGCATGGCCAGCCTCCTACCGGTCGACCCGGGCGCCGCCGCCGCCGACCAGCTTCTCTACTTCCCACAGCGTCGCCATGGTGGTGTCGCCCGGCGTGGTCATGGCCAGCGCCCCGTGGGCGGCACCGTATTCGACCGCCTGCTGCGGATCGCCGAACGTCATCAGCCCGTAGATCAGGCCGGAGGCAAAGCTGTCGCCACCGCCCACCCGGTCCAGGATTTCCAGGTTCGGCCGGTGCGCCGCGGCGTGGAACCGGCCGTCCGCCCAGCAGAGCGCTCCCCAGTCGTTGACCGTTGCCGATTTCACCCCGCGCATCGTCGTCGCCGTCACCTTGAAGTTGGGGAACGTGGCGACCGCGGTCTCGATCATCCGCTGGAAGGCGTCGGTATCCAGGTCGGTCAGGTTGGCGTCGATCCCCGCCACCTCGAAACCGAGGCAGGCGGTGAAGTCTTCCTCGTTACCGATCATCACGTCGACATGGCGCGCGATCTCCCGGTTGATCTTGCGGCACATGTCCAGCCCGCCGAAACCCTTCCATAGAGACGGCCGATAGTTGAGGTCGTAGGAGACGACCGTGCCATGCCGCTTGGCCGCCTCCGCCGCCTCGATCACCACCGGGCCGGACGTCTCCGACAACGCGGCGTAGATGCCGCCGGTGTGGAACCAGCGCACGCCGCGCTTGCCGAACAGGTCATCCCAGTCGATGTCGCCGGGTTTCACTTGCGACGCCGCCGTATTGCCGCGATCGGAACAACCGACAGCGCCGCGCACGCCGAAGCCGCGCTCGGTGAAGTTCAGGCCGTTGCGCACGGTCCGGCCGATGCCGTCATAGTCAACCCAGCGGATCAGCGACGTGTCGACACCGCCCTGCAGGATCAGGTCTTCCATCAGCAGGCCGACCTCGTTTCTGGCGAAGGCCGTGACCAGGCCGGCGCGCAGGCCGAAACACCGGCGCAGGCCCCGCGCCACGTTGTATTCGCCGCCGCCCTCCCAGGCGCGGAACTGCCGTGTGGTTCGGATGCGTCCCTCGCCCGGGTCGAGCCGCAGCATCACTTCGCCCAGCGACACGATGTCGTAGCGGCACTCTTCGACCGGGCGGATATCGAGAATGGTCATGGTCTGGTCTCGTCAGCCGTTGCTCTTGCCCGACGATGACATGACGGGTTTGGCGGTCATGATCGCGGCATCCTCTCTTCAGACTTTCCTCTTATCGTCGACAATATTCATCGTCGCCACGCCGCTATGCCCAAGTTCGACCGCGGCAAACGGGCCGCCATGGCACATATGCCCCGGGTCGGCTGGGTCCATCGGCGGTTCGGCCGCGAAGATTTCCTCCGCGAACTGCTCGGCATTGTCTTTCGGACGGTAGCCAAGGAAACTCGCCTTGGCGTTATCCACCGGCGCACGGTCATTGTTGGACACGCCATAGACGATGGAGAAACCGGTCACGGGTGTCGTAATCGCGCACTGAACCAGATGGATAAGGTCGTCGTAGGAGAGCCACGAGCCGACGGCGCGGGCATTCGTGACCTGGGCGCAGGACAGGATCCGCATGCAGACGGCTTCGACGCCGCGTTTATCCCAATAGAGGCTGGCCAGGTCTTCCGCGAAGCATTTGGCCAATCCGTAGTAGGTGTCCGGCCTGTGCGGCGCGTCGGTGCCGATGAAATCGTTCTTCGGGTGCATGCCGACGGCGTGGATCGAGCTGGCGTAGACCACGCGGCGCACACCGTTTCGAAAGGCCGCTTCCCATATGTTGTAAGCGCCGACGATGTTGGGGCCGAGGATGGTCTCAAACGGCGCCTCGTCGCCAATCGCACCGAAATGCACCACCATGTCGGCGCCGTCCAGCAAGGCGTGGATCTCGTCGTAGTTCGCGAGATCGGCGCGCCTATAGGTTTCTTTTTCGTACAGCCTGCCGATGTCGTCCGCCAGATCGGAGGACACGAAACTGTCGGCCATTTTCGACAGCGGCTCACGCAGGTAGGAGCCAAGCCGGCCGGCGGCGCCTGTCAAAACGATCCTTTTCATATCGCGCACCTATCCTTCATATGACGGCCTTTTCCAGGAACGGCCTGTTTTCCGGGATTCTGTCGTAGTTGAACGGGGTCAGATCCAGCGTCCGGTATTCGCCGTAAGCGATCAATTCCGACGTGCCGCGCCCCATGGCCGGAGATTGCTGGAACCCGTGGCCGGAGATTGCTGGAACCCGTGGCCGGAGAAACCGTTCACGAAGATGAAATTCTCAACCTCGGAATGGGGGCCGAGAATAGCGTTATGGTCGAATGTATTGAACGCGTAGTGGCCTGCCCAGGAATTGATCAGCTTGATAGCCTCGAACTGCGGGATTCTGTTGGCGATGATAGGCCAGACCTTTTCCTCCCAGATGCTGAAATCCTGATCGAAGTCGTCGTAATCGACGGCCGGGTCGTCGTCCGGCGGACAGCCCGCGAGGTAATAGGCGCCGTCGGTCCGCATGTGCACGCCGGAGGGATCGATCGTCAGCGGCAGGTCGCGGTCGAGCGGCTGCTCCGCATCGAAGATGAAGGTGTATCGCTTGCGCGGTTCGACGGGGATTTCGATGCCGGCCATGCGCGAGGTCCGCACCGCCCTTGGACCGGAGGCGTTGACCACCGTCCCGCAGGCGACGACCTCGCCGGACGCCAAACTCACGCTCTCCACCCGTGAGCCGGCCGCGTTCCTGGTCATCGCGACCACTTCGTTCGTCACGTATTCCACGCCTTTTTCCCGCGCCGACCGTTTCCACCAGTCGAACAGGGTGTTGCCGTCGAAATAGCCTTCGTCGACCAGGTTGTGGTTGCCGGCGACGATGCCCTCCAGATTGTAGAACGGATAGTCGCGACTGATCTCCTCCGGCGTCATGAACTTGGTGCCCGCGCCGCAGGCCGCCTGAATTTTCTGAATCTCGCGCAGGACGTCCGCAAAGGCCTGGTTGTCGGCCAGATACATGTATCCGTAGCTGTGCAAGGGGACATCAGGGACCCGCGGATCGTCGCCCATGAACGACCGGAAATTCTTCACGAATTCGGCGGCGAACTGGGACACGTGCACATTGATCTCGCGCGAGAACTGCTGGCGCATGCAGCTGTTCGTGCGGGCGGTAGAGGTGAATTCGTAGGTCGGGTCTTTCTCCACGACCAGGACGGAGCCGTCGAAGTCGGGATTGTCGGCCAGAAACCAGGCGACCGACGAGCCGAGCATCGCACCACCGACGATGACCACATCGTAGGCGGCGCTCTTCGGCGTTTCTGAAACCTGGCTCATCGCGTTGTCTCCCTTGTACTTTTGGCGCCGAAGCCTTCGCCTTGTTTTGCCGCGGCTTCGGAATATACCCACGCGCCGACTCTGTCAGAGGAAATCGGATGAATCCACGAATTCGATGACTCCACCACATTCGCGAAACGGGCAAAAACTGGAAACCTCAATTGTGCGGTCCATACTATATGCCGACGACTGTTGCGCCGGCCGGGTCGGTCGAAGGGGGCTATCACGGGCAAGCATCCTGTCTCAAACCTGAAACAACCGACGGACAAGCTTCGTCGGATACGGACGGCAAGGCCGGCTGATTGTCCGCGCGATACCACGGAGGAAAAGAAAACCCATCGAAACAGTTGATCCAGATTAAGGCGCATGCCCGAGTGAACGGTTGTTTTGCGGATCGGAGAGACAAGCCGAATAGCAGACAGGGAAAGCACGATGATGTCGAGAAAGTGGCAGCGCGCCGGTACTGGCCGCACTGACGGTTCCCGCAGCTCTTGCGGCGGCCCCGACGGTGACCGTCAATCCATCGAATTCGCGGGCAGGGTGAGGCCATGACATTCAAATTCCCCAGCGCCTATACAATCCTGTTCGGCCTGATCGTCGCGGTCGCCATCGCCACCTGGTTCGTTCCGGCGGGCGAATATGACCGTGTCCTGAACGAAACATTGGGCAGGGACGTGCCGGTGCCCGGCACCTACAAGGAAGTCGAACCCAACCCGCAGGGTTTCGAAGATATCGTGCTCGCGCCCATCGCCGGGTTCTTCGATCCGGACAGTTACGAGGCGCGGGCGATCGACGTCGCGCTGTTCGTGCTGATCATCGGCGGGTTCCTCGGCATCGTGACCAAAACCGGCGCCATCGACGCCGGCATCGCCGGTGCGATGAGCCGATTGCGCGGCCGGGAGAAATGGATGATCCCGATCCTAATGGCCCTGTTCGCCGCCGGCGGCACCATATACGGCATGGCCGAGGAATCGCTGGCCTTCTACACCCTGATCATTCCCGTAATGATCGCCGCGCGCTACGACGCGGTCACGGGCGTTGCCATCATCATGCTCGGCGCCGGTGTCGGCACATTGGGATCGACGATCAATCCCTTCGCCACCGTCATTGCCGCCAATGCCGCCAGCGTGCCCTTCACCGACGGCATCGTGCTCCGCTTCGTCATCCTGATCCTGTGCTGGCTCGCCTGCGTCGTCTATGTCATGCGCTACGCGGAGAAGGTCCGCGAGAATCCGGATTATTCCATCGTCGCCGACCGGCGCGTTTCCAACGAGGAACATTTCCTCAAAGGCCGCGATCAGTCGGAGGTCGTTGAATTCACGGCCACCCGCAAGATCGTCCTGCTGATCTTCGCGCTTTCCTTCGCGGTGATGATCTGGGGCGTTTCCGCGGGCGGCTGGTGGATGGCCCGGATGTCGGCGCTGTTCATCGTCGCCGCCATCCTGGTCGGCGTGATCGCCCGGATGAGCGAGGAGGAATTCACCGACACGTTCGTCGACGGCGCCCGAGATCTGCTGGGCGTCGCCCTGGTCATCGGCATCGCCCGCGGCATCGTGGTGGTGATGGACGCCGGCAAGATGACCGACACCATCCTGTTCTGGGCGGAAGGGGCGGTCAGCGGCCTGCCGGCCATCGCCTTCATCAACACGATGTTCGGGCTGGAAGTGGCGCTGTCGTTCTTCGTACCGTCGTCGTCCGGCCTTGCCGTGTTGACCATGCCGATCATGGCGCCGCTCGCCGACTTCGCCGGAGTGCAGCGCGATCTGGTCGTCACCGCCTATCAGTCGGCCAGCGGGCTGGTCAATCTGATCAACCCGACTTTCGCCGTGGTGATGGGCGGCCTGGCGCTCGGCCGGGTGCCGTACGAACGCTGGCTCCGCTTCATGTGGCCGCTGCTGGTGATCCTCACCATCATCATCATGGGATCGATCAGCGCCGGCACGTTGCTGAACTGAAGACAGACCGCGTATGTGAACGTGGATCAACCAGGGAGAAGCGATATGACGACGTTGGGAGTCCATTCGGAAGTCGGCAAGCTCAGAAAGGTGATCGTGCACCGCCCCGGTCTCGCGATTGCGCGCCTCACCCCGACCAATTGCCACGACCTGTTGTTCGACGACGTGCTTTGGGTGAAACAGGCGCGCCAGGAACATCTGGCGTTCGTAGACGAGATGAGGCACCGCGACATCGAGGTGCTGTTGTTCCGCGAACTGCTGGAGGAAACCATCCGCGACCTGACGGCGCGGGAATGGCTGCTGAAGCTTCGGATCTCCGAGAACACGGTCGGCGTCGGCATGGCGCAGGAACTGCACGACTGCCTGATGGAGATGGACGCCTACAAGCTCTCCGTCCATCTGGTCGGCGGCATCGCCCGCGCCGAGCTGCCATTCGAGCCGAAGGGCATGATCGGCCGCCTGCTGGAGCCGCAGGACTTCGTTCTGGCGCCGCTGCCGAACCAGCTTTTCACCCGCGATCCGTCAGCCTGGATCTATGGCGGCGTCACGCTGCATCCGATGTTCTGGCCGGCGCGCCGCGACGAAACCCTGAACACGGCGGCGATCTACAAGTTCCATCCGATGTTCAAGGACGCCGATTTCCAGTTCTGGTGGGGCGACGATGTCGAGAACGGCCACGGTATGGCGCATGTCGAGGGCGGCGACGTCATGCCGGTCGGCAACGGCGTGGTCCTGATCGGCATGGGTGAACGCACGACGCCGCAGGCCGTCGGCCAAGTGGCGCGCGAGCTGTTCGCCAAGGGCGGCGCCCAGCACGTCATCGCCGCCGGCATGCCCAAGGACCGGGCAGCCATGCATCTGGATACGGTGTTCACATTCTGCGACCGCGACGTGGTCAACATGTTCCCGGACGTGGTCGACCAGATTCGGCCGTTCTCGCTCAGGCCCGGCGATGGCGACGGCGACATCTCGATTGTCGAGGAGACGAAGGACTTCCCGACCGTGGTCGCCGAGGCGCTGGGAATCAAGGAACTGCGCAAGGTCCACACCGGAGGCGATGCCTACGAGGCCGAACGCGAGCAGTGGGACGACGGCAACAACGTGGTCGCTTTGGAGCCGGGAGTGGTCGTCGCCTACGAACGGAATACCTATACCAATACGTTGCTGCGCAAGGCAGGCATCGAAGTAATCACGATTGCCGGCAACGAGCTCGGCCGCGGCCGCGGCGGCGGCCACTGCATGACCTGTCCGATCCTGCGCGACCCGGTCGATTACTAGACCGGGTCCACGCCGACACTGAAAGCAAAGGAGGAGATCTCGATGGCTTTCAATCTCAAGGGACGCAGCTTTCTCAAAATCCTCGACTTCAACCAGCGCGAGATGCGCTACCTGCTGGACCTGTCGCGCGACCTGAAACGAGCCAAGTATTCAGGCACCGAGCAGCAACACCTCAAGGGCAAGAACATCTGTCTCATCTTCGAAAAGTCGTCGACACGGACAATGTGCGCGTTCGAGGTGGCGGCGATGGACCAGGGCGCGGGCGTGACCTATCTCGGCCCGTCCGGCTCTCAGATCGGCCACAAGGAATCCATGAAGGACACGGCGCGCGTGCTCGGCCGCATGTACGACGCCATCGAATATCGCGGCTTCGGGCAGAGCATCGTCGAGGAGCTTGCCGAGTACGCCGGCGTGCCGGTCTTCAACGGCCTGACCGACGAGTTTCACCCGACCCAGATGCTGGCGGATCTGCTGACGATGCGCGAACATGCCGACAAGCCGTTGCACGACATTTCCTACGCTTTCGTCGGCGACGCGCGCAGCAATATGGGTCATTCGCTGATGATCGCCGGCTGCGTCATGGGCATGGATGTCCGTATCGCCGCCCCGAAAGACAATTGGCCGAGCGCCGAATACGAAGGCCCGGCGCGGGAACTGGCCCAGACCTACGGCGCGCGCCTGACCATCACCGAAGACCCGCACGAAGCGGTCAAGGGCTGCGACTTCATCCATACCGACGTCTGGGTCTCGATGGGCGAGCCGGCGGAAGTGTGGGAGGAGCGGATCAAGCTGCTCACCCCCTATCAGGTCAACAGTGACCTGATGGCCGCGAGCGGCATTCCCTCGACCAGGTTCATGCACTGCCTGCCGGCCTTCCATAACCGAGAGACCAAGGTCGGCGAGGAGATTTTTGAAAAATACGGCATCGCCGAGATGGAAGTCACCGAGGAGGTTTTCGAATCGCCCGCCGCAATCCAGTTCGAGCAGGCAGAAAACCGCATGCACACCATCAAGGCGGTGCTCGTCGCAACCATCGGAGCCTGAGCCATGCGTGTCGTCATAGCGCTGGGCGGAAACGCCCTGCTGCGCCGCGGGCAGGCGTTGACCGCCGAAAATCAACGCGAGAACGTTCGCGTCGCGGCCGAAGCGATGGCGCCGATCGCCAATGAGCATCAACTGGTGATCTCGCACGGCAACGGTCCGCAGGTCGGCCTGCTCGCCTTGCAGGGCGCCGCCTATAAGGCGGACGAGGCCTATCCGCTGGACGTGCTCGGCGCCGAGACCGAAGGCATGATCGGCTACATGATCGAGCAGGAGATGGGCAACCTGCTGCCGTTCGAGGTGCCGTTCGCGACCATTCTGACGATGATCGAGGTCGACCCCAAGGATCCGGCCTTCGCGGACCCGACCAAGTTTATCGGGCCCGTCTACGAAGAGGCCGAGGCAAAACGGCTCGCGGCCGAGAAGGATTGGGCGATCAAACCGGACGGCGACAAATGGCGGCGCGTCGTGCCGTCGCCGCTGCCCAAGCGGATCTTCGAGATACGCCCGATCAAATGGCTGCTGGAGCAAAACACCATCGTCATCTGCGCCGGCGGCGGCGGCATCCCGACGGTCTACGACGACGACCGCAAACTGCACGGCGTCGAGGCGGTGATCGACAAGGATCTCGCCAGCGAACTACTGGCGCGGGAGCTCGACGCCGATCTGTTCGTCATGGCGACCGACGCCGACGCGGTCTACCTAGACTGGGGAAAGCCGGAAGCACGCGGCATCAAACGCGCTGCGCCGGCGGATATGCGGCAACACGAGTTCGCCGCCGGCTCCATGGGCCCGAAGGTCGAGGCCGCATGCCAGTTCGCGGAACGGACCGGCAATGCAGCCGCCATCGGCGCGTTGGCCGATCTTCCCCGCATCCTGGAGGGCACGGCGGGCACCACAATCAGCGGCAAGTCGAAAGGAATCGACTGTCACGCGCCCGCCTGATCCAACGCGGCCCGGTGGGCGGGCAACAAGGGGGAGCAAGGAGGCATGACGCAGGAACTGGTGCGTTACTCCAGAATTCTGGAGATCGTCGGCGACATCCTGAAAGTGCGGGTGCCGCCGGCCAGCCACGGCAAGGAGGCGGCGGTCCGGTTCGGCGACCTGGCCATTCTGGAGGGCGCTGAAGAGCAGCAGTCTCTCGCCCAGGTCATCAATATCGATCGGGATGTCGTATCCTTACAAATCTTCACTGGCACCAAGGGCGTTTCCACCGCATCAACGGTGACGTTCCTCGGCCACCCGATGCAGACGACCTATTCGGCGAATGTCCTCGGCCGGGTGTTCGACGGCACCGGCACCCCGATCGACGGCGGCCCGGATCTGTCGATGGACCCGAAGGTCAATATCGGCGGCCCGTCGGTCAATCCGTCCGAGCGGATCGTGCCGACCAAGATGATCCGCACCGACGTGCCGATGATCGACATCTTCAACTGCCTGGTCGAAAGCCAGAAGATCCCGATCTTCTCGGTCTCGGGCGAGCCCTACAATCCCTTCCTGGCGCGGATCGGCATCCAGGCCGACGCCGACATCGTGGTCTTCGGCGGCGCCGGAGACCCGAAGGACAGGGGTCCCGATCTGGACATGGATCCCAAGGTCAATATCGGCGGGCCCTCGGTCAATCCCACCGAGCGCGTTCTGGCCTCCAAGATGATCCGCACCGACGTGCCGATGATCGACGTGTTCAACTGCCTGGTGGAAAGCCAGAAGATCCCGATTTTCTCCGTCTCCGGCGAACCCTACAACCCGTTCCTGGCCCGCATCGGCATCCAGGCCGACGCC
>JANQEE010000024.1 GCA_028278525.1 Minwuiaceae bacterium | reverse complement strand
GGCGGGCGTCCACGAGGAAGTCGAGGACCCTCTCGAGGACGCGGAGCTCACCTTCGACGACATCAGGGTGGTTGGGACGGGGGAGCGGGCCGGCCTGGCTCTCGAAAATGCGTCGCCAGACGCATTTTGGGGCGGACATGAAGTCATAAAGGAAGACACGCTATGCATGTTGCGATGATCGGCACCGGTTACGTTGGGTTGGTGTCGGGTGCCTGCTTCTCGCAGTTCGGCCATACGGTGACCTGTGTCGACAAGGATCAGGGGAAAATCAAAGGCCTGCTCGAAGGCCAGATTCCCATCTACGAGCCCGGCCTCGATCACCTCGTCGCCTTGAACGTCGGCGTCGGACGGCTGTCGTTCACGACCGACCTGGCCGCCGCGGTCGCCCAGGCGGACGCCGTTTTCATCGCGGTCGGCACGCCGACCCGGCGCGGCGACGGCGAGGCCGACCTGACCTATGTCTACGACGCGGCGAAAGAGATCGCCGGCGCGCTGGACGGCTACACGGTCGTGGTGACCAAGTCGACGGTGCCGGTCGGCACCGGACGCGAGGTGGAACGCATTCTGCGGGAAACCCGGCCGGACGCGGAATTCGACGTGGCGTCGAACCCCGAGTTCCTGCGCGAAGGCGCGGCGATCGACGACTTCATGCGGCCGGACCGGGTGGTCTGCGGCACCGATTCCGAACAGGCCCAGACCGTCCTGCGGGACCTCTACCGGCCGCTGTTTCTGAACGAAACGCCCATCCTGTTCACCTCGCTGGAAAGCTCGGAGCTGATCAAGTACGCGGCGAACTGTTTCCTGGCGACCAAGATCACCTTCATCAACGAGATCGCCGACCTGTGCGAAAAGGTCGGCGGCGACGTCCAGGCGGTCGCGCGCGGCATCGGGCTGGACGGCCGCATCGGTAGCAAGTTCCTGCATGCCGGGCCGGGTTACGGCGGTTCCTGCTTTCCGAAGGACACGCGGGCGCTGGTCAGCACGGCGCGCAATCGCGGCGCGCCGATGCGCATCGTCGAAGCGGTCGTCGACGTCAATGACGAGCGCAAGCGGCGCATGGCCGAAAAGGTCATTGCCGGTTGCGGTGGCGATGTGTCCGGCAAGACCATTGCCGTGCTCGGCGTGACGTTCAAACCGAACACCGACGACATGCGCGAGGCTCCCAGCCTGGATATCGTGCCGTTGTTGCAGCAGGCCGGCGCGTCCATTCGTGCCTTCGACCCGGAGGGGCTGAAGGAAGGCGAAAAGCTGCTTAAGGACGTCAAATGGTGCGCCGATGCCTACGACGCGATGCAGGATGCCGATGCCCTGGTGATTATCACCGAGTGGAACGAGTTCCGGGCGTTGGACCTGGACCGGGCGCGGCAATTGCTCAAGCAGCCGATCATGATCGATCTGCGCAACATCTACGTGCCCGAGCAGATTGCGGAGGCCGGCTTCGAATACAGCAGCATCGGCCGGCCCCACCGTTCGGCGAACGGAGATGCCTGACCGATGACCGGCGCTCACCAGTTCCACCCGACCATTCTCCGCGAATACGACGTTCGCGGCATCTTCGGCGACACGCTCTCGATTGACGACGCGCGGGCTCTGGGCCGCGCGCTCGGCACGGCGGTCGTTCGCAACGGCGGCAGCAGCATCTGTGTCGGCTACGACGGGCGGATCAGTTCGCCGGCGCTGGAGGCGGCTTTGGTCGATTCCCTGGTCGCCTGCGGTCTCAAGGTTTATCGCGTCGGCCGCGGCCCGACGCCGATGCTGTATTTCTCGGTCTATCACCTGGATGCCGACGGCGGCATCATGGTGACCGGCTCGCACAACCCGCCGGACTACAACGGCTTCAAGATGATGCTCGGCAAGAAGGCGGTGTACGGCGACCAGATTCAGGCGCTCGGCAAGACGGCCGCCGCCGGCGACTATGTCGACGGAACCGGTTCAGCCGAGACGGCCGATATCGCCGACGCCTATGTCGACCGGCTGTTGCAGGACTATCACGGCGGCCGCGAACTGACGGTCGTCTGGGACGCCGGCAACGGCGCCGCCGGCGACGTGCTGCAGGCTCTGGCGGCGAAGCTGCCGGGCCGGCACGTCCTGCTGAACGAGACCATCGACGGCACCTTCCCGGCGCATCACCCGGACCCGACGGTTGAGGCCAATCTGGTCCAGTTGCAGGACACCGTGCGCGGCATGGGCGCCGATCTGGGTATCGGCTTCGACGGCGACGGCGACCGCATCGGCGTGGTCGATGGCCAGGGCAGGGTGATCTGGGGCGACCAGTTGATTGCCCTGATGGCCCGCGATGTGCTGGACGCCAATCCCGGTGCTACCATCATCGCCGACGTCAAGGCCAGCCAGGTGCTGTTCGACGAAATCGGGCGTCTCGGCGGCAATCCGGTGATGTACAAGACCGGCCATTCGCTGATCAAATCCAAGATGGCCGAGATGAAGAGCCCGCTGGCCGGCGAGATGAGCGGCCATATCTTCTTCGCCGACAAGTTCTACGGCTTCGACGACGCGCTCTATGTCGCCGTCCGCTTCCTGTCCCAGGTTGCCGCGGGCGAGGCTTCGGTGGATTCCTTACGCGACTCCCTTCCGGCCGTGGTCAATACGCCGGAGCTGCGCTTCGACTGCGACGAGACGCGCAAGTTCGAAGTGGTCGAGGAGGTCCGCGCCCGACTCGCCGCGAACGGCGCCGACGTCAACGATATCGACGGCGTCCGCGTCAATGGCCCGGATGGCTGGTGGCTGCTCCGCGCGTCCAACACGCAGGCCGTTCTGGTTGCTCGCTGCGAGGCCGGCGACGAGGCCGGGCTCGGCCGGCTGAAGCAGCAACTCGCCGACCAGATCCGGCAAAGCGGGCTCACCATGCCGGCGGATCTCTAAGCGGTATCAGTCCGTCAGTCTGGCATTTTCTCGGTTTGTGCGTCGCAGCAATTGCGGCGGATTTCCGGCCGGATTCGCTTCCTCGCAGTTCCTGGAGGCGGTTTTCCGAGGTCCGGATACGGTTTGCTAACCCTTTGTTTTAATGATGTCTCAATAATTGCCCGTCAATTTCTCCGGCGTGGGCTGGAAACGGCTTTCGGATGTTGTGCGACGCACAAAAAATTTGACAGGCGGACTCGCCGGCTCGATACTTCGGCCTCGGCGAACGGCGCTCGGCCGTCCAACATCAGAAAACGCCGCGGGAAGGGAAGCGTCCACGTTTTTTGGAGGTTCCCAGTGTTGTTTTATTCCGAAGAAGACATTCACCGGCTTGGCAAAGCCGCGGCGAAAGGCGACCCGGTCACGGACCGGCGCGACCCGTCCGACCTCGATCTGGCGCAGATCAACGCACACATCGCCCGGGGCCGCCGCCTGCGGTCCGAGGTGATGGTCGTGCATGCCGCAATGATCGGCCGTTTGTTCGCGCGCGCCTTCGCCGGCCTGTTCGGGCCGCGCCGTGATGAACCGGCGGCCAAGGCACCGGCCGAAGCCTAAGAGCCGAAAGCCGCCGCTCCTCGAAACGCCGGACTGGAGATCTACCGCCCTTTCAGCGGCGCGTAGCCTAGGTGCTGGCCGCCGTCGACCAGCAGTATTTCGCCGGTGACCAGTTCGCCGGCCTCCAGGAACCAGACCACGGCGTCGGCGATGTCGTCGGGTGTCGCGACGCGCTGCAGTGGCAGGTTGGTCTGCTGGCTGTGCAGCAGCTTGTCGTATCGCTCCTGGCCGAGCCCCTGCTGTAGCCAGCGGGACTGAATCATGCCCGGACAGATGGTGTTGATCCGGATCTCCGGGCCCATCACGCGGGCGAGCGACAGCGTCATGGTGTTCAGCGCGCCTTTGGTCGAGGCGTAGGCGACGGACGAGCCGATCCCCGTCACCCCGGCCACGGACGAGATATTGACGACCGAGCCGGCGCCGGCCGCTTTCATATGCGGTGCGACCGCGCGGATCATCTGAAACGGGCCGACCACGTTGACCGAGGTCAGTTTCAGGAAGTCCTCGCCGGTCAGACCGTCCAGATTGCTCTGTTCGACGAACTTGGTCGTGCCGGCGTTGTTGACCAGCCCGTCGATCCGGCCCCACTTGCCGACCGCGGCCTCGGCCAGGGCGCGGCAGGCGGCATCGTCGGACACATCGGCCTGAACGACGATGGCTTCCGCCCCGGCATCCCGACAGGCTGCCGCCGTCTCCTCGGCTTCCGCCTCGCTCTTGGTGTAGTTGATCACCACGTTGCAGCCCTTGCGCGCGAGCCTGAGGGCGGACGCGGCCCCGACGCCCGTGGCCGAGCCGGTGACGATGGCGGCTTTGCCGGAAAGATCCATATGACGCTCCTATCGCGATCTTGGTTTCGTTTATCCCTTGGCCGCTATATTAGATCGGTTTCCGGTTCAACTAGAACAGGGCTGATTGGCAGGGGACATGCAAATCGAGTTTTCTTCCGCCGTGCGCGCCGCGCTCGACGACCGCCGTCCCGTCGTGGCCCTGGAATCGACCATCATCGCGCATGGTTTTCCCCGGCCTGAAAATCTCGCCGTGGGCCGGGCACTGGAGGCGGCGGTTGCGGAGGCCGGCGCGGTGCCGGCCACCATCGCGGTGTTGGATGGCAAGATCCGCGCCGGGCTGACGGAGGAGGAACTCGTCCGGCTGGCATCGGCCGACGTCGCCAAATGCTCCGTGCGCGATCTGCCGGCGATCTGCGCCCGTGGTCTGGACGGGGCCACCACCGTGGCGGCGACGCTCCGCGTCGCGGCGGAAGCTGGCATAACCGTGTTCGCGACCGGCGGCATCGGCGGCGTGCACCGCACCGCCGGCGGCCCCGCCGACATTTCGGCCGATCTGCCGGAACTGGCGCGATCTCATGCCGCCGTCGTCTCCGCCGGCGCCAAGTCGATCCTCGACCTGCCGGCCACGGTAGAGCAACTGGAGACCTACGGCATCCCGGTGATCGGCTATCGGTGCGACGAGTTTCCGGCCTTTCATTGCCGCGGCAGCGGCCTGCCGCTGGCGCACCGGGCCGACAGCGTGGCGGACCTTGCCGCCATCGTCCGTGCCCACCGGGGCCTGGGATTGCCGGGCGCCGTGTTGATCTGCAACCCGCCGCCCGAAGACGTGGCGATGGGGTCGGACGAGATCGAAGCGCTGGTCGGTCAGGCAATACGGGCAGCGGAGGAAGCGGGCCTTACCGGCCCGCGGGTGACGCCGTTCCTGTTGGCCGAGATCAACCGCCTTTCCGGCGGCCGGACCGAGCGGGTCAACCGCGCGCTGGCGGTGTCCAACGCAACGCTGGCGGCGTCGCTCGCCGCAGCGCTTGCTGAAGGAAAATAACGGCGGCTACTGGGCGGCCAGCTTGAAGGTGACTTCGCCGCTCGGCAGGACCAGGGCGCAGGGCATCTGCTTGGCGATTAGTTCGTTGCAGAGCTGCCTTGCCTGGCGTTCGTTCAGGCGCGACAGCCACGCCCGGTAAACGGCGCCCTTGTCGTTGGCGACGCGCACCACCGTGACGTTGCGGTTGGTCGCGAGCTTGGTCACCGCGGCGGCTTGGTAGCCGGCGTTCTGGGCCGCGTTCAGCGCGCTGAACGCACCGACCTGCACGCCCCACTGGCGCGCGTTCGCCACGATGGGCTTGGCGGGTGGCGTCGGCACGCTCGGGCCGGACGTAGCCGTGCCAGGTCCGGCTTTCGCGGTCCGTACCGGCGGTTGTTTGGCGCGCATTGGGTTCGGTTTCGGCAGCGGCGCGTCCAGCAGCGGCCAGCGCGATTCGTACTGTCGCGGCCACTTCGCCTTTTCGCGGGCCGCCAGCCTGCCAAAGCCCTTGTTGAGCAGCTTGACCGCATGTTTGTTGCGGGTGGTGGCGGTGCGGCCGCCGAACACCACGCCGATCAGGCGCTCGCCGTTGCGCTTCACCGAAACCGCCACGTTGAAGCCGGACGCCCGTATATAACCGGTCTTGATGCCGTCGGTTCCCTGGTACGAGGTCAGCAGCGCGTTATGGTTGCGGTGCGTCCGCTTGCCGTAGGTGAAGCGCTTCGTGGAGAAATAGCGGTAGTAGGCCTGGTAATCGTTCAGCAGGGCGCGGGACAGCCTGGCCATGTCGCGCGCCGTGGTCAGTTGCCGCCGGTTGGGCAGGCCGGAGGCGTTCCTGAACGTGGTCTTCAGCATGCCCAGGCTACGCGCCTTGGCCGTCATCCGCTTGGCGAATTTCGCCTCGCTGCCGGCGATGGCCTCGGCCAGCACTGTGGCCGCGTCGTTGGCCGATTTGGTGATCATTGCCAGGATCGCGTCCTTGACCGTGATTCTCTGCCCGGCCCGCAGCCCCAGCCTCGACGGCGTCTGCCCGGCGGCGCGGCGGGATACCTTCAGGCGCTGGTTGAGTTTGAGCTTGCCGCGCTGCAACGCCTCGAACGTCATGTACAGCGTCATCATCTTGGTCAGCGACGCCGGGTAGACGCGTCGGTCGATGTTTTCGCCGTGCAGGATTCGTCCGGTATTGGCGTCCACCACGATAGAGGCGTACCGCCGCGCCTCGGCGTCGTTTCCGGTCGCGAAGACCGCGGTCATCAGCACCGCCGCCAGGACGATTGCAGCAATTCGGGGCAGAAGGCCCTGCGCGTCAGGCATCCGTCGCCATAACAAAGAGCCTGTGATGCGATGCGTACCTGAAACGGTAATCAACCCACGAACCCTTAATCGTTCAACAGACCCGATTTGCCGCACCATCTTTATCCGGCGGTGCGTTCCCATTCGGCCATGCCAAATGTGGCATGGTGAGCGAATGGTTAACGATTCAGTACAAGTAACTTTAATAAAAAGTTGATTTTGTGTCTATTTCTCTCTTGTGCGGCGCGTGAAAAAAGCAGGCGTGCTGCGCCGCTCCCAAATACCGCCCCGAAATCGCTGTTCGGCCGCCTCGGCGTTGCACCGCGAAATCGGCTGATGCCGGGCCGCTACGGGACCTGACCTGTCGACGGATAACCACTGGAAATCTGCGGAAAACTCTACGGAATTGGGAGTGCGAGAATTTATATTGCGCCGCACAATTTTTTCCTTGACGACAGAAATCGAGCGCCTATATTTCAGGCATGTTGCACTGCAACATAGCGAGCGAGTTGGAACACTTTATTTTGGGACAGGCGCGCCGTGTGGCGGATTGGGCGCCGGCCGGTCATCTGGAAAACCGAGGATTGATGCGATGACGACCAAGAGCAAGAGCACGAAGGCGGAGACCGCAGCCTACGACGCGGTGAACGCCGGCAAGGAGACCGTGGAACAGGCCGTTAAGGCGACCACCGAGGCCGCGACCAAGGGCTACGAGCAGCTTCTGAGCGCGAGCCAGAAGAACATCGACGCGACGGTTAAGAACTACGACGAGTTTACGGCGTTCGGCAAGGACACCGTCGAAGCCTGGATGCAGGCGGGCAACACCGCGGCCAAAGGCATCGAGGCGCTGAACGCCGAGATGCTGGCCTATGCCAAGGCCCAGGTCGACGATTCCGTCGCCGCGACCAAGGCGATGTTCGGCTCGAAGACCTTGCAGGAGGCGATCGAGACCCAGGCCGGTTTCGCCAAGAGCTACTTCGACGCCTATGTCAGCCAGTCGACCAAGGTTGGCGAAATGGTTGCCAAGACCACGCAGGAAGCGATTGAGCCGATCAATTCCCGTTACGCCGTGGCGGTGGAAAAGTGGGCCAAAACCGCCGCCTGAAGCGGATTTACCTCGTATGTAGCGTCACGTTGACGTAGCGTTTTCCGTAAAGATTAAGGCCCGGCGTTTCCGCCGGGCCTTTTTCTTGTCCGGCCGGCGGTGCGGTTGGATTGATAGGGCCTCTATTCCACCAACATTTGGATTAGTACCCTCTTTGTTAGCGCTCTCTTTTGGTAACATTTTTTTGTTACTGGCCAACATTTGGCCCTGGCCGCATTGCTTGGCCGTTCTATTTCCATTTTGGTTTACTGCCGCTTTTTAGTACTCTCGGCCCGGGACCGAAGGCCGTTCCGAACCGAATCCATTAACCTTTTGGCTACCTGCGGGCCTTTCAATTCCTGTCCGGAATCCGATATCCTTGAAGGCGGCAGATCGTTGACGAGATACGTTCCAATCATGAGCGATAAGCGGGATAACAATCAGGGTCCGGCCACCGGGGTCGTGACCAAGGTCAAGCCCAAGACCAAGAAGCCTTCCATGTGGAAGGTCTTGCTGCTGAACGATGACTACACGCCGATGGAGTTCGTGGTTTACGTGTTGGAGCGGTACTTCAATAAGAACCAGGAAGAAGCGACCCGGATCATGCTGCACGTGCACCAGAAGGGCATCGGCGTCTGCGGCATCTTTCCCTACGAAGTAGCCGAGACCAAGGTTACGCAGGTCGTCGACGTTGCGAGGCAGAACCAGCATCCGCTGCAATGCACAATGGAAAAAGAGAGCTAAGCGAAAGGTTTAGGTCGGATCAGTGCCAAAATTTTCCCGCAGTCTCGAACAATCCCTGCATCGTGCGTTGGCGATCGCCACGGAACGGCGCCACGAATACGCCACGCTGGAGCATCTGCTGCTGTCGATGATCGAGGATCAGGACGCCGCCGCCGTGATGCGCGCATGCAACGTCGATCTCGATCAACTGCGGGCCGAGCTTGAGCAGTTCCTCGACGAGCAACTTACCGACCTGGAGGTCGAGGGGCTGGAGGACGCGAAGCCGACATTGAGCTTCCAGCGTGTGGTGCAGCGCGCCTTGATCCATGTGCAGTCGTCCGGTCGGGAAGAAGTCACCGGGGCCAACATCCTGGTGGCCATCTTTGCCGAGCGTGAATCGCACGCCGCCTATTTCCTGCAGAAACAGGACATGACCCGTCTGGACGCGGTCAGCTACATCAGTCACGGCGTGGCCAAGGCGCCCGGCCTCGGCGAGGCGCGGCGCGTCCGCGGCGTCGAGGACGACATCGACGACGACGGCGGCGAACAGGAAGAGGAACGGGGCGGCGGCAAAGACAGCCAGGAGGCGCTGGCCGCCTATTGCGTCGACCTCAACGAGAAGGCGCTCGACGGCCGCATCGATCCGCTGATCGGCCGCGAGACCGAGGTCGACCGCACCATCCAGATCCTCTGCCGCCGGTCGAAGAACAACCCGCTTTACGTCGGCGATCCCGGCGTCGGCAAGACGGCGATCGCCGAGGGCTTGGCGCTTCGGATCGTCAAGGGCGAAGTGCCGGAAGTGCTGCTGGACGCCACCATCTACTCGCTGGATATGGGCTCGCTGCTGGCCGGCACCCGCTACCGCGGCGACTTCGAGGAACGCATCAAGGCGGTCATCAAGGAACTGGAAGAGACGCCGGGCGCGATCATGTTCATCGACGAGATCCACACCGTGATCGGCGCCGGCGCCACGTCCGGCGGCGCGATGGACGCGTCGAACCTACTTAAACCCGCGCTCGCCAGCGGCACGCTCCGCTGTATCGGGTCGACCACCTACAAGGAATTCCGCAGCTATATCGAGAAGGACCGCGCGCTGCTGCGCCGGTTCCAGAAGATCGACATCAACGAGCCGTCGGTCGAGGACGCGGTCAAGATCCTGCGCGGCCTGAAGCCCTATTTCGAAGAGCACCACAAGGTGCGTTACACCCAGGATGCGATCCGCACCGCGGTCGAGCTGTCCGCCCGCTATATCAACGACCGCAAGCTGCCGGACAAGGCGATCGACGTGATCGACGAAGTCGGCGCCGCCCAGATGCTTCGGCCGGAGAGCCGGCGCAAGAAGACCGTCGGCGTGCGCGACGTGGAAGAGGTCGTCGCCATGATCGCCCGCATCCCGCCGAAGTCGGTCTCCAAGGAGGACAAGGAAGACCTCCGCAATCTGGAAGCCGAATTGCAGCGCGTGGTCTACGGCCAGGACGCGGCGATCGAGGCGCTGTCGGCCTCGATCAAGCTCGCCCGCGCGGGTCTGCGCGAACCGGAGAAGCCGATCGGCTCCTACCTGTTCTCCGGGCCGACCGGCGTCGGCAAGACAGAAGTGGCGCGTCAGTTGGCCGAGGTCATGGGCCTCAACCTGCTCCGCTTCGACATGTCGGAATATATGGAGCGTCACACCGTCAGCCGGTTGATCGGTGCGCCGCCCGGCTATGTCGGTTTCGATCAGGGCGGCCTGATGACCGACGGCATCGACCAGCAGCCGCACTCCATCCTGCTGTTGGACGAGATCGAGAAGGCGCATCCGGATGTCTTCAACATCCTTCTTCAGGTGATGGACCACGGCAAGCTGACCGACCACAACGGCAAGACGGTCGATTTCCGCAACGTCGTCCTGATCATGACCACCAATGCCGGCGCCCAGGAAATGGCGAAGCAGGCGATCGGCTTTGGCCGCGGCCTCAAGGTGGGCGAAGACGACGCGGCGATCCGCAAGCTGTTCACGCCAGAGTTCCGCAACCGTCTCGACGCGATCATCCCGTTCGCGCCGCTTGGCCAGGAAGTCATCAAGCGCGTGGTCGACAAGTTCGTGTTGCAGTTGGAAGCGCAGCTTTCCGACCGTAACGTAACGATCTCCTTGACCGAACAGGCGAGCGCATGGCTGGTCGAGAAGGGCTACTCACCGGAATTCGGCGCCCGTCCGCTGGCCAGGGTCATTCAGGAGAATATCAAGAAACCGCTCGCCGACGAGTTGCTGTTCGGCAAACTAAGCAAGGGCGGTCACGTGAAGATCATTGTCGTCGATGGCAAGCTCGACTTCGACCTGGCGCCGGCCGACAGCCCGCCGAAGAAGCCCGGTAAACCCAAGTCCACCGGTGCCGGCGGCGGCGGCAAGGTGCCCGAGACCGTGCGCTGAGGTTTCGGCGGCCCGTCGCTAGCCCTGTACGGCTGACGTTCGGTCAGTCCGCGAGATTCTCTTTGATCTGTTCGGCCAGCGCGCCGATCGTATCCATATTCCCCGGCGAATGGCCCCAGTCCAGGCTTGCCCGGTCGCCGTCCGCGCGCGGGAAAATGTGGAAATGAAAATGAAACACGGTCTGGCCCGCGGCCGGCCCGTTCGCCTGGATCAGGTTCAGTCCGTCCGGCTGCACCGTCGCGTCGACGGCTGTCGCGACCCGCGCGGCGGTCCGTGCGGTGGCCGCCATGGCGTCCGGCGAGATCGAAAACACGTCCTTGAAATGCGCTTTGGGCACCGCCAGGCAATGCCCGTCGCTGAACGGATTGATATCCATGAAGGCGATGGTCTGGTCGTCTTCGTAAAGCTTGAAGCACGGAATCTCACCGGCGACGATCTTGCAGAAAATGCAGTCGGGATCGCTCGACATCTCTTGCCTCCCCAAATATCGAGTGTCGGACAATCTATTCAATCGCCGGTCGGATCGCCACCGGTCGGGCTCGGCTTTTAGACGGAGCTGATCCGATGGATAAACAAGCCGTCCTTATGCTTGTCTTCGCCGGCTTCTTTTTCCTGCCGATCCTGTTTGCCGTCTTGGCGGCGTGGGTGGCGCGACGTCTCCGCCCGCGTCGCGTCTCACCGACGCGGCCTGCGCCGACCGTCGGCGAGGAGCGGACCATCGCTGCCTATCACGGGCGTATCGTAAAGGCGCGCCGCTGCTTCCTGGCCGGATGGATCGGCGGCACGGTTTTGATCTGGGGGCTGGGCCTGCCGTTGACCGGGATCGCCCTGCTGATCCTCGGCCCGCTTTACGGTTACGTTGCTTTCATCCGCTGCCCGGGTTGCGACAGCCACAATCTGCGCTTCTGGCAAGCCTCATCGGTGCACTGCCGTTACTGCGGAACGCGCGTGATGCGCTAATCGTTGTCGGTCTTGCGAAACGGCGAGTGATTTTCGCCGATATAGGCGATCTCGGACTCCACTTCGCGGCGCTCTTCCACCAGATACCGTTCGACCGCATCGCGGAAACCGGGATCCCTGATCCAGTGTGCGGAGTAGGTCTTTACCGGCAGGTAGCCGCGCGCCAGTTTGTGCGGGCCCTGGGCGCCGGCCTCGACCCGCTGCAAACCCATCTCGATCGCGGTCTCGATCGCCTGGTAGTAGCAGACTTCGAAGTGCAGGCAGTTGTGGTGTTCGACGCAGCCCCAGTAGCGGCCGTACAGCGTGTCGTCGCCGATCATGTTCAGCGCGCCGGCGATGTAGCGTCCGTCGCGGCGCGCCATGAACAGGGCTACGCGGTCTGCCATGCGCTCGCTCAACAGGCTGAAGCACTCCCGGGTGAGGTAAGGCGTGCCCCATTTGCGGCTGCCGGTATCCATATAGAACCGGAAGAACGCGTCCCAGTGCGCTTCTTCGATGTCGCTGCCGGTCAGGACGTCGACCTCGATGCCCGGCGCCAGCGCCTCGCGCCGTTCTTTGCGAATCGCTTTCCGTTTGCGCGACGCCAGGTCGGCCAGGAAGCCGTCGAAATCCGCATAGTCCCGGTTGACCCAGTGGAATTGCTCGCCGGTCCTTTGCAGCATCCCCATCTCGCCCATCAGGTTCCATTCGCCTTCGGTCGGGAAGGTGATGTGCAGGGAGGAGACTTTGTAACGTCTTGCAACTTCCATGCAGCCGGCCAGCAGGTATTCGCCGACCTTCTGTTGCGGCTGGTCGTCGCGAATCAGCAGGCGCGGCCCGGTCGCCGGCGTGAACGGCACCGAGATCTGCAATTTCGGGTAATACTCGCCGCCGGCCCGCTCGAACGCATGCGCCCAACCGTAGTCGAACACGTACTCGCCCTGGGAATGGTTCTTCAGATACATCGGCACGACGCCCAGCAGGTTGCCGCAGGCGTCTTCCAGCAGTACATGCTGCGGCGCCCAGCCGGTATGCTGCGTGGCGGAGCCGCTATCTTCCAGCGCCGACAGAAAGGCGTAGGTGACGAACGGATTGCCGCCGCCGGCGCAGGCGTCCCACGCGGCCGGGTCGACGCCCGCCAGGCTGTCGGCCACCCGGATCGTCAACGCACTTGGTTCGATGTCGCCCATAAGCCGGATTTTATCATGCTACACCGCAACAATGTGGCTTCATCGTGCCGCGAGGCAAGCGCCTAAGAGTCTGTTCAAGAATGCCCAGCCGGCCCGCTCCCCCGTCCCAACCACCCATAAGGTACCCTGTGCGGGTGCTCGGCGACGGCACGCTCACCGTGCAGGACGGTACGATCGACATCGAGAGCGGAGGAACGCTCAACGGTGTCATCACCGGTGACGCGTT
>JANQEE010000019.1 GCA_028278525.1 Minwuiaceae bacterium | reverse complement strand
CGGAACGCCGCGACAAGCAGAATGAAAACGCCAAGCTGCACCGAATAGGCATTCCAGGCGGAAAGCGGCTCGCCCAGCAGGATCAGCGGCAACGGCACCAGCAAAGCGGCCATCGCCGCCCACAGCGTCGGGATGAACAGGTAGGTGTCGCTCGCCTGCGCGATCACGGTGACCAGTTCGCCGCTGGTCTTGTTCTCCGCCTCCTTGATCGCCGCCGCGATCCGCTGCTTGTCCGTATCCGAAAGAAACGCCATGTCACCATCCTCCCGATGCCCCGCCGCTGAAGCTGCCGCCGCCATGTCCACCGTGATCGGAACCGCCTGCGTCGCCGCCGCCACCGAGATAGAACGGGCCTCGTCCCGGTGTATTACGGTCGTGCCAATACGTCCGATAAAGATCGAAGGTCATGAATCCGAGAACCAGCAGGATGATCGCGAAGACGAACACTGCGTCCCAGGTTGCGATCCAGATTACCTTGCTGGGTCCGTAGGCGCCTTCGATTTGTTCGATGATCGCTTCGACGCCGGCCGTAACCCCGGCGTCGAATTCGTTCCGCCTGAAATGCGGACGAACGACATTGCGGATGATCGACGACGCTTCGGCGTCTGTCAGATAACCCTTCAGCCCATCGCCGACCTCGATCCGCATTTCTCGTTCGTCCGGCACGATGACGAACACCACGCCATTGTTGAGATCAGCCTGACCGACGCCCCAGATGTGGGTAATGAAGAAGCCGACATCCTCGATCGTATCGTCGTCCAAGGACCGGAGTGTCACCACGACGACCTGATTGGTCGTTTCCTGTTCGTGCCGCAGCAGCCTTTCGATTAATGCGGTTTCGGTCGCGTCGCTGAGCACGCCTGCCTGATCGACGACCCAGCCGCCTTCGGTCGGAATAGCCGCGCGCCCTGTTGGTAAAGTTGCGGCAAGCGTCACCGTTGCCAGCAGGATTGTTAGAATGACGAAATGCGGGGCCGGATGCATCGACCTCACCATCCTCCCGATGCGCCCCCGCCGCCGAAGCTGCCGCCGCCGCCGCTGAACCCGCCGCCGCTAAAGCCGCCGCTGAACCCGCCGCCGGCCCCGCCGATGCCGGCCAGGCCGCCGTAACCGGAGTAGGGGCCGCGCCCGACCGATTTGAAATGGCCTTTGTAGGACCCGTATATGATGACTCCGAAGGAGCCGTACAGAAACAGCAGCATCAGCGCCGGGACGAGATGGGTGGCGAGATCGCTCGGCTCCTCGGCCTTCAGCGGCCGCGGCACATCCAGCGCGGTGCCGATGGCAGCGATGATCGCGTCGACGCCGGCGGTCACGCCGCGGTCGAAATCCTCGGCGACGAAGCTCGGGCGGATCACGGTTCGGATGATGTGGGCGGCTTCCGCGTCGGTCAGGTCGCCTTCCAGCCCGTAGCCGACCTCGATCCGCATCCGCCTCTCGTTGGGCGCGACGATCAGCAGTACGCCGTTGTCCCGCCCGGCTTGGCCGATGCCCCAGTGGCGGCCAAGCTCCAGCCCGAAATCCTCGATCGCATAGCCCTGCAGGGATTCGACCGTCACGACGACGATCTGGTTGGTCGTCTTCTCTTCGTAGCGTTTCAGCATCCGGGCGAGGTTGATTTCGGTGCCGTCCAGCAGGATGCCGGCCTGGTCGACGACGCGGCCGGTCAATGGCGGAAAGTCAGGCTGCGCGAAAGCACTACAACCGGAAACAAGAAACGCTACGATTGGCGCCACCAGGACGGCGGCGCGAAGCCAGGTCTTCACTGGAACTTCACTCGCGGTACCTCCGACGCGCCGTCCGCAGCCGAGAATGTTTGCTTCGGCTCAAGGTCCGAATAGAGCAGGGAATGCCAGATCCGGCCGGGGAAGGTGCGGAGTTCCGTATTGAACAGCCGCACCGCCTCGATGTAGTCGCGACGGGCGACGGCGAGCCGGTTCTCGGTGCCTTCGAGCTGTGCCTGCAAGGTCAGGAAATTCTCGCTCGACCTCAGTTGCGGGTAGCGCTCGACCACAACCATAAGCCGCGACAACGCCTGGGTCAGTGTGTCCTGGTTCTGCTGGAACTGGCGGAAAGCTTCCGGATTGGTCAGCAGATCTTTCGGAACCTGCATCTGGCCGACTCGGGACCGGGCATCGACCACCGCGGTCAGCGTCTCCCGTTCCTGGGCCGCGAAGCCTTTGACGGTCTCGACCAGATTGGGGATCAGATCGGCCCGCCGCTGATACTGGTTCTCGACCTGCGCCCAGGTGGCGGTGGTCTGCTCGTCGTAAGTGGGAATGTCGTTGACGCCGCAGGCGCTTAGCCAAAGCGGCAGGAGCAACAACGCCCCTAATCTGATAAACGCTCTCATTACTGGCAATCCACGCAATATGGTCGACTCGACAATACGGCAGTTTGACGGTGTTCGTAGCGTAGAGGCAACCGGAAGCATGTGGGATTTTTCCGGGCGGTCGCAAAATCGTGGTCGTCGCCGCCATAAGACGAATGCGTTATGCTGCGGCCTTTGCCGCGCGGGGAGGCAGGCATGCCGGACGACAGCAATAAAGGCATTTCGGTGACGGTCACGCCGGCCGACGCGGCCATCGTGTTCCGCGCCGATGGCGAGATCGAGACCTATGTGCCGGCGCTGGAACAGCCCGGCGCGCCGGTGGGCGACAATGTCCGTCTGGCGGCGCTGGCGCTCGTCGCCATCAGCGACCCGGATCTGCTGGATTATATCCAGAGTTATGTCGGGCCAAAGGAAGGCGACGAACCGGCATGACGGCCGGTCGGGACGACGATCCTGCCGCTCCGCTCCTGGAGAGGCTGACCGTCCGCTTCATTGACCGTGATCTGGAGGCCGAGTACCGCACCTCGCAACGCGTGCGGAACCTCAGGCAGACACGCCTGGCGCTGGGCATCTCGATGACCCTCAACACGATTTTCGTGGCGATCGACCCGATCACTTTCGACGTCAATCAGGGCACCATCATGCTGCTACGCCTGTTCGTCGCCAACGGCTGGCTGCTGCTGATGATGGGGCTCAGCCTTCTGCCCTATTTTCACAAGCGCTGGCCGATGCTGCTGTTCTTCGGAGCGGTCGGCTACACCAGCTTCGCGGCGCTCATCAACGTGCTGGGCGAAGGTGAGGGTGCCTATGCCGGGGGTTTTGTAACCGTGGTTCTGGCGATTTACGTCCTGCTGCCGTTCTATTTCCTGCATGGGCTGGTCACCGCCTGGCTCTGCACGGCGATCTATTGCTCTGTGGCGCCGTTCGCCATCCAGCTTTCGGCCGGCGACCTCGGATTCGTCTCCTTAATGCTCATCTCCGCCAACGCCATCGGCATGTTCGCGCTTTACCGCACCGAACAGTTCCGCCGTCTCGACTTCGTGAACACCAGGGCAATCTCGGAGGAACGCGGACGCTTCCAGCAGCTTCTCAACCGCATCCTGCCCGTCTCGGTGGCCGCGCGTCTGCATGGCGGCGAAGAGCGCATCGCGGATCTCTACGAAGACTCCACGGTGCTGTTCGCCGACGTCGTCGGTTTCACCGGTGTCGCGGCCGACCATCCGCCGCACCAGGTGCTGGATTTCCTGGACGGGCTGTTCTCCCGTTTCGACGCCCTGGTCGAGGCGCGCGGCCTGGAAAAGATCAAGACCATCGGCGACGAATACATGGTGGCCGGCGGCCTGCCGGAGGTAAAGCCCGACCATGCCGAGGCAATGGCCGACCTGGCGCTGGAGATGCTGAAGGCGGTCGAGGACATGCAGACGCCGGACGGCCAGCTGGTGCATTTGCGCATCGGCCTGCATTCCGGGCCGCTGGTTGCCGGGGTGGTCGGCGGCAGCCGCTTTCTCTACGATCTGTGGGGCGACACCGTGAACACGGCAAGCCGTATGGAGGCATTGGGCGAACCCGGCCGCATCCAGGTCACCGATGGAACGCGATCGCGTCTGGCCGACAGCTTCATATTCGAGCCGCGCGGCGACGTCGAGGTCAAAGGCAAGGGGCCGATGCGGCTCTGGTACCTGACCGGCCGCAATCCGCCTAACGAGTCAGCGCCCGCATCCCCCGCTCCAGACCGTCCAGCGTCAGCGGGAACATCCGCTCCTGCATCAACTGCCGGACCAACTGGATCGATGGCGTGAAGTCCCAGTATTTCTCGGGCACCGGGTTCAGCCAGATCGACTTCGAATAGATGTCGAGCATACGGCGCATCCAGACTTCGCCGGATTCCTCGTTCCAATGCTCGACGGAGCCGCCGGGATAGACGATCTCGTAAGGGCTCATGGTCGCGTCGCCGACGAAGATCAGCTTGTAGTCGGCGGGGAAGGTGTGCATCACGTCCCAGGTCGCGATGAAGTCGGTATGGCGGCGGCGGTTTTCCTTCCACAGTTTCTCATACACGCAGTTGTGGAAGTAGAAATACTCCATGTTCTTGAATTCGATCCGCGCCGCCGAGAACAGTTCCTCGCAGGTGCGGATATGGTCGTCCATCGACCCGCCGATATCGAACAGCAGCAGCACCTTCACTGAGTTGCGCCGCTCCGGAATCATCTTGATGTCCAAGTAGCCGCCGTTATGGGCGGTGGACCGGATGGTGTCCGGCATGTCCAGTTCCAGGTCAGCGCCGTCCCGGGCGAAGCGGCGAAGTCGGCGCAATGCGACCTTGATGTTGCGGGTGCCGAGTTCGACCGAGTCGTCCAGGTTCTTGTATTCGCGCTTGTCCCAGACCTTGACGGCGCGGCGGTGGCGCGACTTCGGCTGGCCGATGCGAACGCCTTCCGGGTTGTAGCCGTAGGCGCCGAACGGCGACGTGCCGCCGGTGCCGATCCATTTGTTGCCGCCCTGATGCCGGCCTTCCTGCTCCTCCAAGCGCTTCTGCAGCTCTTCCATAAGCTTTTCCCAGCCGCCCAGCGCTTCGATCTCCGCCATCTCCTCCGGCGTCAGCACTTTCTCGGCGATGGCGCGCAGCCACTCCTCCGGAATCTCGGCGGCTTGGTCTTCGGTGATGAACTCGATGCCGTTGAAGCACTTGCCGAACACCCGGTCGAACTTGTCCAGGTTAGTCTCGTCCTTCACCAGGCAGGAACGCGACAGGTAGTAGAAGTCCTCGATTTTGTAGTTGGCGCAGCCTCTCCGCATCGCCTCCAACAAAGTGAGGTATTCGCGTAAGGTCGCCGGGACCTTGGCGTCGCGCAGTTCAAGGAAGAACTGGGTGAACAAGGTTCGCCTCCGGTTAGTTGCCGGCCTGCTCGCGCCGGGCCAGGAACGCCAGCCGTTCGAACAGATGCACGTCCTGCTCGTTCTTTAACAGTGCGCCATGCAGCGGCGGGATCAGCTTCTTCGGATCCTTCGACCGCAGGATCTCCTCCGGCAGGTCTTCGGCCATCAGCAGCTTCAGCCAGTCCAGCAGTTCCGACGTCGACGGCTTTTTCTTCAGGCCCGGCACGTCGCGGATCTCGTAGAACATGGTCATCGCCTCGCGCACCAGGTTTTTCTGGATCTCCGGGTAATGCACGTCGACGATGTCGCGCATGGTTTCCTGGTCGGGGAACTGGATGTAGTGGAAGAAGCAGCGGCGCAGGAAAGCGTCCGGTAATTCCTTCTCGTTGTTCGAGGTGATGATCACGATCGGCCGATGCTCGGCGATCACCGTCTCGCCCGTCTCGTAGACGAAGAACTGCATGCGGTCGAGTTCCAGAAGCAGGTCGTTCGGGAACTCGATATCCGCCTTGTCGATCTCGTCGATCAGCAGCACCGGCCGGTCGTCGGCCGTGAAGGCCTCCCATAGCTTGCCGCGCTTAATGTAGTTCTTAATGTCGTGCACGCGCTCGTCGCCAAGCTGCGAGTCGCGCAGGCGCGAGACCGCATCGTACTCGTACAGGCCCTGCTGCGCCTTGGTGGTCGACTTGATATGCCATTCGATCAGCGGCCGGCCGAGCGCGTTGGCCACCTCATACGCCAGGACGGTTTTGCCGGTGCCCGGCTCGCCCTTGACCAGCAGCGGACGTTCCAGGGTGATCGCCGCATTGACCGCGACCATCAAATCCTCGGTCGCAACGTAGCTATCGGTACCTTCGAACTTCATTGATCACTCTCTCTAAAACCCAATCGACAAAGGCCGTTGCGGCCGACTTTTTGCCCCGAACCCAGAGGAAGCTAGAGGCAAGCGCCGACACGATCAAGGGCACCCGCCGAATTTCCAGGGCTACACGGAGTCGCTTGCCGGTTGGAGAAAAGCCGAATAACCTATCGAAAAATAAGCAGATTTGCCGGCAGGGATGGTTAATCCACATGAACGAGGCGACCGCGGCGCTCGAGATCCGCGATTTACATAAACGGTTCGGTCCCTTGGAGGTGCTGAAGGGCGTTTCGCTGACGGCGCGTGAGGGCGACGTGATCTCCATCATCGGTTCCAGCGGCTCCGGCAAAAGCACGATGCTGCGCTGTATCAACCTGCTGGAGACCCCGGATTCCGGGGAAATCCGGGTAAACGGCGAACTGATCCGGATGAAGCCGCGGCGCGATGGACGCGCCGTTCCCGCCGACCAGGCGCAGGTCGACCGTATCCGCTCCCGCCTCGGCATGGTGTTCCAAAGCTTCAACCTCTGGACCCACATGACGGTGCTGGAGAACGTGATCGAGGCGCCGGTCCATGTGCTGAAACAGCCCAGGGCCGAGGCCGTGGAGCAGGCGAAGATGCTGCTCGACAAGGTCGGCATCGGCGACAAGCTCGATCACTATCCGGCGCACCTGTCGGGCGGCCAGCAGCAGCGGGCGGCGATCGCCCGGGCGCTGGCGATGCAGCCGCAGGCGATCCTGTTCGACGAGCCGACCTCGGCCCTGGACCCGGAACTGGTCGGCGAGGTGCTGGTGGTGATCCGCCAACTGGCCGAGGAAGGCCGGACCATGCTGATCGTTACCCACGAAATGGGCTTCGCCCGCGAAGTGTCGTCCCAGGCGATTTTCCTGCATCAGGGCCGGGTGGAGGAGGAGGGACCGCCGGCCCAGGTGTTCGGCGGCCCGAAATCGGAGCGCTGTCGGCAATTTCTGGCAGCCAAACTGAATTAGCTGTAAAGACGGAAGCCAATTAGGGGGCGTCGAACCCGAAAACACGATTAAGTCAACATGGGAGACAGAAAATGAAAATACATAACCTTGCATTGGCCGTCGGCGCGGCCGTCGCGCTCGCCGCCGGCACCGCGGCGGCCGGGGACTGGAGCAAGATCCGGATCGCCACCGAGGGCGCCTACGCGCCTTGGAATTTCACCGATTCCTCGGGCAAGCTGGTCGGCTTCGAGCTGGACCTTGCCAAGGACCTCTGCGAGCGCATGGGCTCGGAATGCGAAGTCGTCGCCCAGGCCTGGGAAGGCATCATACCGGCGCTGCAGGCCGGCAAGTACGACACGATCATCGCCGGTATGTCGATTACCGAGAAGCGCATGAAGGTGATCAGCTTCACCGAATGCTATGCCGCGACCCCGGCGACCTTCGTGGTGACCAAGGACAGCCCGTCGGCCGGCTTCAAGACCGACCTGGAGGCGATCAATCTGGCAGAGGTCAGCGGTGACGAAAAGACGGCGCTCGATGCCATCAAGCAGGAGTTTAAGGGCAAGACCATCGGCGTGCAGGTGGCGACCACCCATCTGAACTTCCTGAACGAGTACCTCGCCGGCGAGGTCGAAATCCGCTCCTACGACACCCAGGAGAACCTGGACCTGGATCTGGACGCCGGCCGGGTCGACGCGGCCCTAGCGGCGATGAGCTACTGGAAGCCGCTGCTGGAATCCGACAAGGGCAAAAACATGGTCGTCGTCGGCCCAGGCCTCACCGGCGGCCCGTTCGGCGCCGGCGTTGGTGTCGGCATTCGTCAGGACGACAAGGATCTGGTCGCCAAGTTCGACGAGGCGATCGCCGCCGCCAAGGCGGATGGCACCATTTCGAAGCTGGCCGTGCAATGGTTCGGCTTCGACGCGTCCTGCAAGTAAGAAGCGGATAGGGGCGGCCGGCTTGGGCCGCCCCAACCGTGCTTGACTGCCATCCTTCGAGACGCGTTCTTCGAACGCTCCTCAGGATGAGGACTGTGCCTATAATCCGCACGGAACCTCATGCTGCGGCTTCGGCTGGACCGTGCGCCCGGTGGGCGCGCGTAAGCCAGCTGGAGCGTAAGGCCGTCTCGACGCATGGCCGACGGGCGAGTTAGGCACCTTGGGCATCCTAAGCTTCGGCGACGGCGGCTGGGGCGACGAGATGCTCCTCGGCGCTCTGATGACCATCTCGGTCGCCGTCGCGTCGTTTGCCTTCGGCCTAGTCCTTGGCGTCGGTGGCGCGTCGCTGAAACTGTCACGGCTGGCGCCGGTGCGGGTGCTGGGCGATGCCTACACCACCATTATCCGCGGCATCCCCGACCTGCTGATCATCTACCTGCTGTTCTTCGGCGGCAACGGCGCCGTGATGTCGGTCGCCCGCCTGTTCGGCTATACCCAATACATAGAATTGAACGCCTTCACCGTCGGCGTTTTCGCGCTGGGCGTGATTTCCGGCGCCTATTCGACCGAGGTGATCCGGGGCGCGGTGCTCGCCGTGCCCACCGGCCAGATAGAGGCCGCGAAGGCCGCCGGCATGAACCGCCTGCTGATCTTCCGGCGCATCATGGTGCCGCAGGTCGCCCGCTTCGCTCTGCCGGGACTCGGCAATGTCTGGCAACTCACGCTGAAGGATACCTCGCTGATCTCGGTGATCGGCCTGGTCGAGATCATGCGCACCGCCTCGGTCGCCTCTGGCTCGACGCGGGAGCCGTTCACCTTCTACCTGCTGGCGGCGTTGCTCTACATGCTGCTGGCGTCGTTCTCCAACCGCGGTTTCAACGCTGCGGAGCGCTGGGCCAACCGCGGCGTCAGGCGGGCCTGAGATGAGCATCGAATTCATCCAGGAGGTTCTGCCCAGGCTGTTGGGCGGCCTGCTGCTTACCCTGCAGATCGTGCCGCTGTCGCTGGTCCTCGGCTTCGCGCTCGCGGTGCTGGTAGCCTTGATGCGTCTGTCGCCGAACCTGCTGCTCTCGGGCCTGGCCTACGGTTACGTCTACGTCTTCCGCAGCACGCCGCTGCTGGTGCAGATCTTTCTGATCTACTACGGCTCCGGCCAGTTCCGGTCGTTCTTCCAGGAGATCGGCCTCTGGCCGGTGCTGCGCGAAGCCTACTGGTGCGCGATCATCGCGCTGACCCTGAATACCGGCGCCTATACGAGCGAGATCATTCGCGGCGGTATCCAGTCCGTGCCCTGGGGCCAGATCGAGGCGGCGCGCGCCTGCGGCATGTCCCGGCTGCTGCTGTTCCGGCGGATTATCTTCCCCGTCGCGATCCGCCAGGCCCTGCCGGCCTACGGCAACGAGATGATTCTGATGGTGAAATCCAGCTCGTTGGCCAGCACCATCACCATCATGGAACTGCTGGGCGTGACGCGGCAGATCGTCTCCGAGACTTTCGTGGTCTTCCCAACCTTTGCGATGGCCGGAGCAATCTATCTTTCGATCAATTTCGGCTTGACCCGAGGGGTGCAGTGGTTGGAGCGTAGGCTGTCGCCGGATCTGTACCGCCCACGGGAAACCGGCGACGCCATTGCCCATTGACTGGGGGCTGGGAGTGAAGGAAAACCTTAACATCGCCTTTACCCAAAACATGCAAAAACCGGCATAGATGCCGTTAGTAGGATAGGAGGGGCACGTGGCAACCTGGCTGGTCACCGGAGGCTGCGGTTTCATCGGTTCGCATCTGGCCGACGCGCTGGTCGCGCGCGGCGACAAGGTCCGAATTCTCGACGATCTTTCCACGGGAAAACGTGAAAACGCGCCGCAATCGGCGGAAGTTATGGTCGGCGACGTCGCCGATGCGCCGTTGGTCGCCAAAGCAATGGCCGGCGTCGACGGCTGTTTCCATCTCGCCGCGGTTGCCTCGGTGCAGCGCGGCAACGAGGACTGGCTCGGCACCCACAGCGCCAACCAGACCGGGACGATCGCCGTCCTCGACGCTGCCCGTGGCGGTTCCGTGCCGGTCGTCTATGCGTCGTCCGCAGCCGTCTACGGCGACAACCCCAACGTGCCGCT
The DNA here is from genome assembly GCA_028278525.1 of Minwuiaceae bacterium. Classification (GTDB taxonomy): domain Bacteria; phylum Pseudomonadota; class Alphaproteobacteria; order Minwuiales; family Minwuiaceae; genus JANQEE01. The sequence goes on along the minus strand of JANQEE010000019.1, from coordinate 20,452 downwards.
GGCGGAGACCGCGGCGACCGGGCCGCTTTCGGCCTACGGCGCCGATAAGCTGGGTTCCGAGTTGCACGCCACTGTCGCGACCAAGGTGCACGGCGTGCCGACCACCGGCTTCCGCTTCTTCAACGTCTACGGCCCGCGCCAGGACCCGAAATCGCCTTATTCCGGCGTCATCGCCATCTTCACCGACCTCTTAAAGCAGGGCAGCGAGGTCAAGGTGTTCGGCGATGGCCAGCAGGTGCGCGACTTCGTCTATGTCGGCGACGTGGTGCGTTATCTCGTCGCCGCCATGGACAACGGGCCGAAGGATGCGGCGGTCTATAACATCTGCACCGGCCGCTCGACCTCGGTGCTCGACCTCGCCGCCGCCATCGCCGAGATCTGCGGCGTGACGCTCAAGGTATCGCATCAGCCGCCGCGCGCCGGCGACATTCGCACCTCCATCGGCGATCCGGCCGAAGTGAACAAGGCCTTCGGCTTCTCGGCCGACACCGTTCTGTTGGAGGGCCTGAAAGCGACCCTGGATCTGCCGCAGGCTGCTTAACTAGATCGGGATGAGCTTGGCGGAGGATATTGGGTAGACCTTGTCGCGCCCGAGCATCCAGGCGTGGAAGCCGCCGCCGAAGATCGGCCAGAACGCCTCGTCCAGCACGTCCAGCCCGCCCGTATAGGCGCCGAACGCCGGCAGCACCAACCGCATGCCGTCGGTTGCGAAACAACGCCGGGTGATCCGTTTGCCGCGGCGCCGGATCGCCGCCTTTGGATGTAGGTGGCCGGCGACCTCCCCAGCCGGCCCGTCGGCCACGGGATCGTGGCGGAAGGTGAGGGGGCCGATCTCCAGGCTTTCCATGACCCGCCCGCCGAACCCGGCTGGCGGCACCGGATCGTGGTTGCCGAGGATCCAGACCCAATCGGATTTTTCGGTAAGGCGCCGGATCGTCGCGACCTCGTCCGGGCCGAGCCGCGCTTCCGCACCCCTGTCGTGGAACGAATCGCCGAGGCAGACCACGGTCTGTGGCCGCAGCCGCTCGATTGCCTCGTCCAGGCGTTTCAGCGTCGCCCTTGTGTCGTAGGGGGGCAGCAGGCCGGCGCCGCGCGCCGCGAGGCCGGAGCCTTTCTCGAAATGCAGATCGGCCACGGCCAGCAGCTTTTCGTCCGGCCAGTACATGGCGCCGCTCCGATCCGCCTCAAGCCTTGCCCCGTTCACCAGCACGCTAAATCAACCTCGTCGCTTCCTCGATCAGGTCGTCCGCCGATTCGCCCAGCAGATCCTCGACCGCCGATTGGCCGACCGGCTCCTTGCCGATCTCCAGCATCACCGGCACGGCCAGCGGCGAAATGCGGTCCAGTCGCCGGTGGACGATTCGCCCCTTCACCCGTCGCAGCATATCGCCAAGCCGGCGCACGTCCAGCAATCCGCGCGCCGCGTCGGCCCAGGTCGCCTGCAGCAACACATGGTCCGGCTGATGCTCGCGTAAAACGTCATAAATCAGGTCGGAAGAGAAGGTGACCTGCCGGCCGCTTTTCTCCTGCCCCGGATAGCGGCGTTCGATCAGGCCAGCGATGACGGCGACATTGCGAAAGGTGCGCTTCATCAGGCTCGACTCGCCGAGCCAGCCTTCCAGGTCGTCGCCCAGCATGTCCTCGTCGAACAGCGCGTCGATCTTTTCCGCCTCGCGCAGCGACCAGACGGCCAGCGCGTATTCCGAGGCGACGAAGCCGAGCGGTCGGAAGCCCAGCCGTTCCATCCGTCGCGTCAGCAGCATGCCGAGCGTCTGGTGTGCCAGCCGGCCTTCGAAAGGATAGGCGACCATGTAGTGCTTGTTGCCGCGCGGGAAGCTCTCCACCAGCAACTGGTCGGCGCGCGGCAGGACGGAGCGCCATTCCTGGATCCTGAGCCATTCCAGTACCTGTTTCGGCAGGGCGGGATGCTCGCGCGGTTTGGCCAGGATGCGCCGCACGCGTTCGGCCAAAAACGTCGACAGCGGAAACTTGCCGCCCATGTAGCTCGGGATCTTCGGCGTGTCGTCGGACGAGCGGGTGACGATGGCGGCCATGTCGCGCAGACCCTCGAAGCGCAGCACCTCGCCGGCGAACATGAAGGTGTCGCCGATTGCGAGCTGTTCGATGAACCATTCCTCGATTTCGCCGAGGTTCCGGCCGCGCCGGAGTCTGACCCGCAGCATCGGCGCCTGGATGATCGTGCCGACGTTGAGTCGGTATTGCCGCGCCACCGTCGGGTTGGCGACGGTAAACAGACCGTCTTCGTTTTGGCGGAGCCGGCGGTAGCGTTCGTAACGGCGGAGCGCGTAGCCGCCGGTCGCGACGAAGTCGACGATCTCAGCGAAGGTCTCGCGCGAAAGCTCGGCGTAGGGCTCGGCGCTCACCACTTCCCGGTACAACTGCTCCTCGTCGAACGGCTCGGCGCAGGCCATGCCGAGCACGTGCTGCGCCAGCACGTCCAGGCCGCCCGGCTGCGGCTCGTCGCCGTCTAGCACGCCTTCGCCGATGGCTTCGACGGCGGCGAGGCATTCCATCACCTCGAACCGGTTGGCCGGTACCATCACCGCCCGGCTCGGGTTGTCGAGCTGATGGTTGGCGCGGCCGATCCGCTGCAGGGTGCGGCTCACGCCCTTCGGCGCGCCCACCTGGATCACGAGATCCACCGCGCCCCAGTCGATGCCGAGGTCCAGGGTGGAGGTGCAGACAACGGCGCGTAAGCTCCCGCGCACCATCGCCGCTTCCACCTTGCGGCGCTGGCCGACCTCCAGGCTGCCGTGATGTAGCGCGATAGCGAGGTTGTCTTGGTTCAGCCGCCAGAGTTCCTGGAACACCAACTCGGCCTGCGACCGGGTATTCACGAAGATCAGCGCCGTCCGCGCTTCGCGGATCGCGTTGTAGACGTCGGGCATGGCGAACCGGGCGCTGTGGCCGGACCAGGGCATGCGCGCTTCTGAATACTGCACGGTGACCTTCGGCTTGGCGCCGGCGCGGCCGAGCACTAGCCGCGCCGTGCCGCCAGGCACCAGATAGCGTCGCAGCCGGTCCGGGTCGGCGACCGTCGCCGACAGGCCCACCATGCGCAGGCCCGGCGCCAGCCGGCGCAGCCTGGCGAGGCCGAGCGCCAGCAGGTCGCCGCGCTTGGAGCCGGCCAGCGCATGCAGTTCGTCGATGACGATGCAGCGCAGCTTGCGGAAGAACCGCTCCGAATCGCGGTATGCCAGCATCAACGCGATCTGCTCCGGCGTGGTCAGCAGCATGTGCGGCGGCGCGATCCGCTGGCGCCGGCGCTTGGATTGCGGCGTGTCGCCGGTCCGGGTTTCCAGTCGGATCGGCAGACCCATCTCCTCGATGGGCGCTTCCAGGTTGCGCGCGATGTCGACGGCCAGCGCCTTCAGCGGCGAGATGTAGAGGGTGTGCAGGCCGTCTCGGTCCGTCGCCTCGGCCAGATCGATCAGGCTCGGCAGGAAGCCGGCCAGGGTCTTGCCGCCACCGGTCGGCGCGATCAGCAACGCCGAGTCGCCGACTGCGGCCGCCTCGACCAGCGCGATCTGGTGCGGATGCGGCGTCCATCCCCGTCCGGAGAACCAGTCGGAAATAAAACCCGGCACCGTCGGGACCTGTTGGGCGGTTCCATGCATGATCGCACTATAGCCCGCGTTGACGCGCGGCCAACCAACACCCAGTATCCGCGCGCTCATGTCGGTAAATCCCTCCTCAACACAGTCCCGCAACGGCGCGTCGCAGATGGTGGTGCTGTTCGCTGTGCTGTTCGGTGCCAGCCAGTTTCACCGCTCTTCGGGCGGCGTCGTTGCGCCGGAACTGGCCCGCGAATTCGCCGCCTCGCCGGCGGCGCTCGGTGCAATCGCCAGCGCCCTGTTCCTGTCGTCGGCCATCGCGCAGATCCCGATCGGGCTGTTGCTGGACCGTTACGGCGCGCGCCGGACGTTGCCACTGCTGCTGGTGTTGGCGATCGCCGGATCGGCTTGGTTCGCGGCGTCGCAATCGGTCTCCGAACTGGTCGCTGCTCGCGTGGTGATCGGCGTCGGCTACGGTGGGGTAATGATGTCCGCTTTCGCCGTCTTCGCCCGCTGGTTCCCGCCGGACCGGTTCGCGACGGTATCCGGCTTGATGCTGGCGCTCGGCGGTGTCGGCGGCCTGCTCGGCACTACGCCGTTGGCTGGCCTGGTCGCATCCGTCGGCTGGCGCAGTACGTTCTTCGGTGTTGCCGGGCTGACCGGACTCCTGGCGCTTGTCGCGTTGGTGCTGGTGCGCGACGCGCCGCCCGGCTACCAGGCACAAGCCAAGCCGCCGGGCAGCCTGGCGGAGAACCTGATCGGGCTCTGGCAGGTGATCACCCTGCCGCGGTTCCGCTACATTCTGGCAATGGGCGTGGTCGCGTTCGCGCCGTCGATGACCATTCTCGGCCTGTGGGGCGGGCCTTACTTACGTGACATTTTCGACCTGGGCACCGTGGGGCGGGGCAACGTCCTGTTGGCGATGGCGGTCGCGACGCTGGCGGGCACGCTGACATTCGGTCCGCTCGACCGGGTGTTCCGTACCCGCAAGTATATCGTGCTTGCAGCGTCGGCGGTTATCCTCCTATCGCTCGGAATGCTTGGCTTGGTCGCTCGGCCGCCGCTCTGGCTTACCGTCGCCCTGTTCACCGTGATCGCGTTCTGCCAGCCGTCCTTCATCGTGCTGGCAGCGCATTGCCGCGCCACCTTTCCCGATCATCTGATCGGCCGGGCCGCGACCAGCCTGAACCTGGTGTCGATCCTGGGTGTCGCCTTCATGCAATGGCTGTTCAGCCTGATCGTCGGCTTTTTCGCGCCGGGCGGAGAGGCGGCGCCGGAACTGGCCTACCGCCTGAGCTTCGCCGCAATGGCGCTTTGCGTGCTGCTGGCCATGTTCGTCTACACCCGGTCGACGGACATCCGCCCCGGCTGACCGCTCGCCGTCGGGCGGGGCGCGCCCTATGATCAGGGCATGGTGAAACCGGAAAGCTGGCTGAAAACGACCCCCGGCGGCCTGTATTGCGAGCCGGGCGATTTCTATATCGACCCGACCCGTGCGGTCGAGCGGGCGGTCGTCACTCATGGCCACGCAGACCACGCCCGTCCCGGCCACGCCAAGGTGCTGGCGACCGACGCCACCCTCGCGATCATGCGCTCCCGCTACGACGACCAGTCTGGTATTACCCAGCAGGCCATAGCTTATGGCGAGGTCGTCGAGATCGGCGGCGTGAAGATCTCGCTCGCACCGGCTGGCCATGTGCTCGGCAGCGCGCAGGTGGTGGTCGAATATGCAGGCAGTCGTGTCGTTGTATCCGGCGACTACAAACGCCGGCCCGATCCGACCTGCGTCCCATTCGAACCGGTGTCCTGCGACGTGTTCGTTACCGAGGCGACCTTCGCCCTGCCGGTGTTCCGCCACCCGAGCGACGAGCAGGAGATCGCCAAGCTGCTGCGCTCCGTCGCGCTGTTTCCTGATCGCGCGCATCTGGTCGGCGCCTACGCCCTCGGCAAGGCGCAGCGCCTGCTTCGGCTGATCCGACTGGCCGGCTACGACCGGCCGATCTGGCTGCACGGCGCCTTGCAGAATCTGACCGACCTCTATGCCGGTTTCGGCATCGATTTCGGCGACCTCCGGCCGGCGACCGAGGCGACCAAGGTGGAACTCGCCGGACAGATCGTACTGGCCCCGCCCGGAGCGTTGGCGGACCGCTGGTCGCGCCGCCTGCCGGACCCGTTGACCGCGATGGCGTCCGGCTGGATGCGCGTCCGCGCCCGGGCCCGCCAGCGCGGTGCCGAATTGCCGCTGATCATTTCCGATCACGCCGATTGGGACGAACTGACCCGGACGATCCGCGACGTCGGCGCGCCGCGATTGTGGGTCACCCACGGCCGCGAAGAGGCGTTGGTCCACTACGCCACCGGGCTCGGCATCGAGGCTGAGGCACTGTCCCTTGTCGGCTATGAGGACGAAGACAGTTGAAGCGCTTCGCCGACCTGCTCGACAGTCTCGCCTACCAGCCGCAGCGCAACGCCAAGCTGCGCCTGCTGGCCGATCATTTCGCGCGGGTGCCGGATCCGGAGCGCGGCTATGCACTGGCCGCCCTGACCGGCGGGCTGGATTTCGCGCTGGCCAAGGCCGGGCTGATCCGCGGCCTGGTGACCGAGCGGGTCGACCCGGTGCTGTTCGAACTGTCCTACGATTATGTCGGCGACCTGGCCGAGACCGCCTCGCTGATCTGGCCGGAGCGGACGGAGGCGGGAAATGCCGCCCCGACGCTGCGCGACGTGGTCGAGACGCTGAATAGCACCGGCAAAGCCAACTTGCCGGGAATCGTCGCCGGCTGGCTCGACGCGCTGGATGCCGACGGCCGCTGGGCGCTGATCAAACTGATGACCGGCGGCCTTCGGATCGGGGTTTCCGCCCGGCTGGCGAAAACCGCGGTGGCGCAATTCGGCAACGTCGATATCGCCGAGATCGAGGAACTCTGGCATGCGCTGGAGCCGCCTTACGAAGACCTGTTTGCCTGGCTCAGCGGATCGGGGCCGAAGCCCGATCCCAATCTCGCCGCCGCCTTCCGTCCGGTTATGCTGGCCCATCCGCTGGACGAGCAGGATCTCGAGAAGCTCAGCCCGTCGGATTTCCTGGCAGAATGGAAATGGGACGGCGCGCGGGTTCAGATTGCCGCCGACGGTGGCCGGGTTCGCCTCTACACCCGGTCCGGCGACGAGGTGAGTGGGGCTTTCCCGGAGATCGTCGAAGGGGTGGATTTCCAGGCGACCCTGGACGGGGAGTTGCTAGTGATGCGCGACGGCTTGGTGGCCCCGTTCGGTGACTTGCAGCGGCGTCTCAATCGAAAGAGTGTCGGGCCCAAGCTGCGTGCTGACTTTCCCTGCGCCGTTCGTCTTTACGACATTTTGCTCGACGCCGGCGAGGATCTGCGGTCCCTGCCGTTTCAGGCGCGCCGCGACCGGCTTGAAGCCTGGGTCGAACGGATATCGCATCCCCGGTTGGACCTCTCGCCGACGGTCCCGTTCTCTTCGTGGGACGAACTCGCCTGCCTCCGGCGCGACGGCGCCGAGCCCGGCGTTGAAGGGCTGATGCTGAAACGCGCCGACAGCGCCTATATGCCCGGCCGGCCGAAGGGCTTGTGGTTCAAATGGAAGCGGGACCCGGCGCTTATCGACGCCGTCGTCATGTACGCCCAGCGCGGCCACGGCAAACGGTCGTCATTCTACTCAGACTATACGTTCGGCGTCTGGCGCGGCGACGAGCTGGTGCCGGTCGGTAAGGCCTATTTCGGTTTCACGGACGCGGAGTTGCGTGAGCTCGACCGCTGGGTCCGCGCCAATACGGTCAACCGGTTCGGGCCGGTGCGGGAGGTCGAGAAATCCCTGGTCGTTGAGGTGGCTTTCGAGGGCCTGCAACGGTCGACCCGCCACAAATCCGGCCTGGCGATGCGGTTCCCGCGTTTCAGCCGGATCCGCTGGGACAAGCCGGTCGAGGAGGCCGACGTTATCGAGAACCTTGAAGCGCTGTTGCCACGCTAGGAGACTTTTGCTTCGGTCGATTTGAAGTTCACGCAGATTCGGTTCAGATCGCTTTCGCTCATGCGTTCCCCGGTAAGACCGCAATGCTGTACGCCCTGTCCCCGCGCGTCGGTCTCCGAGCATTGGAACTGGCAGCAAAGCTCACACATGCCAAATTCCTTGGCGCCGACCTCCCGTTGCATGTCGCGAAGCAACCGGCTTAGGCCACGCACCAGGGTGGCGCCGGTCTCCGGGCCCAACTGATCCACCATGTTCTCGATCTTCAGCACCGGGTCGCCGCAGAGCAGGTCGGTCGCCTGGTCGGTCAACTCCAGGTTGATTACGCGCCGGTCGTTCGTGTCGCGGACCCGGCGGATGAAGCCGCGGTTTTCCAGGGCGATCAGGGTCTGCGACGTGGTGCCTTTAGTGGTGCCCAGAAATTCCGCCAACGCGCTGGGCGTGCGCGAATAGCGGTTGGCGCGCGATATGAAGCGCAGTGCCTCCCACTGGGCCGGGTTCAGGCCGTCCACGTACTGCAATTCCCGCGTCAGGCGGCTCAGCCGGTCAATCAACTCGGCAACCCGCTGGGATGTTCGGTCTGTGGCGCTCATCACAACCAGATAGTAGCGACTCGAAATTACTATTGCAAAGGCGAGCCGAAATCCATATAGTATCGACTCGATAATATATCCCGTTAACCTTGGATTGTACCAGTTACGAAGGGGTGGTTCCAGGAACGATGGCTATCTCGGCTTCCAACCATACGATACGCGGAAATCGGCGCTTTATCGCCTCGGCGATGCGGGCGCCTTTGCTCACTTCGGATCACGAGCAGGATCTGGCCTACCGCTGGCGCGACCAGCGGGATGAGGCGGCTCTGCATGAATTGGTCACTGCCTATATGCGCATGGTGGTAGCGACGGCCTCGAGGTTTCGCCACTACGGGTTGCCGTTGGCGGACCTGGTCCAGGAGGGCTGCGTCGGTCTGATGCAGGCGGCGGCGCGTTTCGAGCCGGAGCGGGAGGTGAGGTTCTCGACCTATGCCGGCTGGTGGATCCGCTCCGCCATGCAGGAATACATCCTGCGCAACTGGTCGATCGTGCGCAGCGGGACCAGCGCCTCGCAGAAGTCGCTGTTCTTCAATCTCCGCTGGATGCGCAACAAGATTGAGCGTGCGGGTGATACCAGCCTGTCGCCGGAAGCGCGCGCGGAGATCGCCGCCGGCCTGAAAGTGAGCGAGCGCGACGTGGACCGGATGGCGATGCGCCTGTCCGGCCGGGACCAGTCCCTGAACGAGCCGCTGGGCGAAGAGGGCGGCGACGAGTGGGGCACCTTCATCACCGACGACGGGCCCGACCCGGAAGAAATCGTCATCGGCCGCCGCGACCATCAGATCCGCAGCAGTTGGCTGAACGCCGCGCTCGGCGAGTTGACCGACCGCGAGCAGATGATCATTCGCGAGCGCCGCTTGAACGAGGACAAGGTCACGCTGGAAGAGCTCGGCGGGCGGCTCGGCATCACCAAGGAGCGGGTGCGCCAGATCGAACAGAAGGCGTTCGAGAAGTTGCGGATGTCCGTCGTCAAGCTGGCGCATGCGGCCGGCGATATGACACCGGCTTTGCCGAACTAAGCCGACCGTTTACAGCAGAAGCGGCTGTTCAGGGGACTCCGGCGCCGGTTCCAGCAGCGACGCGTCGTCGTTGCGCACGTTGCCGACCCGCTTGTCGACCTGATAGCACTTCAGAGCCAGGTCCGGTGGCGGTATCAGCAGAGTGGCCAGATCCTGTACGGCGGTCGCCCGGTCCAGCCATGGCCCGTAGCGATCCGGCGGCAGGATTACAGGCATCCGGTGATGGATGGTCGATACGCTCGGCAACGCCGCGGTCGTTATGATCGTGAAGCTTTCCACCGGTCCGTCTGGTCCGTTCCAGCTCTCCCACAGACCCGCCATCGCGAACGGCTTGTCGTCATATTGACAGACGCGCCATGGCTGCTTGCCACCCGGCCGGTTCTCCCATTCGAAGTAGCCGTCGGCCGGCACCAGACAGCGGCGCTGCCGATAGGCCTGGCGAAAGGACGGTTTGTCCGCCACGGTCTCGGATCGCGCGTTTATCGTCTTCGCGCCCATCGTCAGGTCCTTCGCCCAGGCGGGTATCAGGCCCCAGCGGAGCGAGACCATTTCGCGGGTTTCGCCGTCGTCTGCTTGCCGGACCACCGGTGCCGACTGGGTTGGCGCGATATTGAACCGCGGTGCCAGGTTCGGGTGGTTGGTGAAATCGAACAGGTCCCGCATGGCGTCGGGCGGTGTTGTCAGGCTGTAGCGTCCGCACATGCGTCTGCCTCTCTCGATTCTCCGGCGGCGGTTGATGCCGGAGAGTCTTAGTCGGAGAATGTCGGTTGGTCGATACCGGCAATCGGGGGAAGTGAATGCTTAGACAGGTTCGGCGAATCGTAACCGGCCATGACGCCGCCGGAAAATCGGTCGTGCTGTTCGATGGAGTAGCGGGCAGCATCTTGGAAAACCCGACCAGACCGGGGCGTGGCCTGACCAACCTCTGGGTGACAGACACGACGCCGGCGCGGAATGCCGGCAATGACGATGCGGCGAATCGGCCCGTCGTGCTGGAGCCGCCCGCAAATGGCTCTGTCTTCCGCTTTTTCCAGATCATGCCGGAAGAGTCGCCGGACGATGTCGATCCGGCAGAGCAGGAGAGGCGGGCCGCCGCCGGATTCGAGGCCATGGGCGCAGCCCATGCACGGGTCGACACCGCGCGCCACCCGTCGATGCATAAGACCGACACGGTCGACTACATCATCCTGTTGTCCGGCAAGGTGACGATGCTGCTGGACGAGGGGGAGGTCGACCTGGAACCGATGGACGTGGTCGTGCAGCGCGGCACCAATCACGGATGGGTCAACCGCGGCACGGAGCCGGCGGTGCTGGCGGGCATACTGATCGACGCCGAACCGGAATAGCCGCTGCTAGACCTCGATTGCGTAAACTTTGGGCAAACGGTGCCCTGGAACCGGGCTGTTTCATGCTCACCACCGATCACAATCCGCGTTTGCCCCAATTTTGCTCCTGGCACCTTTCTTGCCACGCACTAAATCCAAGGGTGACACGTTTAGGATGGTGAAACCTTATGGTCCGTGGTCGGTTGGGCGCCTTTGTAGACGAAGAACCAGTCATACTTCCGGGCGCCGCCGCCGGCCCACTGATGGGGCTCCGCTTTGCAGTCAAGGACGTGTTCGACGTGGCGGGCCACGTCACAGGGTGCGGCAATCCCGACTGGCGCCGAACTCATTCCCCAGCGACCAAGACCGCCCCGTTGATCGGTCGCCTGGTCGGCGCCGGCGCGACCATGATCGGCAAGACGCAGACCGACGAACTGGCTTACAGCCTTCAGGGTGAGAACCGACATTACGGGACGCCGGTGAATGTACGCGTTCCGGATCGCATACCAGGTGGTTCGTCCAGCGGCTCGGCGGTTGCGGTCGCCGGCGAGATCGTTCACTTCTCGATTGGCACCGACACCGGCGGCTCGGTTCGTGTGCCGGCAAGTTTTTGCGGCGTTTGCGGCGTCCGGCCGAGCCATGGCCGTATTCCGCTCGATGGCTGCATGCCTCTGGCGCCCAGTTTCGATACCGTCGGCTGGTTCAGTCGCGATGTCCGCCTGCTGGAGCAGATCGGGGAGATCCTGTTGCAGGAGGCATCGGTGCGCAGCCGTCCGGCCCGCCTGCTTATTGCCAACGACAGCTTCCGCTTGTGCGACGAACCGGTACGGACCGAACTGACCAAGGTGACGGATGAAATTCAGCGGCGGTTCGGCGAAGCGATTCCGACGGAGCTCTCCTCGCAGCTGGACGAGTGGATGGCGGCGTTCCGGACCCTGCAGGCCGCGGAGATCTGGCAGGTGCACGGCGATTGGGTGCGGTCGGCGAAGCCGGATTTCGGACCGGGAATCCGAGAGCGTTTCGACATGGCGTCCCGTGTGACCGACCGGCAGGTCTCCGCCGCCGAATTGGTGCGCCGGCGCGCCGAAGAGATCATGCGGGAACTCCTGGACGGCAATCGGGTGATGATGATCCCGACCGCGCCAGGCGTCGCGCCGCTCAAAGCCACGCCGGCGGCGGATATCGATAGTTTCCGTAACCGGACGCTTGCTCTGACCTGCATTGCCGGGATGGCACAGCTGCCGCAGGTCAGTCTGCCGGTGGCGACGGTGGAAGGTGCACCTGTCGGTCTGTCGATCCTGGCGGCGCCGGGGAACGACATGCAACTGCTTCGGTTCGCTCGCCAGATCCGCGACGCCCTCACCTGATTGCCAACCGTATTCGCGCATCCCGGCGCATCGTTTCAACCGAGGCGTTAGGTGCTGCAAGTCATACGCGTTTGTGCAAGGAGCTGAAATTGCAGAGAATTTTAACGGTAATGTAATAAATATATCAGCTTGATATATCTTGTTTTGAGATAATTTCACCCCATATCTGCGAGGAGATGGAACCGACCCCGGATCGCCGGATCATTGGACGGTATTTGCGGCCCCGCCGCCTGCCGGAAGAAGACTACGGCCCGGACGGATCGGGACTTTGGAAGGATCGGAATATGTGGCGCGAAATCACACTGACTTGGACGATCGCGGCGAGTTTGCTGGCGGCGTTGTTCGTGGGTTCCTATATCGCCACCACCGCGGCCGAAGCCAACGGGGGTAGCGATCTGTTGAGCGCAAGCCCACGCCATTTCCACCCCCGGCAGACCTCGACCGTCTATCAGGACCCGACAGGCAAGTACAACATCCACCTGCGGTCGCTGCAGATGGGCGGGCCGATGTAAGGCGCGTCGCTTCGTTCCTAGCCGATCGTGGCTAGGAACGGGAACGCGTCCAGCAGCCAGTAGCTCAACACCTGAAGCGAATTCGAGAAGATCAGCACGCCCGTCGCAACCATCAGCGCGCCGGTGGCTACCTCCACTTTGCGGATGTGGCGCCGGAAATCGCGCATGAAGCGAATGAACGGTTTCACCGCGAAGGCCGCGGCGACAAACGGGATGCCGAGCCCGAGCGAGTAGACGGTCAGCAGCGAAACGCCGAAACCCAGTGAATCGTCGCTTGCCGCGATCGCCAGGATCGTCGCCAGGATCGGCCCGATGCAGGGCGTCCACCCGAACCCAAACGCAATCCCGACCAGATAGGAACCGGCAAGCCCGGCCGGCCGCCTTTCCAGAGTGACCCGCGCTTCTCGATAGAGCAGGGGAATCCTGAAGACTCCCATGAAGTGCAGCCCGAAGATCACGATGGCCACCCCGGCGATCTTCCCCAGAATGTCCAGATGATCGATGATCAGCCGATTGACGGCACTGGCCGACGCGCCCAGCAGCACGAACACGGTCGAGAACCCAAGCACGAAAATCACCGACATGGCGATCACGCGGCGCGCCAGGGCCGGGTCCTGGTCTTCCGCCTCCGTCAACTCGTCGAAGGTCGTCCCGGCGACATAGCTGAGGTAGGCCGGCACCAGCGGCAGAACGCAGGGGCTTAGGAAGCTCAGCAGTCCGCCGCCAACTGCCGCGATGTATGAAACTTCGAGCGTTGCCATGGTACTCGATTAAGGTCGCCGCCCGGATTTTACCACTCAAAACTGCGTCAGGGGTTTGCAGATTGGCCGTCCGACCGTTAAATGCCCGTTGCCATGCGTTCAAATCAAGTTGATGTCCTGCGTCCGGGCGGCGCGCTGTCGTGAAGGCGGTGATCTGCAGAGAACTCGGTCCGCCGTCGGTTTTGCGGCTGGAGGAATTGCCGGATCCGGTTCTCGAGCCAGGGCAGGTTCGGGTCCGGTTGCATGCGGCCGCCGTCAATTTTCCCGACATTCTCATGGTGGCCGGCGGCTATCAGCACAAGCCGCCGCTACCGTTCGTACCGGGGTTCGAGGCCGCCGGCGAGGTTGTCGAATGCGACGCGGCGGTTGAGACGGCCAAGCCCGGCGACCGGGTGATCGTGCATCTCAGGACCGGCGGTTATGCGGACCGGGCCGTGGCCGATGCCGGGTCCCTGCTGCCGATGCCCGCGACCTACAGTTTTGAAGAGGGCGCCGCCTTTCTGGTCGGCTACAGCACTGCCTATGTGGCGCTGGTGCGCCGCGGGCGGCTTGCGGCCGGAGAGGTGCTGCTGGTCCACGGCGCGGCCGGTGGCGTCGGCCTCGCCGCCGTGGAACTCGGCAAACATCTCGGCGCCAGGGTGATCGCGGTCGTCAGCAGTGCCGAGAAAGCGGCGGCGGCGAGGGAGGCGGGAGCAGACGACACCATCGATACCGCGTCCGGCCGCCTGCGGGACGCGGTGCGGGAACTCACAGACGGCCGGGGCGCCGATGTGATCTACGACCCCGTCGGCGGCGATGCGTTCGACGAATCGCTGCGCTGCATTGCCTGGGGTGGCCGGCTGCTGGTCATCGGTTTCGCGTCGGGGAGGATTCCGGCATTGCCGGCCAACCTGGCGTTGCTTAAGGGATGTTCGGTGATTGGGGTGCGAGCTGGCGAGTTTGCCCGCAGGGATCCGGAACGCGGCGCGGAAAACTATCGCGACCTGCTGCGTCTGGCCGAAGCCGGGGCGCTGCGGCCCCGAGTTTACCGGACGTTGCCGCTCGCGGAATTCGAGGCCGCGATGGCGCTGGTGACGGAACGGCAAGTGATTGGCAAGGTCGTCATCAAGCCGGAATAAGCGTAAGAGGCGATCCGGAGGCAGGATGAAAGCGGAAATAACGCCATTCTTCGACAAGCGCACCTTCACCATCACCTATTTGGTTGTGGAGCCCGGGTCTCGCGCCTGCGCAATCATCGATTCTGTCCTCGATTTCGACGCGAAGAGCGGCCGGACATCGACCGAATGCGCCGATCAGGTTATCGCATTCGTCCGAGAACACAGCCTTGAGACCCAATGGATACTCGAGACCCATCTGCATGCCGATCACATCACCGCCGCGCCTTACCTGAAAGACCAACTCGGCGGCCGGACCGGGATTGGGGCGAGGATCACCGTGGCGCAGGAGGCGTTCGCCAAACTGTTCAATGCCGGCGACGAGTTCGACGCCGATGGATCGCAGTTCGACTCGCTGTTCGACGACGGGCAGCGGGTGCCTTTCGGGAACGGCGAAATAGAGGTTTGGCAGACCCCGGGTCACACGCCGGCATGCGTCTGTTATCGGATCGGGGACGCCATTTTCGTCGGCGACACCATTTTTATGCCGGATTTCGGCAGTGCCCGCTGTGATTTTCCGGGCGGTAGCGCCGCCCAACTCTACGAATCCGTGCAGCGCATCCTGAAGCTGCCGGCGGAGACCCGCCTGTTCGTTGGGCACGACTACGGGCCGGGCGGCCGGGCCTACGCCTGGGAAACCACGGTCGCCGAACAGCGCGCCGCCAACAAGCATTTGCGCGACGGGGTCGACCGGGCGGAATTTATCGGGATGCGGGAGACGAGGGACGCTGAACTGGATATGCCGGCGCTGTTACTGCCCGCCGTGCAGGTCAACATGCGGGCCGGCCATATGCCGCCCGCCGACAGCAACGGCACGGTCTATCTGAAACTGCCGATCAACGCCGTGTAGGGGCCGTACGGGTCGCTGCTTCAGGACTTCGGCCGGCGCTTGGGGCGTATGCGCAGTTCGCCCTGGCAATTGGGGCAGACGCGGTTCATCTCTTCGGTGCAGTCGGGGCACCAGGTGCATTCGTAGGAGCAGATGAAGCATTCGTCCTGCCAGCCCAGCGCGGCCGTGCACTTCTCGCACGCCTCTCTCATTTCAAGCATGGCTATCCACCGCGTTTGAAAGCAATCGGAGAGACAGTGCCGGCGTCGGCCGCTATCGGCAAGCGACCGCTGGCGCCGATGTCCGGCGATGAGGGAAGATTGTCAGGTTCGGCGGGGGGCGCCGAACCGTGATCTCACATGAAGTAGTTGTAGGCGGTAATCAGCAGGGCCCAGGAACAGGCCGAGGCGAGGAACCAAACCATCGACGCGCTGCGGCGGGAGGCGCGTTTCAGACCTTCAACCGGGCCGGCCCAGGCCGCACCGCGGAAGTGCAAGGCAGCGGATCCTGAATTGCTGTCGACAATCATGCAATCAATCTCCTCAATCTCGAAGGACGGTTTAACCAGCCGAAGCTCGGCGAATAAAACAGCTTTCCGCTCCGATCCCCGACCGTGGCAAACCAGTCACAATCAAAAATTATTATAGCGCCTTCGATCTAAATTTTACGTACGTAGTCCGTGGCATTTGCGTGACATTCATTGTGCTGTCGCAGCGTTTTTGCAACGCCCCCTGGTAGGTTGCGATAGAGGTATTTGGCACATAAAAGTGATATTTTTCAAAATGTTATAGAATTTTTCTCAATTTAATTATTAAAGCCGGCTCCGCTCGTTCAGAATGAACCATAAAGAGAAACGCGGTGCTCTTGGACCGTCACACTGTGACCGGGCCCTAGAGCGCCGCGTTTTCCGATCGCCGGTGCGGGGATGCTTCGCCGGTGGGGAGGGGGCGCGGTTTTCCGTGCCCGCTCGGCTTGTCGGTATAGCCGTTACCCGCCGATCGATTGCATGAACTCGGCGATCTCTTTCTCCAGGCTGTCGGCCTGTCCGGCGAGTTCCTTGGCGGCGCCAAGCACCTCCTCCGAAATCCGCCCGGTTTCCGACGAGGCTTCGGAAACGGCGCCGATATTCTTGGTCATATCCTGCGTGGCAGCCGTTTGCTCCTCGATCGCCGCGGCGATCGTGGACGTGGCTTGGTGGATTTCCGCAATCGTCTCGCTGATCGCCTCGTTGGCGGTGACCGCCGACGAGGTAGTCGATTGCACGCCGGAGATCTGCTGCGCGATCTCCTCGGTCGCCTTCGCCGTTTGGTTGGCCAAGGCCTTGACCTCGCTGGCAACGACGGCAAAGCCCTTGCCGGCATCGCCTGCCCGGGCGGCCTCGATCGTCGCGTTCAAGGCCAGCAGGTTGGTCTGTTCGGCGATGTCCTGGATCAGGTTGACGACTTCGCCGATCTTATCGGCAGCGGTGGCCAGGCCGTTGACCATCTCGGTCGATTCCTTCGCCCGGTCGGTCGCGCGGTTGGCGACATCGGCCGAGTGATTGACCTGCTTGGAGATCTCGGAGATCGAGCTGTTCAGTTCTTCCGACGCGGAGGCGACGTCCGAAGCGCGGTTTTGGGTCTGTTCGGCGTTACTGGACATCGAGCCGGCGCTGGATTGCATTTCCGTGGCCGCGGAGGCGACGGCGGACACCACGCTTTGCACGCTTTCCGCCATGCGCAGGTTCTGGGTCACGACACTCCAAGACAGCATCGGGCCCATATAGGCACCGTCTTTATCCATCAGGGCCGACACCTGGAGTTCCAGTTTCTCCTCGCCCAGGCTGATGACGGCGCGATGCGGCAGATTGTTGGCGTCGCCCAGCAGGCGGCGCTGGTGCTCCGGATTCTTGTGGAAGATGTCGATGCACGCGCCCTTGAGGTCCTTCGCCGGAACCGGCAGCAGATGCTGCAACGGCGTCAGGGTATTGATGCTGGTCTTGTTGATGTAGGTAATCTCGAAGGTATCCTTGTCCGCCAGCATCACGTTGATCGGCATCTCGTCGACCATTTGCAGCAGCTTTGCGGTTTCGTTTTCCTGCTTCACCTGCTCGGTAATCACACTCCAAACCAGCATCGGACCGGTGTAGCGGCCCGAATTGTCGTATAGCGCACTGACTTCCAAAGCCAGCCATTCGCCGCCAATAGTGATCCGCGTCTTGTGCGGCAGATTCTTCGGATCGGACAGCAATTTACGCTGGTGCTGCGGGTTTTTGTGGAAGATGTCGATGCACGACCCGACGATCTGATCGGCCCTGACGGGTAGTGCGCTCTCGATGCCCCGCAAGGCTTCGATGGACGATGGGTTGGCGTAGGTAATGGTGAAATCCGTCAGATCGCAGATCATCACGCTGACAGGCATATTCTCGACCATCTGCTTGTAGATGTCCGATCCAAGGTCGCTCGAGACACCCGGCGCCTTGCGAGCTAGTTTCGAAAGCATGGAAACCCCACAAAAAGAATAGATAAATCATCTTTCTTTTTCATCAAATTGATTAATTAACTGTGAAGCAATAGCGTATCGATACATTCCAGTCTGATTACGATAGGATTATGTCTGCGATTCGCGCCAGGGTGGCGTTGGGCGAATGGCTCGGCGGGGTGAATTGTAGGAGGCGCCTTCGTTTGCGAGGGCAATTTGACTATGGTGCCGGCGGCAGGACTTGAACCCGCAACCTACCGCTTACAAGGCGGTTGCTCTACCAGTTGAGCTACGCCGGCATTCGGCCGAAAACATACGCTCCCGTCTGCCACCCGGCAAGGGCGCTCGGGCCTCGCGGCGAGGCGCCTACGGCCGGCGGCTGAGCTCGTAAAGCGCCACCGCCGCGGCGTTCGACACGTTCAGGCTGGTCATCGGGCCGGGCATGTCGATGCGCGCCAGAAGATCGCATTTCGTCGTCGTCAGACGCCTGAGACCCTTGCCTTCGGCGCCGAGAATCAGCGCCACGTTGCCGAAATCGCGACAGCCGGCGAGTTCCCGATCGCCGTCCGCCGCCAGTCCGATCCGCCAATAGCCGAGTTCGCCAAGGCTATCCAGAGCCTGGGCGAGGTTGGCGACACGAACCACAGGCACTCGTTCCAGCGCGCCGGAGGCCGCCTTCGCCAGCGCGCCGGTCGCCGCGGGCGCGTTGCGGTCGGTGGTAACGATTGCGCGGGCCGCGAACGCGTCGGCGGAGCGCAGGGTGGCGCCGACATTGTGCGGGTCCGACACCTGATCCAGCACGAGAACGGTGTTGTTCCGATCCGGGTGGGGGGTGGTTGCCTGCTCCAGGTCCGGCGCCGGGAGAGGGTCGGCAAGCAAGGCGATGCCCTGATGCACGGCGCCGGGCATCAGGTCATTCAGCCGGTTCCGGTCGACGGTCTCAGGCGCTGGGCCCGGGCGGATCGCGTCGCCCAACGAACGGCTGACCTCCGCGGTCATCAGCAGGCGCCGGCAGCGGCGACCGGGGTTATTCAGCGCGGCGAGGACCGCGTGGCGACCGTAAAGCCAGTCGCCGACCGGCGGTGCCGGGTTTCGGCCCGACTGCTGTCGCGAGGCTCGTTTTGTGCCTGTTTTGTTACTGTGCTTGCGTGTACTCATGTTCGGCTTTATATTCATTCCCGTAACCAAAACTCAACCGCGCCTGATTGGCCGCCCGACCGAAATCAAAAAGGGCAGCTAAGTGGGCGTATTTGCGCATAATTTGGAGTTGACAGACGGCGGCAAATATCGTTAGTGCGGCTCCGCCTAGCGACCGCTATTTGCGATCCAGACTGGAGGGGTGCCCGAGTGGTTAAAGGGGACGGGCTGTAAACCCGTTGGCTCTGCCTACGTTGGTTCGAATCCAACTCCCTCCACCATGGCTCCCCGGCGGGCGAGGACAAGAAGTTTGGGTAAAAAAACTGGGTTTTGGGCGTTGTTCGGTTGATTTTCGTCGTTTGGTCTGCGGCGATGTTTGGTGCAAGGGTGCGGTACGCAGCGGTTGGGCGGTCATTGGGTCTGGCGGAAATGTCCGATGATGTCCGGTTTAGCGGCAAAGACAGACGGTTTCGAATGCACGGTTCTTGCGGGTGTAGCTCAATGGTAGAGCTCCAGCCTTCCAAGCTGGCTACGTGGGTTCGATTCCCATCACCCGCTCCATTTATTGACTGCCTGGCGTGACGGCGTCCGGCGGTCTGGTGTGCTTATTTTGGCGGCCGCGTCCGAGACGGACCGGCGACAGGGTCTGAGAGAGTAAGGCTTAAGGATATGGCGAAGGCGAAGTTTGAGCGGACGAAGCCGCACTGCAACATTGGGACGATTGGTCACGTTGATCACGGCAAGACGTCATTGACGGCTGCGATTACGAAGGTTCTGTCGTCGGCTGGCGGTGCGGAGTTCACGGCTTACGACGAGATCGACAAGGCGCCGGAGGAGAAGGCGCGCGGTATCACGATTTCGACGGCGCACGTTGAATACGAGACGGGTAACCGCCACTACGCCCACGTCGACTGTCCGGGCCATGCGGACTATGTGAAGAACATGATCACGGGTGCGGCGCAGATGGACGGCGCGATCCTGGTTGTTTCGGCGGCCGATGGGCCGATGCCGCAGACGCGCGAGCATATCCTGCTGGCGCGCCAGGTCGGCGTCCCGGCGATCGTGGTCTATCTGAACAAGGTGGACCAGGTCGACGACGAGGAACTGCTGGAGCTGGTCGAGCTGGAAGTGCGCGAACTGCTGTCGAGCTACGACTTCCCGGGCGACGACATCCCGGTGATCAAGGGGTCGGCTTTGTCGGTGCTGGAAGACCGCGACCAGGACGGCATCGGCCAGGCGACGATTTTGGAGCTGATGCAGGCGGTCGACGACTACATCCCGCAGCCTGAGCGTCCGAAGGACCGTCCGTTCCTGATGCCGATCGAGGACGTGTTCTCGATCTCGGGCCGTGGCACGGTTGTGACGGGCCGTGTCGAGCGTGGTGTGATCAAGGTCGGCGAGGAAGTTGAGATCGTCGGCATCAAGGATACGCAGAAGACGACCTGCACGGGCGTTGAGATGTTCCGCAAGCTGCTTGATCAGGGTGAGGCGGGCGACAATGTTGGCGTTCTGCTGCGCGGCATCGGTCGCGAGGATGTGGAGCGTGGTCAGGTTCTGGCGAAGCCGGGGTCGATCACGCCGCATACCAAGTTCAAGGCGGAGGCCTACATCCTGACGAAGGACGAGGGCGGTCGTCATACGCCGTTTTTCACGAACTACCGTCCGCAGTTTTACTTCCGGACGACGGACGTGACGGGTGTTGTGAGCCTGCCTGAGGGTACGGAGATGGTGATGCC
>JANQEE010000051.1 GCA_028278525.1 Minwuiaceae bacterium | reverse complement strand
TTTTTTTCTCCGCCTCGAAGCGCCCTTCGGGCCATCAACTCGGCTTGCACTGCCGCCGCGTTCCCCTCTCACGCTGCGTAAACCGCCCCATGGATGCTCCGATCAAGTCCGAGCATGACGGTAGGGCATTGATCGGACGTTCCCAAAACCGTCACCCTCGGACGTGATCCGAGGGTCCGTGGTCCCGCCGACACCGGCTATTCCAAACCCGGTTGTCATTGCGCGCCGCGCCTCGCGATAGCGGCCGGCCGGACGGCAGGTGCCCGTCGATGCTCGTCCGGCCGGCAGACCGCGCCCTGCAAAACCGCACAAATTAGCTGCGGCATCCCAGATTCCCGCCTGGCCGGCTTCACCGGCGACTGCCTGACCGGGACGGTCTTCGACTTCTATACGGCGGAAGCGGACGACGACTATCTCATCTGCGAACTGACCGTAGAAGTGGCCGACGGCCCCACCGACGTGCCTGCGCCCGGCGCGCTGATGCTGCTCGGCTTCGCCGGCTTAGGCCTCGTCCGCCGCCGCTAACCATCCGCCCAACTGAACTAAGGAGCGGCGCTCGCGCCGCTCTCTTTTTGTCCGCTGTACGTCTTAAAATACTTTACTAATAAAGTATTTTATATTAGGCTACGCTGGATATCTCGCCGCGATATCGGCACGGAAAGGCACCGGCAACTGCCTATTGCCGCAGCGCCCGTGCCGACTTCCATACGAAGTCCGCCGAAGCATGGCCTATCAATGGATATCCCTTCAATCGACGCAGACCCTCGCGGTGCCGGCTCACGCGTTCTTTGCCCTTATGGCTCGGTCCGGTGGTGCAATCCCGGTCTGCGCCGTGGGGTTGCCGGAACAATGGTGCGTCATCTACGCGCCGCCCGGACAACGCGACATAGTCACCGGATTTGCCATCCATGCGCTGGACGGCGAGCCGGCCTATCACGTCGTCGGCGATGTCGCCGAGCAGTGGCTGCAAACGGGCAGCCAGGCGCTGGCCGGGCTGGTCGCGTCGATCGGTCCCTGGCGCCCAACGTTGCTCGTCCGTCTGTTGATGGTTTTCGGTTTTCGCCCGCGCCGGTAGGTTCTGGTCCGTCCGCGACGCCGGTTCGTAATGCAACCTTGCATTTACCTTGTGCGGTTTCTCGGGTTCAAGCAGGCCCGCCCCGTCTGTACCTGTTAAGCACGGGCGCACGATGATCGTGCGTTCGGGCCTGCATAGGGCGGGGAGGTGGCTTCGCGATGGACTCGGCGCTGCGCTTGCTTGGGCTTGTCGGGCTGACCGCGTTCACCTTGCTCGGCGCGTCGCAGGCGCTATCGGCCGACATCGACCTGACGGGCGACGCGGAGGAGGTATTCTCGCTTAACTTCGACCTCGGCGGCGGCCTGACCGTCACCGTTACCGGTTTCGCCCACGCCGAGGGCCCGCGCGCGGACGCACCGTTCGCGCCGCTCAACAAACGCGGCCTGTTTCAAACGCAGAAGGGCCTCGGCGTCTACGGCGGCCTCGGCGACGGCACCCAGCTCGACGGGCTCGCCCCGGCCGACCTGATGCGCTTTACCTTCAGCCGCCCCGTCCAGCTCCGCTCGGTTCTGTTCGAGGATGCGTTCGGCGCCGACGAATTCGACATGGCCGTCGACCAGATGGATGTCGACGTCGCCGGCCTGCTCGGCACCGAGCGTCTGGCGCAACTGCCGGACGGCGGTTTCGGCGAGGGCAGCGCGCTCGCCGATTTCGCCGACCACGGCCTGGTCGGCAAGGTGTTCGACTTCTACACCGCCGACCAGGACGACGACTACAACATCCGCCGTTTGACCGTGATCGAGGTCGCCGACGCCAGAGAGTGATATTTAGCGAGCGGACCCGGCCGCGCAGGGCCTGGTTTCGGCCACCGCCGCCCCAACCGCCCGGCAAACCGAACAACCCCAACTCCAGGAGCGGCCCCAGCGCCGCTCTCTTTTTGCCCCGCGCGCCCTGGCCCACCGCCTTCGAATGCGAACCTGCAATCGCCGCATGCGGCGCTGCGCGTTGGTCCCGTGCCGTTCAAGCGGGCGCGTCCGCAATCCGCTTTTCTATTCTCCGGTCCTGTACGGGACGGCCGAGCCCATGCGGGGCGCCGCCCTCGGTTGCAATGCTGCACGCGCCGGATGCACCACCGTGTATTGGCTGCCGGCGATTTTGCCCGTACCTAAAGGCGCAACGGAAGTGCTCTCGGGGGCGGTCATAGAGAGTACGTAGCATCGGGATGGGTGCTGCGAGCCACCGTCCGGATGCTTGTTCAGTGGAGTTGTATCGAAATGAAAGCAACGATAGGAAGTTTGATTGTCGTCGGGATTGCCTTGACCGGCTGGGCCGGGGCGTCGCAGGCGGCGCCGGTCGTGGCCGACTTCACTGCCGGCCCCGGCGATAGCGTAGGCGCGATCCCTCCGCTGACGCTGGATCTTGGCGGCGGCCTCGAGGTTACGGTTACGGCGGCCACGCACGCCGGCGGCCCCGGAGCCGATGCGCCGTTCCCTCCCGGCTCGGCGTCCGTCGCGTTCCTGCATCGGAACGACGAGGGTGTTGGGGTGCGCAATCCGACACACCCCAACGACGATGTCGGCGGCTTCGGCGCTCCGGAGCTGCTTACGTTCACGTTCAATCAGTCGGTCGCCCTGCTCTCGGTGGTCTTCGAAAACATCACAGGCGATTCCGAACACGAAGGCCCTTCCCAGTTCGATATGGCCGCCGACGATCTGGATATCGACGTAGCGGCCCTGCTTGGCACCGACGACATCAACGAGTACGAATACGCGGACGCCGGCTTCGGCAACGACAGCTACCTGGCGGATTTCGCCGACGCCGGCCTGACGGGCACCGTGTTTCAATTCTATACCACCGATCTCACCGACACATACCGCATCCGTCAGTTCCTGGTGGAAGCGGCAGGCGATGACGGCGGCGCGGACGTGGTGGCCCCGCCGGCGCTGCTGCTGCTCGGCTTGGGTCTCGCCGGCCTCGGCGTTGCTCGGCACCGTCGGCGCTGACTGACGCACCAGCCCGACACGCCGACGGAGCGGCCGCCGAAGCATCGTCCGGCGGCCGCTCTTCCTTTTTTCATTGGCCTGCCGCGGGTTTGCGCGGTCGTACTGCGGCGCGTTCGGCCGCCCTTGTCGGCGGATTTTACACTCCGCGCCGGCCAATTCGCGCACCGCCGTTTTAAGATGGCCTACGAGACTCGTATCCTCACGTAGATAAACGTCAGCTATTCGCCGAAAAACGGCGGCTTGAATTCATTGACGAATTTCGAGCGGGCGTGACCCGCGTTGCGTCCGCGCGGTTTCTTCGCGGCCGCCGCATAATCCAAACGACATGTCGGGCGCCGTTACATCGCACGAGGGTCCGGTCTTCTGGCGTGAGCGCCGCCACACATTCAACCCTCTGAAAAAACTCAATATTTCCGATCTGGCCCGAAGGTTGCATTCCGTTAACCGTAATGAACACGCGGTGCGGCGTTGGCCGGTTCGTCGCCACGCTGCCGCCGTTGCAACCGTTAAGCCGGATCGGCTCTGTCGGTCCTAAGCAAAGGAGCATTTTATCATGAAGGCACTCTCACGCAGTCTTGCCGCCGCGGGCATTGCCCTCTTCGGCTGGGCCGGGGCGGCCCAGGCGGCGCCGGTCGTGGCCGACTTTACCGGGCCGCAGATAACCTACGGTGCCGCGGTAAACCCGGTTTTCGATCTGGGCGGCGGCCTGTCGGTTACCGTTTCGGCGTCCGACCACAGTGGCAGTTCCGGCGCGGACGCGCCGTTCGATGGCTTCTTTCCGATGAACATTTATCGCAACGACGAAGGCCTCGGCGTGTACGGTGGCGTTCCGGACAACATTGACCTTGACGGAAGTGGCGGCAGCGACTTGCTGCGGTTCACGTTCAACCAGACCGTTACGCTGCTCTCCACGCTGTTCGAGAACGTGGCGGCCGACGAGTTTGACATGTCCGTCGACGGCGTGGACATCGATGTCGTGGCCTTGCTGGGCAGCGACGATCTCGACCTCCTGCCGAACGGCGGTTTCGGTGACGACAGCAACCTGGCCGAATTCCCTGGCGAGGGTCTAACCGGCACTGTTTTCGACTTCTACACCAACAACTTTGACGACGACTACCGTATCCGCCAACTCGTGGTCGAGACTCTCGCCGGTGATGGCGATGGCGGCAAGGACGTGTCCGAACCGGCGGCGTTGCTGCTGCTCGGCATGGCGCTCGCCAGCTTCTGCCTCGCCCGGCACCGCCGGTGCTGAACGACAGCCCCGTTAGCTTGGAGAAGGAGCATTCGTAGCATGAAGACGATCTCACGCAGCCTTGCCGCGGCCGGCATCGCCCTGCTCGGCTGGGTCGGCGCGGCCGAGGCGGCGCCGGTCACTGCTAATTTCATCGGCTCGACCGGCGTCATATTCCCCGGGGTCGGCCTTGATCTGGATCTCGGCGGCGGCCTGTCGGTCAGGGTCACGGCCCACACCCACAGCGACGGCGCGGGCGCGCCGTTCGACAGCGTTGTCGAAACCAACTTGCATCGCGACGGGGAAGGCGTCGGCGTACAGGACAACAACGCGGACTCCCCCGATCTGGATGGAAGCGGTACCAGGGATCTGCTGCGCTTCACCTTCAACAAGTCGGTCACACTGCTGACCGTGCTGTTCGAGAACGCGGAAAACAACGACGAGTTCGACATGTCGGTCGACGACGTCGACCTCAACATCTCGGCCCTGCTGGGGAACGACGATATCGACGATCTGCCGGAGGGCGGCTTCGGTGACGACAGCAACCTGGCCGACTTCACCGGCGACGGCCTTGTCGGCACGGTGTTCGATTTCTACACCGACGATGTCGGCGACGCTTACCGCATCCGCGCGATGACGGTCGAAGCCGTCGGCGGCGGTGGTGGCGGCGACGTCCCGGCGCCCCCGGCCCTGCTGCTGCTCGGCCTCGGTCTCGCCGGACTCGGTCTCGCCCTCGGAAAGAAAGGCTGGCAAAAGTGAAAACGATCTCACGCACGCTGGCTGCGGCCGGCATCGCTCTGTTCGGCTGGGCCGGCACGGCTCAGACCGCGCCTGTCGTCATAGATCTGTCCATCGGCGTCCCATTCATCTTCGATGGATTCGGCGTTCCTCTCAGCGCTTCCGAGAGCGTTTTCGTTACCGGACATGCGCACAGCGGCGGTGCGGGCGGCGATGCGCCGTTTGCGTCTCTGAGCCCTCGGCTATTGTTCCTCAACGGCGAAGGTCTCGGTGTGTTCGACGAGGATGCCGACACTCCTCAACTCGACGGAATCATGGCGCCCGAGTTGGCTCGGTTCAGCTTCAGCACGACCGTCACGCTTCTCTCGATCATCTTCGACGACGCCTTCAGCGGCGACGAGTTCGATATGGCGGTCGACGAAGTCGATGTGGATGTGGCCGGTCTGTTGGGTACCGACGACATCGACGATCTGCCGGAAGGCGGCTTCGGCACCGACAGCAACCTCGCCGACTTCGGCGGCGGGCTGACCGGCACGATGTTCGACTTCTACACCACCGATGCCGGCGACGACTACCGCATCCGCCAGTTGGTGGTCGAGGTGATCGGCGACGGTCCCGACGACGTCCCGGCGCCCGCCACCCTGCTGCTGCTCGGCCTCGGCCTCGCCGGCTTGCGCCTTGCGCGCCGCCGCCGGTTCTAACCGGCAGACCCGATAACCATAAGCCCACCCCTAAACCCCACAACCCCACCTCTAAGAGCGGCGTTCGCGCCGCTCTCTTTTTTCGCGCACGCCCTGGCCCGCGGCCTTTGAATGCAAACCCGCAATCGCTGAATGCGCCGCTGTGCATTGGCGTCCGGCCGTTTTGCCTCTACCTAAGATCTCAAGGGCCGGTCGTTGACGGCCAGGTCATAGACGATACGTACGGGCCGCCCGCTATGACGGAAGCTGCCGCCCGGTGCTGAGAGGAGGCGCGCTAGAATGAAAACGACTCTAAGGGGCCTGGCCCTTGCCGGCATGGCCGTGTTCGGCTCGGCCGGCGCGGCGCAGGCGGCGCCGGTGGTGGCGGATTTCACGGGCTCTGTGTTGTTGACGGAAAAGCTAATTTTAGACCTGGGCAACGGCCTTCAGGTTTCGGTCGAAGCGCTCGGCAATCCGGGCGGTCCCGGAGGCGATGCGCCGTTTCCGGAGGACGTCATCACAATATTCGGCGATGTTCACCGGAACGGCGAGGGCATCGGCGCGCGGCTTGAGTCGTCTGCCGGCGGCAACGACCTCGACGGATTCGACGACGCCGAGCGGCTTCAGTTCACGTTCAATCAGCCCGTCACCCTGCTCTCGGTGGTCTTCGAAAATGTCGACCCCAACGACGAACAACAGAACGGCGACGACCAGTTCGATATGGCCGTCGACGATGTCGATATCGACGTATTGGCCCTGCTCGGGACCGAAGACCTGATCCTTCTGCCGGACGGCGACGGTACCGGCGGTGACAGTCACCTCGCCGACTTCACCGGCGCCGGCCTGACGGGCACGGTGTTTGACTTCTATACGACCGATGTAAATGACGACTACCGCATCCGCCAGTTCCTGGTGGAAGCGGTCGGCGAAGGCGCGGACGTGCCGGCGCCGCCGGCGCTGATGTTGCTGGGCCTCGGCCTCGCCGGCCTGGGCTTCGCCGGGAGGTACCGGCGCTAACCAACAAGCCTTAAGAACCCACCCCCGGGGCGGCGCGCGAGCGTCGCCCTTTTTTGTGCCGCACGCCGCGACACACCGCCCGGCAGACCCGAGACGGGAACAGTTCATAGTCTAAACGTCATGTCGGTCAATTTTACAACAATCAGACGCCGCCGCGTGCCTCTGCTTTATAAGGTGTTGAGAACAAACGATATTACCGTTTTGGCATGATTGTTGCTAAACATTAACCCTAAGGGGATGGGCACGACTTTTTTCGCTGACCTTCTTCCGGCTGCTTCGGCAGCAGTAGCGTGGGATCAAACCGAACACCCTATTTGGCAAGGGGAGTGGCATTACAATGAAAACGGCTTTACGGATTTTGGGTGTCGCCGGCCTCACCATGTTCGGCGCCGTCGCAGGCGCCAACGCGGCGGTCATGACGTTCACCAATCAAGCCAACTGGGAAGCGGCGCTTGCCGGCACCAACATCCTGACCGAAAACTTCGACGGCGCGGCCAGCAGCTTTGCAGCCAATTCGGTCGGGAACCCGGCCGGGCTGGTCACCGTGGACGTGATCGGCCATGTGGGCGACTCGTCCAACCAAGGTCTGACCGGGACCGGCTTCTTCGAGGGAGAGGTCGATGGAAATGGCTCTGACGCGGCGTCGCTCAATTTCAACCGCTCGAACATCTTTGGTTTCGCGCTTCTGGGGCTGCAGGACAATTCCGCATCGAGCCCGGGCGGTTTGGACCTGGAGGAGATCGGCATCGAGGTCGCTGGCGAGATGTTCCTGGTCTCCGACATCCTCGGCCTGACCGACCCGGGGAACCCGGGCACCGTGCCCACCACCGAGAACACCGACCCGATCCCGTTCATCGGGTTCGTCGTCGATATTCCGATCGACAGCTTCCTGTTCAAGCACGGCGATCTCGTCCGGCCTGTTACCGGCGACTTCGAAAACTTCTTCCTCGACGGCCTGCTGTTGGCGCAAGCCGACGTGCCGGAACCGGGCATGCTCGGCCTGCTTGGCCTCGGCCTCGCCGGATTCGGCCTCTACCGCCGCCGGCGTTAGGCCCGATCAAGTCGAACGAACGAAAGAGCGGCGCGAAGGCGTCGCTCTTTTTCTTTGTCTTGCCTTTGATCCGCTCCAGGCCCCGATCGGCGGGCTCGGACGGCCCGCTCCGCCACGCTTCCCGTCCCCGCCGCATCCTGATATAAGCGCCCGCCATGTCGCTCCCAGGCGACCCACCGGCCACCCCGCGGATGACAGCCGGGCCCGGCCGGGGGATAATGGCAGCGGTGGATATCGGATCCGATGGAGCCCTTGCAATGACGACCGTGATCAAGCCCCGTATCTTCGACAACGGCAAGCGGGAGGTTACGCCGGAGGACGACACGTCGCTCTCGATATCCGAGCGTTTCGCCGCCTTCGCGGACGCTTTCGACCTGGATGGCGTGCCCGCCCAGGTGGTCGAACGGGCCAAGCTCAACATCCTGGACGCGATCGGCATCGGCCTTGCCTCCACCACCTACGACTTCGCCCACCGCACCGTCACCGCCATGCGCGGCCTGGGCGGGGAGGGCGATCATGTGGTGATCGGCCTGCCGCTCCGGCTGCCGCTCAGGGACGCCGCCCTGGTCAACGGCACCCTGATCCACGGCCTGGATTTCGACGACACCCATTCCGGCGGCGTGATCCACGCCTCGGCGAGCGCCGTGCCGACCATGCTCGGCGCCGGCGTCGCCCACGGCGTGACCGGGGCGGAGGCGCTGGGCGCCTACCTGATCGCGGTCGAGTCCTCGGCCCGCATCGGCATCGCCGCCAACGGCGGCTTCCACCGCATGGGCTACCACCCGACCGGCATGGTCGGCGCCTTCGGCTGCGCCCTGGCGGCGTCCTGGCTGGCCGAATCCACCCGCCGCCAGATGGCCGACGCCCAGGGCATCGTGCTGAGCCAGGCCGCCGGCAGCCTGGAGTTCCTGGAAGACGGCGCCTGGACCAAGCGAATGCATCCCGGCTGGGCCGCCGTTTCCGGCATCACCGCCGCGGCCCTGGCGAAACAGGGCTTCCCGGGCCCGCGCCAGGCCTACGAGGGCCGCTACGGCCTCTACCGCACCCATCTCGGCCCGGATGCGGAAGTCGACTGGGCCGCCGTCACCGCCGGTCTCGGCCGCGAGTGGGAGGTGATGAAGGTCGCTTTCAAGCCCTATCCGGCCTGCCATTTCAACCACGCCTTCGCCGACGCCGCCCTGGCGCTGAAGCGCGAACACGGCCTGAGGCCCGACGACATCCAGTCGGTGGTCGCCCGCATCGCCGAGACCGAGATCCCGGTGGTCTGCGAGCCGGAAGCCGCCAAGCGCCGGCCGAAAAGCTCCTACGAGGCGCAGTTCAGCACCCACTACACCATTGCCGCGGCGATGGTCCGCGACCGCTTCACCCTGGCCGAGCTCGACCCGGATGCCTATACCGACCCGGCGATCCTGGCGCTTTGCGACCGCGTCAGTTACGAGATCGACCCGGCCTCGGCCTTCCCCAGCTACTATTCCGGCGAGGTGGTGATCCGCACCCAGGATGGCCGCACGCTGAAGCACCGGGAGCAGAAGAACCGCGGCTCCGCCGGCAATCCGCTCACTTCCGCCGAGGTCGAGGCCAAGTTCCACGGCAACGCGGCCCGCGCCGTCAGCCGCCGCGCCGCCGACCGGCTGCTGAACGAGATCATGACGCTGGAGGAGGCGGAGGACCTGACCGACCTGGAAGGGGCGCTCGGCACCGCCCAGCAGTGACGCGGCCGGGCCTCGCCCTTCTCATCGTCTCGCTGGCGCTGATATCGGCGCCGGCCGCCGCGGCGGATTGGGTCAGCCTGGACTCCGCCGTCACCCCGCCCAGCAAGCTGCAGGTCCGCGCCGCCCGGCTGCGCGGCAAGGAACCTAATCTGCCTCCACCGGTTCGGCTGAAGGCCCGTCTCGACAGGCCCGAGGGAGACGGTCCGTTCCCCGCCATTGTCCTGCTGCACGGCTGCTACGGCATCCAACCCTACCAGCGCACCTGGGCCGACGACCTGGTCGCCCTCGGCTATATCGTCCTGCAGGTGGACAGCTACGGCCCGCGCCGGATAGAAACGCTGTGCGAGAACTATTCCCGCATGGCCAGCGTCGGCCAGGAGCTGGACGCCTACGGCGCGCTCGCCTACCTCGCCGAGCAGCCGTTCGTCGATCCCGACCGCATCGCCGTGCTCGGCTGGTCGGTCGGCGCTACAAGCGTGCTGCTGGCCCTCGACCGCGAAAAGATCCACGCGCTTTTCCCTCGGAAGTTCCTCGCTGCCGTCGCCTTCTATCCCTATTGCCTGTTGGCTCAGGGACCCTTTGTCGCGCCCTTGCTGCTGCTGATCGGCAGCGCCGACGACTGGACCCCGGCCTGGCGCTGCGAACGCCTGGCCGACCGCAGCCGCGACCGCGGCGGCCCGTTCGACATCGCCGTCTATCCCGGCGCCTACCACTTCTTCGACGACTCAGGCCTGGCCGCGCCGGCCTACCGCCCCGAAATCGACAACCGCGAAAAATCCCCCGCCCGCGGCGCGACCTTCGGCCACGATCCCGCCGCCCAGGCGGACGCGCTCGAACGGGTCAAAGCCTTCCTGGCCAAGCACCTGGGGGAGTAGGGCGTCGCGACAAGCCCCCTACCGTCCCACCGCTTCGCGGCGGGCCCCTCCCTCTCCTTGGCGTTATGTATCGGGCGAGGGCTTTTCGTGGTGGTCAGCCGTTGCGGCGGGCGCGGTCTCGGAGGATGGTTTGGAGGAAGTCGGCGAAGGCGCAGGTCAGCACGATGGCGACGATGATCGAGAACGGGACCGAGCCGATCGAGAAAGCCAAGCCGATCAGGAACGCGAACAGGATGGAAAGGCCGAGCACGCCGGTGATTAAGGTCGCCATGGTTCCGTTCCGCTTCGGTTAATCATCAACATTTCAGCGCCCTAGCCGACCTGTGCCGCCAGCCAGCGCGCGGTGCGCAGCAGGCGGGCATCGTCGCCGCGCGGGCCGACCAGTTGCACGCCCATTGGCATGGTGTTGGAGCCGCGCAGGAGCGGCAGGCTGATCGCCGGGGTGCCGCAGAGCGTCCAGATGGTGCAGAACACGGCGTTGCCGGTGGCTTCCAGGCCGAGCGGCGCCTCGCCCGGCGCCGCGGGCGTCAGGATCGCGTCGTAGGTTTCGAAGATCTCGTCCAGCATGCCGTTCAGGTCCGCGATGCCGCCGACGGCGTCGTTGTAATCGACGGCTTTGACGGTTTGGCCTTCCTCGATCATGCCGCGCATGATGTCGCTGAGCTGGTCGCGGCCGCGTTCGTATTCCGGCGCCAGACTGCGCGCCAGGTCCGCGCGCATGATCGTGCCGTGCCAGTCGACGGCGTTTTCGAACGCGCCCGGCAGGGCGACGTCCGCCGCCTGGCCGCCGAGGTGGTCGACGAGTTCCGCGAAGGCCGCTTTCGTGTCGTCTTCCGCCTGGTCCCACATCGGCGTCTTGACGAAGGCGAGCCGGGGCGGCATCGGCGGTTCGGACGCCTGGGCCGCCAGCAGCGCCGGCCGGGCGCGCGGGCGCATATCCGGGTCCTGGGCGTCGTAGGCCATGAGCTGTTCCGCCATCAGCGCGATGTCTTCGATGGTGCGGGCGAACACGCCGATATGATCCAGGACGCGCGACAATTGCAGCACGCGGTGGCGCGAGATCAGACCGTGGGTCGGCTTGTAGCCGTAGACGCCACAGAACGATGCCGGACGGATGACCGAGCCGTTGGTCTGCGTGCCGGTTGCAAGCGGCACCATGTAGGACGCGACCGAGGCGGCGGAGCCGCTGGACGAACCGCCGGGGGTGCGGGTCGGGTCGTGCGGATTGGCGGTCTTGCCGGGCGAATAGGCGGCGAATTCGGTGGTCACGGTCTTGCCCATGATCACCGCGCCGGCCTGCCGCAAAAGCGCGACGGCGGTGGCGTCGCGGCCCGGCGTGCGGCCGGCATGCAGGACCGAGCCGTCTTCCGTCGGCATGTCGTGGGTGTCGAAGATGTCCTTGATGCCCACGGGCACGCCGTGCAGCGGACCGGTCGGCCGGCCGGCGCGGCGCTCGCTATCGGCATCGCGGGCCTGGGCGAGCGCGTGCTCCGGATCCAGATGGATCCAGGCGCCGACGGTCTCCTCGAACTCGCCGATCCGGTCCAGGCAATGCCGGACCAGCTCTTCCGACGTCAGCTCGCCGGCGGCGATTGCCGCCGCCGCCGCCGTCGCGCTCATCCGATAGGAGTCCATGCCGCCCTGCCCCCGGTCAGCCGAAGAAGTAGACCGGCAGCCAAAGCGCCAGGCCCGGGAAGTTGTAGAGCAGCACCATGGCCAGGATGACGATCAACAGGAACGGCATGATGCCGCGGAAGATCTCGATCAACTCGACATGCTTCGGCGCGACGCCCTTCAGGTAGTAGGCGGCCATGGCCATCGGCGGGGTCAGGAACGACGTCTGCAAATTGAGCGCGACCAGGATGCCGAAGAACAGCGGATCGATGCCGAAGGTGTCCAGCATCGGCAGGAAGATCGGCACGAAGATGATGATGATCTCGCTCCACTCCAGCGGCCAGCCGAGCAGGAAGATGATCAACTGCGCCAGGATCAGGAAGCCGACCGGGGACAGTTCCAGCGCCAGCACCCATTCCTCGATCAGGGCATGGCCCCCGAGATAGGAGAACACGGACGCGAAGGTCCAGGAGCCGACGAACAGCCAGCAGACCATGGCCGATGTGCGCGCGGTGAGGAACACCGCTTCCTTCAGACGCTGCCAGGTAAGCGCGCGGTAGCAGACCGCGAGGAACAGGCCGCCGAACGAGCCGACGCCGGCCGCCTCCGCCGGCGTCGCGATGCCGAGCAGAATGGCGCCGAGCACCGACATGATCAGCACCGCGAGCGGCACGAACGACGTCACCAGCGACCAGATGATGCCCCAGAACGGCGGCACCTCCTCCTCCGGCGGCTTCGGCGCCAGCGCGGGATTGAGCGCGGCGCGGCCGACCACGTAGACCATGTACATGAAGGCGAGCATCATGCCCGGGATCAGCGCCGCGGCGTACAGCCGGACCGGCGAAAGCTGGGCGATCGCGGCATAGACGATCAGCATGATCGACGGCGGGATCAGGATGCCGAGACAGCCGCCGGCGCAGATCACGCCGGCCGCGAAGCGCGGGTTGTAGCCGGCCTTCAGCATGACCGGAAACGCCAGCAGGCCCATCAGGGTGACGACGGCGCCGATGATGCCGGTGGCGGTGGCGAAGATGGCGCAGGTGGCGAGCGCCGCCACCGCCATCGAGCCCGGCAGGTGGCGCGCCGCCATCTGCAAACTGAAGAACAGGCGGTTGACGATGTTCGCCCGTTCGACCACGTAGCCCATAAATAAGAATAAGGGCACGGCGACCAGCACGTCGTTCGACATCACAGAGAAGGTGTTCTGCACGAACAGGTCGAAGATCCGGTTGTCGAAGATCTTGTCCAACTGGTCCGGCGTGGCGTAGGCGTAATAGCCGAACGCCAGGCCCATGGCGATCAGGGTGAAGGCGATCGGGAAGCCGAGCAGGACGATCAGCACGAACAGGCCGAGCATGACGATCGCGACTTGCGGGTCGGTCATTGCCGCGCCTCCTCGGCCAACTGGTCGGCATCCTCCTGCTGATGGATCAGCATGGTCTCCGTCTCTTCGACGTCGTCAAGCCTCGGCGGCCAGCGGCCGGTCTTTATGCAATCGATACAGCGCTTGACCTCGGCGATGCCCTGCAGGATCAGCAGGAAGCCGGAGACGGGAATCAGGGTCTTGAAGAAATATATCTGGACGCGGGCCGGGCTGTTCCAGCTCACTTCCTTGTAGAACCAGGAATCGGCGGCGAAACCGTAGCCGTAGTAGAGCAGTGCGGCCGCGCCGGGAAAGAAGAACAGGAAATAAAGGGCGAGGTCGATGCCGGCGCGCACCTTGATCGGCAGCAGCCGGTAAACCACGTCGCCGCGCACATGGGCGTTGCGCGACAATGCGTAGGCGCCGGCCATCATGAACAGCGCGCCGTACATCTGAACGCTCATATCGAAGGCCCAGACCGTCGGCGCGTTCAGCACGTAGCGGACGAACACTTCGTAACAGGTGGCGAAGGTCAGCACCAGAATGCACCAGGCAAAGGCCTTGCCCGCCCAGGTGCTGAGGCTGTCGATCACGAACAGAAACCGAGACATCACCCCGCCTTAAGATAAAGCCATCAAAGAGAGTTACGCGAAACGAACGGCCGGACGGTACCCACCGCGTTACCAAAACGAGGCGGCGCAGAGGATGCGCCGCCTCGTCCCGGTTGGTAAGCCACCGCGAATCGGGCCGCGGGTCAGACTATCCGATCAGACCGGATCGCCGAAGTAGTGCTTGTAGGCGCCGCCGTAATCCGGGGCGTTGGTCAGCTCGTACGCGCCGACCCGCTTCGCCCAGGCCTTCTGCGATTCCACGACCTTTTTGAAGAACGGATCCTGCGAGGTGAACTGCTCGACAATTATGTCCCAGGCCTTGAGCTGCGCGGCCATCACCGAGTCCGGCGTCCGGTAGACATTGACGCCATGCTCTTTCTTCAGCGCGATCAGGTCGTTGGAGTAACGGTCCTGATACTTCCAGGACATGTCCGCGGACGCCGATTCGGAAGCGTATTTCAGGATCGCCTGATGCTCCTTCGACAGCGCGTTGTACTTGTCCTTGTTGAAGATGATCTCGAAGCTTTCCTGCGACTGGTGGAAGCTCGCCAGGTGATAGTGCTTGGAGACGTCCTGCATGCCGAAGTCCTTATCCGAGGTCGGATTGTTGAACTCGGCGGCGTCGATCAGGCCGCGTTCCATGGCCGGCTGGATTTCGCCGCCCGGAAGCTGCACCACCGACATGCCCATTTCCTGAAGCACGTTGGCGGCGAGGCCGACGGTGCGGTACTTCAGGCCCTTGATGTCGTCGGGCGTTTTGATCGCGCTCTTGAACCAGCCGAACGGCTGCGCCGGCATCGGGCCGGTGAAGAAGCCGACCAGATTGAGGCGGAGGATGTCGTTCATCAGCTCGTCATAGAGCTCCTGGCCGCCGCCGTACTTGATCCAGCCGAGGAGCTGGTTGGCGCTCCAGCCCCAGCAGGGGCCGGTGCCGAACAGCGAGGCCGCGGCGTTCTTGGAATACCAGTAGGCGGTGACGAAATGCGCGCCGTCGAGCACGCCCTTGTGCACGGCGGTCTGCATTTCCGCGGTCTTCACGACCGCGCCGACATCCAGATAGTCGACCTTCAGCGAACCGCCCGACATCTCGTTGACGCGATTGACGTAGTCGATCGCGAACTCCTTGAAGATGCCGCCGCCCCAGGCGCCCTGCATCTTGATGACCGCGGTCTGCGCCCGCGCGACATGCGGCGCCGCGACTGTCGCAGCGGCCGCGCCGGTGGCGACTGCGGCACCGCCGAGCATGAATTTACGGCGGCTGGCAGTACGCTTGGTGGAATCCTGTTGAGTGCTCACGGCAACATCCTCCCGTAGCATGGTTCAATCTATGCGGCTGAAACGGTCATCGATCCATCGTGGACAGCCCGGCGGGCGCCCTGCTTATCGATACCCAATCCCCAATCCAGTCCGCTTCAACAAAGCTTCGCGCCTCCCGAAACGGCTGCCCCGGAAAAGCGCCCTATTCCAATCAATTAGCCGACGAATAACAAGGCCTTTTTCGATAACAATTGCGACAAATAATCCCATTTCGGCTCGCGCAGACCGCGCACGGCGGCAAAACGAACTCAACCGAACAGACCAACATTCCGCGCCGCGGCAAGGGCAACGAAACTGCCGACGCCAAGCGCCACGGCGGGCAACGTGCGCCGCCCCCAGAGGAAGAACAGGCCGAACGCCAGCGCAATCGAGACGAGACGATCGAGAAGAAGGGTTTCGCCGAGCCCGCCCAGGGGCAAAACGATCATGCGGGCGCATAGCCCGGCCAGCATGGCGTAGGAAACGCAACTCACCCAGCGGAACAGCGCGCCGTCGGGATCGATTCGGGCGGAGAACAGTACACCGGCGCCGCGCCAGACGTAGGTCGCTGCGATGGCCAGCAGCACGACGGCCCAGCTTTCGGGAACGGCGCTCATGCCCGACGCCCGCGGCGCAACCGCGCTTCGGTGAAGAAAAAGACGGCGCTGCCGGCGATCAGCCCGGCCGCCAGCACGCCCCAGTCGGCGGAGACCAGATGAAAGGCCGGCCCGGCGACCGCGCCGGCGATAAGGGCGAGGATGGTCATCGTGACCCTGGTGTCGGCCAGCAGCAAACCGATGAACAGTGGATTTAGGAAGATCAGGCCGAGCGCCACCGGCCGCGGCAGGGCGCCGGTGGCGACATGGCCGGCCGCGGTGCCGATTGCGCCCGCGACAAGGCAGACCAGACCGAAGGCCGCGAAGTAGTGGCGCCTGAGCGGCGCGGGAACATCCGGGAAAGCCCGCAGGGCCGCCGCCCACGAGGTAACGGAGAGCAACTGAACCAGGGCGAACAGCCAGGCGGGGCGGCGGAGATCGGCACGAAGCAGCGGCATGAACGCGACCGCCATCGGAAAGAACCGGACATTGCCCATGGAAACGGCGAGGATGACTGCGAACAGTTCCGCGCCGGAGGCGTAGAGCTCGGCGAAGGCGACCTGACCAGGCAGACCGTAGACGCCGACCGACGCGGTAATGGCGGCGCCAAGGCCGAGGCCACTGTCGCGCGCCAGCGAGCCGAAACCCGCCATGCCGCCGGCGACCGCCACGACCGGCAGCCCGAACGCGTCGCGGCAACCGCGCAGGACGACGGCGCGGGCGGTCGGTTCCGGGGTTTGGTTGTCGGCTTCTTTCATCGGAAACTTGCACCTCTTTTACGGATTCGGGGCTGAGGGTTTTCAGTACCGCCAAAAGCCCTCGCCCCCTTTAGGGGGAGAGGGTTGGGTGAGGGGGTGGCCGGCATCGATGCCCCCCTCACCTAACCTCTCCCCCCGCTGGCGGGGGGAGAGGGATTGTCGGGAGCTGTTCGCCTACTGCGAGCGGAGCTTGGGGTCGAGGGCGTCGCGGACGGCGTCGCCGAACAGGTTGAAGGCGAACACCGCGAGCGTGATGGCAAGGCCGGGGAAGATCGCGATCCACGGCGCGCTTTCGGCATATTCCTCGGCGCCGCCCTGCAGCATCAGACCCCAGGCCGGCGTCGGTTCCTGCACGCCGAGGCCGAGATAGGAAAGCGAGGCTTCCAGCAGGATCGCCTGGCCGACGAACGCGGTCAGCATGATCAGGTAGGGCGCCATCACGTTCGGCACCATGTGGCGCAGGATGATCCGGCTGTGGCCGAATCCGCAGGCGCGCGCCGCATCGATATAGGGGATCTCGCGGACCGATAGGGCGCTGGAGCGCACCACCCGGGCGCAATGGGGGATGAACGGGATGGTGATCGCGATGATCACGTTCTGGATGCCGCTGCCGAGGATGGCGACGACGG
This sequence comes from Minwuiaceae bacterium, assembly GCA_028278525.1. Lineage (GTDB taxonomy): Bacteria > Pseudomonadota > Alphaproteobacteria > Minwuiales > Minwuiaceae > JANQEE01. The sequence goes on along the minus strand of JANQEE010000051.1, from coordinate 7,319 downwards.
CCAGCGCCATGATGATCAGCGGAAAGGCCATGAACACGTCCATGATCCTTTGCAGCACCAGATCGAACAGGCCGCCGAAATAGGCGCTGGCGACACCGAGCACCAGGCCGAGGGTGGAGCCGACAAACGCCGCGACGAAACCGACGAACAGCGCCGTGCGCGCGCCGTAGATCAGCCGCGACATCAGATCGCGGCCGAACTGGTCGGTGCCGAACCAATGCTCGGCGCCCGGCGCCATATGCATGCGGTCGAAGGCGTTGGCGGTGGGGTCGTAGGGCGCGATGACGTTGGCGAATGCGGCGATAAGGATAAAGAAGACGACGATGAACGCGCCGGCCGCGCCGAGCGGCTTGCGGCGGATCATGTCCATCAGCAGCACCGGCCACGGCGCGCGCTGCACCAGGTCTTCTACTTCTGCGCCGACTTCGATCTGCGAAACGGTCATCGCGTTGCCTCAGCTATAGCGAATGCGTGGGTCGAGCCAGGCGTAGAGCAGGTCGACCAGGAAATTGGTGACGACGAAGATCAGCGCCACCAGCATGACCAACGACTGGGTCAGGGTGTAGTCGTGGTTGGTGACCGCCTCGACGAACAGCTTGCCGAGGCCGTTCAGATTAAACACCTGCTCAGTCACCACCAGACCGCCCATCAGGAACGCGAATTCGATGCCGATGACGGTGACCACCGGCAGCAGGGCGTTCTTCAACGCATGGCGGTTGACGATGACCTGTTCCTTCAAACCCTTGGCCCGGGCGGTGCGGACATAATCCTCGCGCAGTACTTCCAGCATGGCCGAGCGGGTCATGCGGGTGGCTACGGCGGAGTAGCGGTAGCCGGTGGCCAGCGCCGGCCAGATCAACTGCGACAGGTTGGCAACCGGGTCTTCCCAGATGGGCGTGTAGTGGATCGGCGGCATCCAGGCGCCGCCGAACCAGGCCTGCGTGGTGATCAGCAAGCCCAGGATGATCAGGATGCCGAGCCAGAACGACGGCATGGCGATGCCGGCGATACTGAAGCCGCGCACCACGTAATCGATCCAGGTGTCCTGCTTGATCGCGGAGATGGTGCCGAGCGGGATGGCGAGCAGGATCGAGATGACGGTGGCCATGATCGCCACCTGCAAAGACAGTTCGAAGCGCAGCGCGATCTCGTGAGTGATCGGCTGGCCGGTCCACATGGAGGTGCCCAGGTCGCCCCTGGCAAAACCGGCGATCCAGTCGAAGAACTGGACGTATTGCGGCTTGTCGAGGTTGTTCTCCTGCTGACAGATCTTGACCGCTTCGTCGTCGACGTAACCGCCGGTCCCGGCCAACCGCAGTTCGCAGATGTCGCCGGGAATCAGGCGGAGCAGGAAGAACACCAGCACCGCAGCGCCGAACAAGGTCGGCACCATCAAAAGGATGCGCTTAATCGTGTATTTGTACATGGCCGGCCGGTTGGTTGAGCAAATGGTGCGGGCCGCCCCGCCCGGCGGATAAGCCGGACGGGGCGGAACCGGTCACATGGTCAGCCGTCGAGCCAGACGCCTGAAAGGTCCTGGTTCAGGTAGTGACTCGGACTGATCTTCCAGCCCTTGACCTCGCTCCGGTGCGGAATGATCCGGTACCACCACAGCGTGATCATCGAGTGGACCTGGTCGTTCAGCACACGCTGTTCAAACGCCCGCATCAGCTTGCGCTGCTCGGCCGGGTCGGCCGCCCGGTTCATGGCGTCGAACATCTTGTCGACTTCCGGGTCCTCGTAACCGCCGTAGCTGTTGCCGCTGCGGTTGCCCGAGATGAACTTGGACACGTCCAACAGCGGATTGACCACGGCCTGGCAGTTGAAGTCGATCGAGACGTCGAAATCCTTCTTCTGCCGCAAGGTCGCGTAGAACGGACCGGTCGGCTGCACGCGCTGCTCGACCTCCAGGCCGATCTGCTTCCACTGGTCGATCAGCCAGGTGCCGACGATCTTGTAGGGCTGGTCGACGGCGCGGTTGTTGACCGTGAACTTCAGATTGGACGCCCCGGCTTCGGCCAGCAGACGCTTGGCTTCGGCGCGCGACTTCTCGAGATCCGGCCAGTAGCCGGCGATCTGCTCCAGCTCTTCCCTGGTCGCCGCAAGCGGATGACCCGGGAACGCGACGCCGCCGACGGTCTTCACGATGGCGATCTCCGACAGGTACTTGGAGCCGCCCCAGCGGTCGATCGCGAGCGACAGCGCCCGGCGGACCCTGGGGTCGTCGAACGGCTTCACCTTCTGGTTCGGCGTCGCCAGCAGGACGCAGTTCCAGTCGCTTTCCTGCACCGTGATGTCGTCGCCGAGCGCCTTCTTCAGGTCATCCCGGCTTTTCGGCGGGAAGCCGCGGAATTCGATGGCCGCACGGCCGCCACGAATGGCCTGCACGCGGAGCGACTGCTTCTTGGCGAAGATCGCCTCGAACCCGTCCAGGTACGGTTTGCCTTCGTGGTAGTAATCCGCGTTACGCTCGCCGGAGATCAGGGCGCCGGGCTGACGCTCCTTGAACACGAACGGACCGGAGCCCATCACGTTCTTCTCGTACCAGTGAATGTCCTGGTCCAGCTTTGCCTTGGCGTAGATGAAGTTGTACGGGTTCGCCAACGCGGGAATGAACGCGCCGGACGGATACTTCAGATCGAACACCACGGTGTGGTCATCCGCCGCCGAGACCTTTTCGACCATGACGAAGAACGCCTTGCGGGCGCTGGCCACGCCTTCGGGCGGATTGATGATCTTCTCGAAGGTCGCGACGACATCCTGCGCGGTGAGCGCGGAGCCGTCGTGGAACGTCACGCCCTTACGCAGCGCGAAGGTGTACTTCTTGCCGTCGTCGGACGCCTGCGGCATCTCCGTGCAGAGATCGCAGACGAAGTCGGTCGGCGAGCCGGGGTTATCCGGATTGACCCGGATCAACACGCTGTAGAACGGCGCGATCGGGTGGATCAACGCGAAGGTGGTTTCCCGATGGCCGTCGAAACTCGGCGGTTCCGCCGGCACCACATACTTCAGCACGCCGCCCTTTTTCGGGGTCTCGGCGACAGCGCCCGCGGCGCCGAACGCGACCGCGACACCAAGCCCGGCCGCGACGGCAAGCCTTGGTGCTGTTTTCCATAATCTGCCAGTCATTTGGCGTCTCCTCTTTCCCTGTCTGTGGACCTTGATTTTCGGTTCCTTGTTGCCCGGCTGTTCGCCAGGTTCTGCTTAGTGTCTGTCCTAAAATGCGTCTGACGACGCATTTTCGGGGGCCTATCCGGCCCGCTCCCCCGTCCCAACCACCCATGAGGTTACCCTTGGGGTGGTTGGGACGGGGGAGCGGGCCGGATAGGCCCAAACCCATCATGCTCTAAACTTCCGTACAGGCCACCCAATGGCCCGGTTTCACCTCTCTCAGTTCTGGAATGTCGCTGCGGCAGCCCTCGACCGCGAGCGGGCAGCGCGGGTTGAATACGCAGCCGCTCGGCGGATTGATCGGGCTGGGTACTTCGCCTTTCAGTACGCGGTGCTCGCGCGCCCGCTCGATATCCGGGTCAGGCACCGGTATCGCGGACAAGAGCGCCTGCGTGTAGGGGTGTTGCGGGTTGTCGAACAGTTCGTCGCAGTCCGCCAATTCAACCATGCGACCGAGATACATTACCGCGACGCGGTGACAGAGATGGCGCACGACGCTGAGGTCGTGGGCGATGAACAAATAGGTCAGATCGAACTTTTCGCGCAGCTCTTCCAGCAGATTGATGACCTGCGCCTGGATCGAGACGTCGAGCGCCGACACCGCTTCGTCGCAGATGATGAAATCGGGATTGAGCGACAGCGCCCGGGCGATGCCGACGCGCTGGCGCTGGCCGCCGCTCATCTCGTGCGGGTAGCGGTCCGCCATTTTCGGGTTGAGGCCGCAGACGGCGAGCAGTTCCCTGACCCGGTCCATGCGCTTCTGCGCATCCGGCTCCAGGCCGTGCACGTAAATCGGTTCGGCGATGATGTCGCCGATTTTCATGCGCGGATTGAGCGAGCTGTACGGATCCTGGAAGATCACCTGGATGCGCTGCCGGAGCGGGCTGAGCGCCCGCGAATCCAGGTCGTTCAGATTGATGCCGTCGAAGACGATTTCGCCCTCGGTCGGCCGGTCGAGCTGTAGAATGCAGCGGCCCGTGGTGGTCTTGCCGCAGCCGGATTCGCCGACCAGGCCCAGCGTTTCGCCGCGCCGGATGTCGAAGCTGACGCCGTCGACCGCCTTTACATGGGCAACGGCCTTTTGGATCAGAATGCCCTCGGTAATCGGGAAATGCTTCTTCAGATTGCGCACCTGAAGCAGCGGGGCGGCGGATACCTGAGCCTCGGCGGGTGCGGCGACGCTCATGATGCAACCCGCTCCGTCGCGGTCAGGGCGTCGGCCTGCCAGCAGGCCGAGAAGTGCTCGCCGTCGACCGCCTCCAATCGGGGCATTTCCGTCGCGCAGCGATCCACGGCGAACCGGCAGCGCGGGCGAAAGGGGCAGCCACCATCCAGTCTGGTCAGATCCGGCGGCTGGCCCTCGATCGGGTCCAGCTTATCCTTGCGCGGCAGGTCCATGCGCGGCACCGAGCGCAGCAGGCCGAGCGTATAAGGATGGCGCGGGTTGCGGTAAATCTCGCCCGCATCGCCGCGTTCGATGATCTTGCCGGCGTACATGACGTTGACCCGGTCGGCGTAGCGCGCAACCACGCCGAGATTGTGGGTGATCACGATCAGCGCGACGCCAAGCCGCTTGGTCAGGTCCTTCATCAGCTCCAGGATCTGGGCCTGGATGGTGACGTCGAGGGCGGTGGTCGGCTCGTCGGCGATGATCAGCTTCGGCTCGCAGCAGAGCGCCATCGCGATCATCACCCGCTGCCGCATGCCGCCGCTTAGGTGATGGGGATACTGCCGGAGGCGGCGCTTCGGATCGGAAATGCCGACCATGCCGAGCAGTTCCAGGGCCCTGGCGTCGGCGTCCGGGCGGCTCATACCGAGGTGATGCTCCAGCGTCTCGGTCAGTTGCCGGCCAATGGTCAGGACCGGATTGAGCGAGGTCATCGGCTCCTGAAACACCATGGCGATGTCCCGGCCCCGGATGTCGCGCATTTCCTGGTCGCTGGCCTGAAGCAAATCGCGGCCCTGAAAGCGGATGGCGCCGCCGACGATGCGGCCCGGCGGGTCCGGAATCAGCTGTAAGATCGAGAGCGCGCCCACCGACTTGCCACAGCCGGATTCGCCCACAATTGCTACGGTTTCGCCCGGTTCGACAGTATAGGAAATGCCGTCGACGGCCTGGACCGTGCCGGCCGACGTGAAGAATTGGGTCCGAAGATCCTCAATCTCTAGTAACGCAGTCACCGACACACCGTTGGGCAATGGCAAGGCATTACAAGCATAACCGAACCGAAACGGTAGGATTTCCCGAGCACCCGTGTCAATCGAAGACACTTGCCGGTAAACTATCCAGGACTGACAGGTCGTCGCCATTCAGTGGCAAACGCGTTTCCGGGCGAATGTAACTTTTGCGCGATCAGCGCGGCGCCAAGTCGCGTTTCGCGGCGGATTCCGACCCGGATACCAAGGTGCGAGGCGCCGGTTGTTCGGGCGTTCCGGGCGGCGCGAACAATAGTCGCAAGGCGTCGGTCAGGCTCCGCGCCTGCCTGAGATCGCGCCAGAGGCCGACAGCTTCGTGCACATGCACCCGAATCGGATTGGCCGAGCCGATGGGTTTCACCAAGCCGTAGCGCGGCGTTTCCCGTTCCCGCGTGTAGGTGCCGAACAGGCGGTCCCAGACAATCAGGAAGCCCCCGTAGTTGCGGTCTATGCATTCCGGCTCGGCGCCGTGATGGACTCGGTGGTTCGACGGGGTGTTGAAGATTGCGTCCAAGATCCCGAGACGGCCGATGGATTCGGTGTGTATCCACGTCTGGTAGGCGAGCACGAAGCCGAAGCTGACCAGCACCAGCAGCGGGTCGAAGCCGAGCAGGACCAGCGGGAGAAAGAACAGGGGGAAGAAGAAGAAGTCGACGAACGAGATCCGGTAGGCCGTCGACTGGTCGAATACCGGCGAGGAATGGTGCACCGAATGGTACAACGCCCAGAGAACGCGAACCCGATGCTCGATCCGATGCTCCCAGTAATAGACGAAATCCACCGCCAGGACGCAGAGCAAGGCCGTCCACCAGGTCACCGGGATCGACCAGGGCGACAGCGTACCCACAGCGAAGAACAGCGCGACCAGGCCGGCGCCGAGCAGAAAATCGACGCCGATGGCCGGCAGAAGGGTGGAATAGCTCGCCGCCATTTCCTTGACCCGACGCCAGTTCAAGGCGCGGCGCAGCCCGAGCCAGACGAGCTCGACGACCAGCAATCCCAGGGCGCCGACCGAAAAGGCAAGCGTAAGCGCGGTGATCAGCGTCGGCGGGTCGGCGAAGATCTCGGACATCTGTGGCTCCTTAAGATCGGAAAAAACTTGAAAGAGCGAATGTTCATTCTCATAATATAAAAGACCGAATCAGCCGGTTTCAAGGGCCGGTGGCGGCGAATAACTAGGAGAGGCCGATTAATGGCGCGAACCCGCGACGAAACCCGCTTCGCGGCGAAACGCGAGGCGATCTTGAGGGCGGCGGAAGCCTGCTTTCTGGAGAAAGGCTTCCACGGCGCCGGCATGGCGGAAATCTGCAAGGCGGCCGGGATGAGCCCCGGCGCGCTGTATCGCTATTTCCCGAGCAAGGAGGCGATCATCGAGGGGATCGCCGACGAAGAGCGGGACGAAACGGCCGGGCTGTTCGCCGCCATCGAGGCCGCCGACGATATCGTGGCTGAGCTCGTCTCGGCACTGACCGAGGTGATGACGGCCGTATCCGACCCCGACTATGGGCGTATCGCCCTGGAGATCGCCGCCGAGGCCGGGCGCAACCCGGCGGTGGCCGCGCCGTTCCGGCGTAACGAAGCGTTGGCGGCGGAACGGCTGCGGGCGGTCATCGCCGCGGGTCAGAAAAAGGGGCAGATCGATGCGAGCCTGGATCCCGGCGACGCGGCGCGGCTGATGCTGATGCTGGTGGACGGCGCGACGGGGCGGCAGGCAATCGACAAGGATTTCGATGCGCGGGCGCTGGCCACTTCGCTGGAAGCGATGATTGGGGGGTTTCTGGTTGGTGGTACCGAATAGTTGTTAATCCCCTCACCCTCCCAGCGCTTCGCGCCGGGGCCCTCCCTCTCCCGTGGGGCTACGGCATTCACACATCTCGGATCACAGGCCAACGGCATTCTGAAGAAGTGAGTCATTTCAATGCTCTACCGTTTTCACGCAATGCCGCATTCAA
>JANQEE010000022.1 GCA_028278525.1 Minwuiaceae bacterium | reverse complement strand
CCGTCCCAACCACCCATACAGGGTACCCTCGGGGTGGTTGGGACGGGGGAGCGGGCCGGCTTGGCCGCAACAACGGAATCACGAAGCGGCCAATAGCTGATCCGCCTTGCCCCAGCACTTCTGTGCCCCGGACACGTCGTTCAGCCCGTCCAGCACCCGCGCCATTGTCTTCCAGGTCAGCGGGCTGGTCGGCTTCAGCGCCGTCCGTTCGGCCAGCAGGGCGTGCGCCAGGTTGTAGCGCTTGGCCCGGATGGCCGCTTCGATCAGCGTCAGGTTGATCACGTCGCGCTGGGCGTAGGAGCCGCCGAACACGAAGCTCTTGTAGCGCACCGCCGACAGCAGATCGACGGTGGTCTTGTAGTCGCCGCGGCTGAACGCCAGCAGCGCCCGGCAGACCGGGATGCCGACCTCGCGCGTCATCTTCGCGTTGGTCCCGCCGCGTTCGGTCACGTAGCTGGCGGCGGCGCCCAGCAGCCGGGCCGCGGCCATGTCCCGGCCCCCGCCCGCGAACGTCATCATCGCGTGCATGTCGTTGAAGGCGTAGAGCGTGTCTTCGGCGCTTGGCTCCCATTTGTCGGCCAGCTCATTCCAGCGGTCGCCGACGTCGATACCCATCAGGTTGAGCCGCCACAGCATCGCCGCCGCGTCCAGTTCCTCCAGCGAGATGTCGGAGGACTTCTGGCGGATCTGGTTGTCGTAGATATCCAGAACCTTGTCGATCCGGCCGAGGTCCAGGTGATAGAGCGCGAGGTGCCACCACAGGTGAATGGCAAAATTGGTATCCGGCGCCCAGTCGGTTTCGCGGTTGGTCATCCAGTCGATGCCGTCGCGCTGCCGCCCCTGCATCTCCATCACATGCGCGACGGAATGGATCGCATAGACGTCCTTCGGGTTGATCTCCACCGCCTCGCGGCCGAGGTCTTCCGCATGGCCGTAGTCGCCGGCCTCCTCCAGCCCGAACGAATAGAGTCCGAGCACGAAGCCGTAGCCCGGCACCGATTCGTCCCAGGCGCGCAATACGCGTGCCGCCCGGTCGCGCAACTGCATGGAATCGCCCAGATAGAAATCGGTCATATGCGCGGAGAACAGCGCCAGCAGGTCGCGCGGATGCTGGATCAGCAGGTTTTCCCAGTGCAGCACCGCGCCTTCCAGGTCGCCGCGCAGCCAGGCCCGCACCGCCGCGATATGGCCGCGCTCGCGGTCGTTCGCGTTGCCGGTCAGCGCCTCGGCCATCTCGATCGCGCGTGCCGCGTCGGGCAGTCGCGACTTCTCCATCGCCAGCAACTGCATCTGGGCATGGAAGCAGTGGCCCATGACGAAGCCGGGATCGGCGGCCAGCGCCTTGTCGATGGTCGCGACCGGGTCGCCCCGGATCGCCAGGTTGTCCATTAAGGCGACTTCAAGGATATCCAGCGATGCCTGATTTTCCGAAGATGTCGGTACACCGCGCGCGTCGAGCAGGCCCATCGGGTTGCCTCCGGAGCTCGTAATTCCACATGAATACAGTGGTTTATTACACCACGCGGGCGCTTCGCGAAAGACTTTGCGCGCCTACTTGGGTCGGTCTATTCGGCCGCCTTGCGAAGCTGATGCGGGCGCACCACGTCCGCCGCGGCCCGCGCCTCTTCCTCTTCCAGCCGCCGGCGTTCGGCCAGCGTGAACGCCTGCTCGCGGCCGGCGTCGTACTGCACCGGCCAGGCCTGGTCGCGGTGGTCGTATTCCGCCGCCGCATGCAGGGTGAAATAGGGGTCGGCCAGGTGCGGCCTTGCCAGCGCCACCAGGTCGGCGCGGCCGGAGGCGACGATGGTATTGACCTGGTCGGCGGTGGTGATGTTGCCGACGGCGATGGTGGCGATGCCCGCCTCCTGGCGGATCTGGTCGGAGAACGGCACCTGGAACATACGGCCGTAGACAGGCTCCGCCTCGGTCGTGGTCTGACCGGCCGATACATCGACCACATCGCAGCCATGCGCTTTCAGCATTTTCGCGATTTCGACGGAGTCCTCGCCGTCGATGCCACGGTCCTCGACCCAGTCGGTCGCCGAGATGCGGACCGACATCGGCTTGTCTTCCGGCCAGACGGCGCGCACCGCGTCGAACACCTCCAACGGGAACCGCATCCGGTTCTCCAGGCTGCCGCCGTACTCGTCGTCGCGCACATTGGTCAGCGGCGAGATGAAGTTGGACAGCAGGTAGCCGTGCGCCATGTGAATCTCGATCATGTCGAACCCGGCCTGCTCGGCCCGCTTCGCCGCCGCGACGAAATCGTCGCGCACCTTGTCCATATCCTCTCGGGTCGCCGCGCGCGGCACCTGTCCGTGCGGGAAATAGGGCAGCGGCGACGCCGCGACGATCGGCCATTCGCCTTCCGTGATCGGTTCGTCGTAGCCGCCCTCCCACGGCAGGGCGGTCGAGCCCTTGCGCCCGGCATGGGCAAGCTGCATGCAGATCTTGGCCTTCGAGTTGGCGTGCACGAAATCGACGATCCGCTTCCACGCCGCCACATGCTCGTCGTTGTAGAGGCCCGTGCAGCCGTAGGTGATGCGCGCTTCCGGGCTGATGTCGGTCATTTCCGTGAAGACCAGACCGGCCCCGCCGATGGCGCGGCTGCCGAGATGCACCAGATGCCAGTCGTTCGGCACGCCGTCGGTCGCCGAATACTGGCACATCGGCGAACAGACCACACGGTTGACCAGTTGCATGCCGCGCAGCGAGAACGGCGTGAACATCGGCTTCGGCGGCGGGTCGGCCTTGACCGGCAGCTTGGTCTCTCGCGCCACCTTCTTGGCGAACCAGTCGTCGATCGCGTCGATGAAGCCTTTGTCGCGCAGGCTGAGGTTGTCGTAGGTGATACGTTTCGAGCGCGACAGCAGGCTCATCGCGAACTGCATCGGCTCGAAGCCCTGATAGCGCGGCGTGTTCTCGAACCATTCCAGGCTGACCTGCGCCGCGTGCTGCAACTTGCTGACGTCTTCCTTGCGACCCGTTTCGTAGGCCGCCAGCGCCTTTTCCACATCCGCGTGCTGCTTTACGGCATCGGCCAGGGCGATGGCGTCCTCCATCGCCAGCTTGGTGCCGGAGCCGATGGAGAAATGCGCGGTATGCACCGCGTCGCCCAGCAGCACGACGTTTTCATGGATCCAGTTCTTGCAGCGCACCGTCGGAAAGGTCCGCCAGAGCGAGCGGTTGACCAGCATCGGATGACCGTCCAGATCGTCCTTGAACAGCTCCGTGCAGTAGGCGACCGTCTCCTCTTCCGTCGCGTCCTCCAGCCCGGCGCGACGCCAGGTTTCCTCGCCGGTCTCGACGATCCAGGTCGCGGTCGACTTGTCGAACTGATAGGCGTGCACCTGGAACAGGCCGTGCTCGTTGGCCCGGAAGATGAAGGTGAAGGTGTCCAGCGGCTTGGTCGTGCCCAGCCACACGAACTTATTGCGCCGCCAATCCAGGCTCGGCTGGAAATGGTCCGCGTAGCGTTCGCGCACAATGGAGTTGATGCCGTCGGCGGCGACGATCAGGTCGGCGTCGGGAAACTGCGCGCGCACGTCGGCCGCGACCTCGGTCTCGTAGTGAACGTCGATGCCCAGGCCGGCGCAGCGCCGTTGCAGGATATCCAGCAGCTTCTGCCGCGCGATGCCGCAGAAGCCGTGCCCGCCCGACCGGATCATCTCGCCGTTGAAATGGATGTCGATCTCGTCCCAATAGGCGAAATTCTCGATGATCTCCTGGTAGGTGGCCTCGTCGGCGCCCATGAATTCGCCCAGCGTCTCGTCGGAGAACACCACGCCGAAACCGAACGTGTCGTCCGGCCGGTTGCGCTCGTAAACGGTGATATCAGCGCTCGGATCGGCCTGTTTCACCAGGGCCGAGAAATACAGCCCCGCCGGGCCGCCACCGATGACCACGATTTTCATGGGTCCGCCTCGCTTTGCCGGCAGCCGTCTGCCTCAGAGCAAATTATTTTAGACTTAAAATAATTTTCGGCAAGGGCCGCATTCGGGGACGGCCACGAGACGAATTAGGGACAGACCGTTCCTATTGTGACGACGCCCCTGTTGACGGTTTGCCGCCGCGGAGGCTAACCAGCGCCATTGGTTGTTTTAAGGAGATTTTCATGGCCGAGTTCACAGTTCAGGACGCCAAATCCACATTCGAATCGAATTTCGCCCCCTGGGTCCAGGATCTCGGCCTGGTATTCGAGGAAGTCGGGAAAGGCTACGTGCGGGTCCGCCTGCCCTTTAACGAGCGTCTGACACGCTCCGGCGGCATTCTCTCCGGTCAGGCGATGATGGCGGTCGCCGACACGGCGATGGTGTTCTGCATTTCCAGCCAGCTCGGCGGCTACCAGAATATGGCGACGGTCAGCCAGACCACCAATTTCCTCCGGCCTGTGGGCAATGCCGACGCCATCTGCGAGGTAAAGATCATCAAGCCGGGCCGCAATCTGGTCTACGGCGAGGCGACGATCTTCGCTGACGGCTCCGACAAGCCGGCCGCCCACGCCACCGTCACCTACGCCTTGGCGCCCTCCGGCTGACAGGCCGCCAGCCAGTCGGGGTCCGGCAATTCGCCGAACGCCTTGCCAAGCGATTCGGACCAGCGTTGGCGAATGTCGTTGAAATAGGCGTCGTCCTCGTCGATCCGCCGATGCAACGACACCGCCAGGCCGTCTTTCCGGTAGATCAGCAGATCCAGCGGCAGACCCACCGAGATATTGCTGCGGAGCGTCGAATCCATGGAGATCAGCGCCAATTTGGCGCCGCCGACCAGGCTCGTCCGGTGGGTCGCCACCCGATCCAGAATCGGCTTGCCGTATTTGTGCTCGCCGATCTGGAAATAGGGCGTGTCGTCCGTCGCCTCGATGAAATTGCCGGCCGAATAGATCTGAAACAGCCGCATCCGGCGGTCCTTGATCTGCCCGCCCAGGATGAAGGAGGCATTGAATTCGGTCGATTGGGCGTTCAGGGACTCCCCGTCGACGCGATAGACCTCGCGCAGCGCGGCGCCGACCAGCCGCGCCGCGCCGTACATCGACGGCACGGTCTCCATCGTCTCGCCGCCTTCGCCGTCCTCGTTTTCGATCCCCTCTTCCAGCAGGCCGACGACCGCCTGGGTGATTGCCAGGTTCCCTGCGGTCAGCAGCACGATGACCCGCTCGCCGGGCTTTTCCCAGACCGTCATCTTGCGGAAGGTGGAAATATGGTCGACACCCGCGTTGGTGCGCGAGTCCGACAGCATGACCAAGCCGCCGTCGAGCAGTAGGCCGACGCAATAAGTCATCTTGGAGGGTCCGAACGAAGCTAGGGTTTCGGCCTCAGGTGTAGCGCTCGGGCTTTACCGTGGCAAGCCGTCCGTTCGGTGGAACTCCAACCCCTACCAGGCGCGCACCGGCCCCACGTCCAAATGCAGAAATCCCGACCGCGGGTAGTAGCCGACGCCGCCGCGGCGCAATTGCCGGGCGACCCGCCGGACGGCGCCCAGCTTGCGGCCCGGCAGCTTCACGTCGACGGCCATGCCCTGCATGTGCAGGCTGTTCTTGGCGACGCGCTTGCTCTTCGATGCCAGCATCGCGTTGGTCTTCGGCGAGCGGTAGCCGGAGACGACATGGAACGGCGCGTCGCTTTGCAGGCTGGTCCTGATGTCGAACAGGAAATCCAGCAGCTTCACGTCGATCGGCGCCACGTCCTCAGTGCGCCAATCCCGCAACAGGTGTGCGATTTCCGTCACGCCGTCGCCGAGATACACGCCGTCGGCCCAGTACGCCGCCTCCACTTGCTCGCCGGTATGCCGGTGCAGGAAACCCAGCGACTTTGTCCGCGGCGCCGGCGGCGCCGGCGGCACGATTGCGCGGGCCGCCGCGGTCCCCGCCGGAAGTGTGGTGAGTAAGGCGCCGCTAAGCGCCAGGAAAGAGCGCCGCGATGGCTGGCGCAAACTATCCGAGGCCAAGCCTGCCGCTTGGCTCACAACCCTCGTCATGGCGTCTCCTGTGACGCGTTGTTGCTTTTATCTTTGGTCTCGTTCTTGTTGGTCTCGTTTTCGAGTCCTGCGCCTGAGACGCCACCCTGCTATGCCCGATCCCTTAAGCGGTATCACGTATAACGCGCGTATAACAATGTGGAAAGAGTATCGTTTGTGACAAAAAACGGACCAAACGGCCGCACGATCGCTTTCGTTTAGGCCTGCGCCTGATGCTGCGCCTGCGCGACCCGCACCTGAACGTCCAGGTCTTCGTCGCCACCGCCGCGTCGCGCGCCGCGCACCGGTGCGGCGTCCAGATAATCGCGCCCGACGGCGGCGCGCACGTAGGCTTCGCCGGGACAGACCCGGTTGGCGACATCGAAACCGACCCACCCCAAACCGGGAACCAGCGCCTCGGCCCAGGCATGGCCGGCCGTATAGGTTTCCTCCTGCTCGCCGGCAAACAGATAGCCGCTGACATAGCGCGCCGGAATACCCAGCGTGCGTGCGCAGCTTATGAACACATGCGCGTGGTCCTGGCAAACGCCTGATTCCGCCGCCAGCGCGGCCGGCGCGGTGGTCCTCGCGTCGGTCTCGCCGATCCGGTAATCCATCGCGTCGCGAATCGTGTTCATCATCCGGTGCAGTGCGTTCAGGCGGTCGCGTTCCACCAAAGACCGCATTGGTTCGGCAACGCCGCGGATCGCCTCGTCCGGTTCGGTCAAGGCCGTTTCGCGCAGGAACACCGCCGCCGCCACCGGCTCGTTTTCGGCCGGCACGATACCGTTGGTGTCCTGGGTGTCGATTTCGCCGAACACCCTGACCCTTACCTCGCTATGCGGCCGGTCGATAGTCAGCACATGGACGATGTTGTCATAGGCGTCGCGCCATTGCGGCATGCGCGACGGCGCATCCACCGTCCAGCTTCGCACCGCCTGCCCGACGCAACTCAGCGGGGTCAGCCGCAAATACTGGATCGAGTGATTGGCCGGCTCGCCGTAGCGGTACACCGTCTGATGGTCGATCGCGAGATGCATGATTACACCGTCATCAGGAAGTTGCGGCCGATTTCCACGGCCAGGCGGTTGTTACGCTCGATGAAATCGGTCAGGAACTCGTGCAGCCCTTCCTGGAACACCTGGTCGACCTTACCGTAGCGTAGCCGGGCATGGATCTCGCCGGCCAGGCGGTGGCATTCGTGGCGTTCGCCGTAGACTTCGGCCAGCATGTCCAGGTTGGCGGTGATCTCCCGAAAACAGAAATGCAGCGAACGGGGCATGTCGCCGCGCAGGATCATCAGTTCCGCCACCCGCGACGGCAGGATGGCGTCGCGGTAAATCCGCCGATAGATGCGAAACGCGCTGACCGACCGCAGCAAGGCGGACCACTGGTAATAGTCGATTGCGCCGCCCACGGCTTCGGTCTGCGGCAGCAGGATGTGGTACTTCACGTCCAGGATGCGGGCCGTGTTGTCGGCGCGTTCGATGAAGGTGCCGAGCCGGGTATAGTTGAAGGTGTCGTCGCGCAGCATTGTCGCCATGGTGGCGCCGCGGATCAGGTGCGACCGCTCCTTGACCCAGTCGAAGAACTTCTGGAACCCATAGGCCGCCAGCACCGCGTAATCCATGTCGCGGATTTCCAGCCAGGTGGCGTTCAGGGCTTCCCAGATGTCGGTGGTCAGGTTGTTGCGCTCGGCGCGGGCATTCTCGCGCGCGATCCGAATGCTGGAATAGATGCTGGACGGGTTTTCCGGGTCCAGCGCCATGAAGTCGATGACGTTGCGCTTGCTCACCGTGTCGTAGCGTTCCGCGAAACGCGCGTCGCAGCCACAGATCGTCAGCACCGATCCCCACTCGGTGCTGTCTTCGGCCCCCAGGCTGGGCACCAGCGACACCCGATAGCCGACATCCAGCACCCGCGCGGTGTTCTCCGCCCGCTCCATGTAGCGGGACGCCCAGAACAGGCTGTCGGCGGTGCGGCTCAGCATGGCCGTCGGCCGGTCACGTGCCCAACACCCATGTATCCTTGGTGCCGCCGCCCTGGCTGGAATTCACCACCAGCGACCCCTCGCGCAGCGCCACCCGGGTCAGGCCGCCGGGCACCACCCGCACCTTGTCGCCGCTCAGCACGAACGGGCGTAGATCCACGTGGCGCGGCGCGATGCCGTTCTCGACGAATGTCGGACAGGTGGAAAGCGCCAACGTCGGCTGCGCGATGAACTGGTCCGGGTTCGCCTTGATCCGCTCCGCGTAAGCCGCGCACTCGTCCTTGGTCGAGGCCGGCCCGACCAGCATGCCGTAGCCGCCGGACCCGTGCGTTTCCTTGACGACCAGTTCGTCCAGCTTATCCAGCACATAGCGGCAGTCGTCGCTATCGCGGCAGGAATAGGTCGGCACGTTGCGCAGGATCGGCTCTTCGCCCAGGTAAAACCGCACCATTTCCGGCACGTAGACATAGATCGCCTTGTCGTCGGCGATGCCGGTGCCGATGGCGTTGGCCAGGTTGACGTTGCCGGCGCGGTAAACGCTCAAGAGGCCCGGCACGCCAAGCGCCGAGTCCGGATTGAACGCCAGCGGGTCCAGGAAGGCGTCGTCGATCCGCCGGTAGATCACGTCGACCCGGCGGCGGCCTTGCGGCGTTCGCATGTAAACGAATTCGTCATGCACGAACAGGTCCTGGCCCTCGACCAGTTCGACCCCCATCTCGTCGGCCAGGAAGGCGTGTTCGAAATAGGCGCTGTTGTAGCGGCCGGGCGTCAGCACCACGGCGGTCGGCTCGTCGCGCGCGTAGGGCGAGACCGAGCGCAGCGTCATCAGCAGTTCTTCCGGGTAGCGGTCGACAGGCTCGATCTTGTGTTCGCCGAACAGGTCCGGGAACAGCCGCATCATCACTTCGCGGTTTTCCAGCATGTAAGAAACGCCGGACGGCGTGCGGACATTGTCCTCCAGCACGTAGAACTCGTCCTCGCCGACCCGCACCATGTCGATCCCGGCGATATGCGTGTAAACCGCGCCGGGCAGGTCCAGGCCCTGCATTTCCGGCGCGTACTGGTCGTTGGTCAGCACCAGTTCGGCGGGGATCTTGCCGGCGCGCAGGATTTCCTGGCCGTGATAGATGTCGCTGAGGAAGGCATTCAGCGCCCGCACCCGCTGCACCAGCCCGGTTTCCATGCGCCGCCATTCGTCGGCGCTCAACACCCGGGGGATCACGTCGAAGGGGATCAGCCGCTCCGGATCGCCGCCCTCGCCGTACACCGCGAAGGTGATGCCGAGTCGCCGGAACAGCAGGTCGGCTTCGCGGCGTTTCATCTCGAAGGCGTCGCCGTCGGTGCTGGTCAGCCAGTCTTCCAGGCCGCTATAGGCGGGGCGCGTGCCCCCGCCTTCCCGGGTCATTTCGTCGAACGGCGCCTTGCCTGTCACGTTGTGCGATCTTTCATTGCCGAATGATAGGCCGGGACAACCCCTTGAACGCAACGGATTTCTTGACTCGGCCACCACCGGGCGCCGTTCGATCAAGGTTGCCTGTCGCGGCGCGCACCGGCAGGATATCCACTGGTAGCGTGAAGATGGCGCGAATTACTGGAACAACGAGACCCCGGCCGGCAGTGTCGGCCTTGAGCATGGTGCAGGAACGAAAAGGGCCGCGCACCAAAGCCGGGCGACCATGGGGAGTGCCAATCATGTGCCAGATCTTTGCCGGGCAGGACCCGGCGGGATACGCCTACAACAGCCGGTCGCTGCGCCTCGCGGGCCACGCGACCAGCATCCGGCTGGAAGCCGCCTTCTGGACCATTCTCGACGACATTGCCGCGTCCCAGGACATGACGACGCCGAAGTTCCTGTCCACCCTGTACGACGAGGTTCTCGAGCAACAGGGCAGGATCGCCAACTTCACCTCGCTGCTCCGCGTCGCTTGCGTGCTCTACTTGCGCGGCCCGGAGCAAGTCACCGAGATCGCGAACCGGGATTTGCGGGCTACCACGCATTAGCTGTGCGATATTTTTGTAGTATTCCGCTACCACCAACGCGTGTTCGATAGCGCCTAGACTTGTCCCAACGGGCCCTGAAGAGGCTCGACGGAGGGCAGGATGGCGAAGCCGATTCACGCGATGATCCGGGTGTTCGACCTGGATCGGTCAATCGATTTCTATGACAAGGCGTTCGGACTGAAAGTCGCGGACCGGTTCGATTTCGACGATTTCGCGCTGGTCTACCTGCGGGCGGAAGAGTCCGATTTCGAGTTGGAGCTGACCTGGAACCGCGGTCAGGCCGAGCCCTACAGCCACGGCAGCGGCTACGGCCATATCGCCGTCTGCGTCGACGATTGCCGCGCCGAACAGGCGCGCCACGCCAAACTCGGCTTCGAACCCGCCGACATCAAGGAATTCAGCCGCGACGGCGCGCTGATGGCCCGCTTCTTCTTCGTCCAGGACCCCGACGGCTACAAGATCGAGGTCCTCGAGCGCCATGGCAGATACCGATAACAAAACCGAATATGGGGAGGACACCAGATGACGACCAAGGGCTTTAGCCGCAGGGAATTCCTGCAAAACAGTGGTGTCGCCGCCGCCGGGGTCGCGGCGGCCAGCACGGGCGCGGTGATCATCGACCCGAACGGCGCCTGGGCGATGACCACGACCACCCTGGACGAACACCAAGCCATGACGCTCTTGAAAATGTCGCGTCAATTGTTCCCGCACGACATGCTGGGCGACCAGTACTACGCCAAGGTGGTCGAGGCAGTCGACCGCGACGCAGCCAAGGACCCCGACCTGACGGACACGCTCGGCAAGGGGATCGCCGATCTCGACGGCCGAATGGGCATCGAGTTCGTGCATTTGAGCGAAGGCAACCAGCTCAAGGCGCTGCACGCCATAGAGGACACCGACTTCTTCGCCACCGTGCGCGTCGCCACCATCAACAACCTCTACGGCGACCCGCTGGTCTACCGCAACTTCGGCTTCGAAGGCTCGTCGGTCGAACATGGCGGTTATATCGACCGCGGATTCGACGACATCGGCTGGCTGCCGAAGGCCTGAGGGGGACCGGACATGGCGAAACAATTCGGATTGAGCAACGATTCCGTCGTCGTGGTGATCGGCTCCGGCGCCGGCGGCGGCACGCTCTCCAACGAACTGGCGCAGCAGGGCATCGACGTGGTCTGCCTGGAGGCCGGCCCGCGGCTGGAGATGAGCGACATTGTCAATGACTTCAACGAGATGTTCACCAAGCTCTCCTGGCTGGACAAGCGCGTCGGCAGCGGCGCGCTGGATCCCGACCTGCCGCTCTGGGTCTGCAAGACCGTCGGCGGCACCACCGTGCATTGGGCCGGCGCGGCGCTCCGCTTTCAGGAGCACGAGTGGAAGGCGCGCACCACCTACGGCGACATCGACGGCGCCAACCTGCTCGACTGGCCGATCGAGGCGCGCGAGATGGAGCGTTTCTATTCCCTGGCCGAGGACAAGATGGGCGTCACCGGCCGGCACGGCATTCCGCACCTGCCCGGCAACAACAACTATCAGGTGATGGAACTCGGCGCCAAACGGCTCGGCTACACCCAGGTCCATACCGGCAACATGGCGATCAATTCCCAAGCCCGCGACGGCCGCCCGGCCTGCCAGCAGATCGGCTTCTGCATGATGGGCTGCGCCATCGGCGCCAAATGGTCGACCATGTATACCGAGATCCCGAAGGCGGAAGCGACCGGCCATTTCGAGCTTCGCCCCGAAAGCATGGTGCTGAAGATCAACCACAATGCCGCGGGCCAGGTCACCGGCGTGGTCTATGCCGACAAGGACGGCAACCTGCACGAACAGAAGGCCCGCATCGTCGCCGTGGCCGGCAATTCCGTGGAAACGCCGCGCCTGCTGCTCAATTCGGAATCCAGCCAGTTTCCGGACGGGCTGGCCAATTCCTCAGGCCAGGCCGGCAAGAACTACATGCGCCACACCACCGGCGCGGTCTACGGCATCATGCCGGGGCCGGTGCATCTCGACCGCGGCACCCAGATGGCCGGCATCATCATGGACGAGTCGCGCCACGACCCGAAACGCGGCTTCGCCGCCGGCTACGAGCTGGAGACCCTGCCGGGCTTTGGCCTCGCCGGGGTCGCCACCTTCATGTCGCCCGGTGGCTGGGGCCGCGAATACGCCCAAGATCTCGAGATGTACCGCAACACCGCCTGCATGTGGATTGTCGGCGAGGACCTGCCGCAGGAGGCCAACGGCGTCACCCTGCACCCGACCGAGAAGGACCAGTACGGTCTGGCCGTGCCGGTGGTGCATTTCGAAGACCACGCCAACGATATCGCCATGCGCAACCACGCCTTCAAGGCGGGCCGCGCCGTCTACGAGGCGGTCGGGGCGAACAAGGTCTACGAACGGATGCCGTTCTCCAGCACCCATAACTTGGGCACCTGCCGGATGAGCGAGAAGCCGGAGGACGGCGTCTGCGATTCGACGGGCCGGGCCCACGACGTGCCCAACCTCTACATCTCCGACGGCAGCCAGTTCACCTCCGGCGGTGCGGAGAACCCGACGCTCACCATCGTCGCCCTGGCGATCCGCCAGGCGGAAACGATTGCGGAACGGATGCGGAAGGGGGAAAGCTAGTTGCTATTGAAAGAAGGTCATGGTGCTCTTGGCCATCCTTCGAGACAGCCCCTAACGGGCCTTCCTCAGGATGAGGTCATCGTGTTTTTAATAAGTTAGCCTCATGCTGAGGAGGCGCGCAGCGCCGTCTCGAAGCATCGTTGCCACGAGGCCACGACGTCTTTAGCAACCGGCTAACCGCCCTTCGTCGCCGCAACCAGACGCTGAAACAGCGTCTTCGCGGTGATGGGATGGCTGAGCAGGGCGGTCGCGCCGGCCGCCTTGGCCGCGCTCCGCTCGGCCGGGCCGGCGGACCGCAACAGCATGATGGTCGGGACGTCCGGCCAGTTCTCCTGGCGATGCCAATCGGGCGTTGCGCAGATCACCACGTCCGCGGCCTCGCGATGCATGGCGGCGACCGCCTCGGCGGCGTCCCGCGCCGCGCGAACCTGCCGAATGCCGATACTGCGCAGCATGCCGTCGACCAGGGCCGACATCGGCCCGGTACCGCCGACCACCAGGATTTTGAGATCGCGGAGCATTGCGCCTGACATTGGGAATCCGCTTCGGTCCGAAGTATGCCGATCCTACTGGCCGCCGGTTAAGGTCCGGTAATCGGGCCGGCGGATATCGCGGCGCGGCAAAACCGGTCTGGCGTCACGGTTGATTTCGTTCTAAAACGGTCAAGTCACTCGCGAATAAGCCTACCTACATAAAGCCGCGGGCGGCGAACGGCGAAAGATCCAGCAAATGGACAAGCCGGGGGCAACGCGCATTATCGCGAAAGTCCGGGGTTTAGCGTTCGACGGAGGGTGCCGCGTGTCGGGCCTCTCGCCGCATTTTCTGCTGTGCGGCGAGGTAGAAGTGTCACGTGCGGGCACATAAATGACGCTGGTCACAGGCAGTAAACTCGCCAATGCTGGCGTCGATTTCGGCAGACACATATCTGCGGCGCTGCGCACAGGATTTGGGGCAAGGCTTATATGTACGAAGACCGATACGGGTTCCGGGAAAAGCCCTTTTCGCTGACCCCGAACCCCAAGTTCTTCTTCAGCAACGGCGCGTTCCAGCACGCGTACGAGGGATTGCTGGCCGGCGTTCGCGACCGCAAGGGCATTCTGCTGCTGACCGGCGAAGCCGGCTGCGGCAAGACCATGCTGCTGCGCAAGCTGCGCGAGAATCTCGACCCCAGCGACCGGATCGTCGCGTTTCATTTCACCAATCTGGCGCCGCCGGATTTCCTGTCCTTCGTTTGCGAAAACCTCGGCGTCGAAACCAAGGCGACCGACATCGACGGACAGTTGAAGGACGTTGCCGAATTCCTGGCCGGGCTGCGCCGGGCCGGGCGCAGCGCCGCCCTCTTGATCGACGAAGCCGAGAACCTGCGGGAAGAGGTGTTGCAAATGCTGCCCGCCCTGGCTGGCGGCGACGGCAACGGGGACGCGGCGCTGCAGATCGTCCTGGTCGGCCGGCCGCAGTTGGAAACGGCCCTCGCCCGCGCCGAAATGACGGAACTCCGGCATCGTATTACCGCCCAATACCGGCTTGAACGGCTCACCGAAGACGAGATTGCGGCCTTCATCAAACACCGCCTGTCGGTCGTCGGCTACACCCGGGAGAGCCCGTTCACCAGCTACGCCGTGGTGTTGATCGCCCGGCTTTCGGGCGGCATCCCGCGCCTTGTCAACGTGATCTGCGACCGCGCCTTCCAGATTGCCGCCGACAGCGACAGTCGCCGGGTCTCGACCTCGATGATCCAGCAGGTCAGCCAGGAATTGGGTCTTGGCCGCGAAGACGACCCGACGACCGAGGCGATTTTGGCCGCCGAACGGTCGTTGCCGCCGCGGATCGAGCGGGCCGAGCCCGCCCCAGAGCCCACCTCGGAGCCTGAACCGGCGGCCACACCCAAGGCCGAACCGTCGGCTCTCCCGACCCCGCCGCTGGCGGAACGCGCCGCGGCCGCCAATTTGCCGTCGCCTGGCCCGGTTCCCAGCCCTTCCGCGAGCCCGGAGCGGCCGGAGGCGCCGGAACCCTCGAAGCCGCGCGATGCCGGCGAACCCCGGCTGGATGTCGACCGCGGCCGCCGCAAAGCGCCGGAACTCGGCGCAACGCGCCGAAGGCCAGCCGCCGTGGACACCGCCGCACCGCCGCACCGCATGCGCTGGGCCGCCGTTGCCGCGGTTTTGCTGCTTTCGGTCGTTTCCGTCGCCTATCTGTTGCGCCCCGCGCCGCTTGAACCGGCGCTCGCCGCCGGAGAGGCGAGCTGGGGTGAGCTTCGTATCGCCGGTTCCCATGTGGGACGGGCCGCCATGGCCCTGGTCGGCGTGGATGTCGGCCGGCCCGCCGGGTCGTCCGGCGGCACCGATGTCATGGATCTGGTGACGGCATCCGGCCCGGCGGACAATACGGAGGTCGACCGCCTGAAAACCGAATTGGAATCCGCTGCCATGGCCAATGTGCGCCTGCAGTCCGATCTCGCGACACTGACCGAAGATCGCGACAAGCTGGCGAAACGGCTGGAATCCATCGCTGAGGCGCAGGACGAAGCCGACCAGCAGACCGCGAAAATCGACACGGCCCTGGCCACCGCCGCCACCGACCGCGCGGAACTGGAAAACACGATCGATCAGTTGCGCGGCGAGCGGGACCTGCTGTCCGGCCGGGCGCGCGGCCTGGAGCAGCAGCAGGAAGAGCTGCGCAGCCAGTTGCAGATCGCGCGGCAGGCCAACGAGACCAATCGCCGCGAGATCGAGGATCGGTTGGTCGAACTGGCGATGCTGAAGATCGAACGCGACCAGTTGCGCCGCAAGCTGGAGGCCGCGGAAAACGCCGCTGGACAGAACCTCGGCGCCGCGACCACCGGGGCGAGTCCGGCCGGCGTCACGTCAAGGCTGAGCCGCAGCGCCGCCGACAAGGCCGTCACCGCCAACCGCCTGGCAGCGCTTATGCTGCTCGCCCGGCGGCAGGTCGACGAGCGCAAGCTGATCCTGCCCGCGGGCGACAACGCGGTGGAGACCTACAAGGAAGTGCTTAGCCTGGCGCCGACCCATACCGGCGCCTTGGCCGGCATCAGAGACATCAAGGCGCATTACCGTCGCCGCGCCGAGCAGGCCCGTTCGTCCGGACAACTGTCGATCGCCGGCTCCTACTACAAGACGATCCTGCAGATCGACCCGGCGGATGCCGAGGTTCGGGAGGCGATGTTGCTGCTCAACCAGCCGGGCGCGGCCAACCAGCAGTAATCGAGCATTTTTCGCCCGGTCAGAGCGCGCCGTCGTCCAGCGCTTTTGCCGCGCGGCGGATGCAGCCGTCGACCAGCGACGGCTTCTCGTCCAGCACGGCCAGCACGTCGATACCGTCCGGCCCGCGGCGGCCGACCAGCACGACGAATTCGTCGTCGCCGGCGCCGCAGTCCGCGATGGTGCCAACCGCCGCGGCCTGCCTCAGCGTATCGCGCGCGATTTCCAGCTCGCTGGAATTCTTGACCGCGCCGTCATCGTCGTTTGCAGCCCCGCGCCGCGCCGTCCGTTCCGCCTGCACGCAGCCCTTGATGCCGCCTTTGTGGGCCTCCAGGAAGGCTCGGAACGTTGCAGCCGTCTGGCCCTGGCGCTTGGCGTAGGCCAGCGTGGCGGCATATTCCGACAGTCTCGTCTTGTCGTAGCGCGTCCCGAAAACCAGCTTGACGATCGGCGTGAACGGCGCGCGGTCCTGCGCCTTGACCCGCACCGATTTGCACAGCGCCTGGAAGCCCTCCGGATCCGCTTCGGCCTCGAAACAGAACGCATAGGCCCGTTCGAGAGTCCGGTACAGCGCATCGCGCGAGCGGCCGTCGGCCTTTCTCAGCTTGCGCACCAGGGCCCGGCATTCCCCCAGGCTGTCCGCCAGCGGCGTATCGGCGGCCGGCGCGCTTTCTTCTCGTTGGGGCAGGATATCGACACCGGCCATATACTCGGCCAGTTTCGTGATATCGGGTTCGGCGTCCGATTGTTGTGCTTCGCCCGACGTCGGCTGGGGCAGCAGCCGAACAGGCTGGTCCGGAACCGGTTCCGACGGAATCTCCGGCGCTGCGGCGGTCTCGACGACGGCTACGGCGGCGGCGTTCGCCTCTTTCTTGGCAACCAGCGTCGCAGCGACCGGGTCCGAAAGGTCGGTCCGGTAGGTCACGGCCCCGACCATGAAATCGATGATGTTGTCGTCTTCGCTGAACGGCAGCAGGATGCCGCGAAACAGCGAGCGCTGGCCATCCAGGTTGGTGAACTGATCCTCCAGCCCGACCGGGCCGCGCCGGTTGAAAACTTCGACGAAATGCCGGGTCACCTGGCCGAGCACCGAGCTCATCGGAACGTCGGAAACCGGCTTCATGGCCAGGTCGACGCCGCATTCGTCGGTCAGGGCGCTGCCGACAAAGCGCAGCAGCGGGTTCTTCATGCTGTCCCTGAAATCGAGCATGAACACGTTCTCGCCGATCTCGCCGACCGCTTCGACGTCGAAGTCGCGGAGCGATGGAAACGCGCCGCCTTTCCGCCGCGAGTTCCAGTAGCTCCACAGCTTCAGGGTGGCCCGTTTTTCTTGCGGATTGCGGGCAAGCTGTTCGGCTTCCGTTTCCGTCGCGAGCTTCGAATACTGCATCGCGGTCATAGTCCTTAATCAGGGGAGATGTACGTCCTTTCAGGCTATGGAAACTAGGTTAATCACAGGTGAATAACCGGATTCCCGCCAAAAATGCCACGCGGGCGGCGATCTGCGCCCGGTCCGGATTCTAGTTGAGGCTGCCGGCCGCCTCAGCGTGCAACGGCGCCAGGTTGCCCAGGAACTGCTCGGCCGACTGGCGCCAACTGAACTTGAGCGCATGGTCGCGGCATTGGTCGGGATCGACCCGCAACGCCTGTTTCACGGCGGCGCCCAGGTCCTTGTCCAGCACACCGACCGGCGCGCCGTTCAGCACGTCGCGCGGGCCGGTAACCGGATAGGCGGCGACCGGCACGCCGCTGGCCAGCGCTTCCAGCAGCACCAGGCCGAAGGTGTCCGTCAGGCTGGGAAACACGAACACGTCGGCCGCCGCGTAATGGCGCGCCAGATCTTCGCCGAATTTCGCGCCGACGAACCGCACGTCCGGATATTCGGCGCGCAGTTGTTCAAGCTGCGGCCCGTCGCCGACCACATACTTGGTGCCCGGCAGATCCAGCTTCAGGAAGGCCTGAATGTTCTTTTCGATCGCCACCCGGCCGCAATAGAGCGAGATCGGCCGCGGGCCCTCCAGGAACGACTTCTCGCCCGGCTTGAACAGGTCGATGTCGACCCCGCGCGTCCACCGCACCAGATGGTCGAAGCCGCGCGCCTTCAGGTCCCGACTCAGGCTTTCGGTCGCGACCATGGTCCGCTCGGCCGAAGCGTGGAACCGCCGCACCACGCCATAGGAAATCGCCAGCGGCAGGCGGCAGCGGGCATGGACGTATTCCGGAAAACGCGTGTGATAGGCCGTAGTGAAGGGCAGCCGGCGTTTCAGGCAATAGCGTCGGGCGACCATGCCGAGCGGCCCCTCCGTCGCGATGTGAATGGCTTCCGCCCGCGCCGCGTCCAGCATCGGCGGCAGCTTCCACCAAGCGTCCAGGGCCAGGCGGATCTCCGGATAGGTCGGACAGGGAATGGTGCGAAACCGATCGGGGCCGATCACGGTCACGTCGTGGTCCAGCTTGCCGAGTTCCTTCGACACCGTTTGGATGGTTCGGACGACGCCGTTGACCTGCGGGGCCCAGGCGTCGCTGACGATCAGGATGCGCAGCGGGAAGGCTCCCTCAACGGCCGGTCGAAACCGCCGGACGCGCCGCCGCCGGCAGCTTGGTCGCGCCGGCATGGCTCAGTTCCGCCCAGTGCAGGATTTCCAGGCTGCCGTCGTAGTGTTCCACCAGGGCGGTGCAGCTTTCGACCCAGTCGCCGTCGTTGCAGTAAAGCACCCCGTCGATGTCGCGAATCTCCGCATGGTGGACGTGGCCGCAGACGACGCCATCGACGTTCTGCCGCCGCGCTTCGTGGACGACCGCTTCCTCGAAATTGCTGATGAACTCGACCGCGTCCTTGACCTTGTGCTTCAGGTAGGCGGACAGCGACCAATAGGGATAGCCGAACCGCCGGCGCAGCGCGTTGAACCAGTTGTTCAGAGTCAGCGCCAGGTTGTAGGCCTTGTCGCCCAGCAGCGCGAGCCACTTGGCGTAGCGGGTCACCCCGTCGAACTCGTCGCCGTGAATGATCAGCAGCCGTTTGCCGTCGGCGCAGTCGTGCACTGCCTGGCGCACCACCGTGATGCCGCCGAACTGCAGGCCGGTATATTCCCGCGCCGCTTCGTCATGGTTGCCCGGCACATACAGCACCTTGGTGCCCTTGCGCGCCTTGCGCAGCAGCTTCTGCACCACGTCGTTGTGGCTTTGGTCCCAGAACCACGACCGTTTCAGCCGCCAGCCGTCGACGATGTCGCCGACC
>JANQEE010000045.1 GCA_028278525.1 Minwuiaceae bacterium | reverse complement strand
GCCGGCCCGCTCCCCCGTCCCAACCACCCATAAGGTACCCTGTGCGGGTGGTTGGGACGGGGGAGCGGGCCGGCTGGGCACTCGAAAATGCGTCGCGAGACGCATTTTTGGACAGACACTAAGGGGTAAAACCCTCGAACACGATGTTGTCCGCATAGGTCGCCGCGGTGCGGCGGTCGGCCTCCGTGCGGACGGTCCAGACCAGCAGCGGCAGTCCCTGGCGCCGCGCCCGAAGCGGTGCCCAGAACGGCAGGTCGTGCACGTTGTAGGAGATGAAACAGGGCCTGCTGACATGGCGATACTGTAGCCGCTCCAAAGCGATATCCTGCGCCGTCGTCCCTTGGCCGCGGTCTTCGGCCCGGGCCGCGACCTGTCCCCGCGGCACGCGTGGCGCATGGCTTGCGAACCAGCCCATGGAGTAGGGGTTGAAGGACTTCACCACATAGGGACCGTGATAGCGTTTCAGCACGGACCAGGTCGCTGCCTCTAGCGGGCCGATATCGCCGGTTTCGCTCTTCAGTTCCAGCATCAGCGGCGTGCAGCCGGCGACCAGGTCCAGAACCTCTGCCAGCGTCGGGATGGTTTCCTCGGTGCCCAGCAGGCGGCAGCGGCCCAGGCGTTCGGCGGTGGTCTCGCGCACCAGACCGGACTCGCCCGCCAGCCGCTGTAAATCCTCGTCGTGGAACACCATCGCGATGCCGTCGCCTGACACCTGAAGGTCCAGTTCGATACCGTAGCCACGCTCCATCGCGGCCCGAAACGCCGCGCGCGAGTTTTCCGGCACGCCGCGTTCGGCGTTGTGCAGGCCGCGGTGGGCGAACGGCCGCTCCAGCAGCCACGGCGGAGCCGGTGTCATTCGATCTCGAACACCGCGTCGACCTCTACCGCGACGTTTCTCGGCAGCACGTTGGTGCCGACCGCGAAGCGGGCATGCCGGCCCTTGTCGCCGAACACGTCGACCATCAGGTTGGAGGCGCCGTTGATCACCTCCGGCTGGTCGGTGAAGTCTTCGCGGCAATTGACGAAGCCGCCCAGCTTGACGCACCTTTTGACCCGGTCCAGGTCGCCGCCGCACGCCTCGCGCACCTGGGCGATGATGTTCAGCGCACAGGTTCGCGCGGCGTCCTGGCCTTCCTCCATGCTGAAGTCGACGCCGACCTTGCCGACGAATTTGAGTTCGCCGTTCCAGAACGGAATCTGGCCGGATACGAAGACCTGATTGCCGCTGACGACAAAGGGTACATAGTTCGCGGCCGGGGCGGCGGCGTTCGGCAACTCGATATCCAATTCCTTCAGTCGGGCGTCAATCTCTCCGGCCATATTGATTGCTCCTTAAATCGCGCGGCGTTTTCAGACGGCGCTCAGTTTAGTCGCCGTCATGGTCCGGGCAATCCGCAATTCGCCATTCCTGCGCCAGGTCACGACATGTTGCGCGCGGCCCGCGGAGCATCTTTCTGCCAAAGCGGTATTTCTGCTTGTGTCTGGAGCATCTATCCTCCGATGCGAACGGCAGCAGAGACGAAGGAACGAGTATTGAAAGCGTTGCTATTGGAAGGCGAGCGGCGGTTATCGCTCTCGGATATCGACACACCTGACACGGCGGCCGATGAAGTTTTGATCGATGTCGAGGTCGCCGGCATCGGCGGCAGCGAGTATCTGGCCTACAACAATCCGGGCATGCGTAACCTGCCGAACGTAATGGGTCATGGCATCGCAGGCACCGATCCCGGCGGACGGCGCGTTGCGGTATTCCCTCTGCAAAGCTGCGGAAAATGCGACGACTGTCGCCGCGGTGAGTGCCAATTGTGCGACGGTTGGGCGCTGATAGGTGTCCAAAGCGACGGCGGTTTTGCGCAGAAGGCCGCGGTGCCGGCAAAGGCCCTGGTCGAACTGCCGGACGATTTGGTCTGGGAGCAGGCGGCGTTCGTGGAACCCTTCGCCAACGCGGTGAACGCATGGGAGCGTTCCGGAGCGGATCGCGACACCAGGGTCGCGATCGTCGGCGCGGGCGGGCTTGGGTTGGGGCTGGTGGCCTGTGCAGCGGAATCCGGCTGCGTCGCCGTCGCCGTGTCCGACCTTTCGAGCAGCCGACTGCGAGCGGCGGCGGAGCTGGGCGCGAGCGCCACCGAAACCCACCTCGCCGGAACCTACGATGTCGTGTTCGACACCGTCGGATCCGCGGCGGCCAGACAAACGGCGGTTGCCCTGACCCGCAAGGGAGGAACCTGCGTTCTCTTGGGGTTCGCGTCGCCGGGTCTCGAGGTCGATGCCGGCGAGCTTATTCGGAGTCAGAAGCGGATCGTCGGGTCCTTCGTCTATTCGAAACAGCAGTTCGTAAGGGCTATCGGGCTCGCTGCACGATGCTCCGCCGAATGGGTGACGAACCTGTCGTTCTCCGAGGTCGAACCGTTGCTGGCCGGGTATCTCGACGGCGATTTTTCGACGGTGAAGGCGGTTCTTCGACCCAATCGATAGCGCATTGCCTTCATGATAAGCGGCACAATCGGTGCTACAGACGGTAAGATGGCGAGCGGTTGACCAGTGGAGCTGCCGATGCCCGACCGCGGCATGCAAACCGACGCTGAGTTTCTGAAAGATCGCGAAATCGCAACCTGGCTGGCGGAGGCTGGTCTGAAGGGCGTCAAAACCCCGGACCTGCTCGTCGGGTTCGGCGAACGGCTGAACGACGCCGGCGTTCCGGTGGTGCGTGGCAATCTCGGCATGGAAACGCTGCACCCGCAGGTGCGTGGCTACAACCACGTCTGGCGCCGCGACGTCGGGCTGCAGACCAGCGACAGCTTCACCCACCAGGAAGGCGACCGCCCCGATTTTCTGATGAGCCCGATCCAATACATGCTGGAGCGGGGCATTTTCCAGATGCGGCGGCGGCTGGACCAGGAAAGCGATGAGCCCGAATTTCCGATCTTCCGGGATTTCCGTGACGCCGGCATGACCGAATGGTACGGGCGCGGTTTTCTGCTCGGCTGGTCGACGGAAATCAATGACCGCGGCCAGTTCGGGGTGATGACCACATGGACCACCGACCGGGCCGACGGCTTCGGCGCGGTCGCGTTCGACCGGCTGGAAGGGTTGCTGCCCTTGTTTGCCTTGGCCGTCAAATCGACCGTAACGCGGGAGATCGCCGAGTCCGTCGTCGGCACCTATCTGGGCGGGGACGCGGGCGACCGGGTTTTGCGCGGCGAGATCCTGCGTGGCTCCGTCCAGGCTGTCAGCGCCGTCCTGTTCTATGCCGATCTGCGCGGCTTTACGCGTCTTGCGGATACGGTGCCGCGTAACGATCTGGTTACCATGTTGGATGACTATCTCGACCGCATCGCGACGCCGGTCGAAGCACGCGGCGGCCAGGTGCTTAAGTTCCTCGGCGATGGTCTGCTGGCGACGTTCGCGCTGGACGGCGGCGACGCCGCGGCGGTTTGCGAGACCGCGCTGGCCGCTGCCGGCGACGCCCTGAAAGGCGTCGATGAAATGAACCGGGCTCGAACGGCTGCCGGCGCGCCGGTCATGGATCTCGACATCGCGCTGCATATGGGCGAGGTGTTGTACGGCAATGTAGGGTCGGCAAACCGGCTCGACTTCACCGTAATCGGACCGGCTGTGAACGAGGCGAGCCGAATTGAAGCGCTTTGTGAAAAACTGGATGTCAATCTATTGATTTCGAATAGTTTTAATGAGACAGGAAATGGCTGCGGCGGCCGCCTGGAATCGGTCGGCCGGCATACGCTGCGCGGCGTGCGCGAGGCGCAGGATCTGTTCACCGTTCGGATGCCTGCGTCGTGAGCGCGGACACCCCGATCGACCGCGGCTTCTTTATGCCCGCCGAGTGGGAACCGCACGCCCGCTGCTGGATGGCCTGGCCCTGCCGCGCGGCTCTGTGGGGCGACGGCATGATGGCCGCCCAGGTCGCCTATGCCGAGGTCGCGCGCGCCATCGCTGAGTTCGAACCGGTGACCATGGTCGCCCGGCAGGATCAGGTGGCGGAAGCCTCGCTCGCCTGCGGCCCCGGCATCGACGTGCTGCCGCTGCCGATCGACGATTCCTGGACGCGGGACACCGGCCCGACCTTCGTGGTCGACGGCAAGGGCGCGGTAGCCGGCGTCAGTTGGCAGTTCAACGTCTGGGGCGACAACCTGCCGGGCTATGACAACGATGCCAGGTTGGCGGAAGAAGTGCTGGACCATCTGGAAGCCGATTGCTTCCGGGCGCCGCTCGTCCTCGAGGGTGGGTCGATCCACGTCGACGGCGCCGGCACCCTGATCACGACCGAACAATGCCTGCTCAATCCGAACCGCAATCCGCTGCTCAGCCGCGGCGAGATCGAGGAGCATCTGATGCACTTCCTCGGCATCCGCAAGGTGATCTGGCTGGGCGAGGGGCTGGAGGACGACGAGACCGACGGCCATGTCGACAATGTCGCGGCGTTCGTTAAGCCCGGCGTCGTGGTGGCGACCATGCCGGCCGATCCGGTGGATCCCAACCACCGGATCATGCAGGACAACGTCGCCCGCCTGCGGGGCAGCCGCGATGCGGCGGGCCGTGAGATCGAGGTCGTCGAACTGCCGCAGCCGGCCCGGCGCGAGAATCCGAACGGGGTCCGGCAGGCGCTTTCCTACGCCAATTTCTACATCGCGAACGGCGGCATCGTGATGCCCGGCTTCGAAGATCCGGAAGACGCCAAGGCCCGCGCTGTTCTCGACAAGCTGTTCCCGGACCGTGACGTGGTGCAGGTGTCCGGCTCCGACATTGTCGTCGGCGGCGGCTGCATCCACTGCATCACGCAGCAGCAGCCGGCCGGCGATCCGTTCGGTTAAGGGAGCCAAGCGAATGACTCAGGTGACACTGGCGGCCACGCAGATGGCCTGTGGAGCGGACCGTGAAGCGAACATCGCCAAGGCCGAGGGTCTGGTGCGCCAGGCCGCCGGGGCCGGCGCCAACGTCGTCCTGATCCAGGAACTGTTCGAAACGCCTTACTTTCCCCAGGACCAGCGCCAGGATCTGTTCGCCCTGGCCCAGCCGGCCGACGGCCATCCGACCCTGCAGCGGATGAGCCGACTGGCCGCCGAGCTCGGTGTGGTGCTGCCGTTCAGCTTCTTCGAACGGTCGAACGCCGCCTACTACAACTCGCTGATCGTGATCGACGCGGACGGCCGGCAACTCGACCTATACCGCAAGGCGCACATCCCGGACGGGCCCGGCTATCAAGAGAAGTTCTACTTCAATCCCGGCGACACCGGTTTCCGGGTCTGGGATACCGCCTTTGGCCGCGTCGGCTGTGCGGTCTGCTGGGACCAGTGGTTTCCGGAGGCGGCGCGGGCGATGGCCTTACAGGGCGCCGATTTCCTGCTCTACCCGACGGCGATCGGCTCCGAACCGCAGGACGCCGACCTGGATTCGCGCCACCACTGGCGCCGCGTGATGCAGGGCCATGCCGGCGCCAACCTGATGCCGCTGGTCGCCTCCAACCGGATCGGCCGGGAAGCGGGCGATACGACCGAGATCACCTTCTACGGCACCTCGTTCATCGCCGGCCCGCAGGGCGAAATCGTCGCCGAGGCCAACGACCGCGACGAAGCCGTGATCACCGCGATGTTCGACCTGGAAGAGCTCCGCTTACAGCGTGCGTCCTGGGGCCTGTTCCGCGACCGCCGCCCGGACCTCTACGGCCCGCTGCTCAGCCTCGACGGTTCCGCTTAGCGGTTTTAAGGCCGATCGTTGCCGTCATTGCGAGCGAAGCGAAGCAATCTCGATGGGCCGGGCTCCCCCTTCCCGAGATCGCCACGGCGCTGCGCGCCTCGCGATGACAGCCGGTCCAAAGGAGGATTGAGTTGGCGGTGGCATAGGCCCTCGGATCAAGTCCGAGGGCGACGGGCAGGGAAGCGTCGACTAACACACAACCGTCATGCTCGGACTTGATCCGAGCATCCATGGCGCGGGCACTCAGCCTCCGCAGGTAGGGCACAGGCCGTGAAACTGAGCTGATGACCGGCCGGATGATTGGCTGAGCTCGCCGAGGCCTAACCCTTGTGTGTCGAAGGCCGGCCGCGGGGCTCGGCACCCCCTACCGATTCAACGGCGTAACGTTCGACCGCTGCTTGTTGCGATACATTGCCCGGTCGGCCCGGCGTAGCAGGTCAGCCATGTCGGTGCTTCCGTCGTAGGCCTGAACGCCGAAGCTCGCCTGGATCCGAATATCGCGGCCCTGATAGGTAAGCCGGCTTTGGTTCAGCAGGCGCTGCAGGGTTGCCGCGCGCTTCTTGCCGTTCTCGGCGTCGGTGCGTGTCAGCAGGACGACGAATTCGTCGCCGCCCATCCGCGCCACCGTATCGGTCATGCGGATGTTGTCGGCCAGCAGAGCGGCGACGTGACGCAGCACCAGATCGCCGGCTTCATGGCCCAGCGTATCGTTGATGTGCTTGAACCGGTCCAGGTCGATGAACGCCACCACGCCGGTCTCGTCGTAGCGCCTGGCGCTCGACAGGATGCGCTGCAGGGCCTGCTCGAAACCGCGCCGGTTGGCGAGGCCGGTCAGCTCGTCGGTCATCGACAGGGATTCCAGGTAGGTAATCCGTGCCTGCTGAACGGCGATCTGCTGTTCGGCATTCGCCGCGTAGGCGAGCAGTTCCTCGATAACGGCGCGCTGCTCGGCGTCGATGACCGGGGATTGGCCGTCCAGCCGACGCATGACCCGATTGACCATGTCGGCGGTATACAGGGCTGGATTGGGGGCCAGCATGTCGGTTGCTGCGATCGGTGGTGCCATCGTCATTCCCTTTCCTAACGCCGCTCGTTCGGCTACACGAACCCTCCTAAGCAGGAAGCAGCAAGTTCCATGCCATAAAGAAAAAGCCCGGAAGTCCGGGCTTTTTCGGCGATCGGGCTAGGCAACGATTGCCCGGTGCGGCTGGCCGTTAGAGCGCCGTGGGGCAGGGCTTACCCGAAAAATGCGCGTCAAAGTTGTCTAGACAACAAAAACCCATCGCGTCGCGCGTCTCATGGGTGGCGCTGCCCAGATGCGGCATCAGGAAGGTGTTTTCAAGCGACCGATAGCCGGGATTCAGGTTCGGCTCGCCGTCGAACACGTCCAGCCCCGCCGCGGCCAGCTTGCCGGATTTGAGGGCCTGGATCAGCGCCTCGTCGTCGACGATGTCGCCACGGGCCGTATTGACCACCACGGCGCCGTCCGGCAGCAGCGCGATCCGTTCCGCGTTGAGGAACTTGCGGGTTTCCGGCGTCGACGGTGCGTTGATCGACAGGAACTGGCTGACTCGCAGCAGGTCTTCCGGTTTCTCGTGGTACGTCGCGCCCTGTTCCAGGTCCGCACTCAGCCGCGAGCGGTTGTAGTAGTGGATTTCCATATCGAAACCCCGGGCGCGGCGGGCGACGGCGCGGCCGATCCGGCCCATGCCCAGGATTCCGAGCCGTTTTCCGGTGACGTGCACCCCCAGCAGCATGGTGGTGTACCAGCCTTCCCAGGCATCGTTGCGGATCAGCGTTTCGCCCTCGTGGGCGCGGCGGGCGGCGCCCAGCAGGCACAGCATGGTGATGTCGGCGGTGGCGTCGTTCAGCACGTCCGGCGTGTTGGTTACGGTGATGCCGCGCCGTTTCGCCGCTTCCACGTCGATATGCTCATAGCCGACCGAGAACGTGGCGACGATGCGGACACTGTCGGGCAGGCGCTGTAAGGCCTCCTCGGTCAGCTTCTCCGAAGAGGCGACCAGCAGGGCATCATGGCCTTCTGCCGCCGCCGCCAGGGCATCGGCGCTGTAGATTTCGTCCGTCGGGTTCAGGGTCGCGTCGTAGTCGCGCGTCAGCCGTGCTTCCACGTTCGGCGGAAACCGGCGTGCCGCCAGTACTCTGGGTTTCGTTTGGCTCATTAAGACCTCCTCGAGCATCATGCGGAGGAATTGAGCCCCGACGGCTCAATGCCTGCGGATACTGCTTCAGCGGGGGCGGAGAGTACGGGATAGTGTGACTTTGGCAAAGCATTGGCTGCTATGCTATGTGGTCGCCGAAGGGCCGATCATTTCAGGATCTCGCTTATGAAACGATTAGCGTACGCTTGCTGGATTGCATTGCTGTTGCCGTGGCCGGCGGGCGGCGTGGCCCAGGCCGCCGCGTTGCAGCTTGCATCCTATCGGGCGGTGTACGATCTGGTGCTCGATTCCGCCGACAGCGGCAGCGGTATCGCCGATCTTAACGGCCGCCTGGTGCTCGAATGGCAGGACGCGTGCGAGGGCTATACCTTCGCGCAGCGGATCCGGACCGAGATGATGCTGTTCAGCGGTGGCCCGGCGATCAGCGACTATACCGTCAGTTCCTGGGAATCCCGCGACGGCACCGAATTCCGCTTTTCCTTGAAGCATGTGATGAACGACCGCGTGGTCGAGACCTTCAACGGCGACGCCGAACTGGCTGAGCCCGGCGGTGCCGGCAAGGTGGTTTATTCGGAGCCCGAGGATAAACAGGAAAAGTTGCCGGCCGGCGTGATCTTTCCGACCGAGCACAACATCCTTCTGCTGAAGAAAGGCATCGCCGGGGAGACCTTGGCCGTGGTCAAGGTATTCGACGGCTCGGGCGACGAAGGCCTCAATCGGGCCACCGCCTTTATTGGCCGGCAGAGGCCGCCGGAAACGTCGGAGGAGGGGGCCTACGCGCAACTCCAGGGCCTGGCCTCATGGCCGGTCCGCCTGGCCTATCATCCGCTCGGCGGCAACGAGGAACTGCCCGCCTACGAGGTTGGCTTCAGGCTGTACGAGAACGGCATTCCCGGCGACGTGGTCCTGGTCTACGACGATTTCTCCATCTCCGGCCGCCTCTCCGGCCTGGAGATCCTGCCGACGCCCGACTGCTAGGGTCTCGTAAGGCCGCCTAGCCGGCCCGCTCCCCCGTCCCAACCACCCATACAGGGTACCCTCGGGGTGGTTGGGACGGGGGAGCGGGCCGGCATAGCCCAAACAGAGGAATCCCCTAGTCTTTGTCGTCGCGCGAGCCGCTGAAGCCCCGGCCCTTGACGATGGCTTCGCCGCCGAACCGGGCCCTGACCGAATCCATCGCCTGTTCCACCTGTTTCAGCCGGTCCTTGCGTGGGTCCAGCAGGTCTGGCGGGTCCGCGTCGCGGGCGCCGGTCAGCGACGTGGCCCCGATGCCGATCAGGCGGAACGCGGTACCGTCGGCCTCGCGCCGCAGCAACGGTTCCGCCTCCCGATACAGTACTTCCGCCAATTGGGTCGGATAGGGCAGGCTGTGGCTGCGGGTTCGCGTGGCGAAGCCCGCGGTCTTCATCTTCAAGGTAATGGTCCGCCCGGCCAGGTCGTTCTTCTTCAGCCGTTCGGACACCTTTTCGCACAGCGGCCAGAGCACTTTGGCCAGCGTGTCCGCGTCGTCCAGGTCGGTTCGAAACGTCGTCTCCGATGAGATGCTCTTCGCGCCGGCATTCGGCTTGACCGACCGCTCGTCGTCGCCGCGAGAGAAGGCGGCAAGGCGGCGGCCGATGCTGCCGTAGCGGGCGACCAGTTCTGTCTCCGGCAGCCGCCGCAGCTGTCCGATCCGGCTAATGCCGTTGCGCGCCAGCTTTTTCTGCAACGCCTTGCCGACGCCCCAGATGTCGCTGACCGGACGGTTAGCCAGGAAGTCCATCGCCTCGGCGCGGCCGATCACCTGGAAACCGCGCGGCTTGTCCAGGTCCGACGCCAGCTTGGCCAGGAACTTGTTGTAACTCAGCCCGATGGACAGCGTGATTCCGATGCTGTCCTCGACCGTCCGCGCCAGGTGCGCCAGCGTCATGGCCGGGCTTCTCTTATGCAGCCGGCGGGTCCCTGACAGGTCCAGGAACGCCTCGTCGATCGACAGCGGTTCGACCAGCGGTGTCGTCTCCAGCATTAGCGCCCGGACCTCTCGGCTGACGGCGGCATATTTGCGCATATTGGGCCGCATCACCGTCGCGTCAGGGCAAAGCTTCAGGGCCTTGAACATCGGCATCGCCGAGCGTACGCCGTTCATACGGGCAACGTAGCAGGCGGTGCTGACGACCCCGCGCCGCCCGCCGCCGATGATCAGCGGTTTGTCTTCCAGGCTGGGATCGTCGCGTTTTTCGACCGCCGCATAGAACGCGTCGCAATCGATATGCGCCAGCGACAAGTCGTGCAGTTCCGGATGCCGGATCATGCGCGGCGAGCCGCAGGCTCGGCAACGCGCGCCCGGCGTCGCGTCGTCGGCCTCCGCCAGGCAATCCCGGCAGAAGGCGGTCATGCCGTAGCCTCCCACAGCCATGCCGCGCCGCGAACGCCCGAGGAGTCGCCGTGCGTGGCGGGTTTCAGCGCCGTGATGACGGTGTCCGAGAGGATATGCGCGGACCAGAGCGCCGGCACGGTGCGATACAGCCGGTCGACGTTCGACATGCCGCCGCCCAGCACGATGACGTCCGGGTCCAATATGTTGATCGGCACTGCGAGGGCCCGCGCCAAACGGTCTTCGTAGCGGATCAAAGCGGCCTCCGCCGCCTCGTCGCCCTGTTCGGCCGCGGCGACGATCGCTTCCGCGGTCGCGCCGTCCGCGCCGAAATCGCCGGCCAGCCCGCTGCCCGACAGGAACGTCTCGATGCAGCCATGCTTGCCGCAATAGCAGGCCGGCCCGGGGATCTCCGCGGTCTCCGGCCAGGGCAGGGGGTTGTGGCCCCATTCGCCGGCGATGGCGTTGGGGCCGGTGACGACGCGGCCGTTCACGACCAGTCCGCCGCCGACGCCGGTTCCCAGAATGACGCCAAACACCACGGCTGCGCCGGCGCCGGCGCCGTCCACCGCTTCCGACAGGGCGAAGCAGTTGGCGTCGTTGGCCAGCCGCACTTCGCGGTCGAGCGCTTGGCCGAGGTCGCGATCCAGCGGGCGGCCGATCAGCCAAGTGGAGTTCGCGTTCTTGATCAGCCCGGTGGCGGGCGACAGGGCGCCCGGCATGCCGACGCCGACGGTCCCGGTCTCGCCGAGGTCGGCCTCGGCCGCGCGCACCAGGCCGGCGACCGCCCGGACCGTGCCGTCGTAATCGCCTTTGGGCGTCGCCACGCGCCGGCGCCAGATTTCGCTGCCGTCGGCGGCCAGGGCGACCGCCTCGATCTTGGTTCCGCCCAGGTCCACCCCGAGCCGCATGGTCAGCCCCCGTGTCCGTCCAGATAGGTTTCTATCGCGGTCAGCGCTTCGCTCCAGTTGTCGGTCCGGTGGTGGCTGTCCTCCGCCGGGCCCAGCAGGGCCGCCAGCCGTGGGTCCGCGACGAAATGAAGCCGCCAGACATGGGCGGCGGATTGTCGAACGGACGTGTGGTTGTGCGGGATGTCGTCGATAAAGACGGTTGGCGCGCCGGCCTGTTTGGCGAGCCGTTGCACGGCGCCGCCCTTTGCGCCGATATTCGCGATTAGCGGGTAGTCCATACCGTGTCTGGCGAGCGCCCGCTGCCGGGCCTCCAACTGGGCCAGGGGCACGTTGCTCAGCACGACGATCTGGGCACGCGCCGAAAGCCGGTCCAGCGCGTCCGCCGCGCCGGGCACCGGCGCCATTTCTTCCGTGTGGTCGGCGAAGAATTGGCGCAGGTGATCGCGCACCAGTTGGCCGTCGATCGGCTCGTTGTCCGACTCGCGCCGGATATTGCCTGTCAGGGCGAACGAAGACCAGTCAAATGATAACTGTTGATTGTTTAAATAGGATTCAAAACTCGCCATAAAGGCGAACAGCACTTCATCCGCATCGCTCACGATAAGTGGCCGCCCGGTTTCCAGGTTGAGCGACTGTAATTGCGCGTGCACCTCTTCGGGCACATCTTTATTCATCTTTTGCGGGTCCTCTTTTCGGCTTGCCACAATTCGGCCAAATATTAGTCTCTAATTGACGCCAATGCCGCCGTTAACGAAATCTTAGGGACAATTCGCTACCGATTAACTGGCCGTAGAGCATAGTTCGCTTGGTGCGGTTGGCCTCCGTCGCTATTGGATGATAGGCGACGTCCTTGGTGTCTACCACTCGGGGACACTGCGGGTCGGTTCAAATGTAGTCCGGCGCAAGGCCGAAAGGGTGACCCATGTCGAAGACAGTCCTGATCGTTGAAGACAACGAACTGAACATGAAGTTGTTTCACGATCTGCTGGACGCACACGGCTACGATACGCTCCAGACACGCGATGGCATGGAAGCCCTCGCGCTGGCGCGGGAGCATCGGCCGGACCTGATTTTGATGGATATCCAGTTGCCGGAGGTTTCCGGGCTGGAAGTCACCAAGTGGCTCAAGGAAGACGATCTGCTGCGGCAGATTCCGGTGGTCGCCGTTACCGCGTTTGCCATGAAGGGCGACGAGGAGAAAATCCGCGAAGGCGGCTGCGAAGCCTATATCGCGAAGCCGATTTCGGTCGGAACCTTTATCGACACCGTCAAGAAATTCCTCGACTAAGGCGTAACCGTTATGACGGCTCGCGTACTTGTCGTCGATGATGTGCTGCCCAACGTCAAGCTGTTGGAAGCCAAGCTGGCGAGCGAATATTACGACGTCCTGACGGCGTCCGACGGGCCGCAGGCGCTTGAGCTGATCAAGCAGGAAACGCCGGATATCGTTCTGCTCGACGTGATGATGCCGGGCATGGACGGTTTCGAGGTCTGCCGTCGCATCAAGGCGGACCCGGACGTCGCCCACATACCGGTCGTGATGATCACCGCGTTGAGCGAGCCGAGCGACCGTGTCACGGGCCTGGAAGCCGGCGCCGATGATTTCCTGACCAAGCCGGTCAACGATGTCGCGCTGTTCGCCCGCGTCCGCTCCCTGGTCCGCCTGAAGCTGATGATGGACGAGTTGCGGCTGCGCGAGCAGACGGGCAATCAGTTCGGCGTCGTCGAATCGACCACCGAAGCGACGGTGGAGGTCGGTCCCGACGCCCGCGTCCTGGTGATCGAGGACAATGCCGCCGACGCACAGCACATCCGCTCGACCCTGGACGAACACTACCAGGTCGCGCACGAAGCGGACTGCGAGGAAGCCCTGGTCAAGGCGCGGGGCGGGGACCACGACCTGATCATCGTCACGCTCAACCATGACGGCTACGATTCGCTCCGCCTCTGTTCCCAGTTGCGGACGATGGAGGAAACTCGGCAGGTGCCGATTCTGACCGTTGCCGAGGAAGGCGACGAGAAGCGCCTGGTCAAGGCCCTCGATATCGGCGTGAACGACTACCTGATCCGCCCGATCGACCGGAACGAGCTGGTCGCCCGCGTTCTTACGCAGATCCGGCGGAAGCGCTATCAGGACCGTCTGCGGCAGAACTACCATCTCAGCCTGGCCATGGCGGTCACCGATAGCCTGACCGGTCTGTATAACCGCCGCTACATGACCAGCCACTTGCAGAACCTCATGGAGCACGGCGGCGACGGCGCCAAGCCGGTATCGGCGATGATGATGGATATCGACTACTTCAAGTCGTTCAACGACACCCACGGCCACGCGGTCGGCGACGAGGTTTTGAAGGAGTTTTCCGCCCGCATCCAACGCAGCGTGCGCGGGGTCGATCTGGTCTCGCGCATCGGCGGCGAGGAGTTCGTGGTGATCATGCCGGATACCGACCTCGGCATCGCCAGCGTTGTCGCCGAGCGGTTGAGGAAGTCGTTCGCCGACGAGCCGTTTCAGGTGTCGGCGGATGTCGGCTCGGTCACCGTGACCTGCAGCATCGGCGTCGCCATGTCCCATGCGGACGACGATCCCGACAGCCTGCTAAAGCGCGCCGACGACGCGCTCTATCGGGCCAAGAACGACGGCCGCAACCGGGTGGTCACCCTGCCGGAATCCGCGCCCGCGACGCAGGAACAAAAAAGGGCGGCGTTTCTTTAGGCAGGCTGCGTCGTATCGGACGCGGTCATCCGCAGGGGCTGACAGATTACAGCCGCAACCCATCATGCTGATCGGTGTCTTGCGTTCAGTCTCCGAAATCGGGCATCGGGATACTGACCCATCCACCCTGGCCTTGCAGCATCAGGCGATTTGCCACATCCCTTTTGTCAAAGTCCGGCACGGCCCTGAATCGGTTTTCGTACAGCGGCGTCAGCAGTTCTTGAATCGGAACCAGGCGCCGGTCGTAGCCCGCATCGATGCCTGGTGCGCTGATAGCGAACAGGGTGGAAAAGTTATCCACCATCTCCTGCGTGGTGAGCGTGCTGCGGTTTTTAGCCCGAGGAGCGCGCATGGTAATTCGGGAGCCGTGGTCGCCATGTAGAATCACCACCGTGTTCTTCAGAGCTTCGGAGCTTTCAATGACCTCCAGCAACTCGCCGAGTTTGGTGTACATGCATCGCATCTGATCCAGATACATTTGGTAGTTATGTGTTCGGAAACTTGTCGGTTCGGCGTACTGTCTGAGAGCGTGGGGCAAGTTTCGCGTCGCCCATTCCGCCGGTGCTTTTAGCCGGCAATCACGATCGTACATGTACGGGTAGTGAGGCAGATCCAGATGCGCGAAATAGTATTGCCCGCCCGTCGCGCGATTTTCCAGGTCGTGCCGTAATCGGTCGAGCGTCTCGAAGGCGGCGATGGAGCCGACCTGCGTGCGCTCCCAGTGCCATTGGGACAAGGGTGGCTGAGGCGCGACGAAATGGCGCATCAGATTGCCGTAGGCATCGCGGAGAAACCGGTAGGTCGAGGAGTAGTAGACGTAGAAGCCGGAAATGACGCGCAGCTTTTGCATTGTCGTAAGCGAGGTGTTTTGGATCGCGCCGAGAGATGAAACGTTGTAAGTGAGGCAACTTGACAGACGCCGTTTCACGGACTCGCAGTAGTCGATGTGCTCGAACTGGTAGACGTTGATATTGTAGCCGGCATCCTGAATACCCTCGAAGTAGTCGTTCTCACGGACTTTCCAGACGAACCTCGCGTTCACGCGTTCGACCACTTCTTCGTCCAGCATCGAGTCCGGATTGAATAGGTGCCCCAGTGACCACTCCGAACGATAGAATCTGCTAAACGCTTTGCCGAAGACGTAAAAGCCGTGTCGGTCAAAGAACGCTTTTAGGTCCCGCTTTAGTTCCGCACCCACCTCGATATCCTCGGGTATGCCCTCAATGCCGATGTGTTCGTCCAGAACGATATGAACGACGGGCGGCAATGCGGTGTCGGTGTCAAGCTGCTCGTTTACCGATAGGTGCACGGAGGTGCCGCCTGGCGGGAACAGCAATGTCGAGATGACGATGGTTCCGAAAAAGGTTGTCGCCAGCAGCGTTAAGTGTTGGCGCAACCAGACCGACAGCGCCAGAAAGCCAAGCGCGATCAAAGGGAGTAGCGCCTTCGACCAGAATGGACCTGCGGCCACAAATACCGGCGCGAACTGAAGGTCCATATAAAGCGTGAGCAAAAGGGCGATTACGATAACCTTGGCCTTCGTACGACCGAGGATCAGGTATCCGAGGATAGCTCCCAAACAGGCCAGCAGTCCGATCCCGACGAAGATCTCGGGTGAAAAAAAGCTGTAATTGTGGAACGAGGCGAAAGCGAGAGTCGGTGCCACGAGGATGGTTGTCGGCGCCGCAATGTCCCACAACGTGGATAGTGTCAGCCGGCCGGTACGCGCAGGCTTGACGTCCGATGCCGGCGCGTCAGTGATTGTCGAAAAACTCATGGCCTTCGTAAGCTCCTCAAGGCGCCGGCGGTCATTGAGACGCCGCTGCCGCTAACCTCGCCGATCGTAGGAAATGAGAAGGCGGCCGTTCTCCGCCACACGGTCGCTTTGTTCGATCCGGGCTAGACTGCCGACACATCTAAGGAAGTTCTCCTCGTGGTAGTCGGGAAAGATGTCCGGCCGGAATTGCAGCAGCCGTTGGACCATCGGGTCCGTCTTCGGTACGAACTCGATCACGCCTGTCGGCGCCAGGCCGACCAGCCAGCCGACCACGCGGTCGAGCGGGATGTTCTTGGCGATCGCCAGATGGTGAACGAAGGCCAGCGCCAATAGCGCGTCGGCCGAGGCGCGTCGGTGCAGGCCCTGTCGCTCTGCCTCGGCCCACCCTTGGTCGGAGGCCGGATTCGCCGCGTCCAGGTACACCATCTGCATCGGCAGGTCGTTTTCCCGGGCATTTCGGAAACCGTGCTCCAGGGCCCCCTGGTCGAAGTCGAAGCCGACCACGTAGTCGGCGCCCGCGCTTAAGGCCGCGGCGGAATAGGCGCCGGTATTGCAGCCGAGGTCCCAGACGGTCTTCGGTTTGCCGGCCGTTACGAACCGTTCGACGAAGCCGCGCTTCATCGCGGCCTCGGCATCGGCGTAGGAGTTGTTGTTCGCGTAGTCCTGCCAGGTTGTCTTGCCTTTATCCGCCGGCGTCAGGGTCGCGATCCACCGTCTCAGGCGCCGGAGCATGCTTTCCAGAGCGGTTTTGGGCAGACCGACCTTGCGCAACTCGTGGCTCTTGGCGCTGTCGGCGTCGCCGCCGGATTTGACGCGCGACTGGATCGCGCTTTGCAGCACGATATGCGTCAGCACGTTCCACGACAGCATGCGCCGCACCGGCAGCAGGGCGCGGATTGCCTCGGTCGGAATGCCCTCCTGGGCGCCGCGGTACCAGGCGTTGTGCGGAATACCGAAGAAGGCGCGCAGCAGCAGCGGGTTGAGGAACTGTTCGCAGAACTGGCCATGTCCGGCCCAGATCTCGCCGTCCCGGTACTTCACGAAGGACAGGCGGTCGATGAAGACCGGCTTGGCGCCGTTGAACTGGACGTTGAACGCCGAGGCGTCCGACAGGGTCACCCCGTGCTCCAGGGCTTTCAGGTGAATGTCCATGTGCAGCAGGGCCGCTGCCTTCAGGGCGGAGAAGGTCCATTCGTAAGGGTAGGATATGAACGGCAGTTTCGGATGTTCGATCACGTAACGGGCGTCGCCGCAGGACTGGCCCAGCACGCTGCTGTCCACCTTGTCGGACGCCAGGACCAGTCCGTCCGCCACCAACGCGTCGATCAACCCCGACGCCTCGACGAAATCGAAATCGTCGACCGCCGGAGGATTGACCGTCCGGTAGACGTGGCTGTCGCCCAGGAAAACCTGGCCGCCCGGGTCGCGGAAGGATCCCGGATCTAGGGTGGCGGCAATCATGACACTGTCAGCCGTTTCCGGGCGATTGGCTCTCGATATCCTGTGGCTTGGACGGTTTGCGCCGGAACAGATCCTTGAACTTCGCCCAGTACAGTTTGCCGACGACCATCGCGCCGGCGACGCTACCCAGCAGGACCTGCAGGATGACGCTGGCCGTACCGGGGTCCAGATAGGCGTAGGCGGGTTGGGTCGCCGCCAGGGTCAAAATCACCGCTGTCGCAAGAGTAAACAAAGCCTGCCCCTTCGTTTCCATCCGATGCACGGGCTGCGCCCGACGCGCCATTCGGTCCACCGCGGAATGGCCGCACCTGCGTTAAGGCCCTATTCTGGCAGGCGTTAGTAAAGTTTCTGGAAACAGATTTCTACCGGGACGGGTGCGAATGATGGGGAATATCGCTGATTGAGATAGAACCTAACGTGAACAACTCTCTTGCCGCGCCCGGGCGCCGTATGGGCCCTCAAACGACAAAGGGCCGCGGTTTCGGCGCGGCCCTTGATTAAAGTGGATCGAGACGATCCTACTTGATCTTGGATTCCTTGAATTCGACATGCTT
This sequence comes from Minwuiaceae bacterium, assembly GCA_028278525.1. Classification (GTDB taxonomy): domain Bacteria; phylum Pseudomonadota; class Alphaproteobacteria; order Minwuiales; family Minwuiaceae; genus JANQEE01. The sequence continues at coordinate 215,987 of JANQEE010000045.1, read as the reverse complement.
GCGAGCGACCGGGTCGTACTTCTTCATGACCAGCTTTTCCGTCAATTTGCGCGGATTTTTCTTGGTCACGTAATAGAAGCCGGTGCCGGCGCTGCTCACCAGCTTGATCTTGACGGTGGCGGGCTTCGCCATGGCGCGGTCTCCGAAAAAGTCGTTTCAGCCTGGAAAGCGGGACAATAGTCACGCTGGCCGTGCTGTCAAGCGCCGTGGCGGACCGGCCGCGTGCGCCGCCGCCAGCCGAGAATGACGACGAACCCGGCGCAGGCGGCGGTCAGCACCACGGCCAGCCCATGCGGGTCCCAGAGGTCCATGGCGATGCCGCCGGCGGCCGGGCCGGCAATGCTGCCGAAACCCCAGAGCACCCCGAACGCCGCGTTGGCGGTGATCAGTTCGGCCCCGCTGAACCGCTGACCCTGGATCGCCAGGGCCACGGTGTAGATGCCGGCGGCCACCCCGCCCCACAGGAACAGCACCGCCCACAGCAACAGGCCATGGTCGACCACGGTCGGCAGCAGGGCGCTGCCGCCGGCGCTTAAGCCGCCCAGCCAGGCCAGCACCATGTAGCGGTCGAACCGGTCGGCCAGCCAGCCGATCGGCAGTTGGAACGCCATGCTGCCGAGCAGCACCACGGTCATCATGGCCGCCGCCGCGGGCAGGCCGAGCCCGCTGCGGGCGCCGTAGACCGGCAGCAACGCGCCGGTCGTGCTTTCGATCGCCGCGAACAGCAGCACCGCGGCGGCCAGGCTGGGCGCCACCCGCACGAAAGAGAACACGCCGAACGAGGCCCGGCCTTCCAACGCCGGGGCCAGGTTTCCGGTCCAGGCCAGCGGTATGGCCGCCAGCAGCACGAAGCCGACTCCGATCAGGAACGGCAGCCAGCCCTCGATCCCGGTTAGCCCGACGATGATCGGTCCGGCGGCGACGCCGGCCGACAGGGTAATCGAATAAATCGCCATCAGCCGGGCGCGCGTCTCCTCCCGCGCGATCTGATTGATCCAGGTCTCGCTGGCGATGAACAGGCCGGCGGCGGAGGCGCCCATTACGAAGCGGATCGGGAACCAGCCATACACGTCGTCCACGATTTTCAGGGCGGCGAACATCGCGGCTTCCGTGCCGATGCACCCGAGAATAAAGGCTTTCAGCCCGACGACCGCGACGATGCGCGGGATCTGCGGCGAAAAGATCAGCATCGCGATCGCGGGCATGGCGGAACTCAAGCCGATCACGGTGCGCGGCGTGCCGCGCGCCTCCATGATCAGCGACAGCAGCGGGTAGGCCAGCCCCATGGTGACGCCGACGACGCTGATGCAGGCGATGACCGCGGCCAGCGAACGAAGGCGGTCGCGCTCCGACAGCGTCTCCGCCGACATGGCTACTGATACCGAACGACGGCGCGGCCGTGCCGATAACTGAACAGCGGGATGCCGTCCCGGCGCTCGCCGCCGATCCGCCGCGTCACTTCCTCCAGCACGAATTCGGTCACGTCGACCAGCGGCAGTTTCAGCGCATCGTCCAGCTTGGCCCAATGCAGGTCCAGCAGTTCGCCGTTGCCGCGCACCGTGCCCGACGCATCTTCCGCGCGGCTGATGAAAAAGCGCGCATGGAAGCGGATCGGGCTTTCCGGCGGGGTGATCGCCCGCGCAATGAAATCCAGCCGGTCCAGCGCCGGGCGGATGCTGCCGTTGTCGACATCGCCGAACCGAAGCCCGGTTTCCTCGAAGGTTTCCCGCACCGCGGCGACGGCCAGGCCGCGTGCCTGGCGCGGCCGACTGTGCCGCTGCAGGCTGGCCGCGACCTCGGGCCGCAACTCGGCCGCCGCGGGGGCGTCGCTGTCGGTCCGGTCGAGCCGGCCGCCCGGGAAGACGAACACGTTCGGCATAAACCGGTGTTTCGGCTCGCGCCGGCCGAGCAGGACTTCGGTGTCGCCGCCGTCGCCGCGCAGGATGACCAGGCTGGCCGCGTGGCGGGGGCGGACGGGCTTACTCATGGACCTGCCGGTGGCGTCCGTGCAGGTAGTCATACAGATGGACGGGGCGGCCGCGGTCTACGGTTCCCGTCCCGTTGAGCACGTCGTCGACGTGGCCCAGCACCAGCCCGGTTATGCGCGGTATCGGCAGTTCACGGGCTTCCGCGATCGGCACCCAGCGCAGATCCAGCAATTCGCCGCTGCCCTTGATCTCACCCGACGCCAGTGAAGCGTCGGCCATGAAGAAGCGCGCGTTGAAGCGCATCGGCCGGTAGGGCGGCGTTACCGCCCGCGCGACATAGTCCAGGCAGTCCAGCGCCGGCGCCATGCCCTTCGCGAAGAACGGCTGCCAGGATGGTGGTGTTCGCTGGCCCGGCTTTGGGTCTTCGGTCCCGAGCAGCAGCCCGGTCTCCTCGAATGTCTCGCGAATCGCCGCCAGCGCCAGCGCGCGGGCGCGCTTCGGCGGGCAGGATTGCGACAGTCGGTCGGACACGGCCGGGTGAAGTTCCGCTCCGGCGCGGACATGCCAGTCGGCGCGGTCGACGCGGCCGCCGGGAAACACGTACCTGTTCGGCATGAATCGGTGCTTGGCGTGACGTTCGCCCATCAGCACTTCGACGGCGCCGCCGGTGCGGCGGTACAGCACGAGGGTCGCGGCGTCCTTCGGACGCACAAGGGGCTGGTCCGGCTTGCGAACCGGGCCGGTTGGGTCGGCGGGTGGTTCTCGCATGGTACTCCGTTCGGCGAGGCTTGACTGGTTGCGCCGGCAAGGACGCGTGCCGAACATGCATGGCATCGGCCGCCCTGTCCAGGGACCGGCAGAGCGCGGATAAGGTTCGGTTCAGTCTCGAACGGCGAGGCAGAAAGCGGTCAGGCCGGCCCAGCGGTTGAAGGAAAACAGCGTGTACCGTTCCAGATCGTGGATCCCGATCAGGGATTTGCTGATGAACGACGATGCGCGTTTCAGGTGGCTCTTGGATTCGACTTTGCCGGACTTCAGGCGCAGCCGGTCGCGCAATCGAATGGCGGCAACCACCGGAAACAACGTGCCGAAGAAATAGCGCGCCTTCACCACGCGGAGGTCCGCCTGTTTCACCACCTTCTTGAGTTGGGAAAGCGTGTAGCGCCGCCGGTGATCCAGAAACACATCGTGGCCCGACCACAGGAATTGGAACGCGGGGACCGTTATCATCACGCGCCCGCCCGGCCGCAAGCGGTCGGTATATTGTTTCAACAGGCCGACGTCGTCGTCGACATGCTCCAATACGTCCATCATCAGGATCAGGTCCTGCTGGACGTTGTCGACGCCGCGCACGAAGAAGATCTCGCCGCCGTTGTAGCTCTCGACATGCTCGACATTGTAGCCGGGGTCGACGCAGACGCCGCGCCGCGCGAGCCCGTGATCCAAGAGCTGCCGCGTGAACACGCCGGACCCGGCGCCGACATCCAGCACTTCGTTCGCCGGTTCGCCGCCCAGCATCGTGCGCAGCGCCCGGCCTTTCGATACGTAGTACCAATGGTCCTTGATCTCAGGACCGAGGATGGCTTCTTCCTTGACGTCCAAAGGGTGTCCCCGATATCGGGGCGGAACCTGGTCGGCGTTCCGCAAACCTGGGACGAAGGGTCACATAACGCTGTTGCCGGAAGGTTAACGACCGGTTAGCCGGGTGGCGAAGGCTCTCCCAAAGGGCGCTCAGTCCCGGTGGCCGCCGAAGCCGTGCATGTATTTCGCCCATTGCAGGCCGACCACGGCGCCTTTGACCTTGGGCAGCAGAAACAGGCAGAGGAAGAGCGAGAGCGGCAGCCAAAGGGCCAGGTGGATCCACATGGCCGGCTGGCTGGTCTTCTCCAGCAGCAGCAACGCCGGAATGATCAAATGGCCGACGATGAAAATGGTGAAATAGGGCGGGGCGTCGTCGGCGCGCTGATGGGACAGGTCCTCGTTGCAACTCGGGCAATTGTCCTGCACCCGGCTGAAACCCTGGAAAAGCTTGCCCTCGCCGCAGGACGGGCAGCGCTTGCGCCAGCCTTTCCACATCGCCGATAGCAGCGGGCGGTCCTGTCCGGTCTCGGCCTGTCCGCCAAAAGCTTGCGTCTGCATGTCGGCTCTCTCCACTTTTCACCTGAACGTCGGAAATGATCCTAGTCGTTTCCGATAGCAAGATCGCTACGGCGGCCTGCGTCAAGGTGCCGCATACGGCGAGCCAACGCCCTATTTGCGCCGCGCGGTGCCACGTTTCTTGGTTTTGGCCTTTTTCCCTGCCTTTGCCTTGGCTTTCGCCCTCGTTTTGGTCGGCGGCTTGCCGCGTTTTCGCGGCGGCCGCGATCCGCCGTCGATCATTTCCAGCAGCAGCCCGCCGGTCACCGGCACCGCCTCTTTCAGCTCCACCTCGACCCGGTCGCCCAACCGGTAGACGCTGCCGCCCCGGTCGCCGACCAGGGCGTGTCTGCTCTCATCGTGATGGAAGTACTCGTCGCCCAGTGTGCGGATCGGCACCAGGCCGTCCGCGCCCGTCTCGTCCAGGGTGACGAACAGGCCGAACCGCGTGACGCCGGAAATCCGGCCCATGAACCGGGCGCCGACCTTGTTCATCATGAAGGCCGCCAGATAGCGGTCCATGGCATCGCGTTCCGCCGCCATGGATCGGCGCTCGAAGTTGGAGATCTGCTCGCCGGTCTGGCTGAACGTCTCCACGGCGTCGGGCAGCAGCCCGCCCGCGCCAAGCCGCAAACCGGCGATCAGCGCCCGGTGCACCAGCAGGTCGGCGTACCGCCGGATCGGCGAGGTGAAGTGCGCGTACCGGCGCAGGTTCAGCCCGAAATGGCCCATGTTGTCGGGGCTGTAGTAAGCCTGGGTCTGGCTCCGCAGAATCACCTGGTTGACCATCTCGGCATGCGGCGTGCCGGCGACCTTGCCGAGGATGCGGTTGAAGGTATCGGGTTTGACGGTCTGGCCTTTGGCCAGGGGAATATCCAGGCTGTCGAGGAACTCCCGCAGACTGACCAGTTTGTCCAACGGCGGCGTTTCGTGGACGCGGTACATGCAGGGTTGTCGGACCTGTTCGAGCGACTCCGCCGCCGCGACGTTGGCCGCGACCATGAACTCCTCGATCAGCCTGTGGGCGTCGAGCCGTTCGCGTGGGTGGATCGACGCGATTGCGCCGTCCGGCGCCAGTTCCACGCGCCTTTCCGGCAGGTCGATCGCCAGCGGTCCGCGTCGGTCCCGCGCCGCGGCCAGCGCCGCATAGGCGCCGAACAGCGGCTTCACCACGTCGTCGAGCAACGGCTCGGTATCCTCGTCCGTCTGGCCGTCGGCGGCCGCCTGAAACTGCCGGTAGCTCAGTGCGGCGGCCGTCTTTATCAATGCGCGATCAAAGCGATGGCCCACTTTGTTGCCGTCTCGGTCGAAGCGCATCTCGACCGCCAGCACCGGCCGGCTCTTTTTCGGATGCAGGGAGCAGAGGTCCGCCGACAGCGTTTCCGGCAGCATCGGCACCACCTGATCGGGGAAGTAGGTCGAGTTGCCCCGTTTGGCCGCTTCCATGTCCAGCGCGCTGCCGGGCCGGACATAGTTGGCGACATCGGCGATGGCGACGATGACCCGCCAGCCGCCCTTGTTCTTCGGGTCGTCGTCGGCGGCCGCCCAAATGGCGTCGTCGCGGTCGCGCGCGTCCGCCGGGTCGACCGTGACCAGGGGCAGGTCGCGCAAGTCGGTGCGTTTGCCCAGGCGAACCGGTTTGGCGGCGTCGGCTTCCGCGATCGCCTGTCGCGGGAACTCGGTCGGTATGCCGTGCGTGTGGATGGCGATCAGGCTCAGTGTGCGCGGCTTGTCGGTATCGCCCAGCACTTCCAGCACCTTGGCCTCGCGAAGCCCGAGCGGCCGGCCGGGCAGGGGCTCCGCCATCACCAGGTCGCCGGATCGGGCGCCGGCGGCGTTTTCTTTTCGGACCACCAGTTCATGCTTCGCCCGCCGGTCGGTCGGCTGAATGCGCCCGTCGCCGCCGACCTTGGTGTAGACGCCCAGCACGCGGCCGGGCGCCGCCGGCAGCCGGCGCATCACCCGGGCTTCGTATTCCCGCTTGCCGATGCGGCTCATCCGGGCCAGCACGCGGTCGCCGATGCCAAGCGCCGGTCCACGGTCGCGGCCGGGCGCCATGTAGATCTTCGGCGGCGGCGTGTCGCCGTCCCAGGTAATCGGCCGAGCCAGCAACTCCCCGTCCGTGTCCTGGTCGACGATCTCGATCACCGTCACCGACGGCAGCGCGCCGGCGGGCCCAAGCCGGCGCCCGCGCTGCCGCTCTATGGCGCCTTCGTCGGCCAGTTCGCGCAGGATCTGCTTCAGCCAGATCTTGTCGCCGCTTCGGATGTTGAAGGCGCGCGCGATTTCGCGTTTGCCGGCGCGGCCTTCGTTCTTCTCGATGAATTCAAGGATGTCCCGCTTGGTCGGCAGCGGCGTTTCGGTGCGGTGCTTGCCTGCCACGTGTTACTCGGCGGCGGCCGTCGTCGACTTCTTTCCGCCTTTCCCGGGCGCGGATTTGGTCTTCTTGGCGGCGGCGGTTTTCGCCTTCGGCTTCGCCTTGCTCTTCGGTTTGGCTTTCGCCGCCTTCTTCTTCGGCTTGCCCTTGGCTGCGCGCTCGCGGATCAACTCGACCGCCTGCTCGAGCGTCACTTGTTCCGGATCGGAATCGCGCGGCAGGGTGGCATTGACGCCGCCGTGGGTGACGTAGGGGCCGTAGCGGCCGTTCATCACCTTGATCTCGGCGCCGTCGTCCGGATGCGGGCCGACCACCTTCAGCGGTTCGGCGGTGCGGCCGCGGCCGCCGCGGGATTTCGCTTCCGCCAGCAGGGTGACGGCGCGGTTGATGCCGACGGTCAATGCCTCTTCCGTCGATGCCAGGCGGGCATATTTGCCGTCGCACCGCACATACGGGCCGTAGCGGCCCAGCCCGGCGCTGATCGGCTCGCCCGTCTCCGGATGGTTGCCGATGTCGCGCGGCAGCGACAGCAGTTGCAGCGCAATGGCTAGGTCGATGTTCTCCGGCGGCACGTCTTTGGGCAGTGACGACCGTTTCGGCTTCTTGTTCTCTTCGGTCGCTTCGCCAAGCTGGATGTACAGCCCGTAGGGTCCTTTGCGCAGGCTGATCGTCTCGTCGGTTTCCGGATCGTTGCCCAGCATGACCGGGCCGTCCTCGGCGATGCCGTTGCTGTCTTCGCCGATCCGCCGCGTATAGCGGCATTCCGGATAGTTGGAACAGCCGATGAAAGCGCCGAACTTGCCGACCTTCAGGCTGACCCGCCCGTCTTCGCAGGACGGGCAGGCGCGCGGGTCGCTGCCGTCCTCCTTCGGCGGGAAGACATGCGGCCCAAGAATTTCGTTCAGTGCGTCCAGCACTTCCGAAACCCTGAGGTCTTTGGTGCCGTCCACGGCGGTCGAGAACTCGGCCCAGAAATCCCTTAAGACCTGCTTCCAGTCGATCTTGTGGGTGGTGATGTCGTCCAGCCGTTCTTCCAGTTCCGCCGTGAAATCGTAGCCGACGTAACGGGTGAAGAAGCTGCTCAGGAACGCCGTGACCAGGCGCCCTTTGTCTTCTGGGATGAAACGGCTTTTCTCCAGCCGGGCATAATCGCGTTCCTGCAGCACGCCCAGGATCTGCGCGTAGGTGGATGGCCGGCCGATGCCCAGCTCTTCCAGCTTGCGGACCAGGGTCGCCTCGGAATAGCGCGGCGGCGGCTCCGTGAAGTGCTGGTCCGGGCGGACGGCGGTGCGGTTCAGGCTTTCGCCCTTGGACACTTTCGGCAGCCGCAGGTCGTCCTCGTCGTCCTTCGCCGCATCGTCGCGGCCTTCTTCGTAGAGCTTCAGGAAGCCGGGGAAGACAACGACCGTGCCGGTGGCGCGTAAGCTCATCGTGCCGTCGCCGGACGCAATATCGACCGTCGTCCGCTCCATCTGCGCGCTTTCCATCTGGCTGGCGACGGAGCGCTTCCAGATGAGCTCGTACAGCTTGATCTGGTCTTCCTGCAGGGTGGCGCGGACATCCGCCGGCAGGCGGCGGGCGTCGGTCGGGCGGATCGCCTCGTGCGCTTCCTGCGCATTCTTGGCTTTGGATTTGTAAACCCGTTTTTCCGCTGGCGCGAACTCGCTGCCGAACTCGCTGCGGATCACGCCGCGGATCGAATCGATCGCTTCGTCCGCTATCTGCACGCCGTCGGTCCGCATGTAGGTGATCAGGCCGACCGTCTCGCCGTCGATGGTGGCCCCTTCATACAGCCGCTGCGCGATATCCATGGTCCGCCGCGCGCCGAAGCCGAGCTTGCGGGACGCTTCCTGCTGTAACGTGGAGGTCGTGAAAGGCGGCTGCGGATTGCGCTTTGCCGGTTTGGTCGCCACCTCGGCGACCGAGAAGGTCTGCGCCGCCAGCCGGTCGGCCACGGCCCGCGCTTGCGCCTCGGTTGCCAGGTCGAACTTGTCCAGCTTGCGGCCGTCCACATGGGTCAGCCGGGCGGTCAGCTTCTTGCCGTCGGCGTTCAGGAAATCGACTTCGACCGACCAGTATTCGCGCGGCACGAAGGCGTCGATCTCCAGTTCGCGTTCGCAGATCAGCCGAAGCGCGACAGACTGCACCCGGCCGGCGGAACGTGCGCCCGGCAGCTTGCGCCACAACACCGGCGACAATGTAAAGCCGACCAGGTAATCCAGGGCGCGGCGCGCCTGCTGTGCGTTGACCAGGTCCATGTCCAGGTCGCGCGGATTGTCCATGGCGTCCAGCACGGCCCGCTTGGTGATCTCGTTGAAGACGACGCGTTTCACGTCGACGTCTTTTATCGCCTTCTTCTCTTGCAGGGCCTGCAGCACATGCCACGAAATTGCCTCGCCTTCGCGGTCCGGGTCGGTCGCGAGGTACAGGTGATCGGCGCCCTTCAGGGCGTCGCTGATCGCTTTCAGCGGTTTCGAGGACTTCTCGGCGGTCTGATAGGTCATGGCGAAATCGTCGTCCGGCCGGACGGAGCCGTCCTTCGACGGCAGGTCGCGCACATGACCATAGGAGGCGAGCACGACGAAGTCGTCGCCAAGGTACTTATTGATGGTTTTCGCCTTGGCCGGAGATTCGACGACGACGACTTTCATCACGACAAGTTCCGCTAAACGAACCGCACAAGCCCGCCATGGGCTTGATTTTACATGGTTTTTACCGACTGCTTCCGAGCGCCCGGCATGCTGGGACCGGGACAATGATCAAATCTACATGCGAAGTCAATCGGGCAAAATCAATGGGATATTGTCCATGGCACCCTAACGAAGTGTTGAGACCGCCGCGCCGCCCGCCGTGCCGGACACCTTGTTGCCGGGATGGCGTTCGATCTTACCGGCCAATTCCAGTTCCAGCAGGGCGGTCGCTACCGCCTGGGCGCTTAAGCCTGTCAGGCGGACCAACTCGTCGACATGCACGGGCGTCGGCCCCAGTTTTTCAGTCAGGGCGGCGTGGCCGTTCGCAGGCGCGGCCGGTGCGGTCGGCGCGTCGCCGACCGGCAGGTCGATCTGTGGTCTCCTGGGCCTGCGCGGCCGTGCCACCATGCCCCGGATACCCTTCAGCACGTCATCGGCCGATTCCGTCAGCACCGCGCCGTCGCGAATCAGCCGGTTGGTGCCGCGGCAGCGCGGGTCGAGCGGCGAGCCCGGCACGGCGAACACCTCGCGGCCCTGTTCCAGCGCCATGCGGGCGGTGATCAGGGAGCCGGAGCGGAGCGCCGCCTCGACCACCAGCACGCCGAGCGACAGGCCGGAGATCAGCCGGTTTCGCCGTGGAAAGTGCCGTGCCTGCGGCTGCGTGCCGACCGGCGTTTCGGCGATCAGCAAACCGCGTTCGGCGATCTCGGCATAGAGCTTGGCGTTTTCGTTGGGGTAGGGGATGTCGATGCCGCCGCCCAGCACTGCCACGGTGCCGGTTGGGAGCGATCCGGCATGGGCCGCCCCGTCTATGCCCCGCGCCAGGCCCGAAACGACGGTCAGCCCCGCTTCGCCCAGCGCGGCGGCCACGTCTCGGGTGAAGCGCAAGCCGGCCGCGGACGCGTTGCGCGCGCCGACCATGGCGCAGCAGGAGCGGTGCGCCAGCGCGATGTCGCCTTTGACGGCGATGATCGGCGGCGCGTCCTCGATCGCCGCCAGCGGTTCGGGGTAGTCCGGTTCGATACTTGCGATCAGGCGGGCGCCGACGCGGTGGGCGGCGTCCACCTCCCGCTCCGCCGTGTCGCGGTTTGCGACCCGGACCGAGCGCGCGGACCCGGCGCGCCTGGCCAGTTCCGGCAGCGCTTCCAGAGCCGCGCCGGCGGTATCGAACCTGCGCAATAACTGATGGAAGCCGATCGGCCCGACATTCCGGCTGCGGATCAGTTGCAGCCAGTCCAGCCGTTCGTCGTCGGAAAGGGGGCGGCGAGGCGCGTGCATCGCCGGATGGTTGCGCACTACGTAAAAAGCGTCAACTGGCGGCTTTCTTGTCTCCGCCGATCTTCGGCTCCTCGCCGCGCAGCAGCCGGCGGATATTGGCGTGGTGGCGGATGAAGATCAAAACCGCCATGAACGCCCCGAGCTCCATCCTCTGAAAGTCATACAGCAGATAGGCGTAGACCGGCGCCAGAGCCGCCGAGGCCAGCGCCGCCAGCGAGGAGAAGCGGAAAATCGCTGCGGTGACCAGCCAGGTCAGGCAGGCGCCAAGCCCGGCCCAGAACGAGACGGCCAGCATCACGCCAAGGAAGGTCGCAACCCCTTTGCCACCTTTGAACCTCAGCCACACCGGGAATAGATGCCCGACGAATGCCCCGCCGCCGGCCAGCACCGCGATATCGGGCCCGAAATACAGCATGCCGATCAATGCCGCCGCTGCGCCCTTGCCGCCGTCCAGGATCAGTGTGGCGAGCGCCAATCCCTTGCGGCCGGTGCGCAGCACGTTGGTCGCGCCGATATTGCCGGAGCCGATCTGCCGCACGTCGCCGAGCCCGGCCAGCTTGGTCACAACCAGCCCGAACGGGATGGAGCCGAGCAGGTAGCCGAGCAGGACGGCCAGCCCATACGGCCACGTGTAGCTCAGGTCGCCCAGCAGGTCAGGCATCGTTCGTCGCGTCGAACATGGTCATTCCGGCAACAATAGTCCGCACCACGCGACCTTGCACCGGCTTCTGGTCGAACGCCGAGTTCTTCGATTTGGAGACGAACGTGTCGGCGTCGATCCGCCAGGCCCGGTCCGGGTCGAACAGGACCATATCGGCGGGCGCGCCCGGCGTCAGACTGCCGCCGTCCAATCCCAGAAGTTTCGCCGGGTTTGCCGTCATCGCGCGGATCAGCGTGGTCAGCGGGACCGATCCGTTGTGATGCTGTTCCAGGGCGATCGGCAGCATGGTCTCCAGCCCGACGACGCCATAGGCAGCCTGCGCGAACGGCAGGCGTTTGCTTTCCACGTCGCGCGGGCTGTGCGCGGAGGCGATGACGTCGATCGTCCCGTCGGCCAGCGCTTCCGCCACGGCTTTTCTGTCCCGCTCGCTGCGCAGCGGCGGCGTTGTTTTGGCGAAGCTGCGGTAGTCGCCGACGGCGTTTTCGTTCAGCGCGAAGTAATGCGGCGCCGTGCCGCAGGTGACCGGCAGCCCCTTGTCCTTGGCCTGCCGCACCACGTTCAACGCCGCCTCGGTGGACAGCAATGTCGCGTGATAGCGGCCGCCGGTCAGTTCCACCAGCCGGACGTCGCGCTCGACCATAATCGCTTCCGCGGCGGCGGGGATGCCGCCGAGCCCCAGCCGTGTCGCGACCTCGCCTTCGTTCATCACGCCGCCGTTGCCCAGCGCCGGTTCCTGCGGGTGATGCAGGATCAGGCAATCGTGGGCGCTGGCGTAAGCGAGCAGGCGGCGCATCACCAGGGCATTGGAAATCGCCCTGTTGCCGTCGGAGAAGGCGCGGGCGCCGGCATCGCGCAATAGGCCCAGCTCGGTGAGCTGGTTGCCGCCGCGGCCTTTCGTCGCCGCGGCGATCGGGTAAATCCGGGCCGGACTCGCCTCGTTGCCGCGGCGCAGCACATATTCCACCAGCGCGACGTCGTCGATCACCGGGTCGGTATCCGGCATCGCGGCCAGGCTGGTGACGCCGCCGGCGACCGCGGCCTGGCCGGCGCTGGCGAAGGTCTCCTGATGCTCCGCGCCCGGCTCGCGCACATGCACCTGCATGTCGACCAGCCCGGGCGTCAGGCAAAGCCCCGTGCAGTCGACCCGCTCGACGCCGTCCGGCACGCCTTCCGTGAACAGGCCCGGGCCGCAATCGGCGATCCGCTCGCCATCCGTCAGCACTGCCCCGGTACCGTCCACGCCGTTCGCCGGATCGATCAGCCGGGCGTTCAGGTAGGCGACCTTCGGCCCGGCCATCACGTGCCCTGCCAGTTGGACAGGTGCCGGGTCAGCAGCATCAGGCAGGCCATACGCACGGCGACGCCCATCTCCACCTGCTCGCGGATCACGCTGCGGTGGATGTCGTCGGCCAGTTCGGCGTCGATCTCGACGCCGCGGTTCATCGGGCCGGGATGCATGATCAGGGCGTCGGGTTTGGCGACGGCCAGCTTGCCGGCATCCAACCCATAGAAATGGAAGTACTCGCGGATCGACGGCACGAACGATCCCTGCATGCGTTCGGTCTGCAGCCGCAGCATCATCACGATGTCCGCGTCCTTCAGGCCCGACGTCATGTCGTGATGTACCTCGACGCCCAGTCGCTCCACCGCGTCGGGCAGCAGGGTCGGCGGCGCCACCAGCCTGACCCTCGCACCCATGGTGTTCAGCAGGTGGATGTTCGACCGCGCCACGCGGCTGTGTGCAATGTCGCCGCAGATTGCCACGATCAGGCCTTCCAGCCGGCCCAGCCGGCGGCGGATGGTCAGCGCGTCCAGCAGCGCCTGGGTCGGGTGTTCGTGGCTGCCGTCGCCGGCATTGATCACGGCGCAGTCGACCTTCTGACTCAGCAGTTCCGCCGCGCCGGAATCCGGATGCCGCATCACTAGCACGTCCGGATGCATGGCGTTCAGCGTCATCGCCGTGTCGATCAGGGTCTCGCCCTTTTTGATCGCGGAACTGCCGACCGACATATTGATGACGTCGCCGCCCAGCCGTTTGCCGGCCAGTTCGAACGATGTCCGCGTCCGGGTCGAGTTCTCGAAGAACAGGTTGATGTGGGTGCGGCCGCGCAGCGCCGACAGCTTCTTGTCGATCTGCCGATTCTGTTCGACGAAACTCTCGGACAGATCCAGGATGACGGCGATGTCGTCGGCGGAAAGCCCCTCCGTCCCCAGCAGATGGCGGTGCGAAAACCGGATGCCGGAGAGGTCTGGAGCCAGATGGGGCGCTTCACTCATTAAAGCGGGAATATCGCAGCACGATCCCCGGCGCGCAAGCGTTCGCTCGAATTCCCCGCCATTGTCAGTACAGCCGGGGTTTTTCTATAGTCGGGCCGGTTCTGAGGGGACTTTCGAGCATGGCTTTTGGGCGCGTAATCCCGGTTCTTTTTGCCCTGTTTTTTGCCGATTTCGCGATGGCCGGCGATGCCGACACCCGGCTGCGGGACGGCGATGTCCTGGCGAAATTCGAGACCGCCGTCTTCGGTCCCATGCCCGAAACCGCCGAATCGCGGCTGTTCAAGTGGGATCGGCCGATTCGCGTCCGGCTTGTCGGGCGGGCGCCGAAGCGGTACCGGACCTGGGCCATCGACCATGTCGACCGGTTGAGCGAACTCACCGGCCTGTCGTTGGAGGTGGCGGAAGACATCGCCGCCGACATGGTGATCTATTTCGTGCCCCGGTTCAGCGATGTCACGGACGGCGAATACAACTCGATTCTCGAGCGCTATTTGCCCGATCCCGCGCAGATGAGCGCGGTCCTGAAGGGCTACCGCGCGTCCAAAGCGGTCTGCGGCGGCCAGGTCAATGCCCGCGGCCAGGCGCTGAACGAGGCAATCGTCTTCGTGCCGGTCGACCGTTTGCCGCAGGTGGTGCACGGCTGTCTCGGCGCGGAGTTGCTGCGCATGTTCGGACTGCTGTTTCCCTTGCCGCAGGAGACCGGATCGGTCCTCGCCGCCGACAGCCCGCATTCCCATTTGACGGCACTGGACGAAACCCTGATCGCCCTGTTGTACGATGCGCGCCTGAAAGCCGGCATGACCCGAAAGGCGGCGCGCAGGGCGGCGGCCGAGGCTCTGTCCAAGCGGCCTTGACAGCGGACAGTCGCACACCCACTCTAACCGCTAATAACGATATTAAAGGTTAGTTGGAGGCGACAGGATGCATAAAAGCAGGCTCGGCGCGATCGTCATCGATTGCGAGACGGACGATTTGGACGAAGACGCGACATTCTGGAGCGGCGTCCTCGGCGGTACGCCGGAGCGCTCGTCGGACCCGCAGTTTGCCAATTACGTTGGCCTGAAAGAATCTCCGGCCGGCCCGCACGTGCTGCTTCAGAAGGTCGACCATCCCAGCCGCGTGCATATCGACATCGAAAGCGACGATATCGACGCGGAGGCCGATCGTCTGGAGGCGCTCGGCGCGAAGCGGGTCGCGCGGATCAAGCGCTGGTGGGTGATGGAAGCGCCCAGCGGCCACCGCTTCTGTATCGTGCCGCCGCAACGCGACGACTTCCAGACCGGCGCCAACGAATGGCCGTGACGGCGCGATGGTGCATCGCGCTGCTGCTGCTTTTAACCGCCTGTGATGGCGGTTCGGAAGACGAGCCTTACATCGAATTCACCGGCGGCGGCTTCATCGTCAATTACCGCGTCGCCGATGCGTACTACGGCTTCATCGCGCACCAGAAGCGCAAGATCCCGTCCGGCACGCGGCTGATCGCCAGCTTCGAGGATCCGGCCGGCGGCGAGCCGTGGGTTGTCGAGCAGACGGCGCGCTGGGGCCAGCTCGACTACAGCTTCCGCTCGCCGCCGCTAACGGGCATCCGGGCCGACCGGGACTATTGGGTTGAACTGCGTCTCGTCGATCCCGCTACCAGGACCGTACTGGCGACCTACCGCAAGGCCTTCCAATCCTCGGTCGATCAGACCGTGGTGCCTGACAAACCGCTGACCGTCGGTCCTGGCTATAAGCGCAACCCGGCGCTCGGCTCCCCAAGCGACGACTGACCGATATTCGCGTTGGCGGCCCCGGCCGCCTGCGCGGATTTTCGATTCGACGACCGGTCGGGTTGCGGGCCGTTATGCCGAACTGACTAGCGTCTGTTTCTTTTTCACCATTTCATTAATGAACAAGAATTTCTCCGTTTATATTTTTATTTACAAAATAAAATCACCAGTCAAAACGCTGTGAATACAGTGTTTTTATTGGAGAATTCACGCTAACCCGCTTGTAGCCTCGTCGACCGATTGGTTGGCAGATTTCGAACGAGGTATCGAGGATATGGAAAGCGTGACAATTCCGGGTGGACCTTCGCAATCCGGACCGAGGTGGGGCCAGGTCGGCCGCGGCCCTGCGATTTGCGCGGCGGCGCTGCTGAGCACGACCGTCTTGAGTTCTCCGGCCTCGGCGCAAACCGTGGAAGAACTGAAAGCGCAGATCGATGCGCTGCAAAAGCAGGTCGACGGACTCGAGCAAAAGCCGGCGGCGGCGCCGGTGCAAGCCGTCGTCGGCGGAGACAAGCCGCGGAGCTACAAGTTGCCGGGCACCGACACGTCTTTGCAGATCGGCGGTTACGCGAAAGGCGACGCGATTTACGACGTCAAATCGCAGAACGGCGAAAGCTTCGCCGCCAGCCTCATTCCGCTGTCGGGCACGGCAGAGGACAGGCAGGAAGGTCATGTGCGCTTCCATGCCCGCCAGTCGCGGCTCTGGTTCAAGACCTGGACCCCGACCGACCTGGGCGAGGTTCGAACCCACATCGAAGGCGACTTCGAGGGCGCCGGCGGCAACGAGACGTTCTCGAATTCCTCCACGCTCCGTCTGCGCCACGCCTACGGCACCCTGGGCGGTTTGCTGGTCGGGCAGAACTGGACGAACTTCATGAGCCTTCATTCCTATCCGGAGACGCTCGACTTTTTCGGGCCGACCGGCATGCCGTTCATCCGGCAGGCTCAGATTCGCTACACCTTTACGCCGCGGCAGGACACCGCGATATCTTTCTCCGCGGAGAACCCGGAATCCGACGGCCGTACGGCGGCGGGCCCCCGGCTTGACGAGTCCCTGGGCGGCATCGGCTTCGACCGGGCCCCGGATCTGACCGCGGCGATCAAGTATACCGGGGAGGCCTACACCGCCAAATTCGCTGGCGTTGGCCGCTGGCTGACGGCGGAGAACGGGCTTGGCGGCGCGGCGGATGTCGATGAGACCGAATTCGGCTGGGGTTTGCATGCGTCGCTGTCCGCCACCGTCTTCGGGCGCGATACCGTACAGGTCAACCTTCAAGGCGGCGATGGCATCGGTCGCTATATGCTGGCGCCTGGTTTGGGTGCTTTCCTGGATGCGGACGGCAATTTGGATACGGTGACGCAGTATGGCGCCGTTGTCGGCTACATCCACCATTGGAACGACTATCTGCGCAGCCAGGTGGCCTGGGGCCATGTGGAAGTCGACGACGATGACGTGCCGGAGACGGTCGCGAGTACGCTGGATACCGTGCATTTCAATCTTCAGTGGGCGCCGGTGCCGCGGGTCTCGCTTGGAATCGAAGGTATCTACGGCCGGGCGGAAGTCGACAACAACACCTTCGGCGACGACACGAACGACCAATGGCGCATACAGACATCCGGGCGGTTCACTTTCTAGCCCGACCGTAAGGTACGCTACGACGTGACCGTCGCGCCGGCCGGCCCTGCGGTGGCTGGCCGGCCGGCGCTCTTCTTCACCTTGAACCGTATGGATGTATTTGTCGTCGAATGGCCAAGAAACTAAGACGATGCACCCGCCGTCTTTGGCTGGCGGCCATGTTCCTGTTGGGCCCGGTCTGGGCGGCTGCGGCGGAGCCTGAGCATCCCCCGGTCGGCGACGTTGTTTTCCGGATCGGCGATCTCGCTCTAATCGGCGACGGCCCGGATGCGGTCACCATCGGCGTCGGGGCCTTCGATGCCGTCAAGACCGACCCGGCCTCGGCCGAAATCCGGGCCGAATACCGCCTGGGCCAGAAGCTGCTGTTCCTCGGACCCATGGTCGGGGTGCTGGCCAACTCGGACGGCGGCGTCTTCGGATATGGCGGTTTCTATTTCGAGTTTCAGTGGACCGACCGTGTGGTGTTCACGCCGGCCGCAGGCGTGGCGGCCTACCACAGTGGCGACGGTAAACCGCTGGGAGGCACATTTCAGTTTTACCTCGGGATCGACGTCGCCTACCGCTTCGACGACAACACCCGCCTCGGACTCAAAGTGGGCCATATCTCCAATGCCGACATCCATAACGAAAACGACGGCGCGGAGTCGGTCCTGCTGACTTACACCATTCCTCTCGCCAACTTGTTCTAAAGCGGTCGGAAGTCGCTCCCCGCCGCCCAATCCGGCTGCATAAGGCACCGGTCGCCGCAATGTGACGACTCGTGACTGGTGAAGCGTCGACGGCGAATACATCTATAAAGAGAAACAGGTCGAATATAGGCGCTCAAGTGGATGTTCTCCGGAACGCGTGGCCGGAGAGCGCCGTTCGGCGAGTTTGATTGGGAGGGGCAGATAGCATGCAGGTCTTGTTGGCGGACAGCGATGCAGCATTTTGCGAAACGCTGACCGGGTATTTTGCGCTAAATGACGAGTTTGAATTCATTGAGAAGCGTCACGGTGTTTGCGCCCTGAGGTCGGCGGGAAACGATGCTTTGGAGGTCGCGCTGCTCAGCGTCGGTTTACCTGACCTGGACGGTTTTCAGGTCTGCAAGCTGATGCGCCAGAGGGGCTTTACGGCGCCGATTATCCTGCTGGGCGAATCCGACATCGAGTCCGACATGATCTTCGGTCTCGAATCCGGCGCGGACGACTACGTTGCAAGGTCGGTCGCGCCGTCCGTTCTGCGTGCGCGCATCCGTGCGCATGTCCGTCGGTACAGGCAGTGTAACGAAGCGGTTTTCCAGGTTGGGCCCTACCTTTTCCGGGCGGCGTCCAATCTGTTGAGCCATCGCGAAACGGGCCGTGAGGTCAGGCTCAGCGGCACCGAGGCTGCGATTCTCAGGCGCCTTTGTCTCGCCGGGAACCGGGTTGTGCCCCGTGCGGACCTGATCGGCGCCGTGTGGGGCGACAACGCGCAGATTCCTGCGCAGCGATTGACCGCTCACATTTTTCATCTGCGTCAGAAGCTGAAGACGGGCCCGTCGCAAGCCGCCTTGCTGAAGACCGAGCGCGGCGGCTACCGCATTCTGCAGGCGCGGAGACGCACCGATGCTCGGTCCGATTTCAGCCGGGATACGGCATGGTCCCACGTGAACCCCCACGCCGGTTCCAATGCGAATGCCGGGGATCGGACCTACGCCGTAGAGTAGCGCGACCGGTAGCCTGTTAATGCAGCCCGGCGCGAAACGCGCCCGGCGTCACGCCCGTCGCGTCGCGGAAGGCCCGGGTGAAATGCGCCTGCGAAGAGAAGCCGCAACGCGCCGCCACGTCGGCCAGGGAGAGCTCGCCGCTGCTCAGCAGGTCCCGCGCCCGCGCCACGCGTTGCTCCACGACGAAGCGGTGCGGCGTCGTGCCGACAGCGGCCTTGAACGCCCGCGCGAAATGATACCGGCTTAGGCAGGCTTCCGCGGCCAACGCCTCCAGCGTCAGGGTCTCCTGCAGGTTTTCCACTATATAGTCCGTAATGCGCTGCAATCGGCGGCGGTCCAGCGCGCCGTCGGCGCGGGGCAGGGGCGTCGCGGACGGGGAGCGGTTGGAATAATGGCGCAGCAAATAGGCGGCCAGCGCCGCGCCCATCGTTTCCACCAGCAGGCCACCACCCGGCCCCGGCTGCTTCAACTCGGTCAATACCGTGCGGCCGATCTGCTCGATCACCGGATCGCGGAAGCCGCCGTCGTAGCGCAGCCGGGCGCCGGTGGGGTCGATGTCGAACTCCTCCAGCGCCGAGGCCGATAGCGGCGACGCCGGTATATAGATGTGCACGCTTTCGCTGATCTCGCCGTCCAGGCGGATCATGTCTTCGGGAATGCCGGCG
Organism: Minwuiaceae bacterium; assembly: GCA_028278525.1. Lineage (GTDB taxonomy): Bacteria > Pseudomonadota > Alphaproteobacteria > Minwuiales > Minwuiaceae > JANQEE01. The sequence goes on along the minus strand of JANQEE010000045.1, from coordinate 196,883 downwards.
GGGCAGAGCCAGACCGTGCCGGGTCGGGCCGTGTGGTCCTGCAATCGCCCGTCCCCGCGCCGCCTGACGCGCAGCCGCCCGTCGATCAGCACCACCACCTCGGTCTCGCGCGGCTCCACGTCGGCCAGGTGGCCGGCCCCGTGATGCCAGCGTTCGGCCAGCAAGCCGGTCCAGCCGCGTCCGGCGCTCGTCGCGAGCCGCGACCCGGTCGTGTATTTCTCGTCGCCGTGCCCGGTCAAACCAGACACTGTCCCATCCTCCTCGGCGTCCGAAGCAAACCGTAACGCAATCCGCCGCGCCTTGTCACGGTGCCGGTTATGTCGGCCCATTCCGCATAATTCTGCAAAGCGACCGCAATCTCGGATAAGACGCGCCGTTTCGGTGTCGTTAGCGTACCCAGGTCGAAAAAGGCAAAGCCGGAAGATACCGGCTGGTCTGATCGAAGACCGAGAGGCTTGGGAGACCACAAATGAGCGAAACCACGATAGTCGGCGCGTGCCCGCACGATTGCCCCGATACCTGTTCGATGCTGACCACGGTGAAAGACGGCCGAGCCGTTGCTGTGCGCGGCAACCCCGACCATCCGTTCACCCGCGGCGGCCTGTGCGTGAAGGTCAACAACTACCAGGAGCGCGTCTACAGCCCCGACCGGGTGCTGCATCCGCTGAAGCGCACCGGGCCGAAAGGCAGCGGCCGGTTCGAGCGCATCACCTGGGACGAGGCGCTGGCGGAGATCAAGCAGCGCTGGACCGCGATCGTCGACGAATACGGCCCGACGGCGATCCTGCCCTACAGCTATCTCGGCACCGAGGGCATCTTGAACGGCCTGAATGTCGGCGATCCGTTCTTCAACAAGTTCGGTGCCACGATCAGTGAGCGCACGTTCTGCGATTCCGGTTCCTGCACCGCCTATTTCATGACCATCGGACCGACCCCGGGCCTCGATCCGGAATCCTTCCGCTATTCGAAATACATCGTGCTCTGGGCCTGCAACACCATGAGCACCAATCTGCATCACTGGCCGTTCATCGCCGAGGCCCAGGCCAACGGCGCCAAGGTCGTGGTGATCGATCCGGTCAGGACCCGCACCGCCAAGAAGGCGGACTGGCACATTCCGATCCGGCCGGGCACCGACGCCGCGCTGGCGCTTGCCATGATGAACGTGATCGTCGAAGAAGACTTGGTCGACCACGATTACGTCGAAAAATACACAATCGGCTTCGACGAGCTGAAACAGCGCGTCGCCGACTATCCGCCGGAAAAGGTGGCGGCGATCACCGGCGTGCCGGCTGACGACATCCGCACCCTGGCCAGGGAGTTCGCAACCGCGCAACCGTCGGTCGTCCGCATCGGCGTCGCCGTCGAACGCCATGCCGGCGGCGGCCAGACGGTGCGCGCGCTGGCCTGCCTGCCGGCCCTTGTCGGCTCCTGGCGGCGGCCCGGCGGCGGCATCCTGCAACTGCCGATCTGGGCGTTCCCCATCGATTGGGGCTCGGCCCTGCGGCCGGACCTGATTGCCCCCGGCACCCGCGTGCTGAACCAGTGGCGGCTCGGCCCGGCGCTCGCCGGCGAGATGGATCTGGATCCGCCGATCCAGTCGCTTTTCGTCTACAACTCGAACCCGCTGGTGGTCGCGCCGGAACAGGGCAAGCTGGTGCGCGGCCTGGCGCGCGAGGACCTGTTCACCGTGGTCAGCGAGCAGTTCCTGACCGACACCGCGCAGTATGCCGATCTGGTACTGCCGGCAACCACCCAGTTGGAGCAGGAGGACATTATGTTCTCCTGGGGCCACCTCTATCTCTCCTACAACAACCGGGCGATCGACCCGCTCGGCGAGGCGGTCCCGAACACCGAGCTGTTCCGCCGTCTGGCCGCGACCTTCGGCTTCGACGACCCGTTCTTCCGCCGCACCGACCGGGAGATGATCGAAACGTCGCTCGACTGGTCGAACCCGGCGCTGGAAGGCATCACGCTGGATGCCTTGCGGGAGACCGGCTTCGCGCGCCTCAACCTGCCGGCCGCCGAGGATTTCGCGCCGCATCGCGAGGGCAACTTCCTCACGCCCTCGGGCAAATGCGAATTCAAGGCATCGATGGCGGAGACGGGCAATTTCGTGCTGTCGCTGTTCCGCCAGGGCTCCGAGGAGTTCCAGTCGGGCGAGCCGGTCGACCCGCTGCCGCACTACATCCCGCCGCGCGAGGCCGCGGCGACCGACGCGGCGCTGGCCAAGCGCTACCCGCTCAACATCCTGTCGCCGAAGAGCCACGCCTTCATGAACTCCAGCTACGGCAACATGGCGCAGCAGTTGCACCACGCGGGCGAGCAGGGCGTGCTGATCAGCCCGGCCGACGCGCGCGACCGAAACATCGGCGACGGCATGCCGGTTCTCGTCAGCAACGACCGCGGCTCGTTCCAGGCTGTCGCGCGGATCGATGAAGACGTGATGCCCGGCGTCGTGGTGGCGCCGCTCGGCTACTGGCGCAAGCTCAGCGCCGGCGAGGCGACGGTACAGGCGGTCAATTCCGGCGCCTACGCCGACCTCGGCCGCGCGCCCACCTTCTCCGACAACCTTGTGGAGGTCGCGCCCGTAGCCGCGGCCCAGGCGGCGGAGTGACGGCCGGGCTGCCGCCTACGCGGCCCGGCGCGGCCGCGGCGCAAGCTCGTGCCCATAGTGGCGTAGGATATAGATCGTGAGTCCGAGCAGCAGCGCCGTGTTCAGGACGCCGCCGATGTGCGGCCCGACGGAGACGCCAAACAGGAAGTCGCTGTAGGCCAGCAGCGAACTCACTTGCAGCGTGACGGCGACCGGCCACATCCGCGGCATGGCGAAAACCAGGACATAGGCGAATACGTCCGCCGTGAAGAAATAGCGGTCATGCATCTTCGGCAACATGAAAGGCATCAGCGCGACCGTGAACGTCGCCAGCAGCAGTCTGGTCGACGCCGAAACCTCCCTCAGCCGTAACGCGCTGAGCGAGATGATCAGGCCGATTATCGCGGTGATCCCGATGCCCAGCGCGACGATCCGACGATAATAGTAATGAAGGTGTTCCTGTAAGAACGTGTACAGGTTCGGCGCCGCCCTCGACAGGTCGTGGAAGCGTTCGCTCTGAGCGAGGTAGATCGTCAGAAGTTCCGCCCACGGTCGCCCGGCGATGGCGGCCGGCAGCATGGCGACCGAATAGACGATCGGTATCAGGATCAAGTACCTCCAGGGAATTTCACGCCGAAACACCAGAAACAGCAGATATGGGCCGAAGAAGATCGATTGCAGCTTTACCGAAATGGCGACGCTGAAACAGAAGACCGCCGGAAACGGCCGTCTGATCAAGGTGAAGTAGAACGATGCGAGCAGCAGGCTCGTGTGCAGAATATCCACCTGGCCCCAATATGCGCTGTTGACGACAGCCGTAGGCAGAAACAGAAAGCCGGCCGCCGCCATGGCCGGGATTGTCGGCGGACGATGAAACTGTGCGGTGATGTTGTAGACCAGAAACGCCGCGACGAAATTGAAGAGAATTGAGATCGACTTGATGATCGTGATGTCGGCGACAGTTCCGTCGAGATGGCTGGCGATTGACAGAAGGTAAATATAAGTCGGCGTGTAGTCGTAAACCGCGTCGCCAAGCGCGGCGAATCTGCCGGCCTCTATCAGGTGGTGGAGCCAGGGTAGGAGCGCGTCTCTCAGGTCCGCGTTTAAATGATTAGGTAACGAGAAGTAGAGAACAGGGGCCGCGGCCAGCAGCACGAGACAGGCGGACAGGGCGGTCGTCTGGCCTGGCCCGCCTGCCGCATTTTCGCTCGTTTCCGTTGATGCGTTGTCCGCCATTCATGTCTGCCGCTCTGTGATACGCAATCCAAAGCAGCATGCCATACTCGATACGGACTTGGAAACAAGTCAGGTCAGCAACACTATTGCGTTAGGCCGAACGTCGGCGGTCCGCACCCGCCGCTCGGCGGCGGTACCGCGGGCCGGTAATAAGCCGTTTGGCGGATTCAGCCGCTGCCCTGGCCGAACGCCTCGCGCGCGGCCAGGGCGTCGCTGAAGCTGCGGGTAAGCTGGCTCTGGTCGGCGTCGGCGAAGCTGGTCGCACCGTGCAGGGCGTTGGCCGTGGCGTTGACCGCTTCCTTGACCATGCGCACCGTCGCTGCCGGCATGGCGGCGGCGGCTTCCGCCAGTTCACGCGCCGCCGCGACCGCCGTGCCGTCGTCCGCCGCCTCTTCGATCAGGCCCCAGTCCAGCGCCTGGCCCGCGTTCATCCGTTCGCAGAGCAGCACGATTCGTTTCGCCCGCGCCGGGCCGACCAGGGTGATCAGTCGGGGCAGGGCGCCCCATTGCAGGTTCAGTCCGATTTTGACCTCCGGGACGTAGAGGAAGGCATTCCGCGCCATCACCCGCCAGTCGCAGGCCAGCGCCAGGGCGACGCCCGCGCCGACCGCCATGCCCTCGATCGCCGCGACCGTCACCTGCGGCATCGCCTCCCAGGCCGCGCAGAGCCGGACGCCGCGGTAGAACCGGGACCGCTGCGCCACGTCGTCCAACGGCTCCCAGGTCGCCCGGTCCTTCAGGTCGATCCCCGCTGAGAACGAATTGGCCGCCCCGGTCAGCACCACTGCCTGGGTCTCCAGGTCTTCCTGGAACTCTTTCGCCACCGCGGTCAATTCCAGGATCAGCTCCTGGTTGAACGCGTTGAGGCTGCCGCCCCGATCGAACCGCACCACCGCGACCTTGCCGTCGCGCTCCACCGATACCGCCTTCGTTGTCATCGCCCGTCTCCACTCATTGCTACCGTCCAATGGTGGCCGAAGTCGGCTTGCCGGCGCAATGCGACGGGAGTCGTACTGACGGGTGGCTTGAACTGCCGATTGCGGCTATGCTCGAGAGACACATGGTCGACATTCGGCAGATCGGCGATTTCAAGTTGCGTTGGGGCGAAAGTCTGCACTGGGACGACCGCGCCGGTCGCCTCTATTTCGTCGATTGCGCCGCCAATCGACTACGTTGGCTTGACGCGGGCGGTGACAAGCCAGCGGAACTGCGCCTCGCCTCCATGCCCACCGGCCTTGCTTTGACCGAGTCGGGCCACGTCTTGGCATTGCTGGACGACGGCGCCCACCTGGTCGACGCCGACAGCGGTCGGACGGAGCGTTTCGCCGGCAACCCCGCGCCGGCGCCGGAACCCCGCCTGAACGACGCGCAGGCGGACCGGCACGGCAACCTGATAACCGGCTCTCTCAGCTTCACCCACGACAACAGCGGGTCGTTCTGGTGGCTGTCGCCCAGGGGCGAGTGGCGCCGGCTGGACGGCGGCGTCAGCGACGCCAACGGTCCCGTTGTCACCGCCGACGGCGGCACCCTGTTGATCGCCGACACTTCGGCGAAGGCCATCTACCGTTACGCCTACGACGCCCAGGCGGGGGCGGTCGGGCCCCGCGAGCGTTACGCGGACACGTTGGACCTCGGCGGTCTGCCCGACGGCGCGGCATTGGACGCGGACGGCAACTACTGGTCGACGATTACCGGCGGCTCGAAGCTGGTCTGCTTCGGCCCGGAAGGCGATACGGTCAGAGAAGTCGGCCTGCCGGTTGAATACCCGACCAGCGTCGCCTTCGGCGGCACGGATCTCGACCGCCTGTACGTCACCTCGATCGGCATGGACTTCCGCCACATACGGCCAACCATGCCGGCGTCCGGCGCCCTGTTGGAAATCACCGGTTTGGGTGCAACGGGCGCCATTGAACCTCGCTTTTCGGCTTAGCGTAGAAACGGAAAGGGTATCGAATGGCTGAGAAACAACTGGGCGCGGCGCGCGTCTTCGCGAGCGATTATCAGATCGTCGTCTGCGACGATCCCGCCAAAATGATCGAAGACGACGAAAACTGGGACGAGGAAACCTTCGAGAAGGGCTTTGCCGGCGGCGCGTCGTTCCGCATGATCGGCACGGAGGCAGACCTCAACGATCATTGGGTGGAGCTCGTCGCGTCGGACGCGGCGCCGGCGCTCGACGACTGGCAGCGTGTCACTTGCGTCCCGTTCCGTTCGTCGACCGGCGACGTGCACGTCATGTCCGTCGTCGACGAAACGCCCGCCCTGTCGGCAAAGCTCGATGCGGGAGACTATGCGCTATACGTCGCCGGACAAAATATCGGCGTCGACCTGCTCAGTCTGGGCGAGGAGGGCGATCTTACGGATTCCGAGTTGGCCGCCCGCAAAGACCTGGAATGGTATCGAATTTTTATCGTTCCCGGCGTTCCCGACGGCGAGGGACGCATCAAAGACGTATGAGCAGGCGCTGACGTCCGGTTCACGCGTCCGGTTTCTTCGCCAGGACGATATGGGTGCCCTGCGGGATCGCCAGCCCGTCCGCGTCGCGGTAGGGGCCGAGGTCCGCGGCGATGTCGTCGATCAGCGCCTTGCGGGTCGCGTCGTCCAGCGCGGCGACGTCCGGGCCGACCGGCGTGCTCGCCAGGTGCCCCGGAATGGCCTGCTCCGGCGGCAGCATGCGGCGTGTCACCGTCGCTTCGTGGATCTCGACCCGGCCGAAGCCGGCATCGCCGATCAGCGTCCTGAGCACGGTCGCATCGCCCAGCGCGTGCGGTGCCTGCATCCGGGCCGCCGCTTCCGCGTCGATATGGCGGGCCAGGGCCGTGGAAATCGCCAGGTTGCACGGGCTGTGCTCGATGGTGCGCCAGATGCAAAGGGCAAGCCGTCCGCCCGGCGCGAGTACGCGGCGCATTTCCTGAAGCGCGCGCAGCTTGTCCGGGAAGAACTGCAGGCCCTGCTGGCAAAAGACGATGTCGAACGACTCGTCCAGAAAGGGAAGCGCTGCCGCATCGCCCTGCCGCCAGTCGATCTCGGCTTCGTCCGGCGGCGACTGCCGTTTCGCCACGTCCAGCATGCCGGCATTGAGGTCGACCCCGGCGACGCGCCCGGTGATGCCGACGGTCGGCACCGCCAAGCGTGCGACGATGCCGGTGCCGCAGGCGACGTCCAGCATCCGGTCGCCCGGATGCAGCGGCACGTGGGCGAGAAAGATGCGCGCCAGAGGCTCGAACACGCTCGGCACCTGGAAGCGCTCGTAGCTCTCCGCGCCGCTGCCGCTTAGCTGCCATCGTTCCTGTTGTTTCATTGAAGATATCCTCTTTAGACGGCGCAGAGCCCTATCCGCATGTTCGCCGGCACGGCGATGTCGAACATCTTGGGATTGGGCAGGTTGAGGCCGTTCATGATCTCGGCGTACTGCTCGGCAGAGCCGACCTGAAGGCGGGGGTTGTAGACCTTCTCCTCGCGGATCGTGCTGACGGTGTCGCCTTTATAGTCGTGGCCCGGATAGACCAGCGTCTCGTCCGGCAGCCGCAGTAGTTTGTTGAAAATGGAATCGTACTGCGCGACTGGGTCGCCGTTCTGGAAATCGGTGCGTCCGGTGCCGCGGATGAACAGCGTGTCGCCGGTGAAGACCCGGCCGTCCAGCAGGAAACAGTACGAGTCGTCGGTATGGCCGGGCGTATGGATCGCTTTAAGGCGAATACCGTCGACATCGATCCGGTCCCCATCCTTGACCCGCTGGCAGACCATGTCGGCCGTGCTCTGTTCGCCCATGACGGTTATGCACCGGGTGCTGTCGCGCAACGCGCCGAGCCCGGTGATATGGTCTGCATGCAGGTGCGTGTCAACGGCTTTGACCAGTTTCATGTCCAGTTCGCTTAGCAGCCTTAGGTATCGGTCGACGTTGTCCAGAACCGGGTCGATGATCAGCGCTTCGCCGCCTTTTCGGCTGCCGATCAGGTAACTGTACGTGCAGGATACACTATCGAACAACTGGCGGAAGATCATGGTCGCGCTCCATGAGTGCTAGAGCATCCCGCGTTCAATTGAACTCGGACAAGATGCTCTAATTCTTCAAAAGTAGATCAACTTGTCTGCGTTCAGGTGAATTCACCTGAACGCAGGTTGATCTAGCGGTTGTCGACGGGGCGCCGAAGGCTACGCAGGCGCCCCGCCGGCCGGACTAGGTCTTGGTGTCGGTAGACTTCGGCAGGTCGTCGGCCGTGCCCCACTCGGCCCATGACCTGTCGTAGCTCCGAACCATCGGATAGCCCAGCAGCCTGAGGGTGAAGTAGGAATGCGCGGCGGCCTTGCCGACCTGGCAGTGCACGGCGATGGTCTTGTCCGGGGTCACGCCGTGCGCGTGGAAATGCGCGCGCAGGTCGCCGGCCGACTTCAGCGTGCCGTCGTCGTTCAGGTTCTGCTTCCACGGGATGTTGCGCGCCCAGGGGATGTGGCCGGCCTTGTAGGCCTTGCCCGGCCGCACGTCGATCACCACGGTGTTGCCGTCCTTTCGCCGGTCCAGCAGCCAGTCGGCGGTCGCCGCCTTACGTGGCGTCGGCGTCAGTGCGAAGTCGGCGCGGGCGATCGTCGGCGTTTTGGTGCTGACTTCCCGGCCTTCGCGCTGCCATTTCGGAAAACCGCCGTCCAGCAGGCTGACCTTGCGGTGACCGAAATATTCCAACATCCAGAACAGGCGCGACGCGTGGAACCCACCCTTGTCGTCGTAGAACACCACATGGGTGTCGCGCCCGATGCCGCGTTTCTCCAGCATCGCGACGATGTCGGCGTGCGGCAGCAGGTCGCCTTCCACGTGGCTGTTCGTATCGACGATGTCGTCGGCGCCCAAATGCACCGCGCCCGGCACGTGGCCCTGGTCGTAGGCCGCCTTGGGCCGCACGTCGACCACGCGGATTCCCGGTTGCATCAGCAACCCTTCCAGCCGTTCGGTCGACGTCAACAGCGTCGGGTTGGCGTATCCACCGCCGGCCGCGTGGGCGCAGCCGGCGGCGACGGCCGTAAGCACGACCGAGATGATAAGGTTGGCAAGCCAGTGCCTGGTCGCCATAGGTTTTGCATTCATGATTCTACCCCCTTCGATGTGTTGGGTTGTTTCGACCGTATCGGTCACTTCGGCTGCGGCACGATCCGCAGGTACGGTTTCGGCGCGACCCAGCCGTTCGGGAACTTCTCCCGGGCCTTTTCGTCGGATACCGCCGGCACGATGATCACGTCCTCGCCCTGTTGCCAGTTCACCGGCGTGGCCACGCTGTGCTGCGCGGTCAGTTGCAGCGAGTCGATCACCCGCAGCACCTCGTCGAAGTTGCGGCCGGTGCTCATCGGATAGGCGATCGTCAGCTTGATCAGCTTGTCCGGTCCGATGACGAACACGTTACGCACGGTCGCGTTGTCCGCGGCCGTGCGCGTCGCCGCGCCGCCGTTGGCAACCGTCGGCAGCATGTCGTAGAGCTTGGCCACCGTCAGTTCCGGGTCGCCGATCATCGGGAAGTTCGGGGCGATGCCCTGGGTTTCCGCGATGTCCTTGGCCCAGCGGTTGTGGTCCTCCACGGAATCGACGCTCAGCCCGATCACCTTCACGTTGCGCGCCTCGAACTCCGGCTTCTGCCGGGCCACCGCGCCAAGCTCGGTGGTGCAGACCGGCGTAAAGTCCTTCGGGTGCGAAAACAGGATGGCCCATTGGTCGCCGATCCAGTCGTGGAATTTGATCTTGCCTTCGGTGGTCTCCGCCTCGAAATCCGGCGCGATATCGCCAATACGCAAACTCATCTTTCTCTCCTTCGCTTCGTCTCGGTTTCTGTGGGGCGACTGGCGGCGTCAGTCTTTCGGTTTGGTTGCTGCCGCGTAGATAACGTTGGTTTCGACCGCGCTTACGCCGTCCCGGCGCAGGCGTGCGATATTTGCTGCCCGCACCCGCTCGGCGGCGTCGCGGTTCAACTGATCGACCGTCCAGCGAAAGCCGGCGCCCAAAACGATGGTCCACCAATCTTCCGGCATGGCGAGTTTCTGGCAGCCGGTTTCCGGGACGGCGGAGGCTTGTGTAATGCCGGCGTCTTCAAAAAGCTGTTTGACTTGGGCGGGTTCGCTTATGCGGTCCCACGGATTAAACGTGGCGCGCAAGTCGGGGCGCTCGGTCGCGACCGCCGACCAAAAGGCTTCCGATCCCGGCTCCAGCATGCGCGGGCCCCAGGTGGTGACCGCCAACTGCCCGCCGGGCCGGACCATGCGCCAGAGTTCGGCGATCTGGCGCTCCATGTCGGGCACGAAAAAGATCGCGAAGACGCAGACCACGGCATCGAATTGCGCGTCCGGATAGTCCAGGTCGCCCATATCGGCTTCGCGGAACTCGACGTTGCTCAGGCCGCGGTTGGCGGCCTTGGTCCGCGCCGCCGCCAGCAGCCCGCCGGCCACGTCCACCCCGGTCACGCTGCCCGTCGGGCCGACCTGCTCGGCGGCCGGCAGGGCCGACGCGCCGCTGCCGCAGCCGACGTCCAGCACCGCGGCGCCGGGCGCCAGGTTCAGCCGCTCGACGGTCCGCCGTCCATAGCGGTCCCAGAACGACAGCGGGGCATGGTCGAAATGGTCGGCGGCGGCGTTATAGGTTGCGGCTGCCTTGGCCAGGTGTGCGCTTTGATAGGTCATTGTCTCGCTTCCGTTGTTCCACCGCCATCCGGCGCTGTTGCTGGAGCGGTTGTCTAAGGCAGCGGAAACGCCCACGCTTGAGCGACTCCTGTCTTTTTCCTGATAATTTTCTGACACCGCATAAAACGGCTGGCGAACGCCATGGCTTGGCGATAAAGGGCCTCCATGCATTACACATTCGACCGATTTGTGCTGGACATGAAACGGCGCGAACTGATGACCGTGGAAGGCGTCGTCCCGCTCAGGCCAAAGGTCTTCGGCCTGCTCGCCTATCTGATCGCCCACCGCGACCGCGTCGTTCCGAAGCGGGAATTGTTCGAAAACCTTTGGCCGGACGTGCATGTCGGCGACGCGACCCTGAACACCTGCGTCAGGTCGCTCAGGCAGGCGGTCGGTGACAGCGGCCGGTCCCAGCGCGTGATCCAGACCAAACACGGGCACGGCTACCGTTTCGTCGCCGCGGTGGAGGAGCGGGGAGACGACCGCGAACGGGAATCGGCCCGGCCGAAGCGGCGCCCGGTGGCGCATGATGCGGCGCCGGTCGGTTCCGCCGAACGGGCGGCCGCTTCGGACATCGTGCCGCCCGCACCGGCGGCGATGGCTCGGTTTTCCACCGGTAAGGAACACAAACACGTGACCGTATTGCATTGCACGGTGACCAACGCGTCGAAGCTGGCGGCCGGGTCCGACGTCGAAGCGGCCGACGAGGCGATGGAGGACTTCCTTGTCACGGCGCAGCGGGCGATCGCCCGATACGGCGGCGCCGTCAGCCAGTGGCTGAGCGACGGCGTCGTCGCCCTGTTCGGCGCGCCGCAGGCGTATGAGGACCATGCCCGCCGGGCCGTTTCCGCGGCCCTTGAGCTGCAAGAGGAGCTTCGCGGCAACCGTGGCGAGAACCCGAACGGACTGTGCGCCGGTATCGGGATTCACACCGGACCGGTGGTCGCCTGCGCCCTGCCCGGTGACAGCGGGCAGATCTACACCGCCTTCGGCCTGACCACCGAGACGGCGGGCACGCTGCAGCAGGTCGCGCCGGCCGGCGGCGTGCTGGCCAGCGATACTACGTTCGAGATCGTCCGCTCGGAGATCAGGGCGGAAGCCTTCCCCGTCGAGTCGCCGGACGGCGCGAACGCGCCGTCCGTCCATCTCGTGCATGCGCTTACCGCCCGACATGCCGGCGTGCCCCGGCGCGGCCGGGGACTGACCCGTTTCGTCGGCCGCGACCGCGAATTGGGCTTCCTGAAAGAGCGGTTCGACCGCCTGAAGGAAGGCGGCGGTGCGGTGGTGGGTATCGCCGGCGAGCCGGGCATCGGCAAGTCGCGTCTTGTGCGGGAATTCATGCAGAGCGTCGACCAGGCGACGACGAACCTGCTCCAGGCCAATTGCCTGTCATACGCCTCGGTCAGTCCCTACATGCCGATCAAGCGCCTGTTGCAGGGCTTCTGCACGCGTCAGGACGAGGCGGGCTCGGACGAACCTGTCGCGCAAAGCCAGGCTCTACTGGAGACTCTCGGCATCGATCCGCCGAACGCCCTCCCTTTGCTGAACCGGTTGATGGACCTGCCGGTCGGGCCCGGTCTGCTCGACGGTCTCAGCGCGGTGGACAGCCGGACGCAGACCTTCGCTCTCCTGCATCGCATTTTCCGCGGCATTGCGGACCAGCGGCCGACCCTTGTCGTGATCGAGGATCTGCATTGGGTCGACCCGACCTCGGAAGAATGGTTGTCGGAACTGGTGTCGCGGCTTGCCGGCATGAAGCTCCTGCTGGTCACGACCTATCGGGCCGGCTACCGCGCGCCGTGGCTGGACAGTTCGGCGGCGACGCAGATCGCGCTGGATGCGCTGCCGTCGCATCTCAGCACGGCGCTTGTTCAATCCCTGCCGGCCGCCGAAACGCTGCCCGAGCAAGCGCTCGACAAAATCGTCGCGGAAGGGCAGGGCAATCTGTTCTTTCTGGAGGAACTTGCCTGGTCGTGGCTGGAGGATCGGTCGGACCTGCCGTCCAGCGTGAAGGACGTCCTGGCCGACCGGATCGACCGGCTCGCCCCGGCGGACAAGGCTTTGTTGCGGATTGCGGCGGTCATCGGCACGGAGGTGCCGGTCGATTTGCTGAGCCATATCGACGATCTGGAAGATACGGAGCGCGAAGCCTGTCTGGAGCGTTTGCAGGCGGCGGAATTCCTGTACGAACGAAGCGCGTCGCCGAACCGTGTGTTGGTGTTCAGGCAGGCGCTTGCCCAGTATGTCGCCTATTCGGGCCTGGTGCGCCGGGCGCGCCGCGCCATCCATCGGCGCATTGCCGACGCCATGCAGATCCACTTTCGCTCCCTGGTCGACGAGCATCCCGAACTCATGGCCCACCACCTAGCCGAAGCGGGCGATGCCGAAATGGGCATACTGCACTGGCGCTTGGCCGGGTTGGCCGCGGCCAAGTCGCGCGCCCACTTCGAGGCGGTTCCGCACTTCGAGCGGGCCTTGCAGCTCCTCGACGGGTTGGAACGGACGCCCGACCGGGTGCGCCAGCGGATCTCCATCGTCGACGAGATGACGCCGTCCTATCAGATCGATCTCGACCGGAACGGCGCCCTTCTCCGGCGTCATAAAGATACAAACGCCCGCTGGGCCCGGGAACTCGACGAGTCATAGGCCGCCAAGGCCGACGACAACGTTACTGTCGCCCGGGGCGACACCCACCCGATTCGTGTTACTTTGTAACCCGCCTAAATCGATGGTGGGTGGCATGGTTGGGCGACAAGGGGTTGTCGTAGCGTACGCGTTCGATCGATTTATCCTCGACGTGAAGCAGCGCGAGCTGTTGACCGCCGACGGCGTCGTGCCGCTTCGGCCCAAGGTCTATGGCCTGCTCGCCTACCTCATCGCCCACCGCGACCGCGTCGTTCCGAAGGAGGAACTGTTCGACCGGGTTTGGCCGGGCGTGCATGTCGGCGATGCCGCATTGAACACCTGCGTTAGGGCTTTGCGGCAGGCCGTCGGCGACAGCGGACGGTCGCAGACCGTGATCCAGACCAAACACGGGCATGGCTACCGGTTCGTCGCCGCGGTCGAGGAACGGCTGGACGGCGGCGCGCCGGGACAGCCTGAAGAGCCGGGTCCGCCGCTGCCGGACGGGCCAGTCCGGGATGGTCGGGGCCGACCGATTTTGGCGGTGCTCCCCTTCGGGGTCGCCGAAGCGGATGCGCCGGACGCCGACTTGGCCGAAGCGTTGACGGAGAAGGTCGTCGCCGCGCTGTCGATCTGGCGGTCGTTCCCGGTAATCGCCGGCGACGCCTTCGAAGACGGTGCGACGGACGTTCGGCTGATAGCGGCGCATCTCGGCGCGCGCTACATGGTCACCGGCGGGTTGCGCAAGGACGGCGACGACCGGCGCCTCAACATCCGGCTCGTCGATGGAAAGAGCGGCCATCGCCTCTGGTCCGAACGCTTCGGTTGGCGGGCCGGCGATCCGCTTGAAACGCCGGACGACATCGTCAGCCGGATTGCCGCGGCCGTGGTGCCGGAACTGGAGCAGACGGATTCCCGGCTGTCGGCGGCCAAGGATGCGGACGAGTTCAGTGCCTGGGACCACTACCTCCATGGCGTCGTGCAGTTGAGCCGGGCGACCGTGGCCGGCAGCGGCGAGGCGCGCCTATCGTTCATGAACGCGATCGCCCTGGATCCCGATTACAGCGAAGCCTATGCCGGGCTGGCAATGACGCAACTTCGCGATCTGCTCTATGAAAACAGCGAGGATCGGGAGGAAACGCTTGGCGACGGCTTCAGGGCCGCGCGCCGTGCCGTCATGCTGGATCATGCGTCGTCTTACGCGCATGTCAGTCTGGGTAGCTGTTACGTCTGGGCCAATCAGCCGGATCTCGCCATCGCCGAGTTCCGTAAGGCGATCACCTGCTGCCCCAGTAATCCGCACGCCAGCTTTTCGCTCGGCAATCAGCTCGATATCGTCGGCGAATCCGCTCAAGGCCTGCCGTTGTTGGAAAGCGCGGTTCGGCTCGATCCGAACAACCCGCGCGGTCATTTCTATCATTGCGGCCTGGCGCGCGCTTACATCAATGCGCGGCGCTACGGCGAAGCCCGGGACCTGCTGCGCCGGGTGATCGGCCGCACCCCGGCCAACCCCTATGCCAATCACCTCATGGCCATCTGCTGCGGCCATCTCGGAGACGACGAAGCGGCGCGCGCCGCCGCCGCGGCCTGCGAACGCGCCCAGCCGGGCTTCACCGCGATGCGGGCCAAATGGGCGCTGTACCGCGACGCGGCCGCCAACCGCCACCTCTTCGACGGTCTGCGCAAGGTCGGATTGTTGCCGGGGGAGACCGATCCGGCGGACGCCGACAGCCCGTCGTCTGCCCCGGACTTGGCAGATGCGGAGCGAAAGAACGTCACCGTCCTTTTTGCCGATATCGAAGGCTCGACCTCGCTGATCGAAGGGCTCGACCCGGAAGCGGCGTTGGACCGGCTTTCGCCCGCGCTGCGCGCGATGATCGACGCCGTGCACCGCTACGACGGCACGGTCAGCGGCACGCATGGGGACCGTATCGTTGCGCTGTTCGGCGCGCCTTTTGCCTATGAAGACCATGCGCTGCGCGGCTGTTTTGCCGCGCTGGCGATGCAGGCGGCGGTCAAAGCCCTGGCTGGCGGCGGATTGGCAATACGCGTCGGGCTGCATTCCGGCGAAGTCGTAGTGCAGTCCGTCGGCGACGAATATTCCAGGCGTTACGACGCGGCCGGCCCGGTGATGCATGTGGCTCATCGCGCCGAACGCCGGGTCGATCCCGGCATGATCGCCATGACCGCGGAAACCTCTCGGCGGGTGCAGGGGTTCGTCACCGTTCGGCCGCTCGGCGACGGCGAGCTGTTCGAACTGACCGGCCGCGCCGACTCGCGAACCCGCTGGCAGGTGCGGGCGGCGCGCGGGCTCACGGCGCTGGTCGGCCGCGACGCCGAGCTGGCGACGATGGATCGGGCGTTGGAGCGGGCCGCCGCCGGCCGCGGCGAAGTGGTCGCGGTCGTCGGCGACGCCGGCATGGGCAAATCCCGTCTGGTGCACGAATGCCTGCAGTCGGATCGGGCGCGGGACTGCACCGTCATCGGCACGACGATGACCGCCTATGAACGGGAGGCGCCGAGTCCCGCGGCAGTGTATCTGCTCAGGGATTGGCTCGGTGTCGGCCAACTCGATACGCCGCCCGATCTTGCCGAGAGACTGCGCGACCGGGTCGCCGGCCTGGACGAAACGCTGCTGGAGCATCTGCCGGCGCTCGGCTCCCTTTTGGGTCTGCCCAGTCGGGACGAAGCCTGGCTTAAGATCGATGCGCAGGTACGCCGTCGCGTGACCGTGGACGCGCTCAAGGCGCTATTCATCCGGCAGAGCCAGATCAGCCCGCTCATCGTGGTGGTCGAGGATCTGCACTGGATCGACAAGGACTGTCAGGAGTTTCTCAACAGCCTGGTCGACGCTCTTGCGGGCGCCCGCATTTTTCTCCTGGTCACCTATCGGCCGGACTACCGGCACGACTGGGCCGGCAAAAGCTACTTCCGGCTGATCCGCGCCGACCCTCTGGAGCCGGATGCGATCGAGCGGTTCCTGACCAACCTGCTGGGCGAAGATCCGTCGTCGTCCGACCTGCGCCGGTTGATTGCCGAACGAACCGAGGGCGCGCCGCTGTTCCTGGAAGAGACGGTGGCCACGTTGCTGGAAAACGGCACCTTCAAAGGCCGGCCGGGACAGTACCGCCTGCGCAAACCGGCTGCCGATTTCGATGTTCCGGCAACCGTACAGGCGGTCGTCGCCGCGCGCGTCGACAGTTTGACCGCCGACGCCAAGCGGCTTTTGCAGATCGCCGCGGTGATTGGCAAGGACGTGCCGGTGGCCCTGCTGCGGCAGGCCGCCGACTTCGACGATCGCCTGTTCGAAGCGACGCTGGCCGAACTTCGCGCCGCCGAAATTCTCTATGAGTCGCGCCTGCCGCCCGATATCGAATTCAGCTTCAAGCACGCCCTGGTCCACGAAGTCGTCTACCAGGGTTTGCTGCTGAGCCATCGGCGGTCCATGCATGCCCGGCTGTTCCGCACCATCCAGGCCCGGTTCCCGGATCAGCTCGACAACTGGAGCGAGAGCCTGGCCCGCCACGCCCTTGCGGGCGATTTGTGGGCGGAGGCGGCGGACTTCCTCGGCCGCGCCGCCGACATGGCGGTCCGGCGCTCGGCGCACGCCCAGGCGATCGGCTATCTGGAAAAGGCGCTCGACGTTCTGGACAATCTGCCCGCGTCCGCGGAGCGGGACCGGCTGGAACTCGACATCCTGCTGGCGCTCGGCCCGAACCTGATGCTGACCCGGGGCTGGGGCGCGGCCGCGGCCAAGAACAGCTATCGGCGCGCGCGCAAGCTCGCCCAGGCGCTCGACGGCACCGCGGACCGCTTCGCGGCGACCTGGGGCGCCTGGCTGAACGAGCAGTTCCGCCCCAAACCCTCGTCGGCGAAGAAGCTTGCCGACGACGTCATGGCGATCGCCGAGAAACAGTCGGGGACGGAGTTCCTGCTTCAGGCGCACCACGCGGTCTGGACCACCGGCCTTTATCTCGGCGACGTCGGCGAAGCGCTCGAGCACGCCCGGGACGGCATCGAACTTTACGATGCCGCGCGCGACCACGTGCAGACCTTCACCTATGGTGGCCACGATCCAGGCGTCTGCTGCCACGCGACGGGCGCGCTTTGCCTGTGGCTGCTCGGGCGGCCGGACCAGGGCTTGGAGATGGCGCATCGCACGGTCGATCTGGCGCAACGCCTGGACCATCCGCCAAGCCTGGCGCTCGCCGAATGGCATGTCGTCCGCCTGCATCAGTACCGGCGGGAGGCGACCCTCGCGAAACAGCATGCGCGTCGAACAAGCGAGTTATGTGCGGAGGCCGGTCTGGCGCGCCTCGCCGCCGAATGCATGATCGTGCAGGGCTGGGTGGAGGCCGCGGTCGGGGACGCGGCCGCCGGCGTCGCGCAGATCGAGGATGCCATGAAGGCCTGGCGTGCCGCCGGCAAACATCGCGAGCGGCCCTATTACCATGCGCTTCTGGCGATGGGCCATCTGTACAACGAACAACCCGGACAGGCGCTCAGGGTGATCGAAGGCGCGGCCGACATCGTCGAGAATACGGGCGAACGCACCTGGCAAGCCGAGATCCTCAGGCTGCACGGCGAAATCCTGCTGGCGCGCGGCGCCGGCAATCGCCAGCCGGCGGAGGAAAAGTTCCGGCGCGCCCTGGCCGTCGCCGGCGCGCAACAGGCCAAGGCGCTGGAACTGCGTGCCGCCACCAGCTTGGCTCGGCTTCTATCCCGGGACGGCGACGAACAAGGCGCGCTTGACCTGCTTGTGCCGGTTTACGACTGGTTCACCGAAGGCTTCGAGACCCCGGATCTGGAGGACGCGGCGGCCTTGCTCAACCGGTTGGGCCATCCCGTCCAGGATCGCGGCGAGGCGCAGGCGATCTGAGGCCGCAACTACTTCCGCGCGACCTCCTGTAAGGCCTTCAGCGAGAACACGTAACTGTCGTCGACAAGCGGCTTGTGGCAGGCAAGGCAGGTCGCCTGGTTGACGCCGGGCCGGCGCGACTTGTCGGCCTTGAACACGGCGTAATGCCAATCGCCGTTGCGCAGGATCTCCGGGAAGTCCGCACCCCACCCCGGCTGCTTCTCCATCGCCGTATAGGCGGCCAGCCCGTCGGCCACGTAAAACCCGTCCGCGCCGGTCACCGGCTTGCCCGCGCCGTCCAGCTTGGCCTTGAACACCTCGACCAACAGCACCGAGCCGTCGGGCATTTGCTTGCCGTCGCGCGCCGCCGCGACCGCGGCCTTATTGGCGTAGTATTTACGGACCTGCTTGCGGCCTTCGAAGTTGATCGTGGTGTAGTGGGTGAAACCGGTGGCGAAGTCTGCCGGAAAGCCCATCCGCGTGGAGACCAGGTTGTCCAGCGGCTTGGACTTCTCCGCGCTTTGCGCCGCGCCGGGCAGGCTGGAGAAGAACGCCGCGACGTTGGCGATATCGGCCTCGTCGACCTGCTCGGCGATGGCGTTCATCATCGCGTTCTTGCGCGTCTCCGCCCTGAACGCCTTGAGTTGCGCGATCAGGTACTTCTCTTTTTGGCCGGCCAGGTTCGGGATGGTGTCGGCGACGCTGATGCCGTTGGCGCCGTGACAGGCGGCGCAGACCGCTTTGGCCGTCGCTTCGCCGGCCGCGATATCGGCCGTCCAGCCGGGCGTGGCCATACCGACAGTGAACAGGGCGCAGAGCGCCGCGATTTGACCTTTCATGATCCTCCCCCAATGTCGCTTTTTACCGGACCGACCGTAACGCGAATGCAACGGACGGCATCTATCGGAGACCGGGTACCGCAGATGAGACGACACGGCATTGTGTCTGGCAAACTGAAACAGGCGGGCCTAACGACAATGTGAAAGTGCGGTTCGGTTACGTGAACCGCTTGGTCGGACATGTTGCGGATTGCGACACAACAGGGGGAATGACGATGGCCAATCGTTTCGACGTGGTAATTCTGGGCGGTGGCAATGCCGGCTTCGGCGTATCGGCGGTCGCCCATGAGGCGGGCAAGAGCATCGCCTTTATTGAGGAACTGGATTTCGGCGGCGTCTGTCCGAATCGGGGCTGCACGCCGAAGAAAGTGCTGGTCGCGGCGGCGCATGCCTTGCATGAGATTGAGATAGCCGGGATCCATGGCATTGATGTTGGCAAGCCGACGTTGGATTGGGCCAAGCTGATCGACCGCGAGAAGGACATGATCGGTTTCATTCCCGACGCGATGGCCGACGTCGCCGCCAAGCGGGGCGAGGTGTTCCGGGGCCACGCCCGCTTCGTCGGTCCCAACGCCGTCAATATCGACGGCACGGTGATCGAGGGCGACAACATCGTCATCGCCACCGGCTCGAAACCGCGGCCTCTGCCGATCCCCGGCGCGGAGCACCTGATCACCTCCGACGACGTTCTGTCCGAACGGACCTTGCCGCAGGAGGTCGTCTTCATCGGCGGCGGCGTCATCGCCATGGAATTCAGCCACGTCTATGCCAGGGCGGGGGCCAAGGTCACCATTCTGGAAGTGATGCCGAGCCTGCTGCCGCGTATGGACAAGGATGCCGTCGATGCCGTGCAGCAGGAAAGCGAGCGCATCGGCATCGCCGTGAAGACCGGTGTCGAGGTAAAGGAAATTACCAAGCAGAATGGCAAGTTACGCGTGGCTTTTAAACACGGCGGTAAAGAGCAGAGCCTGGACGCCGACCGTGTGGTCAATGGCGCGGGCCGTATCGCCAATGTCGATACGCTCGACCTCGCGGCCGGCAACGTCGCCCACGACGGCATTCGCGTAGAAGTCGACTCCTATCTCCGTTCCACCTCCAACCCCTCGGTCTGGGTCTGCGGCGACGCGCTGGTCGCCTCCGCCCAGTTGTCGCCCGTCGCGACCTACGAGGGCCGCATCGTCGGCCGGAACATCGTGGACGGGCCCAGCGTCGAACCCGACTACGCGGCTTTGCCAAGCTGCGTCTATACCGTGCCGGCCTTAAGCAGCGTCGGCCTGACCGAACAGGAGGCGAAAGAGCAGGGCCTCGACGTGGCCGTCTCCACGAACGACATGACCGGTTGGTTTTCGGGCAAGAGCTACGGCGAAACAGTGGCTTGGTCGAAAGTCTTGGTCGACGAATCGAACGACCGCTTTGTCGGCGCGCATATGGTCGGCCATCAGGGTGAAGACCTGATCCATCTGTTCTCGATGGCCATGCAGCACGGCATCTCGGCCAGCCGGTTCAAGGAGACCTCGTTCGCGTTTCCGACCTTCTCGTCGGATGCGAAGAACCTGTTCTAAACCAGCCGGGCGTCCGGGTAGCGGCGCAGCGCCTGCCGGCTCGCCGGCTCGGGCATCAGACAGAAAGCCGTCGATAGTGCATCGGCAATGGCGGCCGTCTTCGCCTCCACCGTTACCGCGCGCCCGCCGGTCATTGGCCGCCCGGTTCGCGGATCGATGATATGGCCGAGCCGGCCCGCCTGGTCGAACGTGGTGCCGAGCGGTGCGGAGGTCGCCAGCGCCCGATCCCGCAATCGAATGGTCTTGGCCGGGGAACCGGCGATCCGCACCGGCCAGCCGCTGCCGTCCCGGCGGCCGTCCAGCGCGCGCAGTTCGCCCATATCGACCAGCACATGCCGCAGGCCGCGCCCGCGCAGCAGGCTGGCCACCCGGTCGGTGATGAATCCCTGGGCGATGCCGTTCAGTGTGATCGCCATGCCCGGCCGGTCGAAGGCCACCCTGTCGCGCGCGATCGAGACGGCATCGAAGCCGATATGTCCTTGCACCGGGCGGCGTTCGGCATAGGCCGACCAGACCGGCTGCACGGTCGGATCGAACAGGCCGCCCGTATTGCGGTGAACCGACCGCGCCAGCGACAGCAACGCCAGGAAATCCGGGTCCGGATTGTCGACGGCGCCGTCGCGGTTCAGCCGCGCGATGGCGCTATCGGTGCGATACAGGCTGAACAGCTTTTCCAGCCGCGCGATTTCCAACCGGCAGGAATCGATGACCGCCCGCGCTCCCGCCGGATCGCCGGTATCCAGCCGGATCTCCGCTTCGGCGCCCAGCGCGATGCCGCGCCAGACCGTTGACTTTGCGGCGCCGGCCGCGGAGATGCCGCCGGCCAGCGACGCCGCCGATATCGCGATGAACCGCCGCCGCGTCAGCCCGGTCATCCGTGTGACCCCGGTTGAAGTGGTGTCACGTCGATAGGCGCCAGCACCATCGGGTCTTCGATATCCGCATAGCCGATCACCGTGCCGCCGTGCCGTTCGGCGAACGCCGATGCGGCGGCCCGCTCGGCGAACGGCACCAGTTCCGGCGCGCCCATGCCGCCGCGCCTGTCGCTGCCGACGACGTAGAACGCGGCCTTGGCCGGAATCCAGTTGTCCGCGCCCGGCGCGTCCCACTCCGCCGCCGCCGCGCCCATGTCGTTCACATAGATCACCGTGACCTCGGCGATCTCCTCCGGCATCCGGTCGAAAGCGAACGCGTCCCGCACCTGGGAGAACCAAAGCGGGTAGACGTACCCCGCCATATGCACCTGCGCTTTCGGCCCGGGATGGTCCAGCACCGTCATCTGGCAGTAATGGCCGGCGGCTTCGCGGGTCAGCGAAATCGGGCCCGGGACCGTCGCGGCCTCTTGCTCCTGACAACCCGCCAGAAGGGCGATTGCCGCACAGACAAGGACGAACGGTTTCATGGTTCGAGCCTCCGGAAGATTGCCGCCGTGACGGCCAGCAATGCCAACGGCCAGGCGAGCAGCGACAGCAGCGGTGCGAGAGCGGGCAGGGCATGGGTCGTGGTGGCGAGCCCCAGTCCCGCCGCTCCGGATTCCAGCGCCGCCAGGTTGAACAGCCGGAACGCGTCGGTCGGGCTGATCGCCAGCAGCCACGGAAACACCGTCTTGGTGAACGCTCCGCCGTCGTCGGCAACCACCGCGCCCAGCAGGATCACGTCGAACATCACCACGGCGATCACCCAGACGGCGACGGCCAGACTGGCGGCCGTGCCCGGCTGGCGCACCATGGCGCTCAGGCAATTGCCGACGGCCAGGAAGGCGGCGCCCAGCACAACGGCGCTCCAGGTCAGTCTCGACAAGTGGATGAGGCTTTGCTCGGAGACTCCACCGGTCACCGCGACGGCCGCTGCGGTCACCCCGAACCCGACGACCACCGCCGCCGCCAGCACGAAAAGCTGGGCGCCGAATTTCGCGGCCAGCACCTCCCACCGCGCGACCGGATAGGTCAGCAGCAGCGGCAGGGTGCCCCGTTCGGTCTCGCCGGCGATGGAGTCGTAGGACAGCAGCAAGGCGATCAGCGGCACCAGGTAGACCGAGAGCGTGGCAAGGCTGGAGATTGTCGCCGTCAGGCGGTCGACGCCCAGCGTCCCGGCCGGCGCCGACCCGGCGAACGCCAGGATCAGGCCGAAACCGGTCATCAGCAGGGTCGCGGTGAGGACCCAGCGGTTGCGCATTGCGATCCGCATGTCGCTTGCCATGATGGCGAGGATGCGCCGGGTCATCGCTCCCCCTCCGACCTGCTGTAATGCCGATAGACGTCTTCCAGGCTCGGCGGGACGACATCGATGTCTTCGATGGCCGTGCCCAGCGCCGCCACGTCGGCAATACGCCGCACCTTCTGATCCGCATCGCAGACCAATTCAACGGCGCATCCGTTGACCCGCCTCCCGCCGACCTGCCGCGCGACGTCGTCCGCCGCGTCCGGTTTGGTCTCGACGCGCACCCGGATGGGCAGGCCCGCGCCCGCCCGCAATGCTGACAGGCGGCCGTTCGCCGCGACCTGTCCCCGCCGCAGGATCACGATCCGGTCGGTGCGCGCCTCCAGTTCAGTCAGCGCATGCGACGACAGCACCACGGCCGCGCCCGTCTCCGCCAGTTCGGCCGTCATCGCGTAGAACATCTCGCGCGACAGCGGGTCCAGGCCGCTGGTGGGCTCATCCAGGATGACGATACGCGGCGTGCCGATCAGGATCTGGGCCAGGCCCAGCCGCTGCCGCATGCCTTTCGAATAGGCGCCGATTCGCCGGTCCATCGCATCGCTAAGACCGACCCGGTCGAGCAGAGCCGGCGCCTCGCGCGCCGACCCGCCCTTCAGCCGCAGGAACAGCGCAAGCTGTTCGAGTCCGGTCAGCGACTCATGGAACGCTACGTTTTCCGGCAGGTAGGCGCAGTGCCGTCTCACGGCATCCATGCCCGGCCTCTGGCCCAAGACCTCGATCTCCCCATTGCCCGCTGCCGTCAGGCCTAGCACTAGTTTCAACAACGTCGTCTTGCCGGCGCCGTTATGGCCGAGCAGCGCCAGCCGTTCGCCCGCCGCGACGTTCATCGTGACGCCGTCCAGCGCCATATGCTTCCCATAGCGCTTGGTCACCGCGTCAATCGTGATGGCCGGACCGGTCATGCGCCGCCATCCTCAACCGGCTTCATCAGCGGTTTGCTGTCGACGACACCGCCGGGCAGCAACGCTGGAAACGCCGACTGCGACCAGCGGATCAACTGCACTGCCGGGCTGCCGAGCAGCAGGCGTGCCGCCGGCTGCGTCCACAGGATATGGTCCATCAGGTCGTTCGGCCGGTAAGGCAGGTCGGCCAGGCCGTCGCCGTCGATGTCGAACGCGGCGTGGTCGCTCCAGTA
Organism: Minwuiaceae bacterium; assembly: GCA_028278525.1. Classification (GTDB taxonomy): domain Bacteria; phylum Pseudomonadota; class Alphaproteobacteria; order Minwuiales; family Minwuiaceae; genus JANQEE01. Next base: position 173,161 of record JANQEE010000045.1, on the reverse strand, counting down.
GTTACCTCGGCCGTCCGCGCTCCAGTCCAGCCAGCGGGAGCCGACATATTTCACCTGGGTCCGGTTGCCGATGAAGGCATTGCCGGTGATGGCGTTCCGCTCCGATCCCGCCGTGAAATGCACGCCGATCTCGCAGGCCTCGAACCGGTTGCCGGCGATCCGGTTCTTGTTGGCGTTGTACATGAACAGGCATTTCTTAGCCCCGCGGCGGACCAGATTGCCCTCGACCGTCGCCCGGTTGGCGTAGTTCAGCATGATCCCGTGATCGCGGTCGCCGAGCGACCGGTTGCCCCGCACGATCAGGTCGGTCGAATACATCAGCGCATAGCCGATATGGTTGTTCAGCGAGACGTTGCCGGAGACCTCGCTGTTGTTGGTGTACATGTAATGGACGGCGAAACGCAGGTCTTCGAACCGGTTGCCGCGGAAGATGTTGTCCCGGCTGGTATTGACGAAGATGCCGTCGCGTCCGTAGCGGACACTGTTGCCTTCCACCACGGTGCCCGGCGCGTTCCAGATATAGATGCCGTTGCCCCGGTCGTTCACCCGGTGGTCGCGCCGCCCGACGATGACGTTGCCGCGCACCACCGTATCGGTCGCGCCATGCACGTCGATGCCGACCAGGTTGCCCTCCAGCCGGTTGTCCAGGATTCTTGCATTGGTCGCTGTCTTCGTCGCCTTGATCCCGGAATCCAGCGTCTGGTGCGACGACCCGGACCCGACCACTTCGAGCCCGGAGACGGTCACGTCCGCCCCGGTGATGGTGATCACTGTGCCGTCGCCCGTTCCCACAAGCCGCGCGCCCGGCTCCCCGATCAGTTGGACCGGCTGCGTCAGTACGACCGGCCCCTTATGGTCGCCGGGCCCAAGCCGGATAACATCGCCCGGCCCGGCTTGCTCCAGCACCGACTGAAGCGCGCCCGAGCCGGCCGCCACGGTCCGGTCCCGCGCGGCGGCGGGGACCGCCACCGCGCAGAACAGGGCCGCAAGGCCGACGATTGCCCGGACACGCGTCATCGTCAGCTCGACCGCGGCTCTACGATCATTCGGCCGCGCATCTCCATATGCAGCGCGTGGCAGAACCACTGGCAATAGAACCAGTGCACGCCCGGCCGGTCGGCGGTGAACGTCACGGACGCGGTCGCCTGCGGTCCCACCTCGAACGCGATGCCGTGATTGCCCAGCGTGAAGCCGTGCGTCAGGTCGTCCACGTCGTCGATGTTGGTCACGTAGATCGTCACCTCGTCGCCCTGCTTCACCGTGAATTTCTCCATCGAGAAGTTGGGCGCCACCGAGTACATGTAGACGCGCACCTTGTTGCCGTCGCGGATCGGTTCGTCCGCGCCGTCCTCCAGTTCCACGCCGTCGGCCGCGGCTTGGCGCCTTGCTTCCTCCCACATCGGATCGTCGCGTTGCCAGATCGACGCGGGTGACACCTTGGACCGATGCACGATGATGCAGTCGTGTGGCTCCGCGAAGGTCGGCCCGTCATGCACCACCTTCGGCGGGTCGAGCGAGATGTCGATCAGTTGCTCGTTCTCCGGCTTCAGCGGACCCACATTGAGGTAGCGGTCCTTGGAGAACTTGTTCAGCGACACCAGCCACTTGCCGTCGGCGTCCTTGGTCTCGCCCATCGACGAATGGTTGTGGCCCGGCTGGTAGTGCACGTCCGTCTTGGCGATGATCGGATCGACATCCTCACCGTTATACCGGCGGATCGCTTTTTCCATGTTCCATTTGGCCATCTGGCTGTCCAGGAACAGGGTGGTGTAGCAGTTGCCCTTGCCGTCGAACGCGGTGTGCAGGGGCCCCAGACCCAGTTCCGGTTCGGCGACGACGCAGGAGCGTGGGTCGGCGCCGCTTTCGAACAGTGCGTCGATCTTGGTGACGTCCAGCACCGTGACCGTCGGCGACAGCTTGCCGTTGATCACGATATGCTTGCCGTCTGGCGCGGTGTTGCAGCCGTGCGGGCTGTTCGGCACCGGCACGTAGGCGGTGTAGGGGGAGCCCTTGCGGCCGTCCAGCACCGGCACGCCGTTATGCCGGGTGAAGTCGCCCTTGGCGACGCCGTCCTCGATCCGCTTGATATTGAAGATCACCGCCCAGTCGGTTTCGCTCGACGTCATCTCCGCCAGGTTGATGCCTTCCTCGGAATTGTAGCAGGTCGAGACGGCGTACTTGCCCTGGTAGTCGGCGTCGCAATTGTCCAGGTTGCCGTCGACGATCACCTGCCAGGCGACTTCCATCGTGTCGCCGTCGATGGCCGTGAAGATCGCGACATACTGGTCCGGCTTGTCCAGCACCATGCCGTCGTTCGGCAGCGGAATGCGGTGTTCGCCGTTGGCGAAGACGTAGCCGGTGCGCGGGAACTTTTGCGGCCTGAGCCCGTGGATGTCGCTGGCGTTCGGGATCTCGATGATCTTGTCGCACTTCATCACGTCGCAGCGCACCCGGGCGACCCGCGTGTTCGCCTTGTCGTTCATGTACAGATAGCGGCCGTCGTAGGTGCCGTCAGTGAACGACATATGCGGGTGGTGCAGGTCGCCGTTCTCGTAGGTCTGCATGCCGTGCGCCGCCAGATAGGCTTTGGTCTCCGGCAGCAGGCCGTCGGTCATTACCTTCAGGCTTTCGTTGGTCTGGCCCCAGCCGGTCGCACTGCAGCGGTTGAACACCGGCACGCGCATCAGTTCGCGCATCGACGGCATGCCCATGATGCGAAGCTCGCCCGACTGGCCGCTCGACCAGAAGCCGTAATATTCGTCCAGCTCGCCCGGATCCAACGCGTATTTCTGGCCGCGGCCCTGCGCCTTGGCCGGTTGCACGGCGCCGGCGCCGATCATGGTCGCCGCGCCGCCGATCGCGCCGGTGCCGGCTGCCAGGACGGTGGTCGCGGTTCCGCCCAGCATGCCGCGTCTCGTCACCGCGAAGTCGTCGTCCGCTTGCTTCGGCTTGGGTGTCTTGTCGGTCATGTCCTTCTCCCTCGTATGATTTCCATATTGATCATGATGGCGATGAAACTGTCGGCTTGGCTTCCGTCGCCCCACGGCTTCCGGGCGGCGGACTCTTGAGGAACGCCTCGTAGCGTTTCCGCTTCTTGATGCAGACGGGGCATTTCTGATCGTCCTGATAGAGCACCTGGCAATGCATGCAGTAGAGGCACTCGTTCGGGCTGATATGACCGTCCGGGTGGATTGCCTGGACCATGCATTCCTGGGCGCAGCGTTGGCACGGGTTGCCGCATTCCCGGTAGCGGTTGAGCCATTCGAACACCCGGATCTTGGCCGGGATCGCCAGCGCCGCGCCCAGCGGGCAGAGATAGCGGCAATAGAACCGTTCGACGAACAATCCGACGATCAGCAGCGCGACGGCGAAGGCGACGAACGGCCAGGCGCGCTGGAATTTCAGGATGATCGCTGTCTTGAACGGCTCGACCTCGGCGAAGCGCTCGGCCAGCGGCAGCGAATAGAGCGACAGCCCGAACAGGCCGAGGAACAGCATGTATTTGATCGGCCAGAGCCGTTCGTGCAGCGGCCAGGGCACTGTCCATTGCGGGATGCGGCAGAGCTTGGCGATCCTGTTCAGCAGTTCCTGCAGCGCGCCGAACGGGCAGAGCCAGCCGCAGAACACGCCGCGTCCCCAAAAGATCAGCGACGCCGCCAGGCTGAACCAGAGGATGAAGACCAGCGGGTCGATCAGGAACGCGTCCCAGCTGAAGTCGGTCGCGACCGCGTTGGTTACCGCCAGCACGTTGACCACCGAAAGTTGCGCGTTGGCGTACCAGCCGAGCCAGACCAGCGTGAAGGTCAGGAAACCGATGCGGAACCAGAACACGGCGGTTTCGTTGCGGGTCAGCGGCAGTTGGAAGAAGAACAGGATCGTCAGCACGCCAAGCGCCGTCACCAGGATGACGATCTCGACTGCGCGGTCCCGCCAGATCCGCTGCCAGAGCGCCGTCTTCGCCGCCGCTTCGTCATCCGCGATCAGGGCGGCGGGGACGTTCGCACCGGCCGCCGGCGCGACGTCGCGCAGGTAGGATTGCGGCAATCGGTAGGCCAGATCGAAGGTAAGGAAGGACTTCTTGATCGCTCCGATGGCCCGCTGCGTCAGAAGCTGCAGCCGCCAGGGCTTGGTCGGGTCGAACCCGGAACCGGCGGGGATCGTGAACAGGTCCAGTTCGGTAAAGCTCGGCGCGCCCGCCGCGGCGATCTGGCCCAGTCGTCGGTGCTGTTTATCGCGAAACCGGAAGCTGGTATCGCCCTGGATCACCTGGATCCGGTCGAACAGGCCGCCGCGCACATAGCCGGACCCCTTGAACGAATAGCGGCCGCGCCCGGCAACCAGGATCGCATGGTCGCCGTCGGCCAGATTGTTTTGCAGGTTTCCGTATTCGGCCGGCCCCAGCAGGCTTAAGCCGATCGCCGGCACGCTGACCAGCGCCGCCTGCAGGTCGATGAACGTCTCGGAGTCGTCGCCGGGTTCGGGCCGCGCGGCCGCCTTGGCGTCGCCGCTGTCGCGGAAGGCCTGGTTGATCTGGCCGATATCCAGGGTCAGCCGCCCGACCGAACCGTCGGCGCTCAACGCCGCCCAGGTCCGAACCTCGCGATCATCGGTGTTCAGTTCGTAGACCGGCCCGGTCGCGACGGGCGGCGCCAGTCCGCCGAGCCCTAAGGCGCGGGCGACTTTCAGGCCGGCGCGGACGATCGAATCGTCGATCACGATAATCGTCACCGTCGCGCCGGATATGATCTCCAGGTCGTGGCCGGACCCGCCGGCTTCGGCCTCGACCTTCAGGTCCAGCCCTTTGTAACGCTCGGTCAGGGCCTTGATCTTGCTGTCGGGGATGCCGATCAGGACGATCGGTTCCGCGTGCTCCACCAGGCGGACGCCGGTGATCATGGCGTCCCGGTCGACCGCGACGACCACATGGATCGGTTTGCCCGAATAGCCCGTCGTCGACACGAAATCGGAGGTGAGAAAGGCCCATCCGACCGTCTCGCCCTTGCTCAGCAGCGGTATCGCGGGAATGTCGGTGCGTATGCGGCCGTACCGGTCGGCATTCGGATTCATGTCCGCCGGCGCCAGCTTGCGCAGGAATTTGCGCAGCAGCGCGCCTTGATCCGCGGCCGCGCCGGCCGCACCCGGGGCCACGGCGGCGGCTATGAAAACGAACAAAAGAAATATTCGGACCATGTGCAGCCGTTCTAAAGGGCTGTTAAAGTCGGTCACTGTTGCTCCTACTGTCCCAAACTCGGCATTCTGGGTATTTGACTTCTGTCAAGTGGTTGGGAGAATCGCGCAAGACGGCCGCGGGCCGAGCACAGCGTGAGGGATCGCGACGTCCATGGGACAGGAATCCGACGAGGGTCTTGAGGCATTCGTCCGCAAGAGCCCGTTATTCAACGGCATTCCCGACGAATTCTACTCGGATATAGCCAAAGGTATTCGCGGGCTGTCGGTCCCGCGCGGCACGACCATTTTTCAGCAGGACGACCCGGCCCGCCGGTTCTTCATCGTGGTCGAGGGCTGGGTAAAGGTGTTCCGTACGACCGCGGCGGGGGAGGAGGCCGTAATCGGCATCTTCACCCGCGGTCAGAGCTTCGCCGAGATCGCCGCTCTCGCGCGGGACAATTATCCGGCTTACGCGGAGGCGGTGACGGACGTTCGCCTCGCGGAGATCCCGATCGATCGCATCGTGTCCAGCATTTCCCGCAACCCTCAGGTGGCGCTGGTCATGTTGGCGTCGGTATCGCGCCATGTGCGCCGTCTGGTGGACGAAATCGAGCAGATGAAGGGTTTGTCCGGGATTCAGCGCGTCGCCGAGTTTTTGATCGCGCAGAGTCCGGTGGCCAGCGGCGCCTGCACGGTGCGCCTGCCGTATGAAAAAGTCCTGATCGCCAGCAAACTCGGCATGAAGGCGGAGAGTCTCTCGCGCGTTTTTCAGCGCCTCCGCAAATACGGCGTCCACATCAAGCGCGACATGGCCGTGATCAACGAAGTGCGCGCCCTCCACGACGTCATCGATCAGGAAAGACTGACCGCATCGTCGGAATGAGTCCGAGAGCAAGCGGGATGGTTGAATTGGCGCCTCTAAATTTTCGTACATGCCAGTTCAAAATTGTAAATTGTACGGTTCCAAATTCCCCTCTAATTGTCTGATAACGAATAACGAATTGGGCAACAACGCGTGGTACAGGATCTGTCGGAAGCAGATCTTCCAATTGTACGGCATGCGCGAGGGGATTGACGGAACTTCACATCGTGACCTCAAGGGGGAGCCGGCGTCGAACGTCTTGCTCGGCTCGATCCGAAAGCGGTCACAGGCCCCCAGGGTGAAACCGGGTTCCGTCGTTTAAGCTCACGTCAGTGTTGTTCGATTGGGAGATCGAGGGCCGGCAGCGGCGATCCGGGCGCGCTGCAATCGATTGCGCCCTTAACACTCTCAAGAGGACGATACCATGAGCTTTCTAGGTTCCTTACTGGGCTTTATCCAGCGCCAGTTCTCCTCCTTCTTCGGACGGACAGTCATTCCGGATGGCAACGATCAGCCTCTGACCAGCGATTTCGACGGTCAGCGCTTCGTTTTGAACAAGGGCGACGAAACGCTCGTGGACGGCGAGCCGGTTCTGACCATCGACGACGACCGGGTCTCCTTCCGCAACAGCGGAACCGCGGAGACCACCGGCGACACCGCGACCATCGACGTCCAGGGCGATAGGGCATACATCGACAACCGGCGCCATGGCGAGATTCTTGCCGAAGACACCGCCATCGAAGTTTCCGGCCGGGACGCCGAAATCCGCAACAAGGGTTTGATCGACGGCGGGATAAACGGCGTAAATTTCGCCAACGGCGGCGAGTCCTCGGGCCGGCTGACCAACCATGGTACGATCCAGAGCGACAGCCGCGCCGTTAATATCGGCGGCGAAGACATCTCCGTCCGCAACTTCGGCGATATCCTCGGCACCGGTGACCAGCGCAACGGCACCATCTATTCCGACGCCACGGCGGAAGACTACAGCATCCTCAACGGCTCGCGCGGCCGCGTCGACGCGGGCGAAGGCAACGACGGCGCGGGCATCGCGCTGCAGACCGGCGACCATGTCGGCGATGCCGTGCGTGCGCAGGTGACCAACTTCGGCGAAATCGCCGGGCGCGGTCAGGCGGCGGCCAATGTCGGCCAGGCGGGAGACGGCATCCGTGTTTTCTCCGGCGTCGACGGCGGCGGCACCACCTTCCGCGGCAACATCTACAACGCCGGCGATGTGACGTCGGAAAGCAATCAGGGTCCGACCGCGGCGATCCGCATTTCCGACGGGCTGAGCTTCGACGGCAAGATCACCAATGCCCGTCACGGCCTGATCGACGGCGCCAACAACGGCCTCTATTTCGGCGACGCCGAACACGACGCCGAAGCCGTCAATTTCGGCACCATCCAAAGCGGCAGCCGCGCGGTCAACATCGACGGCACCGGCGTGGAGCTGAAGAACTACGGCCGCATCCTCGGCACCGACGATCAGCGCAACGGCACCGTCTATTCCGACGCCACGGCGGACGACTATTCGATCGCCAACTACGGCCGCATCGATGCCGGTGAAGGCAACCAGGGTGCGGGTATCGCGCTACAGACCGGCGAGGTTGTCGGCGACGTGGTGCGTGCGGAAGTCGTCAACGACGGCACGGTCGAAGGCCGTGGTCAGGCGGCGGCCGACACCGGCTTGGCCGGCGACGGTATCCGCGTGTTCTCCGGCGTATCCGGCGGTGGCACCACCTTCCGCGGCGACATCTACAACAGCGGCGACGTCACATCCGAAAGCCTGGTGGGTCCGACCGCGGGCATCCGCATCGCCAACGGCGTCGGTTTCGACGGTAAGATCACCAATGCCCGTCACGGCCTGATCGACGGTGCCAACAACGGCCTTTACTTCGGCACCGGAGAACACGATGCCGAGGTCGTCAATTACGGCACCATCCAAAGCGGCAGCCGCGCCGTCAACATCGATGGCACGGGCGTGGAGCTGAAGAACTACGGCGACATCCTCGGCACCGGCGATCAGCGTAACGGCACGGTCTATTCCGATGCCACGGCGGATGATTACTCGATCGAGAACCGCGGTCTGATCGATGCCGGCGAAGGCAACCAGGGCGCGGGTGTCGCGTTGCAGACCGGTGAGGTCTTCGGCGACGTCGTCAACGCGGAGGTCGTCAACTACGGCACCATCGAGGGCCGCGGCCAGGCGGCGGCCGACACCGGCTTGGCCGGCGACGGCATTCGTGTCTTCTCCGGCGTTGCCGGCGGCGGCACCACCTTCCGCGGCGACATCCGCAATTCCGGCAGGGTGACCTCGGAAAGCCAGGTCGGCCCGACCGCGGGTATCCGCATCGCCAACGGCGTCGCCTTTGACGGCACGGTCCTTAACACCCGGCACGGCCTGATCGAAGGCGCCAACAACGGCCTTTACTTCGGCGTTGCCGAACACGATGCGGAAGTCGTCAACCGTGGCACGATCCAAAGTGACAGCCGGGCGGTCAACATCGACGGCAGCGGCGTGGATCTCTACAACTACGGCGACATCCTCGGCACCGGCGATCAGCGCAATGGCACCGTCTACGCCGACGCGACGGCCGAGGACTTCACCATCACCAACGAACGCTCGGGCCTGATCGATGCCGGCGAAGGCAATGATGGTTCCGGCATTTCGTTGCAGATCGGTGATACGGTCGGCGATGTGGTCGAGGCCAGCGTCGTCAACGACGGTACGGTCCGCGGCCGTGGCGATGGCGTCGGGGACCTCACGGGCAATGGCATCATTGTGTCCTCCGGCATAGGCGACTCTGTCATCTTCCGGGGCGACATCGTCAACAACGGCCTGATCGATGTCAGCGACGACGGCATCGACATCAACCCGGGTGTCACCGTTGAAGGCGACATCGTCAACAACGGTCGAATCCTGGCCGTCGACGACGGCATTGACTTCGATCCCGACTCGGCCCTGGTCGGCGACATCGTCAACAGCGGTCGGATCGAAGCCGGCAGCGACGGCATCGAAATCGGCCCGGTCGTCTCCATCACCGGCGATATCGTCAATCGCGGGACGATCGAGGCGGACACCGACGGCGTCGAGCTCGGTTTCGATGTTGTTCTCGACGGCGAACTCGTCAACCGCGGCACCATCACCGGCGACGCGGATGGCGACGGCGACGGCCTCGCGATTGATGCCGTGGAGGTCGAGGCCGATCTCACGGTTGTCAACGAGGGTACGCTGAACGGCGACGTCGTGCTGGGCTTCGGCAACGACGTCTTCGACGGCGCCGACGGTCGCGTCAACGGCTCGATCGACGGTGGCAGCGGAAACGACTCGCTGACCGGTGGCGACAACGCGGACACGTTCGTCTTCAACCTCGGGACCGGCCAGGACACGGTCACCAACTTCGAGGACGACTCCGACCAGCTCGATGTCTCGGCCTTCTTCGACGACGCGGCCGACGCCGTGGCGGCCGCCCGTCAGGACGGCGCGGACACGGTCATCGACCTCGACGTTGGGGCCGGCGACTCGGTTCGTCTGACCGGCATCGACGTCAATCAGATCGACGAGAACGACTTCATCGTCTGATTGGGCTTAAGGGGGAGGGGTCCGGCGCTTGCGCCGGGCCCCGATCCCGCCCCCTTGTCAGTCCGCCATACCATTCTGTCCAGGAGCGATAGTCCCATGAACGCGGAAGCCCGATCCGAGGTCGGCAACGCCCTGCGCGCCAGCACCGGCGGCCTCGCCATGACCGGCCTGTTCAGTCTGTTCATCAATCTTCTCATGCTGGCCAGCCCGCTCTACATGATGCAGGTCTACGACCGCGTCCTGACCAGTCACAGCGAAGAAACCCTGGTTGCGCTGACCGTCCTGGTCATCGGGCTGCTGCTCGTCATGGGCATCCTGGAGCTGATCCGCTCCCGCATCCTGGTCCGCATCGGCGCCAGGATCGAACGCCGGCTTGACGGCCGCGTTTTCGAGACCCTGGTGTCCCGCTCGATCCGCAGCGCGGAGAGCAACGACGACCAGCCGCTGCGCGATCTCCGTTCCCTACGTGAATTCCTATCCGGTTCCGGGCCGTTCGCCTTCTTCGACTCGCCCTGGGTCCCCATCTATATCGGCGTCATCTATCTGCTGCATCCCGTCCTCGCTCTCGTGGCCGCGGTGGGCGCGGTTTTCCTGTTCGCCGTTGCGCTGCTGAACGACCTGATAACCCGCCGCGCGCTCGGCCGCGCCAGCCATCGCTTCTCCGAAGGCGGCGTCATGGCCGCCGCCGGCCAGCGCAACGCCGAGGTGCTGCGCGCCATGGGCATGCTGGACGGGCTGCGCCGCCGCTGGCTGATGCGCCAGCGCGACGGCCTGCGGCTGCAGGCGAAGGCCAGCGACCGTGCCGGCCTGTTGACCGCGACCTCGAAAACCGGCCGTCTTGTTTTGCAGGCCGCCATTCTTGGGGCCGGCGCCGCCCTGGTCATCCAGGAGGCCATTACGCCGGGCGCGATGATCGCCGCGTCGATCATCCTGGGTCGGGCTTTGGCGCCGGTGGAGCAGGCCATCGGCAACTGGCGCGGCTTCGTCGGCGCCCGTGCCGCGCACAAGCGACTCGCCGCACTGCTGCGGGCGCATCCGCACGCCCAGGGGCGCATGGCTCTGCCGCGCGCCAACAGCCGGCTGGACGTCGACCACGTCAATGCCGGGCCGCCGGAGATGCGCCGTCCGGTCGTCTCCGGCCTGACCTTCAGCCTCGCGGCCGGCGAGGCGATGGCGGTGATCGGTCCCAGCGCCTCGGGTAAATCGACCCTGGCCCGCCTGCTGGTCGGTGTCTGGCAGGCGCAACAGGGCTCGCTCCGGCTCGACGGCGTTGCCCTGGAACAGTGGGACCCGACCGACCTCGGCGCCCAGATCGGCTATCTGCCGCAGGATGTCGAACTGTTCGACGGCACCGTGGCCGAAAACATTGCCCGCCTCGACGAGGACGCCGAACCCGAAGCGATCGTCGACGCCGCCAAGCTTGCCGGCTGTCACGGCATGATCCTTGACCTGCCGGAGGGCTACAACACGGTCATCGGCGAGGCAGGCAGCAGGCTCTCCGGCGGCCAGCGTCAGCGCCTCGGTCTCGCCCGTGCCGTCTACGGCGATCCGTTCCTGATCGTCCTCGACGAGCCGAACGCCAACCTCGACGCCGAAGGCGACAGCGCGCTCGCCGACGCCGTCCGCGAATTGAAACACCGCGGCCGGATCGTCGTGGTCATGGCCCATCGGCCGAGCGCCATCGAAGCCGCCGACCGCCTGTTGGTCTTGCAGAACGGCCGTCAGCAGGCGTTCGGGCCTAAGGACGATGTGCTCGCCGCGACCACCCAGGCCCTGCCTTCGACACCGAGCTCCAACGTCGCGACTCTCCCCCGGAGGATGCACTCATGACCCGCTCTCTCGTTCTCGCGCCCGATAACGGCGAAACCCTGCCGATAGCCGAAACCAAGTCCGATGGGCTCGGCTTCTATGTGTGGGGCGGCATGGTCGTGCTGTTCGGTTTGGTCGCCGTGTTTGCCGGCTGGGCCATGAATGCCAGGCTCGACGGCGCGGTCGTGGTGTCCGGCGCCTTCGCCGTGGAATCCAGCCGCAAGACGATCCAGCATCTGGAAGGCGGCATCGTCAGCGAAATCCTGGTCGGCGAAGGCGATACCGTGCGTGCCGGACAGCCGCTGCTGCGGCTCGACAGCACCATCGACAGCGCCAATCTCGGCGTCGTCGAAGGTCAGCTCGACGAGTTGCTGGCCCGCCGGGCGCGTCTTCTGGGCGAAATCGGCGGTGCCGATACCGTTGTCTTTCCGTCGGCTTTGCTGGCGCGGCGGGACGATCCCGCGGTGGCCTCCATCCTGGCCGGTCAGCAAAAGCTGTTTGCGGCCCGGCGCGCCAGCCGCACCGGGCAGGCCGGATTGATCCGGCAGCGCATTGTCCGCTTTAAAGAAGAGATCGGCGGTCTCAAGGCCCAGCGCGCCTCGAACCTGAAAGAAATCGCCCTGGTCGATCGGGAATTGGCCGGCCTCCGCGATCTGTACGAGAAGGGCTATGCCACGTTGCCGCGGCTGCTGTCGCTGGAGCGGCAGGCCGAACGCATCCGCGGCAATGTCGCGGAGCACGATGCCGGCATCGCCCGGGCCCGCAACGGGATCGAAGAGTTGAAGTTGGAGCTGGTGCAGGCCCAGCGCGACTTCGACGAAGCGAACACGGCCGAATTGCGCCAGATCGAACCGCAGATCGCCAGCTTGCGGGAGCGTCGCGTTGCCGCCGCCGAACGCCTCGAACGGATCGTCGTCGTGGCGCCCCAGGACGGCATCGTCGTCGGCATGCGGGTGAATACCGTCGGCGGCGTGCTCCGCCCGGGCGACGACATCCTTGACCTGGTGCCCGCCGGAGAGGACCTGGTGATCGAAGCCCGCGTCCCCGCCGCCGACGTTGACCGGGTGAGCTTGGGCCAGGAGTCCCGGGTCCGCCTGTCGGCCTTCGATCAGGCAACCACGCCGGAGGTGCCCGGCGAGGTCGTCGCGGTATCGGCCGACAGCTTCACCGACGACGTCAGCGGCGCGCGCTACTACAACGCCCGTATTCGTCTGAGCGACAGTGGCGGCTGGTCGGCCGGCGGCATCGAACTGGTGCCCGGCATGCCGGCGGAGGTCTTTATCCAGACCGGCAGCCGCACTGCGATTAGCTATTTCGTGCGTCCGCTCACCGACCGTCTGTCCCGCGCGTTTGTCGAGGGCTGACGGCAGGGCGGCGTCCCGGCCGCGGGCAATTTCCCGATCCCCCCGCCCGCGGCCGGGTCTGCTTCGTCTCTTCGATCCCATCCGGCCGGCGGCCGACCGCCTGGGCCGCGTTCGTCGATGGCTGACGGTGGTCGCACCGCTGGAAATCAAACATCCAATGGCTCGCGGTGGCGGTCCCTAAGCGTGAGCGAGGCGAGGAACGAGACGGCGGCTGTCGCGATCAGATACCAGACGAAAGCAAGGTCGTCGTGGCTGCGTTCGATCACCCAAACGGCGACCATCGGCGCCGTCCCGCCGAAGATCGCGAAGGTGACGTTGTAGGTTATGCTGACCGCTGTCGTGCGGACCGCGCGTGGGAAGCTCTCGACGATCGCCGACGGGATGGACGCGGCCGACAGCGCGATCAGGAACGCCAGCCCGATCTGACCGGCCAGGATCAAGGCAGGGACCGGATGGTGCATGAGCCAGACAATCGGGTAGGCGAGCAGCACGAGGCCGGCATAACCGATGGCCAGCATGGCCCTCCGCCCGATCCGGTCGGATAGCCAGGCCGCAAGCGGCACGAATACGAACAGTGCCGCGATAGCCAGTGTATTGATTTCGAGTGCCGTCGACCGTGGTTCTTTGACGATGCCCACAAGCCAGGTCGTCGCGTAGATGAAGATGAGGTAAAAGCCGGCGGCGTATCCGATGATCAGCCCGATGCCCCGTAGGATCTCGCGCCAATGATCGCGAAAAGCTGCGACGATGGGCGACTTTTCGGGGCTTGTTTCGGGCATATCCGACAAACCGCGGCGCATCAGATAGCCGACCAGGGCCACCGCGACGCCGACTGCGAAGGCAATGCGCCAGCCCCAGTCGGCGAGGTCGCGATCGCTTAGCGCGCTGCTGAGCAGTGCTCCGACGCCGGACGCCAACAGCAACCCGGCAAACGCCCCGTTTAGAGGAAAGGCCGAAAACAGTGCGCGTCGATTGGCCGGTGACCGCTCGGCCAAAAACACGACGGAACTGGTGTATTCGCCGCCGACAGCCATGCCTTGGGCCATGCGCAGCGCGACCATCAGTGCTGCGGCGGCAATCCCGATCGATTCATACGTGGGTAAAACGGCGATCAATCCGGTGGGAATGGCCATGAGCAGGATCGACAGGATCAACGCCCGGCTGCGCCCGTATCTATCGCCGATATGACCGAAGAAGGCGCCGCCGACGGGCCGCATAAGAAATCCGGCCGCGAAGGCGCCGAACGCCGCGACGAGTGAAACGACGGGGTCCGCCGATGGGAAGAACTGCTTCGCGATAATCGGCGCGAAGTAGGCGTAGACGGAGAAGTCGTACCACTCGAGCACGTTGCCGATGGCGCCGGCGCTCGCGACGCGTCGCAACGATCCACCGGTCTTTCGCCCTCCCGCCGTCGTCATGCTTTCGTTCCCGGATCCACCTGCGCGGGCCGCTATATCGAGATCGTGATCTTGCCGACATGTTCCGAACGCGCCAGGGCGGCGAACGCCTCCAGCGCGTCGTCGAAGGCGTAGTCCGCGGCCAGAACCGGCGTCAGGCTGTCGGCGAACTGCATCCCGATGTCCAACAGGCGTTCGAGCAGTCCCGGGCGGCGCAAGAGACGGAAGACGGTATAGCCGTGCAGGCTCGCGTCGTTCGACATCAGCGCCAGGATGTCGTAAGCGCCGGCCGCGCCGGCAACCATCTCGTAGCTGACGAACTGACCGCCCGGCACCAGCGCCTCGACGGCGGCGCCGACGAAGCCGCCGCCCAACGGATCGATCACCGCGTCGACTCCGTCCGGCCGCCAGGCGCGCAAGGCGCGGGTCAGCTCTTCGGGCGTTTGGACCACCGCGACACGCTCGGCGAACGCCGACAGACGGTCCACTTTTTCGCTGCGCCGGGTAGTGGCGATCGCCTCGGCGCCCCAGGCCCGCGCAAGTTTCAGGGCGACGATCCCCATACCGCCCGCCGCCGCCGTAAACGCCACCGTCTTTCCCTTGGCCGTCTCCGGACCGATACCCGCCATCTCCATGGCGCCAGCCATGGTCAGGACTCCCATCCAATAGGCGGCGCCCTCACGGTCGGAGTACGCCTCGGGCACCGGTGCCAGGGCCGCAAGATCGTAGACTCCGGCCTCGCGCAGCACGCCCATGTCCGTCATGTCGACCAGCATCGGGACGAACGCCACCCGGTCACCGACCGCCCATCCGCGGGCGGTGCCGCCATCCTTCGCTTCGGGCCCCAGCGCGACGATCTCGCCGACCGCCTCATGCGAGAGACAGGCCGGGAATTGCGTCGGCGGAAAGTGCTTGCCGAGCAGATAGCGGTTCTCGGCCTGGTTCAACCCGACCGCGCGAAGGGCGACGATCGCCTGACCGGGCCCGGGCTCCGGCAAGGCCTGTCGGCCTTTCTGCATGACCGCTTTGGCCTCTCCGAAACGATCGAAATACCAGAATGCACTCTCGGTCATCGGCGTGGACTCTCAGGATCGTTGGCGTGGGTCGTGCCGCTACGTAGGTCTCCGATCCCCGACGATACTAGGTCCGTTTTCGTCCGATATAGACGATATGTTCGCTGCCATAGAGTGCGGCGGGGGTTGACGCGGTTTCGACGGCGAGTTCAAGCCACCCCTGCCGGGCCGTTGCGGAAAGCCCGGCAAGACGGTCCTCGCTCTGCGCCATAGGCCCTTCTGCGCCGAACGTCATCAGTTCCTCCGCGCCGCACTCGGCCATGAAGGGCCTGATCTCGGCGGGGTCGATGAAGAACGCTTCCGTGAAGAACGGCGCCTCCCGCGACGGGCGGTGCTGTCCGTGTTCCAGAATCCCGGTCATGACGTCGCTGCGGCTATCGATATCGCCGGGAGCGGTTTTCAAGTGAAAGTGGATCGGCGCATAACGGGAAACGAAGGCAAAGAACGCACAGCCTGATGGCTTCAACACCCGGAGCGCTTCCCGAACCGCGCGTATACGGTCGTCGGCGTCGATCAGGTGATACAGCGGACCGAGGCAGAGCACCATGTCGTAGCTTGCGTCCGGGAAAACCGACAGATCGCGGGCATCGGCGACCAGGGTCTGCCGCAGCCTGACGCCGATGTTCCGCGCTTGGGCCTCGGCGAAGGCGATGCTGGCGGGGGAGATATCGGCCAAATCGACGTTATGGCCCTCGGCGGCCAGACCGAGCGCATAGCGCCCGGGCCCGCCGCCGATATCCAGGACTGTCGACACGGGTTGCAGATAGGCGGCGATAAAATGTCTGGTTACGGCGTATTCCAGCCAGCTTGTCTCAAGCCGCCGCCACTCGGCCTCGACCCGGGCATCGTAGTAGTCCCTGATACATTCCGTGTTACTCAAACCGCTCTTGTCTTTGCCGTGATGCCTGATCTCGCGTAGCAGATGGACACTATCATCGCGGTGCCCGGACAACCAGTTGCCCCGGGCGGCCGCCTTGCCCGGATTTCGCAGGCGACCAACCATCGATTGTTTTTCGTCACCGGCGCGGCCATACTTTCTCCGAAGAGCTAAGTCGATTTCTTGCCCGCTGACGAAGGTGGCTCGGGCGCGGAGATCTCTTCCTCGAGTCATCTGACAGCCAATCGGACACGGATGCTGTCCGTCGTCCCGGACTAATCTGTCCAAGACTCAAGGGAGGAACATATGGCTAGCGTAACCCCCGACTTCGATGCCGTGGTGATCGGCGCCGGTTTTTCCGGCATGTACATGCTGAAGGCGCTGCGCGACAAACTCGGTCTCAAGGTGCGCGTGATCGAAGCCGGCGAGACCGTCGGCGGCACCTGGTACTGGAACCGCTATCCCGGTGCCCGCTGCGATTCCGATTCCTACATCTACTGCTATACCTTCGACAAACAGCTCCTGCGCGAGTGGGAATGGTCCGAGCGCTATCCGCAGCAGCCGGAAATCCTGCGCTATCTGGAGCATGTCGCCAAACGCCACGACTTGAAGCGCGACATCCAGTTCAATACGCGCGTCACCGGCGGTGCGTTCGACGAGGCAACCAACCTCTGGACGGTGGAGACCGACGATGGCGCAAAGGTGACGGCGCGCTATCTGATCGCCGCGGTCGGCAGCCTGTCCGACACCAATATCCCGTCGTTCAAGGGCATGGGCGACTTCAAGGGCCAGATCTACCACACCAGCCGCTTCCCGAAGGAGGGCGTGGACTTCACCGCCAAGCGCGTCGCCGTCGTCGGCACCGGCGCCACGGCGGTGCAGGCGATCCCCGAAATCGCGCAGCAGGCCAAGCACCTCACCGTGTTCCAGCGTACCGCCAACTACTGCGTGCCGGCGCGCAACGGCAAGGTCGATCCGGAACTGGTCAAGGCGCGCAAGGACGACTACGACGGCATCGTCGAACGCATCCGCGACTCCTTCTTCGGCCAGGAGCACTACTTCATCCCACGTTCGGCGCTCGACGACACGCCCGAACAGCGGGAGGAAGAGTTCGACAAACGGTGGGACGCCGGCGGCTTTGCGTTCTGGCTCTCCAACTACCAGGACATGTTCTTCAGTCAGGAGGCCAACGATTTCTGCGCCGACTACATCCAGCGCAAGATTCGCGCCACGGTGAAGGACCCCGAAGTTGCCGAGATGCTGATCCCGAAGGGCCACGCCTACGGCACCAAGCGCCAGCCGCTCGACACCAACTATTACGAGACCTTCAACAAGGACAACGTCCTTCTGGTCGATGCCGCCACCTACGGCGGGATCGAAGCGATCACGAAGAAGGGCATCCGCGCCGGCGGCCGCGACTACGAGGTCGACATCATCGTGCTGGCGACCGGCTTCGACGCGTTGACCGGCCCGATCAAGGCGCTCCACTTAAAAGGCCGCGGCGGCGCGGCGCTGGAGGCGGCGTGGTCGGACGGCCCGCACACCTATCTCGGCATCTCGGTCGCCGGTTTTCCCAACCTGTTCACCATCACCGGCCCGCAGAGCCCGTCGGTGCTCACCAACATGCCGGTCGCGATCGAGCAGCATGTGGAGTGGGTGACCGATTGCATCGACGCCATGCAGAAGGCCGGCAAGACGACCATCGAGGCAACGCCCGAGGCGCAGGACGAATGGGGCGCCCACGTCAACGAGGTGGTCAGCATGACGCTCTTGCCCGGCGCCAACTCCTGGTACATGAGCGCCAATATCGAGGGCAAACCGCGCGCCTTCCTGCCCTACCTCGGCCCGGAAGGCATGGGCGGCTACCGCCGCAAATGCGACGAGGTCGCTGCCAACGGCTACGAAGGATTCACGCTGGCTTAAGCCAGACAGGGAGCAATCGACATGACTGAAAACGCCTACTATACGCAAGACGTCCACGGCCCTTACGAACTCTACGAGATCGAAGCCCTTCAGTTGGAGGAGGGCGGCACCTTACGCGGCTGCCAACTCGCCTACGCCAGCTTCGGCGAGCTCAACGCGGCCAAGGACAACGCCATCCTGATCCCGACCTGGTACTCCGGCACCAGCAAGATCATCGAGGACGTCTATATCGGCGAGGGCCGCGCGCTCGACCCGAGCAAGTATTTCATCGTGGTCGTCAACCAGATCGGCAACGGCCTGTCTTCCTCGCCGCATAACACACCGCCACCCGGCGGGATGGGTAACTTTCCGCGCGTCCGCATCGGCGACGACGTGCGCGCTCAGCACCAACTGGTGACGGAGAAGTTCGGCCTCGACAGCCTGGCGCTGGTCGTCGGCGGTTCCATGGGCGCGCAGCAGACCTACGAATGGGCCGTGCGCTATCCCGACATGGTCAAGCGCGCCGCGCCGGTCGCCGGCACCGCCAAGAACACGGCGCACGACCACCTGTTCACTGAAACCCTGGTCGACGCGATTACCTCGGACCCCGGCTTCAACAAGGGCTTCTACGCCTCGCCGGCCGACGTCCGCGAGGGCCTCTTACGCCACGCCAAGATGTGGGCGGTGATGGGCTGGAGCACCGAGTTCTTCCAGCAGGAACGGCATAAGGCGCTCGGCTTCTCGTCCATGGACGATTTCATCGTCAACTTCATGAACGCCTACTTCTCGGTGATGGACCCGAACAACCTCTTGTGCATGGCCTGGAAGTGGCAGCGCGGCGACGTCAGCCGCCACGTCGGCGGGGACCTCCGCGCCGCGCTCGGCCGGGTCACCGCCAAGACCTTCGTCATGCCGATGTCGACCGACATGTTCTTTCCGCCGGCCGACTGCGAGGCGGAATGGCGCCTGATCCCGGATGCCGAATTCCGCCCGATCCAGACCATCGACGGCCACCTTGCGCTGTTCGGCGCCGACCCGGAAGCGCTGGGGCAGTTGGACGCGCACCTGACCGAGTTGCTCGCGATGAAGGTTTAGCGGGCGGCGGCCTGCACTTCGATCAGTCAACCTTGATGTCGAAGTGCAGGACGTCTTCCCGAACGCCGAGCTTGGTGTAAAGGGAAATTGCGGGATCGTCGCGGTGATCGGCCTGCACGAAGATGACGTACGCGCCACGCGCGGCGGCGATCTTTTTTGAGTCTCCCGATTAACGCCGTCGCCACGCCGCGGCGCCGATGCGCCGCGGTGACGGCCAGGTCGTAGATATAGAACTCGCTCCGCGCCTGCTCGAACTTCTTGAGTTCGTACGCCGCCAGGCCGCCGATCACCGCAGCGTCCGCCACCGCCGCCAGCCCAACGAACTGCTCTCCACCCAGAAGCTTCCGCAGGTAGCCGTCGCTCGGCTGGGCTGACGAATAGGTCTTGGCCTCGTCGAAGACCTCGCCGAACAGGTCGAGCATTTCGCGGAACAACGCGATGTCTTTTGGGGAGAGGGGCCGGATGTCGAATGTCATGGCTTGTGACCGCATAGCCGCTGAATTGCGTGGACCGGCAGCCTACCGAACGCTGGCCCCACCGGCAGAAAATTCTGGAAATTGCGAGCGATTCTCAACTACGCTAGGCGCCGACCGTCCGTCTTCCGGACGGGAGGCATCGGGGACTCGCATATTGGGCAAGGATATCAAGGGACTGTTCCTCGCCCATCGGCGCGAGCTTCAGGCCTATCTCACCGAAAAGCTGCGTGATGCGGACACGGCCGCCGATCTGACGCAGGAGACATTCCTGCGCTACGCCGAGCATCGGCAGGGTGGCGGCGCCGCGGTCATCCACGATCGCTCTTTCCTCTATCGCACCGCGCGCAATCTGGCGATCGACCACGTCCGCAGGCTGGCGCGCCAGCGAACCGACGCGACCGCCAATGAAGACCTGGCGCGTCTGCCCGGGGACGGGCCGTCCCCGGAAAGCGTGGCCGACGCCCGCCGAAGGCTCGACCGCCTGCGCGCGGCGGTCGAGGAACTGCCGCAGCGGACGCGACAGGTTTTCGTTCTCGCCCGGATCGAAGACCTGACCCATCGGGAAATCGCCGGCCGGCTCAAGATTTCCGAGAGTTCGGTCCAAAAGCATCTGGCCAAGGCGCTGCGGCATGTGATGCAACGCCTTCGCTCCATGTAATTTTTTACGGAAAACCACGCCGCTCTTTACTAGATCGGACCGGGTCGCGCGTCCTACTCATGATGGAAAAAGCAGGCAATAGTAGACACGCGAAGGATGGCGTGCCCGGGGACGATCCGGACAAGATCGAGGCGGCCGCCGCCCGCTGGGTGAGCCGGCTGACCGGCGGCCCGCTGCGGCCGGACGAACGGCGCGATTTGGAAGGCTGGCTCGCCGCGCATCCCGATCACCAGGCGGCTTTCGACTACGCCCGCGCGACGTGGGCCGAACTCGCCGCGCTGCGCGACGCGCCGGGCTCGCTGATAGACGACGTCGTTCCCCCGAGCCGGGTCGCGATCGCGAGGCAACGGCGCGCCGTGCGCAAATGGCGGCCTGAGGTCCGGGCGCGGATCGCCGCGCTTGCCGCCTGCGTCGCGCTTGCCGTCGGCCTGGGCATCTTCTGGTTCGGCGATCCGACGACGATGCTGCTCGCGGACTACCGTACCGCCCCCGCGGAGATACGAAGCTTTGTCCTTCCCGACGGTAGCGTCGCGGATCTCGCTCCCGCAAGCGCCCTCGCGCTGCGCTTTAACGATCGCGAGCGCCGGATCGACCTGTTGGCTGGAACCGTCTATGTCACCGCGGCCCCGATGACCGAGGGGGAGCGGCGTCCGTTCCTGGTCCAGGCGGCCGACGGCTCGGCCAAGGCCCTCGGCACGCAGTTCATGGTGGACAGGCTGCCGGACTCGGTTCAGGTAACGGTCGCGCGCCACCGGGTCGAGGTCGCACTGGCGGCCACGGCCGACCGGGCAGGTTCCGTTCTGCTTACCCCCGGACTGGCGGTGCGATACGGCGAGGGCAGGGGCTTCGGCGCTGTCCGGACCGTCGATCTCGGCACGGCCACCGCCTGGCGCCGGGGCCGCCTTATCTTCGACCGCGTACCGCTGTCCACGGTTGTTGCGACGCTCAACCGCTATCGCCGCGGACGTATTGTCATCGCCAATCCCGACCTCGCCGAACGCACGGTCAGCGGCATGTTCGAGACGGCGAGGCTGGAGAACACACTGGACCAGATCGCCCGGGAACTCGGGGCGCAGAGCGTCGCCGTCCCGCCATTCGTGACCCTGCTTTTCTGATAAGGACCAGGCGAACCTCTCGGCTACGCCAAAAAAAGTTGCGTCTGGCTTTACTGATTTCCGTCCCTCGTTCGTCCTATTTCGGATAGATCGCGAATGAGACGCATTCGCGATAAAGATCCAGGTCGAGTGAAAGGACGGAAAGATGGGGGTCAAGACGGGCGCGCGGCCGCAAGGCGCTGGGGCTTTTCTGCGGGGATGGATGGTCGCGACGGCGGGCGCGGCGGCGTTGTTGATGGCCGTGAGCGCCAACGCGCCATCCGCCTTGGCGCAACGGTCGGATCCTCCGGCCGCCGTCGGCGAAAGGGTTGCGTTCGACATACCGAGCCAGGACCTCAACGCCGCCCTGCTGTCGTTTGCGGATGTGGCCGGCGTCCAACTCTTCTACGACGTCGCGCGCGTGCGGAATCTGCGCAGCACCGCGGTTCGCGGAGACCTGACGCCCCGTGAAGCGCTTGCCCGCCTGCTCGATGGGACCGGCATCGCCTTCCGCTTCACCGACTCCGGCACCGTGACGCTGCAACCGACGACGGCGGAGCAGGGCAGCGGCCCGCAGCAGCTCGGTACGATAACCGTGGAGGCGCGGTCCGAGAGTGCGATCGGGCCGGTCGACGGCTATGTCGCCAACCGCAGCCTGACGGGCACGAAGACGAATACGCCGTTGATCGAGACGCCGCAGTCGATCTCGGTCATCACACGCGACCAGTTGGACGACCGGGACGCCGATACCATAAACGAGGTGCTGCGCTACACGCCCGGCTTTCAGGGCGAAGTGTTCGGCAACGACAGCCGCGTGGACTTTCTTCGTTACCGCGGCTTCGACGAGGCCGGTACCGGTGTCTTCCTGGACGGACTCCAACTTCGCTCCTCTGCCTTCGCGGAATTCAGGCCGGAACTGTACGGGGCGCAGCGCGTTGAGGTGCTGCGCGGACCGGCTTCCGTTCTGTACGGTCAAAGCGGCGCCGGCGGTCTCGTCAACCTCGTCACGAAGCGGCCGACGTTCGAGCCGTTCGGAGAGGTCGAGCTGGAGGCCGGCAGCTTCGATCATTTCGAAGGGAAGGCCGATATCGGCGGGCCGCTGGCAGGCATGGAAACCCTCGCGTTTCGGTTGACGGGTCTTTTCCGCAACAGCGACACGCAGGTCGACTTCGTCGACGACAACCGTAAGTTTCTCGCCCCCGCGCTCACCTTTCGCCCGCGGAAGGACACGACGCTGACGATCCTGGGCCGCTATCAGGACGACAGAACCGGCTCCACCAACCAGTTCCTCCCGGCTGAGGGAACCCTGGATTCGAACCCGAACGGCACCATTCCGGTCAGGCGATTTATCGGCGAACCGGGCTTCGACGGTTTCGACCGAACCGCTTACGGCATCGGATACCTTGTCGAGCACGAGTTCAGCAACATCTGGACGTTCCGGCAGAACGCGCGCTACGACGCGCTCGAGGTCGATTCCAAATCCGTGTTCGGCGGCGGCCTTGAGCCGGATCAGCGAACCCTGAATCGGTTTGCCTTCGTGGCCAACGGCGATACCGATCAGTACACGGTCGACACGCAGGCCCAGGCCGATTTCGTTACCGGCAGCGCGGCGCACACGTTGCTGCTCGGCGTGGATTACCAACGCTACGAAGTCGACGACTTCCAACGGTTCGGCGCGGCGCCGTCGCTCGACATTTTCAGCCCGGTCTATGGGGCGGCCTTTGCAAGGCCGGCCGTTTCGACGGACGCCAATACCGTTCAGGACCAGGTCGGCCTCTATGCGCAAGAGCAATTGAAGGTGTTCGAAGATCTGGTCGTTACCCTGGGCGGGCGGCACGACTTCGTTTTTTCCGACCGGGAAGACCGGCTTGCGGATACGAAGTCGGATCAGGACGACAGCGAATTCAGCTGGCGCGCCGGTCTGGTCTATCTGTTCGACATCGGCTTGGCGCCCTATGCGAACTACTCCCGCTCGTTCCTGCCGATCGTCGGAACCGACGGAAACGGCGATGCGTTCGAGCCGGAAACCGGCACGCAGTACGAGGTCGGCCTAAAATACCAGCCACCGGGCTTCAATAGCTCCGTCACCCTGGCCGCGTTCCATATCACGCGCGAAAACGTTCGGACGCCCGATCCGAACAACCCGCTGAACCAGGTGCAAACCGGCGAGGTCCGCTCGCTGGGCATCGAAATCGAAGGCGTTGCCAGTTTCGATTTCGGCCTCGATTTGACCGCCGCCTACACCTTCCAGGATGTCGAAATCACCGAGAGCAACGCCGGCGACGAAGGCAACCGGCCGACGCTGATCCCAGAGCATCTGGCCTCGCTCTGGGCCGACTACGGCGTGCGGACCGGTCCCTTGGCCGGTCTCGGCATCGGCGGGGGCGTGCGCTACAAGGGATCGACGTTCGGAGACGCGGCGAACTCCTTCAAGGTGGACGATTTCATCCTGGTGGACGCGGCCATCCGCTACGACTGGCGCGACTTCACGTTCGCGCTGCGCGCCGACAATCTGCTCGACAACAGGCACGTTGCCGGCTGTTCCAGCGGCAACGCCTGCTTCTACGGAACGGAGCAAACGATTGTCGCAAGCGTGCGCTACCGTTGGTGACCGGGCGGTCCTATGGGCGTTCCGCATAGAACCGCCGTCTCACCTCCTGGGTTGTTCTCTGCCCTGAAGCTGATCTCGCGCATCCTCGCCGCCGTCGTCGGCGGCTATCTGTTGAGCGCCGGTCTGATCACGCTGGCGGCCATGGCGCTGGGTTTCACGATGGCGCAAAGCGAGGCCGTGGTGCTGGTGTCGATGCTCGGGTTTCTGCTCTACCTCGCGGTGCTGCTTTGGTCGTTCGCGGAGCGGCGGCTGTGGCGGGTCTGGGCCGTTACGGCCGGCGGCGCCGCGGCCACGGTGGGACTGGCGCTATGGCTTGCGCCCTTGCTGGCCGGCTAGCCCGATGGGGGAGAGCTTCCGCCAGTCCATGACCTGGCTGCACAGCTGGGCCGGTGTCGTGATCGGCGCGTTGCTGTTCGCGATCTTCTGGATGGGCACGCTCAGCGTGTTCGACCGCGAGATCGACCGTTGGATGATCCCGGATACCCGCCTGTCGACGGTCGCCGCACCGCCATCGTTGGACGCGGTCGCCGCGGTCGCGGTCGGCCTGGTCCGGCCCGAACATCGGGCATGGCTTGCCACTTTGCCGACGGACCGTGAGCCCGTGGTCAAGCTGTTCTTCCAGGATTCGGAGGACCACTTCGAAAGCCGCTTTCTCGATCCGGCAACGATGGCGCTGTTGCCGGAGGCCGGCAGTTGGGCCGCCAGCGACTTCATCTTCCCCTTCCACTACAACCTCAATCTCGAGTGGATGCATATCGGCTATTGGCTCGTCGGGATCCTCGGCATGGCGATGCTGGTCATGCTCACCTCGGGCGTCATCATCCATCACAGGATTTTCACCGATTTCTTCACCTTCCGGCCAGGCGGAAAGCTGCCGCGTTCCAGCCTCGACCTGCACAACCTGACGGCGGTGGTCGGCCTGCCGTTCCATTTCGTGATTACGCTGTCAGGGCTGATTATTTTCTTTTCGATCCATTTCCCCGGCGTGGTTCCCATCGTCTATCAGGACAAGCAGGCCGATTTCGTCAAGGAAGCCTATGGCGTCGTTCAGCGTGACGCCGCCGGCGTGCCGGGCGACCTGGCCTCGCTGGATGCCATGAGGATGCGAGCCTCCGAATTGTGGTCCGGCGGGCAGCCCTATTTCGTGCGCATTTGGCATCCCGGCGACGCCAACAGTTATGTCGAGATGCGGCGATCCTTCCCCGACACCGTGACCATGAACCTGGATGCCGTCTATTTCGACGGGCCGACGGGCGCGATCCTGCATACGCACACGGCCAAACCGGTGATGACGGTGCAGCGATTCCTGTCCGGCCTGCATTTCATCCAGTTCGAACACTGGACCCTGCGCTGGCTTTACTTCGTGCTCGGTCTCTCCGGCTGCGTGATGATCGCGGCCGGTTTCATCTACTGGCTGGAATCGCGCCGCAAGCGGCATGCGGCGCAAGGCTTGGCCGGCGTCCGTATCGTGGAAGGGCTCGCGGTCGGCGCCGTCACCGGCATCGTCACCGCGACCCTGGCCTTCTTCGTCGCCAACCGCCTGCTGCCGACTGGTGCAACCGTCCTCGGCTACGAGCGTTATGCCCTGGAGATCTGGATTTTCTATCTCGTCTGGCTCGCGAGTTTCGTCCACGCCTGGATACGGCCGGGCCACGCGTGGCGAGAGCAGGGCTGGACCATTGCAGGCCTCGCGGCGCTCGCGGTCATCCTCAACGGCGTAACCACCGGCGACCACCTTGTCCGCACCCTGACCGAAGCATCGTGGGCCGTCGCCGGCATGGACCTGGCCTTGCTCGCCGGCGCGAGCGTCGCGGCGTTCGCGGCCTGGCGGCTGCGGCCCCGGGCGGCGGTCAGCCTTTCTTTCAAGCAGCCGGCGGAGTAGGGCGGATGTCCGATTGGTTGTTGTTCATCGGCATACTGGGCACCGCCTATCTCGGCTTCGCCCTGCTGGCGCTCGGTCAGAGCAAGCACCGGCGGACGGTGAAGGCTGCGGACCTTAAGACGCCTTTTCGATCGGCCATCCCGCGTTGCCTGGGCGCTCTGGCGCTTGCGACGTCCCTTGCGCTCGCTTTGCTGCGCGACGGCCCGAGCTTCGGCGCATTGCTCTGGGTCACGGTCCTGACCGCAGGCGCGATAGCTGTCGCCTTCACCCTGGCCTGGCGGCCGAAATGGCTCCGTCCCCTGGCCGTCTGCTTTGTCTGAGTATCGGCTCACCCCGCCGCCATCCGGTCCGGCGCGCCCTGCGGCATGCGGGCGGCGCCCGCTCGACCGCCGCGGTCGAGAGCCGATTGAGTTTCTCAATCTGCCCGCAGGTCCAAGAAGTCGCGATCTCTGTTGAGTTTCAAACGCTTATTGATTGCGGTTCCGTACCGGCGGGACGCCGCGGATTTTCATGGCAAACCATGTTGTTGTTAGTCATACTGATATTCATTTGCAATTAGGCCTCGGTAGGGCTATTCCCCTTGCTAGCGTTTGGGCGCGCATCGGCGATGGAACGACATTTGGCCGCGTCGCGACCAAGGTGAATGGGGCAACAGGTAACGAAACGAACCAGAAGGAGTGGATGAATGCGTATGTATGGCCTACTTGCCGCCGCCGCGGGACTGTCGCTGCTCGCGACGGCGCAGGCGCAGGCGGCCGGCGAACTGAACCTATACTCCTCCCGCCACTACGACACGGATGAACGGCTGTATTCCGAATTCGAGAAGCAGACCGGCATCACGATCAACCGGATCGAAGACAAGGCCGACGCCCTGATCGAACGGATGAAGGCCGAGGGCGCCAACAGCCCGGCCGACGTGCTGTTGACCGTGGACGCGGGCCGCCTTTGGCGCGCCGACCAGGCCGGTCTTCTGCAGCCGGTCGCGTCGGAGGTGCTGAACACCCGCATCCCGGAATGGCTGCGCCACCCCAAAGGCCATTGGTTTGGCTTTTCCCAGCGGGCACGCATCCTGTTCTACGACAAGAACAAGGTGAACCCGATGGACATCCAGAGCTACGCGTCCCTTGCCGATCCCAAGTTGAACGGCATGGTTTGCACCCGCAGTTCCGGCAACATCTACATGCTGTCGCTGATGTCCTCGATTATCGCCCATGACGGTGCCGATAAGGCGGCGAAATGGGCCGAGGGCGTATGGAACAACCGGGCCCGCGACCCCGCCGGCGGGGATACGGACCAGCTTCGCGGGATCGCCGCCGGTGAATGCGCGGTCGCCGTGTCCAACACTTATTACTTCGCCCGGGCGCTCCGCAAGGACGTGAAGGGTCTCAGCAAGGATGCCATGGCCCGCATCGGCTGGGTCTTCCCCAACCAGGGCACGACGGGCGCCCACGCCAATATCTCCGGCGCCGGGCTGGCGAAGCACGCGCCGAACAAGGAGAACGCCGTCAAGTTCCTGGAGTATCTCGCCAGCGACGGGGCGCAGGAGTACTTCTCCGCCGGTAACGACGAGTATCCCGCGGTCATGGGCGTGGGCCTGTCGGACAGCGTTGCGCAACTGGGCATCTTCCGCTCGGATACCCTGAACCTGTCGGCTCTCGGCGAAAATCAGCCTGAGGCTCAAAAAATCTACGATCGCGTCGGATACAAATAGTCCGATCCGGTCCATCTCTTGGACGGAACCCCGGTGCGGCAGCGCACCGGGGTTTTTTCTTGTTCAGGTGATGGTCCCGGGATTGACCGAGGCCGGCGCGAGGCGGCGGCCGGATGCTTTGGACCCGGGGCGGGACCGCATGATCGCGCGGCTAAGGACCAGGACCGGGATCAGCCCGCACGCAACGATCACCAGCGATGGGGTCGCTGCCTGGGTCAGGCGTTCGTCCTTGGCCAGGTTATAGGCCTGGATCGCCAGGGTGTCGAAATTGAAGGGCCGCATGATAAGCGTGGCCGGTAGTTCCTTCATGACGTCGACGAAGACGATCAGCCCGGCGGTCAGCATGCCGCCCGAGAGGATCGGTAAATGCACCCGAAGACCGGTGGGTATGGGGCCGTAGCCCAGGATGCGCGAGGCGTCTTCCATGCTGGGCGTGATCTTGGCGAAGCTGGACTGGACGGTTTGCAGGGCCACGGCCATGAAACGGACCAGATAAGCGAACACCAGGGCGGCGATGCCCCCCGTCAGCAGCAGGCCCGTCCTGATCCCGAAGGTCGCCTCCAGCCAGGCGCTTAGCGCATTGTCGAAGGTCGCGACGGGAATCAGGATGCCGACGGCGATGATCGATCCCGGGATCGCGTAGCCCATGCCGGCAACCAGGTTGGCGCCCGTCGTCAGTCGCGATTTTTCGATACGCGCCGCGTAGCTCAGGAGCAGGGCGAGACCCACGGCGAGTATCGCCGAAACGCCGGCGAGGGTTACGCTGTTCGTGGTCAGCCGGATATAGCGCGCGCCGAACAGATCGTGGCCCGCCGTCAGCGCCATCCACAACAGGATCAGAAACGGCGCGAGGAAGCCGACGACCAGGGGCACGGCGCAGAACAGGGTCGCGCTCCACGCGGCGATCCCCTGCAACCGAGACGGCGTGAGCTGCTCGTACTTGCCGCTGATCTGATAAAACCGGGCCTTGTGGCGGCTGTAGCGCTCGAGCAGCAGCAGGCCGAAGACGAAGGCCAACAGGACGCTCGACAGTTGGGCGGCCGCCACCCGGTCGCCCATGGAGAACCAGGTGCGGTAGATGCCCGTCGTGAACGTGCTGATGCCGAAATGCGCGACCGTGCCGAAATCGGCGAGGGTTTCCATCAGGGCCAGCGCCGTGCCCGCGACGATGGCGGGTCGGGCCAGCGAGACCGCTATGGTGCGGAAACGGTTCCAGGGAGACCGCCCAAGCGTCGCGGCGGCGTCCAGCACGCAGAGGGATTGCTCCAGGAACGCGGTGCGCGACAGCAAATAGGTGTAGGGCATCAACACCGCGGAAAAGACCACGATGGCGCCCCCCAGGCTGCGGATCTGCGGAAACCAGTAGTCCTGGACCGTCCAGCCGGTCAGGTCCCGTATCAGGGTCTGCACGGGCCCCGCCGCCTGCAGGAAATCCGTATACGCGTAGGCGACCACGTAGGCCGGCACGGCGAGCGGCAGGATCAGCGCCCATTCGAAGAGGCGCCGGCCGGGAAACCGGCACATGACCACCAGCCAGGCGGGGCCGACGCCGCCGACAATCACGCCGACCGCAACGCCGGCCATCAGGATCAGGCTGTTCGCGATGTATTGCGGCAGGACGGTGTCGACAAGGTGGGGCCAGTTACCCTGGCCGGGTTGGAAGATGCTCCAAATGACGCTGAGTATGGGTACGGCGACCAGCGCCGCAACGGCCAGTGCCGCCCCGGTCAACCAAGGGATCCGTTTCAACAAAAGCTGCTATCTCTTAATCTGCCGAGTACCGTGAGCCCCGCCGCCGACGGCGCGGCTCAAACCTAGTGCGGCGACTGCCGGATTACAATCAACAGCCGTTGCCCAGGCAGGGGGGTATTGATACCAATAAGTAGGGAAAATACCGATGAATTAATCAAAAGGCTGTATTAATGCCCGTGGAAATCCGACATATCCGTGCCTTCCACGCCGTTGCGGAGGCGCTGCATTTTCGCCACGCGTCCGAACGCCTGGGGATTGCGCAGCCGGCGTTGAGTCGCACGATCAAGGATCTCGAGGCGGCGATCCAGGTCGGCCTGTTCGAGCGGACCACCCGGGTGATCCGTTTGACGGAGCCGGGGCGGGTGTTCCTGAAACACACCGCGAACCTCGTCGCCGACCTCGACCGCGCCATCGACCTGGCGCAGCAGACCCACAGCGGCACGGCGGGGGAGCTTCGCGTCGGCTTCAACGACTACGCAATGAATGGGCTCCTGCCGCAAATCGTCCGCCGCTTTCGGGCCGATTTTCCCGATGTGGAGGTCGTTCTCATCGACTCGAACTCGCCGAATTCGGCGGAGATGGTCCTGGACGACAAGTTCGACATCGCGTTCCTCACCGGCAAGCAGTTTCAGTCGGCGTTCGACCATATCGTCGTGCGCGACGAGGAGATCGTTTGCGTGCTGCCGTCTTCCCATCCGCTTGCTGGCAAGAAGAGTCTGTCGGTCGCCGACCTCGCGGAAGAGCCGTTCGTGCTGGGCCGGTGGGAGAACTGGAAGGTCCATCATCGCCTCGTCCGGGATCTCTGCAGCGCACACGGTTTCGTCCCGCACGTCATCCAGGAGGTCGAGCATACATATAGCATCATGGGCCTGGTCACCGCCGGCCTCGGCGTCACGCTCCATGCCGACGCCGCCTGGATTCACGCCTTGGAAGGAATCGTCGTACGCCCGTTGCGCGAGCCCCCGCCGGAGGCGCAGACCTCCGCGGTCTGGCAAAAAGGCCGCCGGTCCGCTTCGCCGGCTCTCGATTACTTCGTTCAGGCGATAGAGGCCGTTGTCTCGGAGCGGGGCACGGCGCCGCGCTAAAGCCAGACCGCGTCGGCCACTCGCAGGAAATTCTCGCCCAGAACGCCGCGCACCGCGCCGTCGGAATAGCCCTTTGCCAGCATCCCCTCGGTGAGCGCGGGGAGCTGCTCGGGCTGAAACAGGCTCGCCATCTTGCCGTAATTGCCGCTCGCGGGCGCAAGGCGCGCCATGATTTCCTGCATGGCCTCGACGTCGTAGACGAAGTCGAGCCCAAGCCCGATATGCTCCGGGCCCACCAGGTCCGCATAATGATCGATCTGCCGGAGCAGCGTGTCGATGGACGCGTCGTCCTCTCCCATGAAGATGCCGAGCCCGACGACGCCGATCATCCCGCCGGTCTTGGCGCAGGCCTTCGCCTGGTCGTCGCGGATGTTGCGGTCGTGCTCCCACAGCGAGCGGGGGTTGGAGTGCGAGAAGATGACCGGCTTGGTCGACACCTCCATGACCTCCATGGTCGTGCGGTATCCCGTGTGGCTGCAGTCGACGA
The DNA here is from genome assembly GCA_028278525.1 of Minwuiaceae bacterium. Taxonomy (GTDB): domain Bacteria; phylum Pseudomonadota; class Alphaproteobacteria; order Minwuiales; family Minwuiaceae; genus JANQEE01. The sequence continues at coordinate 142,277 of JANQEE010000045.1, read as the reverse complement.
TCATGCCGACCCGGTTCATCTCCTCGACCAGGTCGATGCCGTATCTGCTCAGGCCGCAGTCGGTGCGTTCGTGGCAGCCGTCCCCCACCATGTTCTTGTAGTTGTAGGCCATCAGCGCGTGCCGGACGCCGAGTTTGTAGAACGCTTCGACCGTGTCCAGGTTGCCGGCGAAGGCGTTCGTGCCCTGCAGGTTGAACGAAACGGCGAGCGTTCCGTCCTTCTTCGACGCGCGGATATCGTCGACGGATTCGATCAGTCGGAGACGGTCGGGCCGGGCGAGCAGATAGCGCCGCTCCCGGGCGATGGCGCTTAAGACCTCGGTCTGCGACTCACTGTCGGTCGCCAGCGTCAGCGAGACGAAATCGACGCCGTTCTCCGCGAACCGGTGCAACGTTTGTTCGCGCAAGTCCGGTCGCCCGTATTCGCTCCAGGGCAGGGTCAGGTCGCAGACGATGGCGTCTGAATGCAGCGTCGCTGCGGCGGTTGTTTCGGTTCTCGTCATCGCGGTTTCAACCTTCGAATGTGGGCGTCTTAAGCAAAATGACAGCGGGTGACGGCGGCGCCGTTGCGGCGCTCGGGCGGCTCGTCCTGGCGGCAAACTTCCTTGGCAATGGGACAGCGGGCGTGAAACGCGCATCCGGTCGGCAGCGACGTCGGGTCGAGGGGCACGACGCTGAGCCCGACATCCGGCAGACCGAGCGACGGGTCCGGCGTCAGGATCGAGCCGAGCAGCGCCTGGGTATAGGGGTGCCGTGGCGCGCTGAAGATCTGTTCCGTCGGCCCGATCTCGACGATCTCGCCGGCATACATCACCGCGACCCGCGTCGCCATGTGCCGCACCACCGCCAGGTTGTGGCTGACGAAGACCATCGTCAGGTTCATCTCCCGCTTCAGGGTCTTCAACAGGTTGAGCACCTGCGACTGCACAGACACGTCCAGGGCCGATGTCGGTTCGTCGCAGATCAACACCTCCGGCCCGATCGACAGCGCCCGCGCGATGGCAACGCGCTGGCGTTGCCCGCCGGAAAGCTGGTTCGGGTAGCTGTTGACCAGGCGCCGGGGCAGCCCGACCCGGTCGATCAGGGAAAGGGCGGTCTCCCGCCGCGACGCGCGCGTGCCGATCCGGTGCGCGACTAAAGGCTGCAGCACGATGTCCTCCACCGTGCGGCGCGGGTCGAGCGAGGCGTAGGGATCCTGAAAGACGGGCTGGATCCGCCGGGTCAGGTGGCGGCGGTCAATGGCGGCGATCGGATCGCCGAGGATCTCCGCCGTGCCGCCGCTCGGCGGCACCAGTCCCAGCATCATGCGGATCAGGGTGGTCTTGCCGCAGCCGGATTCGCCGACCAGGCCGAATGACTCGCCGGCCGCCACTGAAAAGCTGACGCCGCGCACGGCCTTCAGTTCTTGCCTGCGGGAAAACACCGACGACCGCACCCGGAAGTGGCGCCGGACCGACTGCAGACGGATGACCGGGGATGCGTCGGTCATGGCGAAAGGTCCAGCAGGCAGCGGTTGAGATGCGCCACGCCGTCGCCGTTGGCGACGTCGGTCAACGGGATGGCCGCGCGCCCGCAGCCGTCGACCGCGTGCCGGCACCGGTCCCGGAACGCGCAGCCACTGGGCTCGGACAACAGGCTCGGCACGACGCCGGGTATCGTCCCCAGCGTGCCGTCCGCGTCGCCCGTCGGCAGGCATTCCAGCAGCGCCTGCGTATAGGGATGGGCCGGTTTGGTGAACAGATCGGCCGTTGCCGCCTGTTCCACGATCTCCCCGGCATACATGACCGCGACCCGGTCGGCGAAGCGCGCCACCAGGCCGAGGTCGTGGGTGATCAGCAGCAGCGCCAGGTCGAAGTCGCGTCGGAGATCGGCGAGCAGCTTCAGCAGTTGCGCCTGGATCGTGACGTCCAGCGCCGTCGTTGGCTCGTCCGCGATGATCAGGGCGGGCTGGCACATCAGCGTCATGGCGATCATCACCCGCTGGCGCAGGCCGCCGGACAGTTCGTGCGGATACTGGTTCAGGCGCGTGGCTGCGCCCGGCACCCCGACCCGTTCGAGCAGTTCCAACGCCCTGTCGCGGGCCGCCGCGCGGTTGCCTTTACCGTGGCGGATATACGGCGCGGCCAGTTGCGCGCCAATGGTCAGCACGGGATTGAGCGACGTCATCGGTTCCTGAAAGATCATCGCCACGCCGGCGCCGCGCAGGTCCGCCATGCGCCGCCGGCTCGCGCGCGTCAGGTCCTCGCCGACGAAGTCGAGCCGCGAGGCCCGGCGCGTCGCCTTACTCGGCAGCAGGTCCATCAGCGCCAGCGCGGTCAGCGACTTGCCGCAGCCGGACTCGCCGACCAGGCATAGCGTTTCGCCGCGCGCGAGCTCCAGGTCGATGCCGCGCACGGCATGCAGCGTTCCCATCGGCACGGCCACGTCGACCCGGAGGTCGCGGACCGAGAGGACCGAAGTCTCCACGGCGGCCGTCATGTCCGGCCCTCCGGCGCGGTCACGTCGCGCAGGCCGTCGCCGACCAGGTTGATGGACAGCACCAGCAACAGCAGGGCGATCCCCGGAATGGCGATCACCCAGGGATCGAACAGCAGGTACTCCTTGCCCTCGGAGACCATCAGGCCCCAGGAGGGCAGGGGCGCCTCGACGCCGAGGCCGAGGAAGGACAGAGCCGCCTCCAGCAGGATCGCCTGCGCCATTTCCAGCGTCGCGACCACGATGATCGGGTTGGCGATGTTCGGCAGAACCGTGAACAGCAGCACGCGCGCCTGGGAGAACCCGGCAGCCCGCGCGGCGATCACGAATTCCTGCTCGCGCAGTTGCAGCGTGACCGAGCGCGTCACCAGCGCGTAGCGGTCCCAGAGCAGCAGGCCGAGCACCAGGATCACGGTCTGCAAGGACGACCCGACCACGGCGACGACGGCGAGCGCCACGAGAATGATCGGCGTGGCGAGCCGCGCGGTCACGAAGAACATCACCGCCGCGTCGATCGATCCCCGGAAGTAGCCGGCGACGATGCCCAGCGTCACGCCGATCGCGCCGGAGACCGCCGCGACCAGAAAACCGATGGAGAGCGAGATCCGCGCGCCGTGCACCAGCCGCGAGAGATAGTCCCGGCCCAGATGGTCGGTCCCCAGCAAATGAGCCGGGTCGCTGCCCGCCATCCAGAACGGCGGCTTGAGCCGCTTCAGCAGGTTCTGGCCATAGGGATCGAGGTCGAAGACCAAGGGTCCGAGAAACGAGATCGCCGCGATCGCCAGCAGGAAACCCGTCCCGAGCAGCAGGCCCGGATTGCGCAGCGAGCGGTGCGCGAAGAGCTGCAGCGGCGTCGGCCCCGCGATGTCGTTCAGGCCGGCGTCGACCTTTACGGTTGGGATAACCCGGTCCGCCATCTCAGTGCACCCGCGCGCGCGGATCGATCCAGGCGGTCAGGATGTCGGCGCAGGTCGTCAGCAGGATGAAGATGCCTGAGAGTACGAGGATGATCGCTTGCACCGTCGGCAGGTCGCTCCGAATGATCGATTCCCAGCCGAGCCGGCCGAGCCCGTTCAGCGCGAACACGCTTTCGACCACGATGGAGCCGCTGAGCAGGAAACCGAACTGCACGGCGGTGAGGCTGACCAGGGGCACGATCGCGTTGCGCAGCGCATGGTTCAGCAGGATCGTCGGCCCCAGCAGGCCGTTGGCCCGCGCCGTGCGGATATAGTCCGACTGCAGCGCGTCGATCATCCCCGACCGGACCAGCCGCATGATCGCGGGCGTCGCGTAATAGCCCAGCACGATGACCGGCAGGACATAGCCGCGCCAGTCGTCGGCGCCGGAGATCGGCAGGATCGGCACCATCATGCCGAAGACGACGATCAGGATCAGGCCGAACCAGAAGGTCGGCATCGCCTGGCCGACGACCGCGAGCACCAGGGCGAGCCGGTCGATGACGCCGCCGCGCCAGACCGCGGCGACGATCCCGAGTGGTACGCTGATCGCCAGCGCCAGCCCCATCGCCAGCGCGCCGACCGTCAGCGTGACCGGCAGCCGGCCGGCCAGCAGGTCGACCACCGGCAGTTGGAAAAACAGGCTCTGGCCCAGGTCGCCGCGCAGCGCGTTGCCGAGCCAGTCGGCGTATTGCACGAGGATCGGCCGGTCGAGGCCGTAGAGCGCGCGGATCTTCTCGACGTCCTCGGCGCGGCTGGCCGCGCCCGCAAGCGCGGTCGCCGGGTCGCCCGAGACGAACAGCAGCAGGAACGTGAGAAAGGTAATCACGAGGGTGACGCCCACCGCCACCAGCAGGCGCTTGCCCAGGAACGCGATCATGATGGTCCGGCGGGTCGCCGACGTGGGCGGTCGAGCGTTTGCCCATCCTTCGAGACGGCGCTACGCGCCTCCTCAGGATGAGGTCGTCGTGTTTTCAAAGAACTAGCCCTCATGCTGAGGAGGCCCCGGCAGGGGCCGTCTCGAAGCATCCAGCCCACCAAGCGACGGCTTCTTCGGCAATCCGCTATCCCGACACAACCGCCCGGTCACTTCCAGGAGGACTTGAACCACCGCGCGAACTCGTCCGGATGCGGCGTGAAGTTCAACTCGCTGCTGATCGCGTAGTTGACGTTGAAGTTCCACATCGACATCCAATAGGCGTTCTCGGCGATGGTCTTCAGTGCCCTGGCGTAGTTCTCCTCGCGCACGTTGGCGTCGGTCGCCGTATCGCCGGTGTTCAGCCATTCCGTAAGCTGCGGGTCCTGCACCAGGTCGTCGACGCCGCCGCCGAAGAAGTTGCTGGTGATCAGCGCCATGTCGCCGATGCCGTAGGAGCCCCAGTTGGAGAATATCATAACCGCGTCGCCGGCGCGCCACTTGTCCGCCGCGGCGGCGTATTGCTGCTCGTTCAGGCGCACCTTTATGCCGACCTTGGCAAGATCCGCGGCCACCGCCTCCGCTTGCGGGCGGGGTGCGATGACAAGCAGCTCCGTCTCGAACCCGTCCGGGTAGCCGGCCTTGGCGAGCAGCGCTTTCGCCTTCTCGGGATCGTAGTCGTACTTCGCGACGTCCTGCATACAGCCGAACTGGGCCGGATTGCAGGCGGTGTGCACCACCTTGGCCGATCCGCCCACGAAGGCGTCGGCGATACCCTGCCGGTCGACCGCATGCAGAATGGCCTGTCGGACCTCCTTCTTGCGTGTCGGAATATCCTCAGTGCCGGCATTGACGTTGAAATGGATGTAGCCGATCCGCATGATCGGCGCACTCAGCACGTCGATCTTGGGGCTCCGCTTAAGCTTGCCGGCTTGGTCCGGCGGTACCCGCCAAATCCAGTCCAGCTTGCCGGTCAGCAGTTCCGCATACTGGATGTTGGCTTCGGGCAACACGCGCACGTCGATCTTGCCGATGGCCGGCTGGCCTTTCGGGCTGTCGGCGTAGTGGCCGTCGAACGCCTGCAGGATCCAGCGCGTCCCCGGCGTGAGGTCGATCAGCTTGTAGGGCCCGGTGCCGACCGGCGCGGTCCCGAACTTGCTGGCGCCGACGGACTCGAAATAGTCTTTCGGATAGATGGGCAGGGGCCCGGCCAGCATTTCCAGCGCCAGCGCGTAGGGCTTCGCCATGTTGATACGCACTTTATAGGGGCCGATCTTTTCGGCGTTCTTGATCCAGTCGACGACGATCCGATACCGCGTGCCGTAGTCTTCCGCGGTGACCATGTTGATCGTGTAGACCACGTCGTCGGCGTCGAAGGCCTCGCCGTTGTGGAATTTGACGCCCTGCCGAAGCTCGAATTCCATCGTCAGGTCGTCGACGAACCGATAGGACGTCGCCAGCGCCGGCACGATGGTGTTGGTGTCCAGATCCTTGTAAAGCAGGTTGTCGAACAGATGCCGCGCGATAATCAGCCCTTCGCGGCTCGCGATCTTGTAATTGTCCAACGTCGCCGACTCGCCGGAAACCGCCACGTTCAGCGTATCGTCCGCCTTGCCGGCCTGGGCGCCGCCGCTGATGCCAACCGCCAACGCCACGCCGATGCATAACCCGAGGACCCCGATCCGTTTCATTATCCTTCTCCCTGCCTCTCTCTGACTGCGCGGTCTGACAACGCCGCATACAGCACTGAACGAAATCACAGGGAAAAGCCTAGGGAAGATTTATGTCTCTATCCAATATCAATAGCGCAATAATTGATAGTTGAAACGCAATAATTGCGAGCGGGGCGAGGTTGTACGACTGACATTCGTTGTATTGGGCGGGTAGACGGCGACGCCAAATGGCCAATGAATTGTCCGACAACCTTGCCGTTTATCTCTCCGAGCCGAATACGATGCCGTAGGATGGCCAGGCCGGCAGCGCAGTATCTTCCCGATCAATGCTGACGCTATGCCCCGTACCCTTCATTCCGCCGCAACCGCGGCCCGGCGCTCTTGGCTTATCTCCGCGAGGGCTTGGCGGACCACGACCCATGCCCCCTGCAACGCGAGCAGGCCCATGGCCGCCGCGACGGCGATGTCGGGCCAGCCGGTGCCGGTACCGAACACGCCGAAGGCCGCGAGCAGCACGGCGACGTTGCCGAGGACGTCGTTGCGCGAGCAGAGCCACACCGAGCGCATGTTGCTGTCGCCTGCCCGGTAGGACCAGAGGAGAACGAAAACGGCGGCATTTGCGATCAACGCGGCAACGCCGACGGCGCCCATCGTCGCGGCGTGCGGCACCGTTCCGTTGACCGCGTGCCAGAGCGTGGCGCCGATCACCCACAGCCCGAACACCCCCATGGTCGCCCCCTTGGCGAGGGCGGCGCGGGCGCGCAGCCTGAGCGCCATGCCGACCACGAACAGGCTGATCCCGTAGTTGCCGGCGTCGGCAAGGAAGTCGAGGGCGTCGGCCTGCAGCGACGCCGAGCCCGCGGCGAGTCCGGCCGCCAGTTCAACCAGAAACATCGCGGCATTGATGGCGAGAGCGCACCACAGCACGCGGCGGTATCGCGCGTTCAGCGCATCTCCGAGATCGTTCGGGCTGCAACACTGGAGGTTCATCACGCGCTCGTCAGGTGGTGTGGATGGTGATAACATGGACCCTATAGCAACTATAGGGTCAAGACATGAAAGAGGGTTCTGACCTCACCATCGGCGCTTTGGCGCGCGCGGCGGAAACCAAGGTGGTGACGGTGCGCTACTATGAAAAGATCGGCCTTCTACCCGTCCCTGCACGGACGGCCGGCAATTATCGACTTTACTGTACCGAGGATCTGCGCCGCCTGCGCTTTATCCGCCGCTGCCGCGAGTTGGGTTTCACGATCGACCAGGTCCGCACGTTTCTGGACCTGTCGAGCGAGGGCGAGCGCGATTGCAACGAGGTCGACCGGACCGTACGCACGCATCTCGCGGCGATTGAGGCGAAGATTTGCGATCTCGATCGTCTGGCCGATGAACTCCGGCGCATCGGGGAGTCCTGCAAGGGTGGCCGCGTCGCCGACTGCCGGGTCATCGAAGCCTTATCGCCCTGAAGCGCGTGGCCCCTGGGTTGGATAGCCATGGGTTAGTTCGCGGCGGCTACCGAAGGCCGCGTCTACCGGAGCGGATGCGCCGGCACGGTCAAGGCCGCCTGGAGCATAAGGAGGCCGGCGGTCAGGATGACGACGCCACCGAGGAGGGCAACCAGATCGAACGCGACGGCAAGCCGATCCGTCCGGTCCGGGATGAGCGCCGCGACGCGCAGCGCGCCCTTGCGCGCGTAGACCGAGAGGGTCGCGAGCGCCGAGACGGTGATCGCGGTGCCGAGCGACATCGCCAGCACGGCGCCGACCCCGGCCCAGCGGAGGTCGAGGGAATAGGCGACGAGCAGCACAAGCACCGCTCCACTGCACGGGCGCAGCCCGATCGAGGCGACCATGCCGGCGAGGCCCCGCCAGGACAGCGGCGCGTCCATCTCGCGGAGCGAGGGCCCATGGGCGTGGCCGCAGCTTGAGCAGGCCCCGTCATGATTGTGGTGGTGTCCGTGCGCAAGGTGAGGCGCGTCGCCGCGACCGCGGGGCACCGGCGCCCACCGCCGCAGGAGGCGGCGTCCCCGGCTCGCCACCAGGATGAGGCCGACCAGCGCGACGAGACCGTAGCTCAGGGTCTCGAGGCCGGTGGCGGTGCCCTGGGCCTGGCGCAGGGTGAGGTCGAGCAGCCCGGCGGTCACCGTAACGGCCAGTATGGCCGTGAGGCCCTGGCAGAGTGAGGATACGAGCGACAGCAGCAGCCCGCGGCGCAGCTGGCTTTCCTGAGTCAGGATGTAAGTCGAGATCACGACTTTGCCGTGGCCGGGCCCGGCCGCATGGAACACCCCGTAGAGGAAGCTGAGGGCGACGAGCGCCGAGGCGGCTGCTGCCCCTTCCGCCTGCACCGCCTGCATCGCCGCGGCAAGCTGGCGATGCAGGTCGCGCTGCACCGTCTGGATTTCCAGCACGAGACCGGACCAGAGCCCGGGGCCACCGTCCGAAAGCGCGGAGAACGGCACGGCGAGCCCGGCGGCCAGGACCGCGATCGCAGCGGCAACGAAAAGGTTGCGGCGCGCTACCGGCACGTGACCTCCACCTGTTCGGCGAAGACGCGGCCGAGCGTGGCATCCGGCGTGGCGTCGCGGTCCATGGCCTGCGCCAGCAGGACGGCGTCGATGGTCGGGTTGGGCGGCACGATGCGGCCGGAGCAGCCAGTGGCCTCGTCCCCGCGAAAGGCGACCACGTCGTCTTGCAGGTGAAGGATTTCGATATAGTAAGTCGGGTCGAAGACGGCGAATGTGAGCGCCCGCTCGGTGGGGTCGACCGGTTCGGCGAGCGGCACCACAAAGCGCATCCACAGCTGGCCCTCGCGCAACTCGCTCTCGACCTCGCTCACCGTGCCGAGCGCAATCTTCGCGCCGCCGGCGCGCACCTCGGTGAAGTAGTCGTAGGAGCGCAGATTTTGGAGGTTGCTGCGGGCGAGCGCCGTCAGTGTCTCCGCCCGGCTGTCCGCCGCGCCGGACAGCCCCTCCGTGGCGAAGACCGTGTAGAACGGATCGAACAGCCAGTGCTGCTCGATGGCGGTAACGCGACCGGCGGCATCCAGCACGACGGTGCTGCGCAGGTCGATCCAGGCGTGCGGGTGGGCTCGCGCCGGCGAAGAGCCCGCCGCGAAGCAGAGCGTGAGCGCGAGAAGCGCCTTCGTCACGCCGCGGAGGATATGGATCAAACCCCCGCGCGCGGTGCGGCAGATGCGGCCGTTATTCACCTCGAACACTTCCTCGTCGGCGTTGACCACGAGGTCGTTGCCGATGCCGATCTCGTTGAAACCGTTGACGACGACGGCGTATCGCTTGCCATGCTGCTAGGCCAGGATTCGATCCAGGAACATGGTCATGCCAGCGCCGGGATAGCCGGTCAACACTGTCACGGAAACCTTATTCATCGAAAGTCTTTCCATGCAGTTAATGGGGCTTTTCCGGGCGCGAAGCCGCCCCCGGCTCAGCTCGTGAAGGCCTTGGCGATTTCGCTCACGTTGTGCCTGAACATATCTATATAGGTCGGCGCCGGGCCGGTGGAACCGGAAAGCGAGTCCGAATAAAGCGTACCGCCGATGACGGCGTCGGCTTCACGTGCGAGTTGCTGCACCAGACGAGGGTCGCTGATGTTGTCGACGAACAGTACGCGGATGCCCTCATCCCGCATCTGGCGAATAAGAGCGGCCACTTCGCCTGCCGACGGCTCGTCTTCGGTGCTCAGACCGACTGGGGCATGAAAGTCGATGCCGTATGCACGACCGAAATACTGAAACGCATCGTGCGAGGTGATGACCTTGCGCCGATCCGCGGGGACGGCGTCGAGCCGGCTGCGGATGTCCCGATCCAGCGCCGCCAGTTCGCGATCGTAGGCGTCGGCACGGCGGCGGTAGTCGTCCGCATGAGCCGTGTCGGCCGCAGCAAGCGCACGGGCGATATTGGCGACATAGAGGCGTCCGTTGGCGAGATCCTGCCAACCGTGAGGGTCGAACTCACCCTCGTGGTGGTGGTGGTCTTCGTCCTTCTCATGCTTTTCGTCGGAGCCATGTGCGTCCCCATGGCCATGTCCGTGCTCTTCTTCCGCTTTCAATGCGGCAATTCCTTCGCTGGCCGCAACAACCGGCCCCTTGTAGCCGGATGCCTTGACGAGCCGGTCGATCCAGCCTTCAAAGCCGAGGCCGTTGACGATGACGAGGTCCGCCTCGGCCAGCGCGCGCGCATCGGCCGGGGTCGGTTCGAAGACGTGGGCATCGCCGTCCGGCCCGACCAGCGTGGCGAGGGCGACGTGCTCCCCGCCGATATTCCTCACCATGTCTCCGAGAATGGTGAAGCTGGTAACGACCTTGAGCTTGTCGGCTGCCCAGGATGGAGACGTCGTGACGACGGCGAGCGTGGCAAGCGCGGCAAGAAACAAGCGGCGTGAAAGGCTAAGCATGGTTGGGTACTCCGTTGCGATTCAAGCTTCAAGATGGCGGCGCGGCAGGAACCGCGCCCACAGGCTGCCCCGCGGACCCGCGGCAACCGAGACGATGTAGACGCCGCCGGCGACCAGGATGATGGCCGGTCCGGACGGAAGGTTTACGTGGTAAGAGAGCAGCAGCCCCGCATACGCGGAAGCGAAAGCGATAGCGGTGCTCGTGGCCGCGAGTGTCGCAACATCGCTCGCCCAGAACCTCGCGGCCGCGGCCGGGAGCATCATCAAGCCTACCGCCATCAGCGTGCCGAGCGCATGGAACCCAGCGACGAGGTTCATGACGACCAACATCAGAAACACGAAGTGAACGGCCGCGCCGGGCCCACCCACCGCGCGCAGGAAGCCGGGGTCGAAGCACTCGACAATCAGCCCGCGTCCGATGACAGCCAGGATGAAAAGAGTCAGCGTCGCAATCGAGACAATGAGCAGCAGCGACGCATCGTCGACGGCGAGAATGGTTCCGAAGAGGACATGCATGAGATCGACGTTGCTGCCGTGTGTGGAGACAATCAGCACCCCAAGCGCCAGCGAGATGAGATAGAAGGCGGCAAAGCTGGCATCCTCGCGCTGAGGTGTCACACGCGCGACGAGACCGGACAGGACCGCCACGATCAGGCCCGCGATGAAGCCGCCGAAGCTCATGACGACGAGCGAGAGCCCGGCGATCATGAAACCAATGGCCGCACCCGGCAGCACGGCGTGGCTCAAGGCATCGCCGACGAGGCTCATACGGCGCAGAACGAGGAGAATGCCCACCGGGCCGCAGCCGATACTGAGCGCCAGGCACGCCACCAGCGCCCTGCGCATGAACCCGAACTCGATGAAGGGCTGGATCAGAGCGGCATAGAGGTCCATCAGGCAATGCCTCGCCGGCAGATCTCGGCACGGTCATCCCACGCCTCCGCCATCTGTCGCGCCTGGGAGAGATGGTCTGCCCGCAGAACCTCGGTGGTCGTCCCCCAGGCAATGGGCTCCCGGGCAATCAGCAGGGTGTCGGGAAAATTCTCTCGTACCTGGTCGAGGTCGTGCAGCACGGCGATAATCGTTCGTCCTTCGCCATGCCATCCCACCACCACTCTCAGAAGGTCGGCCGTGGTCCTGGCGTCGATTGCCGTGAAGGGCTCGTCGAGCAGAATGACAGGACAGTTTTGCAGCAACATGCGGGCGAACAGCACCCGTTGAAACTGCCCGGCTGACAAGGAGGCAATCGGCCGCCGCCCGAAGCCGTCGAGACCGACAGCCACCAGCGCGTCCTCGGCTTGCCGCCGCTGGGCGCGCGTGACTGGGCGGAACAGACCCATCGTCCGCCAGTGACCCAGCAATACCGTCTCGATCACCGAGATCGGGAAACTGCGGTCGATCTCCGCCTGCTGGGGCAGATAGGCAATATCGCCCTGGCGCAGCCCGTTGCGTTCCACGCGGCCATCGAGAGGCGCCAGAAGCCCGATCAGCCCTTTGAGCAGGGTGCTCTTGCCCGATCCATTGGGGCCGACCACCGCCGTCAACGAACCTGTCGCGAAACGGCCGGTCAGGTGATGCACAGCGGGATGGCGGTCGTATCCCAGGGTTACGTCGTTGAGGGAAAAGGCCGCTGTCATGGCAGCCAACCCATCGCCCAGGCCGCGGCGACCCAAAGCAAGGCGGCAAGGCCGCCGGCCCAAAAGAGTCGAGCGACGACGCCACTGCTGAGGAGCGAGACGGCGCGCCCGAACCGCATCTCTTCCGCGGACCCATTGATCCTGAGCGGCCTACGCATCGATGAGAAAATCCAACATCTATGTCTTCGAGCCAGGTACGACGCCGCATCCCAGCGTGCAGGGGCCGTGCTGTCGCAACGCTTCGACGGCATAGACCGAGCAGTTCGGGGTAAAGCGGCGACTGGGGCCGAGCAGTGGCGACAACAGATACTGATAGATCCGGATGAGCCAGATCAGGCCCGGGGAGGGGAGTTCAGTCATGTCCGTACGACTTGCCCGAAGCTCACCACGGCGGGTCGTTGACAGGCGCGCCCAGGGGCCGCCTCCGCAATTGCGCGCTGCAGCGCCTGGAAGGGAAGCAACGCCGAGCCATGGCGGCTGCGGAAGTCCGCCACCGGCAGGAATGGTTCGAACTTGGCCCAGGGTCCCGGCGGCGGGAGCGTCTTGTCCCGGAGAACGGCACTCAGAATCTCTGCGCCCTCGTCCACCTCGTCGATGGTCAGGCCAACGATGACCTTGGCAACGACGGAGGCGACCGCTTGTCCGATGACACAGGCTCTAAGCTCGTGGGCGTAGTCGGTGATGACATCATCATTGAGCTTGAGATCGATGGTGATCCGACTGCCGCAAAGCCGGCTATGCGCGGTTGCCGATGCGTCGGGAGCCGGCAGCCTGCCAACCCGGGATATCGACGCGGCAAGCCGCAGGATCTGCTTGTTGTAGAGGTCGAGATCCATCACGCGCCGCTCCCGGCTAGGTTGTCCGAGACATGCGCCATAGCGAGTGTGCGAATGCGCGCGAGCATGAGCGAGAGACCGTTTGCCCGATGCGGCGAAAGATGCTCGCCGAGACCGGTCTCGTCGATGAATGCCGGCGAGGTCGCCAGGACTTGATCGGGACGACGCCCTGAATAGACCTTAAGCAGCAGGGCAATGAGCCCGGCGACGATAGCAGAGTCGCTTGTCGCCTCGAAATGAAGCTTGCCGTCGCGATAATCGCTAACGAACCAGACACCGGCCTGACAGCCATGCAGCCGGTTGGCCTCGATCCGCTCTTTCTCCGGAAATGGCGGCAGCCGGCGCCCCAGTTCGATCAGATACTGGTAGCGCTCAGCCCAATCCTCGAGATACCGAAAGCTGTCCACGATGGACCGCTGGGCATCCGCCACAGTCTCGGTCGGTGCCGGCCTCGCTTGCAGAGGGACCCCCATCTAACCGGTTCTCCGCCAGGCCGAACCGTCGGCGCGATCCTCGACGGCAATACCAAGAGCAGCGAGCTCGGCACGGATCCGATCCGCGGTGGCGTAGTCTCGTGCTGAACGAGCGGCCAAGCGTGCCTCAACCAGTCGCTGGATCCTTGCCGTATCTCCGTCTTCTCGTGTGGGCTGTCCAAACCAGGCGGCCGGCTCCTGCTGCAACAGGCCAAGCAAGCCGCCCGCGTCGAGAAAAGCCGCCCGATAGGCGGCACGATCCGCCACGGTCGTCGCCCGGCGCGCGGCCTTCGCTATTCGGAAGAGTTCGGCGATTGCTGCTGGAAAATTCAGATCGTCCTCCAGGGCCGCCACAAACGCGTCCAGTAGCCCGGGCGGACAGGCAATATCGGGACCATCGCCAAGATCGCGGAGCACGCCATAAAGACGGTCGAGACCGCGCCTCGCTTGAACGAGTCCGTCCGTGCTCCAGTCGAGCGGCTGGCGATAGTGGGCGCCCAGCAGTGCGAAGCGGATGGCCTCACCCGGCGCCTCGCCCAGCAGATCGCGGACGAGAAGCACATTGCCGAGCGACTTCGACATCTTCCGTCCCTCGACGGTGACGAAGCCGTTGTGGACCCAATAGCGGCAGTAGAGCTCTCCGTCATGGGCGCAGGTGCCTTGGGCGATCTCGTTCTCATGGTGCGGAAAGATCAGGTCCTGGCCGCCGCCATGGATATCGATCGTTGCACCGAGGCGCCGCTCGATCATGGCCGAGCATTCGATATGCCAACCGGGTCGCCCGCGGCCCCAGGGGCTCTCCCAGCCCGGCAGCTCCGGCGTTGAGGGCTTCCAGAGGACGAAGTCCGCCGGGTCTCGCTTGTAAGGGGCCACTTCCACCCGCGCACCGGCGATCATCTCATCGCGATTGCGGCCGGACAGCGCTCCGTAATCTGAAAACGAGGGCACGTGGAACAGGACATGCCTCTCGGCCGAATAGGCATGACCCCGCGCGATCAGCTGTTCCACCATGCCGATGATCTCGGGAATGTGCTCCGTCACGCGCGGCTCAAGATCCGGCGTCAGCACCCCGAGCGCGGCCATGTCGGAATGGTAGGCTTCGATATAGCGTTCCGTGACCGTAGAGATCGGCTGGCCGACCTCCTTCGCAGCGGCGTTGATCTTGTCGTCGACATCCGTGAAGTTGCGCGCGTAGACGACACCCCCGAAACGCCGCTTCAACAGGCGATAGAGAACGTCGAACACGACCGCCGGGCGGGCATTGCCGATATGGGCGAAGTTGTAGACCGTGGGACCGCAGACATACATGGTCACGCGAGCCGGATCGGCCGGAACGAAGACGTCCTTCTCGCGTGTCAGAGAATTGGTCAGAACGAGAGGCATCTCACGCCCTGTCCGCCAACAGGCCCGCATCGGCTTGCCCGCCGTCTCCTGAACCAAACGGCTGCGCCGGCTGCCCTTTGTTCTTCGGATCGGCCGTGAACATTTCCAGCGTATCCCGCAACGCACTCTCGTCGAGATCGCGAGCGATAAAGACGATGCGGGTGCGCCTGTCCTTGCCCGGCCATTTCTTGAGTATGACCGGCGGGTGGAAAATGTGCTGCACGCCGTGGAACACGAACGGGCCTTCGAGATCTTGGATATTGACGATACCCTTGACGCGAAGGATGTCCGGGCCTTTGAGCAGCATCAGGGCATCGAGCCAGCGATCAAAGGCATCGCCGGAGATCGGATCGTCCAGCGTCAGGCATAGGGCCCTGATGTGGTCGTCGTGGCGATTGACGTCGTGGTGGTGGTCGTGATGACCGGCTTCATGATGGACATCATGCCCGTGATCGTGAGCGTCATGCGCCTCATGGTGAGTGTCATGGTGATGATGTTCCGCGTCGTTGAAGGCCTCGGCGTTCAGCCAGCGCCGGACATCGAGACTCTTGGTCTTCGGATTGTACAGTCCGGCATCCAGCAACTTTGCGGGATCGGCCGCGCCATTGATCGTTTGGATGATCGGCGCGCTGGGATTGAGCGCTTTCAAGCGCTGGATCAGGGCCGCGACGACGCCGGGCTCGACAAGATCGGTCTTGGTCAGCAATAACCGGTCAGCCACGGCAGCTTGCTTGACGGATTCGACCTGCCGGTCGAGCGTTTGCTGGCCATTGGCTGCGTCGACCGTCGTGATGACCCCATCGAGGCGATAGTGGGCGGCGATCAGCGGGTCGGTCATAAGGGTGTGCAAGATGGGCGCCGGATCGGCGAGCCCCGTCGTCTCGATGACCACTCGGTCGAATTCGGGGATTTCTCCTTTTACGCGGCGCAGGAACAGGCTACGCATCGTGTCGATCAGATCGCCGCGGATCGTGCAGCAGAGGCAGCCGCTCTGCAGCAAGACCATGTCTTCGCTCGAGCGCTCCACCAGTTCGTGATCGAGGCCGATATCGCCGAATTCGTTGATGATGACGAGGGTTTTCGCCAGTTCAGGCTGGCGCAGGAGATGGTTCAGTACCGTCGTCTTGCCGCTGCCCAGGAAGCCGGTCAGCAGAGAGACCGGCAGAAGCTGCGATGATCCGTCGACATTCCAGTTTCCCATGGGACCCTCTTGTCCGTTCAGACCGCGCCGGCCGCGATACAACGCGCGCAGACGCCCTCCACCTCGATCACGCGCCGCGTCGGGCGGAACCCGACAAGGGCGGCATCCTCAGTGATCAGGCACTCAAGCCGCTTGTCTTCCAACTCGACCGATGCCCCGCAGTTGCTGCAAATGAAGAACACACAATCATGCCGGCGCTCCGGATGCGCGCGGGGGACGTAAGCGTTCCGGCTTTCGATCTTCGAGACGAGCCCCTGGGACATCAGGAATTCGAGCGCCCGGTAGACGGTGGGCGGCCCGACCGGGCGGGAGTCCCTGGACTTCAGGACTTCGACCAGTTCGTAGGCGCCCGTCGGGCGACCGCTCTCCCAGAGCAACTCCAGTATCTTGCGGCGCAGCGTTGTAAGCTGCGCCCCGCGCGCGCCGCAGAGAGACACCGCCAGCGCAACCCGTTCAGCCGGCGCATGCTGCCCACGACAGTTGGGATCGGTGCAGGGCCGGGGCTGGATCGACATGAGCGCCATGGCCTTATCCCTTCTTGCGCTTCATTTATGTAATGTTATAACATTGCATTTAATGATTACAAGAACGAATGCCCCCGGAAGCCGGGCGGGGCCGCAGGAAAGGATTCGACATGGATATAGCGACGGTCGGGAGCCGGCCGGACAATTCAGTCCGCTCCGCATCGACGATGCGCCGGCGGCCCAGCCAGGCAGAGGCGGAAGCGGCGGTGCGGACGCTGATCGAATGGGCCGGCGACGACCCGGACCGGGAAGGGCTCGCAGGCACGCCCGAGCGCGTGGTGCGGGCCTATGAGGAGTTCTTCGCCGGATACAGCGAAGATCCGGTCGCGCTGCTCGCGAAGACATTTGAGGAGACGGCCGCCTACGACGAGATGATCGTCTTGCGCGACATCCGCCTCGAATCGCACTGCGAGCACCACATCGTGCCCATCCTGGGTAAGGCGCATATCGGCTACCTGCCGTCTGGACGGGTTGTCGGAATTTCCAAGCTTGCGCGCCTGGTCGAGGTGTTCGCCAAGCGGATGCAGATCCAGGAGGCGCTGACGTCGCAGATCGCGGACACCATCCAGGAGGTGCTGAAGCCGCGCGGTGTCGCCGTCGTCATCGAGGCGGCGCACCAATGCATGACCACGCGCGGTATCCGCAAGCCGGGGGTCAGCATGGTGACCAGCCGCATGCTCGGCGCCTTTCGCGACGACCCGACGACCCGGCGGGAGTTTCTCGCGATGATCGGAAGCCCCAGGAGCGCTCCGCATGAGAGCTGAACCCACCGACCCGGCGGCTTCGACATCCTTCGCGGCACGCATGTCGGTTGAGCAAGTCGAGGAGGGCCTCTCCCTGGCGCCTAAGTTCGATGCCGACGGACTGATCCCCTGCATCACGACCGACGCCAACACGGGCGACGTGCTGATGCTGGGCTACATGAATGGCGAGGCTCTACAGCGAACCATCGCGACCGGCGAGGCGCACTACTGGAGCCGAAGCCGCCAGTGCCTCTGGCGCAAGGGCTCGACCAGTGGCCTCGTCCAACAGGTTGTCGAGATGCGCATCGACGACGACCAGGACGCCGTCTGGCTGCGCGTCAGGGTCGCTGGATCGGGCGCCAGTTGTCACGTCGGCTACCGCTCCTGTTTCTATCGATCGGTGGAGCTCGGCGGCCCTTCCGGTGGACCTGCCCGGCTCGTGTTCACGGAGTCGCGGAAATCCTTCGATCCAAAGGCCGTCTATGGCGACGCGCCGAACCCGACGCAGCTTTGAGGCAGGGTGAGATGCCCTTCATGCTTCCAACGCAAGATCTGCTCGCACTCGACATCCCCGACTTCGTCCTCACACTTTGAAGGCTTGCCATGACCCAGCCCCTGGAACGACCGAGCCTACCCGTCACCGTACTTTCCGGCTTCCTTGGCGCCGGTAAGACCACGCTGATGAACCACATCCTCAACAACCGCGAAGGCAAGCGCGTCGCGGTCATCGTCAACGACATGAGCGAGGTGAACATCGACGCCGATCTCATTCGCGACGGCGGCGCAGACCTGAGCCGCACCGAAGAGACGCTGGTCGAAATGACCAATGGCTGCATCTGCTGCACCTTGCGCGATGATCTTCTCAAAGAGGTGCGTCGGCTCGCGGAGGATGGCCGGTTCGACTACCTTCTCATCGAATCGACCGGCGTTTCCGAGCCGCTGCCCGTGGCGGCCACCTTTAACTTCCGGACGGAAGAGGGCGAGAGCCTCGAGGACGTCTCGCGCCTCGATACGATGGTGACGGTGGTCGATGCGGCAAATCTCCTGCGCGACTACGCCTCCACGGATTTCCTCAAGGATCGTGGCGAGGCGCTGGGCGAGGAGGACACCCGTACGCTGGTCAACTTGCTCGTCGATCAGATCGAGTTCGCCGACGTTATCATTCTCAACAAGATCGACGCGGCCACGCCCGAGGAGATCGATGCCGCGCGCAAGATCATCCGCTCGCTTAATCCCGACGCGGACCTCATCGAAACCAGCATGTCGCGTGTGCCTTTGGACAAGGTGCTCGACACCGGCCGGTTCGACCACGACAAGGCCGAGGAACATCCGCTGTGGTTCAAGGAGTTGTATGGTTTCGCGGAGCACAAACCTGAGACGGAAGAGTATGGGGTGCGCAGCTTCGTGTATCGCGCACGGCGTCCGTTCCACCCGGAGAAGTTCTACGCATTCATCAATTCATCCTGGCCCGGCGTCATTCGCGCCAAAGGGCACTTCTGGCTCGCCACCCGCCCCGAATGGGTCGGCGAGCTGAGCCAGGCCGGTGCGCTGGTTCGCCACGAGGCCATGGGCTTCTGGTGGGCGATCGTCCCCCAGGAGCGTTGGCCCGATCACCCGGAATGGCGCGAGCACATGGCTAAATCCTGGGATCCCGTCTACGGAGACCGCCGCCAGGAAATCGTCTTCATCGGTACCGACATGGACGAAGCCGCGATCCGTCGCCGCCTGGACGCCTGCCTTGTCGGCGACGCCAACGCCAAGACAGTGCAGCCCGCTGCCTGGAAAAAGCTGAGCGATCCGTTCCCGATCTGGCGGAGCGGCCCGGAGGCGGCGGAATGAGCGACTTAATCGCAGCGGTCCATACGAAGGACGTAGAAAAGGCCCGGCAATTTCTCCGGGGCGCCATCACTCAAGCGGGCGAAGCATGGATCCCGTCCGATGCCGTTATCGATGCACTGACGCTGGAGTTGATTGAAATGGCGGGGCGCTATGGACACGCGACTCAGGCCGCCACGCATCTCATGCGCGTTGCTGCGCTGATCACACACACGCAAGCGCGTCCTCACTAGTCAAGAGAGACTTGGAACCGTCATGGCAACGCTGACATATTTGACGACGACCCACTTCGATTTCGGAGCCGTGCAGCAAGTCCCGGCCGAGCTGCGCAAAGCGGGGATCTCCAAGCCGTTCATCGCCACGGACGCGGGCGTCAGGGCAGCGGGACTTGTCGAAAGAGTAACGAGCGCGCTTGAGGCGGATGTACCGACCTCGCTCTTCGACGGTACGCCCGGAAATCCAACTGAAGCCGCCGTCCTGAAGGCACTCGATCAGTATACGTCTGACGGGTGTGATGGCGTTCTCGCCGTCGGTGGCGGGTCCGCGATGGATCTGGGCAAGGCTGTCGCGCTGCTTGCTGGCAGCGGAGGCCCGCTCGCACAATTCGATCCCCTGGCCGGCGGTGGAAAGCTTATCAAGTCGGTCGCGCCCTTGGTTGCCGTGCCAACCACGGCCGGAACGGGCAGTGAGGTTTCCGTCGGGTTCGTCATCATTCTGGACGACGGGCGCAAGCTGACCTTCGCAAGCCCGCTCTTCCTTCCCAAAGCAGCCATCTGCGATCCCGAACTGACTTTGGGTTTGCCCGAGACAATGACGGCGGCAACCGGCATGGATGCCATCACACATTGCATCGAGGCGCTCCTGACTCCGACGATCAACCCGCCCGCCGATGGCGTGGCTCTGGACGGTCTGTGGCGGGGTTGGCGCTACCTGCCGAAAGCGGTGAGGGACGGCAAGGATCGCGAGGCCCGCTGGCAGATGATGATGTGCTCGACGGAAGGGGCGATGTCGTTCATTAAGGGCCTGGGTGCGGTTCACGCCCTGAGCCATGCCGCGGGACGTATCGAGCGCTTGAATCTCCATCACGGCACCCTGAACGCGGTTTTCCTGCCTGCGGTGCTGCGCTTCAATGCTCCTGATTGCGGTGAGAAATATGATCGCCTCCGCCAAGCCATGGGATTGGCGCCCGGTGCCGACATTGCCGACGCGGTGTCCGCCATGAACGCCGACATCGGTCTGCCGTCGGGCCTGAGCGCTATGGGCGTTCAGGAGGAAGACATTCCCGACCTGATCACGTATGCGAAGAAAGATCTGTCTGCCCTGACCAATCCGCGCAGGGCGGCGGAGGATGACTTTGAGGCCATGATCAGGGAGTCGCTCTGATATGGCGGCGATTGAGGTCACCGAGACATCGGCCCGACTAGCCGGAGGCGTTGTGACATGCGGCTCGGTGGAAGGCCTCGCGGACATCGAAAGACCCGACCTGGAACTCGTGATCTGGCGGCGCGTGCCTCCCCTTCGCTTGAGGACGTGGCTCGAAGACATGGACGCCTCGTGTCTTCCTGACATACGGGTTCTTGTCCGACCGAGCGACCTTCGACGGGCGGTGGAACCGCATTTGGATGACTGCGGTATGCCGCCGGGCGACATGCGAGACCTGCTGATCGGCGACGTCCATAATCTCGTCTCGGCTTTTGCTGATATCACCCGAAGTGATCTCGTCGATGTTCGGCTGGAGCGCGTCGGCAACAACGCCTGCTGGAAGTTCCACCGCGACTGCGTAGACGCGCGCCTGCTGACGACGTACCGCGGCCCCGCGACCGAGTGGGTCCAGCCGCATGACGCCGCGCGGGCATTGCGTGAGCAGAAGCGGTTCAAAGGACCGTTGGAGCGCCTCCGCACACACGATGTGGCGATGTTCAAGGGAAGCTGCGCCGGGTCGGGCAGCGGAATCGTGCACCGGTCGCCGCCGATCGCGGGGACCGGCCAAACGCGATTGCTGCTCTGCCTCAACACGCGATCGGCGACATCTTCGGAGCCGTGGCCGAAGGTCTTCAACTCGAGACGCCGCTAGCATGAAAATTGAGCTGCCGACCATTTCGGTATGCGCGCGTTGCTGGAAAGCGCGTTGCGACAGTCTCTATCTATCGTCAAAACAGAAAGTCCCGTAGCTATTCTAAGTTACTGACTTAACTGGTTGCGGGGGCCCGCACCCGTCGACAGCAGCAGGGTCTTTTCCAAACGGCGGCATAGTGGTCCAAGGTCGTCGATAGGACGCCTTCGGACGAGTAGACTGGCCCACAATCACAGTATCAGCATGGCAACGGCTGCAATCGGCCGGAGAACGGACCGCTCTCGCGGGAGAGAGCGGTCCGTTCTCTGGCCCACATCGGTCGGTGGCGCGTCCGCAAGCAATCGGTAATGTCTAGCCGCAATCCCAACAGGGCTGTCATCAATCAACTTGATATAAGTGATAGTTTATATTAGTCTTTCCTTATACGAAGAGTCGAAATATGGCAATGGACTACAGCGACGCGCTCGGCGCCGAGTTTCGTGAGGTTAGGGGCGCCACATATGACGGCAAACCAGTTCGTGTCGTGAGCGGCGCGCGCACCTACGCCACCGATCCGGACGACCTTTGGGACGCGCTCACCAATATCGAACGCATTCCCCGCTGGTTCCTGCCGATCACAGGGGATCTCCGGCTCGGCGGCCGATATCAGTTGGAGGGCAATGCCGCAGGTGAGATTACCCGATGCGACCCACCCGAGGCGCTGGACGCGACCTGGGAATTCGGCGGGCATGTGAGCTGGGTGACCGTCCGGCTCGCGTTTGACGGGCACGGCACGCGCCTGACGCTTGAACATACAATGTTGAAGGACGAAGCCGGCGAAGAGCACTGGACGCAATTCGGCCCCGGCGCGACCGGCGTCGGCTGGGACCTGTCGTTCCTCGGCCTGGCCCTTCACCTGGACAGCGGCGGCGCGCCGATCGACCGCGAAGCCAACGACGCCTGGATGGCTTCGGATGCGGGCAAGGCGTTCATGCGCGCCTGCGCTGACGCTTGGGGGGCAGCGCACATCGCGGCTGGTGAAGCACCCGACGTCGCGCGCGCCATGGCGGCGCGCACGGGTGCGGCTTATGTGGGCAAGTGATGCACGCTTTTGATGTACTTGGCGATCCGGTGCGCAGGCGTATCCTCGAACTGCTGTGCGATCACGAACTTTCCTCCGGTGCGATTGTTGAGATCGTGGGTGGGGAATTCGGGATCACCCAGCCGGCCGTTTCGCAGCATCTCAGGACGTTGCGAGAGAACGGGTTCGCGACGGTGACCGAGGAGGGCACTCGCCGCATCTACGCCCTCAACGCCTCAGGCCTTGAAGAAGTCGACCACTGGCTCGCCCCATTCCGGCGGTTCTGGGAACCGAAGTTCGAAGCACTCGCCACAGAGATCGCAAGGGGGAAGCGGAAACGCCGGCAAAGGGATTGAAGAGCGCCTCGCCACGAGCGCTGCTTTACTTGAACATGCCCTCGCGCAGGTTCACCCCATGCTCCAGCCAGGCCTTCATGGCGCAGAGCATCTGCATCCAGCCGCCGCAATTGCCATTAGGAAGATTCAAGGCCGACGTCCGTCTTGCGCCAACCCTCCTCAGCGATGGAGACGAGCGTTCACCCATCGTCCAGCGACTCGAACCGCATCGTGACGGTCGTGCTATAAGCGCCGGCCGGATCATCGGCGCCGTCGTCGGCCGCCCACTGCAGGATGATGCGGCGGTTCTTCTCCATCTCCACGACTTCAACCGGAAACGCGCCCGCAAAGGACAAACTCAAGCAGTCGAACTCTCAGGCTGAATGACCAGTTCTGGGGGCACGTCAGGACCATTGCGAGGATGCGCGCGCAGCCGTTTCCACCAATTCCGGATGACGTGAATAAGGAACGGCTGAAATTTGTAGTGCCGGTGCGGTTCTTTATTACTTGATCTCAGGCGACACTTTGTCCATCTGAAAACTCGATAAGACTGACCGCATCGGTGTAAAAGCGATGAAAGGGTGCAAGTCCGTAATCAAGGAGATTAAGCCATAGCCGAAGATGATGGCGGCAAGATGCCGCCCCAACATACTGATGACGTTTTGATGCTTCGCCAGCCGGACGATTGGCACGTGCATTTCCGTGATGGCGCCATGTTAACCTTCGCCGCCAACTACACCGCGCGGCAGTTTGCCCGCGCCATCGTGATGCCGAACCTGGTCCCGCCAGTGACGACGGCCTCAGCGGCCGAGGCCTATCGAACGCGCATTCTGGACACGCTCCCCGAAGGATGCCGCTTCACGCCGCTGATGACGGCTTACCTCACCGATGAGATCGATCCGGAAGAGATCGCGACAGGGTTCAAGGACGGCGTCTTTACGGCATGCAAACTCTATCCGGCGGGGGCCACGACCAATTCCGCGGATGGCGTCACGGATGTGCGCAAGATCTGGCCGGTGCTGGAGCGCATGGAGGCCATCGGCATGCCGCTCTTGGTGCATGGCGAAGTGGTGTCGCCGGATATCGACATCTTCGACCGCGAGGCCGTGTTCCTTGAGAAGGTTCTGACGCCGGTGCTGGCAGACTTTTCAGGCCTCAAGGTGGTGCTGGAGCATATCACCACCGAAGATTCGGTTCGCTTCGTCGAGGCGGCGGGATCGAACCTGGCGGCGACGATAACGGCGCACCATCTGCGGATCGACCGCAACGCCATGTTCGAAGGCGGGCTGCGTCCGCATGCATACTGTCTACCCGTTGCCAAGCGCCGCCGTCACAAGGAGGCGTTGCGCAAGGCGGCGACATCGGGCAATCCCAAATTCTTCCTCGGGACCGACTCAGCGCCCCACCAGAAGCATGAAAAGGAAAGCGCCTGCGGCTGCGCCGGGATCTTCAGCGCGCCGACGGCGCTCGAGAGTTATGCCCAGACGTTCGAAGAGGAAGGCGCTCTTGACCGGCTGGAGGCTTTCGCATCGGAGTTCGGCTCGCGCTTTTACGGCCTCCCGCTCAACGAGGGAACGGTCGCGCTGCGGCGAGAGCCGCAGGACGTGCCCGAGCTGATGGGCGATGAAACTGTGCGCGTTGTCCCCTTCCACGCGAGCGAAACCCTGGCGTGGCGGTTTGCCGGCCGAACCGATCAGACGGCGGATGACGATCTATTGTGAACGAACAGCCAGCCTGGCGACCACGCATGTGACGGAACGCAGGCGATCGCGCGGTCGTCCCGTTCTGCGCTCGGCTTGAACGTCTTGGGGCCGGTCCCAAAACGCACGCTGTCGCACTTTGCCCACTCGGGGCTTCATCACCACCTGCTATAAATATGCTATAAACTTCGAAAGGCTCGCTTAGAAACAAGCGAGCCTTTCTTCTAATTCATTGAATTCATTGGGATAGTTTGGTTGCGGGGGCGGGATTTGGACTACACAGACTCTTTCGCATTGACAGGCTTCCAGTGAGAAAGAATGTCTGAAGGCTGGTCGTCTGGGCAGGATTTGTACTTTGCGACATTTTTTCAGCGATGGGTCTAAAACTTCCTCAAAGTCTCAGTTTTTCAACGACTTGAGGGCAGTTCAGGCAAACAAGAATTCATTCTTAGTCGATTTGACAAGCCGCGAAAAGAGCTTCGGATCTACCGTAGGCGCGTTGAGCGACTTGATGAGAGCAGCCGGCCTCAAAGGCGTGAGCTGCCGCAAGGCCGCTCGAACGACCACGCCCGGCAAACGGGTCCGCCTGTCCATGGGATCCGTCGGGGATACCTACGACAACGCCATGTGCGAGAGCTTCTTCGCCACCTTGGAATGCGAGCTTCTGGCCATGGATGACGAATCGTTGTTTAGCGACTTCGTTGCTCAACCGATTGGCCGTCGGGAACTGTTCGACAAGATCCATCAATGGTAAGGGCTGGACTGTCTCCTGGGGCTAGCGCAGTGGCATGCGAATCGCAAGGATGACAGCGACCCATCAGAAACCGCGCTCGAGGACCTTTTTTGGAGACATCAAGCGGATTGAGGCATGCCACTGCGCCGCCAGGACCGGTACGGCTTGAGAAGGTAGAACTATCCCTTCCTGCGCCTCACCGCAAAGCCAAGGCCGGCCAGGCCAATAGCGAAAAGGGCGAGTGTATTGGGCCCGGGTACTTCTTCATCGGGTACTTCAACAATAGTGGAAATACGCCATTCAGGGCTTCCGAGTCTTTCGATTACACCGGGTGTGTCCTGGAAGGCCCCGCCGTTAGTGGATTGCACATCGAAATCGGGCAATGCAAACGAGCTGAAGGCACTTCCAGAGAGATCCCCCCCTATCAGCCAATCTATCAAACTGCCTCCCCTGATTTCCACGGCAAAGAGCGATGCTGAGGTCTCATCGAACAACTCAAATCCGTTGAGGCGAAACTGCAACTCGACCTCCGGACCGGGCACCGGCCTAAAGGTAAGGGCATTGGGATCAAATCCGCTGATATCAAATATAAAATGCCCATCATAAGCGCCCGACAGCGATGTAGATCCGCTAAAATCCACCCGCATCAGTGCAGCTTGGGCTGTTCCGCTCAAAGCAAAGAAGGCTGAGAGTAGGCATACACGAACACAATATTTGAGCATTAGTTCCTCCAGAGTTTGCTCATCTGCAGGCCAGCGATGCAATTTCGCTATCAAGGCCTTTGCCACGTTTGCGGCCTGAACGCCTCCCACCGCTTGGCATTGGCCTCAGGCATCTTCTTGCCTCCAAATCGGCCAAAAGCGGCATCGGCGCCCAGTTAGCTAAATCGATATCTTGGCAACTGCACAGGCGCGGTATGTCATTGGGTCACTCAACAACTGCGCCTTGAAGTCCTGGTCGGACCAGTGACGGGCGATAACTTGGGTGCTTTCCATTGCTGCGCTCTATGCTCATGGAATGCAGCGCCAAGCCGTCGACACCCGTTCTCTCTTATGTCCGACGCCAAAGTCCCAAAACAGCGGCACCCAAGATCAAAAATGCTAATGAAGAGGCTGGGGCCGGAACGTTATTCGCCACACCTGGTGCTATGTCAAAGGCAAGAATGTCCAGTTCGATGGGGCCGCCGCCTGTATTGCTACTACTCCCTCTAGCCGCGAAGAAACGAACGACAGTACTGGTCAAAAGCAGATCTGCGAATTCCTCCGAGGTCGAAAACGGATTGACGCCTATATCGATCTCGACAAAGAACCCCCGGAGTTCAGTAGATCCGAAAAACTGTGGTGTACTGACACTGATAATGTCCGCAAGACCAGTCGAGACGATCCCGGCTAGAGCGCCTCCTGTGATCGCCATGGACTGCGGCCCTCCATTGTTCCAAGTGGTCGCGCCGGACGCCGAGTTAAAGAAACTGACTGCGATCGGCACACCTGGAGGTACATCCGCCAGCATGCTGAAACTGACGATTTCTGCGTCGGGGATCGCCATGTTGAGAAGTGCATCACCCGTATTGTTCTGTGCCGTGACATTGATCTGTACAAGCGTTGCGTGCGCGGGCGTTGCAAATGTCGCAACAAATAAGGCAGCCAAGGCCGTCAAAACCGGTATCGATCTCCCAATCAAATTACGCACCGAGGTATCCTCCCAAACAACTAAATGACGCGATCAGCGTCTGATGACTATCTATCGAAGGAAAACGCAATTTTCTTCGGGCGTTTCACGCTGGCCGCCCAGTTTCTACTGTAGCCGGGGTGTACCCCTCGCCAAGGGCTGAGCGTCTCAAGTTTGTAGTCTCTGCGTCTCACGCCGATGCCGGCGGGGATGGTCAGTCGGGCGAAGCCCCGCGCTTCCTCAGGCGAGTCGGGTCTCGCGGGGGCGTTGGCAACGGACCATCGCTACCGAAGCGTTTCGGTCGCCGTCCGGCGATCGCGGAGAATCTGCATGACCGGGTGATCGACGGCGTTTGAAGCATGGCGGCCGTCCTGCGACCGCGGGCCGTCCAGGCAATCGGACGGCGAAATACCGAACGACGCCCGAAAACTGCGGCGGAAATGGCCTGGATCGTAGAACCCCCAACGCTCCGCCACCCGGCGCACGGCGCCGACCTCCCTCTTGCCTCTGGCAAGCTCAGTGAAACATTTGTTCAGCCGCTCGCTTTTGACGAACCGTTCGATGCCGCCGCCAAGGGTACGGTAGAGGGTGGCCCGCGACATGCCGAGATCACGGCAAACCCGGTCGATGTCGAGGGGTCCGGGACCGAGATTGCGCCGAATATGCTCTTCGATCAGGGCGCGTCGGGACTTGTCCTGCGCCGGGTCCCGATCCCAGTCGCGCTCTCGCAACAGGCAAGTGCGAACCAGCCCGATGACGGCCGTTCCGAGCATCTCCGCATCCCGCGACGGGCCGCGGCGCAACGCCTCGACAAATAGCTGCAGGCTGAGGGACAGTAGCCGGCCGCGGTTTGATTCCATCGGGAGCGCTAGATAAGCGGGATGTTTTGAGGGGTCGTAGTCAAGTACAGAATGGGGAATCTGAACGCCAAAGCCCTCAGCGTTGTTGGTAACACCGATATAGCTCCGCGACCAGTCTATCAGGTGGACGACGCCGGGGTTGACGAGTGTCATGTGCTGCCCGTCGGAGAGACCGCGCGTGTGCCCGCGCGAATAGGTCTCGAGCAGGACATACTCAGTGTCGAATTCGGTGATCCGCTTTGGATTCCGATCCATTATTTGGTTGGAGAACTTGACGTCCGTCGCGATCAGATTGGCGTGCAGCAGAAATGTAACGTCTGCCAGGAACTCCTCTCTGGGCGTGAGCAGCTTTACGCCAAAAAATGGGCGGGCATGGTCGTGATATGTGTCGATGTCGTAGCGCATGGTCAGACGGGTACCATCTTGCATCCGAGCCTGTGGCCCGGCAAGCTTGAGTACCATCTGCGGCTGGCTGGCTCCGCTAGCGCGTGATGCCCGGTCTGGGCCGTTGGCAAGGCTCCGCCACGTACGGGAAGGCAAGCTGGCGGGCACTCTTTCGCTGGCGACGCAAAAGGCGAAGCCCTCCGGTGGGGAGGGCCTCACTGAAGAGTCTACAGAGTTGGCTGCGGGGGCAGGATTTGAACCTACGAACCCCGGTCCATCGCTTCATCCCGCCTTCATCCGGTCCAGCGCGCCCCGCAGGATGTAGGCGGCGGCCATCTTGTCGACGACTTGCGCCCGCCGTTTGCGGCTTAGGTCCGCGTCGCCGATCAACAGCCGCTGCACGGGCGGCCGTCGCCTTAGCCGAACTGGGAACGGTCGCTTCGCGTCAGTCGGCCTCGTCCAGGCAGGGCAGTTGCCCGGCGCTTGGCATCGTGAACGGATGCACTGCCTCGAACGCCTGACCGGCCGACAAAACCTGTTGGTCCGAGAAACGCGGACCAATGATCTGGAAACCGACAGGTAGCCCGGCGTCGGTGAAACCGCAGGGCACGCTCGCCGCGGGCTGATGCGTGTAGTTGACCTGATACAGAAAATTGTTGAACAGGCAAAACAGGCTGTCCTCGGCGCTGGCTGCCTCTTCCAACGCGGGCGGATTGTTGTGGCCCGCGTCAAAAGCGGCGACCGGCAGCGTCGGCGTGATAAGGAGATCGTAGGTCTGATGGAATTCGGCCATCTTGAACGCCATATCCGCTCGAACCTTGCCGGCTTCCAGCAGGTCGAACGCCGACAGGGTCTCGCCGAACCGGGCGTTTGCGACCAGGGTCGGATCCATCACGGCGATCTGCTCTTCGGCCTTGTCCCGGATCTTGGGCACCTGATAGGCGGCGTTCATGACTTTGTAAGCCTCGAAGGTATTGCCGAGACCGGGATCGACCGCCTCGACGGTCGCGCCAAGTTCCTCGAATACGGCGACGGCGTTGGCGACGATTGCCGCGACTTCCGGATCGACCGCCGCATGTCCGAGGTCCGCGCTATAGCCGATGCGAAGACCCTTCACCCCGTCGCTCAGTCCAACGCGATAGTCGCGGTTGTCGTAAGCCAACGCAAAGGCGTCGCGATAGTCGGGTTCGGTGATGACCGTCATGGCGAGGGCGGCGTCGCCGACGGTTCTGGTCAGAGGGCCGAAATGGGCACAGGCGATGAAGGATTCGGCAGGATATCGCGGTACGCGGCCGTAAGTGGCCTTGATGCCGAACAGACCGCACAAGGCCGCCGGCGCCCTGATCGATCCGCCGCCGTCGCCGCCGAGATGCAGGGCGCCCATGCCGGTCGCGGCGGCAATCGCGGCGCCGCCGCTGCTGCCGCCGCAGGTTTTCGCCGGGTCCCACGGGTTGCGGCTGATGCCGGTCAAAGGACTGTCGGTCACGCATTTCCAGCCGAATTCGCAAAGCGTGGTCTTGCCCAGGAAGACGGCGCCATGCTCGCGCAGGCGGGCGACATGCGGGGCGTCCGCCGCCTCGGGGCCTGGCTCGGAGACGGTGCGGGAGCCGTGCAGGGTGGACCATCCTTTGACGGGATGGCTGTCTTTGATCGTCGTCGGCACGCCGTCGACAAGGCCTTGCGGTTCGCCGCGCATCCATCGCGCCTCGGCGTCCTTGGCGGCGGCCAGGGCATCGTCATGGGCCACAAAACGGAACGCGTTCAACGCCTGATCGTACTTGTCGATGCGGTCGAGCGCCGCTTTGGTCGCCTCGACTGGGGAGGCGGTCTTGTTGCGATAGTGCCGCAGCAATTCGGTTGCGGAAAGCAGGGCCAGTTCGTCGGACATGCGGGTATCTCTTTGTCGGTGGCGCGGTTACTTGCCTTGCCGACCGCCGCCGCGTGCCGCCAACATCGGAATGATCTTGTCTCGACCGACTCTGAGGTCTTCCTCGATCGCCGCCCTGACCCTCTGGGCATCGCCGGCCCGGAGCCCTCGGATCACGTCCTGGTGGGGCCGGACGCCGTCTTCGCGTCGCTCGAATCGCGGGTAGAGCAGGCGCAGGGACGGACCGAACGATACCCATAGGCTCTCGATCATGGCCAGCAGCCTTGGCTGGTCGGCTCTTTCATACAGGGTGAAATGAAATCTCTCGTTCATCTCCAGCGCCGCGCGATAGTCCCGCTTCGTGCGGAGGGACGCGAAAGCCACCTGGATCGCTTCCAGTTCCTCGATAAAGGCGATGTCGGCATTCCCGGCGGCCGCCTCGGCCGCCATGCCTTCGAGCGCCAGCCGAATCCCGATTATCTCGTCGTACCGCTTCGGCGACAGGACGGGCACGATGATGGTCTTCGGGCCGACGACATCCAAAGCGCCTTCCGCAACCAGCCGCCAAAGCGCTTCGCGGGCCGGCGTCATGCTGACATCCAGGGCGCCGGCCACGGCCCGGTTGGTGATTCTCTGGCCCGGCTCGAACGAGCCTGACTTGAGGGCGCGCTTCAGTTGACGATAGACGCGCTCGGTCAGGGTCTTTTTGTCTGTCAGTGGCTGCAGCTCGGGTGCGGTCAGAACATCGTCCATAGCTTCAATCCAAACGCTTGACGGTCACATTGTTTAAGGGCCGGGCACGCCGACGCGGCGTCGGCGTGCCCGATAGACAAGTCGATCTTGCCGCATCCCGCGCTACCGAGACAGGAAGTCCGCGTAGCGGCGCCGGATCGTATCGAGATTCTCGCCGATCCACTTCGTGTCCAGCGCAATCTGGCCGACGAAGTTTTCCGGATGCGCGTAGTAGTCTGCCTGCTCCTCGGCGCTGAGCAGCTTAAGGACATCCCGGTTGGCGGTGCCATAGAAGAATTTCCTGTAGAACGCCAGATGTGCCTCCGGCCGTTTCATCCAGTAATCCAGAAATTTGTATGCCGCCTCCCGGTTCGGCGCCTTCGCAGCGATCCCCCAGCCCGCCGAGTTGCTGAACGCTCCCTGCCAAACCAGGGTCAGCGGAAAGCCCTCGTTCCTCAGCGACATCGCCCGGCCGTTGGTCATGATCGACGCGACGCACTCGCCGTCGCGCAGCAACTGCTGGCTTTGGGAATAGCTGCTCCAATAGGCCGCCACGTGCGGTTTCAACTCCTCCAGTTTGCGAACCGCCCGGTCCATGTCGATTGGGAAAAGCTCCTCGGGCGGCACGCCGTCTGCCGACAGTGCGGCGAGCAGCGGAATATGGTTCTCTGTTGTCCCGCCGATCAGGCAACGGGCGCCGGGAAATCTCTCGATATTCCAGAAATCCGACCAGGTCCGAGGGCCGCCGGCCGGGAAAGCATCGGTTTTGTAAACCAGCATGCTGGCGCCGGCCGTGCGCAGAAGGCTGCGGCCGCTGCATGTGCCTGGTACGCCATATTGGGCCGCATTCGGGACTTTGGCGCAGTCGAGCTCCTGGTAAACCTCGGCGTCGCCGATCACCGCGTCGTCTGTGGTGGTCAGCACATCGTATTCGACGTTGTCCGCCTTCAGCATGGCCCGCAGTTTGCCGTTTTGCTGCTGGACCGTGGCCGGAACGTGGATGATCTCGATTCCCGTCTCCGCGGTGAACGGATCGAAGAAAATCTTCTTCAGTGCCGCCCCGAAGCTGCCGCCGGTCGAGACGACGACGAGTTCCTCGGCAGCGGAGGTCGCGGCAACCCCGCTGATCAGGACGCCGGCGCTGCACAGGACCGCGGCTAGTCTTCGTAAATTGGCCATTTTTTCCTCCCTTTGGTTCTATCGCGGCCGACTTCAACCGCATTCAGGCCTTGTCTTCCTTTCATGGAGACGTTTCCGGCAGGCGTTGCGCCTGTCCGCGGCGCAACAGCCAGGTCAGCGACAGCAACAGCACCGACAACAGCATCAGCACCGTCGAGATCGCCGCCACGTTGGGCTGCACGCTTGTCTCTATGTTCTGGAACATGATTCGCGGCAGCGTCGCTTGTCGGACGCTCGACACGAAGTAGCTGATCACCGGCTCGTCGAACGAAATGATGAACGAGAAGATCGCGCCGCTGGCGACGCCGGGCATGATGATCGGCAGCGTTACCCGCCGGAAGGCCGTCCAGCGGTTCGCTCCCAGGTTCATCGCGGCAAGCTCCAGGTCCGGGTCGAAGCGATGCAACGCCGCCGATACGGTCAACATTACGAATGGGATACTCAGGACCGAGTGGCCCATGACGAACGCGCCCAGGTTGCCGATCAGTCCCACTTCGACAAAGGCGAAGAACATCGCGATCGCGACAACGACGTTCGGCGCGATGATCGGTGAGATGATCAGCAGCCGCACCGCCGTCTTGCCGCGAAACCGACCGCGCACCAGTGCGAGCGCCGCCGCCGTGCCGAGCACGGATGACAAGGCCGAAACCAGCAGCGCGATCTCCAGGCTGAACAGCGTCGGCCGGATCCACATCGGTTCCGTGAAGATCTCGACGTACCATTTCAGCGTGAAGCCTTGCGGCGGGAACGACAGATAGGCGGTGTCGGAAAAGCTCATCGGCACGACCAGCAGGACCGGCAGCACCAGGAAAGCGATCACCGCATAGGCGAAGGCCATGACCAGGGCGCCGCCCGGACCGATTCGCCCATATGCCGTCCGCGCAGTCATCGGCCGCCCCCCGCCGCGCTGCCGTCCAGGCGGATGAAACGGCCGAACATCGCGACGATCGCAAGCGCGCCGATGAACAGGACCGCAGACAGAGCGGCGGCCAGCCCCCAATTGCCGCCGTAGGACGCTTCCTGACCGATCAGCATCGCTGCCATCATCGACTTCGGGCCGCCGACCAGGGCAGGGGTAACGAAGAAGCCGAGCGAGATGACGAAAACCAGGATCACGCCGGAAGTGACGCCGGGCAGGCTGAGCGGCAAGGTCACCCTGAAGAACGCGCGCAGGTCGCTCGCGCCCAATCCTCTCGCCGCCCGCACCAGGTCGTCCGAGATGGCGTTCAGGCTGGCGTAAAGCGGCAGGACCATGAACGGCAGCAGCACATGGGTCATGGCCACGATTACGGCGCCGTCCGTATACATGAAACGGGTGCTCTCGCCGATCAGCCCGAGGTCGCGCAACGTCGCCGTAACGACGCCGTTCTTCGCCAACAGCACCACCCAGGCGTAGCTGCGGACAAGGACGCTGATCCAAAGCGGCAGCAGGACGCAGCCGGCGATGATCAGCGCGCCATAGCCCTTGAGCCGCGCCATCAGAAGCGCCACCGGATAGCCGAGCAGGAGCGTGAGCAGCGCGACTAGGGCGCTTATCCAAAGCGTGCGCCAGATGATCCGGATAAACAGTTCCTCGGTGAACAGCAGGCGGTAGTGGCGGAACGTGAAGTCCGGATCGAACAGGCTCGTCTTGACCAGGCCCAATACGGGTGCGACGAAGACGAAGGCAAACAGGACCAGGGTCGGCAGAAGGATCAGCCAGCTGATTGTCGGCGACAGCTCGCGCCCCGACGACCGCACGGCGAACCGGCCGCTTCCGGAAGCGGTTTTCGTCCTGCCGACCGTGACGGCGGTCATCGATCAGGTGCTCCGCTCGGCCGGGAAAATCATGGCGTTGCGGTCGTCCCACGAAATCTCGACGCGGTCGCCGACGCCGATCCGGCCGTTGCCGCCCGGGCCCGCCGGAATTTGGGCGCGCAGTTCCCCACCGTGAAGCTCCACCACGAACATGTTCGTTGCGCCGCCGAAGACGATGTCGCGCACTGTGCCGGTCGGCCCATCGCTCGTCCCCCATGTTTCGGCGGGGCGGAGCCTCACGTTCTCCGGGCGAACCATCAGCGTCGCCGGCCGGCCCGCCGCCGGATTCCCGTCGCCGCTCGTCGCCACGCGACCCGACACGCAATCGCCGGCGGTCAGTCGCAGACGCCCGAGGCCCGGCGGGCCGGCATCGGCCATGACGCCTGTCAGGAGGTTCGAGTCGCCGACGAAATCCGCGACGAACAGCGTCTCCGGCTCGTTGTACAGGACCTGTGGCGTGTCGATCTGCTCGATGCGGCCTTGGTTCATGACGGCCACGCGGTCGGCCATGGCGAGCGCCTCGCCCTGGTCGTGGGTTACGAACAGCACGGTGATGCCGAGTCGCTGTTGCAGGCGCTTGATCTCGAGCTGCAGCTCTTCGCGAAGCTTCTTGTCGAGTGCGCCGAGCGGCTCGTCCATCAACAGCACGGGCGGCTCGAAAACGATGGCGCGGGCCAGCGCGACCCTCTGCTGCTGACCGCCGGAGAGCTGGGACGGCATCCGTTCCGCGTAGCCTTCCAGACGCACGGTCTCCAGCGCGCGTTGTACGGCTTCCGCACGCCGGCTTTTGGCCCAGCCGCGCATTTCCAGGGGAAAGGAGATGTTATCGGCGACTGAAAGATGCGGAAACAGCGCATACTTCTGGAACACCATGCCGATATTTCGTTTGTTCGCCGGCAGCGGTACGACGTCGCGGCCGGCGACGCGTATCCGGCCCGAGGTCGGTTGCTCGAAGCCGGCGATGGACATCAATATCGTGGTCTTGCCCGACCCGCTTGGCCCGAGCAGGGCGACGAACTCGCCCGGATTTATGTCTAACGAAACGTCATCGATTGCGACGACGCGGCCGAAATGCTTCGACAGGCCGCGGATCTCGACGGGGGCGCCTACGCCTGTCGACGGTCGCGCATCGTCCCGCTGGTCCGACGTGGCTTCCGGGCCGGCGGTCTCGATTGCCGATAGTGGCTGACTGTTCGGCATGTCTCTCCCGCGTTTGCTCCCTTAATCCGCCGTGCTTATGCGTGGCGTTGTTGCTTGGCATCGCCGATTCACTAGCACGCGCCCCATTTTGCGGCAACAAATTTGTTATAGCAAAATTTGAATCAAATTACAGCCGTATCGCAATGGTCGCCTAAATTCATATATAAAGCCGAATACTCGATTGGCTATCCGGTCCTATCGGCGTTATCCTCCACATTGACAGCCAATTATATTTGATATAACAAAATTACGGAGACGCCGTCCGAGGCGCAGGACCGATTGCCGTTAGCCGGGAGATGACACAGTGGGGGACAACGCGGGGAGTAACCGGAAGTTCGCCCGGCAGGGACGTGCCTGGCCGGATCTGCGGGACGAGTTGCAACGGCGTCGTGCTGGCGATCTCGAGTGGAACGACCTGAGCAATCTCAAGGCCGCTTACGATGCGGGCGAGGACGTCGCGCGCGTGGCGTGGGAGGCCTACACGCTTTTCCGCGGGGACAACCTTCTCTACGGCAATCTTCTCTATCCCAGCCTGCCTGCCATGGCCGACAAGGTCGTCGGCATGGTGCTCGAACTGCTGAATGCGCCGGACGCCGCCGGCGGCACGATGACGTCGGGCGGAACCGAAAGCATCATCCTGGCTGTAAAGGCCGCCCGCGACCAGGCGCGCGCCATGCGGCCGATGACCGGCCCCGGCGAGATCGTGGTCGCGCGAACCGGTCATGCTGCCTTCAACAAGGCCGCGGACATGCTCGGCCTGCGGGTCGTGCGCGTGCCGACCGACCGGGATTTCCGCGCGGACCCGTCGGTGATGGCCGCCGCGATCAACGACAACACCGTCATGATCGTCGGCTCTGCGCCGCCTTATCCGGTCGGCTCCGTCGATCCGGTTGCCGAACTGGCGGCCTTGGCGGCCCGGCATCGCCTCTGGCTCCACGTCGATGCCTGTGTCGGCGGATTCTTTCTGCCTTTCGCGCGCGACCTTGGCGAGCCGGTTCCGGATTTCGACTTTTCGCTGGCTGGCGTTACCTCGATGTCGGTCGACCTGCACAAATACGGCTACGTCAGCCGCGGTGCATCGCTACTACTGGTCCGTGACCGGGCGCTCGGCGACTTCCAGAGGTTCTCGTTCGACGATTGGCCGACCGGCGCGTTCACCACGATGACGATCGCGGGCTCGCGGCCGGGCGGTGCCGTTGCCTCCGCCTGGGCCGTGATGAACTACCTGGGCTACGAGGGCTACCGCGACCGCGTCGAAACGATCCTGAAGGTCAGGCGTCTTTTGACGGCCGAGGTCGACCGTATTGACGGTGTTCGCGTTCTCGGCCGGCCGATGGCCGGCATTCTCGGCATCGGCGGTGACGGGGTGCCGGACATGGCCGCGGTCCGCGACGGGATGACGGCGAAGGGCTGGCGGTTCGGGCCCCTGGTCGACCCGGCCGGCATGAACCTGCTTCTAAACTTCCGCCACGGCGCAATCGTCGATCCATTCGCCGCCGATCTCGAGGCGACGATCGCCGAGGCCAGAGCGGGAAAGCTGGCGAGAAGCAGGGGACAGGCGAGCTACGGCAGCTGATCTCACCCCGCCTTAATCCCGTCCAGCAGGATGTAGGCCGCCGGCATCTTGTCGACGACTTCGGCGCGCCGCTTGCGGCTCAGGTCCGCGTCGTCGATCGGCACCCGCTCGACCGTCGCTCATCTTGGAGCATCCAAGGTGACTTAACCGGGCGGATTCAGGCTTTCGGAATTCTTGATCTCCATGACGTACCGAACCGTGCCGGCCAGCCTTGGCGGTATCCCGAGATTTCATTCAGCGAATTATCTTGACAATATAATAAACAATTATTGTATGTTATATATGAGAAAGGGATACGCTGATGGACAATGAACCTGTGGCCGCGAACGCGCCTGCACATCCGAACAAGCCCCGACGCCGGACACAGGAAGAGCGCCGCGCCGAGACGCGCAACGCGCTCATCGAAGCGACCATCGGCCTGCTTGCCGAAGGCGGCTACGCTAACGCGACGACGACCCGGATCGCCCGGCGCGCGGGCGTTTCGCTCGGCGCCATGCAGCATCATTTCGGCTCGAAGGACGAGCTGCTGATGGAGACTTTCGATCAGCTGCTGCTCGAATTGACGACGCAGATGAGCATGGATCCCGGGAGGGGCGAGGCCCTCGAAAGCCGGGTCGAGACCCTCGTCGCCCGATTGTGGGACGTCTATTGCAGTCCGCGCTACGTCGCCGTTTGGGAGTTGTTTCTCGGCACCCGCGCCGAGCCGCATCTGCGCGAGGAGGCGGTCGCCCATCGTTCCCGGTCGCTCAGGATCTTCGCCGACCTCTGGTGGTCCTTCTTCAGGGACGACGCCGCCTCCGAGCAGGTTGTCGTCGACGTGATGCATACGACGTTGGCCATGCTGCGCGGCTTCGCTTTCTACAGCGTGTTCGAGAAGGACGAAGCCTTCTTCGCCCGGCAGCGTGCGCTGCTCAAGACCTTTGTCGTCGATGCTCTGCGTTCGGGTGCGCGGGCCGAACCGCCACGGCACTAGGCGTCACGGCAAAGGAGAGGGAGCCCCGAACGGCGGGCGACGCGACATCCGACCATGAATGCACACCCACCACGATTTGAGATCGGCATCGATACGGGCGGCACCTTCACCGATATGGTTTGCCGAGGGCCCGACGGTTTCTCTTTTCTCGCCAAGGTGCCGAGCACGCCTGACGATCCCAGCCGCGCCGTTCTGACGGCGGTCGATAGGCTCGTGTCCGAATGTCGTATCGATCCCGCTGAAATCACGCGTTTCGTGCATGGGACAACTGTCGCCACCAACGCGATTATTGAGCGTAAGGGCGCCCGCCTCGGTCTGCTGACGACCAAGGGGTTCAGGGACATCCTCGAGATCGGCCGTCAGATGCGGAGCGGCCTTTACGATCTGATACTCGGGCAGGAGACGCCGACGTACCTGGCGCCTCGTCGCTTCCGCAAGGAAGTGATCGAGCGTGTCGGTGCCGACGGAACGGTGCTGGTTCCGCTCGAAGAAGCGACCGTTCGCGCCGCGGTGCAGGATCTCCTGAGCCGGGATGTCGAGGCTATCGCGGTTTCCTACCTCTTCTCGTTCCGCATGCCGGGCCACGAACGGCGCACCCGAGACATTATTCGCGAGATGGCGCCGGGGCTTGCCGTTTCGATTTCAAGCGAGGTCGACCCCGCGGAACGCGAGTACGAGCGAACCGTAGCCACCGCCTTCGACGCTTATGTAAAGCCGGTCGTCGACACCTACCTCCGCAATCTGGAGGCCGGCCTTCGCGACAAGGCCATTCGTGCCCCGTTGCAGGTCATGCAGTCCCGCGGCGGTATCGCCTCGGTGCAGAGCGCCCGCCGCCGACCCGTACGGTTGACGCTCTCCGGGCCTGCCGGCGGCATCGTTGGCGGCAAAACCACGGCGGAAGCAGGCGGGCATCGCAACGTCATCACGGTCGATATCGGCGGCACCAGCTGCGACATCGCCCTGATTGCGGATGGGAAGGCGATTACCCGGCCGGAAGGCGACGTCGCCGGTTATCCGGTGCGGGTCTCCATGGTCGACGTCAATGCCATTGGCGCCGGCGGCGGCAGCATCGCGTGGATAGACAGCGCCGGTGGGCTGAAGGTCGGGCCCCAGTCTGCCGGGTCGATGCCGGGACCGGCCTGCTACGGCCGGGGTGGCGCGGAAGCCACGGTTACGGACGCCTCGATCGTGCTTGGCTACCTAAATCCGGAT
The DNA here is from genome assembly GCA_028278525.1 of Minwuiaceae bacterium. GTDB lineage: Bacteria > Pseudomonadota > Alphaproteobacteria > Minwuiales > Minwuiaceae > JANQEE01. Next base: position 103,869 of record JANQEE010000045.1, on the reverse strand, counting down.
TACTTCGCGGGCGGCAGCCTCGTGCTCGATCCACGGCTGTCGTTCCAGGTTGTTGAGGAGAAGATCGCCCGACCGCTTGGCGTGACCGTCGAAGAGGCGGCGCTAGGCATTCACAGGGTGCTCAACGGCCAGATGGCCGAAGGCGTTCGCTTCGTTTCCATTAAGCAGGGTTTCGATCCCCGGGCTTTTGCCCTGGTCCCGATGGGCGGTGCCGGCGGCCTGCACGCCACGGCTCTGGCCGACCAGCTCGGCATCGGGCGCATCCTGGTTCCGCATCATCCGGGTGTCCTGGCTGCCGACGGCCTGCTCTCTGCCGCCGTCGAGCACGAGTTTTCCAGGCCGTTGCTGCAAGCCCTCGAGGCGCTCGACCCGAAAGCGCTCGCCGATGCCTTCGCTGCACTGGATGCCGACTGCATCGAGGCCGCCCGGGCGGACGGGCAGGAACTCGGCGATAGTGATCTCCAGCGCTTTGCCGATCTCTGCTACGACGGGCAATCGTTTCATCTCGAAGTGCCGGTCGATCTGGACCACGCCGATCCGCTCGGCTCGCTTCGGCAGGCGTTCCATGAAACGCACGACCGCGTTTTCGGACAGAGCAATGACGGCCCGGTTCGTGTGGTCAATCTTCGTGTGGTCCGCCAAGCATATGTGACGGCTCGAACGCCGAGGATCGACCTTCCGTCGGCGTTTGCCGTCGACGGCGCCGCGGGACGGGAGGTCGTTCTTCCCGGCGTGGGCAGGATGCTGGCGACGGTGCTGCGGCGCGACGCCTTGCCGGCCGGATACGCGGCCGACGGGCCGGTCGTCATCGAACAGAAAGACACGACGGTCCTCGTTCCGCCGGCCTGGTCGTTCGCGGTAGACCAAGGCGGCAACCTTCTGCTTGCCCGGTTGCCGGATCGCTGAGCCATGAACATCGTACCCGCCATGAGCCCGGATCGGCGGCTCGACCCCGTCACCGTGGAAGTGGTTCGCAACAAGCTCGACGGCATCTCGAACGAGATGCAGTTGAAGCTTATTCGCTCGTCGTTCTCCCCGCTCGTGAAGGAGGGATTCGACGCCGCGGCAAGCCTGTTCACGACCGGAGGAGAGGTTCTCTCTTTGTCGCTGTCGGTGCCGGGTCACCTGTCCGCGTCGATCCCCTGCGTCCGGGCGTTGCTCGACGCCTTTCCGCTCGCCGCCGCCAGGGAAGGCGACATCTACATCATGAACGACCCCTATCTCGGCGGCACGCACATACCGGACATCGCCATGGCCGTTCCCGTGTTCCACGGCGGGCGGCCCATCGCGGTGAGCTGCACGATCACGCACCATCAGGACCTCGGCGGCATGGTGCCGGGCTCGCTGCCGACGAATGCCACCGACATCTACCAGGAGGGCTTGCGGATCCCGCCGGTCAAGCTCAGGGACGCCGGCGTCGAGAACGAGACCCTCGTCCGGATCATTCGCCAGAACGTCCGTTTCCCGGACATGTTGATGGGCGACCTCAACGCCCAGATCGCGTCCTGCACCGTCGGCGCGCGCCGTCTCCGGGCGCTGGCCGAGGATTTCGACGCCGACCACCTGCAGCAAATCTTCGATGACCTCCTGGACCGCTCGGAACGCATGACCCGTGAGTCGTTCCGGGCGATTCCGAACGGCACCTACCGATATACCGACCACTTCGACAATGACGGGATCGAGCTCGACCGCCGCGTCCGGATTCAGGTTCGGATCGACGTTTCGGACGATGAGGTCCACGTCGATTTCGACGGCACCGACAGGCAATTGACCGGGCCCCTCAACTGTGTGCCTTCGGCGTCGCAATCCGGCGTCTATTTCGCGCTTCGCGCCATCGCGGGGCCGGAGATACCGTCGAATGGCGGCTGCTTCCGCCCGATATCGATCCATCTTCCGCGCGGGACGTTCGTCAATCCGGTCGAACCGGCGCCGGTCAATTCACGGTCGGCCGCCATCAAGCGGATCGCCGGCGCCATCCTCGGCGCTTTTCGGGATGCGCTGCCGGACCGCATTCCCGCCGACTCGGCCGGCCAGCTCCTGCTTCTGATCTTCGCCGGACTGCGCGACGATCGTACCCGCTACATCACCGGAGAGCTTCTCGTCGGCGGCAGCGGTGCCGGCGTGCGGACCGACGGCGTCGACGTCATCGAAACCGACAACACGAACTGCACGAACATCCCGATTGAGACCTTGGAACTCGGTGCGCCGATTCGCGTCCTGCGTTCGGCGCTCAAACCGGATTCCGGCGGCCCGGGACGCCAGCGCGGTGGCCTCGGGCTGATCAAGGAGTTCGAGCTTCTCGAGGGAAGCATGACGCTGACCCATCGGGGCGAACGGCATTTCCATCCCGCCCAGGGGTACGCCGGCGGCCTGCCGGGCGCCTGCGCCCGCAGCGTCATTCACCGACGGTCCGGCGTGACGGAGGAGGTCCCGTCGAAGATCGTCACCGACTTGGTCGCCGGCGACCGGCTGATTGTCGAGACCGCCGGCGGCGGCGGGTACGGCGATCCCGGCGGGCGCCCGCGCGCCGATTTGGCGCTCGACCGGGCCGACGAAAAGGTATCCGAAAGCGCCGCCGCGGCGCTCTACCGCGGCGGCGGCACCACCAGGAAAGAACCATCTCGCTCAGAAGATGACAGAGGAGGCTGATATGAGAACGTGGCTTAACCGAAGAAAGTTGTGGACGACGGGGTTATTTGCGGCGGCGGCCGTGGCCATCGCCACCGGACCCGCGCTGGCGGCGGACGTGAAATGGAAGATGCACGCCGCCGCGGTCGACACGCGCATCGAGATCCAGGACACCAAGTGGTTCGCCGATCGGGTCGGGGAACTGACCGGCGGCTCCTTCACCATCGAGCTCTACGCGGGCGGGTCGCTCGGCATCAAGGATGTCGACCTGCTCAGGACGCTGCCCCGCGGCAATGTGGTTCAGGCGGCCCTGATGTATCCCGGCTATCTGGCGCGCGAAGCGCCGGAATACGCCCTGACCCTGCCGCCGGGCGTGGTCAGCACGCCGTCCGTCGTCGGTGAGCTGTTGCCGACGCTGAAGCAGATCTACCGGCGAACCTATGACGAGGCGGGAATCGATCTCGTGGGTTTCATCGGTCACGCGGCCGCCAAGACGCATATCTTCTGCCGCGATCCCATCAACTCCCTGGCCGACTTGAAGGCGAAGAAGGTCCGCGTCTGGGAGCCGTTCCAGATCGAGACCTTCGAGAAACTGGACGTCGCCGCCCAGGTCATCGGTCAAAACGACCTTTACGTGGCGATGAGCACGGGCGTGGTCGACTGCGCCGTCTATCCCGCGGCGTACGTGTCGACGATCTCGTTGCAGGAGGTCGCGCCGAACGGCAGCTATCTTTTCCCCTTTGTCCTGCATCCGCTCAACATCATCGTCTCCCGGTCGGCCTACGCGGCTCTGTCGGACGCGCATAAGAGCGCGTTGAAGCAGGCGGCGGACGAAGCCACCGCGCGAAGCTTCAAGGCCTATGCGGCTGCGAAGTACGACGCTGAGGCGGAGGCGAAGCTGGGCGACGACGCCAACCTGATGCCGGACTACAGCGACGTCGACCGTCAGGCTTTCGCGTCGGCCGCGCGCGCCGTCTGGAAAGGCAAGGCCGAGAAGATGGGCGGTCGGGCGCTCGCGGACTACAACCTGGTGTCGAAGGCGATAGGCCTGCAATAGCGGCGGCATTGGCGCGGCGTTCGGGACCCGCTCTCCGTGGCGTCCCGAACGTCCGCACCGCCGTTGTCTCGATAAGACGCGCGGTGCAGCGCGCCATCGAATGCGGGGAAGGGAGGGGGTCGCCATGACCCGAGTGTTGGAAAAGGTCTGCCGGCTGTCGACCTGTCTGGCCGTGCTCCTGATGGCCGTCATGGCCGGCTTCGTCGTGTTGAGTTCCGTGATGCGCTATGCCGTCGGCGCGCCGTTTCACTTTACGGAAGAACTCGTCGGGCTGCTGTTCTGTGCCATGGTCTTCCTCGTTCTTCCGGGTGTCCAGTTCGGTAACCGGCACATCAAGGTCGACATCCTCACCGCGCGGTTCGGCCCGCGCGTGACCCGGCTGCAGCGGCTCTCCGCGTCGGTCTTGACGATTGTCTTCGGCGTCGCGTTCGGCCTCGAGGCTTACGACTACATGGCCTACGCCTACCAACGCCGCTCGGTTACCTACATCGGCGATATCCCGCTGTTTCCCTGGGTTGGCGTCATCGTCCTTGCCGTCGGCTGGGCGACGCTCGTCGCCGTCCGGCAGGTGGCGGGAACGGACCGGGCGGAGGCGGATGAACCCGGACCGTCGGATCCGATCGCGTAATGGTCTGGCTCGTCTTTGCGGCTGGGCTGATCGTCACCGGGCTGACCGGTGCTCCGCTCGGCGTCGGCCTCGCGCTCACCGGCTTTGCGATCCTGCACATCTTTCTCGGCGGCGCCACGGAGCTGGCCTTCACCGCGGTCTGGAACGTGTTCAACGAGTTCACGCTCAGCGCCGTCCCGCTCTATATCCTGATGGGCGAGATCATGCTGATCAGCGGCGTCAGCACGCGGGTCTACAACGCGCTCACGCCGCTGTTCCGCCGGGTGCCGGGCAAGCTTCTGCATACCAACATCGCCGTGTGCACCGTGTTCGGCGCGGTCAGCGGCGCCAGCACCTCGACCGCCGCCGCCGTCGGCTCCGTCGCCTACCCGGAGCTTCGGCGGAGAGGTTACGACAGGCCGTTCGTCGTCGGCACCCTGGCGGCCGGCGGCACGCTCGGTCTTTTGATCCCGCCCAGTCTTTCGCTGCTGCTCTACGGTGCGACGCAGGGCGTATCGATCGGGCAGCTCTTCCTCGCCGGGATCGGGCCCGGGCTGATGCTTGCGGCCGCCTTTCTCGTCGTCATCGCCGTCGCGGCGCGCAGGCGCGGCGACTTGGCGCCGGCGGACGAGCCGGTCGAGACCTGGCCCGTCGTGCTGCGGCGGATGCTCGGCATTTGGCCGCTGCTCATTCTGATCTTCGCGGTCCTGGGCACGATCTATCTCGGGCTGGCCACGCCGACGGAGGCCGCAGGCCTCGGCGTCGCGGCCGCGATCCTCATCGGGTTCACCTGGGGCGACCTCACCCGGGACCGGTTGGTCGAGGCCTTTTTCAAGGCGACGACGACCTTCGGCGCGGTCCTGTTCGTCGGCGTCGGCGCCCTTATCCTGGCGCAGGCGATCAGCGCGCTCGGTCTGCCGCGCGACATCATGGCCGGTCTCGCCGGGATGGAGCTGTCGCGTTATGCGGTGCTGGCCGGCATGGTCGCCGTCTACCTCGTGCTCGGCTGCTTCTTCGATGGCCTTTCTTTGTTGCTGATGACCGTGCCGATCATGTTTCCGGTGATGGTCGGCTTCGGCTTCGATCCGGTCTGGCTCGGCGTCATCATCACGGTCTGCATCGAGATCGGCATGCTCACGCCGCCCGTCGGCGTGAACCTCTATGTCCTGACCGGCATCACCCGCGGAGAGGTGAGCCTCGCCGAGGCGGCGACGGCGGCGCTGCCCTTCTGGTTCGTGATGCTCGGTGGAATCGTCGTCCTGACACTGCTCCCGGACATCGCCCTGTTCCTGCCCGGCTTGATGCGGTGACGCGCCGGCCGGCTCACCCCGCCTTAATCCGGTCCAGCGCGCCCTGCAGGATGTAGGCGGCGGCCATCTTGTCGACCACTTCCGCCCGCCGTTTGCGGCTCAGGTCTGCGTCGTCGATCAGCACCCGCTCGACCGCCGCGGTCGAGAGCCGCTCGTCCCAGAACGCCATCGGCAGGTCGATCTGCTGGTCCAGGTTTTTCTGGAACTGCCGGGTCGACTGGCAGCGCGGGCCTTCCGTGCCGTCCATGTTCACCGGCAGGCCGATCACCAGGCCGCCGACGCCTTCCTTTTCAATTGCTTGGCGCAGGATCTCCACGTCGGTGCTGAACTTCCTGCGGCGGATCGTGTCGTAGGGGCTGGCGATGGTCAGTGTGCCGTCGCTCAAGGCCAGGCCGATGGTCTTGGAGCCGACGTCCAGTCCCAGCAGGCGGGCGCCGGGCTTCAGCCGCTCGGTCAGTTGGCCAGGGTTGTTTAGCAGCATGGCGAATGCTAGGTTCCGGCGCCCCGACGCCCGGGCGGAAAAGCCGGGGTGCATGGGCTCGTTTCTCACGTATTTGGCGGGACCCCCCGGGGACCCCCCTCAGGACAGGCGGAAGTTGGCACATGTCGCTCGATAAAGCCACTGTGCTCCGGGTCGCGCGGCTGGCGCGGCTCAAGGTTCGGCAAGACCGGCTCGAGCCGCTGGCGGCGGAGCTGAACAACATCCTCGGCTGGGTCGAGCAGTTGAACGAGGTCGACACCGACGACGTGCCGCCGATGACCTCGGTGGTCTCCATGAAGCTGCGCTGGCGCGACGACGACGTCACCGACGGCGGCGCGGTCGACGACGTGCTGGCCAACGCGCCGGAGGGCGAGAACGGCTTCTTCGCCGTGCCCAAGGTGGTCGAGTGATGGCCGGCCTGACCGATCTCACCATCGCCGAGGCGCGCGACAAGCTTACCGCCGGCGAGGTGTCGGCTCGGGAGCTGACCGAGGCCCACATCGCCGCGGTCGAGGCCGCGCGGCCGCTCAACGCCTTCATAACCGAGACGCCGGAGCGGGCGCTGGCCCAGGCCGAGGCGTCGGACGCCCGCCGCCGGTCCGGCGAGGCCGGGGTGATGGAGGGGGTGCCGGTCGGGATCAAGGACCTGTTCTGCACCAAGGGTGTGCTGACCACGGCCGGCTCGCACATCCTCGACGGTTTCGTGCCGCCCTATGAGTCGACGGTGACCGCCAACCTGTGGAAGGCAGGCGCCGTGATGCTGGGCAAGTGCAACATGGACGAGTTCGCCATGGGCTCGTCCAACGAGACAAGCTATTACGGCCCGGTCGAGAACCCGTGGCGGCGGCCGGGCGACAACCGCTCGATCGTGCCGGGCGGCTCGTCCGGCGGCTCGGTCGCGGCGGTCGCGGCCAGGATCGCGCTGGGTGCCACCGGCACCGACACCGGCGGCTCGATCCGCCAGCCGGCTTCGTTCGCCGGCGTGGTGGGTTTGAAGCCCACCTACGGCCGCTGTTCGCGGTTCGGCGCGGTTGCCTTCGCTTCGTCGCTCGACCAGCCCGGCCCGATCACCCGCACCGTGCGCGACGCGGCGATCATGCTGCGCGGCATGGCCGGCTTCGATCCGATGGATTCGACCAGCGTCGACACGCCCGTGCCCGACTACGAGGCGGCGCTGACCGGTGACATCAGCGGCCTTAAGGTCGGCATCCCGAAGGAATACCGGATGGACGGCATGCCGGCCGAGATCGAGGCCTTGTGGAAGCAGGGTATCGAATGGCTGAAGGCCGCCGGCGCGGAGATCCGCGATATCAGCCTGCCGCATACCAAGTACGCCCTGCCGACCTATTACATCGTCGCGCCGGCGGAGGCGTCGTCGAACCTCGCCCGTTACGACGGCGTCCGCTATGGCCTGCGCATACCCGGTAACGACCTGACCGAGATGTACGAGAACACTCGGGCGGAAGGCTTCGGCACCGAGGTGCAGCGCCGGGTCATGATCGGCACCTACGTGCTGTCGGCCGGCTACTACGACGCCTATTACCTGAAAGCGCAGAAGCTGCGCACCCTGATCGCGCGCGACTTCGAAACGGCGTTCGAGGAGATCGACGTGCTGCTCACCCCGACCGCGCCGTCGGCGGCGTTCGGTGTCGGCGAAAAGTCGGACGACCCGATTGCGATGTACTTAAACGACGTCTTCACCGTGCCGGCCTCGATGGCAGGGCTGCCGGGCATCTCGGTGCCGGCGGGTCTCGCGGACGACGGGCTGCCGCTCGGCCTGCAGCTGATCGGCCGGGCGTTCGACGAGGAGACGGTGCTGCGCGTCGCCGGCGTGCTGGAAGAGGCGGCTGTCTTCGACAGGCGGCCGGAGAACTGGTGGGCGACGAAATGAGCATGATCCAGGGAGCGACCGGCGACTGGGAAGTGGTGATCGGGCTTGAGGTGCATGCCCAGGTTTCTTCCAAGGCCAAGCTGTTCTCCGGCGCGTCGACCGAGTTCGGCGCCGAGCCCAACACGCAGGTCAGCTTCATCGATGCGGCCATGCCCGGCATGCTGCCGGTGATAAACGGCAAATGCGTCGAGCAGGCGGTGCGCACCGGCCTTGGCCTGAACGCCAAGATCAATCTCTATTCGGTGTTCGACCGCAAGAACTACTTCTATCCCGACCTGCCGCAGGGCTACCAGATATCCCAGTATCTGCAGCCGGTGGTCGGTGAGGGCAGGGTGACGGTCGACCTAGCCGACGGGTCAGCACGCGAAGTTGGCATCACCCGGCTGCATCTGGAGCAGGACGCGGGCAAGAGCCTGCACGACCAGCACCCGTCCATGACCATGGTCGACCTCAACCGTTCCGGCGTGGCGCTGATGGAGATCGTGAGCGAGCCGGACATGCGGAGTTCGGAGGAGGCGGGCGCTTATCTCGCCAAGTTGCGCTCTATTCTGCGCTATCTCGGCACCTGCGACGGCAACATGCAGGAAGGCTCGATGCGGGCCGATGTCAATGTCTCGGTGCGCCGGCCGGGCGAGGCCTTTGGCACGCGCTGCGAGATCAAGAACGTCAACTCGATCCGTTTCGTGAAACAGGCGATCGAATACGAGGCGCGCCGCCAGGTCGATGTGCTGGAGGACGGCGGGACCATCGATCAGGAAACCCGGCTCTACGATACGGACCGTGGCGTGACGCGCGCGATGCGCACCAAGGAAGAGGCCCACGACTACCGCTACTTCCCGGATCCCGATCTGCTGCCCCTGGAACTCGATCCCAATTGGGTCGAGGCCATCAAACAGAGCCTGCCCGAACTGCCGGATCAGAAGAAGGCGCGGTTCGAGAAAGACTTCGGCCTCTCGCCGTACGACGCCGATGTACTGGTGGCCGAGAAGGAGAATGCCGAGTTCTACGAGCAGGTCGTCGCCACCGCCGACCCGAAGCTGGCCGCCAACTGGGTGATCACGGAACTGTTCGGCGCGTTGAACAAGGCCGGGCGCGGCATCGACGACAGCCCGGTCTCGGCCGAGGCGCTGGCCGGACTGATCGTACGGATTACCGACAACACGATCTCCGGCCGGATCGCCAAGGAGGTCTTCGAGATCATGTTCGAGACCGGCAAGCCGGCGGATGCGATCATCGAAGAGAAGGGCCTGAAACAGGTCACCGACACCGGCGCCATCGAGGCGATGGTGGACGAGGTGATCGCGGCGAACCCGGACAAGGTCGCCGACGTCAAGGCGGGCAAGGATAAGCTGATCGGCTGGTTCGTCGGCCAGGTGATGAAGGCGAGCCAGGGCAAGGCCAACCCGCAGATGGTCAACGACCTGTTGAAGGCCAAGCTGCTGGGCTAACCGGAAGGCGTTTTCTCCAAGACGGCATCGGCGTCGATCCATTCGTCGCCCAGCAGTTCCAACTCGTCGTAATCCTGCAATTGCTGGAAGTGATACGCCCGGTCGGCGGCGAAGAAGTCGCGGGCGATACCTTCCACCAGACGCTGCGCCCCCTCGCTGACATTCGGGATGTCGCCGCTGACGACGCCGTGGCTGAGCGTTGCCGCATAATTGAAGCAGTGAATGTGCCGCAGGTGCGGCGCGGCGCCGGGTTCCGTCTCCATGAACTCGAAGGCGGGACCGAGGTAGGGGAACCGCGCCAGATCCTGCGAGGTGCGATCGGACGGCGCGTCGATCCGGTCTCCCCAGAGCAGGATCTTGTCCGTGAGGCCGGCAAGCTCAGCTCGTTTGTCGGCATCGACGGTGAAACCGGTCGCCAGGATCAGGTGGTCGAAGCGGTGGATCCCTTTCGGCGTTTCAATCTCGATCTCGTCGCCGACGGTTTCCACGCGGTGCCAGGGGCTTCCGAGATGGAGCGCGAAGTTGGGATGGCATTTCAGGCGCAGCATGGAATCCTGGGGCGGCGCGACACCTTGGTCCAGGGCGTAGTGCAGCAGCCGCCAGCGCCATTCGTCGTTCAAAGTCGGGAAGCCATGGGTAAAGCCCGGGTAGATGACGCCCTTGAACTTGTTGATGCGAGGCAGGTCGGCCCGGCGGACGAACATATGAACCGCACCGGCGCCGGTCTCCAATGCCACGGCGGCGTTGTCGCAGGCTGAGGCGCTGGCGCCGAGCACCGCGACCCGTTTGCCGACCAGCGCGTCGAAATCGATGTCGTCCTTCGAATGGTTCCAGCAGGCGCGCGGGAGGTTGTTGGCGAAGGCTGGTATGCGCAAGCCGCCGACACCGTCGCGCCCGTTGGCCAGCACGATCTTGCCGGTCAGGCAGGGTTCGGAGGCGCCGTCGATTTCGAGGCCGAGCAGATCGCCGTACGGTTCGATGGTCTGAACCGTTACGTCGTTCTCCACCGGCAGGTTAAGCACGCGCCGGTACCAGCGTAGGTAATCCATCCACATGGTGCGTGGGATCTTGTCGAGTGCTTCCCAAGCCGCCGCGCCGAACCGGGCTTCGAACCAGGCGCGGCAGGTCAGGGCGGGCAGGCCCATCGCCGGACCGGTCAGGTGCTTCGGCGAGCGGAGCGTGTTCATCCGGGCGTAGGTGACCCACGGTCCCTCAAAGCCCGGCTCGCTGTTATCGACAATTCTGATGTTGGCGATGCCGGCCCGCAGCAAGGCGAACGCGGCGGTCAGGCCGCACATGCCGGCGCCGACTATGACGACGTCATAGACGTGGCGCCCATCCGTACTTTGCTGTGGACGAACCCAGTTCTCGGGCGGGTAATTCAGATAGGCGAGGTCGCGGGCGAGGCCGGCCTCGAGCGCCTCCAGACCGGTTTCCCTCACGCCGGCAGGTGTCCGGTCTTCACATAGAGAAGGCAGCCGTCCTTCGATGACGGCGTGTGGTGGCTGCCGTGCGGGAAACGGATCCAACTGCCTTTCTTGTATTCGCCGAATTCGTCCTGGAGCGTGCCGTCGATGACGAAGACTTCTTCGCCGCCCGGATGATCGTGGGCCGGGAACGTGACGCCGGCAGCGTAGCGGACCAGTCGGATCGATTCCGGATAACCGTCCTCGTCGTAAAGCGGTATCGCATCTACGCCGTCCACCATGCGCGGCTGCCATTCCGCCTTTTCTGTATGGATGGTGATCTGCCGTCGGGTGAGGCCCGGATACTGTCGGAGCTTGACGAACAGCACGCAGCCCTCGCGCGAGAACGGCGCGTGGCTGAAACCTTCCGGATTGAGCAGGAAGGTGCCTGGCCCGTAGTCGCCATGCTCGTCGGAGAAGACGCCGTCGAGTACCAGGATCTCTTCGCCGTCCGGATGGGGGTGTTCGTAAAACGCGCTGTCGGCGTCGTAGCGCACGACCGAGGTCACGCGGCCGGCCTCGGCCGGTCCGGAAAGGTCCAGACGCTTGCGCCAGACGGACGGGCTCGGGCTCGCCTGCCACTCCATGTCGGCGGTATGGACCACCACCTGCGCCGTGAAGTCGTCATTCAGGCCGGTATCCACCATCTCGGTTGTTCCTCGCTGGGGTACTGTATTGGGGGAATCTACCGGTATTTGGCCCGATGCCAACCCACCCCTTGCCAAGACCGCGCGGGGACGCAATGGTGCGCAAAATAATCGCAGGGAGCGCGGCATGATCGATCTGTATTACTGGCCCACCCCGAACGGCTGGAAGATCTCGATCTTCCTGGAAGAGGCGGGGCTCGCGTATAACACCATTCCCATAAACATCGGCAAGGGCGATCAGTTCGAGCCGGAATTTCTGAAGATCGGGCCGAACAACCGGATGCCGGTGATCGTCGATCACGACGGACCGGGCGGCAAGACGGTCTCCCTGATGGAGTCCGGCGCGATCCTGATCTATCTGGCCGAAAAGACCGGCAAGTTCCTGCCGGAAGATCCGCTGAAACGCTACGACGTCTTGCAATGGCTGATGTGGCAGATGGGCGGCATCGGACCGATGTGCGGCCAAGCGCACCACTTCCGGCAATACGCGCCGGAAAAGATCGACTACGCCGTCGACCGCTACACCAACGAAGTAGGTAGACTCTACCGGGTGCTCGACAAACAACTGCTGGGCAAGGACTACGTCTGCGGAGACTATTCGATTGCCGACATGGCAATCTTTCCGTGGGTCATCCTCTATGAGCGGCAAGGCCAGAAGCTCGAGGACACGCCGGATATGCAGCGCTGGATCGACAGAATGAAGGAGCGGCCTGCCGTACGCGCCGGTGTCGACCACAAGAAAGAATGGCGCCGTCCGCCGGAGGAGATGGACGAGGAAACCCGGTCCGTCATGTTCGGCGCAAAACAGTTCGCCAAGCGGTGAGCGACAGGCTGAAGCCGGAAACCCTGGCTGCGCAAGCGCTCGGGTGGCTGGAAGAACCGTTCAAGGGCCTGGCCCCGCCGATTCACCCGGCGACCACCTACGAACGGGAGCCCGACGGGTCTTACCCAACCGGCAAGGACTATTCCCGCGATTCCAATCCGAGCTACGAGCAGGTCGAGGCTGTGTTGGCCGCTCTGGAAAACGGTGCGGCATCGCTGGTATTCGGCTCCGGCATGGCGGCCGCGATCGCCGTGTTCCAGGCGTTGCGTCCGGGCGACCATGTGGTCGCGCCCGAGGTCATGTATTGGGGGCTGCGGAAGTGGCTGAACGAGTTCGCCGTGCCCTGGGGCCTGTCGGTCGACTATGTGCCTGCGGGCGATATGCGAGCGTTGAGCAAGGCGCTGGAACCGGGCCGAACCAAGCTGGTGTGGGCCGAAACACCGGCCAACCCGACCTGGGATGTCACGGACATCGCGGCCGTGGCCGAAGCGGCGCACGCGGCCGGCGCGTATTTGGCCGTCGACAGCACGGTCGCCACGCCGGCGGTTACCCGGCCCCTGGAACTCGGCGCGGATATCGTGATGCATTCCGCGACCAAATACCTAAATGGCCATAGCGACGTTGTCGCTGGCGCCCTGGTGACCGCCAACACGGACGACTTCTGGACAAGCATCTGTATGAACCGTGCCAAGGGGGGCGCCGTTCTCGGGCCGTTCGAGAGCTGGTTGCTGCTTCGCGGCATGCGTACCCTGTATATCCGTGTCCGGACGGCATGCGCATCGGCACAGGCGATTGCCGAGCATTTCGACGGCCACCCGCGGATTGAGGCGGTGCTTTACCCGGGGCTTAAGAGCCATCCCGGTCATGAGATCGCGATGCGGCAGATGCAGGGCGGCTTCGGCGGCATGCTGTCGATCCGCTTCACCGGCGGCGAGGCGTCCGCCATGAAAGTTGCGGCCAACCTGAAGGTGTTCAAGCGGGCGACGTCGCTGGGCGGGGTGGAGAGCCTGGTGGAACATCGCGCCAGCATCGAAGGCCCGGATTCGCCGGTACCGCCGGATCTGTTGCGTTTCTCCGTCGGGATCGAGGATACCGGCGACCTGATCGACGACATCGAACAGGCGATCCGGAATCTCTGAGGCTGCTCAATTGAAGCCCGATAGGCTTAACCACCCAGCCCGTCATCGCGAGGCGCAGAGCGCCGTGGCGATCTCGGGCAGGACGGAGCGCGGCCCGTCGAGATTGCTTCGCTGCGCTCGCAATGACAGCGCGGGGGAGGGATGCCGTTGCTGCCGGGCGCCCGTTCAGCCGGCCGGGCCGCCGGCCTTGCGGCTCATCATGCCTCGGGCCGGGTTGTAGCCGTAGATGGCGGCGGCCAGGAAAACGACCAACGCGGCGACGGTGACGCCGAGTGACAGCCCGTTGGCCTCCCCATATGCCGCGAAGCGGATTGCCTCCACGGCATGGGTGAAGGGGTTCGCCAGGCATAGCTGGTAAAGCAGTACGCTTGACTCCTTCATCCTCGACAGCGGGTATAGGGCCGACGAGAGAAAGAACATCGGGAAGATCACGAAGTTCATGATGCCGGCGAAGTTCTCCAGCTGCTTTATGAAGGAAGAGAGCAACAGGCCGATGGCACCGAGCATAAGGCCGGTCAGCACCATCGCCGGCAGTATGGTTAGATAGCCGAACAGCGGTAGACCGACACCGAACAGAGCGGCGATGATAAGGAACGCATAGACCTGCAGGATGGATACGGCAGTGCCGGCAAGCAGCTTGCAGACAAGCAAGTACCAGCGGGGCAGGGGGCTGACCAACAGTGTTCGCATGTTGCCCATCTCGCGGTCGTAGACCATCGACAGCGAACTCTGCATGCCGTTGAACAGCTGCACCATGCCGATCAGGCCGGGAACAATATAGACTTCGTACTGAATGAAGGTCTGGTACGGCGGCGTTACCGAAAAACCGAGCACGGTTCGGAAGCCGGCAGCGAAAACCACCAGCCAGACCAATGGGCGTACAAGCGCCGCAACGAAACGCTCCCGCTGGTGTAGGAACCGAAGCCCCTCGCGGGCGACGATGCCGGTAAGGCATCGGCCGTAGTGCAGTGGCGTCATCGCTCGCTCCCCTGGGTGAGACGGCGGAAGGTATCGCCCAAGTCGCTGCCGCCCGCGTCCCGGTTGATCCGGTCCAGAGGGCCATGACCGCGTATGACGCCCTTATGCAGGACGATAACGCTGTCGTCGGCCGCGACCTCGTCGATCAGATGCGTTGCCCACAGCACGGCTATCTCCTGACCGCGGCAGAGCGCATGGATGTGATCGACGATGCTTTGCCGGGTCGGCACGTCGAGCCCGACCGTCGGTTCGTCCAGCAACAGCAACCGCGGCCGATGCAGCAATGCGCGGGCAATCTCGACACGGCGGCGATGCCCGCCGTTAAGCTTGCGCACTTTCTCGGCCTGCCGTTCGAGCATGCCGAGCCGTCCTAGTTCCTCCTCCGCGCGGCTGGCTGTTTCGGCCGCGCTCATACCGTGCAGGGCGCCATGATAGAGCAGGTTCTGCTTTACCGTCAGGTCGAGGTCCAAAGTCGGTTGCTGGAAAACAACCCCGATGCCGGCGAGGGCCTTGGTCGGCTGCTCTCTCAAGCCGACACCGTTGATCCGGATCCGCCCGTCACGGCTTTCGTAGAGCCGGGTGATCAGGGAGAACAGCGTCGTTTTGCCGGCGCCATTCGGGCCGAGCAGGACTGTGAATTCGCCGGGCCTTACGCTGAATGTGACATCCGCCAGCACCGGCGCGCCATCGAAGCCAAAGTTCAGGGCTTCGACGTCAAGGGCGGTGCCGTTGCTTTGCCGTACATCCATCGGTTCGGATTCCAGGGTTCGATGCGCGGCGAAAGATAACAATGGATGCGGTACGCGCAAAGTTTGTCCAACGGCTGGCCTGGGCCACCCGGTGCGCATAGACTTCGCCATCTTTACAGGCCGCAGCCAAAGCCGTCATGGGAGGGCAATAGTAAATGATCGACTTTTACACCTGGGGCACGCCGAACGGACGCAAGGTATCGGTCATGCTGGAGGAACTGGGTCTCCCCTACAATGTCTTTCCGATCAACATCATGAAGGATGAGCAGTTCGACCCCGATTTCCTGAAGATCTCGCCGAACAACAAGATTCCGGCAATTGTCGATCACGAGGGGCCGAACGGCGAACCGATCTCCGTTTTCGAGACCGGTGCGATCCTGATCTACCTGGCCGACAAGACCGACCGGTTCCTGCCGAAGGAGCCGAAGGCCTATTACGACGTGATGCAATGGCTGATGTTCCAGATGGGCGGTGTCGGGCCGATGCTGGGCCAGGCGCACCATTTCCGCCGGTTCGCGCCCGAGCAAATCCCCTATGCGGTCGACCGCTATACCAACGAGACAGCCCGCCTGTACGGCGTGATCGACAGGCAGGTAGCCGATCACGAATGGCTGGCCGCCGACGACTATACGATCGCCGATATCGCGACCTTTCCCTGGATCGCCAGGCACGAATGGCAGGGCCAGAACCTGGACGACTTTCCTAACCTGAAACGCTGGTACGACGCCAACTGGGCGCGCCCTGCGGTGCAGAAGGGCTTCGAGGTCCCATGAACGAAGCGCTGCTGTCCCGGCCGGCGGTGAAACGGGTTGCCGCGGCCCTGGAAGCGGCCGGCTCCCCGGCCGAGGTGATCGCCCTGTCGGAAACGGCGCGGACCGCGCAGGACGCCGCGGACGCGATCGGCTGCCCGCTTGGGGCGATTGTGAAATCGCTGGTATTCGCCGTCGAGGGCCGCGCCGTCATGGTTTTGGTTGCCGGCGACCGGCGATGCGAGACGGATGCCCTGCCGGGGGCCCTGGGGCTCGAGGGCAAGGTGCGCCGCGCCGACGCCGACATGGTTCGGGAGGCGACCGGCTTTTCCATAGGCGGCGTCGCACCCGTCGGGCACCCGGCGCCGATACCGTTGGTGATCGATGCCAGCTTGGAGCGGTTCGATCGTATCTTCGCCGCCGCGGGACACCCTCACTGTGTCTTTGCAACAACAGTCGCGGATTTGAAGCGGATTACCGGAGCCAAAACCGATGCGACGGTTGCTTCATAACGTCCAGAAATTGCCTGGGAAACGCCTGCCAACAGGACGGAATCCGGTCATTTTCGCGCCTGAGAAATCATGGTTAAGTCTCTGTAAAAGCAAAAGAAATTCCCGAAACCCGTTCTTAACGATTAACGGCGAATAATTTCATCGTTCCGGCGGGAAACGAGCTTGCCACGGAAGATGGCGGTTCGAATTCGGCCGTTAATCGGTTGAGGCGTAGGCGATGTTACGGAAACGGGATACGGGATTGAAACGCGTCGAGGCCCGGGCGGAAAGCGGCGAGCCCGACGCACAGTTCGATTTGGGTCTGATGTACTCCACCGGCCAGCAGGTCCAGCAGGACTACATCAATGCCCACAAATGGTTCAATCTGGCCGCGCTGAACGGCAGCGACCGGGCCCGGATGGAGCGCGAGGAGCTGGCGGAAATCATGAGCGCCGCCGAGATTGCCGAAGCGCAGCGGCTGGCCCGAGAGTGGAAGCACAGCCACTAAGCACCCGCAAACGGATTTAGCGTCCCTAGACCGGGACTCTATAAATACGAACCGGTTGGGCCGGCCGAGGCCCGGCCTATCCGCTCTTTTTTCTGGAAAGAAGAAAGCCGGCCTGGCGGCCGGTGAAGGGAGGTCGACGAATTAGGCGGCAGACCGATGCCTGCCGCCTTCGCGAAATCCGACAGCGATCTCAGGCCTTGGGGCCGAGCGCGATCTTCTCTTTGACCTGCTCCCACGCCTCGCCGGAAGCGACGACGCAGCTGGTGCCGTTCGGCATGGTGAGGATAATCGTCCAGGTGCCCTTGCCCGAGGCGAGGACTTCCAGAACCGAACCGTTCGAAGCGAGGCCCATGGCCACCGGCGCTTCCTTGTAGCCATCGCCGAGATGCTTCAGGAACTTGTCCCGTTCCGAGCAGACCATCTGGGCCATGGCGGGCGACGCCGTGAACGTGGCGGGCAGCGCCATCAACGTGGCCAGAACGGTCCCCATCACTAATTTGCGCAACATGGCCCAATCTCCGACTGCATTGCGAGGGCCAATCGGGAACGCTGGCCCTGATCAAGGCCAGAATAGGGTTTGCTCCGTTAATAACTGGTAAACACCATGAAGTATTTTATTAACTTTTGGTTTACTTCTGTTATCTATGTGTTGTTTTGTAATTATATTCTGAAAAATACATAAGTACATTTGCTAAATGAAATCAAAGTGACCCATGAATATTATTTTTTAGCCTGTTTTCCAGTTGAAAAAAGATTATTTTCTTGCATAGCGGCTGATTTTTCTTGGGGCAAGGCGGGGATTCCTTGCGTAGCCATGTCGGGTGGACCCCGCCGTCTGTTAATTACGTCACGATTTTGCCTTATTTCCTAAGAAGTCATTGCCGTCAGACGGCGCAATGATGCCCTTTTGCCATACATGGTTGCCGTGAAATCACAGGCGGAGCCGATTGCGGTGCCGTCAAAAGACGATGCGCGCATCCAGTGTGTTTTACCAGCCTCCTTCACACCTGCTTTGGCAGGAAGCGACGAAGGTGGGAAGTCGTCGAGCGGATGTCGCTGCGGCCGGCAAGACAGCAACTACCGTCGCGTTTGATGTCAGCCTGAGTCAAAGGGTTAGATGTATATGTATATAGGCGTAATGTATGTAAGATATTTGACGTATAAAAATATTGAACAAGACACTTACGGACTTTATGCTGCTCCTCAAACAAACGTCCGTGATTCGTTTGTCACAGGCAAGATCAAGTCTGCTTATAGTTTGACTTAGGTATGACTTTTGAAGTTAAGACTAGTCAAGGAATCAAGACTTCCGAAGCTGGCATGGTGCGCCGTTCTTGAAGCAGATACGGATGAGCTTGTCGTTCATTGCGGACCCTGGGTCGAACAGGGGAACGATGTTTTTTTCGAAGGCGCTTGGGACGGCGCAATAGACAATCCTCAGGGAATTGGCGAAGCGACCATCTGCGCGGCATCCGGCGCCCGGGTTTCCGGCGAGGGTGCTTTGTTCTTCACGCCGACGCATACGCTCAGCCATCTTCAGTCTGTTCGGAAATCCGGCCGGCTGTTTCTGTCCAACTCTCTTGCGTTTCTGCTCGTGGCGTCGAATGAGATGTACGATGAGAAGTACATCTTCTACGAAGATGACCTGAACTCATCGCACATGGGCCTTAGCAAGCTTAAGACCCGTATTCCAACGTCCTCGGGGAATGAAATCAGTTTATTTTATCATTGCAACATTTTGGTGGACCGGGAGTTGCGGATATCTACCGTTCCCAAATCGGCGCCAGGCAGATTTACAGATTTCGCATCTTATTACGACTTCCTGGTCAACGGCTTAAGAGGGTTGGCCGAGAACGCAAACGACGCAAGCCGATGTGCAAAATACCGCCCGCTTGCGACCATCTCGAAAGGCTATGACTCCGTGGCTTGCGCCGCGCTCTCCCGGCAGATCGATTGCGAGGAAGCGATAACATTTGTCGACCCGGCCGATCCCCGATCCGATTGCGGAGATGAAATCGGGCGGCGGCTCGGCCTTGGTGTCACAGTTTATGAACGCGAAGCCTACAAACACCTGGCGGATTTTCCCGAGGCCGAGTTCCTTTCGCTCGGCACGCGTGGCGGGGACGTCTATTTGTCTGCCGCCGGAGAGCAGCTTGAAGGCAGCCTATTGATTACCGGTTTTCATGGCGACAAGGTCTGGGAGAAGGACAACAAAAAGGTTGGAACCGATATCCTTCGTGGCGATACGAGTGGCGCTGACCTTGAAGAGATAAGATTGCGCTGTGGATTCATCCAGGCGCCAGTCCCTTTTTTCGGATGCCTCGGACATCCGGATATTCACAAGATATCCGTCTCGCCTGAGATGACGCCCTGGTGCATCGGCACCGATTACGACCGGCCCATAGCCAGACGGATTGCGGAAGAGGCCGGCGTCCCGCGCGAATGGTTCGGCCAAAACAAGGCGATGATGAGCCGGGTTGTCTATGAAGATAAGCTCCGGTGGTATTTTAGCGATTCTTCATATCGCGATTTCGAAGCCTATGTGGCGCCCCATCTCAGTTTGCTTCGGATTCGCGGCGCGGCGGCTTTCAGTCTTCTGCGCATCTGGACCGTTCTCCTGCAAACCGCGTGCGCCGTGCTGGGCAGGGTGTCCTGGCGGCTTCAAAGGGCGGTCGGCTCCCTTATACCGTCGTCCGGGCGGTACGATAGAGGCCTCAGCAAGTTTCGTTTCCGATTTCATTGGGGCATGTCGAAGATCCTGCAACGCTATCGATTGGTCGAAGCCAGCGTGTCGACAGGATGTCAAGAATCGGCGCGCGATTGAACCCGTTGCAAGCCAAGCGCTTCAGTCGCGGCGCCCGGTTTTCCCCGCCGCGCCCTCTCAGTGCCGGCGATCGGCAGTCTCGATCAGCCCGACTTTCGCGTCGGTCTTCGCCTGCTTGGCCGATTTGAAAGGCCCTTGTAACCCCGCATGAACCTGCGTATTTTCCGCGGCGGAGAGGTGGCCGAGTGGTCGAAGGCGCTCCCCTGCTAAGGGAGTAGGGGCCTAGAAAGTCCCTCGAGGGTTCGAATCCCTTCCTCTCCGCCATCCACACCGAACTCGGCTACGTCGAATCGACCGGTAAGCGTCGATGTCGGGCGCACCGATTCTACGATGGCAGCGCGAGGCAAGTGCCGGCCAGTGTTCCTTACGGGCTGGCGAAAGCCCTAAATAGTGGGCGCAGGCTGAAGCCCCGGCGGGCCGGGCGCTCCGCAGGCGGCGGCGCCTGCAGAGCTGTCATCGCCTCGGCGACATCGCCGATCCGGTCGCGGGTGAAACCGATGTCGAGCAACTGGCCGTCGCTGAGCGTGTGCAGCTGACGGCGGGTGTCCCTGACAATTCCCGCCTGATGCAAGGTGGAGTAAGCGTTGCCGAACATCATGGTCTCATCTCCAAGGCAGCGCACCGTCGCCGGGCGAGCCGCAATTTGTCAGGCCCAAATAGGGAGCCGATAGCGGTGTCACCAGCCCTGGGAAGTCATCCCAGATATGCAGCAACCGCATGGATCGGCCGCCCGGGACGGGCCCGGAAAACGCATATCTTCCAGACAGTTATTGACGTTTTATTAAACGGCTTGGAATGTCGGAAACGGGCCGTTCGGCGTCGCTGTGAAGCCAGGATTCGGGTCTTTCGCGACCGCCGGCCGGGGGCATGATTTCAGCCTAGGTCATGAAGTCGGGATCGTCCCGTTCGAGCATTCGCTTCAGCGATTCGAAATGCAGGTAGGCCTGCTGTTTTTCGCCGGCGATCTGGCGCACGGTCAGTTCGCATATATCCTGGGGCACGATCTTGAGCGGCAGGCCGGTCGACTGCGCCAGGACCTGATGCAGGCAGGCGCGTTCCAGGTAATAGAGGTCGTCGAACGTGGTCGCCACGTCGCTGCCGGCGGCGATGACGCCGTGGTTGGCCAGGAACAGGATATCGTTGTCTTCCAGCTCGGCGCACATGCGGTCGCCTTCGGCCGCGTCCAGGGCGACGCCGTTGAAGCGGTCGTCGTAGCCGACGCGGCCGTAGTAGCGGAGCGCGTTCTGGCTGGCCCATTCCAGGCGGCCGCCCTCCACGCAGCAGAGCGCCGTTGCGTAGGGCATGTGGGTGTGCAGGACGCACTTGGCCTCCGGCTTGGCCAGGTGGATGCGTGAGTGGATGTAGAAGGCCGTGGGCTCCACGGTGTAATTGCCCTCGACCACGTTACCGTCGGGGTCGACCACAATTAGGTCGCTGGCGCGGATCTCCGACCAGTGCAGACCTTGGGGGTTGAGCAGAAAGCGGTTGGTGGCGCCGGGCACGACCAGACTGAAATGGTTGCAGACGCCCTCGTTGAGCTCCATCTTCGCGGCCCAACGCAGCGCGGCCGTCAGGTCGACGCGGGCCTGCCAGATCTCTTCCTGGTTCGAACCGGTCCGGTCGGCGATCGACGAAATACTCATGGCCATGGTCTCCCTAATCCTGCGGCCGCATGATAGCCGAAAAGCGGCGTTGGGGTTCAATCGCCGGCGAGCACTTTCGCCATCAGGGCCGGGTCCACGTTGCCGCCGGACACCACCGCCGCCACGGTCCGGCCGGCGAGGTCCACCTTGCCGGCGAGGGCGGCGGCCAAAGCGACAGCGCCGCCCGGCTCGGCAACCAGTTTGTAATCGCGGAACGCCACCCGCATGGCGTCGGCGACTTCCGCCTCGGTCACGGCGAAGCCGCCGGCGAGGGTTTCGCGGTTGATCGAAAAGGTCAGCTCGCCCGGCTTAGGCGCCAGCAGGGCGTCGCAGAACGAGCGGGCCTCGGGGTCGTTGGCGAGGCGCTCGCCGGCGGCCAGGGAGCGGGCAGTGTCGTCGAAGCCTTCCGGCTCCACAGAAAAGATCTCAAGGCCGGGAAGCGTTGCGCGCAGGGCTGTCGAGACGCCGGCGATCAGTCCGCCGCCGCCGCAACAGCAGAGGACGACATCGGCCTTTGCCTTTGCCGCGTCGAGCTGTTCGGCCAGTTCGAGGCCGACAGTGCCCTGGCCGGCGATGATATGCGGGTCGTCGTAGGGCGGCACCAGGGTGCTGCCGCGTTCGTCGCGGATCCGCCGGCCGATTGCTTCACGGTCTTCGCCGTTGCGGTCGTAGGTGACGACCTCCGCGCCGTAAGCGCGGGTATTCGCGATCTTGATCTCTGGCGCATCGGCCGGCATCACAATGACGGCCGGCGCGCCGAGCAGCTTGGCGGCATAGGCGACGCCCTGTGCGTGGTTGCCGGAGGAGTAGGCGACGACGCCCCGGCGGCGTTGTTCCGGGCTTAGCCTGCTGATCCGATTATAGGCGCCGCGGAACTTGAACGACCCGGTGCGCTGCAACGGTTCCGCCTTCAGCAACAGGCGGCCGCCGACGCGTTCGTTCACCAGGGACGATTCAAGCAGCGGGGTTCGAACCGCAACGTCGCGAAGCCGGTCCGCGGCATCGCGGATATCGTCGATCGTCGGCGCCACCGTTCAGTCCGACAGTACGATGGACGGCAGCCCCGTGAGGTCGGAGATCATCGCATCCGGGGTTTCCGGCAGGCGTTCGGCGGCCTGGCCGAAGCGGTTGATCCAGACCACGCGGAAGCCGAAGTTGCGGGCGCCGAAGGCGTCCCAGGCGTTCGACGACTGAAACGAGATGCGGTCCGGTTCCAGGCCGAGACCTTTGACCGCCAAGTCGTAGACGGAGGCGTGCGGCTTGTAGATGCCGACGCTTTCGACCGAGTAAACGGCGTCAAGGACATCCCCAAGCCCGGCATTCTCGACGGCCGACTGCAGCATCGCAGGCGAGCCGTTCGACAGGATGGCAAGTTTCTTTCCGCCGGCCTTCAGGGTCTCCAGCGTTCGCTTCGCTTCCGGATAAGCATCCAGTCGGAGGTAGAGTTCCATCAGCTCTTCGCGTAAGGCCGCGTCCTCTATGCCGAGGCTGCTCATCGCGAAATCCAGCGCGTCGCCGGTGACCTGCCAGAAATCGGCATGACGGTCCATCAGTGCGCGAAGCCATGTGTATTGCAACTGCTTTGCTCGCCAGAGTTCGGCCAACGGCTGCCATTTGTCGCCGAGCTGTTCCGCCTTGTGCGCCGCCGCGGCGTTGACGTCGAACAGCGTCCCGTAGGCGTCGAAGACGCAGGCTTCTATGTTCGGTAGGCGCGTTTCGGTCATGCCGTCTTACCGTTCCCGTCGCGTGTTGATGTCGATTGCCGGGACCGTAGCGCAGCGGGGGCGGGATGTCAGTAGGAGGCGGAGTCGGGTCCGCCTTCGCAGTCGTCGGGTATCGGGGCACCATCGGTCGGTATTAGCGACCCCTCGCACCCGTCGGCCATACCGATCTGCCGCCGGCCTGTCAGATCCTCCGCCAGCCTAAGCGGCATGCTCCCGGTCTCCGAAAGTCGGTGGCGGTAGATCTGCACACCCTCAAGAACCCGTTGAACGTAGTTGCGGGTTTCGGTGAACGGGATGAGTTCGACCCAGTCGACCGGGTCGATGTCGCCCTTCCGCGGGTCGCCCCAATCGCGAAGCCAGCGCCGCACGCGGCCTTCGCCGGCGTTGTAGGCGGCAAGCGCCAGTGCGTAGGAGCCGTCGTATCGCTCGACCAGTCCGTTGAGATAGTGGCTGCCCAGGCGGGCGTTGTAGAACGGGTCTGTCAGCAGGCGGTCGCGGCGGTAGCCGACCCTAAGGCTGCGGGCGACCCGCTTCGCCGTGGTCGGCATCAACTGCATCAGCCCACGCGCGCCGACGCGGCTTTTGGCCCTCGGATTGAACTCGCTCTCCTGGCGGGCGAGGGCGTGGACCAGAGACAGTTCGGCGGCCGGATTGACCTGCCGCAGCACCGGGATCTCGGGATAGCTCTCGTTGACCAGGATAACGCCGCGCCGGGCGGACCGTTTGGACGACATCACCGCCATATGCGGCAGCGCCAGGTTTCCGGCCAACTGCGCCACCATCAGATGGTCCGTCGGGCTCTTGGACAAATCGACCAGTCGCTGAATGAACGGTTTGGCCCGGTCTTCGACATCCAGCTCGGTCAGCCGGCGAATGATCCTAACCAGTTCGTCGTCTTCAAACGCCGCAAGCTCCGCCTCAGTCGGATCCGGTACCGGCTCGGGCAATTGGAAAGCGTCGCCCCAGCCGAGCCGCAGGAACGCGAGTTGGCCGTAGTAGGTTGTCGGATGCTCGGCTGCCTTGCGGTACCAGGCGACGGCTACCAGGGGCATGTTCTGCGTTTCGGCCGCCCGGGCCGACCAATAGGCGCCGCGTGCGCGGCTGACCGGGAAGCTGACATTCTCATAAAGGCGGCGGAAGTGGCGCAGAGCCACCTCGCTGTCGGACAGGAACCGCAAGGCGATCCAGCCGGATAGGAATTCGGCTTCCGCGAGGTATCTGCCTGGGGTGAGATGATGGCTGCTGGCCATGCGGTATGCGTCGCTGATGTGGCCGAGCAGCAGCAGCTTGCGGACCTGGATCCGGCGTTCGCGCCACCACTTGTCGGGGCGGACCGTTTCGGCCGGCGTTGCCAGCAGCAGTTCCTGCGCGCCGTCGTGCATGCGCCGCTGCCGCCGCCAGCGAATTCGTTCGTAGATCAGGCCTGGGTCGGCCTGCAGGTCCGCCGGGACTTTTTCGATCGCCGCGTCGACGCCGCCTGCCGAGTTCATCAGCTTCATGCGCGCCTCGGCCAGGACCTTGGTCCGTTTATCGACGCGGCGCAGCATGCGTGCCGACGCGCTGCGTTGGCGGTCCCAGATCAACCGGTCGAGCCGGGCCACATTATCCTCGGGCTCAAGCATCCCCTTGTGTTGCCGGTAGAACAGGCTTTCGTCGCGGCGCGGGAAGTTGCCTTCTATCCAGGCGCGCTTGATCCATTGCCGGCCGGCTTCCCGATCTCCCGACCGGAGCAGGGCCTCGCCGTACCGGCGCATGCCCGGACCGGTCTTGGGCGGCCGAACGCTGAACCAGGCAAGGGCTTCGGCGTCGGAGACTTTGTTGTTTATGGCCTTTTCCGCACGGGTTTGCAGTTTGGAAAGGCCCGGCCAATGCGGGTTGGCCGACATGAAATCCCGTACCCTGGCGAAGGGGGCGTCCGAATCCCGGTCGGTCATCCAGGTCCAGGCGATGACCTTGGCCGGCAGGGGGTCCGTCGCCCGCTTGGCGATTGCGATGGCGCGGCGATAGTGGCGGTTGCGGGTTTCCTTGAACGCCCTGGCGTAGATCTTGTGGTCCGCGGCGCTCAGCAGGCGAGGGCGCGGGTCGTTGGCCCGGTATATGTCGGGCTTTGGCTTGGGTATCCGCTCCGCGGCTACCAGCGGTTCGTCGCCGACCAGATCCCAGATTGGCCTGGATTTCGGCATCGGTGAGTAGTCGACCGGCGGCAAGGTCTGTGTCCACAGGCGGTCGTCCATCGGTGGCGGCCGGGAAATCGATTTAGCGGGTGTCCGCGGACGTGTTTCCGATCCGGTTAAGGCCCCCAGATCGTCAACAGCAGTCGTCGGTTGGAGCACCGGTAGCGATGTCGATGTCCAAAGACGGTCGTCGATAGGCGGCGGCCGAAAAACGGATGGGATTCCGGCGGCGGGAGACAGCGTCGGATACGTCGCCAGGTCGCTATCGGTTATGACATCGTTGTCGGCGGTCGCCGGTTTGGCCAGCGACGGCGCAGTAAACACCCGTTCGTCCATCGGAACGGGCCGATTCCCATCCGGACTGGCCGCGAGGGCGACGCACGCCAGCGAGATGCACCCTCCCAACCAGACGCTCCATCGCAGCAATCAGAATCTCCGAGACCGTAGCTTTGCGAGCTTTTCCGTAATATAAGGAGCGCCCGTTCGGCTGGCAAAACACATAAACCCCGCGGGCCCGCCAGTTGTCGCGCCAGCTTGACCGGATTATGGTCAATAAACTGCTAACATTATGATAAGCACTTAAACCATTGCGGTTTAGGAGGAATTCGATGTTCAAAGGCTCTATCACGGCACTGATCACGCCATTCCGGGATGGCGGCGTCGACGAGAAGGCTTTCCAGGATTTCGTCGATTGGCAGGTGACCGAAGGCAGCCACGGCGTGGTGCCTTGCGGCACCACCGGCGAATCGCCGACTTTGAGCCATGACGAGCATATGCGCGTGGTGGAATTGTGCATCGAGTCCGTGAACGGCAGAGTCCCGGTGATCGCCGGTACCGGATCGAACAGTACCGACGAGGCGATCATGCTGACCCGGCACGCCAAACAGGCCGGTGCCGATGCCGCGCTGGTCGTGACCCCGTACTACAACAAGCCGACCCAGGCCGGCCTGTATGCGCATTACAAAGCCATCAACGATGCGGTCGACCTGCCGTTGATCATCTACAACATTCCGCCGCGGTCGGTCATCGACATGTCGGTCGAGACCATGGCGTCCCTGACCAAGCTGCCGAACATCGTCGGCGTCAAGGACGCCACGGCGAAGCTTGACCGAGTGAGCCAGCAACGGCTCGCCTGCGGCGAGGACTTCATCCAGCTATCCGGCGAGGATGGTACGGCGCTGGCGCAGATGGCGCATGGCGGACATGGCTGCATATCGGTCACCGCGAACGCGGCGCCGAAGGATTGCGCGGCGTTCCAGGAAGCCTGCATGGCGAGCGATTTCAAGACGGCGCTGAGTTATCAGGACCGGTTGATGCCGCTGCACGAGGCTCTGTTCGTCGAGTCCAGCCCTGGCCCGGTGAAGTATGCGGCCAGCCTGCTCGACAAATGCTCGCCGGACACGCGGCTGCCGCTGGCGCCGATTGCAGAACAAACCAAGCAGACGGTCCAAACCGCGATGCGGTCCGCCGGCCTGCTCAACTGACGGCCCGCAGACGGCTGGCAAAGTGTCGACCATGGTGCGCCGTCTGATTGCGGACAACCGCAAAGCCCGTTTCAACTACGCGATCGAGGAATCCGTCGAGGCAGGGTTGGTCCTGACCGGCACGGAAGTCAAAGCGCTGCGCGAAGGCCGTGCCAACATCGCCGAAGCTTATGCGGCGCCGGCCGACGGTGAGCTCTGGCTGATCAATGCGCACATCCCGGAATACAAGAGCGGCAACCGGTACAACCATGAACCGCGCCGTCCGCGCAAACTGCTGCTGCACAAGAAGCAGCTCGAGACTTTTCTGGGACTGGCCAAACAGGGCGGGATGACCCTGGTGCCGCTCAAGCTCTATTTCAACGATCGTGGCGTCGCCAAGCTGGAACTCGCCGTCGCGCGCGGCAAAAAGCTGCACGACAAGCGACAGACTATCAAAGATCGCGACTGGCAGCGCCAGAAGCAACGTTTGATGCGGGCCAAGGGCTAACGGGAAGCTGGCCCTGCGGATTTAACCGTCGGGAGCGAGGAACGAGCGGATCGAACCCACGACATCGTGGAACATTTCCGTCGTCAGTCGGCGAGTGTTCACGTTGTAACGGGAACAGTGATAGCTGTCGAACAGCGTAACGCCGGATGCGAGAGTGTGCCGCGCGCCGTGCACGAATTTATACGCCGACCGTTTCTCGCCCATCGTCGCCAGCACCG
The DNA here is from genome assembly GCA_028278525.1 of Minwuiaceae bacterium. Taxonomy (GTDB): domain Bacteria; phylum Pseudomonadota; class Alphaproteobacteria; order Minwuiales; family Minwuiaceae; genus JANQEE01. Next base: position 76,343 of record JANQEE010000045.1, on the reverse strand, counting down.
CGTTGTGGGCGATGAGGCCCAGTCCAAGTATCGCGGTGATGCGCGGCATCGCCTCAATCTCGGCGGCCAGGAACGGGCGGCAGGTGTTTATCTCCGGCCCGGTCGGTTTGTTTTCCGGCGGGACGCAGCGGACCGCGTTGGTAATCCGACAATCGCGCAGGGTCAGGCCGTCATCCGGGTCGGCGCCGTAGGTGCCGTCGGCGAACCCGAATTCGACCAGCGTCGGATAGAGCAGGTCGCCCGCATAGTCGCCGGTGAACGGGCGGCCCGTGCGGTTGGCGCCACGCAGGCCCGGGGCCAGGCCGACGATCAGTAGACGGGCCTGATCATCGCCGAAGGAATGGACCGGGCTGTTGTAGAATTCGGGGAACTTGTTCCGGTTATCGTTGCGAAACGCCGCCAGGCGGTCGCACAAGGCGCAATCCAGTGGCGGTTGGCCCTCCGCCGATAATGCCGTCATGCCGTATCCCGGTACCCGTGCGGATCGTCGTCTTCGTCTTCGTCATAGATCGGGCGCGGCGTCGCATCGCGCGGCATGTCGCGCGAGATGCGCGGCGCAAGATCCTGCAACTCCAGGAAATTGTCGGCCTGCCGGCGCAGTTCGTCGGCGACCATCGGTGGCTGGGATCGAACGGTACTGACCACGCTGGCCCGACGGCCGCGTCGCTGCACGGCTTCCACCAGGCGTCGGAAGTCGCCGTCGCCGGAGAACAGGACCACATGATCCAGATGCTCGACCATTTCCATGACATCGATCGCCAGTTCGATGTCCATGTTTCCTTTGATCTTCCGCCGGCCGCTGGCGTCTGTGTATTCCTTGGTCGGCTTGGTGACCATGGTGTAGCCGTTATAGTCGAGCCAGTCGACCAACGGGCGGATGGGGGAATATTCCTGGTCTTCGATCAGGGCGGTGTAATAGAAGGCGCGAACCAGATGGCCCTTGGCAGAAAACTCTTCGAGCAATTTCTTGTAGTCGATATCAAATCCCAGCGCGCGGGCCGCCGCGTACAAATTCGACCCGTCTATGAAAAGCGCCAGCCGCTCCTGCGGATAAAAAATCATCCCTCAAAACTCCTTGTGACTACTCGGTCTAGGCTTCAAATCGCCAGATTTCATTTTTTGGAGAGCCGGGTCGGCCGGTGTAATCCGGCTGCATCGCCAATGAACTTGCGTTTGATGTAATTCTAATCTATTTCGCTGGCCCGTTCGAACAAGGTCTAAGACCCGACCAGAGAGGCATAAATTGATATTTGTCGCCATGGGCGCCAATTTGCCGCACCCGAAATTCGGCCCGCCGGTCGCGACCTTGTCCGCTGCTTTGGCGCTGCTCGAAGAATACGGGGTCTCGGTCGTCAGGCGTTCTCGCTGGTATCGCACGGCACCGGTACCTCTGTCTGACCAGCCCTGGTTCGTCAACGGCGTGGCTGAAGTCGCCACGGGTCTTTCTGCGGAGACCCTTCTTGCCACGCTGCATGAGGTCGAGGCCCGTTTCGGCCGCGTCCGGCACCGCAGGCTCGAGCCACGTATAGTAGATTTGGATTTGATTTCTTTCAATGACTTAGTGCGACCCGAGGCCGGCTCGGCCGACGGTCTGGTGCTGCCGCATCCGCGTATGCATCAGCGGGCCTTCGTGCTGCTGCCGATGGCCGAATTGGTACCGAATTGGCGTCACCCCAGATTGGGTATCGGCATGGATACCATGATTGCCCGCTTGGACCCGACCCAGATGGCCGAATTGCTGCCCGAGAAGGGGAGCCAAGTCTCGTAGTGTCTGTTCAAGAATGCCCTGCCGGCCCGCGAAAATGCGCCGTCAGACGCATTTTTGGACAGATGTCCAGTTACTTGGCCGGATTCGCCTCCGGCGCAGTGACATGCTTGCCTTCGGCGGGCTGAGAGCATATTTATGGAACCCGGTGAAAGATATGGAGATTTTGGTAAATGGCCCGCGTGACAGTTGAGGACTGCGTCGTTCAGATCCCGAACCGCTTCGAATTGGTCATGATCGCGTCCCAGCGGGCCCGCGAGATTTCCGGCGGTGCCCCGATTACGGTGGACCGCGACAAGGACAAGAACCCGGTCATTGCCCTGCGCGAGATCGCCGATACAACTGTCGATCTGGACGAACTGCGCAACAGCATGATCAGCGGCCTGCAACGGCATGTCGAGCAGGACGAGCCGGAAGAGGACGACCTGGAGTTGCTGATGCGCCGCGAACTGGCCGGTTTGAGTTCATCGCCGGACGCGGAAGTGGCGCCGTCGCCGGAAGATGTCGCGATCGCGGCTGCCGAAGCGCCGGCGGCACCGGCCGCCGAGGACGATGACGCCGATGGACCAGGTAAAGAGGACGCTTAGCACGCGACCCGACGGAACAGCCGTTCTCCCAGTCGGCCGGCAGCCGCTCACCCTAGAATCCGAAATCAGGTTCGATGCCGCAACCGCGCGGCCGGGTAGGCCGGCATGATGCGGCAGGTGGAACTTGTCGAGCGGGTGCTCGACTATGACCGGGATGCCGACGAAGACCTCTTGAACCGCGCCTACGTGTTCGCCATGAAGGCGCACGGGACCCAGACCCGAGCGTCGGGCGATCCCTACTTTTCCCATCCGATCGAAGTCGCCGGTATCCTGACCAAGTACAAGCTGGATACGGCGACCATCGCCACGGCGCTGCTGCACGACACGCTGGAAGATACGGTCGCGACCTACGACGAACTGGAGAGCCAGTTCGGACTGGACGTCGCCAAATTGGTCGACGGCGTCACCAAGCTTTCGAAACTTGAACTGCAATCGGACCGGCAGCGGCAGGCGGAGAATTTCCGCAAGCTGCTTTTGGCCATGTCCGACGATATCCGGGTACTGCTGGTCAAGCTCGCCGACCGGCTGCACAACATGCGGACCCTGTTGCATATCAAGAACGAGGAGAAGCGCCAGCGCATTGCGCGGGAGACCATGGAGATCTACGCGCCGCTTGCCGAACGCATCGGCATGCACGAGATCAAGGACGAGTTGCAAGACCTGTCTTTCCAGGTGCTGAACGCAGAAGCCCGCGACTCCATCCTGAAGCGCCTGGAATTCCTGCGCACGTCGGGCACCGGCCTGATTGACCGGATCGCGAACGAGCTGAAAAACACGCTATCGTCGGCCGGGATCGAGACAACGGTGGTGGGCCGTCAGAAGCGGCCGTTTTCCATCTGGCGCAAGATGGAACTGAAGAACATCTCGTTCGAGCAGTTGTCCGACGTGATCGCGTTCCGCATCATCGTCGACGATGCCGCCTCTTGTTATAAGGCGCTCGGCGTTATCCACGGCGCCTATCCGATGGTGCCGGGTTTGTTCAAGGACTACATCTCGACCCCGAAACGGAACAATTACCGGTCCTTGCACACGACGGTGATCGGGCCGGAGCGCCAGCGGATCGAAATGCAGATCCGAACCGCCGAGATGCACGAGATCGCCGAGTACGGCGTCGCCGCGCATTGGCTCTACAAGCAGACCGATGACGGACCGTTGCGCGACGGCATGCAGTATCGCTGGCTGCGGGAACTGCTGGAGATTTTGGAGAACGCCTCGGACCCCGAGGAATTCCTGGAACACACCAAACTCAGCATGTTCCAGGATCAGGTTTTCTGTTTTACGCCGAAAGGCGATCTGATCGCCCTGCCGAGCAGCGCGACGCCTGTCGACTTCGCCTACATGGTGCACACCGAACTGGGCAATCATTGCGTCGGCGCCAAGGTCAACGGGCGGGTTGTGCCGCTCCGGGCGACGCTGCACAACGGCGATCAGGTCGATATCCTGCGGTCGGAGAACCAAACGCCGTCGCCGACCTGGGAGAATTTCGTCGTGACCGGTAAGGCCCGGTCGGCCATCCGGCGCTTCGTCCGGCAGCAACAGCGGGCGCAGTATGTCGAGCTCGGCCAGCAGATTCTCGACAAGGCGTTTCGGTCCGGTGGGCACGAACTCAGCGAAAAAGGGCTGGATGCCGCACTGAAGGTTTTGAAACAGAAGTCGGTCACCGACCTCTATGCCGCGGTCGGCAGTGGCGTGCTGAGCGGTCGGCAGGTGGTGGAGGCCGTGTTCCCGGGCGAGCGCCTGAGGGCTGCCCTCGGCAAGGTCGTGCCGCTGGCGCGGGTCCGCAACAAGCTTGTCGGGCGCGGCCACGCAGTGCCGATCCGCGGACTGATCCCCGGCATGGCGGTGCATTTCGCCGGTTGCTGCCACCCGTTGCCAGGCGACCGGATCGTCGGCATCGTGACCAGCGGCAAGGGCATTACCATCCACACCATCGATTGCGAGACGCTGGAGCAGTTCGTCGAGACGCCGGAGCGCTGGGTTGATGTGTCCTGGGAAGTGAGCAACGACGATCCCGGCGTCCATGTGGGACGTATTACGACAATCGTAGCGAACGAGCCCGGCGCGCTGTCCAGTCTGACCTCGGTCATCGCCCGCAACCTGGGCAATATCAACAATCTGAAAATAACCAACCGGTCGACGGATTTTTTCGAGATGACGATCGATATCGAAGTCCGGGATGTTAAACATCTGATCAACATTATCGCGGCACTGCGCGCCGAGCCGGCAATCAGTTCGGTGGAGCGCGCGCGAGGCTGACGGCGTCGGGGGCGAAAGTGGAAAAACAAGAGGTATTGCAGCAGTTCCGGGAAACCGGCGCGTTATTGGAGGGGCATTTCCTGCTGACCTCCGGCCTGCACAGTCCGATCTATCTGCAATGCGCCAAGGTGCTGATGCATCCGGACCGCGCCGCCTTGCTGTGCCGGGCGCTGGCCGACCGCATCGAAGAGCGGCTCGGCCCGAACGCGATCGACCTGGTGGTGTCGCCGGCGATGGGCGGGGTTGTCGTCGGCTATGAAATGGGCCGGCAGCTATCGGTCCCCGCCATGTTCGCCGAGCGTGTCGAGGGCAGCTTCGCGCTGCGCCGCGGCTTCGAGATTCCGAAAGGCGCACGGGTGCTGATGGCGGAAGACATCGTGACCACCGGCAAATCCAGCCGCGAGTGCATCGCCTGCATTCGCGAGAACGGCGGCCAGGTCGTCGCCGCCTCCTGCCTGATCGACCGCTCGGACGGGGCGGTCGAATTCGACGTTCCGCTGATTGCCCTGACCGGGTTCGCGGTGCCGGCCTATGCGGCCGACAAACTGCCACCCGAACTGGCCGGCATTCCCGCGGTGAAACCCGGCAGCCGAGGGCTTCGCTGAACGCGGTCCGATGTTTCGCCGCCGGAAAAAGCGCAAGCCCCATCAGGTCCTGATTCATGTCGTCTGGCCGAAGACCGGAGTCAGACGGGCGATGCGCTATTTGGGACACCGTCTTGCGCGATTGCCGGGAACGCCGAATTCCATCGCCGGCGGCTTGGCGTTCGGTGTGGCCGTCTCCTTCACGCCGCTGATCGGTCTCCATATCCTGCTGGCTATCGGGCTGGCCTGGGCCGCCCGGTTCAACGTCGTCGCGGCGGTTATCGGCACGGCGGTCGGCAATCCCTGGACATTTCCGTTGATATGGCTGCTGACCTACCGTGTCGGCGGCTGGCTGATCGGAACCGGACACGGGGGCGAGCCGCCACCGGACCTCAGTCTCCAAATGCTGATGGAGCGGCCATGGCGGCTTTTCATGCCGATGCTGGCCGGATCGGCGCCGATCTCGATCCTGGCCTGGTTGGCGTTTTTCTGGCCGGGACGCTATCTTGTCACCGTATATCAGCAGAACCGGCGACGGCGCTTGTCCGCCCGCCGCAGATTTGGTCCTTTGCGGGAAAAAGGAACCGAAAGATGACATTGGTTAACAGATTGCGCCTTGGCGTGAATATCGATCACGTGGCGACGATCCGCAACGCGCGCGGCGGCCGCCATCCGGACCCGGTGCGGGCGGCCCGGCTGGCCGCGGAGGCGGGCGCAGACGGCATTACGGCGCACTTACGCGAGGATCGCCGGCATATCTCCGACGAAGACATCGAGCGCCTGTCGCGGGAAATCGACCTGCCGCTCAATCTGGAAATGGCGGCGACGGAAGAGATGCTGCTGATCGCGCTGCGCCATAAGCCGCACGCGGTTTGCATGGTCCCGGAGAAACGTGAGGAGTTGACCACCGAGGGCGGTCTGGACGTGGCGGCGCAGCACCGGCATCTGGCGTCCTATGTGGAACGGCTCGGCGGCGCCGGGATCCGGGTTTCGCTGTTCATCGACCCCTCGCCGGTGCAACTGCATGTCGCCAAGGCGCTCGGCGCCCCCGTGGTAGAGCTTCATACCGGCGCCTACTGCGAGGCAAATGGCGCCGCGCGGGAAGCCGAGTTGCAGCGTCTGATCGAGGCGGCGGCCTATGCCGACGACTTGGGATTGGAAGTCCATGCCGGCCACGGGCTGGCGTTCGATTCCGTCGGCCCGGTCGCGGCGATTCCGCAGATCGCGGAACTGAACATCGGCCATTTCCTGGTCGGCGAAGCGATCTTCGGAGGGTTGGATTCGAGCATCAAGCGGATGCGGGCGCTGATGGATCAGGCGCGGGCCGGCGTCAGCGGTGCCGAAAGCGCCTGAGGCCCCGCCGCATGATCATCGGCCTCGGCAGCGATATCGTCGATATCCGCCGAATTGAGAAGACCATAAATCGCTTTGGAGACCGGTTCCTCAACCGGGTCTTCACCGCGACGGAACGCGGCAAATCCGACAACCGCGACAGCCGGGCCGCTTCCTATGCCCGCCGGTTCGCCGCCAAGGAGGCCTGCGCCAAGGCGCTTGGCACCGGTATCGACCGCGGCGTGTTCTGGCGCGATATGGCGGTCGTCAACGCCGAGTCCGGCCGGCCGATCCTGCAACTGTTCGGCGGCGCCCGGGAACGGTTGGCAGAGATAACGCCGAACGGCCTGGAGGCGGTCGTCCATCTGACCATGACCGACGATCCGCCGCTGGCCCAGGCCATGGTTCTGATCGAGGCTCTGCCCAACGGCGTAGCGGCACCGCAGAAAGCTTGACAGTGCGGTTGTCGGTCGGCTTTATGCGGTATGGTCCCGAATCCGGAGACCGCCAAGTTTACTTTTCCCTTTCAGTTGGTTAGTCCGAAGATTTAATGCCCGAAAAGAAACATTCTTGGTTCGGGGAAACGTGGCGCACCGCGCTCTACGCCGGGCTGATTGCGGTCTCCATTCGGACCTTCGCGTTCGAGCCGTTCAACATCCCGTCCGAATCGATGCTGCCGACTCTGCTGGTCGGCGACTACTTATTCGTTTCCAAATTTTCCTACGGATACAGCCGTCACTCTCTGCCGTTCAGCCCACCGCTGTTTTCAGGACGCTTCCTGGCCAGCATCCCGGAGCGGGGCGACGTCGCGGTGTTCAAGCTGCCGCGCGACAACAGCCAGGACTACATCAAGCGGATCATCGGCCTCCCGGGCGACAGGGTGCAGGTTCGCGAGGGGCTGCTGTATGTCAACGACAAACTGGTTGACCGCAAACCGGTCGGCGAGTTCAGCGCGCCCAACAGTTTCGGCGCGCCGCGCAAATACGAGCGCTATGTCGAAACCCTGCCTAACGGCAAAACCTATAGCGTACTGGACCATCACGCGGATGCCGACGGCGACGACACCCAGGTGTTCGTCGTGCCGCCGGGCCATTACTTCGCGATGGGCGACAACCGGGACAATTCGCTGGACAGCCGAATGTCGCCGCGGCGCAGCGGGGTGGGCTTCATACCGGCGGACAACCTGGTCGGACGGGCGGAGTTCCTGTTTTTCTCGACGGATGGCAGCGCGCGCATCTGGGAACCATGGAAATGGATACAGGCGGCGCGCTTCAGCCGATTCTTCCGGTCAATCGAATAGCCATGCCGGAACAGCGGTTCGAGACGCTCTATGACCGACTCGGGCACCGCTTCAGTCGACCCGAATTGTTGCAGGAAGCGTTGACCCACCCGTCGGTCGGGCGCAGTGCAAAGCGTGCCGGTGGCAACTACGAGCGGATGGAGTTTCTGGGCGACCGCGTCCTGGGACTGACCATCGCGGCGTTCTTATTCGAGAAATATCCAGACGCGGAAACCGGAGAGATGGCGCGGCGCTACAACGCGCTGGTGCGCCGCGAGACGCTGGCGGAGATCGCCAGGGAGTTCGGTTTGGGCGAGTTCCTGATCATGGCTGCCGGCGAACGGGACACCGGCGGGGCCGATAAGCCGGCAATCCTGGCCGACTCCTGCGAGGCGGTTATCGCGGCTTTGTATCTGGACGGCGGCTTCGACGTCGCCCGCGATTTCGTGCTGAAATATTGGCTGGACCGGGCGGAAGATCCCGCGGCCGCGCCGAAGGACGCGAAGACGGCATTGCAGGAGTGGGCGCATAAGGCCGACAAGGGACGGCCCGTCTATGTGGTCGTTTCCGAAGAGGGGCCGCCGCACGAGCCGGTCTTCACGGTGGAGGCGCGGATCGACAGCCTGCCGCCGACGCGGGGTGTCGGGTCCTCGAAACGCATTGCGGAGCAGGCGGCGGCGCAGGCCATGCTCGACACACTGTCATGACGGAAACCTCCTGTGGCTTCGCCGCGCTGCTGGGCGCGCCGAACGCCGGCAAGTCGACGTTGCTGAACTGTTTGGTCGGCAGCAAGGTCTCCATTGTCACACATAAGGTTCAGACGACCCGTGCGCGGATCAGTGCCATTTGCATGGTCGGACAGACTCAGATCGTTTTCGTCGATACGCCCGGCATCTTTCAGGCGAACCGCCGGTTGGAAAAAGCGATGGTGGAAGCCGCCTGGTCGGGCGCCCGGGACGCCGATCTGGCGGTATTGCTGGTGGACGCGGAAAGAGGCGTCGACGACGATACCCGGACGATTGTCGAAGGCCTGGCGGCGCAGGACCGGGACGCCATTCTGGTGTTGAACAAGATCGATCGGGTGAAGAAGGCGCGACTGCTGACGCTGGCGGGGGAACTCGGCGAGACCGGCCGGTTTTCTGAGACCTTCATGCTGTCGGCGCTGACCGGAGACGGGGTCGACGACCTGAAGGCGCGGATCGCCGAACTGATGCCGTCCGGGCCCTGGCTCTATCCGCCGGATCAGTTGGCCGATATTCCGCAGCGGATGCTTGCGGCCGAGATCACCCGGGAGAAGCTGTTCCTTCGCCTGCATCAGGAACTGCCCTATGCCAGTACGATCGAGACGGAAAGCTGGCAAAGTCAGAAAGACGGCAGCCTGCGCATTGAACAGGTGGTTTACGTCCGTCGGGATTCCCAGAAACCGATCGTGCTCGGCAAGGGCGGGCGGACGATAAAGGCGATCGGCGCGGAGGCACGCAAGGAGATGGAGCATGCCTTCGATTGCCGGGTGCACCTGTTTCTGTTCGTGAAGGTGCGCGAAGGCTGGGTCGACGATCCGGAGCGGTACCGTGAGATGGGGTTGGATTTCCCTCGGTAGGGATTTGTTAAGCCAAACCGATGCAATGGACTGACGTAGGCATCGTTCTCAACGCTCGCAAACATGGCGAATCGGCAATGATCGCAATGCTGCTGACCAAGGCGCATGGCCGCCATGGGGGCCTGATCCGCGGAGGGGCCGGGAAGCGGCATCGTGGCGTGCTGCAGCCCGGCAACGACGTCTCCGTCACCTGGCGCGGCCGGCTGGCGGAGCATCTCGGCACTATGACGGTGGAACTGAACACCGCCCGGGCGGCGACTTTGATGGACGATCCGGCCCGGCTGGCCGGATTGAGCGCCGCCTGCGCCCTGACCGAAGCGGCATTGCCTGAGCGGGAGCCGCACCCGCAGCTTTATGGCGGCCTGCAAGTCCTGCTGGATGCGATGCAGGGTTCGGAAGACTGGGCGGCCGTCTACGTCCGGTGGGAGCTGGGGTTGCTCGGCGAACTGGGCTTCGGCCTCGATCTCACGCACTGTGCGGCGACCGGTGCGACCGAGGATCTGACCCATGTGTCGCCGCGAACGGGCAGGGCGGTCTCCGCCGCCGCCGCGGAGCCCTATCGGGACCGGCTGTTCGCCCTGCCGTCGTTTCTGGCCGGTTCGCGCGGCGGGCCTCCAGCCAACGATATCGAAACCGACATACGCGCCGGGCTGGAACTCACCGGGTTTTTTCTGGAGCGGCATCTGTTTCCCGCCGAGCGGGGCGGCCTGCCGCCGGCCCGGCAGCGATTTGTAGAGCGTTTTTCGAGGAAAAACACTACATCTGGTGATATAAGGCGGCCATGAACGAACAGACTCCTTCTCCCGTCGATCCCGGTTCGGTCGAACCCGTCGCGCTCGCCAAGGCGCTCGGTGACCGCTACCTGTCCTATGCCCTGTCCACGATCATGGCCCGGTCGCTGCCGGATGTGCGCGACGGCCTGAAGCCGGTGCATCGCCGCCTGCTCTACGCGATGCGGCTACTGCGCCTGGATCCGAACGCCGGGTTCAAGAAGTGCGCGCGCATCGTCGGCGACGTGATGGGCAAATACCATCCGCACGGCGATCAGGCGATCTATGACGCGCTGGTCCGCCTGGCTCAGGAATTCGCGGCGCGCTATCCGCTGATCGAAGGGCAGGGAAATTTCGGCAATGTCGACGGCGATAACGCCGCGGCCATGCGCTACACCGAGGCGCGGCTGACCGAGATCGCGGAGTTGCTGCTTCAGGATATCGACGCCGATACCGTCGATTTTCGCGAAACCTACGACGGCGAGGACAGCGAGCCGATCGTCCTGCCGTCGGCGTTTCCGAACCTGCTTGCCAACGGCGCCGCCGGCATCGCGGTGGGTATGGCGACGAGCATACCGCCGCACAACGCGGTGGAGATCTGCGACGCGCTGCTGCATCTGATCAAGCACCCGAATGCGCGCATGGCCAAACTGGTGGAGCTGATCCCCGGGCCGGACTTTCCGACTGGCGGCACTCTTGTCGAACCGGCCGAGAGCATTCTGGAGGCCTACGATACCGGACGCGGCGGTTTTCGCGTGCGCGCGAAATGGGAGAAAGAGGATACCGGCCGCGGCACCTACCAGATCGTCATTACCGAGATGCCGTATCAGGTGCAGAAGGGCAAGCTGGTCGAGAAGATCGCGGAACTGATCGCGAGCCGCAAAGTGCCGGCGCTGGCTGACGTACGCGATGAATCGACTGAAGAAGTGCGGCTTATTCTAGAACCGCGCAGCCGCACCGTCGAAGCCGAGACGCTGATGGAGCACATGTTCCGTCTGACCGACCTGGAAACGCGCTTCGGCTTCAACATGAACGTTCTGGGCGCCGACAAGACCCCGCGGGTGATGAACCTGCGCGAAGTCCTGCAAGCGTTCCTGGATCATCGCCACGAGGTCTTGATCCGGCGCAGCAAGCACCGCCTGGAAAAGATTGCCCGGCGTCTGGAGATCCTGGAAGGCTATCTGATCGCCTTCCTCAACCTGGACGAGGTGATCCGGATCATCCGCGAGGAGGATGAGCCAAAACAGGTGATGATGGAGCGGTTCGAACTGACGGAGGTCCAGGCCGAAGCGATCCTGAACATGCGGCTTCGCCAGTTGCGTAAACTGGAAGAACTGGAGATCCGCAGCGAACACAAGGATCTGAGCGCCGAGCAGCGCGATCTACGCGGCCTGCTCAAAAACGAGGACCGGCGCTGGAAGGTAATCTCCGGCGAACTGACCGAACTGAAGAAGAGCCTTCAGGCCAACCCGGCGATCGGCAAGCGGCGGACGGCCTTCGGCGATGCGCCGAGTAGCGACGTCGCCCCGTTGGAGACGATGATCGAACGTGAGCCGATCACCGTGATCCTGTCGGAAAAGGGTTGGATCCGAGCGGCCAAGGGACATCTGGCACCCGATGCGGAGCTTAAATTCAAGGAAGGTGACAAGGGCCGGTTCACGCTGCATGGGCAGACAACCGATAAGTTGCTTCTGTTCGCCACCAACGGACGATTCTACACGCTGGGTTGCGACAAGCTGCCGAGCGCCCGGGGGCACGGCGAGCCGGTGCGCCTGCTGGCCGGCATCGGCGCCGACGAGGACGTGGTCGGTGCATTGGTGCACCAATCCGGCCGCAAGCTGGTTGTTGCGTCTTCGGACGGACGCGGCTTCATCGTCGCGGAGGACGAGGTCGTTGCGCAGACCCGTAACGGCAAACAGGTGTTGAACGTCGGTGCTAAAGCGGAGGCTCAGGTCTGCACGCCGGCTGAGGGTGACTCGGTCGCGGTGGTGGGCACCAACCGAAAGCTGCTGATTATCGAACGGTCCGAGTTGCCGGAGATGACTCGCGGGCGCGGTGTCATCATGCAGAAGTACAAGGACGCCGAGTTGTCCGACGTCAAAGTCTTCGATCTCAAGGAAGGACTGACCTGGACGAGTGCGACCGGACGCACCTACACCGAAGCCAATTTGCGTGATTGGCAGGGCAAGCGCGCCCAGGCCGGCAGGATCGTGCCGCGCGGCTTTAACAAGTCGAACAGGTTCAGCTGATGTGCGCCATCCCGTAGACTCCCGGCGTGCCGCATTGCGTGGCGGCGCTTCGAACAGGGAGGTTCGGCGGGAATGGATGACATAAAGATCTGCGATCCGCACCAGCATTTCTGGGACATCGGCCAGAACTACTATCCTTGGCTTTGCGACGACCCGATGGTGCCGTTCCGGTATCGGGACTATTCGGCGATCCGCCGCACGTACATGCCCGAGGACTATTTTCGTGACATTGCCGGTCATAATGTGACTCGGACCGTACATGTGGAGGCAGATTGGAACCCGGCCGACCCGGTCGGCGAAACCCGATGGCTGATGCAGGTGAAGGACAAGTGCGGCTATCCGCACGGGATCGTCGCCCAGGCGTGGCCCGCGCGCGACGATATCGCGGAGGTTCTGAAGGCGCAGGCCGACTTCCCCTTGGTCAGCGGTGTCCGTAATCGGCCGGTGCCCGCACGGTCTCCGGAGGCCGTGGTGCGCGGGGCGCCCGGCACCATGGACGACCCGGCGTATCGGGCGGGGATCGCGCTGCTGGACAAGCACCGCCTGTCGTTCGATCTGATCACGCCCTACTGGCATATGGCGGAAGCGGCCGACCTGGCGCGCGACTTTCCCGATACGCAAATCATCCTCAATCATACCGGCGCTCTGTCGGACCTGGTGTTCGAGACCGAGGCCGGCTTCCAGGCCTGGCGCGAAGCGATGCAGATGGTGGCGGACCGGCCCAATGTAGCGATCAAGATATCCGGGCTCGGCGTCGCCGGTCGGCCCTGGACGATAGACAACTACCGGACGGTCATTCTGGATACCATCGACATCTTCGGGGTCGACCGTTGCATGTTCGCCAGCAATTACCCGGTCGATAGCCTGGTCGCCGATTTCGACGCGATTTACAGCGGCTTCAAGGCCGTCGTCGCCGGTTTTGTTCGAGGCGATCAGGAGAAGCTGTTCCACGACAACGCAGCGCGGTTTTACCGGCTGGCGGGCTGAGGCTACACTTGCCCATACAGCATCCAGGGAGGACGAATATGCCCTACCAACCGACCGTCGCCGGGACGCGATATATGATCAGCGCCGGCCACTATCTGGCGACGCAGGCCGGATTCGATATCCTGGAGGCGGGCGGCAACGCCATAGATGCCGGCGTCGCGGCGGGGATCGCCCTGGGTGTGGTGCAGAGCGATATCGTCCAGGTGCCGGGTGTCGCGCCGATCATGATCCGACTGGCGGAAACCGGCGAGGTGCTGACCATCAGCGGTCTCGGCTGGTGGCCGAAGGCCGCGTCCCTGGAACTGTTCGTCGAGCAGCACGGCGGCACGATCCCGACCGGGCTTCTGCGGACCGTGGTGCCGGCCGCTCCCGACGCATGGATCACTGCGTTGCAGCGCTACGGCACCATGTCGTTCGGCGAGGTCGCCGCTTCGGCGATCCGGTTCGCGCGCGACGGGTTCGCCATGCACCGCTGGATGACCCAGTACATTGAAAGCTGCATCGACGCCTATCGAGAATGGCCGACCAATGCGGCTATCTATCTGCCGGACGGGCGGCCGCCGCAGCCGGGCGAACTGTTCGTGCAGACAGACCTTGGACGCTCGTTGCAATTTATGGCGGATCAGGAGGCGGCGGCATCGTCGGGCGGGCGCGACGCCGGCCTTAACGCGGCGCGCGATGCCTTCTATCGCGGCGATCTGGCATCTGAAATTGTCAGGTTCCACGCAGAGAACGGCGGCCTGATGACCGCCGAGGACATGGCCGAGTTCCGGGTCGGCATCGAGCCGCCGGTCAAGGTCACTTTCCAGGGAACGGATGTCTATACCTGCGGGCCTTGGTGCCAGGGGCCGGTGCTCGCGCAAATGCTTTCGCTGTTGGACGGCTATGACCTCGGCGAGCTAGGCCACAATTCGCTGCAGTATATTCATCTGCTCACCGAGGCGATGAAGCTGTCGTTCGCGGACAGAGAGCGCTATTACGGCGACCCGCGGTTCGTCGATGTGCCGATGGAGACCCTGCTGTCGTCGGGCTACGCGGCGAAACGGCGGGAGATGATCGATTGGGACCGCGCCTGTCCAGAGATGCCGCTGCCAGGCGATATTGGCGAGGCTGGGGACGGTGCGACTTATCCGTCGTCGGACGGCGGTCCGGGACTTGCCGCCGACACGTCGTACGTCTGTGTCGTCGACCGGGAAGGCAACGCGTTCTCGGCGACCCCCAGCGACGTGTCGTTCGAAGGCCCGGTTATCCCGGGCACCGGCTTCTGTCCATCGTCGCGTGGCTCCCAGTCATTCGCCATCCCGGGCCATGCGTCCAGCGTGGCGCCCGGTAAACGGCCACGGCTGACTCCCAATCCGGCCATGGCGGTCCGGGAAGGGGAGTTCGTGATGCCGTTCGGCACGCCGGGCGGCGATGCGCAGACCCAGGGCATGCTGCAGGTGTTTCTGAACAGGCAGGTGTTCGGCATGGATGTGCAGGAAGCGGTAGAGGCGCCGCGCTTCGTCACCCACAGCTTCCCGAACTCCTTCGAGCCGCACAAATACTTCCCCGGCTTGCTGGAGGTGGAAGGGCGTGTTGCCTCCCAGCACACAGAACGGTTGGCCGATTTGGGCCATCAGGTTACGCGACTGGACGACCTTGCACAGGGCGTTGCCGGGATCTGCATCATCGAGGCGGACCAGAAAACCGGGCAGTTAAGCGGCGGCGCCGATCCCCGGCGCCCCTCGCGCGCCATGGGTTGGTGACGCGAAGGGAAGCTCGGAATGTCTCAGCCGTAGATCAGTTTCGGCAACCAGGTGGTCAGAGCGGGGAACATCGCCAGGATTACCAGCGTCAGCAGTTGCAGCGAAACGAACGGTATGACGCCCCGATAGATCTGCATGGTGCTGATCGTCTGCGGTGCGACACCCCTTAGGTAGAACAGGGCGAAGCCGAACGGCGGGGTCAGGAACGACGTCTGGATGTTCACCGCGATCATGATGCCGAGCCAGACCGGGTTGAGGTCCATGGCGAGTAGCACGGGGGCCACGATCGGGACGACCACGAACGTGATCTCGATGAAGTCCAGAAAGAAGCCCATGATGAACATGACCAGCATGACCACAAGCATGGCGCCGAAGGCGCCGCCGGGCAGCGAGGTCAGGAATTCGTGCACCATGTCGTCGCCGCCGAGCCCGCGAAAGACCAACGAGAACAGTTGAGCGCCGATGACGATGCCGAAAACCATCGCGCTGATCTTGATGGTCGACTGATTGACTTCCGTCAGCGTGCCGATCCTGTGCACACGGGCCAGGCTGACTATCAGGCCCCAGGTTACGCCGATGCAGGCGATGGCCGCCGCGACGATGCCGATCGACTGTATTGTGGTCGTGTCGGTCCGGCCGAGGCGCAGATCGATGGTCGAGGTCAGGATCAGAAGCAGCACCAGGCTGGCGCCGGCGACGTAAATCGGCAGGCCGCGATCCGGCGCCAGGCGCACGCCGCCGAGCAACGTCGCGCCGATGGCGCCGACGGCTGCCGCTTCCGTCGGCGTGGCGATGCCGCCGAGAATGGAGCCCAGAACCGCGACGATCAGGACGATCGGCGCGACCAGCGCATGAGAGACACGTTTGCCGATGCTCTCTCCGTCGCCGCGTAGTTCATCTTTCGGAATTGCCGGCGATGCTTCCGGATTGAACCAGGCGACGATCAGTTGGTAGACGATATAGAGGCCAACCAGCCCGAGCCCGGGGATCAGCGCGCCGGCGAACAGGTCACCGACCGAGACCGGATCGGGGGAGAAGTTGCCGAGGGACCGCTGCGCTTCCTGGTAGGCATTGGAAATCTGGTCGCCAAGCACGACCAGCACGATGGAGGGCGGGATGATCTGGCCAAGCGTGCCGGAGGCGGCAATCGTCCCGCAGGCGAGCGACGGGTTGTAGCCGCGCCGCATCATGGTCGGCAGCGACAGCAGACCCATGGTGACGACGGTGGCGCCTACGATGCCGGTGGACGCCGCGAGCAGGGCACCGACCACGCAGACGGATATGCCGAGCCCGCCGCGCATCGTGCCGAACAACTGGCCCATTGTGTCGAGGAGTTCCTCGGCCACTTTGGATCGCTCCAGCATCACGCCCATGAACACGAACAGGGGAACGGCGATCAGCACCTCGTTGATCATGATCCCGTAGATGCGGTTCGGGAAAAAGCCGAAGAAATGCGGGTCGAAGATACCTAGCAAATAGCCGATGCCGCCGAAGATCATCGCCGCGCCGGCCAGGGAGAACGCGACCGGGAAACCAGCCATCAGGACGCCGCAGACGCCCAGGAACATGACGACGACAAGGATTTCGTTGACGGTCATACCGTCACACCGTCATCGTCGGCCGTGACCGATGAGTCGATGCCCCTCAGGACGAACAGCGATTTTGCCGCCAGCGAAAGGCCTTGGAACGCAAGCAGCGTTGCGAATGCCAGGATGCAGGTCTTGAGCAGGAATACCGCCTGAATGCCGCTTGTCTCCGGCGAGCCTTCGCGCACCGCCCAGGAGGCCGACACATAGGGAAATGCCGTCCACCAGATCAGCACGCAGACCGGCAGCAGAACCAAAAAGACGCCGCAGAAGTCGATCAGCGCTTTCCGCTTGGGCGAGGCGCTGCCGTAGAAGATATCGACCCTGACATGTCCGCCGTGCAGCAGCGTGTATCCGGCGGCGACCAGGAAAACCATGGCATGCATGTAAACGATCGATTCCTGCATGAAGATGGAACCGATACCGAAAACATACCGCATAACGACGACGATGAACTGAACGAGCACCATGAAAAGGGCGAGCCAGGCGATGACCCGGCCGATGTGTTCGTTGACCGCGTCGATCGCCCGCACGATCGATTCAATGAGCGTCAATTTAAGCCTCCTGTTCGCCTGCGCTTCTTAAGTAGGCACAGGTCGCTACGAATTATGGCGGTCGGTGAATGGCCTGTACAGCGCCGGGCCAAGTCATCAAACCAACGTGATCGCCGCGCACAAAGAAAGCCCGCACCATCGAAGGTGGTGCGGGCTTCCCTGGAACGGCATCGCGTTCGGCGACGATCAGCCGTATTTAAACGGCAGTGTCCGTGCTTCCATATATCCGTGAATGCCGATTTTCGACCAGCCGATCGCTGTTTTGCGGAATTTGATGTAGCTGTCGTAAACCTTGCGGGTCATCGCATCGGAATTGCCGATTTCGGCGACGACCTCGCCGGCAATGCCGCCGATCGCGTTTAGCAGCTCGTCGTTGTACTTGCGCAATTGAACGCCGTTCTCGTTGACCAGCTTGTCGAGCGATTCCGGGCTGCGGGCATTGTACTCCGCCGTTTGGATTTGCGCCTCGGCTTCGATCGCCAACTGCACGATCATCTGATGCTCTTCCGACAGGCTGTCCCAAGTCGAGCGGTTCATCGCGTAGCTGCCACAGGTGCCCGGCTCGTGGAAACCCGGCCAGTAGTAGAATTTGGCCACCTTGTGGAAACCGAAGGCGAGGTCGTGCCAGGGGCCGACCCACTCCGTGCCGTCGATCGCGCCGGACTGCAGCGCCGGGAAGATCTCACCGCCGGGCAGATTCACCACCGCGACGCCGAGCGCGCGCAGCACTTCGCCGCCGAGCCCCGGCATGCGGAACTTCAGGCCCTTGAAGTCGTCCAGCGTGTTGATTTCCTTGTTGAGCCAGCCGCCCATCTGCACGCCGGTCGACGGCGCGATAAACGGCTTAAGGTTGAATCCGCCGGACAGTTCATCCCAAAGCTCTTGACCGCCGCCGTAGTAGATCCAAGCAAAAGTCTCAGGCGCAGTCATGCCGAATGGAACAGCGGTAAAGAAATTAAACGCCTTTGATTTCCCGGGGAAGTAGTATTCGGCCGAGAAATACAGATCCGCGTCGCCCTTCGAGACGGCGTCGAAAACCTCGAAAGCGCCGACCAATTCTCCGGCGTTGAAGAGCTTTATCTTAAGTGTTCCGCCCGATGCCTGTTCGACCCGTTTGACGAAACGATTGGCCGATGTGCCCAGTCCCGGAAAGTTCTTCGGGAACGACGTGACCATCTTAAGTTCTTTGATTCCCTGCGCAATTGCAGGTGCCGGAAAACTCGATGCAGCCGCCGCGGCGGCTGCGGCGCCGGTTGCGGCGGCGCCCTTAAGGAATTTACGGCGACTCATTTTTTATCCCTCCCATGATGGAATTTTCGGTCCGTTTCCACTCCCGATACCGGTCCCCTTGGTACCGGCGAATACTATAGCGTTAATTATAGGGCGTCGGTCTGGCAAGTAACAGTCCGGTGCGTCGTTGCGTCACGTCGCCGCCTGTGGGCCGCCATTTTCCTTTTGGATGCGTTGCCATCCAACGGGCGTCAGCGCCTCGATCGGCGCGAAGCGGGCCTTGTAGGCCATTTTCGAGCTGTCCTCGATCCAGTAGCCCAGATAGACGTAGTCGAGGCCCATTTCGCGGGCGCGGTCCACATGCCACAGAATGACGAAGGTGCCAGGGCTGCGGCCGGACCAGTCCGGGTCGAAAAAGCTGTATACGAGGGACAGGCCGTCCGCCATCCGGTCGGTCAGGCAAATGCCGTAGAGGCTGCCATCCGTATCCCGGTATTCGACGAGGTGACTGTCAACCGGCGTATCCTCGACCATGGCGCGATAATCGGCGAAGCCCATATCGGCCATCCCGCCGCCCGGATGCCGGGCGATCAGATAGCGTCGAAACAGGGCGAAATGCTCGCGGGTCGCGATCGGCGGCATGGCGCGGCCGGCGACTCCCAGGTTACGCTTCGCGATCCGGCGTTGGGATTTGCCGGGCACGAACTCCGCCACCGGAATTCTGACCGGGACGCAGGCATTGCAGCCGTCGCAGGCCGGCCTGTAGGCCAGGTCCTGGCTGCGCCGAAAACCGGCCTGTGAGAGGGCCTCGTGCAGTTGGTCCGGGCTGTCGCCGGACAGCAGGGTGACCACCTTCCGCTCCAGCCGGTTTGGTAAATAAGGACACGGCGTTGGCGGCGTCGCAAAGAAATGACGCAGCGGTATCTGGACCCTCTTCATAGGTCTCAGCTTAACGCAAATTTTTCCGGTGTCGACTCATTGGCACCGCTTCACGGGCGGTTTTTCAGTGTCCGCGCGGGCCGGCCGACCGGGGTCACATCAGGCCGTAGTACCAGGGGGCAAACAGGCTGTAGGCAATCCACAGCAAGATCACCAGAGGCAGGCCGGCGCGCAAAAAATCGGAGAAACGGTAGTGTCCGGGGCCCATGACCAGCAGGTTCGTCTGGTAGCCGATCGGCGAGGCGAACGAGCAGTTGGCAGCGAACACCACCGCGAAGACGAAGGCGGTCGGGGGCACATCCAGGCCATGTGCGATGCCGGCGGCGATCGGCGTGAACAGCACGGCGGTCGCGTTGTTGCTGAGCACATTGGTAAACAGCGCGACCAGCAGGAAGAAGGCGGAGAGGATCACTGCGGGCGGCGATCCCGAGAGCGCATTAACCAACTCGTGCGCCAGGTAGTCGGCGCCGCCGGTCGTCTGCAGCGCGGTCCCCATGGCCAGGGCGGCCCAGATCAGCAGGATCACGCGCCGGTCGATAGCCCGTTGCGCCTGGTGGATGTTCAGGCAGCCGGCAGCGATCATCGCGGCGGCGCCGGCAACGGCGGCGACGACCACCGGCACCATCCCGCTGGCGGCGGCCACGATCACGGTTCCGAAGATGATCTGGGCCCGTCTTGCGTGTTCCACCGCGGGCATGTCGCGCGCCGACCATTCCAGCAGAATGACATCAGGGTTGCCGCGGAGCTGTTCGACGTTCCGTCGGGGGCCGAGGATCAGCAGGACGTCGCCGGCTTCAAGGCGAATTTCGGTCATTGTCTGGCGGATCATCCGGGATCGGCGTTGGATGCCCAGCACGATGCAGCCAGTCCGGTGGTGGAAGATGATCTGTTTCAGGTTTCGGCTGATCATCCGGGAGGCGGGCGCCATGACCACCTCGGCCAGGACCAGGTCGCCCTCCAGTCGCTCGTCGACGCCCTTGGTCGATGTCAGGTCGTCGCTGCCGTCGACGCTGGCCAGTAGATTCGGATTGCCGGCGTACGCCTCTGTCAGAGCCTTGCGCGTCGCGGCCACGACGACCTCGTCGCCGGTGCGCAGGTCGACGTCGTCGAACGGCGGCAGGATGGCTTCTTCGCCCCGTTGGATCATCCGCACCGTGATGTCGCGTAGGCCCGGGAACATGCCGGCGACCGCCCGCTCGCCGATCAGCGGCGAATCCTCCGTGATGACGATCTCGGTGATGAACTGCTTGCCGTCGGGACCGACCAGGGACGCGGCCAGCGACGCCCGGTCGGGCAGAACGCGCGGCACCACGAACAGTACGTAGCCCAGGCCGACCGCCGCCAGCACCAGTCCGGGCACGGTGAAGTCGAAGAAACCGATGGGGTCCAAGCCGGTTTGGGTTGCGGCGCTTGCCACCAGCAGATTGGTGCTGGAGCCGATCATCGTCGTCATACCGCCCAGGATGCAGGCGAAGCTGAGCGGCATCATGATGCTGCTGACCGACCGGCCGACGCGTTCGGCGAGAGCGGTCATAAGTGGGATGAAGATGACCACCACCGGGGTGTTGTTCATCACCGCGCTGATACAGGCGGCGACGGTAAGCGTCAGTGCAATGGCCAATACCGGCCGGTTGCGGCGCAGCGCCGCCAGACGGCGGGCAGGATCCTCCAGGGCGCCGGTTTGTACGATGCCTTGGCCGATCACCAGCAGCCCCAAGACCGAAATCAGGGCCGGGTCGGCGAGCCCGGCGATCAGCCTGCGGGCGTCCAGCAGGTTCTCTCCCGTCGGGCCGAACGGAAACAAGTGGAAGTACAGGACCAGGAACGCGACAACGCCGATGGAAGTCATCTCCAGCGTTGCTTTCTCGCTGGCGTAGCTGATCACGGCCACGACGATCGTCGCGATCACGATCCACATATGGAAAGTGGGCTCGATTAAGATCATGACTGTTGGTCAGTAATGCCGAGGGTTTCCATGTTCCGTACGCTCTGCGCCGAATTGGCGAATCAATTCCATCATGCGGTGCGATAACCTCCTTGCCAAGCAGACTTGACCAGCATGGCGTTGGAGATAGTGTCGCGCCCATGAACGGATCTCGGCATATCGATTCCTACTATGCCGCCACGGCGAATCCGCATCCGTCGCATCCGCAATTGGTGGAGGATATCGATTGCGACGTCTGTGTCGTCGGCGCCGGTTTTACCGGACTAAGCGCCGCGCTCAACCTGGCCGAGCGCGGCTTCGATGTCGTGGTGTTGGAAGCCGAACGGGTCGGCTGGGGGGCTTCGGGCCGGAACGGCGGCCAGATCAATACCGGCTATTCGCCGGGCATGGCCGCCGCTCGCAGACTCATCGGCCATGACGATGCCAAACGCCTCTGGGATATGGCAGAAGAGTCGAAGGCGATTATCGTGGACCGTGTGGAGCGGCACCGCATCGCCTGCGATCTCAAATTCGGCTACTTCTACGCGGCATCGAAGCCCTCGCATATGGACGATTTTCGGGCCGAACAACGCCTGATGGAGGATACGTATCAGTATGGAAAACTCCGTCTTCTGGAGCGCGACGAAGCCTGCGCCGCGATGGGGACGGAGCGGTTTGCTGGGGCGCTGGCTGATTCCGGGGCCGGGCACCTGCATCCCTTGAACTACGTGCTTGGCTTGGCGGATGCGGCAAAAGCGGCCGGCGTCCGGATCTTCGAGAACAGCGCCGTTACCAGGATCGAGGGAGGGACGCGTCCGTCGGCCCGCACGGATCGTGGGCAGATTACGTCGCGCCACCTAATCCTGGCCGGCAACGCCTACCTCGGCGGTTTGGCGCCACAGATCCGGCCGCGGGTCATGCCGGTTGGCACCTTCATATTGGCGACCGAATCCATGGGCGAAAATCGGGCGAGGGCGCTGATCCCCGGTGGCGAGGCGATCTGCGACAGCAACTTCGTCCTCGACTACTTCCGGCTCTCCGCCGACCACCGTATGCTGTTCGGCGGGCGGGTAAGCTATGGCGGCACGGAAGCACCTCCCGGTCTGACCGCTACAATGCGCAAGCGGATGTTGCGCACCTATCCACAACTTGCCGACCTTCGCGCGAACCATGTCTGGGGCGGTTTCGTGTCGATCACGATGAACCGACTGCCGGATATCGGTCGCCTTGAAGGATCGGTGTATTACGCACAGGGCTTCTCCGGCCAGGGCGTGGCGCTGACCGGACTGGCGGGCAAGCTGCTGGCGGAGGCCGTGTCCGGCACGGCGGAACGCTTCGACGTGTTCGGTCGTATCCGCCACCGGCCGTTCCCCGGCGGCAGCCTGATGCGCACGCCCATGCTGGTGCTGGCGACCACCTGGTACCGAATGCGAGATCTTATCTAGCCGCCTCGAATTCTTTCGCTGCGCGCTCTCAAACCTTCGACCACTGCCATCAATAACACCGATACCACGATCAGCAGCGTGGCGATGGCAACGATCGATGGGTCAAGATGGTCGCGCAGACCGGAGAATAGTTGGCGGGGAAGCGTGAATTGCGCCGGTGAGGCGATGAACAATGCGACCACGATCTCGTCGAAGGAGGTGACGAAGGCGAAGATCGCGCCGGAGACGACACCGGGCATGATCAACGGCAGTGTCACGCCGAAGAAAGCTGTCAGCGGTCGCGCACCGAGACTGGCCGCCGCGCGCACCATGTTGCGGTCGAAGCCCTGCAAGGTCGCCGACACGGTGATCACGACGAAGGGAACGGCCAAAACCGTGTGCGCCAGGATCAGTCCGGTGAAGGTACCGATCAGGCCAATCCTGGCGAAGAAGAAGTAAACGGCCAGGGCGGTGATCACCAGCGGCACCATCATCGGCGACAGCAGCAGCCCGACCACCAGCGGCTTCAGCCGGAATTCCGCGCTGTTCAGACCGTAGGCCGCCAGCGTGCCGAGAGCGGTCGCCAGTACCGTGGTGACCGACGCGACGACAAGGCTGTTCTTCAGCGCCAGCATCCACGGATAGGGGATGAAGATCTCCTCGAACCACCGTAACGACAGGCCGGGCAGGGGGTAGTTCAGGTGGCTTCCCGCGCTGAAGGCGATCGGGATGATCGCCACGATGGGGCCGACCAGAAACAGGAAACCCAGAAAGCAGATGATGCGAAAGGCGACGTGCCAAACGCGCTGTCCCGTCGTTGCATGAACCGGCATCGCCATCGGTCAGGTCCGCCTCATCCCAACCGAATGCCGCCGGATCCGGCGAACCGGTTGTAGACCGGATAAAGCACGGCGATGCAGAGCAACAACAACATCGCCAGGGCCCCCGCCATGCCCCAGTTCGCGGTGCCGGTCGCGAATTGCGCGATCAGATAAGCCAGCATCTGGTCGCTGCCGCCGCCGATCAGCGCGGGCGTGATGTAGAAGCCGAGCGCGATGACGAACACCAGCATGCAGCCGGCGGCGAGGCCCGGCACCGTCTGCGGCAGGTAAATACCGATGAACGCCGTCGCTGGTTTCGCGCCGAGCGACGCGGCCGCCTTCATATGTTCGCGCGGTATGCCTTTCATAACGCTGTACAGCGGCAGGATCATGAACGGCAGCAGAATATGGACCATTGCGATATAGACGCCGATACGGTTGAAGATCAGTTGCATCGGTTCGTCGATCAATCCGATCCAAAGCAGGGCGTCGTTCACCACGCCTTCCTTCTGTAACAGGATCACCCAGGCGGCGGTCCGCACCAGCAAAGAAGTCCAGAACGGCAGCAGGACAAGGACGATCAGCAGCTTCGTCCAGCGAGCCGGCGCCGTCGCTATCAGGTAAGCGATGGGATAGCCGATCAGAATGCAGCAGACCGTGACCACGAAGGCGATCCAGAATGTCCGCGCCAGATTGTCGATATAGATGCGGCGCTCTTCCGGCGCGGGTTTTACGCTGCCGTCCCATTGCAGGTCCAGATCCACCGCAGCCAGCAAGTAATGCGCCGTAAACCTGGAACCGGCGGCCTTGAGATACCGCCAATAGGTGATATCTGCCCATTTCTCGTTGACCGCGATCAGCGCATCCTTGTAGGGCGGCTCGAAACGCTTTGCCTTGCGCGCGCTTTTCATCACCAGGCTGCGAAAGCCGCTGATCTCGTAGTTCAGGCGCAAAGCGGCCCGCGGTAGCGTTTTCGCGGCGTAGGAGGCCTTCAAGTCCTCGGCCAGGGCGGCGAACGCCGGTTCGCCGGGTAATGTGTCGCCGTCCCAGGATTCGAGGGCGGCGGTTACCCGCGGCATGATGGTGCCGACTTCCGGGTTGTTGATACTGAAATACAGGACCGAGCCGATCGGCACGGCGAAAATCACGACGAGGAACAGGAACAAAGGCGCGATCAGGCCAAGCGCCTGAAGCTTGCGGCGGCGGTCGGCCTTCGCCAGCTTGCTCTTCAGGGCGATATCGTTGGCGGGCGCATGGCGCTCGACCAGGACGGTCATTGTTGGGTGGCGATCATCGTTCGCATCGTTGAAAGAGGCGGGAGCGGCCGGGCCGCTCCCGTCTCCGTTACGGCTTCGCGGATCAGTTCCGCGCCTTCCAGGCTGTCCACCGTTCGGTGATCTCGTCCAGGTTATCCAACCAGAAATCCACCGATTCCTCGCTGCCCGTAAACAGCGCATCCTTGATGTTGTCGCCGGCCGGCAGTTTCGCGACCACCTCCGGCTTGATGTATTGCAGCGCAGCCTTGTTCGGCGGGCCGTAAGTGTAGTCCTCGGTGAAGGCCGCTTCCCGCTTCGGATCGGTGTAGGACTTCAGGAAGGCGTAGGCCATATCCACATGTGGAGAGTCCTTGAAGATCACCCAGTTGTCGAAATAGAGGACGTTCTTCTCCCACAGCATCTTGAGGTTCTTGCCCTCTTTGTTGGCCGCTTCGATACGGCCGTTGTAGGCGATGCTCATGGCGACGTCACCGCTCAGCAGCCATTCCGGTGCCTGGGCGCCGGCTTCCCACCACTGGATCTGCGGTTTGATCGATTCCAGCTTCGCAAAGGCCCGATCCAATCCTTCCTTGGTGCTCATCACTTTGTAGACGTCCGCCGGTTCCACGCCGTCGGCCATCAAGGCGAATTCCAGGGTGCCTTTCGGATCGCTGCGCATCCCGCGTTTGCCCGGAATCTTCTCCAGGTCGAAGAAGTCGGCGATGCTGGTCGGCTCCGCTTTGACCAGGTCGGCGTTCCACGCCACCAGTTGCGATACGCCCACCACGCCCAGGCCGCAATCGTCGACCGCCGGCTCTACGAACTGGGACTTGTCGCCGATCCGCGACCAGTCCAGTTCCAGGAACAGTCCTTCTTCGCAGCCGCGGATGCGCTCCGACGTTTCGACCTGAACCACGTCCCACGGCAGGTTGTTGGTCTCCTGCATGGCTTTGAACTGCGCCCAGCCGCCGAGATAGGTGTCTTCCAGCAAATTGATGCCCTGTTCCTTGGCGAACGGGGTGAAGAAGTGTTTGCGCTGCGAGTCCTGGTAACCGCCGCCCCAGGACGCGATCGTGAAATCGCGGGCCTGCGCCGTGCCGGCGGTCAGCATGCCGGCGACGGCGCCGGCAAGAGCAATATGCAAAAGTCTTTGTGTCGTCATGTTTCGGCCTCCCAGTCGAAACGCCCGCTCATGGCGCTTTGTTCACCACGTCGGGGGTTGCCCAAATGCAGAATGCGTATTCGGCACGCCTTTCTACGGTTCCCGCCCCCTTAATTCGTGGACGGTGTATTCCAATGGGCGAAGACTAGCACAGGGGAAAACCAGAAGCACAAACCGCCAGGTCAACTCGTTATTCGGGAATGAAGAGAATTTACTACACGTCGGGCCGAACTTTCCGGTTGCGCTGCTGCTGCGGCGACGTGCACCCTTCGCCGGCTTGAAATGGCAAAAGCAGGTAGGCGCGTGACGGACAAGCCGGACTCGATCGTCAGTTTCGTAAACGTCGAAAAGACGTATGACGGTGAAACCAATGTCGTGAAGAACCTGGTCCTGGAAATTCGCCGCGGCGAATTCCTGACCCTGTTGGGGCCGTCCGGGTCCGGCAAGACGACCACGCTTATGATGTTGGCCGGTTTCGAGGACCCGACGGCCGGCGACATTATTCTCAACGGCCAGTCGTTGCGAAGCGTGCCGCCCTATCGGCGCAATATGGGTGTCGTATTTCAGAACTACGCCCTGTTCCCGCACAAGACCGTCGCCCAAAACGTTGCGTACCCGCTTGTGCAAAGGCGGCTCGGCAAAGCCGAGATAGAGGAACGCACGCGGCGGGCGCTGGGCATGGTCGAGCTGGATGCGTTCGCAGCGCGCCGGCCGGCCCAATTGTCCGGCGGTCAGCAGCAGCGCGTCGCGCTGGCGCGGGCCCTGGTCTTCGAGCCCGAACTGGTTTTGATGGATGAACCGCTGGGCGCGTTGGACAAGAAGCTGCGCGAACAGATGCAATTGGAGATTAAGCACCTGCACGAGCAGTTGGGAATGACGGTGGTCTATGTGACCCACGATCAGGGCGAGGCCCTGACGATGTCGGACCGCGTCGCGATCTTCAGCGACGGCGTGATCCAGCAGGTAGATGGTCCGCGAGAAGTGTATGAATTTCCCGACACCTCTTTCGTCGCCAATTTCGTGGGTGAAAACAATAATCTGCACGGCGTTGTTGAACAGGTGGATGGAGAGCTCTGCACTGTTCGTCTTCGCTCCGGCGCGGCTGTCATGGCCCGCCCGGTCCGTGCGAAGAATGTCGGCGATCCGACGACTGTGTCGCTGCGGCCGGAACGTATCGAACTGGCAGGCAATGGGTCCGCCGATCGGAACCGGCTAAAAGCGTCGGTGACTGAGATCGTCTATTCGGGCGACCATTCGATGGTGCGCATGACCGTACCCGGTGACGGCGACCTGGTGGCCAAGGCGCCAGCCTCCGCTGCCGACGATCTGTCGGCCGGCGACGGACTGGAGATCGCCTGGGAACCCGGCTATTGCCGTGCGCTCGACCCCGCTCTGCCTGCTTGAATGACGGCGATTGCTTATTGCCGAACGACCACGGTACCGGCAAGCAGGTCGTGCAGGCACCGGTTTTTGCTGTTGAGCAAGGCAATGATCAGGATGAGCCAACTGGTCGTCGCCACCGACAGATAAAACACAACGGTGTTGATCAATGCCTGGGCGTAACCGGGCTTAAGACCGTCGGACGTCCAAACCTGTATCCCGAAGAACCGCATGCCGAAGGTGGCCGAAGCCGGCCCGCCGATTAGCAGGGTGTGGTAGATCGCAGGCACCAACGCCGTGAACAAGAGCAGGAACGGCGTCAGCAGCCCCAGCGTAAGGGCTGTGATCAATGGAAAAGCGAACCAGGCGATAGCAACGATAACGGCGATAACGGTCAGGTCGATCAGATAGGCCAGTATCCGCCGCAGGATTATGCCGCGGTACAAATTTGGGTTTTCGACATCCAGGTGAGGCTGAAGATCCTGTTCGCTTATCACATGCCTTGCTCCTTTACGCCAGCATACCAGGGCAACCAGGTTGACATAACCGTCGCCTCGCGGCGGCAGGACAAGCTGGCCGCTCGCCGACGCCATCGCTAAGGTGGCGCGGATTCGGGCTATCGGAAGGGGCTGCATGGCTCATGACCCGCACCGCTTGACGCTCTCCGCTTCGTTCAGCCGTCGGCTGCGTTCGCCGGTAATCGTTGCTGTCGGCTGCCAGCTTGGCGCTGCGCTTGGCCTGGCCGCTGCTGCCTATCTGCTTCGCTTGTCTGAGTTACCCCGCCCGCCGATCTGGCTGTTCGTTATCATGCAGGGCGCTCTTGCCGCGGCGCTCGGACGTTTCGCCGGCCTGGCATGGTGGTGGGTGCCTTTGCATCTGACGCTTCCGCCGGCGGTGTTGGTGGTGCAAGCAGCTGGCCTGCCGGCCTGGATTTATCCTGTTGGCTTCGCGCTACTTGCTTTGGTCTTCTGGAACAGCGCGGGCGACCGCGTGCCGCTTTACCTGACCAATCGACGAACCTGGGACGCGCTCGCGCGTTTGCTGCCTGAGGACCGGCCGGTCAGAGTCATCGACCTCGGCAGCGGTTTGGGCGGCGTGGGGTTGTATCTGGCGGGCAGTCGCCCGGACAGCCAATTTGTCGGAATCGAGTCGGCGCCGCTGCCGTTCGTGATCGCGTGGGCACGGCACCGCATCCATCGGTTTCCCAATCTGACGTTTCGCTATGGCGATTTCTGGCAGACCGATCTTGCGGAACACGACGTCGTCTATTGCTTCCTGTCGCCGGAACCGATGCCGAAGCTGTTTGAGAAGGCGTGCGCGGAGATGCGCCCCGGCAGCATGTTGATCAGCAACTCGTTCCAGGTTCCCGGCGCGCCACCGGACGAGACTGTCGAGCTTGACGACCGGCGTGGAACCACCCTCAATGTATGGCGAATGTGAGCGGTTCGGCTATTCCAGGTTCGGCAGGGGCGCTCTGGATTCGCGCAGCAGAACGATGCTGATCCGCCTGTTCGACGGTGCCTGGGGCTCCTCTGGAAATAGCGGTTCGGTTTCCGCCTTGCCGGTTACCATGGCAATTCGCTCAGGCGCCAACCCGGCCTGAAGCAGGGCGCGACGACTGGCATTGGCGCGGTCGCTGGAAAGCTCCCAGTTGCCGTACCCGTCGTCCGCCCTGAACGGCGTCGCGTCCGTATGTCCGGTTATCTTGATCTTGTTGGGAAGGCGCTCGACAACGCGGGTGATCATCTGGATCAGGCTCGACGTATGTTCAAGCAGGTCGGCCTTACCGCTTTCGAACATCGACTTGCGGTCCTGGTCGACAAGTTGGATGCGCATGCCCTCCGGCGTCATGTCGATGATCAGGTTCTTGGAAAGATCGGCCAGTTCCGGCACGTCCTGGATGGCCTGCTGTATGGCGTCGACCGCTTCGTCGAAAGCTTCCTGCTCTCGTTCGGCGAGTTCGTGTTCCAATTCCTCGTCGCTGAGCTCTTCGATCGATTCCGTCGAGGACCCTTCTTCCTCCCCGGCGTCGGATGCGCCGTCCGTGCTTTCGGGCGGCGTCAGGTTCATCACCACGGTCGGCACGCCGGTATCGGAAATCTTGGCGCCGTCGGTGACCAGAGTCTGTCCGCCCAGCATGCCGTTGGCGCCGGATGTCGACACGCTGGCCGTTGACGGGCTGAAGTAGTCGGCGATGCCGGCCTTTTGCTCGTCGGTGGTTACGTTCAACAGCCACAGCAGCAGGAAGAACGCCATCATCGCGGTCACGAAGTCGGCGTAGGCCACTTTCCAGGCGCCGCCATGGTGGCCGCCGTGGCCGCCCTTGACGACCTTTTTGATGATTATCGGCTGTTCTTCGTTGGACATTCTGAGGGCGGCTCAGCGTCGACGCCGCGGCTCACGCCGTCGGCGCGTTATCGGCTGCTTCTTCCACTTCCGCGAAGCTCGGCCGTTCGTGGCTGTAAAGCATCTTGCGCGCGAATTCGACGGATACCGCCGGCGCGTAACCCTGCAGGTGCGCCAGGATGCCGGCCTTCATGCACTGGTAATATTTGGTATCGGCATCCGCATAAGCGGCCAGGTTGGCGCCCATCGGCGAGACAAAGCCGTAGGCCATGAAAATACCGAAAAACGTCCCGACCAGCGCCGCGCCGATTAGACCGCCAAGGACCTCCGGCGGCTCCGAGATCGAGCCCATGGTCACGATCACACCAAGCACCGCGGCGACGATACCGAATGCCGGAAGCGCGTCGCCCATTGTGCTTACGGCGCCTGCGACGGCATGGGCCTCGTGATGGTGGGTCTCGATATCCTCGTCCATCAGAGCCTCCAGCTCATGTGGATTTTCGGTTCCCATCGTCATCAGCCGGAGATAGTCGCAGAGAAAATCCATGGCGTGATGGTTGCTCATGAAGTTGGGAAAATTCTGGAACAGCGTGCTCTCTTCTGGGTTCTCAATGTGGCTTTCCAGTGCCAGCATGCCCTTGGTTTTGGCCAGCTTGAAGATCGTATAGAGCATCGTCAGCAGTTCCAGGTAAGCCTCCTTGGTATAAGGGGCACCCTTCATTAACCGGCCGAAATGGGACCCGACCTTGAACAGGACCCATTTCGGGTTTCCGATGATGAAGCCGCCTGTGGCCGCCCCCAGAATGATCAGCCATTCCAAAGGCTGTATCAGCACGGCGAACGAGCCATGCGGCAAATAGCCCCCGAGAACGGAGCCGAACACCACCACAATACCGATTATGACAAACATGTCTGGACCTACTGCCGCCGCGCCCGAACCGGTCGGGAGCTTGCAGGGTCGCGGATACTGGTTAAGAACCAGTTAGTGCAAATAGACGAGAACCCGCCCGTAACCGGCCGATTTTTGGGCGTGGCTGTGTTGTCCAGAGGGCGACCGGGTATACTGGGATCGACCGATCAGATCCTTGCCGAGGCCGTGTATGTCATTTTCCCCCCGCGATTTCCGCGATGCGATGGGCCGTTTCGCGACCGGCGTCACCATTGTGACCGGGGTCGCGCCGGACGGGTCGCCCGTCGGCGTTACCGTGAACTCCTTCAGCTCGGTCTCGCTATCGCCGCCGCTGGTCCTGTTCAGCCTGGATCGTGGAGCGAACAGCCTGGAACCGTTTTCAAGCGGGCGGCACTTTTCGGTCAATGTCCTGCACGAGGACCAGGCCGACCTGTCGCAGAACTTCGCGCGCCAGGATGACGACAAGTTCGACGGTATCCCGTGGCGTCCCGGGAACAACGGATGCCCGCTGTTCGACGGGGTTCTGGCTACGGTCGAATGCACGACGGAGACGACGCACGACGGCGGCGATCACATCATCTTCGTCGGCCGCGTGGATCATGTCGATTTGGTCGAAGTCGGCAAGCCGCTGCTTTATTACTGCGGAAGCTATGCGAGGCTCGACGCGGCGCTGCAACAGGCGGGCGGGTAACGCCGATCACTCCGGCGGCCGAATCCGCATCATGCCGATTGCGTCGTCCTCTATGTCGGCGCGGTTCATCGTCATCGGAATGTAGCCGCCATCCAGCCAGATCCGGCTAAGGTCGTCGTAGTGCGGCGACAGCGGATTGCCCGACTGTCCGGTCGAATGGATATAGACCGAGGAGTCCGGGTCGCTGAGATCGTAGATAGCCCGCAGTGAGGAGCCGTGCACGGCGGTAAATGGCTCGTCGTCGTCCGCCAAGCGGCTGGCTGCCCGGTTGATCGTATAGTTGCCGCCCTCGAAAGGCTGTTTGATTTCGAACAGCCGGTTCAGCAGGGGGACGTCGCTGAACGGCCTATGGGCCTGCCTGACCGGATGGGCGATCGACCAGCGCCACCCGGCGGGGTCTTCGCCGTAGCGGTCCGCAAGGTCGGCCAGCGCCAAGTCCAGCGAGACAGAGAGCATCCCGGCGCAGGTCTCCGTCTCCGCCGTGCGTACGTCGTCGCACCAGCGGCTCTGTCCCAGCATGTCGCGCAGCACGTTGTGGGTGAACAGCGGCCGGTAGCCCCAATAGTCCGCGAACAGGTCGCCGAACTCGTCCTCGAAGACCAGCCGAGTCAGCTCCCGAAGCCACGCGCTGAAGATCGTCGGCTCGATGCTGTTGCCGCCCATGGTGCCGTCCCAGGCTTCCAGCAGGCGCAGCGCGCGTTTCGCCTCCTCGCTCATGGGCTCAACCTGGCGCAGCCAGGGCAGCAGGGTGGTCGCCATGGTCGACAGCACATCGGACTGCATGGCCATGAAACTCTGCAGGCTGTGACTGGACCGGGTCTGCAGCAGGGTCTTGATCCGCTGTGCCCGAAACGGCGCGTCCCATTCGAACGTCAGGTGATGCGGATAGGTTTCGGGGACGATTTTGTTGTTGGCGGTGACGACCAGGCCGGACGGCGGATTGAACGCCTGCGGCAATTGCTCGAACGGAATCCATCCGTCCCAGTCGTAACGCGCGTCCCATCCCGGCACCGGCATCATGCCGCGGACATCGTTCTCGGGTTTCCTGACCGGGACCCGCCCGGGCGCCACAAAGCCGATATTGCCATCGACATCGGCGTAGACGATGTTCTGTTGGGCGACGTGAAAATCGCGCACCGCCGCCAGGAAGTCGTCCCAGTTCTCTGCCCGCATTATGTTCAGGCCTGCGCGCACCGTCATGTCGTCGTCGGCGAGCGCCGGCCAGGCGAACGCCAGCGCGTATTCGTCCGTCAGCAAGTCGGACGCGCTGCCCAGTACGTCCGAAATCACCGGGCCGTGGCGGGTGGCGCGTATGGTCAGGTCAATCGGGTCCCCGCCGCGTATGTCGATCGTTTCGCGCCGGGTCTCGAATTGCGCCGGTCCCATCGGCGTGATGTAGCGGTTGGGGTCGGACGGGTCGATTTTCTCGATAAAGATGTCCTGGTTGTCGGATCCGGTGTTGGTGAAGCCCCAGGCGGTGCGGTCGTTGCGGCCCAGCAGTACGGCGGGTGTACCGGGCAGGCTGGCGCCGATGACGCCTTTGCCGGCGATGTCGACATGGACGAAGTACCAGACCGCCGGCGTCGACAGGCCAAGATGCGGGTCGTTGGCGAGCAGCGGTTTGCCGCTCGCCGTGCGGTTGCCGTCGACGACCCAGTTGTTCGACCCGTCGCGCAAGGTCGGCGGATACCAGCCGGACGCCTGCATGACCCGATCCGGAAGCTGCTTGTACAGTCCCGTGAGATCGGCCAGGGCCACCGGCGCGTCGTCCGGGTACGGGGGAAACGCTTCCGCGATTTGCTGTGCGGTCAGGACCCGTGCCAACCGGGCGCGCAGCAGTTCGTTGCGCCAGTTGGTGCTGAGGTTGAACGCCATCATCTTGGCCCAGACAACGGAGTCTGCGGGCGTCCACGGTTCGGGGCGGTGCCGCAGTATCAGGAACTCGGGCGGCAACGGACCGTCCAGGCCGTCGATATACGCATTGACGCCGGCGGCATAGGCGTCCAACGCCGCCCGCGCGTCGCCTTCCAGGTTCAGAACCGTCCGCTCGGCGACGCGGTAGACCCCCAATGTACGGAGAAACTTGTCGGCGCCGAGACTGCGTTCGCCGAACAATTCCGACAGTCGGCCGGCCCCGATGCGCCGGTTCATTTCCATCTGCCACAGCCTGTCCTGGGCATGCACGTAGCCGAGCGCGAAGGATGCGTCGGGCATGGATTGTGCGTAGATATGCGGCACCCCGTGGCGGTCGCGTACGATCTCAACCGGTTCGGCCAGGCCCTGAACGGTCAGGGTGCCGGATGTCTGGGGCAGGGATCCATGGGCCCACCACCAGGCACCGCCGCCGCCAGCGGCGACGATCAACAGGATCAGGCCCAGAATCCCGGTGACCCATTTCATGGTGTCGACATGTTTCCAAACCGTGCTGCGTGCGAACGCGTTTATCGCGCAATTTTCGGTGAGCCGCACCCAGAATTTCCCCTCTCGGGTGTGGTCGCTCTTTCGGGGCGGTCGTTCACCGTGTAGATAGAGGCCTGCCGCGAACAGCGCGATGTAACGGGAGGAATGAATGGGTTCGAAGGTCGCTTTCATCGGATTGGGTGTGATGGGATATCCGATGGCTGGTTTCCTTGCCAAGGAAGGCCACACTGTCACGGTCTACAACCGCACGGCGGCTAAGGCCGCGAAGTGGAAAAAGCAGTACAAAGGCGCGACCGCCAAGACACCGCGGGAAGCGGCAAAGGGGGCGGACTTCGTCATGGTCTGCGTCGGCAATGACGACGATCTTCGGAGCGTGACGTTGGGCAAAGACGGCGCGCTGGCCGGCATGCGCAAGGGGACGATCCTGGTCGATCATACGACCGCCTCCGCCGACGTCGCGCGCGAACTGGCGGCAGAGGGTAAGAAGAAAGGCGTTGCCTTCATCGATGCGCCCGTTTCCGGCGGCCAGGCCGGCGCCGAGAACGGCATACTGACGGTGATGTGCGGCGGCCGGAAGGTGGACTTCAATAAAGCCAAGCCGATCATCGACGCTTATGCAAGGGCGGTCACCCTGCTTGGGCCGGTTGGGTCCGGACAGCTGACCAAGATGGTCAATCAGATCTGCATCGCCGGTCTGGTCCAGGGCCTAAGCGAAGGCCTGCACTTCGCCCAGAAAGCCGGATTGGATGCCAAGCAGGTGCTGGGCGTGATCTCCAAGGGGGCCGCTCAGTCCTGGCAGATGGAAAACCGCGGCGAGACCATGGTCGACGACAAGTTCGACTTCGGGTTCGCCGTCGATTGGATGCGCAAGGACCTCGGCATCGCCCTGACTGAAGCAGACAGAATGAACATCAGCCTGCCCGCCATCGCCCTGGTCGACCAGTTCTATGGCGACGTTCAGGGCATGGGCGGCGGCCGGTGGGATACCTCCAGCCTGATCCGGCGCCTCCGTCAACTGGACCGGAAATACGTCAAGAAGTAACGGCGGGTCGCGATCGGCAAGCGCCGTGGAGAGTTCTCTCTAACCGGCGTTTCCCGAGCGCGTTCGCAAGTAAGAGAACGCGTCTTTGAGCGGGACCAGGTAAAGCCGCCATGCGGAGCGGTAACGCGGTTCCGAATCGTCGCCCAGGCCGAACGCGAGTTTTTCTTCCGGCCCGGTGAGGTAAAGGGTGCCGAACATCCAGTCCCAGATGGCCAGGCCGAAGCCCCGGTTCTTGCCGAAATGCGCTGGGTTGGTGCTGTGGTGAATCTGATGCTGCGCCGGGCTGATGAACAGCCGACCGAAAACCGGCCCGTAGGACAGCCAGACATGGGTGTGGCGGAGGTTCGCGACCAACTGATAGGCGAACAGGGCGACGTGCAATTTCAGAAATGTGACCAGTCCGACTTCGCCGCCGAACAGATACAGGAACGGGCCGGTTGCCAGACCGATGCCGATATTGCCGCAAATCGCCATGACCGCCAGATCGACTGGATGCGCGCGCGAACTCGTGACCGGCGTCAGGACTTCCGCAGAATGGTGCACTTTATGGAACTGCCATAGAAAAGGCACATTGTGCTGCAGACTATGGCCACAGTAGCGGCCGAAATCGTAGGCTAGGAAGAAGGCGACCGAGTATGTGACGGTCGCGGTCAGGCCGCCGGCCAACGATGTTTCGACCGGGCCGAAAACCCAGGTAAGGAGGTCGCGCACGTTGATGCCGATTGCGGCACCTGTGATCAGCAGTGGGAAAAATACCGTCGGCCAAACCACGCCGTTCAACAGGTGAAAGCGGTAATCGACTTTGGCGGAACGGTGCCACCAGATTCGCTTGTTGAAATAGCCGGCCAGACCCGCTCTTATCGATTTGCCGCCGCGCCGCGCGTTCCAGCCATAGAGTACGACGGCGATTGCCAGCGCCGACAGCAGATATGGCCAGTAGAAAACCGAGTCCCGATGCAGAAACACGACAAACGGCGTGATCACCGCCTCCGTGATCGTCGCAATGTGCCGGGTGACGGCATCCAGTGTTTCGGCGGTCATGGTTCTCGACAAGCTGGAGGTCCGGCCCGGCCGGTCGCGCCCTTTGTGCAGTGCTTTAACAGCGGTTTAACGATGCCGTGCGACGGTTGCAACCGATGATCGGCGCAGGATGAAGCCAATGGGCCGCGTAATCCAACAAGACACCACGCGTTTCGCATCCGTCGAGGATATGATCGACCGATTGCGGCCAAGCTATCCGGTCAACTGCCTCTGGCCGAGCGTGCTGCGCAATGCGGCCGCGCAATTCGTAAAGTCGTTTCCGGGCGATGTTCTCTATGCCGTGAAGTGCAACCCGCACCCGACGGTACTCAAAGCGATGTATGACGGCGGAATTCGTCACTTCGATACGGCCTCGCTGGCGGAGATCGGCCTGATCGGCGAGATGTTTCCCGATACGACCGCCTATTACCACCACCCGGTCAAATCGCGCGCGATGATAGAGACGGCAAGCTCGGTCTGGGGCATCCGCTACTATGCACTCGATCACCTCGACGAACTCGACAAGGTCATCGAGCGGGCCGACAAGGACGCCGTTGCCGTCGTCCGCATTCAAACGCCGAAAACCGATGCCGTATTCGATCTCGCCGCGAAGTTCGGCGCGCCGCCCGAAACGGCGGTGGCGATCTTAAAGGCCGCCGCGGCGGCAGGTCTCAAGACCGGCATCAGTTTCCATGTCGGATCGCAATGCCGTACGCCGTCTGCATACAGCGATGCCGTTGCCGTTGCCGGCAAGGTGATCGAAGACGCCGCGGTCGATCCCGTGGTTTTCGATGTCGGCGGCGGGTTTCCAGTCAACTACGTCAATTCGCCTGCACCGGCGTTGGATCTCTACTTCGAAGCGATAACGCAATCCTATGACGCACTTGGCATTGCAAATTGCAATTTGATTTGCGAGCCGGGGCGGGCGCTGGTCGCGGAAGGGCAGTCGTTGGTGGTGCAGGTATTGCTGCGCAAAGACTGCAAACTCTACATCAATGACGGCGTATACGGCAGTCTGACCGATTTGAAGGCGTCGGGCCTGGTCATGCCGGCGCGGTTGATTCGCCCGAACGAAAAACCGGCGGATTTGTTCGACGATTTCACGATATTCGGGCCTACCTGCGATTCGGTCGACGTGCTGCCCGAAACATGGCGTCTGCCGGCCGACGTCCGAGAAGGCGATTGGATAGAGGTCGGCACGCTCGGCGCCTACTCCAACGCTTTAGCAAGTCAATTCAACGGTTTCGCCGCGGAAACTTTCGTCGAGATCGAAAGCTGACCGGTTCGACCGACGTCGGTTCCGGCATGTGACGCTTATGCGTCAGTCGTCACAGTTCGTGCTTTCCAATCCTTGATTGCCGGCCGACACACGCCAACATTCTTTATCATAACCCGGCGCGGCTCCGGTTGTGCGGAAGGCCACGGCACGATCATTGCAAAGGGCGGTACCGTAACGGCGGTTGCGTTGTTGCACAGAGCAGCCTCGCTCGCCGATTATGGCGGCACGGATCGGCTAATTCGCAAGCATTGAGCCGTTCTGGTGTGCAGCTTGACCACAACTGGGGAAAAGATGCGTTTGATGAAGTCGATTCAGTTGACATAGTCTTTATGTGTCAATACGATTCAGATATAGATGATTCGAAGCTGTTTATTTTTCAATTTGAAATGAGCGCCTGTTGAGTGGTGCAGAAATGTGATCGGATACACGTTACCACTTTGTTGTATAATTGTTTTTTCTATAAAGCAGATAACCAATAGGCCATTTTGATTTGTAAAATCATTGTGACCAAACGATTTAATCAGACGATACGATTCACACATTGTTAACTAGACGCGGCGTACCGTGGAACGGTGGCGGCCAGCAACGTGTCGTCATCGTTTAGGTGGTAGACCTTCTTTAGGCCTGCAACCTGACGCAAGCCGGCGGAGCCTTCGGGCATTCGTTCGGCACAACAGAAGATAGCGTCCGCAGATACTCCGCGATGAGTGCAATAGGGGTCGCAAGCGCCGGTCTATCCGGCTCCTGCGAAGGTCCAACGTACTGGTGCTCGGAAGAGGATGCGCGATGAACTTCTTTGATCAGCTGTCAGATGTCTACAACCGCAACGAACAGGAAGAGATCAGTCTGCAAGACTATCTCTTAGGCTGTCGCGACGACCCGATGATGTTCGCGACTGCTGGCGAGCGGATGATCAAGGCGATCGGCGAACCGAAGTTGATCGACACCAGCACCGATTCGCGTCTGGGCCGCATCTTCCTGAATCGGACCATCAAACGCTACCCGGCGTTCCATGATTTCTACGGCATGGAAGACACCATCGAGCGCATCGTGGGGTACTTCCGTTATGCCGCGCAGGGCCTGGAAGAGCGCAAGCAGATCCTGTACCTGCTCGGTCCGGTCGGCGGCGGCAAGTCGACACTTGCCGAGCGGCTCAAGCTTCTGATGGAAGAGCAGCCCATCTATGTGCTGAAGGCCGGCGAAGAGATTAGCCCGCTGTTCGAATCGCCCTTGGGCCTGTTCGACCCGCATTCCGCGGGCGACCTGCTTGAGGATAAGTACGGCATCGCCAGGCGCCGGCTGAACGGCCTGATGTCGCCTTGGGTGATCAAGCGGCTGGACGAGTTCGGCGGGGATATCTCCAAGTTCACCGTCGTCAAGATGTCACCCTCGCGTCTTCGCCAGGTGGGCATCGCGAAGACCGAGCCGGGCGACGAGAACAACCAGGATATTTCCGCGCTGGTCGGCAAGATCGACATCCGCAAGCTGGAGCACTACAGCCAGCACGATCCGGATGCCTACAGCTATTTCGGCGGGCTCAACCGCACGACCCAGGGTCTGCTGGAGTTCGTCGAGATGTTCAAGGCGCCGATCAAAGTGCTGCACCCGCTGCTGACGGCGACCCAGGAAGGGAACTATCAGGGCACGGAAGGCTTCGGCGCTTTCCCGTATCAGGGTATCGTTCTGGCGCACTCGAACGAAGCCGAATGGCAGCAGTTCCGGAACAACAAGAACAACGAAGCGTTCCTGGACCGCATCTGCGTCGTCAAGGTGCCGTATTGCCTGCGCGTGTCCGAGGAAGCGAACATCTACGAGAAACTGCTAAAGTCGAGCGAGCTTGGCGATGCGTCCTGCGCGCCTGAGACCCTGGATATTCTCAGCCGGTTCTGCGTGCTGACGCGTTTGCACGACCATGAGAACTCGTCGCTCTATTCGAAGATGCGCATCTACGACGGCGAGAACCTGAAGGACACCGATCCAAAGGCCAAGTCGATGCAGGAGTATCGCGATACCGCCGGCGTCGACGAAGGCATGAACGGTGTCAGCACGCGATTCGCGTTCAAGGTGCTGTCGGAAACCTTCAACTACGACACCAAGGAGATCGCGGCCGATCCCGTGCACTTGATGTACATCCTGGAGCAGGCGATCAAGCGCGAGCAGTTCCCGGACGAGACGGAAAACCGCTATCTGGAATTCATCAAGTCCGAGTTGGCGCCGCGTTACGCCGAATTCATCGGCAACGAGATCCAAAAGGCATATTTGGAATCCTACACCGAGTACGGCCAGAACCTGTTCGACCGCTACATCGCCTACGCCGATGCGTGGATCGAAGAACAGGACTACAAGGATCCGGATACCGGCCAGATCTTCGACCGCGAGATCCTGGACGCCGAGCTTTCCAAGATCGAGAAGCCGGCCGGCATCGCCAACCCGAAAGACTTCCGCAACGAAGTCGTGAAGTTCGCTCTGCGGGCGCGGGCCCAGAACGACGGTAAGAATCCGTCCTGGACCAGCTACGAAAAGCTGCGCGACGTCATCGAGAAGCGCATGTTCGGACAGGTCGAGGACCTGCTGCCGGTGATCAGCTTCGGCAGCAAGAAGGACAGCGAGTCCGACAAGAAGCATACCGAGTTCGTCGCCCGACTGACTGGGCGGGGTTATACCGAACGGCAAGTCCGCAGGCTGGTCGAGTGGTACATGCGGGTCAACAAGGCTGGATAACGATTGGCGTATAATTCATGCCCTTTTTTATCGACCGCCGCCAGAATCCGAAGGATAAGAGCCTTGGCAACCGGCAAAGGTTCATGCGGCGCGCGCGTGCCCAGATCAAGGAAGTGGTCAATCGCTCGGTAACCGAGCGCGCCATTTCCGACATCGGTACCGGCGAGACCATCACGATCCCGTCGAAGGGAATTGGCGAACCGCGTTTTCGCCATTCTCCCACCGGCGGTTATCGGGAGCGGGTTTTCCCCGGCAACAAGGAGTTCAGCTCCGGCGACAAGGTGAAGAAGCCGCCGTCCGGCGGACAGGGCGAGGGCGGCAAGCAAGGCGCGGAAGATGGCGAGGGCGAGGACCAGTTCGAGTTCGCGCTGTCGCGGGAAGAATTCCTTGAGTTGTTTTTTGAGGATCTGGAACTGCCGGATCTGGTCAAAACGGATCTCAAGGAGATCTGCTCCGTAAAACCGCACCGGGCCGGTTACACCAACTCGGGCACGCCGACGAACATCAACGTCCTGCGGTCGATGCGGAATGCTTTCGGCCGGCGGCTGGCACTGAAACGTCCGTCCTCCGATGAGTTGAACAGGATTGCGCAGGAGATTATCGATCTCGAGCGCAAGTCGAATCGTTGTGCCGAGGAACACAGTCGTCTTGCCGCGCTGCACGAAGAGTACGAGGCGTTGCAGCACAAGCGGCGGAGCGTGCCCTACATCGATCCATTCGACATTCGCTACAACAATTTCGTGCAGCACCCCGAACCCAACACGAAGGCGGTCATGTTCTGCCTGATGGACGTGTCCGGTTCGATGGGCGAGCGGGAGAAGGACCTGGCCAAACGGTTCTTTATCCTTCTGCATCTGTTCCTGAAGCGCCGATATGAGCGGATCGACGTCGTGTTTATCCGACATACGCACCTGGCCCAGGAAGTCGACGAGCAAACCTTCTTCTATAGCCGGGAGACCGGCGGCACGGTGGTCAGCACGGCGCTGATCGAAATGCAGAAGGTTTTGAAGGC
Source organism: Minwuiaceae bacterium (assembly GCA_028278525.1). Lineage (GTDB taxonomy): Bacteria > Pseudomonadota > Alphaproteobacteria > Minwuiales > Minwuiaceae > JANQEE01. The sequence continues at coordinate 35,471 of JANQEE010000045.1, read as the reverse complement.
ACGCTATCCGGTCGACGAGTGGAACATCTACGCGGCCCAGGCGTCCGATGGCGAGAACTTCTCGGGCGACACCGAAAAATGCATCGGCCTTCTGGATAGCGAGCTGATGCCGCTTTGTCAGTATTACGCATATGTCGAAATCCTCGACGAGCGCGAGATGCAGATTTTCCAGAACTCGACCAACGGGACGGCTCTTTGGCAGGGCTATCGCAATGTCAGTGACCGGTGGGCGAATTTCGAGATGAAGCGTATCGCTCAGCCGGGCGACATTTACCCGGTCTTCCGCGAGTTGTTTTCCGCCGATCAGCAAGCGAGCTGATGGCCATCATCGAGGAGCCGCAGAAGCGGTCGGCGACCATGGCAAAGAAGAGCGACGTAGAACCCCTGTTCGAGGGGTCCGAATGGACGTTCGAGACCTTGCAGCGCACCTATGATGCAATCGAAGAGGTCGCATTGAACGACCTCGGGCTCGACGTCTATCCGAACCAGGTCGAGATTATTTCATCGGAACAGATGCTCGACGCCTATTCGTCGATCGGCATGCCGTTGATGTATTCGCACTGGTCGTTCGGCAAGCATTTCGCCCGCGAAGAGCGGATGTACCGCAAGGGCTACGCCGGCCTTGCCTATGAGATCGTGATCAACTCCAATCCCTGCATCAGCTACAACATGGAAGAGAACACCATGGCGCTGCAGGCGTTGGTCATGGCGCACGCCGCGTTCGGCCACAACCACTTCTTCAAGAACAATTACCTGTTCCGGCAGTGGACCGATGCCGAGGGTATTCTGGAATATCTGCAGTTCGCCAAAAGCTATATCGCCGAATGCGAAGAGCGTGAGGGCCTGAACGCGGTCGAGGAAATTCTCGATGCCGCGCACGCGATCATGGACCACGGCGTATTCCGCTACCGCCGGCCGCCGAAGCTGAGCGAACGTGAACGCAAGCGCCGTGTGCAGGAGCGTGAGGATTACGAACAGCAGAGCTTCAACGACCTGTGGCGGACGGTTCCCAAGGGGCCGGGCGCCGCGGACCCGACCGAAGACGAGGCGGATCTCGCCGCGCGCAAGAAGCGGTTGAAACTGCCGCAGGAAAACCTGCTTTACTTCTTCGAGAAGAACAGCCCGGCGCTGGAGCCGTGGCAGCGGGAAGTGTTGCGCATCGTTCGTAATGTCGCCCAGTACTTCTATCCGCAAAAGCAGACCAAGGTAATGAACGAGGGTTGCGCCACCTTCGTCCACCATTACATCTGCACCGCGTTGTACGACAAAGGGCTGCTGAGCGAAGGCACCATGCTGGAGATTCTGCACAGCCATTCGAACGTCGTCTTTCAGCCGGACTTCGACGATCCCCGTTACAATGGCATCAATCCTTACGCGCTGGGTCTGGCCATGATGCAGGATATTCAGCGCATCTGCACCGAGCCGACCGATGAGGATAAGCACTGGTTCCCGGACATCGCCGGCTGCGGCGATTGGCGCAGTGTGCTTAAGGATGCGTGGGCGAACTACCGCGACGAGTCGTTCATTCAGCAGTTCCTGAGCCCCAACCTGATCCGGCAGTTCAAGCTATTCGCCTTGACCGACGATGAGAAGGACAGCCACTACACGGTCGGTCCTATCCATGACGAGCAGGGCTATCGGCGGGTGCGCGAGGCCGTTGCCCGCAGCTACGATATCAGCACGATCGACCCAGACATCCAGATCGTCGACGTGGACCTGCGCGGCGACCGCCACTTGCGCCTGGAGCACCGCATGCGCAACGGCATTCCGCTCGACGAAAAGAGCCGCAAGGAAGTGCTGAAGCATGTCCGCCGGCTATGGGGGTACGATGTCAGTCTCGTCGGCGTCGACCGGGATTCCGGCGAGGTCAAGTACGAGACCGAAGCGAAGGCGGCCCCCGCCGCCGCGGCCTGAGCGGCACGGGTCAACGCCTCGGGACGTTGACAGCCCCGGGCGGCTTGCCTATCACCGGTCACCATGAATTTCGAGCTGACTGAAGACCAACGGGCTTTCCAGCAAACGGCGCGGGACTTCGCTGAGCAGGAAATGGCGCCGCAAGCCGCCGACTGGGACGCCGACAAGACGTTTCCGGAGGATGTGCTGAGGCGCGGAGCGGCATTGGGTTTCGCCGGCATCTACGTGTCCGACGATGTCGGCGGCTCCGGCCTGAAGCGGCTCGACGCCGCACTGATCTTCGAGGAATTGTCCGCCGGTTGTACCTCGACGGCCGCCTATATCTCGATCCACAACATGGCGGCCTGGATGATCGACCGGTTCGGGGGCGATACGGTCCGGCAAAAGTTTCTGCCGGGCCTTTGTTCCATGGACTTGTTCGCCAGCTATTGCCTGACGGAACCGGGCTCCGGTTCCGACGCCGCGGCGCTTCGCACCCGGGCGGTGCGGGACGGTGATCATTATGTGCTGAACGGCACCAAGGCGTTTATTTCAGGGGGCGGCCGGTCGGACGTCTACGTCACCATGGTGCGCACCGGCGACGACGGGTCGGGCGGCGTGACTTGCCTGGCAGTGGAGGCCGGCACCCCCGGCCTCAGCTTCGGTGCCCAGGAACGCAAGCTCGGCTGGAATTCGCAACCGACGTCTATGGTGATCTTTGAAGATTGCCGAGTGCCGGTCGCGAACCGGGTCGGCGATGAAGGCGAGGGCTTTAAGATCGCGATGATGGGGCTCGACGGCGGCCGTATTAATATCGGCGCCTGCTCCATCGGTGGCGCCCGTGCCTGCCTAACCGCCGCGCGCTCCTACGTGCAGGACCGCCGACAGTTCGGCCGCGCCATCGCCGACTTTCAGGCGACACAGTTCAAGCTGGCGGACATGGCGACGGAGCTGGAGGCGGCGCGCCTGATGATCCGCCAGGCTGCCGCCAAGCTGGACGCCGGCGACCCGGAAGCGACCATGTACTGCGCCATGGGCAAGCGCTTCGCCACGGACGCCGGTTTCGAGATCTGCAACCAGGCGCTCCAGCTGCACGGCGGCTACGGTTACCTGCAGGACTACCCCGTCGAGCGCTACCTGCGCGATACCCGGGTACACCAGATCCTGGAAGGCACCAACGAGATCATGCGCGTGATCATCGCGCGCCGCCTGCTTTCGGAACCATCCACGCTTTGAGAACCCTATAGAGCAACCAGGCCGACCGTACAGGAACCGGTCGGGACCGTTCTTCCGTCATCTTGATTCAGGTCAAAGTGACCGTTGTCGGGCCGTGCCAGCTTTGGGCTGCGAGGCGCATCCGATTGTGATCGCCGGGTCGTCTTCAGAAGAGCCTGCCGCGATGCAATTACCATTGGTCATTTCGTTTAAGGGACTGCCGTCTTCCCCCGCCGTCGAAGCCCGTATCCGGTCCGAGGCCGCTAAGCTGGACCGGTTTCACGGGCGCATCACATCCTGCCGGGTCACCGTCGAAGAGCCGCATAGGCACCACCACCAGGGACGGCTGTTTCAGGTGCGCATCCAACTGACCGTACCGGGCCGCCAGGACCTCGTCGTCAAACGTTCGCCGTCGCAGCATCACGCGCACGAGGATCCGTATGTCGCCATCCGCGATGCGTTCGATGCCGCGCGCCGGCAGCTTCAGGACCATGTGCGAGTCAGCCGCGGCAAGGTGAAATTCCACGAAGCCGAGCCGCACGGCAGGATCGCGCGGCTGTTGCCCGACGGGGGCTATGGCTTTATCGAAACCGCCGATGGCAGCGAGGTCTATTTCCATCGCAACAGCGTGGTGAACGCCGACTTCGACGACCTCGCGCCTGGCATCGCGGTTCGGTTCGTCGAGGAATTGGGGGAGAAAGGCCTGCAGGCAAGCACCGTGGACGTTGTGGAAACGGTGCGCGCCCGGCGGACGGCCGTACGGGACGATGGAAGTCGTTCTTAGACCGCTGCAAAGCGTTGGGCCGGGGCGGCGAGGTCGCGGTCTGTTCACCTGCCGGTCGTCGATGCACGCAAATTGAGATGACCCGAGGAGCCATCATGAAAAAGATCACCACCTGGATACTGATCGCCGACGGCGCAAGAGCGCGCATCGCCCAAAACGACGGGCCGCAGCGCGGTGTGACCTGGGCATTCGACAAAGACATCGAGGGCGAAAACCTGCCGGGCAGCGAGTTTAACAACGACCGGGCCGGCCGGAGCTTCGACCGCATGGGGCAGGGGCGCCACGCGATGGAACCGAGGACCGATCCGCGCCGGGACGCCAAGCGCATGTTTGCGCACGACATCGCCGCGTTTCTGGACCGGCACGCCGCCAAAGGGTCTTACGACCGCCTGATCATCGCGGCGCCGCCGAAGTCGCTTGGCGATCTGCGCGAGGCGCTGTCGCCATCTGTCCGTAAAGTGGTTTCGGCCGAACTCAATAAGGATCTGACGCACCTGCCGATTGGCGACCTCGCCAATCACCTGGGGTCGGTATTGGACGTTTAGCGTCGATCGAAGGCGGAAATCGTCAGCGCGTGGCGCGCCAGCTTCGCGTCGCGCTTTCCGCCTCGGCGATCTCGCTGTCGGTCATCGCTCTGCGGAGGATATCAACGTTCTGCGTCGCGCCGGGATAGCCCGCATCCGCGCCGAGCCGGAACCACTTGTAGGCCTCGACTATGTCCTTCCGGCAGCCCCGGCCTTGCCCATATAGCAGGCCGGCGGTGAATTGCGCGCCGACCAGGCCACGATCGGCGGCCGCTTTGGCCAGGTCGCAGGCCTTGCTTTCGTCGACCGCGACGCCACGCCCGGCAAGATACATGTCGGCCAGAATCTGCTGGGCCATCGCGAAACCGGCGTCCGCGGCCTGGCTCAGCCACTCCGCAGCCTCAGCCGGGTCCTGGGCGAGGCTGCCGGCCTCGGCTTCGGCGCCGCGCCAATACAAGAGCCCCAGATTGAAGGCGGCGTCGCCGTTGCCCTGGCGCGCGGCCCGTTCGAACCACTCAGCCGCCTTGGCGTAATTGCGCGGGCGGGCGTAGCCATGATCGTACATCACGCCGACGATATACTGCGCCTTGTCGTCGCCGGCTTCCGCCGACGGTTCGAGCAACCGCCAGGCCCGCTCGAACTGGCTTGCGCGAAAGGCCTGAATGCCGTCGTCGATGTCCGCGGAGACCGCCGGGCCAGCCACGAACAGCAGCGTCAGCGCAGCGACGATCGCGAGAAGAGTCCGACGCATATCGAATTGCTCCCGGTAGAACGGATTTCGATCTCGACCAATTCATACGTTGGTTGCGGCGTCGCTACTTTGACTTGCCTCAATGCGGTGTAGGCGCGGAGGGTATGTCGTCGCATCATCCGACGTTCCTCAGCTGTCGTCACATGAGCGAAATCTCCGCCCCCTGGCACGCCATCCCGTTCCGGGATGTTTTCGAGCGGCTTGACAGCGGGCCCGACGGTCTGTCCGGCATTGAGGCCAACGCGCGTCTCGCCCGGTTCGGGCCGAACACGACGCCGACATTGCCGCGTCCGGGTCCTTTTGCGCGGCTGCTCAAACAGTTCCACAACGTCCTGATCTACATCTTGTTGGTCGCCGCGGCGATTACCGCGGTCCTCGACCATTGGATCGATGCCGGCGTCATTCTGGGTGTCGTCGTCATCAACGCGATAATCGGGTTCCTTCAGGAAGGCCAGGCCGAACGGGCCCTTGAAGCGATCAGCGACATGCTGGCGCCGGAGGCCATCGTCGTACGCGACGGGGTTCGTTCGCGCGTGCCGGCGGTGGATCTTGTTCCCGGCGATATCGTGCTGCTGAAGTCGGGCGACAAGGTTCCCGCCGATCTGCGGCTGTTCGACGCTCACAGCCTGCTGATCCAGGAAGCAGCCCTTACCGGCGAGTCGCTCGCGGTGGGCAAGGAGCCGGACCCGGTCGCCGCCGACACCGACCTCGGCGACCGGCAGTGCATGGCCTATTCCGGAACCCTTGTCGCGCAAGGCACCGGCCAGGGCGTCGTCGTGGTAACGGGCGCGGCGACTGAGGTCGGCCGCATCGGCGCGATGTTGGCCGGCATTTCCGATATGTCGACACCGTTGCTGCGCCAAATCGCGGTTTTCGGGCGATGGTTGAGCGTGGCCATTCTGTTGCTGGCTGCGGCGACGTTTTTCTATGGCGTCATGTTGCAGGGCTATTCGGTGTCGGAGATGTTTCTCGCCGCCGTCGGCCTCTCGGTTGCCGCCATTCCCGAAGGCCTGCCGGCGATCATGACCATTGCCCTGGCCATCGGTGTGACCCGAATGGCGCGGCGCCACGCCATCGTGCGCCGTCTCCCGGCGGTCGAGACACTGGGATCGGTCTCCGTTATCTGTGCCGACAAGACAGGGACACTGACGCGCAACGAACTGACCGTGCAGGTGCTTGTCACGGCCAAGCACACCTTTCATGTCACCGGTACCGGCTATAACGGTGAAGGCCGCATCCTGTTGGACGATGCCGCGGTGCGGCTCGACGATCATCCGGATCTCGTTAGAGCCGCCCAGGGCGCGGCGCTTTGCAACGATGCGCAGTTGGCGCCCTCGAACGGTCAGATGCGTTTGGTCGGTAGTCCGACCGACGGCGCGCTGTTGTCGTTCGCAATCAAAGCGGGGTTCGACTCTGTCGACCTGTCCGGCACCCTGCCGCGGGTCGGGCTGATCCCGTTCGATTCCGAACACAAGTTCATGGCCACCGCGCACCGCGAAGCGATGGGCAGCGGATACATGTTCGTCAAGGGTGCGCCCGAACGCGTATTGGAAATGTGCGCCTGGCAGTACGAAGACGGCGAGGCCTGTCCGATCGATCATGCCCACTGGCACGAGAGGACCCGGGAACACGCGGCCAGTGGCCAACGGGTCATCGCCATCGCCGGCCGGCAGACGGACCGGGCGATGGGCGAGCTCGCCTTTGACGACGTCGAACAGGGGCTGATCCTGATCGGTCTGTTCGGCCTGATCGATCCGCCGCGTCAATCGGCAATTGCAGCGGTCGCCGAGTGCCGGGAGGCAGGCATCCGTGTGAAGATGATCACGGGCGACCACGCCGAAACCGCCAGGGCCGTGGGCCGGGCACTCGGCATCGGCAAAGGCCGCGGTGTCGTGACCGGCCGTCAGCTTGACGCCGCGGACGACGACGCGTTTGCGGCGCTTGCGGTTGAGGCGGATGTCTTCGCGCGCACCACGCCCGCGCATAAGTTGCGGCTGATCGAAGCCCTGCAGAAACGCGGCGACGTCATCGCCATGACCGGCGACGGCGTGAACGACGCGCCGGCGCTGCAACGCGCCGACATCGGCGTCGCCATGGGCCGCAAAGGCACAGAGGCCGCCAAGGAAGCCGCCGAGATGGTGATTGTCGATGACAACTTCGCCTCCATCGCCCATGCGGTGGAGGAGGGGCGAACGATCTATGACAATCTGAAGAAGTCGATTCTGTTCATCCTGCCGACCAGCTTCGGCGAGGCGCTGACGATTATCGCGGCGGTCATGCTCGGTCACACCCTGCCGATCACACCGGTCCAAATTCTGTGGATCAACATGGTAACAACCGTCACGCTGGCACTGGCTCTCGGTTTCGAGCCGGTGGAGCCCGGCGTGATGCGGCGGCCGCCCCGCCGTCCGGGCGAGCCCATTCTCTCGCCTTTGCTGGTTTGGCGGACGGCATTGGTCTCCGTCTTTTTGGTTGCCGGTGCGTTCGGGCTGTTCGTCGCTGAACGCGCCGCCGGCGGCAGTCTGGAAGCGGCGCGCACCATTGCGACCAATGCGATCGTCGCCGGCGAAGCGGTCTATCTGGTGAACTGCCGCCGTATCTACGGCCCCGCCTGGACCCTGAGCGGCCTGTTCGGCAGCCGACCCGTCCTGCTGTCAATCGCCCTGGTGGCCCTGGCCCAGATACTATTCACCTATCTGCCGGCGATGCAGTTTCTGTTCCGGACTGCGCCGCTGTCGCCGCCCGACTGGGCCAAGATCCTGGCCTTTGCTGTCGGTGTATTCGTCTTGGTTGAACTGGAAAAGGCGGTCATCGGGCGGTTGATCGGCCGGCGTACAGCTTGACCCAGGTCAATGTGAGCGCCGGCTCGCCCACCCAGACTTCACGCACCAGTTCAGGGAAGGCTGTGTATGTCCTGGGAAACCATCAAGAAGGCCGTCAACGCGGATTCCGTCGAGCCGAATCTCAAGCACTACGACGACGTCCGTGCGACGTTCTCCTGGGACGTGGCCCGGGGCGAATTGGATGGCCTGCCCGATGGCAAGGGGCTGAACATCGCCCATGAAGCCGTCGACCGCCACGTGTTGGCCGGCGTAGGCGGTAAGACTGCTCTGCGCTGGATTGCGCGGAACGGTGGGGTGCAAGACCTGAGCTATGCGGATCTTGCGGAACGCAGCAGCCGCTTCGCCAACGTGCTAGCCGGTCTCGGCGTCGCCAAGGGTGAGGTGCTTTCCTGCCTGATGCCGCGCGTACCGGAGCTCTATGCCGTTGCGCTCGGCACCTGGAAGGCGGGCGCCGTGTTTTCGCCGCTGTTCCCGGCATTCGGCCCGGAGCCAGTGCAGTCGCGCATGGAGATCGGCCGAACCCGGGTGCTGGTCACGACCGCGACCCTGTATCGGCGAAAGGTCGCCGCGGTCCGCGACCGGTTGCCGGACCTTCGCCATGTGTTGTTGTTGATGGACGACCCGGCAGCCGAGCTGCCCAACGGCACGGTCGACCTGCGCGCGGCGATGGACCAGGCCGATACGGCTTTCGTGATCCCGCCGACCGACCCCGAAGATCTGGCGATCCTGCATTTCACCAGCGGCACGACCGGCAAGCCGAAAGGCGCGATGCATGTCCATGCCGCTGTCGTCGCCCACCACGCCACCGGCCGCCTCGCGCTCGACCTGCATGACGACGACATCTATTGGTGCACCGCCGATCCTGGCTGGGTCACCGGCACGTCCTACGGCATCATCGCGCCGCTGACCTGCGGCGTCACCATGATCTCCGATTCGGAAGAGTTCGATGCCGAGCGTTGGTATCGCATCCTCCAGGACAACAAGGTGACCGTCTGGTACACGGCGCCGACTGCGGTGCGTATGCTGATGAAGCGCGGCGCCGATCTGGCGAAGGGTTACGACCTGTCCGCGCTCCGCTTCGCCGCCAGCGTCGGCGAACCGCTCAATCCGGAAGGTGTGGTCTGGGGCGTCGAAGCCTTCGGCCGGCCATTCCACGACAATTGGTGGCAGACCGAGACCGGCGGCATCATGATCGGCAACTTCGCCGCCATGGACGTCAAGCCCGGCTCCATGGGTCGGCCGCTGCCGGGTATCGAGGCGGCGGTCGTCAGCCGCGACGGCGATACGGTCGTCCCGATCGACGAGCCGGACCGGGAGGGCGAACTGGCGCTCCGCCCCGGCTGGCCCTCGATGTTTCGCGGCTATCTCGGCCAGCCGGAGCGTTACGAGAATGCCTTCGCTGGCGGCTGGTACCTTACCGGCGATCTGGCCCGGCGCGACCGGGAAGGCTATTTCTGGTTCGTCGGCCGCGCCGATGACGTGATCAAGTCCGCCGGCCACCTGATCGGCCCGTTCGAGGTGGAAAGCGCCCTGATGGAACATCCGGCGGTGTCGGAGGCTGGCGTTATCGGCCTGCCCGATCCGGTGGCGGGAGAAGTGGTCAAAGCCCATGTGGCGCTGAAGCCCGGCTTCGAAGCGGGCGAGCCGTTGCGGCGCGACCTGCTCAGGCATACGCGCAAGCGATTGGGGCCCGCGGTCGCGCCGCGTGCCATCGACTTTCAGAAAAGTCTGCCGAAAACCCGGTCCGGCAAGATCATGCGGCGGCTGTTGAAGGCCCGCGAACTCGGCCTGCCGGAAGGCGATCTCTCCACGTTGGAAAACGGCCAATGAATCTGGACACATCCGACAAGCCGCATTTGAGCCGTGAGCATGTATTGGGCCTGTTGCGGCAGATGGTGTTGATCCGCCGCTTCGAGGAGAAATGCGCCGAGCTCTACAGTGCCGGCAAGATCAGAGGCTTTCTGCATCTTTACATCGGCGAGGAGGCGAACGCCGTCGGCGTCATGCGCGCGCTGTCGCCGCAAGACGCCATCGTCGCAACCTACCGGGAGCACGGCCACGCCCTGGCCCGCGGCATCCCGGCCGACAAGGTCATGGCAGAGATGTTCGGCAAGGTCGAAGGCTGCAGCCGCGGCCGCGGCGGCTCTATGCACATCTTCGACAAGGAAACGCGGTTCTACGGCGGCAATGCCATCGTCGCTGGCGGATTGCCGATCGCGGTCGGCCTTGCGCTCGCCGACAAGATGCAGAAACGTGACAACGTCACTTGCTGCTTCTTCGGCGAAGGGGCGGCGGCGGAAGGCGAGTTCCATGAATCGCTGAACCTCGCCGCGCTCTGGAACCTGCCGGTCCTGTTCGTCTGCGAGAACAACGGCTACGCCATGGGCACGGCGCTGGACCGGTCGGAATCGCAAACCGATTTCTGCCGCCATGCGGACGCCTACGGTATTCCCGGCGAGTTGGTCGACGGCATGGATGTCATCGCCGTCGAGGTTGCGACGCGTCATGCGCTCAAGTCGATCCGCGCGGGCAACGGCCCGTATTTCCTGGAGAACCGAACCTACCGTTTTCGCGCCCATTCGATGTTCGATCCGGAACTCTATCGCGACAAAGCGGAGGTCGAAGAATGGAAGGAACGCGATCCGATCACCGGCTTTCATGATCGTTTGATCGCCGCGTCCGCGATCCGCGAGGACGATATGGCGAAGATAGAGGACGAGGTGGCGGCGGAGATCGAAGCGGCGGTCGCCTATGCCGAAGCGGGCAAATGGGAGGCGATCGAGGAGCTCACACGCGACGTCTACACGCCCGCCGGAGAGGTCGCGCCATGAGCGATATCACCTACCGCGACGCCGTCCGGTCGGCGCTGCAGGAGGCGCTGCAGCGGGACGACCGCGTTCTGCTGATGGGCGAGGATGTCGGCGCTTACGGCGGCGCCTACGCCTGCAGCAAGGGCCTGCTGGACGAGTTCGGGCCGGACCGGGTCCGCGACACGCCGCTCTCGGAAGCCGGTTTCGTCGGTGCCGGCATCGGCGCGGCGCTCGGCGGCCTGCGCCCCATCGTCGAAGTCATGACGGTCAACTTCAGCCTGCTGGCGCTTGACCAGATCGTCAACAACGCGGCCACCATCCGACATATGTCCGGCGGCCAGTTCTCGATCCCCATCGTGATCCGCATGTCGACCGGCGCCGGCCGCCAGCTTGCCGCCCAGCATTCCCACAGCCTGGAGAACTGGTACGCCCACGTGCCGGGCATCAAGGTGCTGGCGCCGGCGACGGTGACGGACGCGCGCGGCATGTTGTGGACGGCGCTGCAGGATCCCGACCCGGTGATCATCTTCGAGCATGTCACCCTCTACAACGACACCGGTCCGTTGCCGGACGGCGCCGGCCCCGTGCCGATCGAAGGCGCCGATGTCGCGCGTGCGGGCGGGGACGTCACGCTCATCACCTACGGCGGCAGCCTGCGCAAGGCGCTTGCCGCGGCCGAGAGCCTGTCCGCTGCCGGCGTCGAATGTGAGGTCATCGACCTCCGCTCGCTCAGGCCGCTCGACGACGCGACGATTATGCGCTCGGTCACAAAGACCCACAGCGCCGTGGTGGTTGACGAATGTTGGCGCAGTGTCGGTTTCGCCGCCGAGATCAGCGCGCGGATTACCGAACAGGCATTTTACGAATTGGACGCGCCGGTCGCGCGCGTCACCGCCGTCGAGGTGCCGATCCCCTATCCCAAGCACCTGGAAACCGCCGCGACGCCGCAAATCGACGACATTGTTGCCGCGGTCAACCGGACGATCGGCCGCGATGGCTGAGTTTCGGATGCCGTCGCTCGGTGCCGATATGGATGACGGCATCCTGATCGAATGGCTGAAGCATCCGGGCGACGCCGTCCATCGCGGCGACATCATCGCGGTGGTGGAGACCCAGAAAGGCGCCATCGAGATCGAAGTTTTCGAGGATGGTCAGCTCACCGAGTTGAAGGTCACGGAAGGCGAATGCGTCCCGGTCGGCGCCGTTCTCGCATTGATCGATGGACCGGCTTTGGAACCGGTTGCGGCGCCCGAGCCCGCTCCGGTTTCGGTACGGCCGGAACCGCAACCGGCGGCGCCCATGCCGCCGCGTAACGGTCGCACCAAAGTCTCCCCTGTGGCGCGTCGGCGGGCTGCGGCACTCGGTATCGATCCGTCCGGTTTGGCGGGTACGGGCCCCGGCGGTGCGGTCACCCTTGCGGATGTGGAATCGGTGGCGTCGGCTGCGCCGAAAGCCGCGCCTCGACGCACGGCGTTCGATCCTACGGAAATGCGGCGGGCCATTGCCGCCGCGATGGAACGCTCAAAGCGGGAGATCCCGCATTTCTATCTCGCCGCCACCGCCGATATGAGCAACATGCTCGATTGGATCGAGCGGGAGAACGCGATGAGACCGGTGCTGGGCCGCCTGCTTGCCATCGCGCCGCTGTTGAAGGCGGTCGCGCTGGCTCTGCGCGCGACGCCCGACCTGAATGGACACTGGATCGACGGCGCATTTCGTCCCGCGGAATCGATCCATCTCGGTAATGCCGTTTCCCTGCGCGGCGGCGGTCTGGTCGCGCCGGCGATCCGCGACATCGATAAGCGGGACCTCGACGACCTGATGCGCACGCTCCGCGACGTTGTGGCGCGGGCCCGCAAAGGTGCGTTGAGAAGCTCCGAACTGAGCGACTCGACGGTCACGGTGACCAGCCTGGGCGACGACGGCGCGGAGGTGGTCTACCCGGTGATTTATCCGCCCCAGGTCGCCATGATCGGCTTTGGCGCAGTGGTCGAGCGGCCCTGGCCGGTTGATGGTGCGATTGACCTTAGGCGTGTGCAGACAGTGACGCTCGCCGCCGATCACCGGGTCGTCGACGGCCGCCGCGGCAGCCGTTTCCTGAAAACCTTGAACGACCTCTTGCAGGAGCCGGAAAAGCTATGACCAGGGACGAGATTACGGAGCTGGTGCGCAGGACGCTGGCCGACGTCGCGCCGGACATCGAGGGCGAGCCGATCGACCCGGACGCCTTGTTCCGCGATCAGTTCGAATTCGACTCGATGGATTTTCTAAACTTCGTTACCGGCCTGCACGAAGCGACTGGGCTGGAAATTCCGGAAGCGGAGGCCCCGCAACTCGCCAGTCTGAACGGCGCGGTCGAGTACCTGTCGTCGCGGCTGAGCTGACCGCTGCAGATGGCGGCGGGGGTCAGGTCCTTACTTTACACCTGACCCCATTCTTGAAGGACTACTTAGCTGGCCAGTTTCTTGGCGATTGTCGCCACATGCCCGCCTTGGAATCGGGCTAGGCCCAGTTCGTTTTCCGATGGCTGGCGGCTGCCGTCGCCCGCGGCGATGGTCGTCGCGCCGTAGGGCGACCCGCCGCTGATCTCGTCCAGCGTCATCTGGCCGGCGGCGGAGTAGGGCAGGCCGACGATTACCATGCCCTGGTGCAGCAACGTGGTATGGAACGAGGTGATGGTCGTCTCCTGGCCGCCATGCTGGGTGGCGGTGCTGGCGAACACGCTGCCGACCTTGCCGATCAGCGCGCCCTTCTGCCACAGGCCGCCGGTCTGATCGAGGAAGTTGCGCATCTGAGACGCCATGTTGCCGAACCGGGTCGGCGTGCCGAAGACGATGGCGTCGTAGTCGGCCAGTTCGTCTACGGTCGCGATCGGGGCCGCCTGGTCGAGCTTCGCGCCTGACTTGCGCGCGACATCCTCCGGCACCAGGTCCGGCACGCGCTTGACGACGACTTCGACGCCGTCGACCGCGCCGGCGCCTTCCGCGACCGCGTTGGCCATCGTCTCCACATGGCCGTAGGAGCTGAAATACAGGACAAGTACCTTGGTCATCGATTGTTCCTCTCGGGTTCCGTTGTCACAGGCTGACAACCAAGGTGGGGCCGGAGGAATTTGGGAAAATGTAGCAATCTCGGGAATAACAATCCCGCTGTCCGGGATAATATCGGCGGATGGATAGATTGACCGCCATGCGCATCCTCACCCGCGTCGCCGCCCATGGCAGCGTGACCGCCGCCAGCCGCGAACTCGGCATGTCGACCTCCGCCGTCAGCCGCCATCTGGCCGCGCTGGAAGACCATCTCGGCGTCCGCCTGTTGAACCGGACGACGCGGCGCATCAGCCTGACCGAAGCCGGCGCTTCTTACGTCGAGCGCGCCACCGGACTCCTCGCCGACATCGAGGAGTTGGAGCGCGACACCGGCGATCACCGCTCGGCGCCGCGCGGCACGCTCAGGGTCAACGCACCGCTGACGTTCGGGCACCGTCACATCGTGCCGGCGATCCCGGAATTCCTGGCCACCTATCCGGATGTAGCCGTCGACCTGACACTTACGGACGTCTTCATCGACCTGGTCGACCAAAACGTCGACGTCGCCATTCGGGTCTCAAAGCTTGCGGACTCGACCTACATCGCGCGCAGGCTGCAACCGGCTGCCCCGGTCTTCTGCGCCGCGCCGTCTTATCTGGAGGCGGCGGGCGTGCCGGCGGCACCGGACGATCTGAAACAGCACAACTGTATCGTCGACCGCAATCGGCGCTCCCTGAACAACTGGCGCATCTATGACGGCGACGAGGCGTTGAGCGTGCCGGTCGCCGGCAACCTTACGGTGAACAGCGCCGATGCGGCCCGCGACGCCGCAAGGGCCGGCGTCGGAATCGCCTTCCTGCCCGATTTCATCGTGGCCGACGATCTGGACGATGGCTCCCTGATCCAGGTGCTGCCCGACTACCGGACCGACGAGTACGGCATCTATGCGATCTATCCGCACCGGCAGAACCTGTCCGCCAAGGTGCGCGTCTTCGTCGATTTTCTCGTCGACCGATGCGAAAAGGCGCGGGCGGGCCTTCACCCGTAACCACCGGCTCTTGGACGCGGGCCGTCCAGGGGCTATCCTCCGCGCCGCGATGGCAGGGAGGGGCATCTCATGAAGATCGGCAAGGTCGAAGCGATACCGTTGGCAATTCCGTTCTCGCACGGCGGCGCGCCCGCCGGCTGGGGCGGCCAGGACTGGACGATGCTCGACGTCGTGCTGGTCCGGGTCGAGACCGAGGAAGGCCTCGTCGGCTACGGCGAGGCGTTCAGCTACAACTGCCGCCGCGCGGTGACCGCCGCCGTCGAGGACATGGTGGCGCCGGTCGTCGTCGGCCGCGACGCCTCGGACATCGCCGGGCTGATGTACGACTTGCAACAGCAGCTACACCTGTTCGGTCGCTACGGCATCACCATGTTCGCCCTGTCCGGCCTGGACATTGCGCTTTGGGACATCGCCGGCAAGGCGGCGGGCATGCCGCTGCACCGGCTGCTCGGCGGCGCGGCGCGCAACACCATCCCGGCCTATGCCAGCCTGTTCAAATACCGCGACGCCGACGTGGTCGCCGAGCGCACGGCAGCCGCGCTGGCGGACGGCTACGACTACGTCAAGCTGCACGAGATCGACGAGCCCGAGGTCGCCGCCGCGCGCGAGGCGGCCGGCGAGGGCGTGCCGATCATGGTCGACACCAACTGCCCCTGGACCCCCGCCCAGGCCCGGGAGATGGCGGCGCGACTGAAGCCTTACGATCTCGCCTGGCTGGAAGAACCGATCTTCCCGCCGGAGAACTTCGCCGCGCTGGCCGCCCTGCAGGCGCAGTCCGGCATCGCGCTGGCGGCTGGCGAGAATGCCTGCACCGCCTTCGAGTTCGACAAGATGTTCCGTGCCGACGCCGTCACCTTTGCCCAGCCGAGTGTTACCAAGGTCGGCGGAGTCAGCGAGTTCCGCAAGGTGGCCGTTCTGGCCGAGACCCACAACATGACCTTGATGCCGCATTCGCCGTATTTCGGGCCGGGCTTCCTGGCGACCCTGCATCTGGCCTCGGCCCTGCCGGCCGAAAGCCTGCTGGAGCGGCTCTACGTGACGCCGGAAGCCAGCCTCTATGGCGACCTGATCGACCCGGTTGAGGGCGCGTTCCGCCTGCCGGACGGGCCGGGCCTCGGTATGGAGCCGGATCCGGCGGTGGTGGCGGATTACCGCGCTGAGGCCAAATAGGGCGTATTCGAAAGCCGACCCGTCGGTGGATTTTACACTTCCGCGTTGGCAGCGCTGAAGCCGCCGGGCTAGGCGGTTATGGCCGCAGGGCTTTCACGGATTGGCATACCTCTTGCTTTGTTTGACCTATCCGTCACGCCATGGCTGTGCGAAAGACCGAATGTATGAGGGCGCGCGCCGGCCGATGATGAGGATGGCGATGGCGGAGAGGCAACGGCCGGGCGGCGCAGATGGCGGCGCGGCCCGGGCCGGCCGGCATGTCCGGCAATGCATATTGATAGACGGTAGAGTCTGACAGCGTAGCGTGTCACGCAAAGCCGGACATCGGCGGCGGCTCCCCTAGGGCCGCCGCCTTTTTTTGCCGCGAAAGCCGTGATTTCAGCGCTTGCAATTAGTTACATTTGAAACTATTATCATGCTAAAGTAACCTGCCGAGCGTCCGTTCGGGCGGGGTTTCCATCGATTGGCGCATCAGGCGAGGACCGCGGCCCACCGCATTTTCAGGAGAGAATGCCATGTCTGACATTTGGGAAAATCCGATGAAGACGGACGGTTTCGAGTTCGTCGAGTATACGGCGCCCGATCCCGAGCAATTGGGCCGCCTGTTCGAGCAGATGGGCTTTACCGCCGTCGCCAAACACCGCTCGAAGAATGTCGTCCTGTATCGCCAGGGCGACGTGAACTTCATCCTCAATGCCGAATCGACCGGCTTCCCGCGCTCGTTCGCCAGCCTGCACGGGCCGAGCGCCTGCGCCATCGCCTTCCGTGTTGCCGACGCGGCCGAGGCCTACCGGCGCGCGCTCGACCTCGGCGCCTGGGGCGTGGAAACCCGGGTCGGGCCGATGGAGCTCAACATTCCCTGCATCAAGGGTATCGGCGACTCGCTGATCTATCTGGTCGACCGCTATGGCGACAACGGCAGCATCTACGAGGTCGATTTCGTGCCGATCGAGGGCGCCGACCAGAACCCCGCCGGTGCGGGCCTCACCTACATCGACCATCTGACCCACAACGTGCATCGCGGCCGCATGGACGAGTGGGCGGAGTTCTACGAGCGCCTGTTCAATTTCCGCGAGATCCGCTACTTCGATATCGAAGGCAAGCTGACCGGCCTGAAGTCCAAGGCGATGACCAGCCCCTGCGGCAAGATCCGCATTCCCATCAACGAAAGCTCCGACGACAAGTCGCAGATCCAGGAATATCTCGACGAATACCGGGGCGAGGGGATCCAGCACATCGCGCTCGGCACCGACGACATCTACGAAACGGTCGAGGGGCTGCGCGGTCTCGATGTGCCGTTCCAGGACACGCCGGCCACCTACTACGAGGCCGTCGACGCGCGGGTGCCGGGTCACGGCGAGGACCTGCCGCGTCTGCAGGCCAACAACATTCTGATCGACGGCGCGCCGACCGACGGACAGGGCTTGCTGTTGCAGATCTTCACCAGCACCGTGATCGGCCCGATCTTCTTCGAGATCATCCAGCGCAAGGGCAACGAGGGTTTCGGTGAAGGCAACTTCAAGGCCCTGTTCGAATCGATCGAGCAGGATCAGATCCGCCGCGGCGTCCTGAAGGACGAACCCGCGCAGCAACCCGCCTGACGGAGCAACTCAGATGGCAACGAAATGGATTTCCCTGCATCGGGTTGAGGGCGAGGCGTCGCGCCAGGCGCATGCGGACCTGCCGGACGGCACCTACGAGCGCGAGTTCGGCAAGGAGGGCTTCTTCGGCCCGGCCGCGCATCTCTACCACCGCAACCCGCCGACCGGCTGGATCGACTGGGAAGGGCCGCTGAAACCCCGCGCCTTCGACACCACCAAGCTGAACGCGTCGCATGACGGCCCGTGGGACGCGACGCCGCTGATGGCGAACGGCGCGGTCAAGATGCGTGTCTGGCGCTGTTCCGAGCCGATGGACCACCTGGCGCGTAACGGCGACGGCGACGAGCTTCTGTTCATCCACGCCGGCGCCGGCGACCTCTATTGCGATTTCGGCCATCTGCCGTTTTCGGAAGGCGACTACATCATGCTGCCGCGCGCGACCACGTGGCGGATCGAGCCGTCCGAGCCGGTCGTCGCGCTGCTGATCGAGGCGACGAACGATTCCTACGTGCTGCCGGACAAGGGTCTGCTCGGCGATCACGCGATCTACGACCCCGCGGTGCTGGAGACGCCCAGGATCGACGAGGCCTATAAGGCGCAGGCGGGCGACGGCACCTGGCGAATCAAGATCCAGGCGCGCGGCGAGATCTCCACCGTCACCTATCCCTACAACCCGCTCGACGTGGTCGGCTGGAAGGGCGATCTGGCGCCGGTCAAGCTGAACTGGCGGGACATCCGGCCGCTGATGAGCCACCGCTATCACGTGCCGCCGTCGGCGCACACCACGTTCCTGGCGGGGCGGTTCGTCGTCTGCACCTTCGTGCCGCGGCCGTTCGAGACCGACCCGGGCGCGCTCAAAGTGCCGTTCTTCCACTCGAACAACGATTTCGACGAAGTGATCTTCTATCACGCCGGCAATTTCTTCAGCCGCGACAACATCCATCCCGGCATGGTCAGCTTTCACCCCTGCGGCTTCCCGCACGGCCCGCATCCGAAGGCGCTGGCCAATGCTTTCAAGCAGAAGGCGGAGGCGACCGACGAGGTCGCGGTAATGGTCGATACCCGCGACCCCCTGGACATTGCTCCGGAGGCTGAATCCGTGGAATGGTTGGAATACGTACAAAGCTGGGGCGCGGCGAACCGCGAAGCGGCGGAATAGTCTAACGATATCTTACGGGAGGGAAGTATGAAGCTTGCGTCGCTGAAACGCGGGCGCGACGGCTTGTTGTTGGTCGTCAGCCGCGACCTGAAGAAGGCCGTTGCCGTGCCGAATATCGCGCCGACGATGCAGGCGGCGTTGGACGATTGGGCGGAGATCGCGCCACAGCTTGCGGAAGTGTCCGAAAAACTCAACGCCGGCTCTGAAGTCGACGCCCATGACTTCGACCAGTCCGCCGTGGCCTCGCCCCTGCCGCGCGCCTACCAGTGGGCGGACGGCTCGGCCTACGTCAACCACGTGGAATTGGTGCGCAAAGCGCGCGGCGCGGAGATGCCGCCGAGCTTCTGGACCGACCCGCTGATGTACCAGGGCGGTTCCGACGCCTTCCTGGGCCCGCGCGATGACATTGCCGCCGCGTCGGAAGACTGGGGCATTGATTTCGAGGGGGAGGTCGCCGTCATCGTCGACGACGTGCAGATGGGCGTGTCGCCGGATTCCGCGGCCGGCCATATCAAGCTGGTCATGCTGGTCAATGACGTGTCGCTGCGAAACCTGATCCCCGGCGAACTCGGCAAGGGCTTCGGCTTCTTCCAGGGCAAGCCGTCCAGCGCCTTCTCGCCCGTCGCCGTCACCCCGGACGAGCTTGGCGACGCCTGGGACGGCGGCAAGCTGCATCGCCCGCTGGTTTGCCATCTGAACGGCGGCCTGTTCGGCGAACCGGACGCCGGCACCGACATGACCTTCGATTTCCCGGCCCTGATCGCCCATGCCGCCAAGTCCCGCCCCTTAGGCGCGGGCGCCATCGTCGGCTCCGGCACGGTGTCGAACGTCGACCGCTCCAAGGGCTCTTGCTGTCTGGCCGAGAAGCGTATGCTGGAGACCATCGAATCCGGCAAGCCGGAAACGCCGTTCATGCGCTTCGGCGATCGCATCCGGATCGAAATGTTCGACGAAGCCGGCGACAGCCTGTTCGGTGCAATCGATCAACAGGTGGTCAGCTACGCCGGTCCCGCGTAGCCGCAAGTGCCCGGTTTCGGCCGGGCCGACCCCCGCATACAGCGTATATGAGTATATGACATGGCCATCGAACGGCCGTGGCAAAGGCCGTGCAGGCTCCCGTTAGTTCACGTGAACCATGCATGGGGTTCGATATTCATTAGTATTGGTGTTGATAATAAGTAGAAGACTGGAACGATTTTTCCGTATTACTACGTGATAGATTGATGTATCTTTTGAAAAATAGCCATGAATTGTAATATGAAGTTGGTATTGTTTTCCTGAATTCTTATCGCTAGGACTTGCGCCGAAGTATAGTCCTAGGGGGATTCATGAAAACGAGGTTGCGTTTCGGTCGGCTGAGCGGCGGTTTGCTGGCGACGGCCGGGATGGCTTTTGCGGGCGCCTTTCCGGCGTTCGCACAGCAGGAAATTGCCGCGTCGCCGGCATCGGGCGCGCGGCCGCCTGTGGACGAGCCGCGCAAGCTCTACGGCGCGCGTACCACCGATTCGCTTCAGGACGTCACCTCCAGCGTCGGCATCGTCAGCGGCGGCGACATCGAGGAGCGGGAACTGCGCACGCTGAACGATTCGTTCCGCCTGCTGGGTAACGTCCGCCAGTCGGAGAATCCGGGCTTCGTCATCCGCGGCATGGGGTCGTTGGGCGTGCAACCGGTGTTCAGCGAACCGGCCGCAACCGTCTTCATCGACGGTGTCCGCCAGGCTTCGCCGGTTCCGGACTTCACGAACGTGTTTTCGCGGCAGCCCCTCGGCGCGCGCGGTCTTTGGGATGTGGAACAGGTGGAGGTTTATCGGGGGCCGCAATCGACGCTCGTCGGCCGCGGCGCGCTCGCCGGCGCGATCTACCTGAGAACCAGGGATCCCGTCCACGGCTTCGAGACGACGGGCGAGGGCACCGTCGGCACGGACGAACAGCGGGCCTGGGCCGCGATGGTCAACCTGCCGGTGGTGCAGGACCAGCTCGCCGCGCGTTTCTCGGCGGAGTATCAGCGGAGCGAGACGGACATCAACTATCCGACGCTGGAGCAGTTCCGCCGGCTGGACGAGTATGCCGAGGACGAATACCTCAACGTACGCGGCAAGCTGTTGGCGGAACCGAAGGCGTTGTCCGACACGAGGGCGCTGCTCAGCTACTCCTATGCCGAGGATTCGCCCGACGTCGGCAGGATTTTCGGGCCCGGCCGGGGCCTCGACTTCGACGACGAACGCGGCGACCCTTCAAATGTTTTCCCGCTGTACGAGGTCAGGCGGGCGAGGGTTCACAATACGGCGCTCGAAGTGACGCACGGCTTGACCGACCGGGTCACACTCACGTCGCATACCGGCTACTCGCGGTCTCACACCCGGCGGCCGTCCGTCAACCGCGGCGCGCCGGGTGAGTTCGAAACAAGAAAGGGGTTTTCCGCCCGGGATCTCGCCACGCAGGAGTTCCGCCTCAACTATTCCGGGGAGCTCCTGGACGCGACGCTTGGCGTCTACGGATCCTATGAAGACGCCTACGACAGTAATCGGAACAGGATTTTAGCGGCCTTCGGCACCAGGGTGTTTATCACAGAGTTTAGTCGCGAGACCTGGAACGTCGCCGGTTTCGGCGAGGCGACATATGAGTTCCTGCCCGGTTGGAAAGCCCTGGTCGGCGGCCGTGTAGACCATACAGAAAAGGACATTTCGGATTTTCAGTGGCGTCTCAGCACGTATGAACCCCCGAGTCCAGCCAGAGACCTGTCGATTTCCCCCTCCGACACCGTGTTGTTGCCGAAAGCCGGTCTGATCAGGGAGTTCGGCCCCAACCACACGGTCGGTTTCGTCGTCCAGCGCGGCTTTACCGAGGGTGGCGGCAGCCGCGTGCTCAGCGCTCCCCCGTACCGGGCCGTCGATTACGGCCCGGAATATGCCTGGAACTATGAACTGTCCTACAAGGGCCGCCTGTTCGGCGGCCGGCTCGATATCGCGGCCAACGCGTTCTACCTGGACCTGCAGGATCAACAGGTAATCGTGCGCTCCGATCCGCTGGATCCGACTTCGGCTAGGTTTATGGACAACGATGGCGAGGCGCAGACCTACGGCTTCGAGGTCGAGGCGCGGGCGGCGGTGATGGACGGGCTGTCGGCGCTGCTCTCCGTCGGCTTTGTGGACGCCGAGTTCGACGATTTCGACAGCGCGCAGGTCGGCGACCTGTCCGGCAATCCGCTGCCGGAGGCGCCGCAATGGAACGTCGCGGCGGGTGCATTCTATCGCCACTGGTCGGGCTTCTTCGTCGGGGCGGATGCCGAATACACCGACCAGTTTCGCGCCCTCGCGCGCTTGGCATCGACGCCGCCGAACAGGATTGACGGCTTCGTCATCGCCAACGCTCAATTCGGCTTCCAATACCATCAGCTCACCGCGACGGTCTTTGCGGAGAACATCTTTGACGAGGAGTACCTGCTGTACAGGGACAGAGACGACGTCGAAACGCCCGGGGCGGGCCGCCTGATCGGCGTTTCGCTCGACGTGAAGTTTTGACGGACCGCTAAGAGGATGGCGGGCCGCTCAAAGGTGCAGCCGGTGCTTGCTTTGCCTGGGACGGCGCCGGCTGCACCACCCCTAACCGGCTGGTGTCGGCCGGTTCCGTTTCGTCGATGGCCGCGGTTTTCCCCATGACCCCTCTTCCTGTAGCGTAGTCGAGGGCGTATCGCGGCATTGGCGCCACCCCGCTCCCTCCCCATCCGAGGGGGCGGGGGAGGGGCCGGTATCGGCTGGGTGGCCGCAAACGGCCGCCGGGGTTATGCTCCCACGCATGTGTGCAATTCATGTTCCGGCCGTCGCCGACGACGATGTAGCGGCTTACGAACGCGACGGCGCCGTCTGCCTGCGTGGCCTGTTCGGTCCCGAATGGCTCGACTTGCTGGCCCGTGGCGTCGCGCGCAACATGGCGGAGCCCGGCCGTTATGCCCACCATTACACCGGCGAAGGCGATCCGGGCCTGTTCTTCGGCGACTACTGCAACTGGGACCGCATCCCTGAGTATCGCACCTTCGCCTTCGAGTCGCCGGCTGCCGCCATCGCCGGCCGGCTGATGCGGTCGCGCAAGGTGAATTTCTTTCACGAGCATGTGCTGGTCAAGGAACCGGGCACCGCCGACCGCACGCCCTGGCACCACGATCAACCCTACTGGGTGGTCGACGGCCGGCAAGTCTGCTCGATCTGGCTGCCGCTGGACCCGGTTTCGCGCGACGTCTCGGTCGAGTTCGCGGCCGGCTCCCATCGCTGGGGCACGTGGTACACGCCGAAGCGCTTCGTCGATAGCGCCGACCATCCGTCCAACGAAGGCGAGACGGTGCCGGACATCGACGCCGACCGCGAGTCCTATCGGCTACTCGGCTGGGACCTGGAACCCGGCGATTGCATCGTCTTCCACGCGCTCACCGTTCACGGCGCGCCCGGCAACATGTCCGCGATCAACCGCCGCCGCGCCGTCGCCACCCGATGGACCGGCGATGACGCCCGCTTCGTCCGCCGCGACGGCTTCATGTCGCCGCCCTTCGAGGAAGTGACGCTCAAACCCGGCAGCCCAATGGACTGCGCCACGTTTCCGATGGTGTTACGCGCCGACTAGCCAGCAATTTTCCCCTCACCGGAAACACAACACCCAAGGGGAGGCCTTTCGATGACATCGCCGCCTCGCACCCTCTCCCACCGGGAGAGGGCCGGGGTGAGGGGACTTAATTGCCGCTCTGGTCCTCCGGCGGCAGCAACTCGAAAAAGCTAAACACCGAACAGAACTTGTCGCCCGGCCCGAACGGCGCGCCGGCATAGCGGACGATCGTCCCGTCGTCCTGCCGATGGAACACGGTACAGCCGGGCATCGGCCCGCCGTCGTCGCCTTCGAAGCCCATGTCCTTGTTCAGGCTGGTGCCGGCGTTGGACAGCATGCGGAATTTCCAGCCGCGTTTCTCTGCGCCCTTCTTCTGCGCCGAGACGTCGTCGGGGCTGGTCAGCACCACCGCGGCGCGTTCCTCGATGTGCGGCAGCACCGCGTTGAAGCCGTCCGCCCACATCGTGCAGTAAGGGCAGGAGAAGCCCATGTTGTGGATAAGGATCAGGTCATCCTTAGTCCCGAACAGGGTCGACAGCGGCGTCTTTTCGCCCGACCAGTCGGTCAGTTCATAATCTGCGACGGTTTGTTTGGGCGCTGCCGCCTGCAGTGCCATGATCTCCTGCTGCAGCGCCATCATTTGCTGGTACTTGTCGGCAAGTTGCTGATGCATCGCGTCGGTCATCGCATGGTCTCCCCGATATGGTTCTTCAATATTTAACCAATGAGTTAAATAAGTAAAGTCACTATCGGTTTCTCCATCGCAGCTTCGCATCCTCTCCCGCCGGGAGAGGGCCGGGGTGAGGGGACGCAATCGAAACATCGCGCGAATAAAGGCCAGCTCGGGGTTCTGCGCCGTTGCGGGCCGGGTTAGTCTGTCGCTGAGTTTCGCACGTCTTTGGGGTCGGTATCATGAAGCTATACGGCTATTTTCGTTCGTCGGCGGCCTATCGGGTTCGCATCGCCTTGAACCTCAAGGGCCTCTCGGCCGACAACGAATACATCCATCTCCAGAAAGGCGCGCAGACGATGTCGGATTACCTGTCGGTCAATCCGCAGGGCCTGGTGCCTGCGCTGGTCGACGACGGCAACGTGATCCTGCAGTCCCTTGCCATCTGCGAATACCTCGACGAGCAGCATCCCGAGCCGCCGTTACTGCCGGCCGATGCGCTCGGCCGCGCCCGCGTCCGCGCGCTCTCCCAGGCCATCGCCTGCGAGATCCACCCGCTCAACAATCTGCGTGTTCTCAAGTATTTGACCGGTGAACTTGGCTTGGCGGACGATGTCAAAAGCCGCTGGTATCAGCACTGGGTCGCGGAGGGCTTTCGCGGGCTGGAAGGTCTGCTGACCGACCGTCCGGGCACCGGCAAATACTGTCACGGCAACACGCCGGGCTTGGCCGATATCTGCCTGGTGCCCCAGGTCTTCAACGCCCGTCGGTTCGACTGCGACCTCACGCCCTATCCGACCGTCGTCCGCATCGCCAACAGCCTGAACGAGCTGCCCGCCTTCGCCGACGCCGCGCCGGAGAAACAGCCGGACGCGGCATAAGCGCTACTCCGCGGCGGCAGCTTTGCCGAACCGCTCGCGGTCGTGCGGCGCGGTGTAGTCTATTTCCGGCCCTTTCGGCACGATGCCGGTCGGGTTCACGCCAAGGTGGCTGGCATAGTAGTGGGTTTTGATGTGGTCCAGATGCACCGTCTCGGCGACGCCCGGCACCTGGTATAGCTCGCGGGTATAGTTCGACAGGTTCGGATAGTCGGCGATCCGGCGCAGATTGCACTTGAAGTGGCCGACATAGACCGGGTCGAACCGCACCAGTGTCGGGAACAGCCGCCAGTCCGCTTCGGTAATCCTGTCGCCAACCAGGTAGCGCTGTTCGGCCAGCCGCGCCTCGCATTTGTCGAGAGCGTCGAAAAGCGCATCGAAAGCGTTTTCATAAGCGTCCTGCGCCGTCGCAAAGCCGTTCTTATAGACGCCGTTGTTGATGTTCTCGTAGGTCAGTTCGTTGATCGCGTCGATCTCCATGCGCAGCGGCTCCGGATAGAAATCAAGGCCCGCGTCGCCAATCCCGTCGAACGCGGAATTGAGCATGCGGATTATCTCGGAACTCTCGTTGCTGACGATCGTCTGCTTTTCCTTGTCCCACAGCACCGGCACGCTGCATCGGCCGGTATAGTCGGGCTTCGCCTTCGCATAGACCTGATGCATACAGGCCGCGCCGTTGACCGGATCGTTGCCGTCCGCGATTTCCCAGCCATGTTCCAGCATCAGCGGCTCGACCACCGTCACCGAGATCGCGTCCTTAAGGCCCTTCAGTGCCCGGTAGATCATGGTGCGGTGCGCCCAGGGGCAGGCGTGGCTGACATAGAGGTGGTACCGCCCGGCCTCCGCCTTGAAGCCGGAACTGCCGTCGGCCGTCACCCAGTTGCGAAACGCCGCGTCGGCGCGTACGAACCTGCCACCGGTCTTGCGCGCATCCGGCATCTCAGTCGTCCACTTGCCGTCGACCAGCATCCCCATTGTTCCGCCTCCCGTTGATTTCGTCGCGATTTAGTGTGGCCCGTCCCGTCAGATAGTCAAACGGCGCTACCCGCTAATCCGGCCGGTCGAGCCGTTTCTCCATCACGATCTCGTAATCGGCGTAGCCGAGCTCCCGATAGGTCTCATAGGCCGGGCGGTTCGCCGCCATTGTCGCGATCAGGATTTGGGCCATGCCGAGGCTGCGAAAATGCGCCTCGGCTTCCGCCATCAACGCCCGTCCGATGCCGCCGCCGCGACGCTCGGGGACCACAAACAGATCGGAAATCAATCCGAATGTTCGGTCGGACGGCGCGATGTAGCTCTCCGCTGCTTCAACCATGCAGATCAGGAATCCAGCCGGCGCGCCGTTGTAGTCCGCCACGAGCACGCGTCCCCGCCGGTCGCGCACCAGGGATTCAAGATAGGCAAGGTGGCCGTCGGCAACCTCGTTGCCGGGAAGGCGATTCGGATGCAGGGTTCGTTCGACGTCCTGCAAAGCGGCCATGAAGCGGACCAGTACCGGCCGGTCGGCGGCCTCCGCATCGCGGACGATTACACTTGGCGGCTCGGTTTGCGGTGGTTGCCCCAATGGCCGCCTCTTTTAGCAGGTCAGGCAGCCGGTACGCGCTTCCTGGATCAGTTCGGCGAAACGCTGCTCGTCGACCGCGCCGGGGACCAGCGTGTCGCCGATCACGAAGGCGGGCGTGCCGCCAATGCCGAGGGCTTCGGCCAGCAGGTAGTTGGCCCGGATGATTTCCGTTACTTCGTTGCTGAACATGTCGGCCATCAGTTTGTCGGCGTCCAGGCCGACCTCGCGGGCGATCTGCAGCACTGACTGTTCGTTCAGGTCGTTGCCGGATTCCATCAGGGCGTTGTGGTAATCGAGATACTTGCCCTGTTGGATCGATGCGATGGCGGCGCGCGATGCCAGCACCGATTCCTCGCCCAGGATCGGAAACTCCTTGAACACGACGCGGACGTTCGGGTCGTTCTCCAGCGTCGCCATCAACGCGCCCAGGCTGCGCTTGCAGTACGGGCAGCGGTAGTCGAAGAACTCGACGATGGTGACGTCGCCTTCGGCGTTGCCGGCGACGTACGAGCCGGGGTCGTCGAGCAGGGCGGCCCGATGGGTGATGATGGCCTCCCGCGCGCGTTCCTGCTCCGCGACTTCGCGCCGCCGTTCCAGTTCCTCCAATGCCTCGACGATGACCTCCGGGTTCCGGATCAGGTAGTCCCGGACGATCTTCTCGATCGCTTGCCGGTCGGGCGTAGCCTGCGGGTCGGCCGCCGTTGCCGGTGCCGGCAGCATCAGAAGAGCCGTCAATACGGCGGCAATGCGGCCGAAACTGCGAAGCGCGTCGATCATGGGCACCTTAACTCCGTACATCGTTCGGTTCCGACTGTCTGGCCCGGACTATGGCTTCCCGATGCTCCGGGCTCAATGCAAAACCCGGTGATCGCCGGCTTAAGCCCGGCCGGATGCGACCCGGCCGACGGCGTCCCGCCATCCGGCATAGAGCGCGTCCCGCCGTGCCGCCGGCATGGTCGGCTGCCAGGCCCGGTCGCGCTGCCAGTTCTCGGCGATCTCCTTCAGCCCCCCATAAAAGCCTGTTTCCAAACCGGCCAGATAGGCGGCGCCCAGCGCTGTCGTTTCTGCCACCGTCGGCCGGTCGACCGGCAGGTCCAGAATGTCGCTCAGGAACTGCATGGCCCAGTCGTTCGCGACCATGCCGCCGTCGACGCGCAGCGCCGACGGCGCGGCGCGTCCCTGAATGAAGCTGTCCGCTGCCATCGCACCCATCAGGTCGCGGGTCTGGTAGCAGACCGCTTCAAGCGCCGCGCGGGCGATTTCGGCGATGCCGCTGCTCCGCGTCAGCCCGATCAGGGCGCCGCGCGCTTCCGGGTCCCAGTGCGGCGCGCCGAGCCCGACGAAGGCCGGCACCAGATAGACGCCGCCGCAATCCTCGATCCCGCCGGCCAGGCGCTCGGTCTCCGCCGCATCGCCGATGATCTTCAGGTCGTCGCGCAGCCATTGCACCGCGGCGCCGGCGACGAAGATGCTGCCTTCCAGGGCATAGACCGCCTTGCCGCCCAGCCGCCAGGCAATGGTCGTCAGCAGCCGGTTGTCGGACTGCACCGCGTGCTCGCCGGTGTTCAGCAGCGCGAAGCAGCCGGTGCCGTAGGTGCTCTTGATCATGCCGGGCTCGAACGCCGCCTGGCCGAACGTCGCCGCCTGCTGATCGCCGGCGATGCCGGTGATCGGGATAGCGTGGCCGAACAGGGCAGGGTCGGTCTCGCCGAATGGCCCGGCGCAGTCTTTAACATCCGGCAGAACCGCATGCGGGATGTCGAACAGGCGAAGCAGGTCGTCGTCCCACGCCTGATCGTGGATATTGTAGAGCATGGTCCGCGCGGCGTTGGTCGCGTCGGTCGCATGCACCTTGCCGCCGGTCAGGTTCCACAGCAGCCAGCTATCCACGGTGCCGAACGCCAGGTCGCCGCGTTCCGCCGCCGCGCGCGCCCCGGGGATGTTGTCCAGCAGCCAAGCGACTTTGGTCGCGGAGAAGTATGGGTCCAGAAGAAGGCCGGATTTCTCTTGTACAACAGCCTCTTGCCCATCGTTCTTCAGTCGATGGCAGAGGTCGGCCGTCCGCCGGTCCTGCCACACGACTGCGTTGTGGACCGGACGGCCGTTTTGCCGGTCCCACAGGACCGCCGTCTCGCGCTGGTTGGTGATGCCGATGCTGTCGATACGGTCGGCCGCAACGTCCTGTTCGGACAGGACCGTGCGGGCGACTTTCAGGGTGTCCTGCCAGATGCGCTCGGCATCGTGCTCGACCCAGCCCGGTTTCGGGAAGATCTGCGGCAGTTCGACCTGGGCGGTGCCTCGCGGGCTGCCCTGTCGGTCGAACAGGATCGCGCGGCTGGACGTGGTGCCCTGGTCCAGCGCCAGCACCAACGGATCGCTAACCATGCCTGCATCCCGGCACGGTCATTTATCTTTGTCTTTCTTCGCGGCGTTTTCGATGTCGACCGCGCGAAGCCAGCCCGGCGATCCTTCGGGCAGCCGTTTCTGGGCGCGGGCGGCCTGTTGCCGGGCGTCTTTCTTTTTGCCGGTCAGGAAGAACTGCTCCGCGCTGGACAGCGCCGACAGCCCAAGCTGCCCGTCGCGGCCATAGGCGATCGCAAGCTGCGCCCAGGCGCCCGGCATTTCGTCGTCCAGGCGCACGACCTCCTCCAGATGGCGGATCGCGGCGCGGTTCAGTGCGGGGTCTCCGGTCGCGATCTGGGCGCGCGCCAGGCCGAACCGCAGCAGTGGCGATTGTGGCTTCAACTTCACGGCCGCCTCGTTCGGCGGCACCGATTCCGCGATGCGTCCGTTCTCGAACAAAACCTGGCCTTTCAGTTCGCGGAAGTAGGGGTCGTTCGGCGACTCGGCGATCAGCTTGTCGATCTCCGGCAGGGCCGCATCCAGTTCCGGCACGCGGTAATAGGCGATTGCGCGGGCATAGCGGGCCGGCAGCGACTGATCGCTGATCGGGTATTTGCGCAGCGTGCGGGATTTCGACTTCAGAAAACCGTAAAGCTTCGCCTGCATCCGCTTCAGACGCATGATGTTTTCCGCGGTGTCCGGCTGATCGCGGTAGGGCGAGTTGCGGATCCGGTCGGATAACGCGGCGATCCGTTCCCGGCTGATCGGGTGGCTTCGGGCATAGGGGTCCTGGCGCGAGGTGACCAGCGCCTCCTGGTCGCCCAGGACGTCCAGAAACTCCGCTAAACCCCGTCCCGATTGGCCGGTCGCCTCCAGGTAGGTCATGGCGGCCTGATCGGCCGCGCCCTCCTGGGTGCGGGAATATTTAAGGAACTGGCGTTGGCCTACGGCGCCGCCGCTGGCGATGATCGCGCCGGCCGCCTGGCCGCCGCCGGCGGCCAGCGCCGCCGCGCCCAGAATGAACGTAATGATCGACGCGGTGGTGGCGCTGCGGAGGGCATCCTGGGTCCGGGCCAGATGGCCGCCCGAAATGTGGCCGGTTTCGTGGGCGAGCACCCCGATCAATTGATTCGGCGTCTCAACTCTCAGCAATAACCCTGTGAAAACGAATATTCTTTGCCCCCCTGCGACGAACGCGTTCAGTTGGTTGTTGTTGACCAGGTGAACGCTCACCGCACCCGCGTCCAGGCCGGCGGCCTCGAAAACTGGCGCGGCATAATGGCGGATGGTATCTTCAATCTCCGCGTCCCGAATCAACGACAGTCCGCCTTGCTGAGCCCAGCTCGCGCGAACGTTTCCGAAGATAATCGCGAAAATGATAAAAAGTGGGAGAATGCGGCTTCTCAAGTGGCTTTCTCCATGGTCCAAACCTCAACCTAAGTGCCGTTCCGGGCATCGTCAATCGGTAGGTCTTGCAATTGCCGCGGCGTTGAGCGTGGCGGGTTGCCTGGATACCGGGGCAGGGTCCCCTGGCGGTCGGGGGGTGGCGGTTTCCGGCGGTGTGGTCGCGGACGAGCCGAATGCCGCCCTGGCGGCGCGCGATGTGCTCGAGGACGGCGGCAGCGCGGCGGACGCGGCGGTCGCGCTTTATTTTGCCCTTTCGGTTACCTATCCAAGCGCCGCCGGCCTGGGCGGCGGTGGCGTATGCGTTGCCTACGTCGCGTCGACCGGCCGGGCCTGGTCGGTGGTATTCTTGCCGGCAACGCCGGCGGCCGGGGGCGGGGCGTCGGTGCCGGGCGTCGTGCGCGGCCTCGGCTCTTTGCATGTCCGTCTCGGCCGCCTGCCGTGGTCCCGGCTGGTCGCCCCGGCGGAAGCGTTCGCCCGGGCCGGCTATCCCATATCGCGGTCTCTGGACGATGCGATCGGCCGCCTGCCCAATCGGGTCGCGGCGGCGCCCGGTGTCGTGGCCCTCTATGGCCTGGACGAAAACGGCCGCCGGCGGCCCGGCGACCGGCTGCGCCAGATCGCGCTGTCGACGGTTCTGGCCCGCATCGGCCGGCTCGGCGCCGGCGATTTCTATACCGGACAGTTGGCGGCGACCGTCGCCGGAGAACTCGCCGAACTCGGCGCGCCGATCAGCCGGGCGGACCTGCGGAACTATCGTCCGACCTGGGGCGCGGCAGGTGGTCTGCCGTTCGACGGCTCGACCGTCTATACGATCGCCACATCCGGCGGCGACAGGCTGCGACAGGCGTGGCTCAAAGCGGAAGACCGCGACGATATCCTCGAGATCTCAGGGCTGCCGCGGGGCGCGCCTTTGGGCGGAGTCGCCACCACGGGATTCGCCACCATGGACGGATCGGGCAATGCCGTCGCCTGCGTCGCCACGATGTTCCGGCCATTCGGCACCGGCGTTCGATTGCCGCTGACCGGGTTGTTCGTCGCGCCGGCCGCGGCGGCGGGCGGTGAAACCAGTTTCGATGGCCGGGACTACATGGCGCCGGTCGTTGTCGCGGCGCCCTCCGGCGTCGTCTTTGCCGGGGCCGGCGGTGGCGGCGCCATTGCGCCCGCCGTTCTCGCCCGGGTCGGGCGGGCGACGCTCGGCCGCCGGCAGCCGCTTGCCCAGGCCTTGGCCGCGCCGCGTGCCTTTCGTATCGGGCCGGGCGAGATCGTGTTGCGCGAACCTGATGCGGCTTTGCCGCGGGACGAGGGCGTGGAAACCGTCGAGACACCGGCGCTTGGCCGTGTTAATGCGGTGTTCTGTGCGATGGGGTCGGGCGGGCTGATCGCGGGCCAGTGCCAATTTCGATCCGATCCGCGCGGTTTCGGCCAGGCGCTGGATACACCGAGTTGAGAGACAGCTTTATGAAATCGTCCAAACGCAGTGAGATATCGCCCTTCATCGTCATGGAGGTCATGAAGGCGGCGAACGAACGCGAAGCCGCCGGCGGCGATGTCCTGCATCTGGAGGTCGGCCAGCCCAGCACATCGGCCCCGCGCGGTGTGCTGGAGGCGGCGAAGGCGGCGTTGTCCGAAGACCGGCTGGGCTATACGGAAGCGCTCGGCATTCCCGAGCTGCGCGCCCGCATCGCACAGCATTACCGTGACTATTACGGCGTGACCGTGCCGGAGCGGCGGATCGTCGTGACGACCGGCTCGTCGGGCGGCTTTCTGCTCGGCTTTATCGCGGCGTTCGACGCCGGCGCCCGGGTCGCCATCGGCGAACCCTACTATCCGGGTTACCGCAACATCCTCGCCGCGCTGGACATAGAGCCGGTGGTGCTGCCGGCGGGCGAGGGCAGCCGCTTTCAGCCGACCTCGCAGTCTCTGTCCGCCGCGCCCGGCGGGCTGGACGGGTTGCTGGTCGCAAGCCCGGCCAATCCGACGGGTACCATGCTCGACGGGCCGGCGATGCAGGCGCTTGTCGATCATTGCAAAATCAATCAGTTACGCCTGATCGTTGACGAGATCTATCACGGCATCACCTATCACGGGCCGGCCGAGACCGTCCTCTCGCTGACCGACGAGGCCATCGTCATCAACAGCTTCTCGAAATACTTCTCGATGACCGGCTGGCGGCTTGGCTGGATGGTGGTGCCGGAGGATCTGCTGCGGGCCGTGGAATGTCTGGCCCAGAACATGTTCATATCGGCGCCGACCTTGTCGCAGCGCGCCGGCTTGGCGGCGTTCGACTGCCGGGATGAACTGGACGCCAATGTCGCCCGCTACCGCGTCAACCGCGACCTGCTGCTGAACGAGCTTCCGGCGGCGGGCCTGGACAAGCTGGCGCCCGCCGACGGCGCGTTCTACATCTACGCGGACGTCCGCCGTTTCACCAACGATTCGCCGGATTTCTGCCGCCGAATGCTGGCGGAGGTCGGCGTTGCCGCCACCCCGGGCATCGATTTCGATGCCACCCAGGGCAGCGGCTTCGTCCGGTTTTCTTTCGCCGGCTCGACCGAAGATATGGCCGAGGCGGCGCGGCGTCTTAAGACCTGGCTCAGTTAGGGCGGTTCAGCCGCGCCGGCTCCACCAGCCGCGGCGGCGCGGCTTTTCTTCCGCCGCCGGCTCTTCGACGGTTTCGTTGTCCTGCTGCGGCGCTTCCCGTTCCGGCTCGGATACGGCCCAGGCCGGTTCCGCGTCCGTAGGATCGTTGGCCGCGGCGAGGGGGATGACCTCCGGCTCGGCGGCGGCCGGTTCTTCCTCAGGCCCTGCGGGCGTTTCGGTTGTTTCCTCGACCGGCGCCGGTTCCTCGGCGGCCGCCGACACCGGTTCCGCAGGCTGGTCTTCGCTCTCTACGGCCGGTTCCGGCGTTTCCGGTTCCTCCGCCGCTATTGGCTCTGCCGATGCCACCGCCGCCAGGGGCTCGGCCGCTTCCGGCGCCGGCTCGGCCTCGTCCGGCTGCTCGATGGCGTCATCGGCAACGGCTTCCTCGGCACCCTCGTCATCGCGCCGGCGTGTCCGGCGGCGTCCGCCGCGGCGTCCGCGCCGACGTCGTTTCTGGGCGATGCTTTCTTCACCCGCGTCGCCATCGGCTTCGGCGCTCTCGCCGTCTTCATCGGCCTCGGCTGTTGCTTCCGCTTCCGGCTCGACGGAATCGGCCTCGGCGTCCACCGTCTCGGCTTGTGTGGCTGCTGCGTCGGCGTCGCCCGGCTTCTTGCGCCGGCGCCTGCGGCGGCGGCGCTTGCCTTTCGCCTCTTCCTGATCGCCGTCCTGCTCGGGGCCTCCCAACCGGTCCTCGGGCTGTTCTTCCGGTTCGTCGACGATGGCGTCCATATCGCCGGTGCCGGCCTGGATCGGCTTGGCCGTTGCCTTACCCTCAGCGGTCCGGTTGCGCAGCCGTTCGATGCGGTGGTCCGGCGGGATCAGCGTGTCGTCCGGCTCCAGCATCACGCTAAAGCCATAGCGGCTCTCGATCTCCGTCAGCGCCTGGCGCTTCTGGTTGAGGATGTAGAAGGCGACACTCGCCGGCACGTATACGGATATCGCATCGCTCCGGTCGCGAATGCCTTCTTCTTCGATGGCGCGCAGCACGTGCAGAGCCGTCGAATCCGTGGAGCGCACGACGCCGGTGCCGGCGCAGTGGCCGCAGGTCTCCATGTTGACTTCATGGACACCCGGCCGAAGCCGCTGCCGCGACATCTCCAGCAGGCCGAACGCGCTGATCCGGCCGACCTGAATGCGGGCGCGGTCCGCCTTCAGGCATTCCTTCAGCTTGCGCTCGACCGCCCGGTTGTTGCGATTGACCTCCATATCGATGAAGTCGATGACGATCAGTCCGGCAAGGTCGCGCAGCCGAAGCTGCCTGGCTGTCTCTTCGGCCGCCTCCGTGTTGGTCTTGAGGGCGGTTTCCTCGATGTTGTGCTCTTTGGTCGACTTGCCCGAGTTGACGTCGATGGCGACCAGAGCCTCGGTCGAGTTGATCACGATGTAGCCGCCCGACGGCAGGGTGACGACCGGGCTGTACATCGCGTCCAGCTGCTGCTCGATCTGGTAGCGGTGGAAGAGGGGGATGCGGTCCTTGTACGGCTGCACCCGCTTGGCATGGGACGGCATCAGCATCCGCATGAAGTCTTTCGCGGTGCGATAGCCTTCCTCGCCCTCGATCTGGATCTCTTCGATATCCTTGTTGTAGAGATCGCGGATCGCCCGTTTGATCTGGTTGGCTTCCTCGTAGACTAGGCAGGGGGCCGTCGACTGCAGGGTCAGTTCCCGGATCTGGTCCCATATCCGCAGCAGGTATTCGAAATCGCGTTTGATCTCCGATTTGTTCCGGCTCATTCCGGCGGTGCGCACGATGACGCCCATGCCGTCCGGCACATCCAGGTCCTTGGCGATCGTCTTCAGCCGCTTGCGATCGTTCGGGCTGGTGATCTTGCGGCTGATGCCGCCGCCGCGTCCGGTATTCGGCATCAGCACGCAGTACCGGCCGGCCAGCGACATGTAGGTCGTCAGCGCGGCGCCTTTGTTGCCGCGCTCTTCCTTGACCACCTGCACCAGCAGGATCTGGCGACGTTTGATGACTTCCTGGATCTTGTAGTGGCGGCGGTGCACCCGGCGCGGCCGGTCCACTTCGTCGTAGGCGTCGCCGCCCACGGCGTCGACCTTGTCGTCGCCGCTTTCCGCGTCGTCGTCGCCGTCGGATTGCGCGGCCGCCTCGTCGCTTTCATCGGCCTCTTCGTCGCCGGCCGGATCGCTGCTCGCCCGGGCGTCTTCGCCCTCGTCAGCGTCGCTCGCCCCTACGGCCTCGGCGTCGGCCGCATCGCCGTCGCCTTCGGATGCGCCGTCGTCTTTATCGGCGTGTTCGGCCTCGGCATCGGCGGCCTGCTCTTCGGCCTCGGCGCTCTCGACCTCCTCGGCCCGCTCCTGCGCGATCAGCGCCTCGCGATCCTCGATCGGGATCTGGTAATAGTCCGGGTGGATTTCGCTGAACGCCAGAAACCCATGTCGGTTGCCGCCATAGTCGACGAACGCCGCCTGCAGCGACGGCTCTACACGGGTTACTTTTGCAAGGTAGATATTGCCTTTTAGCGGCTTTTTGCTCGCTGTTTCGAAATCGAACTCTTCAAGGCGTTTTCCTTTGATCACGGCCACCC
>JANQEE010000018.1 GCA_028278525.1 Minwuiaceae bacterium | reverse complement strand
CCCCTCTTTCCAGATTGAAAATCTGGCGTCCTAACCGATAGACGAAGGGAGCGCGGCGGGTAGGAATTAGCGGCGTTCCAACAATAAATCAAGTCGCTTGTGGCCGGCTCTTTCAGGTCCGGTCCTGGGGTCTGGCGGCGTCCTCGATCACGAACTGCACGTTTCGGTCGCCACGCCAGGTATCCAGGCGCATATGCCCGGCAATATGCATCGGGGCGCCGCCATGGTTAAGCAGGGCGGGCCCCAGCGCGTTATCCATGCAGCGGAAGGCAATGCCCTTCAGGCGGCCGCCGTCGGCCCCGGTCATGATGCAGCGCACATGTCCTTGCCCGACGACGTCGGCCATGACCAGACGGGCGCCGGTCAGGGCAAAACGGGGTTCGGGGTTGCCGGCGCCATAGGGCCCGGCCCTTTGAAGCAGATCCAGCAGGTCGATTGTCGCGCCGCCGACCGCCAGCGCCCCGTCGAAGCCGAGGCTGGACGCGTCGCCGGCTTGCGCGACCGGTTCCCTCAGCCGCTCGATCAGGAACTCGGTCAGATCGCCGACCTGATCTTCCGCCACGGTCAGGCCAGCCGCCATGGCATGGCCGCCGCCGTTGACCAGAAGCCCCGACTGGCGCGCCGCCGTCACCGCGGCGCCTAGGTCGACGCCGCGGATCGAGCGGCCGGACCCTTTGCCCATCCCGTTCTCCAGCCCGATGACGATGCTCGGCCGGCCGAACCGGTCTTTCAGGCGGCTGGCGACGATGCCGATGACGCCCGGATGCCAGCCCTCGCCCGCCGTCATCACGATAGGCACGTCACCGTGGCTGGTGATCGTGCGCTCCGCCTGCTCGATGGCCAGATCCAGCACGGCTTGCTCGATCTCGCGGCGCTCGCCGTTCAGCCGGTCCAACTCGGTCGCGATGGCGGCCGCTTCCTCCGGATCGTCGGTGGTCATCAGGCGTGCGCCGAGGTCGGATTTGCCGACCCTGCCGCCGGCATTGACGCGCGGCCCGAGAATGAAACCGGCGTGGTAGGCGCTTGGCGGCTCGCGCACGCCGGCGACGTCGGCCAGCGCCGCCAGACCGGGATTGCCGCGGCGGGCCATGACTTTCAGCCCCTGGGTCACCAGTGCCCGATTGAGCCCGGTCAGCGGCACCACGTCGCAGACGGTACCAAGCGCCACCAGGTCGAGCCATTGCAGCAGGTTGGGCTCCGGCCGCTTGTCGCCGAACCAGCCGGCATCGCGCAACACCCGGTTCGTCGCGACGATCAGCAGGTAGGCGACGCCGACCGCCGCCAGTTGGCCGTGCGGCGACGTTTCGTCCAACCGGTTCGGATTGATCACCGCCAGCGCCGGCGGCAGGCTCGGCTCCGCCAGATGGTGGTCGACTACGACCACGTCGATGCCGGCTTCCACCGCGGCGCCAAGCGGCTCGAATGCGACGGTGCCGCAGTCGACGGTGACGATCAGCGACGCCCCCTGCTCTCCCAGCCGCAACAGGGCCGGCGCATTGGGGCCGTAGCCTTCCGTCATGCGGTCCGGGATGTAGATACTGAGCTTGCCGCCGACGGCATCGACGTAGCGTTTCAGCAGGGCGCTGGAGGTCGCGCCATCCACGTCGTAGTCGCCGAACACCGCCGCCTGCTCGCCGGTCATGATCGCCCTGGCCAGACGCAACGACGCACTGTCCATGTCACGCAGCGACGACGGGTCGGGCAACAACGCGCGCAATGTCGGGTTCAGGAAGGTATCGCCTTCGTCGGCGGAGACGCCGCGGGCCGCGAGCACGCGCCCGATCAGGTCTGGTACGTCGAGCCGTTGCGCCAGGGCGAGTGCTAGCCGCTCGTCGTCGCCGCGCGACCGCCAACGTCGGCCGGTGATCGAGCGGCCTACGCCGAGGAAGGTGGCGTCGGGGGCGGCGCTCACACTTTGCCGTGCCGATGGCGGGCCGTGATCCAGCGGATGGTGCCGGTCCGGCTGCGCATCACGACGGATTCGGTGGTGACCCCGTCCGGGCCGTTGCGCACGCCCTTGACCAGCGGGCCGTCGGTGACGCCGGTGGCGGCGAAGATGACGTCGCCGCTGGCCATTTCCTCCATCTCGTATTTGCGGTCCAGATCCTCGATGCCGATCCGGTGCGCCCGGCCCTTTTCGTCGTCGTTGCGGAAGACCAGGCGACCCTGCATCTGTCCGCCGATACAGCGCAACGCGGCGGCCGCCAGAACGCCCTCGGGCGCGCCGCCGACGCCCATATAGATATCGACGCCGGTGGCCGGGTCCGTCGTGAAGATCACGCCGGCGACGTCGCCGTCGCTGATCAGACGCACGCGCGCGCCGGCCTTGCGAACGGCCGCAATGATGTCCTTGTGGCGCGGTCGGTCGAGGATACAGGCCGTGAGGTCGGCGACTTTGCAGCCCTTGGCCTTGGCCAGGGATTTGAGGTTCTGCTCAGGCGTCTTGTCCAGGTCGACCACGCCGTCCGGCAGGCCGCCGCCGACCGCGATCTTGTCCATGTAGACGTCGGGCGAATTGAGCAGGTTGCCGGACTCGGCGATGGCGAGTACGGCCAGTGCGCCAGGCCCTGCCTTGGCCGTCAGCGTGGTGCCCTCCAGCGGGTCCAGGGCGATGTCGATCTTCGGCCCCTCGCCGGTGCCGACCTTCTCGCCGATATAGAGCATCGGCGCCTCGTCGCGCTCGCCCTCGCCGATCACCACCGTGCCTTCCATATGCAGGATGTTGAAGGCGGAGCGCATGGCGTCGACCGCGGCCTGGTCGGCCGCCTTTTCGTCGCCCAGCCCGACCATGCGGGCGGCCGCTATGGCCGCCGCTTCGGTGGCCCGGACGACTTCCAGCGTCAGAATGCGGTCCAAATTTGTTTTTTTGCTCATTCACTGCCCCCAGCGTCAAAGATGCTGCTTAACCGTCTTGTCAAAATTCTTCAATCCGGATCATCCGCGGTTCCTGCATGACCGGCTCCAATTCTGCGATCCGTTGCATGGCCCTTGCCATGCCGGCTTCTTCCGCCTCGTGGGTAATCAGGATGACCGGTACGGCGTCCTGCTTGGACCGGCCGCTCTGCAGCATCGATCCGATCGAGATCTGCTCGTCGCGCAGCACGGCGGAAACGTCGGCGATCACCCCGGCGCGATCCTGCACCATGAGGCGGATATAATAGCGGCCCTGGTGGTGCGCCATCGGCGACGCCGGGATCGACGTCAGCGCGGCGGCGGGCGTGCCGAAGGTCGGCGCCCGTCGGCCGGAAGCGCAGTCCAGGATGTCGGCAACCACGGCCGACGCCGTCGGCCCCGCGCCGGCGCCCCGGCCTTCGAACACGGTGCGGTCGACGAAGTCGCCTTCCGCGACCACGGCGTTGAACACGCCGTCGACATGGGCGATCGGGTTATCCAGGCTGACCATGCAGGGATGCACCCGCTGCTCCAGCCCGTGCTCCGTCGTCCTGGCGATGGCCAGCAGTTTGATCCGATAGCCGAGCTCGTCCGCGTAGGCAATGTCGGTCGCCGAGACATGGCGCACCCCTTCGACATGCACCGCATCGAAAT
Source organism: Minwuiaceae bacterium (assembly GCA_028278525.1). Taxonomy (GTDB): domain Bacteria; phylum Pseudomonadota; class Alphaproteobacteria; order Minwuiales; family Minwuiaceae; genus JANQEE01. Next base: position 32,697 of record JANQEE010000018.1, on the reverse strand, counting down.
CGACCGGGCAGCCGAAGGCGACACTCGCCAGGATCGCGAGCTTATGGGCGGCGTCGACGCCGTCGACGTCAAAGCTGGGGTCCGCTTCCGCATAGCCGAGTGTCTGGGCCTCGCCGAGCACGTCTTCGAAGTCCCGTCCGGTCTCCCGCATCTGGGTCATGATGTAGTTGCAGGTGCCGTTCAGGATGCCGTAGACGCGGTTGATCGCGTTGCCGGCCAGTCCCTCCCGCAAAGCCTTGACGATCGGGATGCCGCCGGCAACGGCCGCCTCGAAACCGATCGTCACGCCGGCTTCCTCCGCCGCTTTGGCGAGGGCTGTACCGTGAATGGCGATCAGCGCCTTGTTGGCGGTCACCACCGGCTTGCCGTTGGCGATGGCCTTCTCGCAGACCCGTTTGGCGATGCCGTCGCTGCCGCCGATCAACTCGACGACAAGGTCGACCTCGCCGCTGGCGGCCAGTTCGGCGGGGTCGTCGAACCACGCGAAGCTGGAGAGGTCGATGCCGCGGTCGCGATTGCGGTCCCGCGCCGAGACCGCGGTTATCGCAAGGGGTCGGCCCGCCCGGCGGGCCAGCAGGTCCGAGTGCTCCTGCAACAGGCGGACGACACCGGCGCCGACCGTACCCAAGCCGGCAACGCCTATCCTCAGTCGGTTCGTCACGCCGCGGTTTCTCCTCGATCGCCGGTCACGATGCCGCGGCCTTCGGCGGGGCATTGTCCTGCACGCCGGCATCCATGAATTTGCGGATGCTGCGGCAGGCTTGGCGAATCCGTTGCTCGTTCTCGACCAGGGCGATACGCACATGGCCATCGCCATATTCGCCGAACCCGATGCCCGGCGAAACCGCGACTTTCGCTTCCGACAGCAACAGTTTGGAAAACTCCAGGCTGCCCAGGTCGCGGTAGGACTCGGGGATCGGCGCCCAGGCGAACATCGTCGCGGCCGGCGACGGCACCTGCCAGCCGGCCGCCGCCAGCCCGTCGATCAGGACATCGCGGCGCGACCGGTAGGTTTGGCGCAGATCCTCCACGCAGTCCTGCGGCCCGTTCAGCGCCGCCGTCGCCGCCACCTGAATCGGCGTGAAGGCGCCATAGTCCAGGTAGGATTTGATGCGAGTAAGCGCCGCGACCAGCCGCTCGTTGCCGGTCGCGAAGCCGATCCGCCACCCCGGCATGGAATAGGTCTTGCTGATCGAGGTGAATTCGACGGCAATGTCCTTGGCGCCGGGCACCTGCAGGATCGAGGGTGGCGGGTTGCCGTCGAAATAGATCTCGGCGTAGGCGAGGTCGGACAGAACCAACAGGTCGCGGCGGCGCGCGAAGTCGACCACTTCCCGATAGAAGTCCAAGTCCACGGTCATCGCGGTCGGGTTGGCCGGAAAGTTCAGCACCAGGGCCACCGGCGCCGGCACGCAATGGCGCATCGCCCGTTCCAGGCTGGCCAGGAAATCGTGTTCCGGCCCGACCGGGAAGTGGCGGATCACGGCGCCCGCGATCATGAAACCGTAGGGGTGGATCGGGTAGCTGGGATTGGGCGACAGGATGACGTCGCCGGGCGTGGTGATGGCCATCGCCAGATGCGCCAGCCCTTCCTTGGAGCCGAGCGTCACGATGGTCTCGGTCTCCGGGTCGATATCGACGCCGAACCGGCGGCCGTAATACGCCGCGGCGGCACGGCGCAGGCCGGGAATGCCACGGCTGGAGGAATAGCGGTGGGTGCGCGGGTCCTGAACCGCCTCGGTCAGCTTGTCCTGGATGTGCTTCGGCGTTGCGCTGTCTGGGTTGCCCATGCCGAAGTCGATGATGTCCTCGCCGGCGGCACGGGCGCGCGCCTTCATCGTGTTGACCTCGTCGAACACGTACGGCGGCAGCCGCTTTATCAGATGGAAATCAAGTTGCATAACCGCGCCGGGCGCCGCCTTTCCGGTCGGCGCCCGCCTATTCTGTCGCTGGCGTTTCGGTTAGATCCTGGCGCTTTGTTCGGCTATCCGGATCAGTTGATGAGGTAGATTTCGGCGCGCCGGTTCTGGGCTTCTCCGCTGGGCATCGCTTCGATGTAGCGGGGTTCGCTATCGCCCCTTGCTTCGACAACGATCGCCTGGCCGGGCACGCCTTGACGCATCAGTTCCCGGGCGACGGACTCGGCGCGGCCAAGCGAGACGTTGAAGTTGATCAGTTTGTGCTTGGCGACGGACACTTCCCGGGTCCGGCTGGACGCGTGGCCGACGACCCGGAGAGCCCCGCCGTAGGACGTGACGTAGTCGGCGACCTGCTTGACCGCGGCGCGGTCCTTGGCCGAGAGGTTGGACGATCCGCTGCGGAACATGATGATCGCGACCAAACGCCCTGGCGACGCCAGAATGGCGCCGGAATTGGCCGACGGCGGCGGTGCGGCGACCGCCGGTTGCCTGAACGGATTCTGCGTGGTCTGCGGCGGCGGAGCAGCGAACGCGGTGCGCGCCGGCGCCTGCTGAACCTGGGCCGGTGGCGCGGCCGGTGCCGGCTGACGCAACTGCGGGGCGGCTGTGGTCGCGGTTTGGGGCACTGCCGGACGGGTTAGCTGCGGTGCCGCCGCCTGGACCGGCGGTACGGCCGACGGTGGCGGCGCCACCGCGGCGGGACGGAGCTGGCTCTGCGACGGTGGTGTAGGCGCGGCCGGCGCAATGGCGTTCGTCGCAGGCGGTGGCGCGGCTTGCCGAGCTGTAGCCGGCGGGCTGGCGATCGCGGTTCCCGCCGCCGCGGTCGCCGCGGGTGCGCGTCTCGGCTCGTCCGTATAGCGGGCGTTGGCCCGGTCGGAGGCCAAGCCGCCCGGCGCGGCCTGCTGTTGGCTGACCTGTGGCGCCGCCCGGACCGGATTGTCGGGCACGTCGCTCAGGGTCGGGACACCACCGCCACCTGTCGGGGCCGGTGCGCCCGGCGTCACCGTGGTCGGCGCGCCGGCGTTCTGGGCATTGGCGGCGGCCTGCGTCGGTTGCTGGTTTCCGTAGATCTGTTGAGCTCGGGTCGCCGAATCGATCCGACCGGGCCGGTCGACGACAGGCACCGACGGATCCTCGGCGAACTTGCCCTGGAGGCCGGTCTCGTACTTGGCGGCGTGACCGGGGGCCGAACTCGAATCGCCTTTGAAGATATCCAGCGGATTGGGAATGCTGGAACAGCCACTCAAGATCATCAAAGCGCCGCCGGCCGCCATCGCCCGATAGAACTGCCGCCGTCCGCGCTGTCCGCGTGGGCGCACGAAAGGCCTCGTGAAGGCCTGCAGATGTCGCATGTATCGAACCTCGTCAAGTTGCCGGCGGACAGGTCGTCACGTCCGCAAGTTCACCCTCTCTATCACAGCCCAACTGCCGGGAAACAGGCCGCAAAACGGTTTCATGCCCCTCTGAATCATGATATACGCCGCCGCGCCATACGCCTAGAGGAACGTCGGTCCGATGCCTGCGGCTAAAGTCCGGATCGGTTTGCAATGCTACTCTCTTGAAGAGCGGTAAACTGCCGACCGAGGCGGGAACGTAAAGGAAAGACCCATGGCCGATCAACCCGACAGTGACATCAGACTGCCGGACCCGACCGAACTTTCGAAGAATATGGTCAAAATCGCTGCGCAAAGCCAGCGTCTTGTAACCGACTTCCTGCAGCGTCAATCGGCGAATGGCGGCGCCGGCAATGCCGATCCGCTGAATATCGGCGGCGCTTTCCTGGAAATGACGGCCCGCATGATGGCGGACCCGTCAAAGATGGTCGAAGCTCAACTAAACCTTTGGCAAAGTTACCTAAGTCTCTGGCAAAACACGACTGCTCGCCTTTTGGGCCAGGAAACCAAGCCGATGGTGGAGCCGAGCCAAGGCGACCGCCGGTTCAAGGATGCGGCCTGGGACGAGAACCAGGTTTTCGATTTCGTCAAGCAATCCTACCTGCTGACGGCGCGCTGGATGCAGGAAACGGTGCGCGATGTCGACGGACTGGACGAAAAAACGGCGCAGAAGGTGGATTTCTACACCCGGCAGTTCGTCGACGCGATGGCACCGTCGAATTTCGTGATGACGAATCCCGAAGTGCTACGCACCACGCTTGAAAGCAGCGGCGAAAACCTGGTCAGAGGCCTGGACAACATGCTGTCCGACCTGGAGGGCGGTAAAGGCCAGTTGAAGATCCGTATGACCGACATGGATGCCTTCCATGTCGGCCGAAACGTAGCCGTGACGCCGGGCAAAGTGGTTTGCCAGACCGACCTGATGCAGCTAATTCAGTACGAGCCGACGACCGAACAGGTCTACAAGCGCCCGCTGGTCATTGCCCCGCCCTGGATCAATAAGTTTTATATCCTGGACCTCAGGCCGCAGAACTCGTTCATCAAATGGGCCGTCGACCAAGGCTATACCGTTTTCGTGATCTCCTGGGTCAACCCGGATGAATCGTTGTCGGACAAGACGTTCCAGGACTATATGGTCGAAGGCATTCTGGCTGCGTTCGACGCCGCGTGCGAGGCTTGCGAGGTGGAAGAGCTGACGGCGATCGGCTATTGCCTGGGCGGCACGCTGATGGCCGCCACGTTGGCCTATATGGCCGCGACCGGGGACGACCGGATCAAGGCCTGCACGTTCTTCACCGCCCAGGTTGATTTTTCAGAGCCGGGCGAACTGGGCGTTTTCATCGACGAGGAGCAGCTCAAATACCTCGAACAAAGGATGGAAGAGCACGGTTACCTGGATAGCGGCGCCATGGCGACCACGTTCAACATGCTGCGCGCCAACGACCTGATCTGGTCGTTCGTCGTCAACAACTACCTGCTCGGCAAGGACCCGTTTCCGTTCGACCTGCTATACTGGAACTCGGACGCGACGCGCATGCCGCCGCGGATGCATATATACTACTTGCGTAATATGTATCAGGAAAATCTGCTGGTGCAGCCCGGTGCGTTGACGATGCGCAATGTCCCGATCGACCTTACCAAGGTGACGACGCCGGTCTACATTCAGGCCGGTAAGGAGGATCACATCGCGCCGTTCCGCTCGGTTTTCAAGATGACCCGTCATTTTCGCGGCCCGACCAAGTTCATGCTTGCCGGGTCCGGGCATATCGCCGGTGTCGTCAATCCTCCAGCCTCGGGAAAATACCAGCACTGGATCAACGCCAAGCGGAAAACCTACGACGACGCGGACGCCTGGCTGCAGGATGCCGAGGAGAAGCCGGGCTCCTGGTGGCCGGACTGGCACCGGTGGTTGTCGAAGAAATCGGGCCCCAAAGTCAAAGCGCGCGTACCCGGCGACGGGCCGTTAACGATTTTGGAAGATGCCCCAGGTTCCTATGTGAAGGTTCTGTCGGAAGATTAGCATCGTATCCCAGGCGCAGTAGACTTGGCGCCGGCATTTGTTGTTAAGAGTATCAATGGTTGCACGTTACGATCCGTATGAAGTACTGGGCATCTCGCCCGGCGCGACCGCGGACGAAGTAAAGGCCGCTTACCGCCGCCTTGCCAAGAAGTATCACCCGGATCTAAATCCGGGCGATGCCCTTGCGGACGAGCGGTTCCATGACGTGCGGGCGGCGTTCGACAGCCTGCGCCAGGTCAATGCGCTGGCGTCTCTCGACAATGGCGGGGTGGTCGAAGGCGGCGGATTCTCGGTTGCTCTCGACCCGGACGAGCGTGCCGCCAAATACAATGCCGACGCCGCGAAGCGCGAATGGCGGCGGAGTAAACGGCGCACGCCGATGATCCGCGACGAGTTGATACTGGGCGCCGCGGTGGTCGTCGGCACGTTGCTCTGGATCGTCTACTACATCTGGTCCCAAACCAAGACAAACTGGTTTTGAGTCCGGCTCGCCGCGGTTCGCGCGGCGCGGCTGTCAGAAGTCGGGCTCGCCCGCGCCCGGTTCGAAACGGGGATCGCGAAGCTGCCGTTCCAGGCATTCCTCGTAGCCTTCGTCCCAGCCGGCTTTGAATTCGTCCGAGGCCTCTTCCAGCCTTGGAAACGGTGTCGCACCGGTCCAGCCGCCATCGGCATAGCCGGATTCGCAGCCGCTCGCATAGCCTTGCGAGCGGGTAAACTGCTGCGGGTCGACGGCACACGCCGATAGGACCATACCGGTCAGGCAGAGTGCCGGAACGGCGATAAGTCCGGTTCTTGATGTCGTCATGGATCCGGATGCTCCTGATCGTGTCGCTTTTCTCCCATATGGACCGTCGAAGCATCCGGGAAACACAAATCGCCGTGAGCTCGGCGACACATGACGACTGTCGTGGGCTCAGGACGTCTCGGCCTCCGGGTTCAGGACCAGGCAGGATTCGTCCAGTTTTACGGCGTGATACATGCGTTCGCCGGAAATGGTGTGCCCGCTTTCGCTTTCGCCGCCGGCGCGGATCGAGTCCTTGGCCGGTGCTCGCACCTCCGCCTTGGCGCCGGACCGGTAGGTCACTTCGTAAACGACGTCGGACACGATCACGGATTTCGGCTGGCACACCCGATAGCCCTTGCGCAGTTCGCTGAGGATGGCGGCCTCGCACGAACCCCGCAGGAATTTCTCTCGAACCTCAAGCACGCCCTCCGCGGTCAGGTACCAGGTGCGGGAATTCATGTAGCGGACCTTGACGCTCTGTACGGTGCTGAGGTCAAGACCCAGGCCGCCCGGCAGCACCTTGATGTCGGCGTCGTAGCCGGCGGAAAGCGTCTGGCTGATCACTTCGTGAACGGTGGCTTTGGTCCTGATCAACGTTTCAACGTCCGACGGCGAGAGCTCGCAGGTCGGATGCAGCGAAACCGAGTGCTCGGTTTCGTTCTCGACCGTGTCGAACAGACCGGGGACGAGCTGATCGACGTAAGGCACCAGCGTTCGGTAGCCGGCCTGCGGGAAGACGCCTTTATTTTGGGGCTTGATCGGGTCGACCATGATCCAGGCGATTGCCGCGGCACCGATGATGCTCAGCCCACTCACCAGCAGGCTTACATGCTTGGCTTTCATGTCGATCTCCACGAACGGAGGAGAATACTGTCGGCTTGTTCCGCTATCGCGGGCAGCAAAGCGCCTTGTTTTGGCCGCAGGCGTAGTAGCCTTGCGGGCAGGCCAACGCGGATGTGGAGAGCCCCAGGATCAGGGCAACGACGACGACGAAGATCTTCATACTGCCCTCCTATTGCGAATGGTAGTCTTCAGATCACGCGACCGTCGTGAAATCTAGACTAGTACTCAACCGCTGACTGTGGGATTTCGCACTGGGGCGAGACGGCATATCCGGCCGTTATTGCTGGCCGCGATAGATCTGCGCCAGTTTCGCGTAGTGAATGGCGCCATCGGTCAGGTTGGCGCGTTCGTCGTCGCTCAGGTCGCGGACATGTTTCGCCGGGCTGCCGGCCCAGAGCTGGCCGCTCAACACACGCTTGCCCGGGGTCACCAGCGCGCCGGCGGCGACCATGGCGCCGGTTTCGACCACCACGGCGTCCATCACCATCGCCTTCATGCCGATCATGCAGCCGCTCTCCAGGGTGCAGCCGTGGATCATCGCCAGATGGCCGACCAGAACGTCGTCGCCGATCACCGTGGGATAGAGGTCGTGGGTGACGTGGACGACGCTCCCGTCCTGGATGTTTGAGCGGGCGCCGACGCGGATATGCTGCACGTCGCCGCGCAGCACGCAGTTGAACCAGACGCTGGATCCCGCGCCGATCTCGACGTCGCCGATCAGGTGCGCGCCCGGCGCGATGAAGGCGTCGGGCGCGATCTTTGGCAGCGTGCCCTTGAACGGGTGCAGCATCGCGCCGCCGTGGAGGGAGGGCGTGGCATCGTTCATGGGAACAGCGGCGCTTGTTCCAGGCCCATGGTCTCCGGCAGGCCGAACATCAGGTTCATGTTCTGGATCGCCTCGCCCGACGAGCCCTTGGTCAGGTTGTCGATCGCCGACAGTACGATGGCGCGCTCCTTGATCCGGTCGGGGAACACGCCGATGACGCAGTGGTTGGAGCCGCGGACATGCCGTGTCGCCGGCGACACTCCGGATGGTGCGACGGTCACGAACGGCTCTTTTGCATAGCGCTCGGTCAGCGCCGCGCGCAGGTCGTCCGCGCTTGTTCCGCCGGTCAACTTGACGTAGGCGGTGATCAGTTCGCCCCGGTTCATCGGCATCAGGTGCGGCGTGAAGTTGACAACTACCGGCCGTCCCAGCGCCTTGCCCAATTCCTGGTCGATTTCCGGGCCGTGCCGGTGGCCGGCGACACTGTAGGCATGCACGCCTTCCGCAACTTCGGCAAACAGGGTGGCTTCCTTCGGCGCCCGGCCGGCCCCGGTCACTCCCGATTTGGCGTCGATGATGATGTCGTCCGGGTCGACCAGGCCGCTCTCGACCGGCGGAACCAGGGCGAGCAGGGCCGCCGTGGGATAGCAGCCGGGGTTGGCGACCAGCCGGGCCGTCTTGATTTTCTCCCGGTTCAGTTCCGGCAGCCCGTACACGGCGGTCGGCTGAAGTTCCGGCGCATAGTGTGGGTGGCCGTACCATTCCGCGTAGGTATCGACGTTCTCGAAGCGGAAGTCGGCCGAGAGGTCGACGACCCGCACGTCGCCCGGCATCGCTGCGATCAGATCCTCGCGGCGTTCCACGATCATCTCGTCGATCGCATTGTGGCCGGTGGCATGCAACAGGCCCTTGATGATCTCCTGCGTGGTGCCGTGCGGCAGGGCGCAGAACACCAAGTCGACTTCGGCCCCGGCCCATTCGATCTCGTCGACGCTGACCGGAATGGGCAGGCCGTTGCCGAACAGATGCGGGAAGACGGTCTCCATCGGCTCGCCCGCGTGGCGTTCCGCTGTCAGGAAGGCGATTTCCGCTGCCGGGTGACGGACCAGCAGCCGCAGCAATTCGGCGCCGGTGTAACCGCTGGCGCCCAGGATTCCGATCCGGATCTTCTTGTGCTGTTCAGACATGGCTTAGGTTCTCGAGTTGGTTCGGCCAGGTGGCCCTGAAAACAAAAAGGGCGCCCGCCCGGGCGCCCCTTGTCTGGCATAGGCCAGAGAGTTGAGCAAGCGGGCTAGCGCTTGGAGAACTGGAAGCTACGTCGGGCCTTGGCCTTGCCGTACTTCTTCCGCTCGACCACGCGGGCGTCGCGGGTCAGGAACCCGCCGCGCTTCAAAATCGGCCGCAACGTCGGCTCATAGTACGTCAGCGCCTTGGAAATCCCGTGCCGCACCGCGCCGGCCTGGCCCGACAGGCCGCCGCCTTTGACCGTGCACACCACGTCGTATTGGTTGGCCCGATCGACGGCGCCGAACGGCTGGTCGATCACCATGCGCAGCACTGGCCTGGCGAAGTAGGTTTCGTATTCCCGGCCGTTGACCGTGACGCGGCCGCTGCCCGGTTTGATCCAGACGCGGGCGACGGCGTTCTTGCGCTTGCCGGTGGCGTAGGAGCGGCCCTGCGCATCGATCTTCGGCTCGACCGGCGCGTCTTCCGGCTGGACAGCCGTACCGCTGACCGCCTGGCCAAGATCCTGCAAACTATCGAGGGTGGTGGTTTCCTCGGCCATGGGTTTACGCGCTCCTCTTGTTCTTCGGGCTCATCGCGGCGATGTCCAGCGCTTCCGGCTGCTGCGCCTCGTGCGGATGCTCCGCGCCGGCGTAAACCCGGAGGTTCTTCAGTTGCTGGCGCGCCAGCGGCCCTTTCGGCAGCATGCGCTGCACGGCCTTCTCCACGACCCGCTCCGGATGCTTGCCTTCCAGGATCTGCTTGGCGGTGCGGTTTTTAATGCCGCCCGGATAGCCGGTATGCCAGTAGTAGATCTTGTCGTCGCGCTTGCGGCCGGTCAGCACCACCTTGTCGGCATTGATAACGATGATGTTGTCGCCGTCGTCGACATGGGGCGTGTAGCTCGGCTTGTGCTTGCCGCGCAGCCGGGTCGCCACGATTGCCGCGAGACGGCCGAGCACGGCGTCTTCAGCGTCGATCAGCACCCACTTTTTCTCGACCTCTTCGGCCTTGGTGGAATAGGTTTTCATGATATCGCTCTTCCTGCTGGCGGCGGTCAGGCCGATACTGCCTCTGCCCGCCGGCGAGTGCTTTTGCCAAAACGCGCCGGGTGCGTCAACAACATTTTCTCGTTTAACCGCAATATCTTAAAGCTACGGTATTATGTTACCGTTCTCTAAGATGCTGAAATATAGCTTTCATTTGCGTCGTTTCGAAGCCGACGCTATAAGAACCACATCATGCGGCGTCTGTCCTTCCATATCTGCCGATGTTGCACATCGGCCAAATACCCGGCTCCCGCCGGCCGCTAGCACGCGCGCGATCCTGTCCTGACAGTCTTTTAGCTCCGCGCGCCGCGCTTCGTAAGCGGCGCTCTCCCCGGTCGGCCCGGCTTTGGCCGACGGCATCCGAGCGTCTTTCTCCCGTTTTTGAGGATTACCCGGGATGTTGAGTTTTCCCCGAATCCGGCCGGCCGGCCGGACTTCCGCTGTCGTATCCGATGTTCTCGCGGAATTGAGGGCGCTGTCTCACCTGGCGGCGCCGCTGGCGCTGACCTATCTGGCCGGCGTCGCGATTAATACCACCGATATCCTGATGATGGGCTGGCTCGGCCCGCGTCAACTGGCGGCAGGTTCGCTGGCGGGCAACTACTACGCCCTGTTTCACTTCTTCGGCATCGGCATTGCCGCGGCCGTCTCGCCGATCGCGGCGCAGGCGCTCGGTGGCCGGCGGCTGGACGACCTTCGGCGGTCGGTCCGCGACGGCTTCTGGGCCGTCCTGGCGGTGACCCTGGTTGCCTGGATCTTCCTGTGGAACACAGCCGGTTTCCTGCGGCTGATCGGCCAGCCCGAGTCACTGGCGCTGTTGGGCGCGCGCTACGTCCACGCGGCAATGTGGGGCCTGCTGCCGGCGATGTGCTATGCGACGCTTCGGAATTTCATGGCTGCCCATAACGCTACGATACCCGCTCTGGTCATCAGCGGCGTCGGTATCGCGGTCAATGCGCTTTCCAACTACGCCCTGATGTTCGGCAAGTTTGGGTTTCCCGAACTCGGGCTGGTCGGCGCGGGGCTGAGCAGCACGATCGTCAACGCCCTGATGTTCGCATCGCTGCTCGGCTATATGGCCGTCGTGCCACGGTTTCGTCGGCTTCGGCTGTTGGATCGTCTATGGCGGCCGCATATTCCCGGCGTGCGCGCCCTCTACGGGCTTGGCGTGCCGATCGGCATGGCGAACCTCGGTGAAATGGGCGCTTTCGTTGCGTCGACCTTTCTGGTTGGCCTGTTCGGTACGACCCAGGTCGCGGCCCATGCCATTGCCTTACAGATCTCGGGGACGGTCTACATCGTCGCCCTGGGGCTCGGGCATGCCGCGACGGTCCGGGTCGGCTATCTGACCGGCGCCGGTTCGCATTCGGCGGCGGCGTTGGCCGGTTGGTGCGCGCTGGGGCTTGGCGTCGGGTTCAGCCTTGTATCGGCTCTGGCCCTATGGCTGCTGGCCGCCCCGATCGTCGTCCTGTTTCTGGATCTCGACGTCGAGGGCGCGGATCGGGTGCTGCAGGTCGCGGTGACTTTCGTCGGCGTGGTCGCCTTGTTTCAGGTCGTCGACAGCCCTGCCACGGTCGGCGCCGGCGCCTTGCGCGGCCTCAAGGATGCCCGGGTGCCGATGGCCATCAGCCTGTTCGGATATTGGGCGCTGGGGGCGCCGCTGGCGGGGTTGATGTCCTATGGGCTGGGTTTCCAAGGCCTTGGTGTCTGGTGGGGCCTGGCGGTGTCGCTGGCGATTGTGTCGTCCCTGATGGTCTGGCGGTTCCGGACGAAAGCCGGCGGGGAGCGCCGGTTGGCCCCCGCGTAGCATGGGGAGAGATTGCCTCTTGAACTAATTTATAATAATTCTAAATAGCAACTATTGCAGCGTTCGATGGACCGCGCATGGTGAACCGGCGTTGAGAGGAGATGCCAATGACTGCCCTGGCTTTGGCCGGCAGAGGACTGGCCGGCGGTTACCGCTCCCTGAAATTCTCTCCCTGGCCGTTTGGCATAATCCTGGCGTTTGCCGCCGTGGCCGCCCTGGACCCGGAGACCGGTGCCATCATCGTCGGTGCGCTGAGCGATGCGTACCTGCAGGTCAGCGTCTTCGTTGCTGCCACCTTGGCGGCATTTTACCTTGTGGAGCGCTATCTCGGGATCGATACGGCCGCCCTGCTGTCGAAACACCGGCGTTGGCAGGTGCCGGTTGCCGCTTTTCTGGGCGCCCTACCCGGCTGCGGCGGCGCGGTCATCGTGATAACCCAATATGTGGCGGGCCGGACCTCGTTCGGCGCGGTAATGGCGGCCTTGACCGCGACCATGGGCGATGCTGCGTTCCTGCTGCTGGCGCGCGAGCCGTTGACCGGCCTCGGCATTTTCGCGCTCGGCCTGGCTGTTGGCGTGATGTCCGGCTACGCGGTGGACCGTCTGCACGGGCCCGATTTTCTGCGGCGCGAGCCCCAGGCCGAGCCGCCCCGGCCGCCCGGAGATCGCCGTGGGACCAACATGGCGTCGGTCCTGCGGCTGCCCTGGCTCGCTGTGTTGGTCCCGGGCCTGGTGCTGGGTGTTCTAGTCGCCTTTCAGGTCGACCTTGACGCGATGCTCGGATTCCAGGGGCCCGGACCGGTCGTCTGGCTCGGCGCCGCCGGCGCCGTCCTCAGCCTGCTGATGTGGGCAGCCAAGGATACCTCCGCCTGCCCGCAGGCCGGAAACGGCTGCACGGCGCGCGTGATCGCCGATACCAACTTCGTCACCGTCTGGGTGATCACCGCCTACTTGGGCTACGAGCTTGCCGTCCACCTGACGGGCCTGGACCTCGGCGAATTGTTCAAGGTCTGGCAGCCGATCATTCCGCTGATCGCCGTGCTGATCGGCCTGCTGCCCGGCTGCGGCCCACAGGTGCTGGTGACCACGCTCTACCTGAACGGCGTGGTGCCCTTGTCTGCCCAGCTTGGCAACGCAATCAGCAACGACGGCGACGCGTTGCTGCCCGCGATGGCCCTGGCCCCGAAAGCGTCTCTGGTGGCGACGATCTACAGCGCCGTTCCAGCCCTGATCGTCGCTTACGGCACCTATTGGCTGTGGGCCTGACCGGACTGGCGGGTAATTTTAGAATAATTCCAAGAAACCTTGAAATCGGAGCCTGCGCGCCAATATTAGAATCATTCTAATAGTAAGCGTCCCTCGATCGACCCTCGTTCTCCGGAGGGTCGCAAACAGCAGCGTAGCGTGTGTCCCCGGCCAGACGGAATCCCTGCCCCCGGCGTTCCGTCTGGCCAATGCCGGGCCGCTTTTGCGGCCCGGCTTTTGATCTTGATCAAACCGCCGGATACGCCAAGCCATAAACTGCGACCGCTTTGCTCGACGGGGGCCATCCGGGACGAATGGATCAGATCTTAAGCGAGCTGTACGAAGAGCACCGCAACATGGCGGCGCTGCTCGATGCCCTGGAACGGCAGATCGCCGTTCACGACGGCGGCGGCACGCCGGATTACGAACTGCTCGAAGCCATTGTCGACTACTTCCTGGAATTTCCGGATCACACCCATCATCCCAAAGAGGACCTCGTGTTCGCCAAGCTGCGTTTGCACGATCCGGAAGCGGCGGCGGAGATCGGCGACCTGCATACCGATCACGTGGAGCTGGCGGGTCTGACGCGTGAGTTCGCCACGGGCTTCGACAGATTGCTGGAAGCCGGCGCCCTGCCCGGCGGCTGGTTCGACCATCTGGCGCGTGAGTTCATCGATTTCCTGCGGCGCCACATGCAGATGGAGGAACAGCGCTTCCTGCCGGCTGCCGAGCGCACGCTGACGAAAGCCGACTGGGTCGAGATCCGCGCCGATCTGACGCTGTCGGATATAGCGACATTGATAGACCCCGAACGCCGGCGGCTCGACGCGTTGCGCAAGGACATCCTCACCCTGTCGGACGACGGCGGCCGATGACGCCTTACTGCCGTTGCGCGATGCGTACGCCGTCCGTGACCCTGTTGCTCGGATAGAGCACCACCCGGTCGCCTTCCGCCAACCCGTCGACGATCTCGGCCTCCAGCCCGTTGCTGGTGCCGCGTTGGACCGTGCGCTGTTGGGCGCGGCCGTCCTGTTTGACAAATACCGCCCATGAGCCGTTGTTGCGGAACAACGCCGTCAACGGCAGCTTGAGCACGTTTTCGCCGGCCGACAGCACGACCCGGGCCTCGATGCGGTAGCCGTGGCCGAGCCGCTGCCAGGCGGCGGGCGGATCGGTGAAATCGATGATCACGTTGACCCGTTGCTCCTCGATGCCGAGCGCCGATTCCTTGGTGAAGCCGAACGGCTCGACGCGGCGCACCCGGCCGGCCAGTTCGGCCTCGCCGCCCCAGGCTTCGATCATCACCGTCTGTCCGGCCTCGATCCGCACCGCGTCAGCGGACAGGTAATCGGCAACGATTTCCAGGTCGGTCGGATCGCCGATTTCCAGCAATGGGTCGCCGGCCTCGACCACGCCTTCGCTTTCCTGGATGACCCGCAGCACGCGGCCGCTGACCGGCGCCGCGATCGGCACGCATTCGCAGGCGTCGCGCCGCTCCTGCGCCTGCAGCGGCGACAGCAGCTCGGCTTTCGCCTCCTCCAGTTCGAAGGTGCGCATTTTCAGCGCCGCCTCGGCGGTCGCGACCGCTGCCCGGCGGGTGCGGAAAGCCCGTTCCGCCTCGTCGACGGCGCGTTCCGATATGGTCTCGTTGACGATCAGCCGGCGGGCGCGTTTGAGATCCGCGTCGGCGAAATCGAGTTCCGCCTGTGCTTCCTCCAACTCGGCTTCGGCCAGGGTAAGGGCCGCCTCGGCCGCCTGGATCGCGGCCCGGGCCTGGGTTTCGGTTCTGAGATCCAGGAACGACGGATCGATCGGTTCGATTTCCGCCACGATGGTCCGGCCTGCCGTTACCGCGTCGCCGACGTCGGCCTCGATGCGCAGCGACCGGCCGGTGATCGGGGCCGATACCACGAAAACGTCGCGGACCCGGGTCTCGCCTTCTTCGTCCAGGGTGACGACCAACGAGCCGCGCACGGCTTCGACCAGGTCCACCGGCACCGGTTGCGGGCGGAAGGCATAGACCAGCCCCGCAACGACCAGGACGCCGAGCGCGCCCCATAGGATCAATCGCCGTCCTTTCATAGCCTGTTCATTCCCTTGTCTTGAGCACTGCAATCAGGTCGAGCCGGTCGATCCGGCGGCGGACCAGGGCGGCGGAGACGACCGTCGCCGCCAGGACGATCGACGTCGCCCATCCGTATGTCGACGGCTCGATGACCATCGGCAGGCGGTAGAGTTCGGTCTCGAAGCTGGCCACGATGAACCAGGCAAGCGACCAGCCGCCGAGGCAGCCGAGCGGCAGCGCCACGGAAGTCAGTAGCGCGACTTCGCCGAGCAGGATATAGGAGATGTCGGTGCGGCTGAATCCGAGCACCCGGAGCGTCGCGAGCTCCCGGCCCCGTTCCGACAGGGCAATGCGGGCGCTGTTGTAGACCACGCCGACCGCAAGCGCGCCGGCAAAGGCGATGAAGAAAGAGACGAAGATCGTCAGCGTCTTGCCCATGGTGTCGTAGAAGGTATCGACTGCCGCGCTGCGCAGGATGACGGCGGCGACATCCGGCAGGTCTTTCAATTCGGCGAACAGGGCCGCCTCGGCGGACGGGTCGCGCAGCAGATGGATGTATTCGACGCTCGGCGGCTCTCGCAGCATCCGGTTCAAGGCGTCCAGGTTCATATGGGCCGGCATGCCGATATAGGTCTCGAACAGATGCACGACCGGGACCTCGCGGGTCGGGCGCCGGCCCTGCAGGATCTTAATCTGCACCGTGTCGCCGCGGCGGATGCCCAGCTTTTTTGCCAGTTGCGTCGACATTGCCAGGCCGCGCGGCGGCACGCGAACGTCGCGGCCCTCGGCGTCGAAGATTGGGCTCAAATAGGCGTCCGGCGGCAGCCCGGTAATCGCGCCGCGATGGGTGCGGCGGCCGTTCCGGAAGATGGTGGTCACTGTGCGGCCCGGTTCGGTGGCGAGGACGCCCGGCATTTTGCCGAAGTCGCGCTCGACCTCGCTGGATTGCGCCTCGACCAGGCCGACGGTCAGGTGCTGGCGCTGCCCCTGGAAGAAGTAGACGTCGACCATGTGGTTGATCGAGTCCAGCCAGTGAAACGCGGTGATCAGCACCGCGATTGCCGTCGCGATGCCGGCGGCGGTAAAAAACGAGCGCACCGGCCAGCGGGCGATCTGGCGCAACACGATACGGGTCGGCTGATCCAGCCAGCGCGCGGCTCCCGCACCGCCCAACCGGCTCTTGCGGTAGAGCGGCGGGGCTGGCGGGCTCATCGCCTCGGCCGGCGGCAGGCGCGCCGCCCGCAGCACCGAAGCGAGCGAGCCAAGCAAGGCGGCCGCCAGGCTGACCAGGCCGGTGATCACGAACACCTGCGGTCCCGGCCGGTACAGCAGGAACGGGAAGTGGAACAAGACCTCGGCGTAGATCTGCGTATTGAACCGGCCGAGCCAGGCGCCGAGCAGCCAGCCGATGACGATGCCGACGCTGGTGATCAGGATGACCATCTTGGCGTAGTGCCAGCCGATCTCCAGATGGCTGTAGCCGAACGCCTTCATCAGTCCGATTTCGCTGCGTTCGGTCGCGATCAGCCGGGCCAGCACCATGTTGGTCAGGAACGCGGCAACCCCCAGGAAGATCGCCGGCAGAATTCGCGCCGTGGTCTTGAGCTGTTCGATCTCGTTGGCGAGGAACCAATGGGAAATCTGGTCGGCGCGGGCGAACGCGCCGATGCCGCCGTAGCGGTCCAGCAGGCGGTCGAGCTGTTGGATGGTCGCCTCGGGCGATGCGCCGCGTAGGAGGGAGAGAGATACGCTGTTGAAGGCGCCGTCCAGATCGAACGCGGCTTCCAGCGCCTCCCGGCCCATCCAGATGATGCCGTAGCGGGTGTCGTCGGGAACCAGCGCGCCGGGTCCGATGGTATAGACATATTCCGGCGAGAGCGCGATGCCGACAATGTCCAGCGTGCGCTTGCGGCCGTTGAGAATGGCCTGGATTTGGTCGCCGGGCTCCAGCCCGTGCGCCTCGGCGAACCGCTCGCTCAATACCGCCTCGTCCGGCCGGCCCTTGGCCACCAGCCGGCCGGCGCGGACCGCCAGACGGTTGAGCACCGGCTTATCGTCCTCCGGGATCGACACGAGTTCGCCGATCACCGGTTCCGCGAAGCCTTCGATATCCAGCACGGCCCATTTGACCACGCCGGTCGCAACCGCCTGCACGCCGGGCAGGTCGGCGATCCGGTCGGTCAGCGTCTCCGGCGCGCGCTTCACGCTGGCGAATACGTCGGCGAAACGGTAGCGCTCATAATAGGCGTCGGCGGTTTCCTGCAGCGCTTCGATCGAGCTCAAGGACATCAGCAGCAAGGCGACGCCGGACGCCACGACAAAGGCAATCGCAAGCACTTGGCCACGCAGCCGCCAGACGTCCCGAACCAGTTTGCGGTCCAGCGCGCGCATCGCCTACCACTCCAGCTCGGCGACGTGGCGCCGCGCGGTGTTTTCGCGCATGTCGGCGATCTGGCCGTCAGCCAGTTCGATCACCCGATCGGCCATATCGGCGATGGCGCGGTTGTGGGTGATCAGCGCCGTGGTGGTGCCGAGTTCCCGGTTGACCTTTTCGATCGCCGCCAGCACGAGGATGCCGGTTTGGCTGTCCAACGCGCCGGTCGGTTCGTCGCAGAGCAGGATGTCCGGCTGTTTGGCGATCGCCCGTGCGATGGCGACGCGCTGTTGCTCGCCGCCGGAAAGTTGGGCCGGGAAATGATCCATCCGCTCGCCCAGCCCGACCAGGTCAAGCGCCGCGTCCGGCGACATCGGCGCGGCGGCGATCTCGGTCACCAGGGCGACATTCTCGCGCGCCGTCAGGCTGGGGATCAGGTTGTAGAACTGGAAGACGAAGCCGACATGGTCGCGCCGGTACCGGGTCAGTTCGGCTTCGCCGGCCGGGGTGACGGTCTTGCCGCGGAACGTCACCTGCCCGGCGGTCGGGATGTCCAGCCCGCCGAGAATGTTCAGCAGCGTCGACTTGCCGCTGCCGGACTGGCCGAGCAGGACGACGAGCTCCGACTGATAGAGGTCCAGGTCGACGCCGGCCAGTGCGTGCACCTCTACCTCGCCGGTCCGGTAGACCTTGGTCAGGCCGCGCCCGCTTAGCGTTACCCGATCCTCGGTGTCGACCTGTCGCGCACCCGTCGTCGCCGTCATGGCCGTCGCTTCGCCATTCCGATTGTATCGTCCGTTCACCGCGGTTTTTCATTGTTTGCATAGCGGAATTTACCGCTCGGCCATTTGACTTCGATCAGTCGCCCGGCCTAGTGCTGTTGCGAGGGATTTTCGTGTTAGGGGCGGAACGAGCGGTGAAAGCAGGCGGCGATGACGATTGAGCGACCGGCAGAGCGTCTGCCCGGCCTGGGCTCGGTGCTGCGCGACTTCGGCGGCATCTACGCGATCAACGCCTTCGTCGGTTTTCTGTTTGCCGCGACCGGCCCGGTCGCAATCATCCTGACCGTCGGTGCGCGCGGCGGATTGAGCGAAGCGGACCTCGCGTCCTGGATCTTCGCAAGCTTCTTTCTGAACGGGCTGATCACCATCACGTTCTGCACGATCTATCGCCAGCCGCTGGTGTTTTTCTGGAGCATCCCGGGCACGGTGCTGATCGGTCCGGCGCTAGGCCACTTGAGTTTCGCGGAAGTGATCGGCGCCTATTACGCCACCGGCCTTTTGATGCTGGTGCTCGGTTTTACCGGCCTGGTGCGCCGCTGCATGGACGCGGTGCCGATGCCGATCGTGATGGGCATGGTGGCCGGTGTGTTCCTGCAGTTCGGGCTCGACCTGGTGCTCGCCTTTCGCGACGGCCTTTGGATCGCCCTGCCGATGACCCTGGTCTTCCTGGGCCTGAGCGCCGTGGCGCCGCTCGGCCGTATCGTGCCGCCGCTGATCGGCGCCCTGGTGGCCGGGGCGGTGGCAGTCGCTTTGACGAGCGGGAGTGCCTCCTTCCCCGAGACTTCGGCGCTGCTCGCCAATCCGACGCTCTACCCGCCCGCTTTCTCGTGGCAGGCAATGGTGGAACTGGTGATTCCCCTGACCATTACGGTCCTGGTGGTGCAGAACGGGCAAGGCACGGCGGTGCTCGGCGCGGCCGGCCACAACCCGCCGGTCAACGCCATTGCCGCGGCCTGCGGCGCCGGATCGATCGTGTCGGCCGTGGTCGGCGGTGTGTCGACCTGCCTGACGGGGCCGGTCAACGCCATCATCTCCGGGTCCGGCGAAAAGCATCGGCAATATACGGCGGGAATCGCCGTCGGCGTGTTCGGCATCCTGTTCGGCCTTCTGGCGCCCCTGTTCACGCAAATGATGCTGGCCGCGCCGGGCGCGTTCGTGGCGACTCTGGCCGGTCTCGCCATGCTGCGCGTTCTGCAGTCGGCGTTCGGCATCGCTTTCCAGGGGCGGTTCTCGCTCGGCGCTCTCGTCACGTTCCTGGTCACGGTTGCAGACGTCTCGATCTTCAACATCGGCGCGCCGTTCTGGGGCCTGGTCGTCGGCTTCGCTGTTTCCTGGATTCTCGAACGTCACGCCGACTAGAGAAAGTTGCGTCCTTTTTGCTCCTTGCCCGTCTTATCCAGCAAAGACGTCAGACAAGGAGCGAACAGATGCGTCTGCAATTGGCATTGAATGTCCGAAACCTGGACGAAGCCGTTGATTATTATGGAAAACTGTTCGGTGCGGAGCCGCATAAGCGCCGCCCCGGCTACGCCAACTTCGCCATCGAACAGCCACCGCTCAAGCTGGTGCTGTTCGAGAACGAACAGGCGGCGGAGCGCCTGAACCATCTGGGCGTGGAGGTGTTCGACGACGCGCAGGTGAACGACGCGGCCAAGCGGTTCGCCGAGGCGGGCATTCTGAAGGAAGTCCAGCGCGAGGAGACCTGCTGCCACGCCACCCAGGACAAGGCCTGGTCGCACGAGCCGCAGGGCCTGCGCTGGGAATGGTACAGGATCACCGACGACGATCCCGAGGCGAGACGCAAAGCAGAGCGCACGGTATGCTGTTCCGAACTTGAAACCGATACCGTTTGCGGCTGATGACGGCACAACCGGCTCTATCGCCGGACAACTGGAAGACCTTCGAGACCAGCCTCCGCGGCTATGTCCGCCGGCGCGTCGACACCGCGTCGGCGGACGACGTGGTCGGCGACATCATGCTGCGCCTGGTGCAGCACCAGGGCGCTTTGAAGGCGGCGGACAAGCCGCTCGCCTGGATGCGCCGGGTCGCCGCCAACGCCATCGCCGATCACTATCGGCGCCGCTCGGTCGAGCGCAGGGCTCTGGCCGACCTTAAGGATGAATGCGGCGAAACGGAGAGCGCGGACAGATCCGCGTCGGACGAATTGGCGTCCTGTCTGGTGCCGATGATACGGGAGCTGCCGGCGCCCTATGGCGAGGCTTTGCTGATGACCGATATCGCGGGTCTCACCCAGGCGGAAGCGGCGAAGCGCCTGGGCCTCAGCCTCTCCGGCATGAAGTCGCGGGTGCAGAGAGGCCGCGCCAAGCTGAAGCAGACGGTTCTGCGCTGCTGCGCCGTGCAGGTGGACCGCCGCGGCGGGGTGATGGATTGCGAGCCTCGGGCCGGCCGACGCTGTTAGCCGTTCGGTGACTTGTTGCGGATGTACCCCCGATCCGCCGGCACGTATGATGGCCGCGGTCATCCAAACGGAGAGCCCGCGCCGCTATGAACGATCGAGACCGCTCAAGCCTGCGAATTGCCGCCGCCCAGTTCGACGCGCGGCCCGGCGATGTGCCGGCCAACGTGGCCGCCCATGTCCGGCTGATCGAACGCGCCGGAGAACAGGAGGTGAAGGTCCTGGTCTTTCCGGAGCTGTCGGTCACGGGATATGTCGGGACGCTGCTTACGGAGGCGCCGGAAAGCTGTGTGGTGGACCCCGAAGGGCCGGCGATAGACCCGATCCGCGCCGCCTGCCGCGACAACAAGGTCGCCGCGGTGCTCGGCGGCTCCCTGGCGACGGAGCAGGGCCTGGGACTTGGCGCCATCGTCGTGGACCGCCGGGGCGGTGTCTGCACCACCTATCAGAAACGCCACCTCGACCGGGACGAGAGGAAATGGTTCGTGCCCGGATCCGTCGACTGCGCGATTAAGGTCGACGGTTGGCGGCTCGGCCTCGGCATCTGTTACGATTCCAGCTTTCCCGAGCAGGCGCGGGCCCTGACGCTGGACGGCGCCGACGCCTACCTGGTTTCGGGCGCCTTCCCGGTCGGCGAGTCCGACCATCGGCGCACCGTCTACTTTCCGGCTCGCGCGCTGGAGAACACCCTCTACGTCGCGTTCGCCAACTATGTCGGCGCGCATGACGGCCTGGACTATTGCGGGCGCAGCGCCGTCTATGGCCCGGACGGGCGGGTGCTGGCGGATGCCGGCCCTGACGAAGAGGGCTTGGCCATCGCGGATCTGAACACCGAAAAGCTGTCGCAAATCCGCGGAAAACTGGAAATGCTGGAAGACCGGTACCCGGAATTCGCGGCCATTCAAGCCCATACCGCCGGATGACGGACCGAAACGGTCAAACATCCATCGTAACGATTGCTGCGTGTTTCGCTTCGGCGGACCCCATATCCATGGCATGCTTGCCTTCCCGGATGTATAGAGGCCGCGCATGAACATGGAACCGAGAGTAGATGTCCTCGCTGCGG
Organism: Minwuiaceae bacterium; assembly: GCA_028278525.1. GTDB lineage: Bacteria > Pseudomonadota > Alphaproteobacteria > Minwuiales > Minwuiaceae > JANQEE01. The sequence goes on along the minus strand of JANQEE010000018.1, from coordinate 10,944 downwards.
CCCTGGCCGACCGCTCGCGTTGCACCATCGTCTGCGCGCTGATGGACGGGCGGGCCTATACCGCGAAGGAACTGGCCTATCGGGCGCGGATAACGCCGCAGACCGCCAGTTTTCATCTGCAGCGGCTGGTCAACGCCGGCTTGCTGATCTGTCACCCGCAGGGACGCCATCGCTACTACCACGTCACCAATGCGGAGATCGCCGCGGTGGTGGAAAGCATGATGGTTGCCGCTCCGGCGGCGCATCTGCGCCGCCATAAATCCCGCGCCTCGGGGGACGTTACCGCGGCGCGGCATTGCTACGACCACCTCGCCGGCCGCCTTGGCGTCGCCGTGGCGGACCGGATCGCGGAACTCGGCTGCGTGCTGTCGCGCGGCGGCGATTTCAGCCTGACGCCGCTTGGCATCAAGTGGCTCGCCGACATCGGCATCGACCCGGACGGCTTGGGCAAAAGCCGCCGGCCGCTGATGAAGCAATGCATGGATTGGACCGAGCGCCGCTTTCACGTGGCGGGCGACTTGGGCAATGCTCTGCTAAGTCACTTCCGCTCGGATGGCTGGCTCAAGCAGGTGGCCGACACACGGGCGCTGGCCGTCACACCGAAAGGCCAGGAGCTGTTTCGTAGTAAAATCGGGATCGACGCCTACGCGGCGATGACCGGTCCGTCCCCGGTTGTCGATGGCGGTGCCGCTTCCGCAGGCGCCGCAACGCCCTAGAGTTTCGACATCAAGTAGGCACGTAGCACGACCGCGCCGTTCCGTGCCTCGTCTTTGGCGGCGAACACGAACGTCACCCGGCGCTGCCCCGCCATGATATCCAACAGATCCACGACAGCCTCTTCGTTGTCGGACAGTTCGGCCCGATAGCGCCGCTTGAACGCGTCCCAGCGTTCGGGACGGTGTCCGAACCAGGTCCGCAAGGCCGGCGTCGGGGCGACGTTTTTCGGCCAGTGGTCGATGGCGGCGTCGGCTTTCTTCAGTCCGCGCGGCCACAACCGCTCGACCAGAATGCGAAGGCCGTCGTCGGATGACGACGGCTCGTAAGCGCGCTTCAGTACTATCTGCGGCTTTGCCATGGAATGGCTGTTCCCGGATATGTCGAAACCCTGCCCCACGACAGGATCACCTGCCGCGGGGCGGTTCGGGTCGACTATTTTTGCAAGACGGGATACGCGTAGCTATAGACGAGATCGGAAGAACGCGCCGGTTCGTGGCAGGCCAGGCATTCGGCCCGGAAGTCGGTGGTCACGGTCTGCTTCGTGTTGTCGGCGTTGAAGAACGACCAACCCCAGCCGTCGCCCCAAAGGGCGTTGTCCGGGAACCGGCCTTTCGTGTCCTTGACCATCACGAAATAGCCGGCGGTGGTGGTGGCGCTGGTCGCCTCGCCGGTCGTCAGGCTTTCGGTCTTGCCGTTGAACAGTTCCTTGACCAGAACCGTGCCGTCCGGGAACGAACCGGTCTTGCGGTAGCCGTCGACGGCGCTTCTGGGCGCATAGACGACATGTAAACCGACCCCGCCGCCGGTGTCTGCGTCGCCCGCCACCGACCAGGCGCCGAGCATGACGTAGTCGGTCCGGAAGTTCTCCGGCAGCTGAATAGCGCCGCTGTCGGAGACGACGCCCTCCGCGTAGGGCTTGGCGGTCATCTGGCCGTAGGCCATGCCGCCGACCAGGACGCTGCCGAACGCCAGCACGGTCGCGAGTTTAAGGACAAAAGTCTTCATGTGAGGTTCCTCCCCCGGGTTATGCGATCAGGCCGCGCGGGTGACGGCGGTGCTATCGACCACCGGGAAGTCGATCTCGGTGCGGGCGATATGGTTGAAGTAGTTGGTGAACAGGTTGACGCCGATGTTGGCGACAACCTCGACGATTTCGCCGTCGCCGAGACCTGCGTCGCGCAGGGCCTGGACGTCGTCGTCGCCGACTTGGCCGCGCCGGTCGACCGAATTGCGCACGAAATCCAGGACTGCCTGGGTCCGGCTGTCGTCGGAGCGGCCTTCCAGGTTGCGCCGAAGCTCGGCTTCGCCGATGCCGGCGCCCTTGCCGATGGCGGTGTGGGCGGAGGCACAGTAGTTGCAGCTGTTGGCGCCGGCGACGGTCAGCGCGATCTGCTCGCGCAACTGCGCCGTAAGCGCGCCTTTGCCGAGGGCACCGCTGAAGGCCAGGAAACCCTCCAGAACGCTTGGTGACTGGACCAGGGTGGCGAAGATGTTCGGCACCATGCCGATCTGCGCCTTGACGCCGTCCAGCAGGTCTTTGGCGGCGCCGTCCGCCGCCTGGTGGTCGACTGGATTGATGCGTGGCATGTGACTTTCCTTATGCGTCGGAGATGAAAGGAAACAGATCTGTCTCCTGGTTGTCAGATGTAAACAGATCTGTTTCTTTCGTCAATTAATTGAGTTTGACTTTTCCGTGAACGGTGCGGAGCAGGGCTGGAGAAGGCACCATAAGGCGCTGATATTAATACGTTGCCGACGGAGCTGTTCGGCCCTATATTGGAAACAGTTCGGTTTCCTTTTCAGGCTGAAACCCAATGTCCGACCGGCGCGAACATCTGATCGACACGGCGATCGACCTGTTTGCCGTAAACGGCTTCCACGCCACCGGCATCGACCTGATTCTCGACAAATCGGGCGTCTCCAAGAAGACGCTGTACAGGCACTTCCGTTCAAAGGACGAGCTGATCCTTGCCGCCCTGAAGAAGTACGACGGCCTGTTCCGGAACGGCTTCATGCGTCAGGTGGAGGAGAGCGCGGCGGATCCGCACGGGCGCCTGATGGCCGTGTTCGATGTCGCAGAGGCGTGGTTCAGGCAGAACAACTTCTATGGCTGCATGTTCATCAACGCGACCGGAGAATATTCGGACCTGGATACGCCGATCCGGCAGGTCTGCAAGGACTTCAAGGCGATGATGCGACAGTTCATCGGCGATCTTTGCCGGCAGATCGGAGCTCCGGACCCGGAGACCCTGGCCGATGAAATCGCCCTCCTGCTGGAGGGCGCCATCGTGACGGCGCAGGTGTCGCAGGACCGCAGCCGGGCGGCGAACGTCGCAAAAACCGCAGCCCAGGCCTTGATCGACCGGGCTCTCGACTAAAATTCAGACTATTTTCAGGACAGATGGAGAACTCTATTATCTATCTTTGTTGGCGATAGATAGGAGGCTCCGCATGGATGCCGGCGATCTCAGGGTCTTCGAAGCCGTCGCCCGATTGGGCGGTATGAACCGGGCCGCGGCGGAACTGAACACGGTGCAGTCCAACGTGACGACCAGGATCCGGCTCTTGGAGGACCGGCTCGGCCAGCCGCTGTTTGACCGGCATAGCCGCGGCGTCACCCTCACCGCCGCCGGCCGCCGCCTGCTGCCCTATGCCAACCGGGTCAGGGACTTGCTGGAGGAAGCGCGTCGCGCGGTCGAAGACGACGGGGCGCCCAAGGGATCGCTGACCGTCGGCTCGCTGGAGACCACGGCGGCGCTCCGCCTCTCCCCGGTGCTCAGCGCATATGCCGGCGCCTATCCGGAGGTGGATCTGGTGCTGCGCACCGGCACCACGGCGGAACTGATCGAAGCCGTGATCGACCGCAAGCTGGAGGGCGCCTTCGTCTGCGGCCCCGTCGATCATCCGGACTTGGCATCCGAAACCGTCTTCCGCGAGGAACTGGTGCTGCTCTCGGCGCCGACGTCGACAGGCCTGGACGGCATTCTCGGCCGGGACAACCTGAAGATCGTGGTCCTGCGCGCCGGTTGTTCGTACCGGCAGCGGCTGGAGGAGATTCTGGCGCGGCGCGGCGCGGTCAATCTACGGCTGCTGGAATTCGGCACCCTGGAGGCCATCGTCTCCTGCGTTGCCGCCGGACTCGGCGTTACCCTGCTGCCGCGCAGCCTGATCGGCCGGGTCTGGCGCGACGGCCGTGTCGCCATCCACGACCTGCCGGAGCGGGACTCGCTGGTCGAGACGCTGTTCATTCGCCGGCTCGACCTCACTGTTTCCAGCGCCTTGTCGGCGTTCCTGGACCATGCAAGGCAATCGCCGGTCGAGCAGGATGCCGCAGCGTAGTAACTGCTTATCTGATCTAGAGATACAAGAAATCTGATAAATTCTGTTTTTGCGATGCTAGATCCGGCCTAGGCTGTCCCAAACCCAGGCAAAACCGGTATGCAAGCAGTCGCGGCGGACAGACAGGATCATGGCGTAAGCCCCTGGCGGATAACCCTTTCCGGGCTCTGCGCGTGCCTCGTCGGTATCGGCCTGGCGCGGTTCGCCTACACGCCGCTGATTCCCGCCCTGATCGGCGCGGGCTGGTTCAGCGCCTCCGACGCGGTCTATCTCGGCGCGGCCAACCTTGCCGGCTATCTGGCCGGCGCCCTGTTGGCCCGGCCGGTGGCCGGGCGGGTCGGGGCCACCACGGCCCTGCGGGCGATGATGCTGGTGGCGACGGCCGCCTTCTTCGCCTGCGCCGAGCCGATTTCCTTCGCCTGGTATTTCCTGTGGCGGTTTGCATCCGGCCTTTCCGGCGGCGCCTTGATGGCGCTCGCGGCGCCGGTGGTGCTGCCGTATATACCGCCATCCCGCCACGGCCTCGCCGGCGGCGCCATCTTCACCGGCGTCGGCCTGGGCATCGCCGCATCGGGCACCCTCGTGCCGCTGCTGCTGCGCAGCGGCCTGATGGAAACCTGGATCGGCTTGGGCGCCCTGTCCCTGCTGCTGACGGCGGTTGCCTGGGGTGGTTGGCCGCGGACGGCGCGGCTGGTCCGCGAACAATCAGACCGGCAAAGGCCGGCGAAAGGCCTGCCTCTCCGGGCGCTTTACGTCGAGTACGGCCTGGTCGCCGCCGGCCTGGTGCCGCACATGGTGTTCCTGGTCGACTTCGTCGCGCGCGGCCTCGGCCAGGGGATTGACGCCGGCGGCTGGTATTGGGTGCTGTTCGGCGTCGGCGCCCTGCTCGGGCCTTTAATCGCCGGTTCCGTCGCCGACCGGATCGGCTTCGGCGCCACGTTGCGGTTCTCGTTCGTCGTGCAGGCTCTGTTTATCGGATTGCTTAGCGTCGCCGACGACGCTATCGCGCTCGCCGTTTCCAGTCTGGTGATCGGTGCGTTCGTGCCGGGCGTCGTGCCCCTTGTGCTGGGTCGGGTCAACGAGCTTCTGCCTGACGACGCGGGCCGGCGGCAGGCGGCCTGGGGATTGGCGACGACTGCCTTCGCCGTCGGTCAGGCGGCCGCGGCCTACGGCTTCTCGTTCCTGTTTGATCGGACCGGAGCCTATGCGCCGCTGTTCGCCATCGGCGGCGCGGCGATGCTGTCGGCGCTCGCCATCGATCTGGCCGTCACGGGCCTTGGACAAAGACGGAGGAGATAAGCCATGCCGTTCGACACCCCGCTGATGCAGCGACTTGACCTGACGCACCCGATCATCCAGGCGCCGATGGCCGGCGGCGGCGACACGCCGGCCCTTGTCGCCGCGGTGTGCGAGGCCGGTGGCATCGGCTTCATCGGCGGCGCCTATTCGACGCCTGCCCAGATCGCCGAGCTTTCCGAAGCGGTCCGCAGCCGGACCAACCGAAGCTTCGGCATCAACCTGTTCGCGCCCTTTAGCCCGCCGCCCATGCCGGACGATCCCGGCCCGGCGCTGGACAGGGTGGCGCCCTACTTCGCCGAACTCGGCATGGTGCCGCCGGAACCGCCCGCGCCGCCGGAGGACGTGTTCGAGGCGCAGTTAGCGGTCGCCCTGGAAAGCGGCGCCGCCGTCTTCAGCTTCACCTCCGGCATCCCGCCGGTCCATGCGGTCGAGGCGATCAAGCAGCGCGGCATGCTGCTGATGGCAACCGCAACGACGGTCGACGAGGCCGTCGCCCTGGAACGGGCCGGCTGCGAGGCAATCGTGACCCAGGGCGTGGAGGCGGCCGGCCACCGCGCCACGTTCGCCGGGCCGTTCGAGGCCGGGCTGATCGGCACCATGGCGCTGGTGCCCCAGGTCGTCGATGCCGTCTCGGTGCCAGTGATCGCCTCCGGCGGCATCATGGACGGCCGCGGCGTCGCCGCCGCCCTTGCCCTCGGCGCCGATGCGGTGCAAATGGGCACGGCCTTCCTGACCTGCGACGAGGCCGGCATCCCCGACGCCTACAAGACGGCGGTGATCGAGGCCCACGAAAACGATACCAACCTGACCCGCGCCTTCTCCGGCCGCCCGTCCCGCGGCATCGCCAACCGCTTCATGACGGAGGTTGGCGCCACCGACGACATCCTCCCCTTCCCCCACCAAAACGCCCTGACCAAACCCCTCCGCGCCGAGGCGGCGAAACAGGGGCGGGCAGAGTTCCTCTCGCTCTGGGCCGGCCAGGGGACGCGACTGGCCCGCCGGCAGCCCGCTGCCGAATTGGTCGAGCGGTTGGCTGATGAAGCGAAGACGGCGGCGAAGCGTTTGAGGCGGTGACGGATTTTGTTTGCCCGGGATCCAGGCCGGTGAGGGACCCAGGTCTTTAAGTGTCGTCGTATATGTGTTCGTCGCCTAAGAAGATGTCAGTCCGCGATTGATATCGTACTCACGGTAAAGGGATTCACATAAATGTATTCATCACGCCGCGTCTCGGAACCATCAGTTTTACGGTAATAAATCTGACAATACTCACGCCCAAGTACGAAATCGGGCGACCGTATGCAGACTTTGTCGCCTTTCACAACGCGCCGTCCCGATAGCGAGAATCCCGACCTCGTCTGCCAGACCCAGGTATTGTCCTCTCTGATATCCAAGATAAACTCCACGCCCTGGTTATTTCGTCCTTTGAACCGGTGGCCGACTGTCAGTTTTGTGATTTCCTCGCCGTTGAGCCGATCTTTCTCGTTTCCTTCAAATCCGAACGGCCAATTCGGAACGCCTGCTTTTCGCAGCGCCTCTATGAAGCGCTCCGCGTCCTCCCGACGCCGATGATGCGCGAACCAGATTCGGAAGTAGGCGAGATTTACCGCCGGCCACCACGTTCGGATCTGGTCAGCAACTGCTTTCGCCTCATCCAGGCGGCCTAGTTCAGCGTACGTCGCGGTAAGATCAAATCTGACTTGGTTGCTGTTCGGCAAGGCGTCGTGGGCGCGCTCGAGCATTGTCACCGCTCGATCGTTCAGGCCAAGCCAGTAAAGCGCCGCACCAGCAACAGCAGCCTGCGGCGGGGTCGGTCGCGGGTTGGCACGCAACGCTGCTTCGACAGCTTTCTTTGCTGCGTCAACTTCACCTGCCGCAATGGAAATAAGCACCGTGCCCATCAGAGCGTCGTAGTCGTTCGGCGCCAAAGCGGTCGCCTTTGCAGCCGCCGCTAAGGCGCGCTCGTGATTGCCATCAAAGCTCTGCAACGAGGCATCGACCAGGTGTGCACGCACGTTGTTCGGATCCAACGCAAACGAGCGGGCAAGCGACTGGCGAGCCCTTGCTAAAGCTTGGCCGCCCAGCAGTACGGTGGCATGACTCCTCTGCCAAACAACACCTGCCACCCAGCCGTCCCAGGCATACGCCTCGGCAAATGCGGGATCGTGATTGACGGCCTGTTCGAAGAGCGCAAGCGATTGCTTGTACTTGGTATGATCGAGAGTGCGGTAGAGTTCTCGTGCCCGAAGAAACAGATCGTACGCCTCCGGGTTTACCTTTTCGGCGCTTGCAATCTTAGACAGCTCCGTATCGGTCAGGTGGATCTTCAAGCCGTCGACGATCCGGCCGGTGATCTGGTCTTGCAATGAGAAGATATCGGCCAATTCGCCGTCGTAGCGCTCGGCCCAGAGGTGTCCGCCGGTCTCAGCATCGATGAGCTGCGCGTTGATGCGTACCGTCTCGCCGACTCGGCGAACGCTGCCCTCCAACACGTACTTGACGCCGAGTTCCCGCGCGATCGTGCGCACATCGACTTGCCGGCCCTTGTAGGCAAATGACGAGTTGCGCGCGATCACGAACAAACCGTCGATACGCGACAGGTCGGTGATCAGGTCCTCGGCCATGCCGTCGGCGAAATATCCCTGCTCCGCATCGCCGCTCATGTTGTCGAACGGCAGCACCGCGATTGACGGTTTATCCGGCACCGGCAACGATGGCCGATCAGGAAAACCGGCCTTTCTTAGGGCGTCGACTAGGCGTTCCGTATCCGCAGGGTTCTTGAATCTGGCAGCCTGCCGCGTCCCCTCCAGAGATGCGTCGGGTAGGAACTCGAAGACCTTGGCGGCGTGGGCGCGCGCATCGGCGATACGATCCATTTCGGCATAGATCGCCGCCAAGTTGACGTGCGTTAACACCGGGGAATGGCCGCGCTCAATCGCTTCCTCGAAGGTGGCGAGAGCGTTGTCGTATTGGCGCAGGTAATACTGGGCATTGCCCAGGATATAGAGATACCAGCCCGGGTAGCGCGGGTTGAGGCGCATCCCCTTCTTTGTCAGGCGCGCCGCCTCTTCCCATCGCCCGACATATCGCATGATGTCGGCCAGGAGCGCGTGCGCATCCGCATGGCTAGGCCCAAGCGCAATTGCCTGCTCACCGGCGCCGATTGCCTTGTCGTAGTCGCGTTGCACGGCATAGATCTGACTGAGTAGGCCGTACGCATCAGGTAGTCTCTCCGCGAGTCCACGCGCCCTTTCAACGGCTTCGACCGCGCGCGTCATCGACTCCTTCCGCGAGTCGCTCCAGCCATAGCGGGCCTCGAAGAGATGCGTCCAGCCGAGCCGGACCCAGGCATCGGCGAAATTGGGATCGAGTCTGATAGCCTGCTGGAAAAGCCGTTGAGCCGCCGCCGTGTCCCCCTTGGTCTGGTGACGTACAAGTTCATTGCCCCGCACGGCGTGTGACCAGGCATCCAGGTCGTTGGTGGTGCGGTTCAACAGCCGCGCCTGTTCGCCTTCTGTCAAAGCCACCTGCAGCTCGGTCGCAATCTTCAGTGTTATCTCGTCTTGGACGTCGAACAGGTCGTCGACTGCGCGATCGTACCGCTCCGCCCAGACATGCCGGCCCGTCGTCGCGTCGATGAATTGGGCGGTGACGCGAAGCCGACTGTCCGTGATCTGTATGCTTCCTTCGAGCACGTAGCGAACGCCGAGGTCCTCCGCCACGCGGCGCACGTCGACGGGATTTTCTTTGTAACCAAGCGTCGAGTTGCGGGCGATGACGAACATCTGCGGGATCTGCGACAGCGCGGCGATGATGGTCTCCGTCAATCCGTTGCCGAGATAGTCTTGTTTCGGATCGCCGCTCAAATTGTCGAATGGCAGCACGGCGATTGAAGGCTCGTCCGGCAACGGATAGGCCATGCGCGCGACGGAGGCCGGCTCCACGCGCGGGGTCCAGGGTTGCCACCAGGCGGCAACGCCCGCGCCCGCGAGCAAAAGAACGGTTGCCGACGCCACAACCCATTTCGTGATGTCGTCGGTTCTGCGAGACTGGTGAACGGTGGGACCTGTCGCCGTGCCCTCCCAGTCCACTTGGAACGTGTGCACAGGACGGGCAATGTTCTTGACCTCGACCTCTCCCATATCTTCGAAGGCGATGTCCAGTTTGTCGCGGACCTGGTTCCGTACCGTGCGCGAGACGCAGATGCCGCCCGGTTCGGCAAGCCCCTCCAGCCGCGCGGCCAGGTTCACGCCGTCGCCCAGGATGTCCTCGCCGTCGATGACGATGTCGCCGAGATTGATGCCGATGCGGTAGGCGATGCGCTTGTCTTCCAGGATGCCGGCCTCGCGTAAGGCCATCGCGCGCTGAAGATCGACGGCGCATTGAACGGCATCGACGACGCTCGGGAATTCGACCAGCAAGCCGTCGCCTGTGGTTTTGACGATCCGGCCGTGATGCTCGGCGATTTTCGGGTCGATCAGCTCTTTGCGGTGCGCCTTTTGGCGCGAAATGGTCCCCGCCTCGTCCGTCTCCATCAGCCGGCTGTAACCGACCATGTCGGCGGCGAGGATGGCTGCAAGGCGACGCTCTACGGGTTCCTGTGCCATCGGCCGTACCCGTACGGTGCAATCTTGGAGAGAGCTTAGCGTACCGAATTGCAACAAACCAGATAGTCTAATGCTCTGCGAACGGGATCTGCGCAGCACCGCCGATGGCTAGTGCCTCTTTCCATGCCACGCTATAGTCCCCGCACTTGGCCGGAACGGAGGTGACGATGGCTGCCAGCAGTGCCGAAGCGGCTGCAACCGACGAGATTCTGCTGCGGAGCGATGCCGACGGGATCGCGACCCTGACCCTGAACCGGCCGGCGGCGCGGAATTCGCTGTCGAGCGGGATGATGGTGGCGATGCAGGGGGAGTTGGACGCGATTGCCAGCGATCCGGCGGTGAAAGTGGTGGTGATCGCGGCCAACGGGCCGGCGTTCAGTGCCGGCCACGATTTGAAAGAGATCCGGGCCAATCGGGAGCGGGATTTCCAGGAACGGTTGATGGCGCAGTGTAGCCGGATGATGACGTCGATCGTCCGCTTGCCGAAGCCGGTGATTGCGCGGGTGCAGGCGACGGCGACGGCGGCAGGCTGCCAGTTGGTCGCGTCCTGCGACCTGGCGGTGGCGGCTGACGATGCGCGGTTCGCGACGCCGGGTGTGAATATCGGGCTGTTCTGCTCGACACCGATGGTGGCCTTGTCGCGCAACGTGACGCGCAAGCACGCGATGGAGATGCTGTTGACCGGCGATATGATCGATGCCGCGACGGCGGAACGGATCGGCCTGGTCAACAGGGTGGTCCCGGCCGCCGAACTGGATGCCGCGACCTATGGCATCGCCGAGAAGATCGCCGCCAAGTCACCGCTGACATTGGCCATCGGCAAGGAGGCGTTCTATCGCCAACTTGAGATGGACCTGGATGCGGCCTACCGCTACACCAGCGAGGTCATGATTAGGAACCTCGCTGCCCGCGATGCCGAAGAGGGCATCGACGCCTTTATCGAGAAACGCGATCCGGTCTGGGAAGGCCGTTGATCTTTCACGTT
>JANQEE010000013.1 GCA_028278525.1 Minwuiaceae bacterium | reverse complement strand
GAGCGGGCCGGCTTGGCCCAAACAGAGGAATCAATCCGGAGCGGGCTAGCTTGGCCCTAAAGAAGAACTCCCCTAGCTGCCGCCGACGCGGCGCTCGTGGCCTTCCCAATATGGCTCGCGCAGGTCCTTGCGGCGGATCTTGCCGACCGGGCTTTTCGGCAGCGGCTCGGTCGTGATCTCGACCCGTTTCGGCTTCTTGTAAGAGCCGAGACGGTCGGCGCATAGATCTATGATTTCCTGTTCGTTTACCGTAGCGCCGTCGCCAACGACGCAGACCGCCATCGGGGTTTCGCCCCAGCGCGGGTCGGGGACGCCGAACACGGCGACTTCGATCACGTCCGGATGGTCGGAGATGACGTTCTCCAACTCGGCCGGCCAGATGTTGTAGCCGCCGGAGATGATCATGTCGTCGGACCGGTCCAGCATGTAGAGATAGCCGTTCTCGTCCAGCCGCCCGACGTCGCCGGTCAGCACCCAGCCGTCGATCAGCCGTTCCGCGGTCGCCTCCGGGTTGTTCCAGAAGCCGGACATCTGGCCGTCCGCCTTGGCCGCGATCTGGCCCGGCTCGCCGACCGGCACAGGGTTGTTGTCCTCGTCGCGGATCTCCAGTTGCGCGAACGGCAGCGGCATGCCGCAGGACCGGAGCGGGGTGGAGCCGTCGACCTCGGCGAACCACTGGCGCGGGCCCATCATCGCGACCGGCAGCACCTCGGTCTGGCCGTAGCCCTGGTAGAGCACGTCGCCGAAGACCTCGCGCGCTTTCAGGGCGGTGTCGTCGGCGATGGGCGCCGCGGAGATCAGCATGCATTTCAGGTTGGACCAGTCGCGCTTGCCCACGCTCGGCTGCTGCAGCACGGCGTTGACCATGGTCGGCACCATGAACATATAGGCGATCCGCTCGCGCTCCATGACGTCCAGGGTTTCTTCCGGCACGAAGCGGTCGAGCATGACGTTGCAGCCGCCGCTCAGCCAGATCGGCACGAACAGGTAGCCGGAACCGTGGCTGATCGGGCCGAGATGCAGACAGGTGTCGCCAGGCTCGACCGGCGGATAGAGGTAGAACCAGTCGCGGCCGGCGGCAAGCCAGCCGCGATGGGTATAGGCGACGCCCTTGGAGAGGCCGGTGGTGCCGCCGGTATGGCGGATGATGTAGTTGTCCTCCGGGTCGATTTCCGGGTCGGGGTCGTTTGCCGTATAGCCGCTCAGCCATTCCTCGTAAGCGCTGTTGCGGACGATGATCTGTTCCAGGTCGGCCAAGTCGTCGACGAAGCCTTCGACCTCGTGGGCGTACTGTTCCGCCACCACGCAGACGCGGCAGTTGGTGTGGCCCAGCATGTGCAGATGCGCCTCGCGGCCGTTGCGCGGGTAGAGCGGCACGCGCACCGCGTTGGCGATGGCGGCGCCCAGGAACATGTCGGCGGATTCGATGGAATTGTCTTCCAGCACGCCGACCCGGTCGCCCGGCTGGATGCCCAAAGCGATCAGCGCGTTGGCCATGCGAATGCCGCGCTCCCAGGCCTCGGCGAAGGTCAGGCGGCGGTCGCCCCAGACCACCGCCTCCCGATTGGCGAACATCTGCGCCGACCGGCGCATCTGCGTACGCACGTCCATATTGTCCTCTCCCCAATACTGTTTGTCGGGAGTCTAGTATGATTGCGCCGCAAAGTTGAGAGCGCGCCATGGCTGGGAGGGATCGGTGAAATCGAAACTGGGTTTGTTGCTCGGCGACCGCAACGGCATCGGGCCGGAACTGGTCGCCAGGCTGTTGGCCGACGGCGAGGTTCATGATCACGCCCAACTCGTGGTGATCGGCGATCCGCGGGTCTTCGACCACGGCCGGGCGATTGTCGGGGGCGGCCCGGTCGCGTTGTCGGTATTCGCGCCGGAGCCGGACGCGGCGATCACGCCGGGCGAGGCGACGGCGGCGGCGGGGCGCGAGGTGCTGGCGACCCTGGCGCATGCGGCGCGGATGGCTGAGGCGGGCGACATCGACGGCGTGGTGTTCGCGCCGCTCAACAAGCAGGCGATGCATCTGGGCGGCCTCGCCTTCGAGGACGAGATGCGGTTCCTGGCGCACGAACTGAACTACGACTGCACCATCGGCGAGCTGAATGTGCTGGACGACCTCTGGACGTCGCGGGTGACGTCGCATGTGGCGCTGCGCGACGTCGGCGACCTGATCACCGAACCCGCGGTCTACGATGCGATCCGCTTCGCAAACGACGCGTTGGTTGCGGCCGGTCATGCCGAACCGAAGCTCGCCGTCGCCGCGCTCAACCCGCATGCGGGCGACGGCGGCAATTTCGGGTCAGAGGAGATCGAGGTGATCGGGCCGGCGATAGAACGGGCGCGGCGCGACGGCATCGACGCGTCCGGGCCGCATTCACCCGATACGGTTTTCGTAAAGGCGCGGGACGGCGCCTACGCGGCGGTGGTGACCATGTATCACGACCAGGGCCAGATCGCGATGAAGTTGATGGGCTTCGGCCGCGGCGTCACCGTGCTCGGCGGGCTGCCGGTGGCGGTGACCACCTGCGGCCACGGCACGGCCTACGACATCGTCGGCCGGGGCGTGGCCAACCCCGAATCCTTAAGGCGTGCCGTGATGCTGTGCGCGCGGATGGCGGAAAGGCGAGAGCAGGACAATGGATAAACCGGCAATCGGCTTCATCGGGCTCGGCCTGATGGGCGCGGCCTTCACCGGTCGGCTGATCAAATGCGGCTACGACGTCACCGGCTACGACATCGACCTGGAGAAGATCGAGGCGGCGGAGGCCTGGGGCGTGCGCCCGGCCGTCTCGCCGGCAACCGTGGCTGAGGCGGCCGATATCGTGCTGGTCTGCGTCACCTCGACCGCGGCGGTGGAAGACGCGGTGTTCGGCGCGCATGGCGTGGCCGAGGCGGGCGGCGGGGACAAGCTGCTGATCGATCATTCCACGACCGAGGTCGACGCGACCAAGGACATGGCCGCGCGCCTGGCGGCGACCGGCATGGCCTGGATCGACGCGCCGGTTTCCGGCGGCCCGCCCGCGGCGGCGGCCGGCACGCTGGCCATCATGGCCGGCGGCGCGCCGGCGGCGATCGCGAAAGCCGAGCCGGTGATGGCGGACCTGGCGGCGCGCTTCACCCATTTCGGCCCGGTCGGCGCCGGCCAGGTGGCGAAAATGGTCAACCAGGTGCTGGTGCTGACCAACTACTGCGTGCTGGCGGAGGCGCTGAAACTGGCGGAGAACGGCGAGATCGACGCGGCCAAGATCCCGGAGGCGCTGGCCGACGGGCACGCGGGATCGAACCTGCTGAAAGCGCTCTATCCGCGCATGCTGGCGCGCGACTTCGCGCCGGCCGGTTTCGCGCGGCAGGTGCTGAAGGACCTGGACATGGTCCACGACCTGGCGAAACAGACCAGGACGCCGACGCCGATGGCCGCCCAGGCGGCGACGATGTTCCGCCTGCTGGTGGCGCGCGGCCACGGCGAGCTGGACGGCGCGGCGATCCTGAAGCTGTACGACGAGCCGCCTGTCTAGGCCGGAGACGGAGGCTATGCCTTAATGGCCGGCAGGAACCGGTCCGCAAGCCAATGATTGAGTAACCCCCCGCCATGTCGATCCGCGCGCACTACGCGTCATTCGCCCTTCTTTCCGTCGCGATGTTCACGATTGCCGGGGCTTCCCTCGTCGTGTTGGGAATTGGCGCAGAGGTCACGGAAGCGCTTGGATTGCCGCCCGGCAGCGCCGGCTATTTGATCACCTCATTCGCGCTGCCTTACGCCATCCTCGCTCCGATGTTCCAGTTTCTGATCGGCGGCCGCATCGGCCCGCGAACGGCGATTGTGCTGGGCGGCCTCATCCTAGGTTGCGGTCTTCTACTCAGCGGCATTGCCCACAGCGGAACCGTTCTGTTTGCCGCTCGCGGCATCACGGCAGTCGGCGCGGCGCTGGTAACGCCGGCCGCTTTGGCGGCAGCGGTCGAGCTTGTGCTTCCGGAAGAGCGCGGACGCGCGATTGCGATCGTCTTTCTCGGCTTCACACTTGCGAGTTTGATAGGTGTCCCGCTCGGGACCCAAATCACCCTCGTTGCCGGATGGAGAGCCACTTTCTACGTCTTTGCCGCGGCCGCCGTCGTTACGTCAGCGATGGCGATGGCAATTTTGCCTTCTCTGGCCCCATCGGGCCCGCAATCACTCACTAAATCCGTTAGACTTCTCAGCAATTTACCTCTGCTGGCTACATTCGGCGCCGCTATATTCCAGCTCGCTTCGCAGTTCGTGTTTCTTGCCGCGATGGCCCCGATACTCGTGCATCATTTCGAGCTTCCCCAATCCCATCTCCCGGCCGTGCTGGCCGGCTTCGGAATTGCCGGCGTCATAGGCAATCACCTGGCCGGGCTTTGGTCCGACCGTGCACCGCTAAGGGCTCCGTTGAGGATTAGTATGGCCGGCCTAACAATCACGCTGTTCGTACTTTCATTCCAAGTGAACGCATATATCGCAGCCGCCTTGTTCGCCTCGATCGCTTTCTTCGGGACGCTGTTTCGCCCGCCGCAGATCGTTTTGCTTTCGCGAATTGCCGATCCCGATGATCGCAGCCTCGTATTCGGATTCAATACGTCTGCATCCTATATCGGGCTGACCCTTGGCTCGTTCGCGAGCGCTCTGACCATCGATGCCTTCGGCTACACATTTCTCGGTGCGGTCGCTATCGCACTGCTTCTGCCTGCCATGTTGCTGTTAAAGGGCGTCGGCCATGAGTATTTCTTTCTTCCAGCGGCGAGCGGGAGCGATGCTTAGGATCTGCAGTTATGAGTACACGTCTCGTTCCTTCCCGGCCTTATCCCGACCGGCCCGTTCCAAGCCGTAACGCCGCGCCGGTCTCCGCAATCGGCGTGAAGACGGCGACCGGGTCGGAGAAGCCGCGCACGTCGATGCGGCCGATCTCGTGTAACGGAATATCGGGCAGGCGCTCGACCGTGGCGGCGTCGATCAGGATCTGTGTGCCGTATTGCTTGTTCAGCGCCTCGAGCCGGGCGGAGAGGTTTACGGTGTCGCCATAGAGCGAATAGGACTGCCGGCCGCCGCCGCCGACGCTGCCGGCGATCACAGGCCCGGTCGCGATGCCGGCCCGGATCGCCAGTTGCTCGTTGTTGAATGTCCGATTGGCCGCCAGGTCGACGATATCGAGGGCGGCAGAAACGGCCTTGGCGGCATGCGCCGGGTCTTTGGCCGGCAGGTTGAACGTCGCCATGATGGCGTCGCCGATGAATTGGGTGACGACGCCATCGTAGCGGTTGACGGTCTCGGTCGCCTGATCGAAGAAGGCGTTCAACACGCCGACCACGTGGCGGGGCCCGCTCGCCTCGGTCATCGTGGTGAAGCCGGCGACGTCGATGAACAGCACCGTCGCCGTACCCTCGACCGGTTCCAGCAGGCCGCGGTCGCTGATCAGCGCGTCGGCGACGGTCCTAGGCACGTAGCGGCCGAAAACGTCCGTGATCGTCTGCCGTTCCTCGACCAGCTCCAACTGGTGGCGCACCGTACGCCGCGCCCGCCACATGACGGCGGCGATGAGCACCGCCACCAACAGGTAGGCAAGGGCCTCCTGAATTCGGCTGCCGGTGCCGATGAAATTGGGGTTGAGGAAGATCGTGAGGAACTGCTCGGTGGTCGGCGCGGTGCCGATGTCGCCCCAGTCGAATCGCACCGGCATGTCGCGGATCGCCCAGGCGAAGGCGCCGAGCCAACCGGCCACCACCATGAAACCGGCCCAGACCACAAGGCCCGGCGAGAAGCTGAAGGCGGCGATGCCCAGGATCAGGAAATAGAACGGAAAGACGGAGTTGCGAAACGACATCGCCTGGGGCACGTCGACGGTGTCGTAGAGCGGCTGCGTGGCCATGAGCAGCGACAGGATCGCGATGTCGAGGGTTATGAAGGCGTATTTGAGCCAGGCCCGGTCGTAACGCGTGCCGATCAGGACGAAATGGATGAGGCCGAGGGCGGCAAAGCCGGCGATGCCGAGACCGAGATCCAACGCATGCTCGGGGATGCGTATGCGCGACAGGACCAGAAAGGCGCCGAGTAACGCCAAGGCCACCAGACGACCCTTGATGGCGATGCGCAGGCCGGCCTGCTCGGCTTCGCGAAAGGTCTCGGCGAGGCGGGCCTGCTGGTTATCGGTATCGCTTGGCATGGCGTGATTTCACACGTTTGTTCCGGGCGATTCCACTATCGGGCGCTCATTGCGGCCCGCTGGGCGACATATGGTGGTTCAACGAGCCAGTGTCGATGGCCGCCCGGGCGGCGGCGATGTTCCGCCTACCGGTGGCGCGCAGCCACCGAGAACCGGATGGCGCGGCGACTTTGAAGCCGGTAGACGCGCCGCCCGTCCTGAGCATCATTCGATGTGCGGGGCCTGTTGGCTGGGAATGACCCAAGTCGTTCATTCGACATGGTTCGAGGGTAATGGCAGCCTTCGGCCAGGAACGGTCATGCCTTTTCAAACATGCAACGACCGCATTAAGCCCAACTGAGACGTTCGTCACTCTGTCACGAGTTCGAAAAACCGGACCAAAGCCAGCTTTGAAGATAGCTTGCTTCGCTGCTGCGCAGCAACGATAAGTGTTTGGTGCCCACTTCCATTGTTTTGTTTCCCCAACCGCCGTCGCGACAATGAAATGTCGTTGCAAGCTCCGGAGTCCGCGAACATGGTTTTCAGAGTTTGAACCCCCAATTACGCTACCAATGCCGAGCACAGTACTAATTAGATAGATCAATGAAATTTAGGCGCCGCACCTTGGAACAGATCGCAGATATGATCTGCGGTAACTTTGAACCCGAAACATCGGTTTTCCCGTACCGTAGCAGCTCATACTTGAGCGAGTTCTTTGCAGACGCCGAGACCGAGTATGTGCATGACGGCTCGACGCGTAAACGGTGGGTGGCCGATACACTGGGGAAGATACTGTCCGAGCCACGCTCTGACCCGCGCACGCCGCCGGACAGTTTTTTGCGCGTCATTGCCACGCTCATGGACCAAGGTGATGCCCAGAACGAGGGAGCTGAAAGGCCGATGGCACTGGAAATGCTGAATGCGGCCCTTACTCGCGAAAACCTCGAAGCTTTCTACGGCGAAGACCGAATTTGCTATCTCCGCCACACCGGCACCAGCCAGACTCTCGCGCCGCAGGCAAATCCACACCGGCCACTATCAGCGGACGAACTGAAGCGCCGCGAATGTTTGGAGGTATTCCTAGCGACTTGCAGCGAAGATCAGCTCATCGAAGAAGTGCTAGTGCCGCTCTTTCGTCAGCTTGGCTTCCATCGAGTCAGCGTCACCGGGCACAAGGACAAGGCGCTTGAATACGGCAAAGACCTTTGGATGCGCTACGCCCTGCCCACACAGCACGTCCTGTATTTCGGGCTACAGGCGAAGAAGGGCAAGCTCGACGCCTCAGGGCGCTCAGGCGCGTCCAACGCCAACATCGCGGAAATTCTGAACCAGACGACGATGATGCTGGGCCACGAAATTTTCGATCCCGAAGTCTCGCGGCGCGTCTTAGTCGATCATGCATTCATTGCCTGCGGCGGCGAGATCACAAAAGCCGCGAAGAACTGGCTAGGCTCCAAGCTGGACGCGACCAAGCGTTCGCAAGTCATGTTCATGGACAAGGATGACATCCTGAACCTCTTTGTCGTGACGAACACGCAGCTTCCTGCATCAGCGCTGCCCCCAACGCCGGAGCCGGACGATGACATCCCCTTTTGAGCGGGCGTGGCGGCCTCCGTGTGTGCTCGGACTTGTCAGACAGGAAGAGTTATCACTATGTTGCAAGTGCTTACGGGCAGACTTCCTGCTGCGCATCGCGGCAAATGACAACAATGGTAGGCGGGCTGCTTACCTCAAAGTACCCTTGCGATATTTCGGCTTTACGCTGTATCGCCTACGTTCGCGTAAGAGTGCCCGTAAGCACCCAATCCATAGGCTATCGTTTTGAGTGCCCTCGATAAACTGAAGAAGGTGCAAAGCCTCACCGATCTTGCCAAACTGCTTGGTTTCACACCGAAGGGCGTCAGCTACGTCCTCTACAAGATAGATTCGGGCAAGAAGTACCGGGCCTTTGACATCCCCAAGAGGTCCGGAGGGGTCCGCACGATTCATGCGCCTGAGCCACAGCTCGCATTGCTGCAAGGCCGACTGGCGGGAATGCTCTATGCTTGTGTACGCGAGCGCAAAAAAGAAAACCCGCGCTTTTGGTTTCCGTCACATGGATTCCATCAGGGACGCACCATTGTCTCTAATGCCGAAGTGCACCGGAGGCGGCGCTTCGTTTTCAATCTTGATCTGGAAGACTTTTTCGGGACGGTCAATTTTGGGCGCGTGCGCGGCTTTTTCATTCATGACACGATGTTCGCCCTGGAGCCAAAGGTCGCCACTATCATCGCTCAGATAGCCTGCCACGATAACGCGCTGCCGCAGGGCAGCCCCTGTTCTCCGGTAATTTCCAACCTCATCGGAAACATCCTGGACTCGCGGGTCCTTGCGCTTGCGCGCGATACGCGCTGCACCTACACTCGCTATGCCGACGATCTGACCTTCTCAACCAATGAAAAGCTCTTCCCTACGGAGATCGCTGTGAATGTTCATGGCGCAAAGTGGGAAGTGGGCAAAAAGCTCAGGAAAACGATTGAGCAGACTGGCTTCTTCATCAATCCTTCGAAGACTCGCATGTCCTTGCGCCGCTCGCGGCAGACCGTCACCGGGCTAGTCGTGAACGAAAAAGCCAATATCAATCAGAATTACTACCGTGCCGCACGGGCGATGTGCAACTCCGTCTTCCAGACGGGTTCGTATTATAAGCCTAGCGAGGACGCGAGAACGAGGACGGACAACCTCAATCCGCTGGAGGGCACGCTCTCCCACATCTACTTCGTTAAAGCCCGTCGCGACCGGTCCTTCAGGGTTAATAAACTCGCCAAGCAAGCTGGTGAATTCAGTCCACCACGCGCGCCCGAAGAGCTGTA
The DNA here is from genome assembly GCA_028278525.1 of Minwuiaceae bacterium. Classification (GTDB taxonomy): domain Bacteria; phylum Pseudomonadota; class Alphaproteobacteria; order Minwuiales; family Minwuiaceae; genus JANQEE01. The sequence goes on along the minus strand of JANQEE010000013.1, from coordinate 342,381 downwards.
CCGGAAGTTCCTTTTCTATAAGTATTTTGCCGCACCCAAGGCCCCGCTTATCGTCACAGAGGGGGTCTCGGACATAACATATCTGCAATGCGCGATACGGGCGCTTGTCAAAAAGTTCCCGCTTCTTGCGAAGGAGGACGACGGCAAGGTCATTCGTCTTGTCCATTTCCTGAAGCCGTCCGGTACATCGCGCGATATTCTCAATCTTGGACACGGGGCAGCCGGACAGGCATCTTTGATTGCGGGATATACAAACAACCTCAAGCGCTACGCTCACAAGCCAATGACCAATCCCGTGATTATTCTATGCGACAATGACGGTGGACCTAAAAAAGTGTTCAAGAATGCCGGAGCGAAGGGTAAGCGAAACGTCAACACTACCACGACCGACCCATTCTACTATCTCGGTGAAAACCTCTATCTCGTGAAGGTCCCCGAGGGGGCTGCAGCGCATCCGCGTGAGATCGAAGATCTATTCCAGCCAGCGCTCCTGGCGACCAAGCTGAACGGCAAATCCTTCGATCCGAAGAAGGATCATGGCGACGACACGCATTACGGAAAGGTCGCCTTTGCTGAATCCGTAGTGCGAGCCAATGCAGGCACTGTCGATTTCTCGGGATTTGAGGATTTGCTGATCCGGATCGAAGAAGTGCTGAAGCATTACGCAGCTCTCTCTGCAGCCCCGGTAGTTCCGGCGAGTGCGCCTGCGGCGGCATCATCGGGCGGAACGGTTGCGCCATAGTGGCGAAGGAAGGAGGCTACGTGCGGCGGCGTCTGCCCGAATTGTCTGCAACTCGCCCTGGGTACGAATAGAGCCGCAGTGCGGCGAATGACCCGAAATCCGCCCAAACCCATCGGCCGCTATACACGATGCCTGGGCGCCGCGTGATCGGTGATCTCAATACTGACAGTTTAGTTACGTATACTGTCCCCGTAACGACGCATCAGTCACGATTGGGATAAAGGTTGTACTCCCGCTCGCCGAGAAAGAGCCGTTCGACCTTGAGCCGCCGATCCGAGGTGTTCGCCGCAGGTTGGCCGATCGCGCGGATTTCAACGCCTTCCGCAAGGTCGCCGTCTTTCAGGCCGGCGCGTTCGTTGCGCCAGGGCTGACCGACCTCGACCGTCCAGACTTCGCCTTCGACGTCGACTTCGAGAAGTCCATGCGGATTGCCGAGCCGGACGGCGGTGACGATGCCGACAAGTTCGATATTGCCGCCGGTTGTCCAGGACCATCCGTGATGGGCCGACGCCATCCCGGCCTGAAAGAGAAGACCGAATGCGAGAAGTGCTGGAAGTAGATATCTCATCGTAACCTGCCTCCTGTGCCCGCGAGCCCATTCGTCCTGGTCCTATTGCAAAAGAGGTAGCGAGTTCGGTCGTTGGATCAAGGCAGTATTTGCGGCGGCGGGCATCGGCATATTCGAGTGAAAAAGATGAATGTCCCCTTTTTTCATGAATACTGATCGAGTTAATTCATAGTCCCGTTTATGTTCTAATTTGGCATGAGTCCGAGGATCGAGTCGACTTTCTAGTCAACCGCTCGGAGAGTGATCAAATGAAGGAACGGCTGAAAATAGGTGCGGACTTAGCAACTATCGTCGCGGCGGTTGTGGCAGCATGTGCCCTAGGTTTCGGATACCTTCAGTTCAGAGAGATTTTGGAGCTACAGGCGGAAGCTTCGTCAGCGGCACGAGAAGCCACAGCGGTCCGTCTTTATCTCGATTACCTTAAGCAGGTTCGAGAGTCTCAGGGAGGATTTCCGGACGGTTCGGTGACCCTCACGGTTGCTGAGCACCTCATTGGGTGGCGAGGTGACGATCCGGGGTGGCGAAACACCGCAGCCAGAATGATTGAGGACAATAGAGCAGGTCTGGAGAAATACGGCATAGACTGCAGTACAATTGGCCCTGAGTTCCAAGAGTTTCTAATTGAAACACTGAGCAAGGATGTGTGTGGGTAATAGACACTTTGCTCGCGCCAGATCGTTGACGCAAATTGAGGGGACAATGTGCAATTGTATGCCGGGGTTATCTGGCGTGAAAAAGGAAGCTGTCCCTTTTTTCCCGGCCAGGGGCGGCTTTCAATCTCAGGAGCCTAGCGACAGGAAAGTGGGCTCTTAGCCCACATGTCCCCTTTCTTCCGTTTCGGGCGTTCAGCCGCGCCGCCAACGGGCGGCGCGGCTGAGATCGGCCTACTTCGGGATGAGCTGATAGATGTCGCCTTCGTCCACGGCGGTATAGAGATTGCCGTCAGGCCCCTGAACGACCGACCGGAACCGGCCGGCGGCCATGGGCAGGGACATCGTCGCGACGTCCTTTGCGGACTTTCCGTCCGCCGCCAAGTCGATGACGTCGATGCGCATGCCGACCGCGGTTCCGCCGAAGCCGATCCCCATGATCCCGACGGCCAGACGGCCATTCCAGGCGCCCCATTTCTCGCCGGTCAGATACGCGGCCGAGGACGTGCCCTGGGAGAGGCCTTTATTGGTCCAGGCCGGCGGCATTGCGTCGGGGTAGGTGTGGATGTCCGTCATCGGCATGAATTTCACCCGTTCGGCCGGGTCCATGCCTTCCATCTGATTTGGCATATAGCCGCAGTAGTTCTCGGGGCAGTCGCCGCGGGCGGCCACGTTGGGGCGCGGGTCCCAGCCGCCGTTGCCGCCGTTCACCAGCACGGTGATTTCGTCGGAATGCCAGGGCCCATGCTCGGCCACGACCGGCTGGCCGTCGCCCGGACGGAAGGCGATGCCCTGCACGTTGCGGTGGCCGTAGGTGAAGATACGCGGGTCGAAGCCTTCCGGCGGATTGTTGTCCGCCACCGGGTTGCCGTCCCGGTCGATGCGCAGCACCTTGCCGCCGAGCAGCGTCGGCGATTGCGGGACCTCGCCGTTATGGGTGTCGCCGGTGGTCAGGTAGATATGACCGTCCGGGCCGAAGCGGACGCGCCCCCCGTTATGCGCGCCAAGGCCGCCGAAGGGATGATCGGTGGCCTTCGCCTTGTAGGGAACGTCCTCGACAATGTCGGTGCGGTCCGACACCGCGGTGAGGTCGTCGCTGACCTTGAACCGCATCAGACGATTGCTGCCCGGCGCCGTCTTGTTGGACGTCGAATAGACATAGATGAAGCGGTTCTCGCCGAAGTCCGGATCGACGGCCACGCCCTGCATGCCGGCCTGGCCCTCGCAGAACAGGTCGTCCGCCGTGCTCGGATAGCCCTCGGTCTCGGTCATTCCCAGCAGGGCGTTGACGTCGCCGGAGGGGAGGCGAACCGACAGGCCATGACACTTCTCGGTGAAGAACATGGTGCCGTCGGAAAGGAAGGCCATGTCCCACGGGCTGTCCAGCCCGGACAGAACCGTGGTGTGCATGAGGCTGGGGGCGCTGGCATGTCCGTCCGCAAGAGCCGGCGTATAGGACATGGCCGAGGCCATGACCGCACTGAGCAAACATAGAGTCGGATTCCGTCTCATCTTAGATTCCTCCCATCGTCTTTATGGTTCTTACTCAGCTGAGTTCGGGTAAGAAGATCGTAACTCAGACGGGAATTGCTGCAACTGCTTTCGTCATTGAGGGGTGACGGCGGTAGGTCAACATCGCGTGACGAAGGTGCGAAATCGGGTTGTTGGAAAGGTTCCGAACCTTTGGTCGACGTCATCCTTCGACAGGCTCAGGATGAGCCCCCAAGCTCGTCATTCCGGCGGAGGCCGGAATCCAGACTGACCGCTGTTCTGGATTCCGGCCTTCGCCGGAATGACCGTGGTGGCGGTTGCTGCGGGGAGCATTTTCAGCAGCCGGACAGCGCCGCCCGACCCACCTCAACGGCCGAAGATCGCGGCACTCGGCAGCGTGTAGCGTTGGTCGTCGACGCGGATGACGTGGCGGTCGCCTTCCGTTTGCCAGTCGGTGTCGAAGCCGGTGCCGGACATCGTGGCGTCGGCTGAGATGAACGCGCCGTGCGCGAAGAACAGCGTGCGCCTGAAGCCGTTGGAAAACGTCACGACGACCGTCGCATCGCCGCCGGTGCCGCGCGCGACGCCGAACGTACAGCGGCCCATCGGCTGACCGCGAACCTGGGCGCAGGAAAGCGTGCCGTTGGCGTCGAAGTCGCCCCGGCGCGCGCGAAGCGCGCTGTCGTCGGCGCCCATCGGCACGGTCCCGTCCGGGCCGCGCGCCGGCTGGAGAAAGGCCGCCGGGACATAGCCACGGGCCCGGCCGTGCAGGGGGCGGACCTTGCACCAGACGCGGCCGCCGGCGGGCGCGCAGCCGAGATTGGCGAGGATCGCGCCGTCGGCGAGGGTCGCGATCGCGCGCGCATCCGGGGCGGGCGAGGCCTGCATCGCTATACCGTCGGGGGCCGACACCTGCCAGCGTCGCGGGCCGCCGTCCTCGGGCGCAGCGAGGCTCGCCTCGGCGTCCGCGCCCCGGGCTTCCGACGCACTGAGAGCGACGGCCGTGCAGATCGCGAGCAATGGCAGCGTCTTCATTCAGCGCTCCTCCCGTGAGCTAGCCCGGGTTTGACGGACAGTCGATTAGAGCACACGGCGTGCATAGAGCTCGGCGTTAGGTTTGCAGAGGATAGCATCCGCCGACATACTCCGGCTCACGACGATGCGGATATCAACGTCGAGTTGAGCGGGGGCAAGGTGACCGTGGCGGCCAAGGGTGAGCAAAGGAAGACGCAGATCGTCGTGGTCGGTGGCGGCGCCGGCGGCCTGGAATTGGTCCGCCGGCTCGGCAACCGTTTCGGACGCGACGGCTACGACATCATCCTGGTCGAGCGAAACCGCACGCATATCTGGAAGCCCCTGCTGCACGAAGTGGCGGCCGGCTCGCTGGATGCGAACATGGACGAAGTGGGATATGGCGGCCACGGCGTGCGATGGGGCTACCGCTTCTTCTACGGCACCTTCGCCGGCATCGACCGGGAAAAGCGGCTGCTGCACACGGCGCCGCTGATGGACGACGACGGCAGGGAAGTGATCGGCGCGCACGCGATCCGCTACGACTACCTGGTGCTCGCCGTCGGCGGGGTGTCCAACGACTTCGGCATTCCCGGCGTGCTGGAGCACGCGCTGTTCCTGGAAGACCGCCAGCAGGCGGACCAGTTTCGCTCCAAGCTGCTGAATGCCTGCCTGCGCGTCACCCACGACGTCGCCCAGGGCCGGACCGACAGCGCGGTCAGAATCGCCATCGTCGGCGCCGGGGCCACCGGTGTCGAGCTGGCGGCCGAGCTCTACAACGCCGCCCATGCGCTCAGCCACTACGGCCTGGAAGTTTTCGACGCAACGCGCCTCAAGGTCACCATTCTCGAAGCCGGGCCGCGCATCCTGCCGGCCTTGCCGGAGAAGCTTGCCGAGGCCGCCGCCGCCGAGCTCGAAGCCTTGGGCGTCGAGATCCTGACCGACACCATGGTGGAAGAGGTGCAGTCCGCCGCCGTGAAAACCAAGAGCGGGCGAGTGATCGACGCCGAGCTGACCCTGTGGGCGGCGGGCGTGAAGGGACCCGACTATCTCTCGTCACTGGACGGGCTTGAGGTGGACAGGGCGAACCGGCTCGTCGTGCGGGCGAGCCTGCAGACGACGCAGGACGCGCGGATCTTCGCCCTCGGCGACTGCTGCTCCTACACCCCGGAGAACGAGGCGCACCCGATTCCGCCCCGCGCCCAGGCCGCCCACCAGATGGCGAACCGGGTCTTCGAGAATATCGTCTGCCTCAGCCAAGGTCGTCCGTTGAAGGACTTCGTCTATAACGACCGGGGATCGCTCGTCGCGCTCAGCCGCTTCTCGACCGTCGGCAGCCTGATGGGCAATCTGGTCGGCGGGCGCATGGCGATCGAGGGACGCCTCGCCCGCATCGCCTATACCTCTCTCTACCGCATGCACCTCATCGCCATCCACGGCTGGATCAAGGGCCTGACCCTGATCCTGGTCGGCCACGTCAATCGGATCGTGCGGCCGAAGCTGAAGCTGCATTGAGTGGAGTCCAATACGGCCGTGTCCCCGGAATTCGGCCGGTTACTTCAGTACCGAGGGCCAGTTGGCGTTTGCCGCTTTGATGCGCTCTGGAATGTTTCGTTCCCATCGGCGTTGAACGCCGCGGGAGTAGTTCAGGTAGAGCTTGCCGTCCACGATCCTCCATGCCTCCGGCACGGTCGACGCCGTGTAGCCCTCGCTGACGGCATACGCGCAATAGCCTCCATATTGCGGCGCATAGGCTTTCGGGTCGGCAGCGAATGTTGCGCGGTTCTCTTCCGTGGAGAACAGCCAGGTTGCGCCCATCCAGTCGTGAGAGAATTGCCGCGAGCCGGCCACCGGTTTGCCCTGGGTGAAATAGGCAACCGCGTCGGTCCCATCGATGGCGATGCCATCTTCGGCATAGATGCCGGGTTCCTTGGCGTGCGCGGCAGGCGCGAGCACCGCGAGCACGGGCAGCGACGCGGAAAGCGCAAGAAAATGACGTCTGGTGGCAGGCATTCGTGTCTCCCCTTTTTCGGTTGCAGCAGCCTCTTTCGGTACGTAGTGACCGGCGCCGCGACGACCAGGGCGTTCACCACCTTGTCATGTCGGCGTTACCGCAGAGTCCGAAGCGGGCCGGACAGCCACATTGTCTGCATTTCAGTCGTTCATGTCGGCCATGTCCCCGGAATTCCACAAACATGTTCGCCGCGGTGCTATCCCCGGCCGCGGTCCGGCGGTTGGAGGCCCAGCATCGCATCGCGCACCTCCCGGTCGCTCGCATCGAAGCGCTCGATCACTTGACGGCAGTACGGGTTGAAGCGGCAGACCTCTTCGAAAAGCTGGCCGTCGTGGCGCACCGAATCGACCGCGTCCATCAAATAGCCGAAGGAGACGGTGTCGATATCGGTACGCTCGAATCCGCCGCGGGCAATGACCTGGCCGATGTAGTGGGTGAGAAAAAGCGTCTCGGCAAGGTCCTTGTCGTGCGCGTCGGCGGTCTTTTCGACGATCGAGAATCCCACCGCGGCAAGTTCCGCGCACAACGCCGCGTAACGCGCGGGCGCCAGGCTGTGCCCGGTGACGACGATCCGCAAGCCGGTCACGTCGCCGCCGCGCTTGGCATAGCTTTCCGGTCCGAACATGGGATGCATGGCGACGAACGGGTGGGCGGGCCGCGCGGCCTGCAGCAGGTCCATGGTGTATTTCTTGACCGTGGCGACATCGACCACGACGCTGTCGGCACCCAGGTGTGGGCCGATCCGCGCCAGCGTGGCCGGGTAGGCGCTGATCGGCACGGCGAGCACCACGGCATCGCAGGCGGCGACTTCCTCCAGAGGAAAGAACAGGACGCCATCCGGCTTTCGCCGGCCCGAGTGGATTTTCAGCGGCGCGTCCGGAAGATAGCGCTGCGCCAGCGCATGAAGGAAAGCGCCGAAATGTCCGTATCCGACGAGGCCAAAGGAGAGGGGCATGAGTTCTGAACCGTTGTCGTTTATCAGTACGCGCCTTCGTTCCGACGCGCGGTGGCCAGGACGGCGGGCATGGACAGGGTCAGGACCCCGTTCTTCGCCATCGCCTGCCCGCGTTCTAGAATGTCCGCATAGATCCTGGCTCGCGCCGCCGGCGTCTGCGCTTCGATCAGGGCGCGGGTGCGTACCGTGGCACCTGCCAATCCCTCGACCAGCCGTTCCGGCGTGGTGCGGCGGGTGATGGCGATTTCGTTGACGCCTATGCCGTCGAAGCCGGCGCCGGCCAGCAGGCTGTGGCATTCCGCCGGGTCGCTGAAGCGGAACATCGGCGGGCCGGGCGGCAGGGGCACGTCCATGGTGCCGTGCGTTTCGACAGCGCCGCGGAAGATCTTGAAGGTCTCCACCCGGTCCGGCGTGCACCAGACCGTGAAGGCGTACCGCCCGCCCGGTTTCAGGACACGGTGGGCTTCCGCCGCGGCCTGTTCCGGCCGGGCGAAATGCAGCATGCCGAAGGCGCAGACCGCCGCATCGAAGGTCGCGTCCTCGAAGGGCAGGTCTTCGGCATCGCCCTCGCGGAATTGCGCGCGCGGGTAGGCGCGCCGGGCTTCGGCGACCATGGACGCGGCGAAGTCGATGCCATCCGCCGCCGCGCCCCGTTCCACCGCCAGTCCGGCCGAGTAACCGGGCCCGCAGGCGATATCCAGCAGCCGCTTGCCCGGTCCGGCGTCGACGGTGTCCAGCAGATGCTCGGCGGCGTGGCGGGTGCTGTCGCGGGTGACCGCATGGTAAGACTCGCCGAGGTTTTGCCAGCCGGCCTGTTCGAAATCGCGAAAAGCCTGGGTGTCGAAGTCCGGTTCGTCCGCCATTCGGTATCTTTCTTTGAGTGGGCTGCGGGAATGAGCATAACATCGCTGGAACGGCGCGAAATGTGGAGTGAGTGGTAGCATGGACAAGTTCGGCGTCAGCCAGTCGGTAACCAGGGTCGAAGATCAGCGTTTACTGACGGGACAGGGCCGGTTCACCGGCAACCTTTCTTTTCCGGGCGAGGCGCATCTGGTTCTCGTCCGTTCGCCGCATGCGCATGCCCGCATCCTTGGCATCGAGACCGGCGAAGCCGTCGCCGCCTCCGGCGTGGTCATGGTCTATACCGGCGCGGACCTCGCCGCGGACGGCATCGGTGCGGTTCCCTATCCGCCGCTGTTCAAGCGGCCGGACGGCGGACCGATGACGGCGCCGCCGCGCGAGGTGCTGGCGAGCGACGTCGTCCGTTATGTCGGCGAGCCGGTCGCCGCCGTGGTGGCGGAAAGCCGGGCCCAGGCGGAGGACGCGGCGGAGTTGATCTGGATCGATTACGAGGAACTGCCCGCCATGGTCGACCCGGTGGCGGCGCTGCAACCGGGGGCGCCGGTGCTGTGGGCCGAGGCGCCGGGCAACATCGCCGCGGAACACCGCCATGGCGATGCCGCGGCCACGGCAGCCGCGTTCGATAGGGCGCACCATGTCACCCGGCTGGAGATCGTCAACAACCGGCTGATCCCGAGCGCCATGGAGCCGCGCGCCGCCGCCTGCCTCTACGACGAAGCGGCGGATCGTTATGTCCTGCATACCGGCTGCCAGAATCCGACGACCGTCCGCGCCGCCCTTGCCGAGGCGGTGCTGAAGATCCCGGTGGAAAAGCTTCGGGTGCTGGTCGGCGATATCGGCGGCGGTTTCGGTATGAAGGCCGGCATGTATCCGGAAGACGCCATCGTCGCCTATGCGGCGGGCAAACTCCGCCGTACCGTCGTCTGGCGCGGCACCCGGTCGGAAGAATTTTTGAGCGGCACCCATGGCCGCGATGCCGTAACGACGGCGGAACTCGCCCTCGACACCGACGGCCGCATCCTCGGCATGCGCGCGGAAACCGTCGCCAATGTCGGCGCCCATATGCATTCCGCCGGCGCGGCGGTGCCGCTGATGCTCGGCCCGCGTATCGCTACGGGGGTCTACCGGGTCCCGGCGCTGGACCTGACAGCGAAGGCGGTGCTGACCAACACGGCGGTGGTCGCACCCTATCGTGGCGCCGGCCGGCCGGAAGCGATCTATATCGTCGAGCGCTTGATCGATCAGGCGGCGTGGGAGACGGGTGTCGACCCTGCCGACCTGCGCCGCCGCAACATGATCGGCCCGGACGAACTGCCCTATACCAACGCCACCGGCGAAACCTATGCGGACTGCGACTTTCCGCAGTTGCTCGATCGCGTCCTGGACCGGGCCGACTGGTCCGGCTTCCCGGCCCGGCGGGCGGCGGCGGAACGCCGCGGGCGGCTGCTTGGCCGCGGCATCGCGGCCTATGTCGAATGGACCGGCGCCAACCAGCTCACCGAACAGGTCCAGGTCCGGATCGAAGGCGAGGGCCGCGTCGTGCTGCAGGCCGCGACCCAGGCGATGGGGCAGGGGCTCGACACCACCTACAGCCAGCTTGTCGCCAATGGACTCGGTGTCCCGATAGACCGGATCTCGGTCGTCCAGGGCGACACCGATCTGGTTCAGGGCTTCGGCAGCATGGCGTCGCGGTCGCTGTTCGTCGGCGGATCGGCGGTGGCGGTCGGGACGGAAAATACGGTGACCCGTGGCCGGGAGTTGGCGGCGGAGGCGTTGGAAGCCTCGGCCGCGGATATCGAATTCGCGGAAGGCCGTTACACCGTGTCCGGCACCGACCTGGAGATCGGCCTGTTCGACCTGGCCGCCCGCCAGCCCGGCAACGCTTTCGCCGTAGACACCTCGAACACCGTGCCGGGGGCCAGTTGGCCGAGCGGCTGCCATGTCTGCGAGTTGGAGGTCGATCCGGAGACCGGGACGGTCGAAATCGTCCATTACACGGCTTTGGACGATGTCGGTATTGCGATCAATCCAATGATCGTCGACGGCCAGGTCCACGGCGGGCTGGCCCAGGGGATCGGCCAGGCGCTGCTGGAACGCACTGTGTACGACCAGGAAACCGGCCAGCTTTTGACCGGTTCCTACATGGACTACTGCATGCCGCGCGCGGACGACCTGCCGGCCTTCGACACGGATCTGGACCAGTCGCGGCCGAGCACGACAAACCCGCTGGGCGCCAAGGGTTCCGGAGAAATCGGCGCGGTAGCCGCCCCGCCGGCGGTCATCAACGCCCTAGTCGATGCCCTCAGGCCGCTCGGCGTCCAGAGCATAGACATGCCGGCCACGCCGCAGGCCGTCTGGGCCAAGATCTCCGAGGCAAAAGGTCGTTAACCGGCTGAAATGCCTGGATTTTGCCACATTTCCGACGATCCGGGCGGTGTATAGTCCGGCCCAGTTTGTTGGGATGTTACCGAATATTTAACGCGCCCCGCTCACCATGCCGGCCGCATCCGAGGCGTAGCGTCAAGCGGTCGACAGTAATTCGGCCGGCGGTCCGAAACCGATAATCCGAACGCCAAGGGAAGACCTTCCGGTGCAGTCCTGGAGACGATCGATAGGCCGCTTCGCGGCCGCCGTTAAACGGCGGATGGGTTTCAAGGATGTCGTCATCCTATGCCTGTCGCTGATCCTGGCCGGTTTTCTCACGCTCGCCTATTTCGCCTACAACCTGCCGATCTCCGACGGTTTCGGCGGCGACGGGCGGCGCATGTCGCTGCTGCTGCTCGCCGCCGACGACGAGGCGTTCGGCAGCCGGGGCAAGTTCCGCGGCAAGACGCTAGGCGTTCAGGACATTCCCGCCGATCTGATGCATGCCGCGGTGGCGATCGAAGACCGGCGCTTCTACAGCCATATCGGCATCGACCCGCGCGGCATGGCCCGCGCCGCGCTGACCAACCTGATGGCGGGCGGCATCCGCCAGGGCGGCAGCACCATCACGCAGCAGCTTGCCAAGGTGATGTTCCTGTCGCCGGAGCGCACCCTCAGGCGCAAGCTGCAGGAACTGATGCTCGCCTTCTGGCTGGAGCATCATCTGACCAAGGACGAGATCCTGGTCCGGTATCTCAACTCGGTCTATTTCGGCGCCGGCGCCTACGGCGTCGACGGCGCCGCCCGGCGTTACTTCAACAAGCCCGTGCAAGGCCTCACGTTGAGCGAGGCGGCGATGCTGGCCGGCCTGATACGCTCGCCCTCCTATCTGGCGCCGACCCGCAATCTGACGGCCGCTCAGGAACGGGCCGAGGTGGTGCTGGGCGCCATGGTGCGGACCGGCCACCTGACCGAAGAGCAGGCCGCCGCCGCGCGGGCCGAACCGGCGAAACCCGCCCTGCCGCCGGATTCCAGTCCGGGCGCCAACTACTTCGCCGACTGGATCCAGACGGAGACGCGCCGCCAACTCGGCTCTTTGTCGGCCGACCTGGCCGTCGAGACCACCTTCGATCCGGAATTGCAGGACCTGGCGGAGCGTGTGGTGTTCGAGTGGCTGGACGCCGAGGGCGAGCGCGGCAATGTCGACCAGGCCGGCCTGGTGGCGATGACGGCCGACGGCGCGGTGCTGGCCATGGTCGGCGGCCTCGACTACGGCAGCAGCCAGTTCAACCGCGCCACCCAGGCGCGGCGTCAGCCGGGGTCGGTGTTCAAGCTGGCCGTCTACCTGGCCGCGTTCGACGCCGGTTTGCGGCCGGATTCGATGTTCGTCGACGAGCCGCTGGAGATCGACGGCTGGCGGCCGGAGAACTATTCCGGCGACTACCGGGGCCCGGTTTCGCTGCGCACCGCTTTCGCCGACTCGATCAATACCGTCGCCGTGCAACTGGCGGAACAGGTCGGCCGCGACCGGGTGATCGGCGTGGCGCGCCGGCTGGGCATCGGCGGCAACCTGCGGCCGGTGGCCAGCCTCGCCCTCGGCAGCGCGGAAGTCACGTTGCTGGAAATGACGGCCGCCTATGCCGCCATCGCCGCCGGGGTGCAGCGGGTGGAGCCGTTCGGCATTCGCGCGATCCGCGGCGTGCATGGCCGGGGCAAGGTGATCCACCGGCACAAGCCGCCGCCGGACCAGCGCCGCGGCGCCGTCCTGCCCTGGAAGCGCGAGGAGATGGTGGACCTGCTGATGACCACCATGCGCGCCGGCACCGGCCGCGCGGCGGCGTTCGGCCGGCCGGCGGCGGGCAAGACCGGCACCAGCCAGGATTACCGCGACGCGTGGTTCGTGGGGTTCACCGCCGACCTGGTGGTTGGCGTCTGGGTCGGCAACGACGATGCGCGGCCGATGAACGGCGTCACGGGCGGCGGGCTGCCGGCCCGCATCTGGCGCGATTTCATGGAAGGCACCTATGCCGTGAAAGGCGCGACGCCGGTCGCGGCGTCCGCCAGGACCAAGCCGCTTGCCATCGTCAAGGCCGACACGCCGCCGCTGACGCCGCCGCCGCGTCCCGCCGATGCGGACGCCGCGCCGTCGGAGCAGCCGAAATCCGGTATCGACCGGCTTGGCCAAGCGCTGCGCTCGATCTTCGACTAACCGTCACGATCACCCACAGGGAGTCAAAAATGAACCGTTTCAGGAAACTCTGCAGGGCCATCACGATGCCGCTTGTGGTCGGTTTGGTGCTCGCCTGGACGCCGCTCGGCGCGATACAGGCGGCGCTGGTCGACACCGACCGGGTGCTGGAGCAATCGACGGCCGTGGCCGACCGTGCCCGCGTTCTCGACTTCATGGCGCGCGACGACGTTCGCCAGCAAATCGAGAGCCTGGGTATCGATCCGGCGGAAGCGACCGCGCGGGTGCGGGCGCTTTCCGACGCCGAGTTGCGGCAGATTGCCGGCAAACTCGATACGCTGCCGGCCGGCGAGGGCACGATCGCCGTGATCGTCGGCGCCGCGGTGGTGATCTTCCTCGTTCTGCTGATTACCGATCTGCTCGGGCTTACCAACGTCTATCCGTTCGTGCGTTCGTCACGGTGAGGTCGTCTCGAGCCGTTGACGACGGCCATCCTTCGACAGGCTCAGGATGAGGCTACGACAAGCTCAGGATGAGGCACCATGCTCGTCATTCCGGCGAAGGCCGGAATCCACAACAGCGGTCAGTCTGGATTCCGGCCTTCGCCGGAATGACGAAGCCGGTGCGAGGCGCGGAGCGCCGTGGCGATCTCGGGAAGTCAGGATGCGGCCCGTCGAGATTGCGTCGCGCCGCTCGCAATGACCATGGGGTTGTTAGCCTGCCGGTCCGACGGGCAGGCTGAGCGTTGCCCGCAGGCCGGGCCTGTTGTCGTCGAGCGCCAGCGTGCCGCCGTGCAGTTGCGCGACGGCGGCGGCCAGGCTGAGGCCGAGGCCGTTGCCGGGTTCGCTGCGGCTGTCCTCCAGCCGGACGAACGGGTCCAGCACCCGGGTCCGCTGGTCTAGCGGTATGCCCGGTCCGTGGTCCTGTACCACGATGTCCACACCGGGGGATGCCTGATCCAGCCGGATGGCGATGCTCTTGTCCGGCGCGTTTGCGGCGGCGGTGAATTTGATCGCGTTGTCGAGCAGGTTGGCGACCGCCTGGAACAGGAGATGCCGGTCGCCCTGCACGGGCGATGCCGCCGGGGCATCGACCTTGAGCGTCAGGCCGCGCTCTTCGGCCAGGGGATCGTAAAGGTCGGCGACGTCGCGGATCAGCGCGGCGAGGTCGACCGCCGCGAACCGTTCGCGCGTGGCGCCGGCCTCTGCCTGGGCGATGTTGAGCAAGGCCGCGAACGTTTTCAACAGGTTGTCGGCTTCCTCGATCGATCCGGCCAGGGCTTCGCGGTAGGCGTCCGGGTCCGGGTTGCCGATCAGCGCCTGTTCCAATCGGCCGCGCAGGCGGTTCAGCGGTGTGCGCAGGTCGTGGGCGATGTTGCTGGTGACCTGCTTCATGCCGGCCATCAGTCGCTCGATCTGGTCGAGCATCGCATTCAGGTTGCCGGCCAGCCGGTCGAATTCGTCGCCGCTGCCGCTAACCGGTACGCGACGGCTGAAGTCCCCGGCGATGATTTCGCGGCTGGTATCGTTGATCGCATCGACCCGGCGCAGCATCGCGCGGCTCATCAGCGTGCCGCCCGCCAGGGCGAGGGCGAAGGTGATTGCCGCGCCCCAGATCAGCGAGTCGAGCATCAGCGCCTCAAACGCTTTTTGTTCGCGGATGTCCCGCCCGACCAGCAGATGCAGCGGGCCGCGCAAACGGAAGATCCGCGCCCGGCCGAAATCGCCGCTGGCCTCGTCGGCATATTGCAGTGCAAAGGTCACCCAACCGTCGGCATCCGGTTCCTCGTCCGGCCAGCGCGACAGGTTGCCGACCAGTGGCTTGAAATTGGCGTCGGTCAGCAGATACAGCCCGCGGGTCGCCCGGGCGCTGGCGGAACGGCGGTCGAGCGCCCGCACCAGTCCGACCATGCCTTGCTGGTTGAACTGCTCGGCCAGCGCGTCGATTTCGGTTTCGATGATCTCGTCGGTCTGGTGTTGGGCGAACCCGGCCGTCGACAAGTAGATGAACCCGAACAGCAGCGCGGCAGACAGTGAGAACAGGCCCAGATAAAGGGCGGCGAGCCGAAACGTCGACGACGCTAGCAGCCTAGTCATGCGCCCGAAGGCAATAGCCGGCGCCACGCACCGTGTGCAGCAGTGGTTTTTCGAAGCCGCGGTCGATCTTGCGCCGGAGCCGGCTGATATGCACGTCGATCACATTGGTCTGCGGATCGAAATGGTAGTCCCAGACGTTCTCCAGCAGCATGGTGCGGGTCACCACCTGTCCGGCGTGGCGCATCAGATATTCCAGCAGCCGGAATTCCCGCGGCTGCAGCTCGATCGCATCGCCGGCGCGTTTTACCGTGTGCGTCAGCAGATCCATCGTCAGATCGCCGACATGCAGCGCGGTTTCCGCCGCCTGTTCCGCCGGTCGGCGCAGCAGGGCTTCGATCCGGGCCAGCAGTTCGCTGAAGGCGAACGGTTTGGGCAGATAGTCGTCGCCGCCGGCGCGCAGGCCCTCGACACGGTCGCCGACCTCCGCCATCGCGCTCAGGAAGATCACCTTGGTGTCCATACCGGCGGCGCGCACCGCCTCGACGATCGACAGGCCGTCCATACCGGGCAGCATACGGTCGACGACCAGTACGTCGTACGGCTGGCTGATCGCCTGGACCAGGCCCTGCCGTCCGTCATCAGCGATATCGACCTCGTAGCCGCTTTCCTTAAGCCCTTTGGCCAGGTAGCTGGCGGCTTCGGTATCGTCTTCGATCACCAGGATCTTCATCGTTCGCGTTCCAAGTAGATAGGCGTTTGACGGCGGACCGTCGTAGCTTGCCGTCACTATATTGGAAGTGCGGCGTCTGTACGCAATGCGGCCGCCCCGGTCCCCCCTGAGGCCGGGGCGGCCTTTGCACGGCTTGGAGCCATATGCAGGGCCGGGGATGCTACTGAACGGACGCTACGGAATAGACGCTACTGAGCGAACGCTACAGAACTGCCCTGATACACTGCCTTCCGCCGCACAACTGGGAAACGGTTATTTCCGTCTGCGAAAAGCGGCCGTCCCGATGGGGGCGATTACCGGGACGGCCTTTGCACGACGTCAGGCGACGCGGAGGGCAATGAACTGGGTTGCGCCCTCGCGCAGCACCTTCAGCAGCACAACCGGTTGCTTTCCGGCCATGGCCATGTCGAAGCGGGTTGCGGCCTGTTTGGCGTCTTCGACCGGATCCAGCGCGACACTGGAGACTACGTCGCCGACCCGAAGCCCGCTTTTGGCGGCAGCGCTGTCTTCATCGACCTGGGCGACCACCACGCCGGACACCTGTTCCGGGATGTCGAACCGCTGGCGCGCGTCGTCGGTCAGGTCGGCGACGGCGACGCCGCTGTCGCCGAGCTGCTCCAGGTCGGCGTTGCGCGGCTGTTCGGCGGCGGCGAGCCTGGGCTGGGTCGGCGCATCGCCGGGCGTTACGGACAACGATTTCGCTTTTCCGTCGCGCCAGACCCTGACCTTGGTCTTGTCGCCGGCGGCCGTATCGGCGACCAGCCGGGGCAGGTCGCGCATGTCTTCGACGGCCTCGCCGCCCCATTGCAGCACGACATCGCCGGATTTGAAGCCGGCCTTCTCCGCCGGGCCGTCCGCCTCGACGGAGGCGATCAGCGCACCCTGCGCCTTCTTAAGGTTCAGGCTTTCGGCGATGTCGTCGGTGACCGGCTGAATGCGGACGCCAATCCAGCCGCGCGCCACTTGGCCGTTTTCGCGCAGTTGATCGACCACCTTCTCGGCCAGGTTGGACGGGATGGCGAAGCCGATGCCGATGCTGCCGCCGTTCGGCGAGTAGATCGCGGTGTTGACGCCGATCACCTCGCCGTCCTTGTTGAACGACGGGCCGCCGGAATTGCCGCGGTTGATCGGCGCGTCGATCTGCAGGAAGTCGACCAGCGTCGCGTCGCGCAAGTCACGCCCGTCGGCGGAGACGATGCCCGCGGTCACGGTGCCGCCCAGGCCGAACGGATTGCCGACCGCCAGGACCCAATCGCCGACCCGCGTCTCGTCGGAAT
The DNA here is from genome assembly GCA_028278525.1 of Minwuiaceae bacterium. Classification (GTDB taxonomy): domain Bacteria; phylum Pseudomonadota; class Alphaproteobacteria; order Minwuiales; family Minwuiaceae; genus JANQEE01. The sequence goes on along the minus strand of JANQEE010000013.1, from coordinate 325,494 downwards.
CGCCGAATTCAACGTAGGGCAGCGGTTCGTCGGCCTCGATCTTCAACAGCGCCAGATCGGTCCGTTCGTCGCGGCCGACCAGCTTCGCATCGAAGGTCTCGCCGTCGTTCAGGGTCACTTCGATATCGCTGGCCTGCCCGACCACGTGGTTGTTGGTCACGACGTAACCGGCGGGATCGACGATGAAGCCGGAGCCGACACCGCTCGCCGGGCGCCGAGGCGGCTGCGGCATGGCCTGCCGACCCTGGCGATCGTCGCCCTTGAAGTATCGTTTGAAGAACTCCTCGAACGGCGAATTCTGGCCGAACTGCCTGAACTGCCGTTCCATCTCGGGCGAGATGGCGGCGTTGGGCTCCACCGTCACCGATACGTTAACCACGCTCGGCGCCACTTCGTCGACCAGGTCGGCGAAACTCTCCGGCATCGGCCGCGCCTGGGCAACGGTCGCCGTCGCGACCATCGCGGCCAGCGCAACGGCGCCGACCCGGCCGGCCCGTCCCTGCCTGACGGGCATGACAATAGCGTTCATCTAAGGCTCTCCATGGCTCAATTGGCTCGGTGGCTGCCTCCGCGGCGGCCGCCTTCGATTGTCCATGTGGGCGCCGGCGCCTTGCCGATGCCTTGACCGGGCGTTAACTATTCGTAATGCGGGGGCGCCGGCTTGAGCCCCGGAAATTGTCACAAAATTCCGCTTGCAACCGGTATTTGGCTCTGGCAGAACACGCCGCCTTATCTGTACGAACCAGATTTGATCCACGCCAAGGCGACGAAAACCGCCTTCAGGAGGTGACGACGAATTGAACGGAATAGGAGGGTCCAACCGTGGCCAAACTCGCAACCCAAGTCTTTGAGGTCTCGTCTGGAGTTGACATCGATGTCGACTCGTCGCGCTTCGTCGAACAAGACGGCCTGACCTACGCCGGCCGCCATCTGTTGATCGATCTTTGGCAGGCTGAGCGATTATCGGACGCGCGATTTATCGAAGAGACGTTGACCCGGGCGGTTGCCGCGGCCGGCGCTACCCTGTTGCGTATCGATTTGCATACCTTCACGGAGAATGGCGGCATTTCCGGCGTCGCCATCCTGGCCGAGTCTCACATGAGCATCCATACCTGGCCGGAGCTGGGCTATGCGGCTTTGGACGTCTTCGTCTGCGGCAAGTGCGACCCCCACAAGGCCGTGCCGGTGCTGCGCGAGGCGTTCAATCCCGGCAATTTGCAGATTTCGGAACACAAACGCGGGTTGATGCCGTGAGCTGGTTCCACGAGACCCTGCATCCGGAAATTCGGGAATCGATCCGCATCGACCAGCCGATCTATCAGGGCAAGACGGCGTTCCAGTCGGTCGAGGTGTTCGTCAACGAAACCCTCGGCCGGGTGCTGATCCTGGACGGCGTGGTGCAGACCACCGAGGCGGACGAGTTCTTCTATCACGAGATGCTGGCCCACGTGCCGATCCTGGCCCATGGCGACGCGCGCCAGGTGCTGATCATCGGCGGCGGCGACGGCGGTTGCCTGGAGGAGGTGCTGAAGCATCCGGTCGACGGCGCGACCATGGTCGATCTGGACGGCGAGGTGGTGGAACTTTGTAAGCAGCACCTGCCGGAGATCTGCCGCGGCGCCTTCGAAGACCCGCGCACCGACCTGGTGATCGGCGACGGGGCGAAGTATGTCGCGGAGACGGACAAGCGCTTCGACGTGATCATCATCGACTCGACCGATCCGATCGGCCCCGGCACCGTGCTGTACGAGCAGGCGTTCTACGCCAACTGCAAGCGCTGCCTGACCGAGCGCGGCGTGATGATCACCCAGAACGGCGTGCCGATCTTCCAGCGCGAGGAATACCTGAACAGCCTGGAACGGTTCCGGGCGCTGTTCAGGCATGGCAGCTTCTACTACGCGGCGGTGCCGACCTATATCGGCGGCGACCTGGCCTTCGGCTGGGCGTCGGACGGATTGAACTTGTCCGATGTGGACAGCGCGGCCATCGCCAAGCGATACGACGCGGTCGGGCTGGAAACGCAGTATTACAATCCGGAGATTCACCGCGCCGCCTTCGCCCAGCCGAATTACCTGAAGGCGCTCGGCGCCTGAGCGGCCGTCAGCCGTAGAGATCGTGCCAATCGGTTGAGTCGAACCACTTGGCGCGGATCCTGTCGTAGCGGCCGTCGGCCCTGATCTTTTCCAGGAACGCGTTCAGCCAGGTCAGGAAGCCCGGATCGTTCTTGCGGATGGCGAAGGCGACGGCTTCGTCGGTGAAGGGCTCGTCCAGGAAGACGACGTCCTCCGCGCCGTTTCTGGCGACGAAGGTCGCATGGAACGGGGCGTCGTAGACGAAGGCGTCCACGGCTCCCGCTACGACGGCGGCGGCTGCGCCGGATTCGGTGTCGAACGGAACATACGCGGCTTTCGGCAGGAATCGTTGCACCGCCGCTTCGCCGGTCGTTCCCGGTTTGGAGGCGACTTTGTATGCCGGATCGTCCAGGTCGCGGTACGAGGCGACCGCGCCGACGTGCTTCCTGTTCAGTAGAACCGTCTGGCCGACATTCATATAGGGGTCGGAGAAATCGACCCTGCGGGCGCGGTCTTCGGTGACGGACATGCCACTGATGATGATGTCGCACCGGCCGAGCGTCAGCGACGGGATGATGCTGGTCCATCGGGTGTTGACCGGCGCGAAATCGACGCCGAGTTCGCGCGCCATCAGGCGCGCCAGGTCGATGTCGAAGCCGCCGAAGCTGGTGGTCTGACCGCCCTTTCTCTCATCCGCCGGGCGCAGGCTGCGCTCGCGCAGGCCGGACCGCTTGCCGATCATCTCGAACGGCGGGTATCCGGCTTCGAAGCAGACCCGGATCTTGCCACGCTCGAGGATGCCGTTCAGCGTCGAGTCCGGATCGAGGTCCTTGTCCTGCGCCAGGCCGGCGGCGGCCGGCATCAGGCAGAGCGACAGGATTGCCAAACAGATCTTGATCGAAATACGCATCGCGTACCCCGCTTTCCGTTCACTGCGCCGGCGCCGCGCCCGTTGCCGCCTGCTCGCTTTCGGCTTTGTCGATCGGATGGATGGTCCAGCCCATCCAGCCGAACAGCAAGGTCACCAGCGGCGACAGCCAGCAGAAGAAGGCGAACGGCAGATAGGCGAGGGTGGCAACGCCGAGGGTCGCCGCCTGGTAGACGCCGCCGGAGTTCCACGGCACCAGGTTGGCGGTGACGGTAGCGCTGTCCTCGACCGCGCGGGACAGGTTCTTGGCGTGCAGGCCGCGGTCCCGATAGGCCTGGGCGTACATCCGGCCGCCCATGACGATGGCCATGTACTGATCGCAGAGCACCAGGTTGGCGCCGAGGCAGGTCAGCACGGTCGAGGTGATCAGCGAGGCGCTGGACGCCGCCAGTTGCAGGATCTTGTCGACGATGACCTTGAGCTGATTGGTTTCCTCCATGATGCCGCCGAACATCATCGCGCAGATCACGATGGAGATGGCGTAGAGCATCGACGTGAAGCCGCCCTTGCTGAGCAGGGTATCGACCGCTTCGGTTCCGCTGTTGCTGGCGTAACCGCCGTAGGCGACGTCCAGCAGCGACGAGTAGGTCGCGCCCTCGAACAGGATGCCGAGGATCACCGCCGAGAACACGCCGGCTACCAGCCCCGGTATGGCCGGCGCTTTCTTGTAGGCACAGACGATGACCAGGACCGGCGGGATCAGGTGCCAGGGCCCGACGGCGAAGTCCCGCTCGATGGTGGCGAGGATTGCCTGAACCGTGGCCAGGTTCTCCTCGCCGCCGCCATAGAAGAAGCCGAGCACGGTCTCGATACCCAGCGTTACCACGATGGCGACGCCGGAGGTGTAGGTCATGTGGCGGATATGCGTGTAGATATCGGTGCCCGCCATGGCCGGCGCCAGGTTGGTGGTGTCCGACAGCGGCGACATCTTGTCGCCGAAATAGGCGCCGGACAGTACCGCGCCGGCGACGATCGGCAACGGAAAAGCCGAGGCCCGCGCCGATGCCCATCAGCGCCACGCCGATGGTGCCGGTGGTGCCCCACGACGTGCCGGTGGCCAGGGACGTGATGGCGCAGATCACGACCGTGGCCGGCAGGAAGATCTCCGGCGACAGGATTTTCAGGCCGTAATAGAGCAGCGTCGGCACCACGCCGGACAGGATCCAGACGCCGATCAGTATGCCGATGATCAGCAGGATGACGATCGCCTGCAGGGAATTGGAAATCCCCTTCAGCATGCCGCCCTGGATCGTCTCCCACTTATAGCCGCTTCGGTAAGCGACCACGGCGGCGACGAAGACACCCAGCAGCATCGGGATGTGCGGGTCCGTGCCGTAGACCACAATCGACAGCATGATCCCGATCACCAGGGAAAACAGCGAGATTATCGCTTCCCAGAAATACGGGTCTCGTCGTTCTTTGCTGATGAACATCGGCTGACACTGCCCCCAGGTAGCCTTTCCGTCGCAATCGATGATAGCTGAAACGAACCCGCTGCGCACATAAAGGCCGCGTCGATGACGGCCAGTTGGGCGTTGGAGATTTCGCGCACGAGCTTGGCGCGGATGGCGCGGGCGAAGTCCGAATAGTCGAGCGCCGTCATGACAAAGGCACGAGAGCCGCCGATTACGTTCGCCCGGTAATAGGCGGTCAGGTTCGGCTCTTCGTTTACTATGGCCAGGCCGTTTATGGTGATGCCGTCCGCGATGGCGCGTTGCCGCGCCGGTTCGATCGGCGGTCCCTGGTTCAGGATGCCGTCGCCGGAAACGTCGATCACTCGGCGCGTTCCCTGGAAGCCGTTGTCCCGGAACAGACCGTGCGCCCGATGGATCGCGGCACCGATGGCGGTGACACCCTCGTGCCCGATCCGCCGCATCCGGTCCAGCTCTTCGGCGAGCGCCGCGCCGTCCGCCCGGTTATCGATGCGGCGCCATCCGACGGCCTGGCGATGGTCGGTCTCGCTGGCCCATTGCAACACCGTGACCGCGATGCCGCGCGGGGCGAACTGTTCGATCGCTTGCGTGACCTCGGGGCTGCGGAACGCGTTGGCCAGCCCTTGTGTCTGCAGCACGTATTCCCGGCTGTCGATCGACGAGGAAACGTCGATGGCCAGCACCAGTTCCAGGTCGACCTGTTGGCTCGCGGCATGGCCGACGGATGGATTGAGACAGAACAGCGCCGCGCCAACGGCCACGGCCTGCATTGCCTCCCGATACCCAGCCGCCATTGCACCAGTCCCCGCCCGAGTTCCGGCGACGATGCTACCGTTTTCCTGGCGCGATCGGTATCAATGTCCGGTGAGCCGGGCGCGGTGCTGCCGGAACAAAGCGGTCACCCAGTCGATGGTGGCGCGCACGCCGGGCGCGTCGCGGAGGTCGTGGTGCACGATCACCCAGTAATCCGCCTCCAGATCTTCGACCGGCCCGACGACCCGGCGCAGGCTTGAATCGGCGTCGCCGAGATAGCAGGGCAGAAAGCCCAGGCCGGCACCGGCGCGGATCGCGTCGTGCTGCAGCGCCGTTGTCTCGGCGCGGAACGCGGCTGGGCGGCCGCCAAGCCGTTCGGCCAGCCAGCGCATGGTGATGAAGTGCTGGTATTCCTCGGTGAAGCCGACGAAATCGCATAGCCGGTAACGGTCGTCCGATGCCGCCGCCGGATGGCGCGCCAGGTAATCCGCCGCGCCGTAGATGGCGCAGGCCATGCTGCCGACTTTCGTCGTGATCAGATCGCCGGTTGCCGGTAGACCGTGGCGGATCGCCAGATCGGCCTCGCGCCGGGCGAGGTTGGTGGTCTCGCTGGAGACCACCAATTCGATCTCCGGCGCCGGCAAGTCGGCACCGGCCGATCCCATTTGGCCCGCCAGGAACGCCGCCGGCCAGGCCGCGGCCGAGATCCTGACGGGACCGGCCCGGGGGTCCGCCGCCGCGCCGCGCCGGGCGAGCGCCAGCGCTTGTTCCTCCATGGCTTCGGCGATGGGTTTCAGCGCCGCTCCCTCCGTCGTCAGCCGATGCCCGTCCGCATGACGCTCGAACAACGGATTGCCGAGTGACCGCTCAAGCGCGCGCAGCCGGCGGCCGACGGTGGGTTGGCTGATACTCAGATCGCGCGCCGCCGCGCGCAGGCTGCCCCGGCGGGCCACCGCCAGAAAAATGGGAACGTCGCTCCAATCCATGGCGATACGATTTTGAATAAGCCTGAGCCAATTATGGGTGTCGCCGGTTCATTTTTCTATCGATATTCTGTCCGCCGACAAGTCGTCACGGAAAGGGACATCATGCATATCGCGGTCTTCGCCATCGTCGTCTGGGCCGCGCTTTTGGTGGCGAGCCGCCTTGTCCTGCTGGCCTATCCGGTCGATCCCTGGACCTTCACCTTCGTCCAGTTGATCGCCGGCGGCCTGTTCCTGATGGCGGTGGCGGGCCGCCGCGGCGTCGATTGGCGGGTGTTGGCGTCCAGCCATACCTGGCTGTTCGGTGCGCTGCGCGTGGTGACGGCCTCCGCCTTCACCGCCGCCCTGGTCCACGTCACCGTGGCAGAGGCCAGCTTCTTCGGCATGATCAACGTGCCGATGGCGGCGCTCGCGGTCTGGCTGTTCCTGTCGCGTCCGCCCACCCGGTGGGAAATGCCGGGGCACGCTCTGTTGGTCGCCGGCATTGCGGCGCTGGCGTACAGCCTGCCGGGTGGCTTCACCAACCCGGCGGTCTGGCTGATGGTCGTTTCCGAACTCGCGGTGGTCGCTTCGACCCTGCTGGCCGAAACCCATCCGCACAACCGGGATGTCGGTTTCGTCGAGCGGGTCGGCTTCACCGGCCTGGTCCTGCTGGCGACGGGCCTGGTGTTTCTCGGGGTCGCGGCAGCGCTTACCTACATTGGTCCGGCAGGCGGTTTGCTAACCGGGATAGCGACACCGCTTAGTGTGGCGACCCTCACCGACCCCGCGCTTTGGATCGCCGGTATCCTGGTCGGTATCGGCCTGCGCGGTCCGGCCATGTACCTGACCTTCTACGCGGCCCGTCTGGTCGGTACGGAGAACTATCTGCTCGCCACGGTCCTGCTGCCGTTCGCCGGCTTTGGGTTGGAGGCGGCGCTGGCACCGTTCGGCCTGTTGCCCTGGCCGCAATTGGGCTTGAGCGACGCCGCTCTCGCGCTCTCCATCACTGCCGGCGCGGCGTTTATCTTTCTGGCCCGGCGTGCCCGGCTCCGCGCCGGTTTGGCGGCTTAGCAGGTTGCGGACAAGGCAATCGAGCGGTTGCCCATCCTTCGAGACGCCTGCTGCGCAGGCTCCTCAGGATGAGGTCGTCGTGTTTTCAATAGGTTAGCCCTCATGCTGAGGAGGCGCGAAGCGCCGTCTCGAAGCATTCCGGCCACCATGCGAGGGCTTTTTCAGCAGCCTGCTAGTCGTCGCCGGCCGCCTGTTTGTCCGCCGGGTCCTCCAACGCGACCGCCATGTCGCTGCCCTTGCCGAAGGCGATCACGCCGTCCTTCGGCCGCTCGCTCTGGTCCTCCTCGGCGATCTGGCGACCGAGCGCGACGACGGTGGGGATCCGGTCATCAGCGAGCGGTTCCATCCGTTGCTTGCGCGCCAGCGCCGCCTCTATGTAGGGAGCAAGCTCAGCCGCCTTGGCCGCCTCGCGTTCCGCCTCCTTGGCTTTGAAGTGCGGCATCACCTCGGCCGCGAACAGTTCCAGCGACTCGCAGATATGGTCGTGCCGGTTGCGTCCGCCCTGCTGCACGAAGATCACCTGGTCGACGCCGGAATCGGCGAACTTGGCCAGGTTCTCCTTCAATTCCGCGGGCGTGCCGATGCCGCCGATACCGCCGCGCGGCGGCAGGTTGTCGCGCGCCTCCTGGAACCGCTGCCAGATGTCGGTCCGGCCCGGCGTATGCAGCCCGTATATATAGTGATGGCCGAGCGCGTAGCCGAAGAACTGGAAGCCCTCCAGCCCGCGCCGTCGGGCTTCCTCGGCGTCGTGATGGCAGGAGAAGCCGGTCACCATGGCGATATTGGCGTTGACCGCGTGGCCGATCGGCACGCATTCGTCCGACTTGATGATGTCGTAGTACTCGCCGGCCCATTTCGCCGCCTCTTCCGGGTCGACGAAGGCGAAGGTCAGCGCCCCGATGCCGTTGCGCGCCGCCATGTGGATGGTTTCGCGCTTGGAGCAGGCGACCCAGAGCGGCGGATGCGGTTTCTGTACCGGTTTCGGCACCACGTTGCGGCAGGGCATGGAGAAGTATTTGCCCTCATAACCGGGATAGGGGTCCATGACCATCATGTTGGCGGTCTGCTCGACCGCCTCGCGCCAGTGTTCGCGCTTTTCCGCGACCGGCACGCCGAAACCGTCGAGTTCCAGCGCTGCCGAGCTTTCGCCGGTGCCCCAATCGACCCGGCCGCCGGAGACCAGATCCAGGGTCGCGATCCGTTCCGCCACCCGGGCCGGCGGATTGTATTTCGGCGGCATCAGCACGATGCCGTGGCCGAGCCGGATGTTTTTGGTGCGTTGCGAGCAGGCGGCGAGAAAGACCTCTGGCGCCGACGAGTGCGAATACTCCTCCAGGAAGTGGTGCTCCACCTCCCAGGCGTAGTCGATGCCCAGCCGGTCGGCCAGCTCCACCTGGTCCAGCGCTTCCTGGAACAGCTTCAACTCGTCGCCCTCGTTCCAGGGCCGCGGCAATTGGTGTTCGTAAAAGATACCGAACTTCATGCTGTTCACTCCTCCGGTGCCGGCGCAATCGGGTAACGCCGCGCGCTCTGTTCACGCAGCGCGTGTCATTGTCGCCGACTTCACCGCCGCGACCAAGCCCCGGGGAGATGCGTTTCGCTATCTTTATTATACGCCGGTGCGTACCGGGGACCGTCAGCCTTCCAGGACGAAGGTAACCTCGATGGTCACCCGATATTCGGCGATCCGGCCGTTATCGACTTTCGCCTTCTGCGAGATCACCTCCAGGCCGGTGATGCCGCGCAGACTGCCGGACGCGCGTTCCAGGCCTTCGTTGACGGCGTGCTGAAAGCTTTCGGGCGATGAAGCGGTAATCTTGGTAACGCGTGCAACAGCCATGGGAGCCTCCCTCTGGTTTGCGGCTGGACACAACGCTGATACACGGCGCGACAACGCCGCTTCTTGAACTACCGATATCAACAAGACGATGGCGTTATCGTAGCACCGGAATCGGCGCTACGCGGGATTTTCCTGTTCGATGTGATAGGCCTTCGAGGTGACCATCCAGCGGCCGTCGATCCGATGGTTGGTCAGGTAATCGAGATAGACAATTCTGTCGATCCTGACGCGCACTTTCGCGATTGCCTGGCTGTCGGAGGCGAAGTCGACCGGCAGGATTTCCTCCTCGCGTGGCGCGCCGAGCGATTTCGGCGACGGGTGGCCGCCCATAACCTCTTTGTAGCGCTCGGCGGTCGCCCGCGCCTTTGCCCGATCGATCACGCCGCTAAACCGGCGCGGCGAACTGCCGCCGATAGGTCGCTGGCGCCACATCGAAATGCTTTTTGAACACCCGGCCGAAGGCGGCCTCCGACTGATACCCCGCCTGCTCGGCGATTTCGATCATCGGCGCTTTCGACTCCGCCAGCATCTGCCGCGCGATCTGCATGCGCCATTGGGTTATGTAGCCGAGCGGCGTTGTCGAAAGGCAGCGCACGAACTTCGTCGCAAAGGACGTTCGCGACAGTCTGGCGATGTCCGAAAGCGCTTCCAGCGTCCAGGGCGCCGACGGATCGTCGTGTATAGCCTGCAGGGCGCGGGCGATGGCGGGATCGGAGAAGCCCGCCAGCACCGGCCGTTCGGCCCCTTCGGACATCAGGTAGGTGCGTAAGACCTGGGCGAAAATGATCTCCGACAGCTTCAGGGCGATCATGTCGCTACCCATTTGCGCCGTGCCAGCTTCCGCGCCGATCACGCGCAGGGTGTTTTCCATCCAGGTGCCCGCCGTCTCGCCATAGTTCCTGATGTGAATGTGCGATGGCAATGCATCGATCAACGGATGCTTCGCATGCCTGTCGAAGGCGAAATGCCCGCAGATCAACTGGGTTTCGTGGTCCGTTCCCAGGTCGCCGTAAACCAGGGTTCCACTGCCCGTAAATCCGGACATTTGAACGACCTGATCCAACTGGAGAGCCAGGTCCTCGGTCTTCGGATCGCAGTAGAGCGTATGCGAGGCTCCTCGGGTAATCACGATCAGGTCGCCCTGATCCAGCAGGACCGGTTCGCGTTCGCCCTCGGGCCGGACGAAGCAGCGCCCCTTATGGGCAAAATGAAAACGGGCGACATCCTCGAACGGCGGCACCTTCACGCTCCACGGCGACGTGAAGGAGGTGCGGAAGTACAACGTGCCCGACAGCTTCATGCGGGAAAGGATGTCGCTCAACAGGTCCATGGCGTGCCTCGGTCCGACTTATCCAACTATACCTATATTTCCGCCAAGCAACGCAAGCCTGAACGAATGATCAAGTTTTTTGAATTCCTGGTCATTCAAGTGCCGATTGATTTGCTTTTGAATCCATGTCTCTCGCGGCCGCGACAACCGGCCGACGGCACCATCCATCGGTAAGAAGGAACCAGTCATGAAGCTCAGATACGTGCTCGCAATCCTTGCGGTGACGGCCGCCTGCGCCCAGACGGGGGCGAACGCCCAATCGGCCGCGGACCTCAACGACCTCGAAATCGCCCACGTGGCGTATGTCGCAGACAACATCGACATTCGCTACGCCCATCTGGCGCTGGCGATCTCCGAGAACCCGGCGGTGCATGAGTTCGCGCGGACCATGATCCGCGACCACACCGCGGTGAACGAACAGGCGCTGGCGCTGCTTGCCAAGCTGAAAGCCGAGCCGCAGGACAACTTCCTCAGCCGGAATCTGCAGGAGAATTCCCGCAAACTGATCGACGAGATGAGCAAGCTGCGCGGCGCGGCATTCGACAAGCGCTACGCGGAGAACGAGTTGGCCTATCACAAGGCAGTCAACGACCTGGTCGAAAACACCTTTATTCCCAACATCGAAAACAGCGAGGTCAAAGCGCTGTTCGAAGCCGGTCTCGAGATCTTCAAGGTTCACGAGAACCATGCCGCGATGATGGTCAAGCAGGTCCAGTAGGTGGCCGGATCAAGTCGACGCTCGATCCTGAAAGGGTGCGCGGCGGTTCTCGCCGCCGCGGCCTTTTCGCGGCCATATGCCTCCGTCGCCGCTCCGGCGGCGGCTGTCGAGCATCGAGTAGTGATCGCCCGCTTGACGTTTGTGCCCGACCGGCTGCGCGTCCGCGTCGGCGATAGGATAAGCTGGACCAACCGGGATATCGCACCGCACACCGCCACGGCGCTGGACCGCAGTTGGGACACCGGACGGATCGACAAGGACGAGACGAAGAGCATCGTCGTAACGGCCGACCTGTCCCCGGCATACTTCTGCAGATTTCACCCAAACATGAAGGCGCATCTGGAAATCGTCGTAGACGACTGAGCGTGCGCCTTCGCGCCCTTTGATCCCGATCGAGGCCGGCGCTGCCGCCGTGCCGCAGTCTCGTTCCCCATTCGCCGGACTACTTGGATTTAAGCAGTCTATTTATATTGTCTATTTAGATTATAAATATAGTTCAAAGATGTAGAAAAGAAGATACACAGTTTATTAATGTTATCACAGTATTCAAGTTGTATTGAGCATTCCAGAGACTGCACTGCTCGCCATTGTTTCAGTGATGATGAAGGAAAGGATAAGCTATGAGGAACGGACTCATCGGGGCCGTCATCGCTTTGTTTGTTGCCTGTTTTGTACCGATGGCTACTGCCGGTGATCTCGGCACGCCGGAAGAAGCCAAAGCGATGGCTGAACGTGCCGCCGAAGTCATTCGCTCGAAAGGCGCGGCTGCGGCGTTCGCTGAATTCGATGCGCCGGGCAATCAGTTCCACGACCGGGACCTGTACGTGTTCGCGATGACCTTGGATGGCATCAACCGCTATCACGGCGTCAAGAAGGCGCTGGAAGGCCGCAATCTGTTGAGCCTCAAGGACGTCGACGGCAAGTCGTTCGTGCAAGACATGGTCGCCGTGAAGGATGCCGGTTGGGTCGACTACAAATGGCAGAACCCGAAGACCAAGGCTGTTGAGCAGAAGACCAGCTATATGGTCCGCGTCGGCGATTACATGGTCGGCGTTGGTGCCTACAAGCGTTAAACGCGCCAGGGGAAGGGCGGGGACCTGCGCCTCGCCCGCCCCTGACCGCCTCGGCCGGACCGACCCCGGCCCATCCGTCTCAGTCCTGGAAGCGTGTCGATGAAAGCCCTCCGTAACATACGTATTACCGTCAAATCCCTGATTGCGCCGTTCATCGCCGGGTGCATGACGCTTGTGGTTAGCGCCACCTTTTACTGGTCCTACAAGAGCAATCAGCAGACCAACATCGACGCCACCCTCGCCGGCAAGTTGGTCGAAGATACCAAGACCGCGCTGATCAAGATCTCGAAGGGCCATGCGGCGGTATTCCAGACGATGAATTGGAAGCAGAACAACATCGAACAGCGCCTGATCAACCAGACCAAGGATGTGGCGAAGGCGAACATCGACGGTGCCATCGCCGTTCTGGAAAGTTTGAACCCCGGCGGTCTGAACATCGATCTGGAACAGATCGCGCAGGTTCTCGAGCAGTTGCGGGGCTATGCGACCTCGGCGGAGGAGACCCTCGGCGCGGTTGACGAAGATGTATTCATCGCCACCATGCTGATGAACGACACCCATTCGAAATTCGAGGAATTGAGCGTCGCGGCGGACGGCCTGGTGAAGACCGCCTCGAACCTGAACGCGAAAATCGTGGCGGACGGGACGGCCGTGATGAATCTCGGTCTCTATCAGGTGATGGGCGTCACCGTATTGGCGATGCTGCTGTCCGCGGTCAGCGCGTTGCTGATCGGGCGGGCGATCGCCGTGCCGGTCGAAAGCATGACCAGCGCCGTTAAGCAGCTCGCCGACGGCGATCTGGATATCGCCGTGCCCTGCGACGACCATCGCGACGAATTGGGCGCCATGGCGGCGGCGGTCCAGGTGCTGAAGGACAATTCGATCACCGCCCGGAAACTGGCGGCGCGCGAGGAAGAGGAACAGGCCAAGCGGCAGCAGCGGACGGAAAACCTGGAGAAGCTGACCGCCGCGTTCGACGCGTCCGTGACCGAGATGCTGACCCTGGTGGAAACTGCGGCCTCGCAGATGACGTCGACCGCGCAAGGCATGGCATCGACCGCGGACAACACCTCGACCCAGGCCGGTGCGGCTGCCGCGGCGTCCGAGGAAGCGTCGGCCAACGTGCAGACGGTGGCGGCGGCGTCGGAGGAACTGTCGACGTCGATCCAGGAAATCAACCGCCAGGTCGTGCAGTCGACCGAAGTGGCCAACGATGCCGTCGGCCAGGTCGATCATGCGAACGGCACGGTGAAGGGCCTTGCGGAAAGCGCCCAGAAGATCGGCGACGTGATCGCGCTGATCAACGATATCGCCGAGCAGACCAACCTGCTGGCGCTGAATGCGACCATCGAAGCGGCGCGCGCCGGCGACGCGGGCAAGGGCTTCGCGGTGGTCGCGTCGGAAGTCAAGGCGCTGGCCAACCAGACGTCGAAGGCGACCGACGAGATCTCCGCCCAGATCGAGAACATGCAGCAGGTCACCAAAGAGACGGTTCAGTCCATCGAAGGCGTGGCCTCGGCGATCAACCGCATCCAGCAGGTGGCGACCGGCATCGCTTCGGCGGTGGAGGAGCAGGAGAGCTCGACCCGGGAGATTGCCCGCAACGTGCAGGAAGCGGCCACCGGTACCCAGGAAGTCTCGTCGAACGTCACCGCCGTGACCCAGTCGGCCGAAGGCGCCAAGGGCGAAGCGGCCGACGTGCTGAACGTGGCCGGCAAGCTGTCGCAGCAATCGGAAGCGCTGCGTGCCGAGGTCAAGAAGTTCCTGACCGGCGTCAACGCGGCCTAGGCCATTCCCGGTTTAAGGCGAACCGCCGGCCCGCATGTCATGGGCCGGCGGGTTTCAACCGTGCCTTGATGATCTTGCGCGTCGCCGTCATCGGCATGTCGGCGACCAGTTCCAGCCGCTCCGGCAGCTTGTGCTTGGCGATGTCGTGCTCGGCCAGGTAGGCGCATAGTTCCTCCAGCGTCGGCGTCGCACCCTCGGTCGCCACCGCAAAGCAGCAGGCCTTCTCGCCCAGCACCGGGTCGGGCACCGGCACGATCGCCGATTGCAGGATCTTCGGGTGCCGGTCCAGCAGTTCCTCGATATCGCGCGGGTTATATTTCACCCCGCCGCGGTTGATGATGTCCTTCAGGCGTCCGGTGATGGTGACATTGCCCTGTTCGTCGATCGAAGCGGTGTCGCCGGTTCGGAACCAGCCGTCTTCGCTGAAGGCCGACCGATTGGCTTCGGGGTTCTTGAAATAGCCGGGGAACAGCAGCGGGCCGCGGACCTGCAGCTCGTCTTCTTCGGCGATCCTCACCTCGGTCCCCGGGCTCGGCCGGCCGGCACTGGCCGCGGCGATCTCGATCGGATCGTCGGGACGGGTGTAAAGCCCGGCCTGGGTTTCGGTCATGCCCCAAAGCTGGCTGACACGGCCGTCGCCGAGCCTGGCGGCGAAGGCGCGGGCCAGGTCGGCAGGGACGGCGCTGCCCGACATGATGGTCAGGCGGAGCGAGGCGATGTCATGGGCGTCGAACAGGCCACCGGCCAAGCAGGCGGCGATGTGGGCCGGCGCGGTGAACAGCACCGTCGGCCGCGCCGTTTCGATCAGCCCAGCCAGGGCGGGCGGACTGAACATCGGCAGCAGCAGGGAGCAGGCGCCGGCGGCAAGCGCCAGGTGAACGCTGTAGAGCCCGAACAGGTGGCCGAACGGCGCGGCCGAGAGCAGCAGGTCGTCGGCGCCGATGCGGTGCTCCGCCAGCCCGAACCGGGCATTGCCCAGCATGTTGTGGTAGCTGAGCGGCACCGCCTTCGGCCGGTCGGTCGTGCCCGATGTGTAGAGCAGCAGGAACGGATCGGAGGCGACAGGCATGTCGGCCGGCTGCGCCGGTTCGCTAGCCATCAGGTCGGCCAGGGACTGGGCGCCCGGAACCGGCTGGCCCAGCGCGATCACCGCTTCAAGTGCCGGCAAAGCGGACTTCAGCGACAGGGCCGCTTCGGCCGCCGCGAAGCCGCCCGCGTCGGTCATGCAGATGAAGGCGCGGGCGCGGCTGTGGCCGAGCAGGGTTTCCATCTCCGCTGCCCGGTACGGCATGTAGACGGTCGTCATCACGCCGCCCAGCCGGACGATCGCCAGATAGGCGATCAGATATTCCGGGATGTTCGGCAGTTGCACGCCGACCACGTCGCCGCGCCGGACGCCCGCCCGGCTTAAGCCCCCCGCCAGCCGCGCCACCTGCTCGGCCAATGCGCCGAAGGCGATGGTTGTGTCGGCGGTGCGGATCGCAGGACTGTCCGGCGCTGCATCGGCGTGGCGGTCGAGCCAGCCGCTCAGCGTATCGTCGCGCCAGAAGCCGGCTTCGACATAGTGCCGCACCCGCTCCGGCTCGAACGTCATTGCCGCCCGCAGTTCCAGGGCATCGTCGCTGAATTTGAAGTGGTCCATGTGCGGGGTAAATCGGTCGGCCCGGAACCGCCTGCCGCCGCCCAACTCGTTCAGACGATGGTAGTGACCGGTCCGGAAACGCCGCCGCTCCTCTCGGTTGCGGATGTACAGAACCTGGGTTTCGGTCAGGCCGATGCGCGCCGCGATTTCGGCGTCGGTCAGGCCGAGTTCCGCGCGCTGCGCTTCGACCGCTTCGAAGTCGCGTTCGCGGATCGGGTCGCCGCGGCGCTTTTGGATGTTGTGGCTGAGGTGGAAGATGATCTCGCCGAAGGTTTCCACCATGCTGTCGGTGACGCCGATCTGGTCCCGGCTCAAACCCCGCGCCATCGCCTCAGGCCTCTTCCGCCTGGGCGGCCCGGTGGCGCAGGATCGGGTCGGCCAGCGGTGCCTTGGTCGCGATCGGGCAGACGCGCATGCATTCGAAGCATTGCGCCAGCAATCCGCCGGAGCCGACAGACATCTTGTACCAGAGCATCTTGTTGTCCGGATCGAACAGCGCATCCTCGCGCGCCTCGGGCGTGTCTGCGTTCAGCGCGTTGGCGATCGCGGCCGGGACCGTTTCGTATTGCTGAGTCATCTCCGCGCAGGCGGCCATATCGTAATTCATCTCCGCCTGCTTGCCGTCCGCGTCGATGGTGCCGCTCAGGCACTGCACCGGGCAGAACTTCATGCACGGCGTCTGGCCGACCTTGCGGTACATGTCGACGCAGGATGGCGCGGGGCAGGGGTTGTCCGCCATCGGTTCGTCGGGCGGCAGCTCCAGTTCCGTGAAAACGGACGCGAAATACATGTAGCCGAATTCCGGGTGCAGCAGAATGTCGCCGGCGAGCGACCGGGCGCCGATGCCGGCGAGTTCCGCGTGCAGCTTCAGGCTTTGCAAGGGCACGCGCGGCCCTGCCTCGTTGTCCATGTCCGGCGGGCAATAGATCGACCGGACGCCGAACTTGCTCTCGATAAAGAACGCCAGTCCGTAGGAGATCGTGTAGGCGCGGGTTTCCGTACTGCCGAAATAGCCCAGCGCCTTGGCCGGCACCGTCCAGGCGCCCTGAGTCTGGCCGCCGACGCCGAGCGCGATCACGGATTTCACGCGCGGCATGATGTCGCTTGGCCGGTGGCCGGCCGGCGCGATCCGTTCCAGCGCGTCCAGATCGGCCACACCGGCGGCCAGCGCGCCTTTCCGCCGGCAATAGTCGAGGATGGTCTGTTTGGCCTGTTCCGGATCGATGTCCGGCTTGTTTCGCATCTGGAACCTCCCGCTAAAGCTCGTCTCGATTGGAGCCTTGCGAGGCAGTCTAACAAGAACCCGGCGCGATGGCTCAATCGGCCCATACGGTCTAGACTGTTCGGGCTGAGAGGATTTCTGCGATGCGCGGAGGTTTCGGCAGACGCCGGCGTGAGCTAGCCGCGGTTTTGGCCACAGCATTGGCCGCGGGCGGCGTCCTCGTCCTGGTCGCCATCAACCCGGGCGCCGATCCGATCCGGGCTAAATCCGTACCGTTCCAAGCCGTAGCGCCCGAACTGGATGCCTTGCTGGCGGCGAAGACCGGCGCCGTCGCGCAGATGGCGGCGACCGAACACCACATCCGTCACTTCGAATGGGGCATCGGCAATCTGCTGCGCAACATTTCCCGATTGGAGTTTCGCGCCGACAGTCTGTCGGAAGAAATCCGAAAGCGGCGGCAGGCAAACAAGAGTATCGACGACCAGCAACACGAGTTGGGTCAACTGGAAGCGATGCGGCTGGATTACCTGGGCGAGATCGAGCGCGCCGAACGGGCGATCGCCGGCCTGCGGGACGAGATGTCGATCCATCGCCATACCGTCGAATCCATCGATCGAATGCTCAGCGCTCCCGAACCGGTTGCGCAATAACTTGGGGCCCCCGGCTTGATGTCGATGTGGGGGTCGGTGCTAGGCTGTGGGCGGGCCTGACAGCAGAACGAAGAACGAATGGCTCCCGCCCTTTGCGGTGGTTCGAACGTTGGGGAAAGCCGGAGCAGCGTCCTTTGCAGACAGAAACCGTCGATCAGGGGCCCCGACTGGGGATGGCCCGGCTTGCCGTAACAGTCCTGGCGCCGTTCGCCTGCGGCTACTTCCTGTCCTATCTGTTCCGGGCGGTAAATGCGGTCGTCGCGCCGGACCTGGTCCGCGATATCGGCCTGTCGGCCAGCCAGCTCGGCTTGCTCACCGCCGCCTATCTGATCGCGTTCGCGCTGTTCCAACTGCCGCTTGGCATGTTGCTCGACCGGTTCGGACCGCGCCGGGTGCAGACGGCGCTGCTGTGCTGTGCCGCGGCCGGGGGGCTGTTGTTTTCAATTGCGGACCATGTCGTGACGTTGACCCTGGCGCGCGCGTTGATCGGCTTGGGGTTTGCCGGCGGGCTGATGGCCGGCTTCAAGGCCGTCGTGCTGTGGCTGCCGAAAGAGCGGATGGCGCTGGCCAATGCCTGCGTCATGTCGTTCGGCGCGCTTGGCCTTGTCGTCGCGACGCAGCCGACGGACATGCTTGTGCAGGCGGTCGGCTGGCGCACGATGTTCGTCATCATCGCCGCTGTCACCGTGGGCGTCGCCATGTTGATATTCACCGTAGTGCCGGAACGGCCCGGCACCGGGGCGGTGGACAGCGTGGCCCAGCAACTGGACGGCGTCAGAAAAGTTTTTCGCGACCGCTTCTTCTGGCGCATGGCGCCGCTGATCACGCTGACCGCCGGCAGCCATATCGCCATTCAGACATTGTGGGCGGGTCCGTGGTTCCGCGACGTCGCCGGCCTGCCCAGGGACGGCGTCGCGGACTCCCTGCTGATCGTTGCGATCGCTTTCCTGGTCGGGACCCTGCTTGCCGGAATCGTCGCCGACCTGCTGGGCCGCATCGGGGTCGATCTGTTGACCGTTATGCTGGGCGGATTACTGCTCTATCTCCTGGCGGAGGCCGCCATCGTGCTGGAGCTGCTGGCGTTCAGCCCGGTCGCCTGGTTCGTTTTCGGCATGACCGGGCAGATCGGCATCCTCGCCTATCCCCGCCTGTCGCAGCACTTCGGGGCGGCCCTGTCGGGGCGCGCCAATACGGCGATGAACCTGCTGATCTTCGGCACCGCCTTCGGCTGCCAATATGTCAGCGGGGCGATCATCGACCTGTGGCCCGGGACGGCCGGCGGCGGCTACGACACCCGGGGATACCAGGTCGCTTTCGGCACTTTTCTGGGCTTACAGATCCTCGCGTTAATCTGGTATTTCCTGCCCCGCCGCTAATCCAGTCCTATTAACTCTTTCGGAATTTCTCTCGGCCATGCTGCTCCTGCATCCAACGCAAGAGGAGCCGCAGATGCAGATTTACGAGCAATTGAGCGCTGCGGAGCGGGCGGTGGTCGATGGCTTGATCGGGAGTTGCCGAAGCCTGAATTGGCGCCAGCGTCACGCCTTGTTCATGTCCTTTGCCGAACGCCTGTTGGCCCGGCTGCTCAATGAAGCAGAGCCGGACGAGGCGGAGCTGCAGGCGAACGAAGTGCTCTCGGTAACGGTTGCGGCCGCGTTGGAGCAGTTGGACGTGCACCAATGCGACGACGGCTGGTGCGCCCTGCACCTGCTGTTCTCGGCCCGCGACGATCATCGCGAAATGGGCCTGGCCTGGCTGGACGATCATCCGGTCGAATGGGCCGTGGTCGAAAAGACGGTTCAACCGACCACCATTCATTAGGCGTCCGAGTTACGCTTTTTCGACCCAAGATCTAAATTCGAATACGAATAATCAACTTCGGCGGTATACGCGTCGAGCGTGCGCGATTTATTGCTAAAACGCTTAGCGGATCTATCTTTTCGAACTAAAGTCGCGTTAATGCGCTCGAAAAAGAAAGAGTCCGCAAAATGGCAAACAGGTCGAGGCTTTCCTATCCAGCATGTTCGGCAATCTTGTTGTCGGCATTTTTTCTAACAGCCTGTCAGGAATCGGAAGCAACCAAATCCGCCGATCAGCCGCGCCCGGTCAAGGCGGTGCGGGTCAGCGATATCGGGGAACTCGGCAATCGGTGGTTCGCCGGTCGCGCGAAAGCGACGCAGGAAGTGTCGCTTTCATTCCGCGTGTCCGGCCAATTGCTGTCGTTTCCCGTGGTTGTCGGCGACGAGGTCAAGGAAGGCGATGTCGTCGCCGAGCTGGACGCCGCCCCCTACAAGTCCGAGGCCGATCGCATCGCCGCCAATGTCTCGCGCGGCGAAGCGACGTTGGCCAACGCGGAACAGCAGTACAAACGGGACGAGACTTTGTTCAAGCAAGGTCATGTGAGCGGCGCGCGGTTGGACATCCGGACGGCCGAACTGAAAAAGGCGCGGGCCGATCTCGCCGCCTATCGGGCGCAACTCGCGCGGTCCGAACTCGATCTCGACTACACCAAACTGCTGGCGCCGTTCAGTGGGCGCGTCGTTGCCACATACGTCGACAATTTCGAAGACGTGCGCGCCCAGCAGCAGATCCTGCGTGTCGTCGACACCTCGCGCATCGAGATGACGATCGATATCCCGGAGAATCTGATTTCCTTCACGCCGAACGTCGAAGACATCCGAGTCGTGTTCGATGCGTTCCCCGATATGACGGTTCCGGCGGAGATCAAAGAAATCGGCACCGAGGCGTCGGAAACGACCCGAACATTTCCCGTCACCCTGATCATGGATCAGCCGCAGGGCGTCACGGTGCTGCCGGGGATGGCCGGAAAGGCGACCGGCAATGCAAGGCAAGTCCTGGAGGCCCAGGGTATCGCGACGGTCGAGATTCCGGTTGCGGCGACGTTCAACGCCGGTGGGTCCGACGCCACCGCCGTCTGGGTGATCGACGATGCCAGCAAGCAGGTGTCGCGCCGCGACGTGCGGACCGGGCAACTGACGGACCACGGCATCGAGATTACCGACGGACTCAAGCCCGGCGAGTGGATTGTGGTTGCCGGCGTAAATTCGATAAAGGAAGGTCAGCAGGTTCGGATTCTAGGCCAGTAGGAGCGTAACGCGATGACCCTTGCCGCAATCGCGATCGAAAAGAAGGTCGTCACCTACTTCGCCACCTTCCTGATTATCCTTGGCGGCATCGCGGCTTTCTTCAGTCTCGGGCAGTTGGAAGACCCCGAATTCTCGATCAAGACCGCTGTCGTCACGACGACCTATCCGGGCGCCAGTCCCGAGGAAGTCGAGCTGGAGGTCACCGACCGGATCGAACTGGCGTTACAGGAACTGCCCGAACTCGATTACCTGGAATCCTACTCGCGCGCCGGCTTCTCGTTGATCAAGGTCAACATCAAGTCGGAATACTGGTCCGACCAACTGCCGCAGATCTGGGATACCGTGCGCCGCAAGGTACGCGATGTGGAGGAAACGCTGCCGCCCGGCGCCGGCCGGCCGGATGTCGGCGACGATTTCGGCGACGTGTTCGGCTTCCAGCTTGCAATCACCGGCGACGGCTTCAGCTATTCCGAACTGGAGCAGTACGCGAAGGACCTGAAAAAGGACCTCAGCCTGGTCGACGGCGTCGCCAGGGTGGATCTGTGGGGCGTGCAGCAGAAGGTAATCTACCTGGACGTCTCGCAGACCCAATTGACCCAACTCGGATTCAGCGACACCAGCCTGGAACAGACGCTGCAGCAGCAGAACGTCGTCGTCGACGCCGGCAACCTGAATGTCCAGGATCAACGGCTGCGCATCGCGCCCACCGGGCAGTTCGAATCGCCGCAGGATATCGGCCAGCTGACGCTTCGGCCGTCCCTGACCGACAGTCTGCAGAATCCCGCCGCCGACGGCGGGTTGCGCCGCGCGGCGGAACTCATCCGCATCCGCGATATCGGCGACGTGCGGCCGGGGTATCTCGACCCGCCCTTCACGCTGATGCGGTTCAACGGCCTGCCGGCCCTCGGCATATCGATCACCAATGCGTCCGGCGTGAATATCGTCGATGTCGGGCGGCGGATCGACAGCCGGCTGGACGAGCTTACCCAGTTGTTGCCGCTTGGGATCGAGGTCCAGCGGGTCCACTGGCAATCGGACATTGTCGACGAGGCGGTGAACAATTTCCTGATCAGCTTCGCCGAGGCGGTCGGCATCGTGCTCGTGGTGCTGGCGATTTTCATGGGCTGGCGCCTCGGCCTGATCATCGGCACGGCGCTGGTCGTGACGATCCTCGGCAGCTTCATGCTGATGGCGGCGTTCGGCATCGACCTGCAGCGGATGTCGCTTGGCGCGCTGGTCATCGCGCTCGGCATGATGGTCGACAATGCCATCGTCGTAGCGGACGGATTCGTCGTACGCGTCCAACGCGGCATGAACCGGGTGCAGGCGGCTATCGAAGCCGCATCGCAACCGTCCTGGCCGCTGCTTGGCGCGACGGTCGTCGCGGTGATGGCCTTCTATCCGATCTTCGCCTCGACCGAAGACGCCGGCGAATACTGCCGCACCCTGTTCACCGTGGTCGCGATCTCGCTGCTGGTAAGCTGGGTGGTGTCCGTCACGGTCACGCCGCTGCAGTGCCTCGACATGCTGCCGCCGCCGAAGTCGGGGGAGGGGGCCGCCGATCCCTACGGCGGACGGTTCTATGCGCTTTTCCGCGGTGTTCTGGGAACGGCGATCCGGCGTCGCTGGTTCACCATGGGCGGCATGGTGTTGCTGTTGGGCGCCTCGATTGTCGGGTTCGGCGGCGTGAAGCAACTGTTCTTCCCGGATTCGTCGATGACCAAATTCATGGTCGATTATTGGGCGCCGGAAGGGACCCGCATCGAGCAGGTCGAGGCCGATCTGGAGGCGATCGAGCAAAAACTGCTCGGCGACGAGCGGGTGGCGAGCGTCGCGACCTTCATCGGCGCCGGGCCGCCGCGCTTCTATCTGCCGGTGGAGCCGGAGAATCCTTATCAGTCCTACGCTCAACTGGTCGTCAACATGCATGAACTCGACGACATCGCGCCGTTGGTCACGGAGCTGGATCCGTGGTTGAGCGAGAACCAGCCGCAGGCGCTGATACCGCTCCGGCTGTTCGGCGTCGGCCCATCCAACACGTTCAAACTGGAAACCCGCATCAGCGGCCCTGCCGTGGCGGATCCGAACGTTCTGCGCGGACTGGCCGACGACGTGATCGCGATTCTGGAAGAGAGCCCCTACACGGCTTACACCAGGACGGACTGGCGCCAACGGGTTCAGAAGGTGGTGCCGGTCTATAACCAGGAGCGGGCGCGCTGGGCGTCGGTGACCCGGGACGATATCGCCAAGACGACGAAACGCGCCTTCGACGGCCGCACCATCGGCCTGTATCGGGAAGCGGACGATCTGATCCCGATCGTGCTGCGGCAGGTGGAGCAGGAACGCCAGAATGTCGGCGGCCTGGATGTGCTGCAGGTCCAGCCGGCCCAGGCGACCCGGACGGTGCCGCTTTCCCAAGTGACGGACGGCGTCGGTACAAGCTGGGAGGATCCGCTGATCTGGCGCCGGGACCGCCGCCGCACCATCAAGGTGCAGGCCAATCCCATCGTCGGGGAAACCTTCCCGACCTTGCGCGCCGACGTGGTCGGCCGGATCGCCGAGATCGAGCTGCCGCCCGGCTATACCCTGGAATGGGGCGGGGAATACGAAGGGTCGCGGGATGCCCAGCAATCTCTGATACCCGGGATCGTGCCCGCCGTCGTCCTGATGGCGCTGATCATCGTCGGGCTGTTCAACGCGTTCCGGCCGCCGATCATCATCTTCCTGACGATACCCTTCGCAATAATCGGCATAACCGCGGGCCTGCTGTTTACCGGCACGCCGTTCGGTTTCGTCGCCCTGCTTGGGGGCATGAGCCTCGCCGGCATGATGATCAAGAACGCCATCGTTTTGCTGGACCAGGTCAATCTGGAGCTTGCCGAGGGCAAGAGCCGCTACGATGCCGTGGTGGAGGCGGCGGTATCCCGCCTCAGGCCGGTCGCGCTGGCGGCGGCGACGACGGTGCTGGGCGTCATTCCCCTGTTGCAGGACGTCTTCTGGATCGGCCTGGCGGTCACGATCATGGCGGGGTTGAGCTTCGGCACCCTGCTGACGATGGTCGTGGTGCCGGTGCTGTATACGATTCTGTTCCGGGTGCCGTCGCCGCAGAAGGCGGCGTAGCGGGCGGACTATAGCCCTCGCCCTCTTGAGGGGGAGAGGGGCTTTAGAGGGCGCTTGATCGCCTTAGCCCGATAGCAGCCTGTTAGTCGAAATCCGTCGGCATCTCCGGGTGCCGCCTGTGCTCGAACATGCGGGCGATCTGATAGTCGAGCACGCGGCCGACCGATAACTCCGGCAGCGCGTCGGCGGCGAAGAAGCCGACGTCGGTGGTCTCGATGCTGGTTCTCGCTTCGCCGCCGATCAGATCGCACAGAAAGAACATCTTGTAGCAATAGAACGGCATCGGCGGCAGGTGCGGGTGTTTGGCGCGGTCGTAGACGGCGGCGAGCTTCGTGGCCCGCACCCGGAAGCCGGATTCCTCCTCCACCTCGCGCACGACGCAGTCGCTCGCCGACTGGTTGACGTCGCCCCATCCGCCCGGCAGCGCCCATTTGCCGTCGGTTTCCTCCTTCACCAGCAGGATTTCGTCGTCGCGGAACACCGCCGCGCGCACGTCTATTTTCGGTGTCGCGTAGCCGGCTTCCTGTTCGAACAACGCGGCGATCTTCTGCGCATCCGTGTCGGAGCCCGCCGCCATCATCCGCGACGCCAGGTCGCGAACGGCCTCGTAGCGTTCGATGTCGAATTTATCCTTGGCGTAGGTCAGGCCGGTCTGGGCAATCGCCTGAAGTTCCCGGGCCCATGTCAGCCAAGTCGGTTCATGCATCGTCGACTCCAGTATAAAATATCAGCCGGCGGCGCAGCGAAATCCGACCATGTTCAAGCCGATATCCGGCGGGTTACTGTGCCGGTAGGAAACGCGCAGGCAGTAGGGGTTGTTGCCCCAGCCGCCGCCGCGCAGCGAAATCTTGCCCGGTTCGCCGGGATGGAAGCTCGACGTCCATTCCCAAACGTTGCCGGCCATGTCCAACAGGCCGAAGGGCGACATGCCGGCGGGAAAACTGCCGACCGGCGCGGTCGTACGGTAGCCGTCCGTTCCGTCCGGCGCGCAGCAGGGCACGGTGCCGAAATTGGCCAGGCCCGATCCGTCCTGCGCCGGGGCCAAGTCGCCCCAGGGAAAGCGCCGACCGTCGGTTCCGCGCGCCGCGAATTCCCATTCCGGATCGGTCGGCAGGCGCATGCCGTAATGCGCACAGAAAGCGGCCGCGTCCCGGGCCGATACCTGCAGCACCGGGTGGTCGTCGCGGTCGGCGGCATTGTCGCCCGGCCCATGCGGCCGCCGCCAGTCGGCCCCGTCAACCAGTTGCCACCGGGACGTCCACACATACCCTTTGCCGGACTTCTCCGGGTCGGTCCGATGGCCGCTCTCCGCCACGAAGCGGGCGAACTGACGGTTGGTGACCTCGTGGCGCATCATGCGGTATGGCGCAACCGTAACCGGGCGCGGCTTTTCGTCCGGTTCGCCGGCCGGGTCGCCCATCGTGAAATCGCCGCCGAGGATTTCGACCATGTCGAACGCGGCGTCCGCGGCCGTCGCCGGACCTGCGGGCCACGCCAAAGCCAGGAGTGCGAGAAGACGAAGGATTCGCATGTCCGCAATGCTAGCGGCGGGGCCAGCCGCCGCCTAGAGCTACATCAGCGAGCCGCGGTTGGAATGGCCGCCATCGATGGTGACGATGGTGCCGGATGTATAAGCCGAAAGCTCGGACACCAGAAACGCCGTCATGTTGGCGATCTCTTCCGACGTGGCGGCGCGCCCGAAGGGCAGAGGCGTGACGATTTCCTCCCACCGTTCCGCGTCGCCGAACTTCTCCTCGGCCAGCGTGCGCATCAAACGGACCAGCCGGTCGGTCGCGACCGGGCCTGGGTTGAGCCCGACGACGCGGATGCCGTCCGATGCGCTGTCGCCGCCGAGCGCGCGGGTGAAGGCCATCAGCCCGGCGTTCGCCGTCGCGCCGGCGATGTAGTTCGCCGCGGGGCGTTCGCCGCCGGCGCCGATGATGTTCAGGATCACGCCTTTGCCGCGCGCCTTCATCAGCGCGTAGTAGTGGCGGGTCATGTTGATATAGCCGAACACCTTCAGGTCCCAGGCAGCGCGCCATGTCGCTTCGTCGACCTCGTCGATCCGACCGCCGGGAATGGCGCCCGCGTTATTGACCAGGATATCGACGTCCGGCCACCGGTCCGCCACCGCCTGCTGGTTGGCGCTTACGCTCAAATCGGTCGGCAGGCAGTGGACCGCGACGTTATGCGCGTCTCCGATTTCGCGCTGAAGGGTCGCGAGATCGGCCTCCGAGCGGGCGACCAGGCAGAGGTCGCAGCCCTCGGCAGCCAACTGCTTGGCGACTGCCCGGCCGATGCCCTGGGACGCGCCGGTGATCAACACCTTATGCCCGATTAGGTTCAAATCCATTCTATTTATCCTTGTGAATCAGGAGGTTAGTCAGTAGCGAGTCGACATCGTCTACTTGAATGCTATCATCCACTTGTGGAAAGATGGAGCCGGTTCAGGGGTTCGGACTGTGTTTTCGGAGCGAATGACGATGTCAGAGCGACAGCGTAAGCATATCGAACAGCTAATTGAAGAGCGGGAGCCGGCGCGCGCCGTTCATGTGGACGATCTGCAATGGAAGAAGATCCGCTGGCCTGGAGAGTGGGGCAAGATCGCCTTCCACCCCAGCGAAAAGAGCCCGACGGAGCCGCTCTGCGGCATCACCTATTTCGAGCCGGGCGGGCACTTTCCGACCCACGCGCACGATTTTGCCCAGGTCTGGTACGTCATCGAGGGCGAATGCGAATGCGCGGGCAAGACGTACGGCCCCGGCACCATGGTCTTTCACCCGGACCCGCATGTGGAACTGGAACTCCGCACCGAAAAGGGCGTGACCATGTTCTTCGCCCAGTATCCGGGCCCCAACACCGGGGCGCGACCGATCTACGCCGAGCGTTTCGACCTGGAAGAACGCCGCGACATCGCCGAGGAACCGACTTTGGTGTGACGGCTTTTAATCGGTCACGC
Organism: Minwuiaceae bacterium; assembly: GCA_028278525.1. GTDB lineage: Bacteria > Pseudomonadota > Alphaproteobacteria > Minwuiales > Minwuiaceae > JANQEE01. The sequence goes on along the minus strand of JANQEE010000013.1, from coordinate 298,823 downwards.
CGTGCCTGGCCAGGAAGTTGCGTACTTCGGCGTAGTGAACCGCGAACGCCAAATTGTCGGCGACGTCTGCATTGTACGACCAGGTGTTGACGCCGATTACCCACTCGTCCAGGAACAATGGTCCGCCTGAGTTGCCCGAATTGATCGCGGCATCGGTCTGAACGAACCGCACCTTTTCGGCGTCGGGCTTGGAAAGGCTCTCCATCGTCCGGACCGAGCTTAGAATCCCCCGGGTGAACGTGAAGTCCAGGCCGAGTGGATGGCCGATTGCCAGTACTTCTTCGCCCAAAGGCAGTGTGCGGCCCCTGAACAGCTTTGCCGGTTTGCCTCTTCCTGCGATCTTGACCAAAGCAAGGTCCAGTCTCTCGTCAGCAGCGATCACCTTGCCGAAGCTTTCCTGCCCGCCATGGGTGATGACTTCGACAAAGCGGCTGCCTTCGATCACATGCTGGTTGGTCAGAACCAAATCTTCGCGGATGAAAAAGCCGGTGCCTCGGCTGATGCCGGGATTCAAGACGTAAACGACGCTCTCGATCCGATCGTCATTGATCGGCTGCGCATCGTATAGGTCGGCGCTGGGGCGTCGCCCTTGCGCTCGGTAGGCGGCCGCGACCTGGCGTTTTTCCTCACCGATCGTCTGCAAAAGGGCGGTCCGTCCGCCGGTGGGTTTCGGCTTCGCCTTGCCGGCGACAACGTCCTCGAGCAGTTTTGTCAGCTCGACCTGCGCGGGGCTTTCCTCGAAGGCGGCGATGTCGTCGTCGGTGACGGTGCCGCTGCGGTGCCTGAATTTGTAGCGATCCTTCGGGTGTAGGCCCTTGACGACGGTGAACGAAGACTCGGCGCGGATGTCGAGCGTATCGCGGACGTAGCTATCGGTTCGCCGATCAACGATGTAATAGATGCCTTGCGCCTGTTTCCGAGAGGTAACCGTGGTTTTGGTAAGCTCGTACTGGTCGTAGATCGAGCGGTAGATGTAGGGCGGCGTGCTGGCCAGTTTCTCCTTGGCTTTGTCTATCTTCGATTTCCCGCCGAACAGGCCGACGATGGCGCCGCCGAGCAATCCGCCGAGTGCGGCGGCATCGGACCCGCCGTAGCCGCTGGACGAATACAGACTGTTTTCCAACTTTCTGATCCGTTCTTCTCTGAGCGCTTGTTCGAGTTCGAATTTAGCCAACTCGAAGGCCGGGTTCGGCTCTTGCATCTTTTGCGCCTCGTATTCCGACGAGACCTTGTCGCTGCGCGTGATGCGGCGGTTCGCCTTGGCCTGGGACACGCCGTAAATCACGACGATATCCAGATCCTCGGCGAGCGGACCGGAAAGCGCCTCGTCCAGGCTACCGGCTTCCGCATCGAGCGCGAGGCCCGACGGATTGACGCCGACCGTGAAGTCGATGTGGTTGGCCTCCAGTAGCGCTTCGCTGGTGATGTCGATCAAGCGGATCCGTGCGTCGACGTAATCGGCGATCCCGAAGCCGTCTTTCCGCATCTCGTCAATCGCGCGCAGCGTCGCCGCGAAGTCGTCCAGCCCCGCTGCTTTGGCCGCCGCCAGGCGTTCCTTGTACCGGACTTCTGAAAACTCTTTGCGCTTGTCATCGGGCATCCACGACGCTTTGCCGGTCGTCGCGACCGTGGCGAGGTAGTTGCCCCACTCGCCGACCTCGATCCGTCGGCGGTCGTCAATGTCGAAGTCGGCCGGATAGTCGACAAAGAAACCCCGCCCCGACTTTTCGTCGTACGCCGCGTAGGCGGCTTCCGCGCCCATGTAGAGAGCGTATTCCAAGCCCTGAATCCGTTGAGTCAGATCGTCCGCAGGTGGGAAATCCTTCTTGGCCAGCACCAGCACCTTATGCGACTTGTAGTCGGCCAGGACGGATTTAGCTTGGGCCAGAGCATCGCCCACGGACGGCCACTGTTCTTTCGGGGCCGGCCAATCCACCTGGGCAAGCGCCTGTTCCGCCGATCGGAGCTTGGGCGTGAACGCGGCTTTCACGCCCTTCGCCACCTGTTTCAGGCTGGGCCGGTTGCTTTTGAAGTCGCGATAGAACGGGGTTGTATCGCGGTTATAGAGTTCCGACGCTTCGATAAACTTGCCGTCCGATACGAGGCGGTTAAAGGACGCAAGCGTGTAGTGGCCGCCGTCGCCCGCCTCATTGCCGCTCCAGTTCATGCCGCCGGAGGAAGACTGGCAGCCAGCAAGCGCCACGGCGAGGATCAGGACAATGGCTTTGGTCGATGAAAAAACGGCGCCCATGCTGCCTGCCTCCTTTTGCAGCCGTTCGGAACATGCAGGTTTTCGCTGGGAACGAACGGACAACCCACTCTCTGGTTTGGTTAATATTTGTTTCGTATAATTATATTATTTGGCGATAGCCAATGCAAACGACGGTCGCGTTTTCTTGGGCCGATGCACTTTTTGCTGAGTTTCCCCTGGGGTTTTTGGGCAGGGGCTAGTCGTCGCCGCCGGCTTTTTCCGCGTCGTGTTCGCCCAGTTTCGGCGCCCGGCTTCGGATCCGCGGCCGCTTCCCATCGAACATGATCGGCAGGCCCATGACCCGGTGATCCAGGCCGGGCACGGTTTGGATCATGCCGGTCGCCTGGGTCTGGGGCAGGTCCATCACGTCGGCCATGGAATTGACCGGCGCGCAGGGGACGCCGACGGCGGTCAGCCGGTCGATCCATTCGCCCTTGGTACGGGTCAGCATGATCGCCTCGATCTGGGGGATCAGCTCGGCCTTGTTGGCGACGCGGGCGGCGTTGTCCTTGAAGCGCGGGTCGTCGGCCCATTCCGGATGGCCGAGTTCGGCGGCGAGTTTCGCAAACAGGCGATCGTTGGCGGCGGCGACGATGACCGGCCCGTTTTTGGTCTCGAAGCCCTGGAACACGACGACCAGGGCGTTGCCGGTCGGGTGCCGCTCCGGCACCGTGCCCATCACGCCGAAGCGGGAAAAATGGATCGTCATCCAGCCGAGCGCGGTTTCGAACAGGGAGGTGTCGACGATAGCGCCCTTGCCGGTCCGGTCGCGCCGGAACAACGCCGCGGTGATGCCGAGCGCCGCCCACATCGCGGTGCCGTGGTCCAGCACCTGGGTGCCCATGCGGACCGGCGGGCCGCCTTCCTCGCCGCTCAGCAGCATCAGGCCGGAAAACGCCTGCACCATCGGCTCGTAGCCAGGGTTCAGCCGCATCGGCCCCTGGGCGCCGAATGCCCAGAGCGAGCAGTAAACCAGCCGCGGGTTGATTGCGAGCAGGTCCTCGCCGCCGAGCCCGAGCTTCTCCATCGCGCCGGGCCGCATGTTCTGCACCACCACGTCGGCGTCGCGGACCAGATCCTTCAGCCAGGCAATCGCGTCCGGGTCCTTCAGGTCCAGGGTGATCGAGCGTTTGTTCAGGTTGACCGCATGAAAGGAAGCCGCGGCGTCGTCGATGAACGGCGGGCCCCAGCCGCGCGCGTCGTCGCCTTCCGGCCGTTCCACCTTGATTACGTCGGCGCCCAGGTGGCCGAGGATGTTGCCGGTGAACGGCCCGGCCAGGTTCTGGGCGATCTCGACGACCTTGATGCCTTCCAGCGGCAGCATTGTTGATTCCTCCCTGCGTACTACTCTGATTAAAAATACCCGATAGCGGCGTGGAAGTCGCCGGGCCCTCGGCGGTATGCTGCGCGCGGGAGGAATCCGAACATGAGTGACTTTCTTTTGTACGAACAGACCGGCCACGTGGTGACCGTGACCATGAATCGGCCGGACGACCGCAACGCGCTGTCGTTTAACGAGCAGTTCCAGGAATTCGTCGACGTCTGCGCGCGGATCAACGCCGACATGAGTGTCAGGGCCGTCGTCCTGACTGGCGCCGGCAAGTCGTTCTGCGCCGGCGGCAACGTCAAGCATATGCGCGAGCGGACCGGCATCGCGGAAGGCAGCCTGATGGACGTGCGCGGGCGCTACCTGAACGGCATCCAGCGGATTCCGATGGCGCTTTACGACCTGGAAGTGCCGACCATCGCCGCGGTCAACGGCGCGGCCATCGGCGCCGGCTGCGACCTGACCTGCATGTGCGACATCCGCATCGCCTCGGAGCATGCCAAGTTCGCCGAGAGCTTCGCCCGGCTCGGCATCATTCCCGGCGACGGCGGCGCCTGGCTGCTGCCGCGCGTGGTCGGCATGTCGAAGGCGGCGGAAATGACCTTCACCGGCGATGTGATCGGGGCCGAGGAGGCGCTGGCCTGCGGCCTGGTGTCGAAGGTCGTATCCGCCGATCAGTTGCTGCCCGAAGCCATGGCGCTGGCCGAGCGTATCGCCGCCAACCCGCCGCACTCGCTCCGCCTCGGCAAGCGGCTGCTGCGCGAGGGCCAGCATGTCCGCCTCGACACGCTGTTGCAGATGTCGGCGGCGTTCCAGGCGATGGCGCACCAGACCGAGGACCACGCCGAGGCGATGGCGGCGTTCTTCGAGAAGCGCACCCCGGAATTCAAGGGGCGCTGATCCGCGGAAAGGAGGCCGGGAATGGACAGGCAGAAGCTGGAAACCCGCTTCGACGATCTGAAGCGCCGCAATCGGCAGATCGACATGACCCGGGGCAAGCCCGCCCCGGAACAGCTCGACCTGAGCGATGCGATGCTGACCGTTGTCGGTCCCGGAGAGTGCGCCGGGGCGGACGGCACCGACTACCGCAACTACGGCCTGGGCACCGGCATTCCGGAGGCGAAGGACTTCTTCGCCGCGTTCATGGAGGTCAAGCCGGAAGAGATCGTCGTCGGCGGCAATTCCAGCCTGAACCTGATGTACGACGCCGTGGTCGGCGCGGTGTTGTTCGGCCTGCCGGGCGGCGAGGGGCCGTGGAAAGATCAGGGCACGGTCAAGTTCCTCTGCCCGGTGCCCGGCTACGACCGCCATTTTGCCGTCTGCGAACGGCTGGGGATCGAGATGATCGCGGTCGAGATGCAGGACGACGGGCCGGACATGGCGGCCGTGGAAGCGCTGGTCGCGGACGACCCGGCCGTCAAAGGCATCTGGTGCGTGCCGAAATATTCCAACCCGACGGGCATCGTTTATTCGGATGAGGTTGTCGACCGGTTGGCGGCGATGCGGCCGGCGGCGCCGGATTTTCGGATCTTCTGGGACAACGCCTATGCCTTCCACCACCTGGGCGACGGACCGGCGACGGTGAAGAATGTCCTGGAGACCTGCAAGGCGGCCGGCTGCCCGGACCGGCCGATCCTGTTCGGCTCCACCTCGAAGGTCACTTTCGCCGGATCGGGCGTCGCGGTGCTGGCGGGCTCAGCCGAGACCATCGCGGACGCGACGCGCAAGATGGCGATCGCCACCATCGGGCCGGACAAGATCAACCAGCTTCGCCATGTCCGCTATTTCCGTGACCTGGACGGCCTGAGGGCGCAGATGGACCGGCAGGCGGCGATCATCGCGCCGAAATTCGCGGCGGTCGACGCGGCGCTGACCCGCAATCTGGCCGGCAAGGACCTGGCGACCTGGACCAAACCGAAAGGCGGCTATTTCGTCAGCGTCGACGTGGTCGACGGCTGCGCCGCCGAGACGGTGCGGCTGGCCGGCGAGGCCGGGGTGAAGCTGACGCCGGCCGGGGCGACGTTCCCCTACGGCCGCGACCCGCGCGACCGAAACATCCGGCTGGCGCCGACCATGCCGTCGGTCGACGAGATCGAGTACGCGATGGACGTGTTCTGCGCCTCTTTGGAATTGGCTGCCGCGCGGAAAGACGCCGCCTAGTCGACAGCGTCGATGGCGGCGTGGACGCAGTTGCTGACCGCGTCCATGCGCTGGCTGTGCCAGGGTTCCGGCTGCTTGCTGTTGGTGATGTAGGCGAACGAGACGCCGGAGTCCGGATCGGCCCAGCAATAGGACGAGCCGACGCCGCCGTGGCCGTAGGTCGTGGGCGAGGCCAGCGCGCCGAGGCCGCGGATGTTCGGCGTGAAACCGCGCACATGCGGGCCGATGCCGCGATGCATCGGCATGCCCATCACCTCGTCGACCCGATCGCCGGTATGGTTGCGGGTGACGTAGGCGATGGTGCGGGGCGAGACCAGGCGGGTGCCGTTCAGCGTGCCGCCCGCCAGCATCATCTGATACAGCGCCGCCATCGCCCGAGCGGTCGCGTACCCGCCGCCGCCCGGCATGCCGGCCGCGCGGAACCCGGCGGTGTTGTTCAATTCCATCCGCACCTGGCTGCTGCCGTCCTCCGCCGGTTCGTGCATGTCGACGGCGCGGTCGTGCCGCTCCGCCGGCAGGCCGACGAACATTTCGTTGCCGAGGCCGAGCGGCTCGATCACCGCGCGGCGGATGAAGTCACGGAAGTCTTCGCCGGTAATCGCCTCGATCAGCACCGCGGCGGCCCAATGGGCCGAAAGCGCGTGGTAGGCGATGCGGCTGCCCGGCTCCCAATGCAGCGAGAACTTGCAGACCACCTCGCGCAGCAGGCCGTGGTCTTCCCAGGCGGCCATGGGGATATTGGCCTCGGGGAAGCCGGCCTGGTGGGTGAGAAGCTGGAACAGGGTGATCTCGCCCTTGCCGTTCTTTTCGAAGCCCGGCACGTGGTCGGCGATGCGGTCGGTGTAGCCGAGCGCGCCCTGCTCGACCAGGATCCAGATCGCGGCGGCGGTGATCACCTTGGTATTCGAGTAGAGCAGCCAGAGTGTGTCGTCGCCGGCAGGTGCGGGCGACGGTTCCAAACGGGCGTCGCCGAAGGTCGCGTTGAACGCGAGCTTGCCGTGTCGGGCGATCGCCACCTGCGCGCCGGGATAGCGGCCGTCGGCAATGTGTCGGCCGATCAGGCCGGTCAGTCGGTCGATCGCCGCCGGGCTCAGGCCCAGGTCGACGGGGTCGGCGGATGGCAGGGGAAAAGTCATGGTCGGCTACTCGCTCCAGCGTGTCGTTGGGGGCATGATAGCGCAGACGGCGGCACGACAGCTATGATGCCCGCAACGGGACGAAACGGTAAGGGGGAGGGATGACAAGCGACGTGGAGATCACAGCGGTTCGGGAGGCGCACCGCTTCGACGAGGCGGCGTTGGCGCGCTACCTCGCGGCGAACCTCGACGGCTTCGAGGGCACGTTGCAGGTCGGCCAGTTCGAGGGCGGCCAATCGAACCCGACCTTCCACCTGACATCGAACGGCCGGCGCTATGTGCTGCGCAAGAAGCCGCCGGGCGACCTGCTGCCGTCGGCGCACCAGGTCGACCGCGAATACCGGGTGATGACCGCGCTGGCGGAGAGCGGCGTGCCGGTGCCGCGCACCCACATCCTGTGTCAGGACGACGGCGTGATCGGCACCGCCTTCTACGTGATGGAGATGGTCGAGGGCCGGGTGCTGATCGACCCGCTGTTGCCGTCGTTCTCGGCCGACGAGCGGCGTGCGCTCTACGACCATTTCATCGAGGTGCTGGCCAAGCTGCACGGCGTCGACTACGAAGCCGTGGGCCTTGGCGACTTCGGCCGGGCCGGTAACTACTACACCCGCCAGATCGGCCGCTGGACCAAGCAGTACGTTGCCTCCCAGACCGAGGACATCCCGGAGATGGAGGCGCTGATGGAATGGCTGCCGGCCAACATCCCGGATTCCGACCAGACCACTGTCGTGCACGGCGACTACCGGATCGGCAATTGCGTGTTGCACCCGACCGAGCCGCGCATCGCCGCGGTGCTGGACTGGGAGCTTTCGACCCTCGGCCATCCGCTGGCCGACGTCGCCTATTGCTGCATGGGCTACCACTCGGCGACCGGCACCGGCGACAGCTTCCGCGGCCAGGACCTGGCGGCGATGGGCCTGCCGAGCGAGCAGCAGTTCCTCGACCGCTATTGCGCGTTGAGCGGCCGGGACGGCATCGAGAACTGGAACTTCTACCTGGTGTTCTCGCTGTTCCGCTCCGCCGCCATCGTGCAGGGCGTCTACAAGCGCGGGCTGGACGGCAACGCCAGTTCCGACCGGTCGAAACAGTTCGAGGGCTTCTGCCGCGCCCGCGCCGGCTGGGCCTGGGCGCTGGTCGACCGCTGAGAGACACCATTACCGACACAACGGAGAGTTCAATGCAGAACCTGTTCGATCTGACCGGCAAGGTCGCGGTAATCACCGGCGCGACCAAGGGCATCGGCAAGGCGATCGCCGAGGCCTATGCGGCGCACGGCGCCAAGGTGGTGGTCTCCAGCCGCAAGGAAGACGCCTGCGCCGAAGTTGCGGGCGCCATCGTCGCGGCCGGCGGCGAGGCGATCCCGGTCGCCTGCAACATCTCCTATAAGGAGCAGCTTCAAAACCTGATGGACCGGACGCGGGCGGAATGGGGCCGGATCGACGTGCTGGTCTGCAACGCCGCCGTCAACCCGCATTTCGGCTCCAGCCTGGAGATCCCGGACTCGGCGTTCGAGAAGGTGATGACCTGCAACATCCAGTCCAATTCCTGGGCGGCGCAGATGGTGATCCCCGAGATGCGCGAGCGCAAAGACGGCGCGATCATCATCGTTTCCTCCATCGGCGGACTGAAGGGCAGCGCCGACCTCGGCGCCTACGCCATCTCCAAGGCCGCCGACATGCAGATCGCCCGCAACCTGGCGGTCGAGTTCGGGCCGGACAACATCCGGGTCAACTGCATCGCGCCGGGCCTAGTGAAGACCGACTTCGCCCGGGCGCTGTGGGAAGACCAGGAACGGGCCGAGCGGCGCAAGGCGTCCACCCCGCTCCGCCGGCTGGGCGAGCCGGAGGATCTGGCCGGCGCGGCGGTGATGCTGGCCTCGCGCGCCGGGTCGTGGATCACCGGGCAGACCATCGTGGTCGACGGCGGGGTGACCATCGGGCCGAACTAAGCGTCGTCGGACCGGCGGGCGAAAGCGGTAGTGTTGAGCAAAATTCATAGGCGTAGGCCAAGACAACCGCCGGCGCACTAATACAGATAGTGTAAGAAAGGACTGAGGAGAGCGAGCGTGACCACGCAGCCTAAACCCTCCAACCTAGATATAGTGGCGCTTGCCCCCACAAAAGCTGCGGCAGGGCAACTACATCCCAACGGCAAACTCTTTAGGCGGAGCTTACACTGCAAACACCGCCATATTCCGCTATGGACCTAGCCACTTCAGCGAAATTGCCAACCCCTACTCGAACCACGTTTTCTTGAAAACCGGCATGAAAACACTTGGCAATCCAGCGAATGAGATTTTTGAGACCCGCGTCTGATTTCCACTTCCCATCAGCTATTCGCACTTTCGGAAAGACTACTTTTTCTGCTGGTTTTCCGAACCCTACGAAGTATCTTCCCCTTTTTGTAACAGTTATTGTCAATTGTACGCGACTTCCCCTTAATTCATGGAGGTTAATGCTTGTCAAATATTCTACTTTATCGCGATCAAATGATTTTCTGCTGCATTTTTCAACTTCTTCTTTGTTGGGGATTAACACTGTTAAACCTTCTTTTTCTGGCTCAATTTTTTCCCAAAAATCACCAAATTCACTAAAAAAGGACTCCAATATTCTGTCTTTATTCTTCGTTAGAAATCCATCCGGCGGCGACCCTATCATATTAATGCATACCCTCATCCTGCGCTCATATTTCGTGTGAGGTAGCAAGGAACCAATCCAATGAGCAAGATTTTCCGCACGCTTTTTGAGGATGGTTGAATTTCCTCTCTCAAAACGCTTATCCCATGTGAGGATTTTCTTGTAAGATTGAGATTTTAGATCATAAATATTTGCTGTAATTTTTGGTTCATCGATATCCTCCCAAAAGGTCTCAATCTTTGCAACAATAGAGATGCCATTTTCTAAGAGTCTTTTTGCCTCTTTATCGTCATCGATATCTATTTTTGTTTTTATCTGGTGCTTTATTGCTTCTCTGTTTTCATAAACAATTGCCATGCTTGATTGAGATACGTTGTCGAGCGTGTCAACGAACTTATCTGTGAATGTGATAGCCTTGGTCAGCGCTCCGCCTACGTTTATGTGCTCGCTCTCGAAACCAGGATCGACTACTGCTGTATCGTCTTTTGCCCAACAAACAGGGGAAAAGGAAAGCGTCAAGCTTAGTGCCACAGTGATCGGGCAGAAAATTCCGCGAAAAATCATATCTATGCGCCACAAAGACTCTCTCTACTATTCTCGCTACCAAGCACCTCGCATAACCTGCTAAGTTCTCGGCCGACGGGACGGTCCAAGATCTCTTCTTCTCGCCAGTTTGGGTTCCATACTGCGTAAACAAGTTCGATTGTATCGAGATAGGCATTTAAATGAGCCGTCATACCTTTATGTTGAGAAGTTGATGGAAGCTTTACAATTTCTTTCGCTGCAAACAGGAGTTGTCTCAATACGCTTGTTCGACTTTGCTCTGACTCCTTGGAAACGACGCCTAACGACCACTGTACTTCCCTAAGTACCTCAGCCTCATCTACTATCCTCAAACTTGCGATCAAAATATTTGTTGACTGTTGGCCGTAGAGAGGCATCGCTGCTGCGGCTATTTGTTGCTCATTTGGGGTCTCGGTCCTTGAGAGTTTTTCAAGAAGCTTGACTAGCGCGCTGTTCACCTCAAATTTTCGTTGCTTCTCTTGCTCCACATGCCATGTGGCTAACCCAATTGCGAAACTGAGTAGAATCCCGGCTAACGTTGCGACAATTTTTGCTTTCTCTATCCGAAGTTTTGACACCTCTATAGCAGCAGCTCCTTGTGCATTCGAGGTTTGTACTTCAATCGATTGTATTTCGGCGATTTGCTTTTTTTGGTCAAGAATTGTGGTCATTTGTTTAGCGCCGCCAACGCAGATTGAATTTCTCTAACCTCGTTGGCAAAGTTTCTTATCGCCTGGAATGAGGCTATTTTGTTACTGATGTCACTTCCGGGATCACTGCTGCTTGGATCATCAATGCTTTTGGCAAGGCGGTTATGAGCTTCTATCAATCCATTGATTAGTAGGCTTGGCGGGTCACCCCGAAGCAATTTATCCAGTGCTGCTTTTTCGTTTAGCACTCTGGTCAACAGTTCTACTCGGCGATACTCAATCGGCTCTTCGTTCAGGCCGTTCAATAGAAGCTCGAGTTGATCGAACCTCAGCCGGGTCGCACGATTGTGTAGTTGATCTAGCTGGGAAGCACGGGCACTCAAGTTTTTTGTGATCCAAGGATCAGCAATCTTCACGGCCTCTGAAAGATAGTCATAGCGCAATTGGCTGAAGTGCAATTGAAGTATTTTTTGAAACAATACAACTAATACATTAGGGAAGCGGAGGGCAGATTCCGGAACCGGTTCTTCAACCTCATGTGCAAGGTCTCTTATGCCAGTGCGAAGGCTATCCAAGTTTTCCAGGATCGAAACGCTATCAGTTGTTCTCGTAATATCGTTTAGTCCTTTCGCATATGATGCGATTGCCGAAACTAGTTTGCTAACATCTCCACGTTCAATCACAGGGATTTCGATGCGTTGATCAACTACCTGGTTGCTATCGATGCTCTGTCTTGTAAGTTGGCAGTCTTGGGAGTCAAATTGTACTCTGGTTGGATGGTCTTTTTTCTCCAAGTGGCATTCTAATGAGAATCGAACCAGTTGTTCTTTTCTAGAAATTTCTGCTGCTAGACCGGCTAGCCTACCATCTTTTTCTGCAACACTATACTGCGCCACAACATCAACGGTTTGGTCCACAGCTGTTCGAAACTCGGTTACTTCAGTATTGAATACCGCCGGGGCGCAGCTAGACATCATAAGGGCGAGAATCAGGACTAGCTGACGCATGGTGTTTCCCCTAATTCCTCGTCCTCAAGAGTGGCGAGGTATTGTTATATTGCGCATTCTGACTTGCACGCAGGGCGATAAACTGTACACAGAATCTCAAACGAGTAAAGTGCGTTTGGTATTCAGACGTAGTCTATTTGCCTTGTGTAGGTTTGAAGAGATTGCCGCCCTTGTAAATGTCACAAGTTCTAAATTGTAGGGCGCATGTGACTGCCGGCGCTTTAATACTGATTGCGGTATACAATAGTTCCAGGCTGGAACTCATTGGCTACTCACTGTGTGAAGTTTTCGAAGCCAAGACAATACGGGTCAGAATGAGCTAAGTGATCTAGAAAACCCACGCTACCGCAATTAGCACGGTGCCGACCAGGCAACCGATCATGGGCACATGAAACCAGCAGCGCCAAGCGATGAGGGTGAGCAGGGCGCCGACGGCGGAGAGCACGGGCATCAGCCAGTCGATGGCGTAGGTGTCGGCGACGGCGATCAGCAGGGCGAAAAGCATAATGCCGAGGCTGTGGCTCAAGTGGAAGCCGAGGAGGGCGGACCAGAAGTCGTGGCCCTGCGGGGCGAGGGCCATTTTTGTCGCCTGCATGGCTTCGATGAGGGTCCGGTCCTTCGGGCGGAAATAGCGGGGTTGCTTGACGATGTCGTACAGTGTGTAGACGGCGTGCAGGCTGCCGAGGGTTGTGAAGATCAGCGCAGCGGCGATTGCCGGTAGACTCACCTGACGCTCCTTTCCTTGTTGCGCATCGAGCCGGATGGCGCCGGGGCGTCGCGCTTGAGTGAGATCAATGCGGGCGGACGGTTGTTCGGAAGATCGTCCTCTGCATGGGCGGGGTCAAGGCGATGTCGCTCCGCGCCGCGGCGGCCGGTCCTCGCAGGCGTTGGGCTAGGGAGGCGATTGGGCGATGACGATCCACAAGCGTATTCTGGAATGGCAGGCGGCGCATCCCAACGCGACCTGGATCTTCTGGATCGTTGTCTGGGCGGTCGTACTGGCGCTGTTGTTCTGGCCTGAGCAGACGGCGTGAGCGAGGATGGCGAAGGACGACGACAGGCGGTCGGCGGCGTTTCCGAGCGCGGAGGAGGATGCCGAGGCGGCGCATCGCGCGCTGGATACACCGCAGACGCGGTCGCCGAGCCATCGGCTGGCCTATGCCGACACCGAGCTGATGCTGCGCGACGAGCTGCGCGCGGTGCGGCTGGAGGTGGAGTTCCTGAAGACCGACCTGATCCTGCAGGACCACGCGGTGGAATCGACCATCGTGGTGTTCGGCAGCGCGCGGATTCCCGATAGGGTCGGCGCCGAGGCGCGGCTGGCGGCGGCGGAAGCGGCCTTGGCCAAGGCGCCGGACGACGCCGAGGCGCGCCGGCGCGTCGATCGGGCGCAACGGGTTCTGGACAAGGTCGGCTATTACGACGAGGCGCGCGAATTCGCGCGGCTGGCCTCGGCGGCGGCCGCGGCGGAGACGCCGGACAAGCGCGACTACGTGATCATCACCGGCGGCGGGCCGGGCATCATGGAGGCGGCGAACCGCGGCGCCGCCGACGCGGGCGAACTCAGCATCGGCCTCAACATCGTGCTGCCGCACGAGCAGGCGCCGAACCCGTACGTCTCGCCGGCGCTCAGTTTACAGTTCCACTATTTCGCGCTGCGTAAGATGCATTTCCTGCTGCGCTCCCGGGCGTTGGTGATCTTTCCCGGCGGGTTCGGCACCATGGACGAACTGTTCGAGGCGCTGACCCTGATCCAGACCGGCAAGATCAAGCCGATCCCGGTGCTGCTGTTCGGCGAGGCCTATTGGCGGAGGATCGTCAATTTCGAGGCGCTGGTCGAGGAGGGCGCGATCGAGCCGGGGGATCTGGAGATCTTTCGGTTCGTCGAGAGCGCGGAAGAAGCCTGGAAGTTCATTCGGGCGTTTTACGAGGCCGGGTGAGACTTCGGCCCGGCCCTCGCGTTTCGTTTTCATAGATCCCCTCCGCGTACACTGCAAAGCTGCATTTTCCTTGTGCGGTTTCTCGGGTTCACGTTCGTTAATCCTGGCTTTACTTAATCAAACATACGAATGACGTACTGCTAGGCAATCTGAATGCTTAGTAGAAGCGTAACGCATACACATCGTTGATTGGCGCGTGTTATCAATCGCACTGGAGACGTAGTCATGGCCCGATCCGACTTTAACTGGGTTCCCATCTTTCACACGTTCACGGAACCAGAGCCTTCGAAAACGATGGAGTTCCCCATCGAAGGAAACCTGAATCCGCTGGATGACGCTTTCCTGCTTATCCAGTTTTCCGGCGTGGGGTCGTACGCCCACAAAATCTTTATCAACAACGAACCCCTGCCGGGCTGGGACTTGCCCGTGGCCCCCGGAGGGTCAGGCGCGTCGCAGTTGTGGATGGACCATATTCCGGACGGCTATCTCAAGAAGGGAACGAACACAATCAGGATCGACAGAGGAGCAGCCGACGATTTCACCGTCCATGGCGTGGCCATTCACTGGCGCGAATAGGCTTGGGTCGGGAACAGGCTCGGGCGCGAGCACGTTTGCTGCCCAAAGTTTGTCGGTCCACGGCCGCTGTAGGGGAGCGTATTCGCCACAATACCGATCCTGCATGGCCGGATGGAAATCGGCGACGATCTTACTGTGTCCGATGTCGTCCCAGTGGAGATTGCCCGATGGGGCACCGTAACGCATGGCGACCGTCGGTCATCGTTTTCATCACGTGAATCGAGGAACAATCATGACCCAATCGGATTTTAACTGGATTCCCATCAACCATACATTTACCGAAGCAAATCCCGTCGTTGAGACGGTGTTTGGCATAGAGGGGGATCTTGAGCCCGTGGGTCCAGCATTGCTGTTGCTCCAGGTCGCGGGCGTGAACTCGTTGTCGCATAAAGCCTTTATCAACAACGAACAAATGCCGAATTGGTTTTTGTCCCCAGCGCCCGGGGCGTCACAGGCGGCGCAATTGATGATGGAATCCATTCCGGAGGGCTTCCTCAAAAAGGGGGACAACACGTTCAGAATTGAAAGAGGGGACCAAGACGACTTCGTTGTCTACAACACGGTTATCTATTGGCGGGAATAGCGCCGCCGTTCGGCCTCCCGGCGCCTTGTGCGCCATGGGTGGGCGAATGCCTCAGCACTCTTCCTCCATGGCGCGGCGTCGTCGCAAGACCGCCTGACGGTTCGGTTTGCGACACGGACGCGGCGGCCGGTACCGCCCGTCGCATTCATCGATCCGCTCGCGCCTCTTTCGGCGTTTTCACGCTTGGTTTTTCCTTAGCCCTGCCCTTGAACCGATACGTTCAAGCCCCCCGCAATAGTGGGGAAAGGGCGGCGATATGGCGTTTGCGGGGCGTTGACGCCGGGGTTATCGTGCAAACCGGCCGGGATTGAGGTTTCCCGGTCGGAAACCGGTGGTGAAATTCGAATGCAGCGATCGGATGCGATGCCGGGCAATGGCGGCGGCCTGACGATCAGGCTGCTGGGTGGGGTGGCCGTGGAGCGGGGCGGCGTGCCGCTGGATCTGCCACGATCGCGCAAGACCCGAGCGCTGCTCGCCTATCTCGCGCTGAACGGCCGACCCAGTACCCGGCAGCGCCTGTGCGCGCTGCTGTGGGAAGTCCCCGACGATCCGCGGGCCGCGTTGCGCTGGAGCCTGTCGCGGCTGCGCGCCGTTGTCGGCGATGCGGCGGACGTTCGGCTGATAACGGACCGGCAAACGGTGGGCCTGGAAGCCTCGGCCGACGCGCTGGATGTCCACCGGCTGCAGCAGGCGGTGCGCGATCCGGACGCTGTGCCGGAAGACGAGCGGATGGCGCTGGCCACGGCGGGCGGTTTGCTGGACGGACTGACGTTGCCGGACTGTCACGATTTCGAAGCGTGGCTGGCCGCCGAACGCCAGACAGTTCGCGAGGCGCGGGTTTCGGTCTTAAGGCATCTTGTGTCGGCGCAGGGAGGCGACCCGGACAAAGCCGTTCAGACGGCGCGCGCGTTGTGCGATGTAAATCCGTTGGACGGCGACGACCGCGCGGGTTTTGTGCGGCTGCTGTACCGGTCCGGCCGCGCAGACGAAGCGGCGCGCCAGATCGAGCTGGCCCGGGCGCTGTTCAAGGCGGAGGCCGTTCCGACCGCCGCGGTTGACAAGGTTGCCGGGGAGATCGGGCGGCCCGTCGGCATGCCGGCCATGGCGACGGACGCACCGGCCGCGCCGGAGACCGTAAAGCCCGAGACGCCCGAGGCGCGGGTTATCGATCCCAGGCCGTCCGTCGCGGTGCTGCCGTTCTTTTGCCGCGACGAGGCGTCGGCCGACGGCGCGGTCGGCGACGCCATCGCGCAGGACATAATCACGCAGCTCTCGCTTTCGCGTTCGCTGTTCGTCATCGCGCGCGGTTCCACGTTCCAGTTGCGCGGGCGGGAGGCCGACGTCGGGGCGGTGGAAACACGACTGAGCGCGCGCTATGCCCTGTCCGGAGCCGTCGAACGGGACGGCACCAGGCTGCGGGTGACCGTCGAGCTTAGCGACGTTCCAACGGGAACCATTTGCTGGTCGGACAAGATCGATTGCGTTGCCGACGACATCTTCGAGGCGCGCGACCACATCGCCCGCAACGTGGCGGTCGCGGTCGGCATTGAAGTCCTGGCCGCCGAGATCCGGCGCGCGCTGAAATTCGATCCGGCCGAGATGGACGCCTGGACGGCGTTTCACCGCGGCCTGTGGCACGCCTATCGCGCCAACCGCGAGGACAACGACATCGCGCACGGACTGTTCGCCCGGTCGGTCGCACTGGACCCGAGCTTTGCGCGCGGTTATGCGGGCCTCTCCATCACGCACTTCCAGCGGGTGTTCGCACGTTACAGCGACCGGCCGGCCGAAGAGGCGGAGCAGGCGCTGGCAACGGCGCGCCAGAGCCTGCGGCTCAATGCCAGCGATCCGGTCGGCCATTATGTGTTCGGCCGCGCGCTGCTACTGGGCGGGGAGACGGCGGGCGCCGTCGCCTCGATCGAACACAGCGTGCAGATCGATCCGAATTTCGCACCGGGGCACTATTCGCTCGGCTTCGCCAAGTGCCAGTTCGGCGACCCGCAGGAATCGATCGACCACACCGAACTGGCCAAAGGACTAAGCCCGATCGACCCGACGCGGTTCGCCATGCTGGCGACGCAGGCGATTTCGCTGTTTAGGCTGAGCGATTTCGAGCCCGCCGCCGACCTGGCCATGCAGGCCTCCCGGCTGCACCCCGACTATGTTCAGACACAGGCGATTGCCGCCATAGCCTGCCACCGGGCCGGCCGGATGGAAGACCGCGACACGGCGCTTGGCCATATTCACCGGATTCTGCCAGGTTACCGATGGGACCATTTCATCACCGGCTATACGAACCTGACGCCGGACGTGGAGAAGATGTTCCGGTCGGCGCTGTCGGAGATCGGGATCGACTGATCCCGGTGGCGGGACGGGTTTGGCGGATGACGGTTACCTGCTAATTCAGATGTCTTTTGTGGGTGCGAGCCATCACCAAATCTACATCAACAACAATCAATTACCCGGTTTCGATATCATGCAGGCTCCCGCAGACAACAGCTAAAGGCAGCTGAACGCAGGTACGAACACGCTCCGCATCGATCGGATCGGAAACGATGATTTCATAGTCCACTTCGCAATCGTGCATTGGCGGGAATAGCTCGGCCGCGGCCCATCGCCGCCCGGGCTTGCGGCCGGACGGCGATGGATCGACCTCTCAGCACTCTTCCTCCATGGCGCGGTAGAAGTCGGTGAGCGTTTTGCCGCGTTCCGGCCGGAACGGGCCGCCGGCGTCGTTCATGGCGGCGATGCGGTCGAGGCGGAACATGCGGAAGTCGTCGCGAAGTTCGCACCAGGCGACCAGCGTCCAGACCTTGCCCCAGAACCAGAGGCCGAGCGGGCGCACGGTGCGTTCGGTCTTCCGCTCCTCGGCGTCTCTGTAGGCGAGGGTCAGGCGGCGGCGGGCCTCCACCGCCGCTTCGATCTCGTCGATGCGGGCGCGGACGGCCGGGGTCATCTCCCAGGCCATGGCGTGGATCTCGACCTGGTTGGCGCGGCGGCGTTCGGCGTCCGGCAGGACGGATTCGATTTTGACCAGGGCCTCCTCCGCCGCGCGGGCCATGGCCGCGCCGCCCCAGGCGCGGATCAGGCGGGCGCCGGCGACCAGGGCGACGATCTCGTCGCGGGTGAACATCAAGGGCGGCAGGTCGTAACCGTCGCGCATGATGTAGCCGATGCCGGCCTCGCCATCGATCGGCACGCCGGACGCCTGCAAATCGGCGATGTCGCGGTAGATGGTGCGCTCCGACACCTCCAGGCGTTCGGCGAGGGTCGCCGCGGTGACGAGCCGACCGCCCCTCAAGTACTGGACGATCTGAAACAGGCGGTCGGCGCGTCGCATGGCTAGTCTGTCCGCCTTCGGCGAAGCGCCCGGCCACCCGCCCCCCCGTCCCAACCACCCCGAGGGTACCTTGTTTGGGGGGTTGGGACGGGGGCCCGGGTGGCCGGGTCCGAAAGCATCGCGTGCGAAGCCTAGCGTGCGAAGCCTAGCGCGAGAATACGCCGAGCGAATTGCCTTCG
Organism: Minwuiaceae bacterium; assembly: GCA_028278525.1. Classification (GTDB taxonomy): domain Bacteria; phylum Pseudomonadota; class Alphaproteobacteria; order Minwuiales; family Minwuiaceae; genus JANQEE01. The sequence continues at coordinate 280,474 of JANQEE010000013.1, read as the reverse complement.
GTGTCGAGGCAATAGGCGAAGCGCCCGGCGGGGATGGTTTGGACGTCGGAGATCACCTGGCCGCCGGCTTTCTTCACGCGTTCGAGCGTCTTTTCCAGCGTGTCGGGGCAGGCGAGGTGCACGGTCGGTCCGGCGCCGTCGGCGGCGGGCTTGCCAGGATAGAGGTGGCCTGCGACGCCACCCGGTGTGGAGGTCGGGAACATGGCAAAGGGGTTCGGTCCGGTCTCGTCCTTGTTTAGCTCAGTATCGAAAACCGCGCTGTAGAAGGCAATTGCCCTGTCCAGGTCGGCGGCCGGGATTTCGGTCCAAACGGTGAAGTGTTCCGGGGTGAAGCTCATCGTTACGTCTCCATGCATTGGGTTGCGATGAGCTATCGTCGCACAGGCCTCCTGACAGCATTCTGTCAGGAGGGTTGGGGACGGTGAAAGGACGGTGCTGCTGTATACGGGCGATACCGATTTGTCCGAAAAAACGTGTCCGTTGTCATACTGCCCGGGCGGATCGTGCGGATAGGTTCTGCCGCCGATTGAGGGAATTGGGCTGGTCATAACCGGAGTGAAGGATGACTGAAGCCCAGACGACGCCGCCCATGGACCAGGCCGCCGCCGAACTGTTCGCCGACAAGGTCGGCGGGATGCTGAATGGCGGGGCCGTCGCGCTGATGCTTTCGATCGGGCACCGCACCGGCCTGTTCGACGTTATGAACGGCCTGCCGTCGAGTACGTCGCAGGCGATCGCCGACGCCGCCGGCCTGAACGAACGTTATGTCCGGGAATGGCTGGCCGTGATGGTGACAGGCGGTATCGTCGCCTACGACGGCGCGACCAAGACCTATCGGCTGCCGGCGGAACATGCCGCCTGCCTGACGAAGGGCGCGCCGCTCGGCAACATGGCCGTCTATGCGCAACTGATCGGCATGGGCGGCGCGGTGCAGGATCGGATCCTGGACGGGTTCCGGGACGGCGGCGGCCTTCAATACGGCGAGTATCCGCATTTCCACGCGATCATGGCCGAGGACAGCGGGCAGACCGTGGTGGCGCAACTGTTCGACACGGTGCTGCCGCTGGCGCCGGAACTGCCCGGGCGGCTGGAAGCCGGGATCGATGTGCTGGATGCCGGCTGCGGGTCCGGCCGGGCGCTGGCCGCGATGGCGAAGCGGTATGCGAACAGCCGATTCACCGGCTACGACCTGGAACGGGATGCGATCGACCGGGCCAAACAGGCGGCGGCGGGTCTCGACAACATTCGGTTCGAGACGCTGGACCTGACCGGTTTCGACGAGGTCGAGCGTTACGACCTGATCACCTCGTTCGACGCAATTCATGATCAGAAGGACCCGGCGGGCGTGCTGGCCCGGATCTGGCGGGCGCTCCGGTCGAGGGGTATCCACCTGATGCAGGATGTCGGCGGCTCGGCGGATCTTGCCAACAACCTCGACTTCCCGTTCGCGCCGCTCCTCTATACGGCGTCCTGCCTGCATTGCATGCCGGTCTCGCTCGGCCAGGGCGGCGCCGGGCTCGGCACCATGTGGGGCTGGGAGACGGCGGAGGCGATGCTGAAGGCGGCAGGCTTCGACGCGCCGGAGCGGACCGTGCTGGAGCACGATCCGATGAACGTCTGGTTCGTTTCGCGAAAGGAATGAGAATGGAAACGCCGAAAGTGAAGACCGCGTCGGCCGCCGACCGCGACCGCGCCTTGCAGACCATCGCGCTGGGCTTCCTGGCCGATCCGATGTGCCGCTGGACCTGGCCGGATGCAACGACGCATCTGGCGGCGATGCCGATGTTCGCCGCGGCGTTCGGCGGCAAGGCGTTCGAGCACAGCTCGGCCTACATCGCCGACGACGGCCGGGCGGCGGCGTTGTGGCTGCCGCCGGGCGTCGATCCGGAAGGCGATAGGATCGAGGCATTGTTCGCCGCGACCTCGCCACCGGACATTCTGGACGACGTGGGATCGGTGTTCGCGCAGATGGATGCCTGTCATCCGAGAGACCGGCGGTGCTGGCATCTGGCGCTGATCGCGGCGGACCCGGCCTACATGAACAGAGGCCTTGGCACGGCGCTGATGAAACAGGCGCTCCGACGCTGCGACGAAGACGGTGCGATCGCTTATCTGGAAACGACCAACGCGCGCAATATCTCGTTGTACGAACGGCATGGGTTTGAGGTTGTCGGCAAGATCCAGGCCGGGGCGTCGCCGACGCTCTATCCGATGATCCGGGAAGAAAGGGGCGCCCGTCGATAACGACGAGCGCCCGCGCTTTGCCGAAACGGTCCCCCTAGATACCACTGCGTTTCGGCAGGCCGGTGTAGAGCTGGATGTGCGCGTTGGTGGCAAACGATCCGGGCTCGACGCCGTAGGTCTTGCCGTCGCTGTGCCAGGCGACGGCGAGGCCCGCGGCCAGGTGCTCGCCGGTCAGTTGCAGGCAGGGCTTGAAGCTCCGTTCGAAGCGGGCCTTGCCCTTGGCGTCGGCGGTGAACACCGACTGAGCGCCGTCGCGGCTGCCGAGCGGCAGGTCGTAGGTGCCGATGAACGGCTCGGTCGGCGGCCAGGCCATGAAGTAGTGCCACATGGTGTAAACGCCGTTCGGCACCAGGCCGTTGAATTCGAGCGCGATGTGGCCCTGGCCGTCCGTGCAGCGGTACTTGCCCTTGCCTTCCGCCTCGAACCATTCGCCGAGCGTCAGGCCGAGGCCGCGGCCCTTCGGCCAGGGACCGACGGCGGCGGCGTCGAACGGCGCATGCTTCAGCGGCTTGGCCGCGGCATAGAGCGGCGCTTTCAGGTTCTGGTCGCCCTTGGTCGCGCGGTAGACCTTGCCGGAACCGGGCTCGCGCTCGATGAACACGTCCTGTTCGGGCAGGTTGTCGTCGATATGGAATACGAAATTGATGTCCAGTTCGACCGGCGCGTCGTAGGCTTGGGTGGCGCCCGCCGCGGCCGTGGCCTCCTGCTTCCCAGCCGTGGCGGCGATGCCGCCGGCATTGGCGTTGGCGCTGCCGATCCGCATCGCCTGGTCCCAGGCGATGCCCGTGCCGATGCCGAAGGCGCAGACCAGCGCCACCGATGTGACTGTCTCTCTGATGCTCATGTACGTCTCCTTCTTTCTCCGGTTGATGCGATGCCCTTGTTTTCGTTTTGGTGGCCCGGCCGGCCGGCCCCCGCCCCAACCACCCCAAAGTGCCAGCTTTGGCGATCGGGACGGCGACGCGGGCCGGCCGGGTTTCCGCTGTCCGCGTCAATCCGCGACTGGGAGACCGCTGGGGACGCGGGACGGAATAAGGTTGCTCTGATCCCGGCTACGGGGATCGGTCAGCGCTTTCAGGAACGCGACGAGGTCGTCGACCTGGTCGTCGGTTAAGCGCACCGGGTCGAGCTGGTTGGCCGCAGCGATGGTCTGGCGCAACGCAGGAGACTGCTGCACCCAGCGGTCGCGCTTCTCGTAATCGGCGATGCGGGCCGGGTTGACTGGGCGGTGTTCCAGCCGCGAGCCCATCGCGGTCTGCTCGATCACCGTGCCGAGGGCCGCGAGTTCGAGCCGTGCCGGGTCATACCGATCCAGCGCGCCGACCGGGTCGAGGTGGTGGCGCACCGTGTCCTCCAAGGTCGCGTAGGCGCCGGCATGGCCCCAGGGACCGGTCAGTTCGACGTTGCGCAGCGACGGGGTGCGGAAGCGGAGATTGTCCTCCGCCCGTCCGGTTACGCGGCCGCGGCCGTGGTCTTCCAGCCGACCGGCGAAGCCGGTGGCCCGCCAATAGGAGCGGTCCCAGCCGTCGTTCTTGCCGGGGCCGATCTGCGGCATGGCGATGGCATGGAATTTCTGATCGGTCTGGAACTTGCCGCTATGGCAGTCGGAACAGCCGGCCGGGCCGTAGAACAAAGCCATGCCGCGCCGCGCGGCCCGGGTCAGGTGACCGGGATCGCGGGTCTTCAGGTAGCGGTCGAACGGGCTGCCGTCCGCGCGGAAGGCGGTGGCTTCGAACGCGGCGATGGCATTCGCGGCGTGCACGAAGGTGATGTCTTCCGGGTTGGCGATATCGGGATAGGCTGCCTGGAACAGGTCGACATAGTCGGGGATCGCCTGCAGCCGCCGCGCCAGCAGCGCCCAGGCGCCGTCCGGTCCGGCGAGTTTGTCGAGGGCGACCGCGGTGGCCACCGGATTCTCCCCCTTGTGGCCGACCATTTCGATGTCCGAGAGCACCGGGAACATGGCCTGTACTGCGAGCACGTTGTCGAGGCCGGCGGGCAGTTGCTCGCGGGCGGGCGACCAAAAGCCGCTTTCCCAGTTGCCGTTGGGATCGACCTCGACGCGACCGTCGTGGAACAGGCTGGAGAACTCGCGCGCGCCCAGGAAATAGAGCGCCTGCGAGTTGCGCGGCACCCGGCCGAGTAGCGGCGTGTCGGCGACAACGCGCCGCTCCCGCCCCAGACCTGCGGCGCCTTCGCCGAGGGGCAGGGCCAAGGCGTCCGAGGTGCCGAGCGTCGGCTGATGGCAGGTGACGCAGGCGATGTTCTTATTGCCGGAGAGGATTTTGTCGAAAAACAGCAGGTTGCCGAGCCGCACCTGGGCTTCCGGATAGCGGCCGTTTTTGTAGAAGTCGGCATCCTCGACCGGCCGGATGCCGTCGGTCGGGTCGTAAAGCGCGATCGAGATCGTCGATGCCGTCACGACCAGGGTTAGTCCGATAAGCCAGTATCTCAGCATCTGTTGCTGCCTCCCGTTAAGTCAGCCCGCGCGACAGCGGGCTTCGGCCGCGCGGAAAACGGCGCGGGTGTGGTCCATGTCCCAGGGCTGTTCGACCAGGCTTTCGTGATCCCACTGGCTGCGCGGCGCGGGCGGATCGAAGAAGTCGCCGGCATAGACATGGATGGCGGCGGTGAACTTGGCGATGGGGTTCGCGACCGAGTGGATGATGTCCGGGCCGAGGCTCGCGACGTCGCCGGGGCCGAGGGACTTGGCGCCCGCCGCCTCGATACCCGGTGCGTAGTCGGCGTGCGGGACGCGGCGCCAGAACATGTTGTCCTCGCGCCCGCCGTAGATGCCGATGATAGCGGGCATGTTGTGGTTGTGCGGCAAGAGCGTCATGTAGGGCGCCCAGACGAAATTGATGACGGTCAGACCGGGGCCGCGGTAGAGCGGCGCGATGCCTGCCGATGTCGGCTCGCCGAGCTCGGCGACGATACCGGCGGGATCCGTCACTGCCTCGCGCACCAACTCGCGCAGAGCTTTCTGACCGTCGCAGACGGCGCGTTTGCAGTCTTCGATGAAACGGTCTTTGCAAATCATCAGACGGCCACCCCTTTCGTGGCCGCGTAGGCGGGCGGCCCGGCGTGACTCTCCAGATGATCGGCGATTGCGTCGTTGACGAGGCCGGCATGGGTGACCGGCCCCATATGGCCGGCGCCTTCGACGCAGACGACGGCGCGGTTTGGGAGGCCGTCGGACAGCAGTTCGGTGACGCGCCGGGCGGCGAGCGTGGTGTCGGAGCCGCGCAGCAGCAATGTGGGCGCAGCGATCTGACCGTAGTCGTCAAGCCGGAGGGCGGACTCGAAGCAGTTCCGAAATTCCAGGGCGATCTTCGGCATTGTCGCGGTGACGGCGGCGCGCGCCTCCGCCGGCATGCCTTGCCAGGCCGCGCCGCCGATCCAGTAATCCATGAAGGCCTCAGCGCAGCTCTCCAATTCGCCGTCGCGGACCAGGTCGATGTGACGTAGCGCGAGCTGACCGATTTCGGCCCAGCCGGCGGCGTCGCCGTGCAGGCGGAGAAGATGGAAGGCGACCGGCTCGTAGAGCGCGAGACTCTTGATTTTGCCGCTCAGTTCCAGGGCCACGTCGAGGCAGAGGGCGCCGCCGTAGGAGTGGCCGACCAGATGGACGGGTTCACCGGCTTCGTCGATCAACGCCCGGATCAGGGCGCATTCGTCGGCGACGCTGAACGACCGGTCGGCCGGCCAGGGCGAGGTTTCGCCGTAGCCGTAGAGGTCGGGCGCCAGCACGCGGTAGCGGGCCGCCAGCCGGTCGGTCAAGCCCCGCCATTGCCGGCGCGAGCCACCGCTGCAATGGACCATAATGACCGGTTCTCCGACGCCCTTGTCGGTATAGGCCAGGGTTGTGTCGTCAATCTGCAAGGTCGGCATGGAGCGTCCTCCCGGCCCGCCCGGCAAAGCGCCGGGTGGGATATCGGTTGGTTATCGAAGGTTGTCAGGCGGGCCGGCGTCGGCGCGTGCCCAGCAGCCCGGCGATGCCGAGGCCTAGCAGCGCAAAGGACCCGGGTTCGGCGACATCGGCGGGCTGTTCCACCTTCGTTACGCCGAACGCATTGAACACCGCGAGTGCAAAGTCGTTCGGGTCGCCTTGCGGGTTCTCGTAGTCGATCCTGATCTCTACGCCGTTGTAGGTGTTGAAGTCGAACGGCGGGATCGACGCGGGATCGAGGTCGACGGTTCGAGTGCCGCCCGTTGACACATCGAGGTCGAGAACGATTGGACCTGTGGCGGCAGGGTCGTTCACATCGGACACGTCCTGGAAGAACCTGGCGGTTTTCAGGGTGAGGCCGACGCCCTTTTCCACCGGCCCGAAGAAGAGCCGCAGATCGTGGGCGCCGAGATGTTCCGAGGGGTCGAACGACTGCCGGATTCTGACGAAGCCCGATCCGCCGCCTATGGTTCCGAATGTGATGAAAGGCGTATTCGGGTTGTCTTTGCCGTCGGCCATGATCGTTGTCGTCGAAGGTCCGGGAAATACAGGGTTGACTACACTGAGATTGCCGTCGGTGAAGACGACGGCCCTGGCTTCGCCCGGCAAGGCGAGTAACAGCGCAGCGGCGAATATCGCCGGTATGGAGGCTTTTGCTTTCATATCTAAGTTCCTTATCGGTATTCGCCGTGCCTAGAGCCGGGCTTCGAGAACGATGTTGAAGGGGGTTTCGTCGGCGCGGCGGACATGGCTGAAGCCGGCCTCGTTCAGGATTTCGGCGAGGCGTGCCTGGCCGGCCTGGGCGCCAAGGCCGAGCCCGACTTCCTGGGACAGCGAATTCGGCGTGCAGAGGCAGGTCGACGCGGCGTAGTAGAGCCGGCCGACCGGGTTCAGGTTGTCCTCGACACGGTCGTTGGCGAACGGCTCGACCATCAGCACCGTGCCGCCGGGCGCCAGGGCCTCGCGGGCGTGCTGGGCCGCGCCGAGCGGGTCGCCGAGGTCGTGGAAGCAGTCCATGAAGCAGATGAGGTCGTAACCCTTGCCGCCGTATGACTTGGCGCTGGCCACGTCGAACCGGACGCGGTCTTCCACGCCGGCGTCCTTGGCGCGGCTGCGCGCCGTCTCGATGGAGGCCTTGTGGTAATCGAAGCCGTGGAAGCGGGCGTTGGGATAGGCTTCCGCCATGATGACGGTGGATGCGCCGTGGCCACAGCCGACATCGGCGACCTTACCGCCCTGCTTAAGACGTTCGTCGACGCCTTCCAAAGCCGGAATCCACGCGGTCGCCAGATTGGCCTTGTAGCCAGGCCGGAAGAACGCCTCGACGCCGTGGAACAGGCGGCAGTCGTGCTCGTGCCAGCCGATGCCGTTGCCGGTACGGAAAGCGTCGGCGACCATGTCTTCGTCATGCCAGATCGACGACACGACGTCGAAGGCCGGGGCGACGAACATGGCGCTGTCGCTGTCCGCCAGGAGCATCGCGTGCTCGTCCGGCAGGGCGTAGGTTTGGGTGGCCGGATCGTAGGTGACGTAGCCGCCGGCGGCCTGGTTGTTCAGCCATTCGCGGACGTAGCGTTCGTGCGTGCCGGTCTTTTTCGCCAATGCGTCGGAGGTCAAGCCGCCGGCGCCGGCAAGCGCCTTGTAGAGGCCGAGCTTGTGGCCGAGGTTGGCCATTACGCCGGAATAGGCGGCGGCGAGGTCGCCGACGAGTTGGCCGGCGAAGGCTTCCAGCTTGGCTTGGTCCATGGTCATGGTCTTCTCCTAGATTTTTTGGATTGAGGGGGACAAAACCGCTGCCGGCGTTCAGGAGGTCCGGCGTAGCGCGGGCCGCGCCGTGCCATGCGGGACGCTCCAGGCGACGCCGAACCGGCTCATGCCGATGTCACGGAGATACGCGTCGCTGAGCGAGCGCATCTGGGCGACTTCCCGCCAGCGTTGCCGGCGCGCAGCCGATACGGCCGCGACGCGGACAAGACGCTGAACCATGCCGGTCAGGCCGTCGCGCGATTCCCACGCTTCATGACCTTCTGGATCTGTCTTGGGTTTGGAACTTTCCGTCGGCCCGGTCATCTCGCTGTCTCCCGTCGTGCGGTTTCTTCTCGATAGCGACGGATACATGAGGTCGAGACATGTGAAGCCCCGTGTGAACCAGCGTGGAAATTGCGGCGCGGCGCGTGGAAATTGCCGCGCTTCCCGATGTTTGCCGTTGTTTTTTCGCCGGTCGAAAGCATGCTTCGGTCGCCATCAAGATTGCCGAACGCACCGAAGCGGCGCGCCGGTGCCGGAAAGATGGCGTTTGAATGGCGGGGGCATCAGAGCCAAACTGGCCAGTACCGGTCCGAACGTGCCATTGGGGGGCACCGCAACCGACGATGGATAGATTGCATATCAGCCTGGTCGCCATACCCGACGCGGTCATCTCGACGCTGAGCGGCATTTACGATGTGATGAATTCGTTCGAGATGCTGGCGGGGGCCGGTTACGCACTGCCCGACCGGGACCCGTTCGATATGGAGATCGTCGGCGAGCGACGCGGCGACGTGCCGTTGGCGAGTGGCCTGTCAATCGCCGCGCATCGCGGGATCGAGGAGGTCGATGCGACCGACATTGTCATCGTGCCGTCGGTGGTCGTCTCCGGGCCGGCTTGGCAATGCGGGCGGTATCCGGCCCTGGTCTCGTGGCTGGCGGCGATGCACGAACGGGGCGCGACGCTCTGCTCCGCCTGTTCCGGAGTGTTCCTGCTGGCCGAAACCGGCCTGTTCGACGGTCAGGACGCGACCATCCACTGGGGCTACGAGCAGACGTTTCGCAAGACGTTTCCCGCCGTCCGCCTATTGCCGGAGAAGGCCCTGGTGGCATCCGGCGACCGCGAACAGTTCGTGTCGTCCGGCGCATCCAACTCCTGGCACGACCTGGTGCTGTATCTGATCGCGCGGCACGTCGGCCCGACGGCGGCGCACGCTGCGACCAAGTTCTATGCCCTGCAATGGCACGAGCATGGCCTTAGCCCCTACATCGTGTTTCAAGGATCGACGGATCACGACGACGCTGTCGTCCGCGACGCGCAGGACTGGCTGTCGACACATTTTTCAGTGGCGGCGCCGGTCGACGAAATGGTGCGCCGGTCCGGACTGGCCGAGCGAACTTTCAAGCGACGATTCACCAAGGCGACCGGCCATGCGCCTATTGCCTACGTACAGAAACTAAGGATCGAAGACGCCAAGCGACGGTTGGAGGGCAGCGACGTCCCCGTCGACGAAATCGGATGGCGCGTCGGCTACGAGGATTCCGCGTCTTTCCGCCGCCTGTTCAAGCGGATTACCGGCATTTCGCCAGGCGCCTACCGGCGCAAGTTCCGTGTGCCCCGGTTTTCGGCCGGGACCGACACTGTGACAGTCTAGGCGGCGTATCCGCCTCAGCCATCTGTATGGGTTTGTGACAATACTCACTGGTAAGTAGACTGGCGCATGCGATGTTGCGCCAAATCGGTGCGGTGGGCGTTGTCTTTTGCCGGTCGGGAATGGCAAGAGGTGGCGGCTGCCTGCCGTTTTTCAGGGGTGGAAACGCACGATGCTGACTCTTCGCTTGATGGGAGGCGTCGAAGTTGCGCGCGACGGCGAGCCGGTGGCGCTGCCGCGATCAAAGAAAACCCGCGCACTGCTGGCATATCTGGCAATGACCGGCAGGGCACACCGGCGCGATCATCTATGCGCTATGTTCTGGGATCTGCCCGACGATCCGCGCGGCGCGTTGCGCTGGAGCCTCAGCCGGCTGCGGCCGCTGGTCAACGATCCGGAGACGGCGCGCATCGTCGCCGACCGGGACACGGTGCGTTTCGATCCCGCCGGCGTCCATGTCGACGTGCTTGCCGTTCGTCGACGATGCGCCGCCGGACTGGCGGCGATCGAAACATCGGAGCTGCAAGATTTTGCCCAGGTGCTGCAAGGCGCCTTTCTGGACGGGCTTTTCCTGCCGAGATGCGATGGTTTTCAATCCTGGTGCATTGCCGAACGCGAGGATGCACGCGCCCTTCACGGCGAAATTCTTCGGGCCCTGATAAGCCGGCTGTCGGCGGAGCCCTGCGCGGCGTTGCGTTATGCGCGGTCGCTTGTGCAAGTCGACCCGCTGGACGAAGCGGCGCACGCTGACCTTTGTTCGATGCTGGCGAGAGCCGGCTACCGAACGCAGGCGGAGCAACAGCTAGCCACGGCAAACCGCCTGCTTGCCGACGCGGGGATAAAGCCGAGTGCCGCGTTGGAAAAGGTGCGCGGTGCCGTTGACGGTTCCGCATGCAGCCGTCCCGTTCCGCCCCTGCCGACGCCCGCCCTGAACCTTCCGATATCGGACAAACCGGCGACCCACTACGCCAAGAGCGGCGGGGTGCACGTTGCCTACCAGGTCTTCGGGGACGGTCCCGTAGACCTGGTGCTGACACCCGGTTTCGTTTCCCATATCGAAAACTACTGGGACGAGCCGGGCTTCGCGCGGGCGCTCAGACGTCTCGGTACGGTCGCGCGGGTGACCATGTTCGACAAGCGCGGCACCGGACTGTCCGATCAGGTCGGCGACCTGCCGGGCCTGGACGAACGCATGGACGATATCCGCGCCGTGATGGACGCGGTCGGGCTGGAGACGGCCGCGATCATGGGGATATCGGAGGGCGGCTCGTTATCCGCCATGTTCGCAGCCAGCCATCCAGATCGCTGCCGGTCTCTGATCCTGTATGGCGCTTTCGCGCGGTTCACATCTTGGTTCCCGACGGCGGAATCGCTGCGCGAGCTGTTCCGTTATATCGACGAGGATTGGGGCACCGGCAAGACCCTGGCGAACTTCGCACCGTCGATGGCCGGCAATGCCGACTTCCAGCACTGGTGGGGCAAGTTTGAACGGTTGGGGGCCAATCCCGGCGCCGCGGCGGCGCTGATGAAAATGAACAGTGAGATCGATATCAGCGACATCCTGCCAACCATCCGTGTCCCGACCATCGTGATCCACCGGACCGGGGACGTGACCATCGACGTCGAGGACGGCCGCTTTCTGGGTGAGCAGATCCCCGGCGCGCGCTATGTCGAGCTGCCCGGCGACGATCATCTGTTCTTCGTAGGCGACAATACGGGAAAGATCATCGACCTGATCGGCTCGTTTATCGCAGAAGCCGAACCCGCCGGCCTGTCGAACCGGGTGTTGGCGACGATTGTGCATGCCGAGATCGAGGGAGGACACGGAAATCGGTTCCGCCCCGCGCACGACGCCTTGGCGAGCGAACTCGCCCGTTTTCGCGGCAAGGCGACCGCCTCGCCGGTGGGCAGGTTCCGGGCCACGTTCGACGGCCCGGCGCGAGCGATCCACTGCGCGCTGTCGATAGCCGGGCTGCTGCGGTTGCAGGGTGTCACGGTTCGGATTGGTGTCCATACCGGCGAGGTGGATATGCAGGACGGCCAGGTCGACGGCGTGGCGGCCGACATCGCCGCCGGCGTTGCGCGCTTCGCCGGTCCCGGCGAGGTCGTCATCTCCCGTACCGTCAGGGATCTGATCGCCGGTTCGGGCATCGAACTCGAGAACGCCGGCAAGCATCGGCTGAACGGCGTCGCCGATCTGTGGCACCTGTATCGAGCGGCGGACTGACCGCCGGCGTTTTTCCATCCACGATGCTTGACCCGCCGCAACGCGCCGATACATCGGTTTTGCCGGCTGATCGAGGGGACTTGCCGCCGGAAACGTCGCGCTCGACAGCGGCTTTCCTTTCGGAAAAGATCTGTAATTGAACTGTAATGAAACTGTCATTGAACCCCTTTATCGGTGTATAGCAGAAGGCAAAACGGGCGTTTCGGCGCCGAGTTCTCAATCGGGAGGCAAATGATGAAGAAGCTTGTTTCGGCGCTTGCCGCCGTTGTTTTGTTCGCCAGTCCGGCCGTCGCGGCATTCACGCTCGACAGCCGCTACAAAGACACCGACGGCGACCTGATCGCCGATATCCCGGCGAATGCGGCGGATCAGGTCGATCCGTCGACACTGATTTTCGCCTATACGCCGGTCGAGGATCCGGCGGTTTACGCCGAGGTCTGGTCCGATTTCCTGGCCCATATGGAGAAGCTGACCGGCAAGAAAGTGCAGTTCTTCCCGGTCCAGTCGAATGCCGCGCAGATCGAGGCGATGCGCGCCGGCCGGCTGCATATCGCCGGCTTCAACACCGGTTCCAACCCGCTGGCCGTCGCCTGCGCCGGTTTCCGGCCGTTCACCATGATGGCATCCGCCGACGGCTCGTTCGGCTATGAGATGGAAATCCTGACCTATCCGGGTTCGGGCATCGACAAGGTCGAGGCCATCAAGGGCAAGAAGATGGCGTTCACCTCGCAGACCTCGAATTCCGGCTTCAAGGCGCCGTCGGCGATTTTGAAGGCCGACTACGGCATGGTGGCCGGCGAGGACTTCGAACCGGTGTTCTCCGGCAAGCACGACAACTCGATCCTGGGCGTCGCCAACAAGGACTATCCCGCGGCGGCCATCGCCAACTCGGTGCTGCGGCGGATGGTCAGCCGCGACGTCATCAAGTCCGACCAGGTGGTGTCGATCTTCAAGTCGCAGACCTTTCCGACCACCGGCTACGGCATCGCCCACAACCTGAAGCCGGACCTGCAGGACAAGATCAAGGAAGCCTTCTTCTCGTTCGAATGGGCGGGCAGCTCGCTGGAGGCGGAGTTCTCGAAGTCCGGCGAGGCGCAGTTCGTGCCGATCACCTTCAAGGAGCACTGGGCGGTGATCCGCAAGATCGACGAAGCCAACGGCGTCTCCTATTCTTGCCAGTAGGCAAGGCAGAAAACTGACGTCGGGGGGACAAGCGTGCTGCGGGTAACCGGTCTGACGAAGACCTACGCGACCGGCGACAAGGCGCTTGCCGACGTCTCGTTCGAGGTGCCGGAGGGGCAGGTGGTCGGCTTGATCGGCCCCTCCGGCGCCGGTAAATCGACCCTGATCCGCTGCGTCAACCGGCTGGTCGAGCCGACCGCCGGCCAGGTGCATCTGGGCGACCTGGAGATCACCGCGCTCTCGCGGCGAGAGCTGCGCCGGGCCCGTCGGCGGATCGGCATGATCTTCCAGGAATACGCCCTGGTCGAGCGGCTAACGGTGATGGAGAACGTGCTGTCCGGCCGCCTCGGCTATGTGCCGTTCTGGCGGAGTTTTACCCGGCGGTATCCGCCCGGCGACGTGGAGAAGGGCTTTGCCCTGCTCGACCGGGTCGGCCTGATTCAGCATGCGGACAAGCGGGCCGACGCGCTGTCCGGCGGGCAGCGGCAGCGGGTCGGTATCGCCCGGGCGCTGGAACAGGACCCGGAGCTCTTGCTGATCGACGAGCCGACCGCGTCGCTGGACCCCAAGACGTCGCGCCAGATCATGCGGCTGGTCGTCGAGATCTGCCAGGAGCGGGCGCTGCCGGCGATCATCAACATCCACGACGTGGTGCTGGCGCGGCAGTTCACCAAGCGCATCATCGGCCTGCAGGCGGGCAGCGTGGTGTTCGACGGCAGCCCGGAGGCGCTGGACGAGACGGTGCTGACCCGGATCTACGGCGAGGAGGACTGGACCGCGATCCGCCGCCGCGACGGCGAGGACGGCGAAGACGACGAGGACGAGCGCGAGCGCGAGGAACGCCTCGCCGGCCTGGTCTGAGCATGAGCGACACCGCGCATCCGCGGGTCTGGCGCCGCCCGCCGGTGCTGATCCGCGACCGCCGCTGGCGCTACGCCATCTACGGCGGGGCGCTGGTCTACCTGATCGCGGCGGTCGGCTCGTTGGAGGTCAACTGGGTCCGGGTGCTGGAGGGGCTGGAGCGCGGCTGGCGGTTCATCCAGGGATTCCTGGCGCCGGACTTCACCACCCGCTGGACCGACATTTCCCAGGGCCTGGTCGAGAGCCTGACCATGACCGTGACTTCGACGGTGGTCGGCGTGCTGATCTCGGTGCCGATCGGCATCGGCGCGGCGCGGAACATAGCGCCGCGCGCCGTCTATCTGGTCTGCCGCAGCATCATCGCCGTCTCCCGCGCCCTGCAGGAAATCATCATCGCCATCCTGTTCGTCGCGATGTTCGGCTTCGGGCCGTTCGCCGGCTTCCTGACCCTGTCGTTCGCGACCATCGGCTTCCTGGCGAAACTGCTGGCCGAGGACATCGAGGATATCGACGAGGCGCAGGCCGAGGCGGTGCGGGCGACCGGCGCCTCCTGGTGGCAGCTGGTCAACTATGCGATCCAGCCGCAGGTGATGCCGCGGCTGATCGGCCTGTCGCTTTATCGGTTGGACATCAATTTCCGCGAGTCGGCGGTGATCGGCATCGTCGGCGCCGGTGGCATCGGCGCGACGCTGAACACGGCCATCGACCGGTACGAGTTCGACTCGGCCGGCGCGATTCTGCTGATCATCATCGCCATCGTCATGGTGGCGGAATATTCCTCCAGCTACGTCCGCAAGTGGGTGCAGTGATGGCGACGGCGGCGGAAGAAAAACCGGTCTGGCGGCATCGGACGACCCGGGCGCAGCTCACGCTCTGGGCCGGCTGGCTCTGCCTTGTGGCGCTGTTCGTTTATTGCTGGCAGGTGATGACGGCGGACACGATCTGGGCCTTCGTCGCCGACGCGCCGCGCCAGGCGGCCGACATCGGCAGCCGCATGTTCCCGCCGCGGTGGGGCTATATCAACGAGCTTTGGCTGCCGCTTTGGGACACCATCAACATTGCGACGCTCGGCACCCTGCTCGGCATCCTGTTCGCGTTGCCGGTCGCATTCATGGCGGCGCGCAACACCACGCCGAGCGTGATGTTCGTGCGCCCCGTGGCTTTGTTCATCATCGTCGCGTCGCGCTCGATCAACTCGCTGATCTGGGCGCTGCTGCTGGTCTCCATCATCGGGCCGGGCGTGCTGGCCGGGATCGTCGCCATCGGGCTGCGGTCGATCGGTTTCATCGCCAAGCTGCTGTACGAGGCGATCGAGGAGATCGACGAGACCCAGGTGGAGGCCGTCACCGCGACCGGCGCGGGCGCCGCGCAGGTGGTCGATTACGCCATCGTGCCGCAGGTGCTGCCGGCCTTCTTCGGCATCTCGGTGTTCCGTTGGGACATCAACATCCGCGAGTCGACCATCCTGGGCCTGGTCGGCGCCGGCGGCATCGGCCTGCAATTGCAGGCGTCGCTCAACGTGCTGGCCTGGCCGCAGGTGACGCTGATCTTTGTGGTGATTCTGGCAACCGTGGTGGTCAGCGAGTGGGTTTCCGCCAAGGTGCGGCACGCGATTATCTAACGGGGTTTGGGACGGCAATCGACTGTTCGGAAAGCCCTCGCCCCCTTGAGGGGGAGAGGGTTGGGTGAGGGGGTGACCGGCATCGATACCCCCCTCACCTAACCTCTCCCCCCGCAAGCGTGGGGAGAGGGACGTGTGTCGCTATGGGATCGCCTAACTCCGCCGGGGCATGATCGTCGTCCAGGGGTCTGGCATGCGGCCGACCTTGACGGCGATAATGCTGGGGCCATTCAGCGCGAGGGCTTCCGGCAGGACCTTGGCGAGCTGGTCCGGCGAGTCGGCGCGGAAGGCGGCGGCGCCGAAGCTTTCCGCCAAGGCGACGAAGTCAGGATTTTGCAGGTCGGTGGCGATGACGCGGCCGTCATGCAGCTCGCGCTGCATGCGCTGCACGTTGCCGAAGGCGCCGTCTTCGAACACGATCGCCGGCAGCGCGATGTTCTGCTGCACGGCGGTCGAGATTTCCTGCACGTTGTACATGAAGCCGCCGTCGCCGTTGACCGACAGCACCGGCCGGTTCGGGTTGGCCACCTTGACGCCGAGCGCGGTTGCGTAGCCCGAGCCGAGCGTGCCCTGGTAGCCGCTGCCGATCAGGGTGCGCGGGTGGTAGACCGGAAAGGCGATGCGGGCCATGTAGCCGACCTGGGTCAGTTCGTCGACCAGGATGCCGTCGTCCGGCAGGGCGTCGCGGAGGACCTTCAGGTAGGCCATCTGGGGCGCCAGCTTCTCCTCGAACTCGGCGATCTTGGCCTGTTTCAGCGCGTTCAGTTCCGCTTCCCGCGAGGCGCGCTGCTTGTTGTGCTTGGCGACCTCGGGGATCAGCGCGGCCAGGGCGGCCCTGGCGTCGGCGACGATGCCGAGCGCCGGCTTGCCGTGGCGACCGATTTCGATGGGATCGATGTCGATGCGCAGGATCTTCTTGCCCTTCGGCCCCCAGAACATCATCGGCGTCTGCATGCGGGTGCCGACGCCGAGCACCACGTCGGCATCCTGCCAGAGATCGAAGCCGGCTGGGTTGGTCTGGGCGAGGTAGTGGCGGTCGCTGAGCGCGCCGCGGCCCATGCGGTTGGCGAGCACCGGGGCCTGCAGCATCTCCGCCAGTTCGAGCAGTTCCGCCTCGGCCCCGAACACGCCGCCGCCGACCGCGATCACCGGGTTCTCCGCTTCGCCGAGGCTCTTCGCGGCCGAGGCGATTGCCTCCGGATCGGGCGCGGGGGCAGGCGGAATCTCGCCCGGCGCCAGCAGTTCGACCTCGGCCTGGTCGGCCATCACGTCGAGCGCCATTTCGATCTCGACCGGCCGGGGCCGGCCGGTCTGTAGCTGGCGGAACGCCTCGTTTACCAGGGCCGGCGCCTGCGACGGATGCTCGATCCGCTCCGCCCATTTGGTGACGCCCCGGATCATCGCCAACTGGTCCGGTATCTCGTGCAGCATGCCGAGGCCGCGGCCGATGGCGTAGGACGGGATCTGCCCGGAGATCGCCAGTACCGGGACGTTGCAGCCATAGGCCGTGGCCAGCGCCGCCGTGGTGTTGAGCAGGCCCGGGCCGGGCACCACCGCGAACACGCCGACCTTGCCGGTCGACTGCGCATAGCCGTTGGCCATGTAGGCGGCGCCCTGCTCGTGCCGGGTGTGGATCACCCGGATCGCGTTGCCTTCGTCGTGCAGGGCATTGAACAGGTGGTCGACCTGCACCCCCGGCAGCGCGAAGATCGTGTCCACGCCGTGTTGCAGTACAGATTTGACCAGGGCCTGGCCGCCCGACATGCGCGTCATACTTTTCGATCCCTCCATGTGATGTTGGAGGGGATTGTGGCCCGGCTGGCCGTACCGAACAAGCGTGCCCGGCGGGGATTCCTTTGGTGCAGCCAGGCCGGCCCGCGCCCCCGTCCCAACCACCCCAAGGGTACCCTGTATGGGTGGTTGGGACGGGGGCGCGGGCCGGCCTGGCCTTGCCATAGCCCGCCGCCCGGCTAGGCTCCTCCAAAGCAACCGGCGGGAGGGACGACATGGCGAAGGTTCTGTACGAGAAAGACGGACGCATCGGGCGCATCACGTTGAACCGGCCGGAGGTCTACAACGCGATCGACGACGAATTGCCCGGCGAGCTTTCCGACTGCGTCGCGCGGGCCAATGCTGACGACGGCGTGCACGTGATCGTGCTCTCAGGCGCCGGCGACGCGTTCTGCGCCGGCTACGACCTCACCTACTACGCCCAGGCGGCCGGGACCAACGCCGGCGTCCAGGAGATGCCGTGGGATCCGATGAAGGATTACGCCTTCATGAGCCGCAATACCGAGCATTTCATGTCGCTCTGGCGGAGCCATCGGCCGGTGATCGCCAAGGTGCATGGCTATGCGGTCGCGGGCGGGTCCGATATCGCGCTTTGTTCGGACCTGCTCGTCATGGGCGAGACCGCGCAGATCGGCTACATGCCGGCCCGGGTCTGGGGTTGCCCGACGACGATGATGTGGATCTACCGGGTCGGCGCGGAGCGGGCCAAGCGCATGCTGTTCACCGGCGACAAGATCGACGGGCGCGAGGCGGAGCGGATCGGGCTCGTCCATAAGGCGGTGCCGGACGACCAACTGGACGCGGAAGTCGAGGCGCTGGCGGAACGGATCGCGGGCGTGCCGGTCAACCAGCTGATGATGCAAAAGCTGGTGGTCAACCAGGCGCTGGACGCGATGGGTTTGCAGAACACGCAGATGCTGGCGACCGTCTTCGACGGCATCACCCGGCACTCGCCGGAAGGCATGAACTTCAAGCACCGCTCCGAAGCGGTCGGCTGGAAGGAGGCCGTGCGGGAGCGGGATCTCGGCACCTTCGACTGGACCGCCAATAAGCCGATGAATGCGCCGAAATAGGTGAACGTCGGCCTTTCGGATAGGATTGGACCGATGAGCACGAACAAAAGTGCGCGGTTGAGCGAGGCGGAAGTCGCGACCTATCGGCGCGAGGGGCTGGTGGTGCCGGACTACCGGCTGCCCGAGGAAACGCTGGCGCGGATGCGCGCGGCGCTCGATCGGTTGATCGCGGCCAACCCCGACGTGAGCCGCGATTCCATGTTCTGCCCGCATATCCGGAGCGGCGGGGTGCAGGGCCTGGGCGGCGCCGAGGAGTGGCTGGAGTTCGCGCGGCTGCCGGCGGTGCTGGACATGGTGGAGCAGTTGATCGGGCCGGATATCGTGCTGTGGGGGACGACGCTGTTCGGCAAGCCGGCCGGTTATGGCAAGGAAGTGCCGTGGCATCAGGACGGCGAATACTGGCCGATCCGGCCGCTGGCCACCTGCTCCGTCTGGATCGCTTTGGACGATTGCGACGCCGAGAACGGGTGCCTGCGGTACGTGCCGGGCTCGCATGCGGCGGGCCGGCTGCTGCGGCATCGGGTGACCGAGCGCGACGGCATCGTGTTGAACCAGGAACTTGAGGCCGGCGAATTCGACGAGGGCGGCGCGCGCGACGTGGTGTTGAAGGCCGGGCAGATGTCGTTCCACGACGTCTATATGATCCACGGCTCCCGGCCGAACCGGTCCACCCGGCGCCGGGCCGGCTATGTGCTGCGGTTCATGCCGGCGACCTCGCATTTCGACCGCGGGCTCGGCGCGACGCTGGCCGCCCGATCGGGCGTGGTGGATTTCGTCCGCCGGCCGCTTTGGCTGTTGCGCGGCATCGACCGGTCGGGAATGAATGACTTCAGCGTTGGACATGAGGAGCAATAGACAGTGACCAATACCATCAACCGCCAGATCGTGCTGGCGGCGCGGCCGGTCGGCGCACCGAAGGAAAGCGACTTCGACATGGTCGAGGGCGCCATGCCGACGCCGGGCGACGGCGAGATGCTTTGCCGGACGCTCTATCTTTCACTGGATCCCTATATGCGGGGGCGGATCAGCGACGCGAAATCCTATGCCGCGCCGGTCCAGATCGGATCGGTGATGGTCGGCGGAACGGTGAGCGAGGTGGTCGAATCCAACATCGGCGGTTTTTCGCCCGGCGATATCGCGGTCACCGGGAACGGCTGGCAGGAATACGCTTTGTCCGACGGCAAGGGCGTGCGCAAGCTGGACCCCGGCATAGCGCCGATCTCGACGGGGGTCGGGGTGCTGGGCATGCCGGGCTTCACTGCCTATGTCGGCCTGCTGGACCACGGCCGGCCGAAACCGGGCGAGACGGTGGTGGTGTCCGCGGCGTCCGGCGCGGTCGGCGCCGTCGTCGGGCAGATCGCCAAGTTACAAGGCTGCCGCGCGGTCGGCATCGCCGGCGCACCGGAGAAATGCGCCTACGTCACCGAGGAGCTCGGCTTCGACGCCTGCGTCAGCCACCGCGACGACAACCTGGCCGAAGCGTTGGCGGCGGCCTGCCCGAACGGCATCGACGTTTACTTCGAGAATGTCGGCGGCGCGGTGTTCGAGGCGGTGCTGCCGCTGCTCAATCCGTTCTCGCGGATTCCGGTCTGCGGCCTGATCTCGCAATACAACGCCACGGAACTGCCACCCGGGCCGAACATGCTGCCGATGCTGATGCGCCAGGTGCTGACCCGGAAGGTCGCGATCCGCGGCTTTATCCAGAGCGACCACCTGGAGCGGATGCCGGATTTCATTAACGAAATGCCGGGCTGGATAAAGGACGGACGGATCAAGTACCGGGAAGATATCGTCGATGGGCTGGAAAACGCCGTGCCGGCGTTTCAGGGCCTGCTGGAAGGACGGAACTTCGGCAAGCTGCTGGTGCGGGTGGCGCCGGACCCGACTGCCTGAGGGCGGGCCCGGGCGGCGCGCGGTACACGCGTATCGGGTGCCGTCCGGCTTGGTATGCCGGTCGGCCGACAGCCGCGGGCAAGTTAAGAGGATTCACGGCCAGGCTGTACAGAAAAGCTCGATTTATCTGCTATTTATATGCGGAATGAGATAGTGCAAATCGCAGGTTGAGATATAATTTTTAGAGTACTATCTTAAGTAATTATATACTTTAGTATAGCATTAATGTCGGGCATGAGCCTGGTCCGTGACAGCGATCGTGCCGACAAGGATGCGTTGCATATCCTGCCGCTCTCGATCATCCCTCTGAAGACGCCGGGGCTGACCCGGTCCCGTCTGGTCAAGAACGTGCGCCTGGAGGGCATGGTCGAACTGTTCACCGACGACTCGGCCGGCAGCGGCCAGATCGCCCCGTCGGAGTTGCGCAAGATCTTCAGTTCCGCCGACCCCGAGCAGGATAAGGACGTCGAGATCATCAAGAAGTTGAGCGTGCTGAGCAGCTACGACGTCTACAGCCTGCGGATCGAACTGCGGAACCTGGGCATAAACGTGAACAATTTCGCCGACCTCAGGCTTTCGAAAGAGCAGAGCCGGGAACTGGTCAAATACATGAAGGATTTCACCAGGCCCTTGATCCAGGCGATCTATGGCGACGGCGGATTTGACGATATCAACAACTTCGACGACATCCTGGGCGCGTTCCGCAACCCCAAGCCCGGGCAGGCGCGCAAGAACCTCGTTTACCTGGCCAAAAAACTCGGCATCGAGGTGCAGTACCTGCCGAAGTTCCTGGAGGATTACGGCGACGTCTATATGTCGCTCGCCTACTACCGGAACTGTCTGGACAACAATATGCCGAAGATCGCCTCGTTCCTGGAATCGCTACCGGAGATCCGCGAGAACCGGGCGTTGAGCGAAAACACCGGTCTGATCCAGACCTGCACGATGATGGAGAAAAAGCTGCGCAACACCGCGACGCAGATCTACGGCATCATCGATATGTTCCGGATCCACACCGAGGACATGTGGAAGGACTTCTCCGCGGAGCGATTCCGCGCGATGGAGAAGGTGATCATCAATTACCAGACCAAGATCGGCGGCGGCCTTTGCGCCATCACCGTGAAGATGAACGCCTGGTCCGAAGCCTTCCCGACGCCCGACCAGGGCGGGCCCTACCGGCGGGCGGACTTCATCATGACCCATCTTCGCCAGGGCATGGACCAGGTGCAAGAAATCACCTATGAGGACCCCGAAGCGCCGTGCCCGGAAACGAATCCGTTGTTCGCCATCGCGTGAGAGAAGCGGCGTCATCAACCCGGTCTTCGGGGATCGAGTGTTACCTGCCAAGGTTTCGGACGCCGTTCCATGGATACTCGGGTCAAGCCCGAGTATGACGGTAGGTGGTTGATCCGGCACGTTCCCCAACGCGTCACCCGCAGACTCCCAAGCGGTTACCCTCGGAGCCCCCAAAGTTCGTCACCCTCGGACTTGATCCGAGGGTCCATGGTGCGGCTTGCGTCACCCGGCCAGAATATTGCGGTCATTGCGAGCGGAGCGAAGCAATCTCGAAAGGCCGTGCTCCGTGTTTTCCAGATCGCCGCGGCCCTACGGGCCTCGCGATGACTGCGGGGGTAGCTAGCTTCTAGCCGATGGGAAGTTGCCGTATAGGGCGCTGTGATCCTCGTCGAAATTGGCCATGCCGATTTCCGTCAGGGTGGTGGTTTCCGCACCGTCGTCGAGCAGGATCGGCTTGGCCGTCTCGCCCTCGTACCAGCGGATGTTGAAGGCGCAGTTCCAGGGGAAGAACATCAGCTCCGCGTAGTCGGGCACGTGGTCCTTGATCCACCAGGCGAGCGGCCTGGGGTCGCCGGTCTCGCGGAATCGCGGCAGGTACCAGGGGACGACCACGCTGGCGGTGGCGCCGAGCTTTCCGGCCTTGTCGTGCCGGTCCCAGATGTGCCGGCCGGCGCTGTAATCATTGTCGCCGCAATAGTAGGCCTGCTCTCCCTTCAGCAGCATCTCGTGGCAGAAGCCGTTCACGGTCGGCGAGCGGTAGGCGCTGCGTACCGCGATGCCGCCGAAGGCGCGGTGCAGCGGCTCCAGTAATCGGGTGCAGAGCTGAATGCCGGCCTCGACCGCCGCGTCGGGATCTTCCGGGATGTTCGGCATGCCGTGGAAATTGGCGACCTCGCTGTACAGCATGTCGCGCATGAAGAAATGCTCGGAGAGTTGCACGCGACCGTAATCGGTGAGGTCGGCAACGGAGGCAAGCTTTGTCATCGGTGTCCTTCTCCCAGCCTTTATCAAGGCCGTTTCAGCGTCTATCGTTTACGGAACCGTAGCGGAGTCCTGGATAGGGGGCCATTGCCGGGATGAGAGATTTGCCGACCGACGCGGAAATTCAGGCCGCGCTGACGGCGCCGGGCGCGGCGTTCGAAATGACGGAAGTCGAGGTGCAGGGCGTCCGGCTGCGGGTGTGGAAGAACGGCCCGGACACGCTGCGCGCGGTTTTGGAACGAAGCCGAACGTTCGGCGACGCGCCGTATCTGGTGCAAGGGGCAAGACGGATCAGTCATGCGGCCCACTACGCGGCGGTTGCGCGCTTCGCCCGGCTATTGATCGATCGCGATGGCCTCCGCAAAGGCGAGCGTGTCGCCATCGCCATGGAAAACCGCCCGGACTGGTCCGTTGCGTTCTTCGCCGCCGCGGCCGTCGGGGCGGTCGTGACGCCGTTGAACACCTGGTGGACGGGGCCCGAGCTTGCCTATGCGCTGCGCGATTCCGGCGCCGCCCTGTTGATCGCCGACGGCCGAATGGCGGAGAGGATCGCGCCGCACCTGCCGGAAACATCGGTGCGTACCGCAATCGCGGTTGGCGGCGAGGCGCCGCCGCCGTTCGAGCAGATGGAGGATCTCTGCGAGGGAACCGTCGGCGCGGTCACGCTGCCGGCGGTCGACATTGCGCCGGATGACCCGGCGACGATTTTCTATACTTCGGGCACGACGGGGCCGCCGAAAGGCGCGCTCGGCACCCATCGCAATATCTGTACCGTGCCGATCAGTCGCGCCTACGGACAGGCGCGTGCCCTGCTGCGCGCCGGCCAAAGCCTGCCGGCGCCGGGTGAACCGCAGAACCAGCGGGCGTCCCTGTTGGCCGTACCGCTGTTCAATGCGACGGGGTGCCACTCCGTGTTGATCACCTGTGCCTGCTTCGGCATCAAGCTGGTGATGATGGACGGGTGGGACCCGGACGACGCGCTGGCCCTGATCGAGCGCGAACGGATCACCCATTTCGGCGGCGTGCCGACGGTTCTCTGGCAGGTCATGGAAGCGCCGAGCTTTGGGACACGCGACCTTTCCAGCGTCGAAGGCGTGGCCTACGGCGGGTCGCCGGCGCCGCCGGAACTGCTCGCCCGTATCCGGGACAAACTGCCGGCGGCAATACCCGGCAACGGCTACGGCCTTACCGAGACGTCGTCGGTGACGACATTGAACATGGCCGGAGACTACGACCGGAAGCCGGACAGCGTCGGCCAGCCGGTTGCGGTATGCGACCTGAAGGTCGTCGACGAAGCCGGGCAGACGGTGGCCGCGGGCGAGACCGGGGAGATCTGGATCAGGGGGCCGAATGTGGTCGGGGGGTACTGGAACAATTCGCCGGCAACCGAGGAGGCTTTTACCGACGGCTGGCACAGGACCGGCGATCTGGGCCGGGTCGACGACGAAGGGTTCGTCTACCTGCTCGGCCGGATCAAGGACATCGTGATTCGCGGCGGCCAGAACGTTCAATGCATGGAGGTCGAGGCGGCGCTGCATTCCCATGCCGCGGTGATGGATGCGGCGGTGGTCGGCTTGCCGCACCGCGTGCTGGGCGAGGAAGTCGCGGCGGTGGTGCAGGCGTTGCCGGGCGCGGCGGTCGACGAGGCGGCACTGGTCGCGCACGCCGCGGCCAAACTGGCGCCGTACAAGGTGCCGGTCCGCATCGAGGTGCGTACCGTTCCGCTGCCGCGCAACGCCAACGGCAAGGTGCTGAAGCCGCGACTGGTGGCGGAGCTTACCGGGTGACGTCGGCCGGCTATGGCCGGCGTGCGGAGCGGGTTATGCTATGTCCATGACGACGGGGCGGAGGAGGAGAGGATGTCGGTTGCGGAAATCAATCAGCGGGTCGATACGCGGGCGATCTGGCCGGAGGGCGCGGCCTACGTAGACGGCGACTATGTGCCGGTCGCCGAGGCGAAAATCTCGGTGCTCGATTTCGGCTTCACCAAATCCGACGTGACCTACGACGTCGTGCATGTCTGGCAGGGCAGCTTCTTCCGGCTGGACGATCATATCCAGCGGTTCAAACGGTCGGTCGCGGGATTGCGCATGACGCTGCCGTTCGACGACGCGGGGCTTGCGGAGGTGCTGACGCAATGCGTCCGCCGTACCGGCCTGCGCGACGCCTACGTAGCGATGGTGCTGACGCGCGGCATGCTGAAGCCCGGTTTGCCGCGCCACCCGGATAACTGCGAGAACCGCTTCGTCGCTTATGCGATTCCCTGGGTCTGGGTGATGTCGCCGGAGATGCAGGAGCGCGGCGCGCATCTGGCGATCTCTTCCGTGCCGCGCATCGCACCGGAATCCGTCGACCCGACGATCAAGAACTACCACTGGGGCGATCTGACGCGGGCGCAGTTCGAAGCAACCGACCGTGGCGCCGACAACGCAGTGCTGTTGGATGGCGAGGGGTACGTGACGGAAGGGCCGGGCTTCAACGTCTTCGCGGTGCTGGACGGGACGGTGGTTTCGCCAGACCGCGGCGCACTCGAGGGCATTACCCGGCAGTCGGTGCTGGAGCTCTGTGGCGAGCTTGGCATCCCGGCGAAAGTCGGGCGGATCACGCGGGACGAACTGTTGAGCGCCGACGAGGTGTTCTGCGCGACAACCGCGGGCGGCGTAATGCCTGTTTCCCGGGTCGACGGTCACATCATGGGCAACGACCGGCCGGGACCGATTTCCGCCCGGATCCGGGACGCCTATTGGACCAGGCACGAACAGGGCTGGCACGCCACGCCCGTTGACTACGGCTGAGCCGCTACCACCTGACTAATTCGGCTGCGGCTAAGCGAACAACGGAGACAGGTAGCGTGGCGATAAAGATCAGCAGCAATTTCGACAGCGGCAACATCACCTGCGTCGATTGCACCGACCCCGGCGATATCCGCCTTGAGATCAACAAGGACGCCCATTCGGATTTTTTTCAGTGGTTCCACTTTCGGCTGACCGGTGCCAAAGGGCGGGACTGTTTGTTGAAGATCGTCAACGCCGGCGATGCGTCCTACAAAGGCGGCTGGCGCGACTACCGGGCGGTCGCGACCTACGACCGGGCGAGCTGGTTCCGGGTGGATACGGACTTCGACGACAAGACGCTGACCATCCGGCACCGGCCCGAGCATGACTCGGTTTACTACAGCTACTTCGCGCCTTACTCGATGGAACGCCATGCCGACCTTGTCGCACGCTCGCTCTCCTCGCCGCGCGCCGCGCTGACGGTGCTGGGGGAGACCCTGGACGGCCAGGACCTGGACATGCTGCAGATCGGGACGCTGCGCGAGGGAAAGCGCGTCTGCTGGACCATCGCGCGGCAGCACCCGGGCGAGAGTATGGCCGAGTGGTGGATGGAAGGCTTCATCGGCCGGCTGCTGGACGAGGCCGACCCGGTGGCGCGGGCGCTGCTGGACAAGGCGGTGTTCTACGTGGTGCCGAACATGAACCCGGACGGCAGCCGGCGCGGCCACCTGCGAACCAACGCGGCCGGGTCCAACCTGAACCGCGAATGGGCCGAGCCGACCCCGGAGAAGAGCCCGGAGGTGCATCTGGTCCGCGCGGCGATGCACGAGACCGGCGTCGACTTCTGCCTGGACGTGCATGGCGACGAGGCGCTGCCCTACAACTTCATCGCCGGCGCGGAGGGCATCCCGTCGCTGACCGAAAAGCAGACCGTTTTGCAGGCTGCCTACTTAACGGCGCTCCGCCACGCCAACCCGGACTTCCAGACCGAGCACGGCTATCCGAAGAGCAAGCCGGGCACGGCCAACCTGGCGATGTGCACCAACTACGTGGCGGAAACATTCGGCTGTCTGGCCATGACCCTGGAGCAGCCATTCAAGGACAACGCCGACGCGCCGAACCCGTTCTACGGCTGGTCGCCGGAACGCTGCATCAAGCTCGGCGCGGCAGGGCTGGATGCGCTCTATGCGGTGGTGGACGACTTGCGGTGACCTGGTGCGTTCGAGTCGTCATCGCGAGGCGCGTAGCGCCGTGGCGATCTGGAAAACACCGAGCACCGCCCCTCGAGATTGCTTCGCTGCGCTCGCAATGATGGTGAGGAAACCTCTTAATCCCGAAACCGGTCCGTTGCGCTGACCAGTTCGTGGGTGATGCCCGGTTCGGTCACCGTGTGGCCGGCGTCGGGGACAATGCGGAAGTCGGCTTCCGGCCAGGCCTTGTGCAGGTCCCAGGCGGTCATCATCGGCGTCACCACGTCGTAGCGGCCCTGGACGATCACCGCCGGGGTATGGCGGATGCGGTCGATCGAGGCCTGCTCCAGCAACTGGCCGTCGCGCTGGAAGAACCCCTTGTTGACGAAGTAATGGCATTCGATGCGGGCGAAGGCGGTGGCGAAGTCGTCGCCGCCGAAATCGTGGACGCGGGCCGGGTCGGGCCAGAGCGAGAGCGTCGAGCCTTCCCAGGTGCTCCAGGCCTTGGCCGCTTCCAGACGGACGGCGCGGTCGTCGCTGGTCAGGCGCTCGTAGTAGGCGGCGATCATGTCGCCGCGTTCTTCCCGCGGGATGGGGGCGATGTAGCTTTCCCAGGCGTCGGGGTAAATCGCTTCGGCGCCGTGCTGGTAAAACCAGCGGAGTTCCTTCTCGCGCAACAGGAAGATACCGCGTAAGACCAGTTCGCTGACCCGGTCGGGATGGTTCTGCGCGTAGGCCAGCGATAGCGTGCTGCCCCAGGAGCCGCCGAACACCTGCCATTTATCGATGCCGAGTTCCGCGCGCAGCTTCTCCATATCCGCGACCAGATCCCAGGTGGTGTTCTCCTCCAATTCGGCGTGCGGCGTGCTTTGGCCGCAGCCGCGCTGATCGAACAGGACGATGCGATAGGCTTCCGGGTCGAATGCCTGCCGGTAGATCGGCTGGATGCCGCCGCCCGGCCCGCCATGCACATGCACCACCGGTTTGCCGTTCGGGTTGCCGGCTTCCTCGAAGTGGATCTCGTGCAGGTCGGACACCTTCAGTCGCCCGGTCAGGTAGGGCTCGATTTCGGGATAGAGCGTGCGGCGGTCGGTCATAAGCGGTTTCTCTGGGTTTCCGGCGCGGTTGCGCAAATGTCGGACGACCGCATAATCGCCGAAGTCGCTTGGAGAGGGAAGTTACGGATGAGTTGGCAGCCTGAGATCGACGAACTGCGCCGCCGGGAGAGGCTGGCCAAGGAAATGGGCGGGCCGGAAAAGGTGGCGCGCCACCGCAACGCCGGCAAGCTGACGGTGCGCGAGCGGATCGACATGCTGCTGGACAGGGACTCCTTCCACGAGACCGGGGCGATCGCCGGCAAGGCGAGCTACGGCGACGACAACAGCGAACTGACCGACTTTCTGCCGGCCAACCTGGTGACCGGGCGCGGGCGGATCGACGGCCGCACGGTCGCCGTCGCCGGCGACGACTTCACGGTGCGCGGCGGCGCCAACGACGCCGGCATCCGCCAGAAGCTGGTCGATATCGAGAAGATGGCGAACGAGCTGCGGCTGCCGCTGATCCGCCTGGTCGACGGCACCGGCGGCGGCGGCTCGGTCAAGACGCTGGAGATGGTCGGCCGCTCCTACGTGCCGGCGGTGCGCGGCTGGGACACGGTGGTCGACAACATGTCGACGGTGCCGGTTGTGGCGCTGGCGCTCGGCTCCGTCGCCGGGCTCGGCGCGGCGCGGGTCGCGGCCAGCCACTATTCGGTGATCGTGCGCGAGACGGCGCAGATGTTCGTGGCGGGGCCGCCGGTGGTGGCGCGGGTCGGCGACGAACTCACTAAGAACGAGCTGGGCGGCAGCGAGATCCATACGCGGAACGGCGCGGTCGACGACGAGGCGGCGAGCGAGGCGGAAGCGTTCGAGCGGACGCGGCGCTTCCTCTCCTACCTGCCGTCGTCGGTCTACGACCTGCCGCCGCGTGGGGCCACGGACGACGACCCGGAGCGGCGGGAGGACTGGCTGCTGAACGTCATCCCGCGGGATTCCCGCAAGGTCTACAAGATGCGGCCGATCGTCGAGGCGGTGGTCGACCGGGACTCGTTCTTCGAGATCGGACGCAAATGGGGCCGCTCGGTGATCACCGGGCTTGCCCGATTGGACGGCTGGCCGGTCGCGGTGCTGGCGAGCGACCCGCATGTCTATGGCGGCGCCTGGACGGCGGATGCGGCGCACAAGGTCATGCGCTTCGTCGATCTGGCCGAGACCTTCCACCTGCCGGTGGTGCATCTGGTCGACATTCCGGGCTTCCTGATCGGCCGCGAGGCGGAGGAGGCGGCGACGATCCGCCACGGCGTGCGCGCGATGTCCGCGGTCTGCCAGGCGACGGTGCCCTGGTGCGCGGTGCTGGTGCGCAAGGTCTACGGCGTCGCCGGCGCGGCGCATATGAACGCGGCGCGATTCAACCTGCGCTACGCCTGGCCGTCCGGCGACTGGGGCTCGCTGCCGATTGCCGGCGGGCTGGAGGCGGCCTACAAGGCGGAACTGGAAGCGGCGGACGATCCGAAAGCGAAGCTGGCGGAGATCGAGGCGCGGCTGGAACAGTACCGCTCTCCCTTCCGCACCGCGGAGGAATACCTGATTGAGGAGATCGTCGACCCGCGTGACACGCGACCGCTGCTCTGCGAGTTCGCGAACCTGGCGGCGCCGTTGAGGACGCCGGGGCGACCGCGGTTTGGGGTTCGGCCTTAGCCGGGGCTGTCATTGCGAGCGCAGCGAAGCAATCTCGGGCGGCTTGGCTCCGTGTTTTCCAGATCGCCGCGGCCCTGCGGGCCTCGCGATGACGATTGAGCATTGAATTCTCTCAATCCGGTTCTTCCGGCCAATGCTCCGCCCTGTCGGGGATGATCACACCGGGCAGCTTGCGCGCGGTCCAGATATGGATCGCGTCCGTGAGGTCGACCGGGTCGTCGAGCGATCCGGCCTTGACCGTCAGGGTCTCGGACGGGCCGTCGGGCTCGTGCCAGAGGCGGCTGCCGCAGTCGGGGCAGAAGGCGCAGCGGAGGCGGCGGCCGCTGTCGGTCGGGCGGGTCCAGAAGCGCGGTTCGCCCTTCGTTACGCGAAAGTCGGCGCGGGGGACGGCAAGCGACAGGCCGAAGGCGGAGGCCGACTGCTTTCGGCATTCCAGGCAGTGACAGGCATAAAGCGCCAGCGGCTCGCCGCCGCTTTCGTAGCGTACGGCGCCGCATTGGCAGCCGCCGGTTCGCACCTGGATCCTACTCCGCGGCGTGGGCCGGTGCGGTCCGGCTGCGGGCGATGCTGAGCGCGGTCAGAGCCTGGCCGGCGGCGGCCTGGGTCGGGTCGATGACAGGTACGCCCAGGCGGTCCTGGAGGTCGGCGCGGTAGCGGGCCATGCCGGCGCAGCCGAGCACCAGCACGTCGGCGCCGTCGTCGCGCTTAAGCTGCTTGCCGACCTCCGTCATGCGCTGCATCACCTTGTCTTCCTCCTGCAACTCAACGACGCCCATCTCGATGGCTTTGTCGCCGGCGAGCCGCGCGGTGAGGCCGAGCGAGGCGACGTAGCGGAGGTGGCGCGGGACCGATTTGGAGAGGATCGAGATCACGCCGAACCGTTCGCCGACGGTCAACGCCGTGGCGAATCCCGACTGAGCGATGCCGAAGACCGGCGATGCGGTGATTTCGCGGGCGCTGTAGAGGCCGGGATCGGAGAAGCAGGCGATGACGTAAGCCGCCGCCGGCTCGCGCTCGATCAGCTTGCAGAGCGGGCCGATCACGCCGTCCGCGTCGCGCTGGCTCTCGACGCCGGGCGGACCTTCCGCCAGCGTCGCGCAGTCGATGCGGGGACCGCCCGCGAAACGCAGGCCGTCCAGCGCGGCCGAGATGTTGTCGGTGACGGCCTGGGTGCTGTTCGGGTTGATCACCAGGATGCGGTCGGTCATAGGTGTTGATCCCTCAAGGTGCGGCGCAAGGTTAGCACATCTCACGACGCCAATCCGGCTGTCATTGCGAGCGGAGCGAAGCAATCTCGAAAGGCCGTGCTCCGTGTTTTCCAGATCGCCGCGGCCCTTCGGGCCTCGCGATGACAGCCTTATAATACCTTGCGCAGCACGTGCTGGCGGTTGGTGGTGTGGGGGCGGACTTCCGAGGGCCAGCGGCCGAGTTCGACGGCCTCGCCCCATTCGGGGCTGGCGAGCACGTCGGGGCTCTCGATCTCGTAGAGCGCGGTGTAGGTCGGCAGGCCTTCACCGGTGACCGGGCGCTGCTCGCCGCCGATGGAAAGCGTGGCCGGCTCGGTCTTGAGGCGGGTGACCGACAGCACGCCCGGCACTTTCAGCAGACTCGGGATATGCTCTTCGTCGTAGACCTCGTTGAACAGGTCTTCCTTGTCGGGGGCGACGTCCATGCTGACCATGAACAGGTATTTTCCAGCAATCGGCATTCGGTTCTCCTGAAGTTACGCAGTTCGTATTGAATTTCTATGTCATTGCGAGCGGAGCGCCGCAATCTCGAGGGGCCGTGCTCCGTGTTTTCCAGATCGCCGCGGCCTTTCGGGCCTCGCGATGACGAGGGCGATGGATCGGCTCATAGACTGGCGACCGCGGCGGCGAAGGCGTCGAGGGTCTGGGCCACGTCGGCCTCGTCGTGGGCGAGAGAGACGTAGTACTTGCTGTCGCCTTTGAAGACGCCGTGCTGGCGCAGCGTCGCGTTGAAGCGTTTCAGTTTGTCGGCGTCGCCGCGGATGGTGGAGCGGTAGTCGGTGACGTCCGCGTCGGTAAAGACGACATCGAACAGGGGCGCCTCGCCGACGACCCGGGCCGGGATGCCGGCGTCGCGGAGCAGGCGGTCGAGGCCTTCCATCAGCGTTTTACCAGTGGCGAACAGGCGGTCGTAGGCGCCGGGGCGTTTCAGGATCTCCAGGGTCTTAAGACCCGCGGCGGCGGCGACCGGATTGCCGCTTAGGGTGCCGATCTGCGGCAGGAAGCTGTCGCCCGCCGTGCTCTTGTCGAAATGAGCCATGATCTCCTCCCCGCCGGCGATCGCGGCCAGCGGGAAGCCGCCGCCGACCACCTTGCCGAGGGCGCAGAGGTCCGGCACCACGCCGTAATAGGCCTGGGCGCCGCCGTAGGCGAAGCGGAAGCCGGTCACGACCTCGTCGAAGATCAGCGGGATACCGTGCTCCTTGGTGACTGCGCGCAGGGTTTCCAGGAAGCCGGGCTTGGGCGGCACCAGGCGCTGGAACGGCTCGACGACGACGCCGCCGAGGTCGTCGGCATGTTCGCGGATCAGGCTCGCCGAAGTCTCGGCGTCGTTGAACGGGGCGATCAGGACTTCGTCGCGCACACGCTGCGGGATGCCGGCGGAATCCGGGATCGCCTGTGGGAAGTTGCCGGGTTGCGCCGGGGCCATGCTCATCAGCGCATAGTCGCTCATGCCGTGGAATCCACCCTCGAACTTCAGGATCTTGTCGCGCTTGCGGTGGGCGCGGGCGGCGCGCATGGCGTAGAACGTGGCCTCCGAGCCTGAACTGACGAACCGCACCTTGTCGGCGCAGGCCATGGCGTCGACGATCTCGGCGGCGAGGCGGATGCCGTGTTGGTTGTTGGCGAAATAGGTGGTGCCGAGCGGGATCTGTTCCTGGACGGCCGCCATTACTTCCGGATGGGCGTGGCCGACCAGCATGGGGCCGGAGCCGAGCAGGAAGTCGACATATTCGTTGCCGCTTACGTCCCAGACGCGGCCGCCTTGCCCACGGGCGATCACCACGTCGCCGGCCAGGTTGCCGAAGTTGCCGGCGGGCAGGACCCGTTGGGCGGTGTCGATCAGCGCCTGTTCTTCGGCGGTGCGTTGCATATCGGTCATCGGCGTTTCCCCCGTTAGCCCAAATCCTACCAGTTTTCGCCGAATGGGCGGAGTTCGACCAGGAACGAGCGGGTCGAGCGTGGCTGGTGCGCGGTGTGGAAGACCTCGCCGGCGATGTCTTCGGGCTTGGCGAAGAAATCGTCGGGCATGTCGCCGCGGCGGCGCCGGGCGAACGGCATGTCGATCAGGGCGTCGATCACCACGTAGGCGACATGCACGCCCTGCGGCCCGAGCTCGCGCGCCAGGCATTCGGCAAGGATGCGCTGCGACGCCTTGGTCGGCGAGAAACCGACGAAGTCCGGCACGCCGCGCAGTGCGCCGGTATTGCCGGTGACGACGATGGCGCCGTCTCCACGCTCGGCCATGGCGGGGGCCAGTTCCTGGGCCGCGATCAGCAGGCCGGCGGTGTTGACGCGGAAGTTACGCTCCAGGTCGGCGGGGTCGAGTTCGGTGTAGGGCGCGAAGGTGGCGAGCGCGGCGTTGTAGATGACGACCTGAGGGACGCCGTTGTCGGCCACCATGCGGCGCAGGGTTTCGCGGAAGCCGTCCTGGTCGGCGATGTCGGCGGGATAGGCGACGCTGCCCTCGACCGCCGCGGCGAAGCCTTTAAGGCGCTCCGGATTGCGGGCGACCATCGAGACGCGGTAGCCGCCTTCGGCGAAGCGTTTGGCGCAGGCGAGCCCGGTGCCGGCCCCGACGCCGATCACCATGCAATGGGGCTGTTGTTCCGTCATCGTCGCCACCCGTTGTTCTTCGTGCAACGCGATTCTTGCATGGCTACGTTTCGTTGTCAGGCCGCCGATTGAAACGCTAGGCTAATTCGCCGCATGGCAGTAGGAGGCGAGAGATGAACGATTCCGCAACTCCACGACAGATCGACGGACGTTGCCATTGCGGCAATATCCGGTTCGTTCTTTCCTGGCCGGTCGCGGAAGGATCGATCCCGGTTCGCGCCTGCAGTTGTTCGTTCTGCACCAAGCATGGCGGCGTCTATACCTCGCATCCGGACGCCGAGGTCGACGTCCGTATCGAGGACGTGCAGCAGGTCCAGCGCTACCGGTTCGGCACGGCGACCGCCGATTTCCATATTTGCCGGACCTGCGGCGTGGTGCCGGTCGTGACCAGTGACATCGACGGCACGCTCTATGCCGTGGTGAACGTTAACAGCTTCGAAGGCGTCGACCCCGCGCAACTCGACAGCTCGGTCACGGACTTCGAGGGCGAGACGACGGATAGCCGGCTCGCGCGGCGGCAGCGGAACTGGATTCCGGAGGTCACTTTCGACGGCTGTGCGAGTTGAGCGTCATGGGGCGTTGCTTTTGCCAAGGCTAGAATTCGTGGTATGATATATTCATACTTATCGCGAGGCGACAATGAGCGCGTTGGAAAAGATTACGATTTCTCTGCCTGAGGAGATGTTGGCGGAGATCAAGGCGGCGATCGATGCCGGCGAGTTCACCAATACCAGCGAGGCAATCCGCGATGCCATCCGTCATTGGCGCCGTTCGCGCACGGTCATCGCCTTAAACGATGAGGAGTTGAAGCGGCTGGTCGCCGATGGCCGGGCCAGTGGAGAGCCGGTCGACGGCGAAGCCGCTCTGCGGCGCCTGCGGGCGAAATACGCGGCAATGGCCGAAGACCAGGAGCGGTGACCGCCTATCGGCTGCGGCCGAAGGCTATCGAAGACCTTGAAGCGATCAGCGACTACATCGCGGCCGATAGCCCGGCTAATGCCATTGCGTTTGTCGATGCCTTGCTCGACCTTTGTGCCCGAATAGCCGAAAACCCGCGCGCCTATCGGCGGCGAGACGACCTCGGCGAGGGTATACGTCAAGCGGTGCATGGCCGGTATCTGATTCTGTTCACCGACCGCGATAGGAATGTCGTGATCGAACGAGTCGTGCATGGCGCGCGGCGCCTTGAGGAACTCCTATAAAAAGGCGAGGCGCGCCGGGCTTGTGCTTTTCCCCGTGTTACCTTGGCTCCACCTCGCCGGTCGTTTCGACGATCAGGCCGTAATGCTCCGGCCGGCGGTGGGCGGAGAATTTGAAGGTGGTGTCTTTCAGGTAGCGGCCGGCGTCGAGGTCGCAGTCGGCGATCATCAGTTCATCCTCGAGGGTGGAGCAGAGCGCGACCACCTCGCCAGTCGGCGCGACGATGGCGCTTTCGCCCATCATGTCGACGTCGCCTTCGTTGCCGGCCTTGGCGACGCCGACCACCCAGGTGGCGTTCTGGTAGGCGCCGGCCTGCATCGACAGGCGGTTGTGGAATGAGCGGAGGTGCGGCGGCTCGAACATCAGGCCGTTCAGGGTCGGCGTGTTGTAGCCGATCATCACCATCTCGACGCCCTGCAGGCCGAGCACGCGGAACGCCTCCGGCCAGCGCCGGTCGTTGCAGATCAGCACGCCCATCTTGCCGCCCATGGTGTTCCAGACCTTGAAGCCGAGATTGCCGACCTCGAAAAAGCGTTTCTCGAGATGTTGGAACTGCCGCTCCGGCTCGATCTCGGCGTGGCCGGGCAGGTGGATCTTGCGGTACTTGCCGACCGTGTTGCCCGCCTTGTCGATCAAAATCGCCGTGTTGTAGCGATGCAGGATGCCGTCTTCCTCGATCAGTTCGGCGTAGCCGAGATGGAAGCCGATGCCGAGCTTCTTCGCCTCGTCGAACAGCACCGCGGTTTCCGGGCCGGGCATCTCGCGCTCGAAGAAGGAATCCACCTCGGCTTGGTCCTCGATCGCCCAGCGCGGGAAGAAGGTGGTGAGCGCCAGCTCCGGATAGACGATCACGTCCGCGCCGCGGTCGTTGGCCCGGCGCATCAGGTCGAGCAGCCGTTTGACGACACTGGCGCGGCTTTCGTCGCGCTCGATCGGGCCGAGTTGCGCGCCGGCGACGGTGAGGATGCGGCTCATGGGCGGGGTACTCCTTAATCGGTGTCGGGTTACGGGGTGTAGTCGCCGGTGACCGGCTGGAAGCCGTGCACCGGGCGGCCGAGGGGCTTGGCCGCATCGGGCAGGGCGCAGGGCAGGAAGCGGCCGCGGCCCGGTTCGGCCGTGACCTTGCCGTCGCGCCAGACGACCTCGCCGCGCGACAGGGTGATCACCGGCCAGCCGGTGACGCGGCGTCCCTCGTAGGGCGTGTAGTCCATGTTGTCGTGCAGCATGTCGACGCTGACGGTGACTTCCTTGTCCGGGTCCCAGATGGCGATGTCGGCGTCGGCGCCGACCGCGATGGTGCCCTTCTGCGGATAGAGGCCGTAGAGCTTGGCCGCGTTGGTGGAGCAGAGCGCGACGAAGTCGTGGATGTCGAGGCGGCCGGTGCGCACGCCCTCGGAAAACAGCATGGGCATGCGGATCTCCAGGCCCGGCACGCCGTTGGCGACCTTTTTGAATGGCGCGTTCTCGCCGTGCATCTTCTTGCCTTCCGGGTCGTCGAACCGGTAGGGCGCGTGGTCGGAGGAGAACACCTCGAACACGCCGGTCGTCAGGCCGTTCCAAACGAATTCCTGGTTGGCGGCGTCGCGCGGCGGCGGGCTGCACATCATCTTGGCGCCTTCGAAGCCGGGCTTATCCAGGTCGTCGGCGGTCAGGAACAGGTATTGCGGGCAGGTCTCCGCATAGAGCCTGAGGCCGCGCGCCTGGGCGGTGCGAATATGGTCGATCGCCTCCTTGCCGGAGACATGCACGATCAGGAGCGGCACGTCGACGATCTCCGACATGGTGATGGCGCGGTGCGTCGCCTCGCGCTCCGCCGCCGCGGCGTGGGCGACGGCGTGGAATTTGGGCGCGACGTGCCCGGCCTCATGCAGCCGGTCGCTCAGCCAGGAGATGACGTCGTGGTTCTCGGCGTGGACCATGACCATCGCGCCCTCGCGCCGGGCGGTCGCCAGTACGTCCAGCACCTGGCGGTCGTCGAGCTTCAGCGCGTCGTAGGTCATGTAGATCTTGAACGACGTGTAGCCGGCTTTGATCAAAGCCGGCAGCTCCTGGCCGAGCACCTGCTCGGTCGGGTCCGAGATGATCAGGTGGAAGGCGTAGTCGAGCACCGCCTTGCCCTCGGCCCGGCTGTGGTAATCCTGGACCACGGCGCGGAGCGACTGGCCACGATGCTGGGCGGCGAAGGGGATGATGCAGGTGGTGCCGCCGCAGGCCGCGGAGACCGTGCCGGAATGGAAATCGTCGGCCGTGGTGGCGCCCATCGACGACGGCTGATCGATATGGCAATGGCTGTCGATGCCGCCGGGCAGGACAAGTTTGCCGGTGGCGTCGATTTCCTCCGCGCCCGGGCCGAGCTTGTCGGCCAGCGCGACCACCTTGCCGTCCTTGACGCCGACGTCGCAGGCGGTTTTGTCGGCGGCCGTTACCACCGTGCCGCCGCGGATTACCAGATCGTATTCAGCCATGGTCATACTCCCCTGTTGTGCTTAAGTATAGACGTAGCGCCGGACAGCGAAATAGCAGGTGCGGCGGTTTTACTGGAGGCGATCACCATGGTTATCGAGCGGGTCATCCGGATGCCGATCCGGCGGGTTCTCTGGCTTTCCCTTCCTTGCCTGGCAGCCTTGCCGGCGGCCGCCGCGGAGTTGCCGAAGCTCGACAGCGAGGCGTTTTGCGCCAGCGTCGGCGAACAGTCGGTGATGGTTAGGCAGGCGTGTCTGAACCTGCAACAGGAGTCCTATGAGAAGCTGCTGGCGATCAAGGACAAGATTACGCCGGAGATGAACGAGATGTGCCTCAACAACTCGATGTCCGTCTCCGAGCGTCGGGGGTACTCGGGCGCGAACTACTCGTCCTACTACGAGTGCGTGAGTGTTACGGTGCGGATGCAGGAGTGACGAGGTCGCCGGCGGTCACTCCTTGTCGAGCATGGCCATGACCGTCTCGGCGGTCTCTTTTGACGGCGCGACGGGGCAGAATTCGAACTCGACCAGGTCCTGCCAGGCGACCACCCATTCCTGCAGCAGGGCCGGGTCGTCGCATTCCATGAGCTGGAAGCAGCGGTCGAAGTTGGTCTCGATCCAACTGCCGATGTAGGTCAGGCCCTCCGGTGCCATACGGCCGTGTTCGCGAAAGCGGCGGTAGACGGCTTTGGCGTCGCGGTTCTTGTAGCGTTCTATGACCATAAAGAGCATTGCTGTCGTCTCAGTTCTTCACGTTGAGTGCATTGGGGACAACCTCGATCGCGAGCGGCAGGCGGCCGATGGTCTCGCCGTCGGCGTCGACCAGGACGGACGTGTCGCCCTCCACCGTGAACTTCGTACCGCGCAGGATGCGCACGCCGGGATGCCGGACATGCCGGCCTTCGAACAGCCAGGACGGTTTTTGCAGCAGGAAGTCGGTCGGTTTCATGTCGCCGAATACCACCAGGTCGAGGACCCCGTCGTCGTACGACGCGCCGGGCGCCAGCTTCATGCCGCCGCCGCCGTTTTCGGTGTTGCAGCAGAGGCCGGAATGCACCGGGATGCTGTCGTCGAAATGGTCGTCGATCACGATGCGTAGCTGCTTCGGTTTGTAGGCCAGCGTTACGATTATCGTAACGAGATAGTAGCTGATTTCGCCGCCCAGCTTCTTGATGTAGCGGGACGTGCTGGTGCGGTGGCTGATCTCTGCCGCCGAGCCGAAGCTGACGATCAGGTAAGCGCCACGGTGGACGGTGCCGCCGTCCAGTCCGCCGCAGGTCACCCGGCAGACATCCATCCGCCGCGGGTTGCCGTTGACGATTGCCCGATAGGGCGCCTCGGCGTCTGAGAGCAGGCCGAGGGCGCGGCAGAGCTCGTTGGCGGTGCCGGCGGGAATCGGGCAGAGCATCGTGTCCGGTTCGATCAGGGCACCGTCATGCATGATGCCGTTCATCACCTCGTTGACCGTGCCGTCACCGCCGACCGCGATGAAATGATCGCAGCCCTGGCCGAGCGCGCCGCGGGCGATATCGGTGGCGTGGCCGGGGGCGGTCGTGAAGGCGACGTCGAACTCGCCGAGGGCCGCGCCGAGCCTGGCTTCGACTTGCGGCCAATGGCGGCCGGACGCACCAGACTTCGCGGCCGGGTTGACGATCACCTTCGCCTTCATGGTCCCCTCTGACAGTTTCATTGCTTTTTTGTGACGCGGATTATGCCGTGGAATGCGCGCCCTGTGGACAGTATTCCGCGGGCGACGCGAGCAAAGTGGCAATTGTCGGGATCGTGCGTTGCCGATAGCATGCGGCGATGACCATACCGACAGAGCCGATCGGCAGCGTTCCGCGACCGCCAGAATTGCTTCAGGCGATTGCGGATTTCGACGCGGGGAAAATCGAACAGGGCGCGCTGGACAGCCACTACGACGCGGCGCTCAGCGACACCATCGCGCGGTTCGAGGCCACGGGATCGCCGGTGATTACCGACGGGGAACAGACCAAGCCGAGTTTCGCGACCTATCCGATTCACGGCCTGACCAACCTGGCGCCGGACGGCGTGGTCATTCCGTTCGAGGACGGCCATACGCGACAACTGCCGCGGCTGACAGCCGGCCCCTTCCGCTATCGAACCCATGCCGATACGTATCTGGAGAAGGCGCTCGGCTTCGCCAGCGTGCCCGTCAAGCAGGCGGTGATCGCGCCGTCGGCTTTGAGCCTGCTGTATCCGCAGGACGGCATCGATGGCTATTCGCAGGACGCCTTCATCGCCGACCTAGTCGACGAGGCGGAAGCGGATATCCGCCGCAGCCTGGAGAAGGGCGCGCACAACGTGCAGCTCGACTTCACCGAAGGGCGGCTTTCGGTCAAGCTGGATCCGTCGAAAGGGCTGCTGAAGCAGTTCGTCGGCCTGAACAATCAGGTGCTCGGCCGCTTTAGCGATTCGGAGCGCGCCAGGATCGGCGTGCATACCTGCCCCGGCGGCGATCACGATTCGACCCACAGCGCCGACGTGGACTACGCCGACCTGCTGCCGTTGCTGTTCGAGCTTGAGGTCGGCAATTTCTATGTGCAGATGGCGAGCGAGGCGGACCGGCCGCGTGTGCTGCGTATTATCGCCAACAACCTGAAGAGCGGCCAGCGTGTGTTCGTCGGCGTGATCGACCCGATCGATCCCCGGGTGGAAACGCCGGAAGAGGTGCGCGACCGGACGCTGGAGGCGGCGGATATCGTCGGTGCGGATCGGATCGGCACGACTGACGATTGCGGCTTCTCGCCGTTCGCCGACGATGTCTCGACGGCGCGGGATACGGCGTTCGCCAAGATCCGGGCGCGGGTCGAGGGCACCGCGCTGGCGGCGGACGCGCTCTGATGGCCGGCGTCGCCACCGCGACATTGGCCGAAGGGCTGGCCGGCAAACGGGTGCCGTTCGACCGGGTGCCCGTGATCGATGTCGGACCGCTTGTCGATGGCAGCGATCCCATGGCGGTGGCGGACGAGATCGGGCGTGCCTGCCGCGATGTCGGATTCCTTTATGTGCGGAACCATGGTGTCGAGGCGCGGCTGGTGGAGAGCGTATTCGCCGACGCGAAACGGTTCTTCGATCTGCCGCTGGACGCCAAGATGGCGGTGCATATCAACAAGTCGCCCTGTCACCGCGGCTATTTTCCGTTGTTCGAGGAGAACACCGACCCGGATCTGACGGCCGACTACAAGGAAGGGTTCGACACGGCGCTGGACCTGCCGGCGGACGACCCGGACGTGCTTGCGGGCGTGCCGCTTTATGGGCCGAACCAATGGCCGGACGATCTGCCGGGTTTTCGCGAGACGGTGACCGGGTATTGGGACGAAATGGCGCGGCTGGCCCGGCTGCTGCTGCGCGGCTTCGCGCTCAGCCTGGATATCGACGAGGATTTCTTCGTCGACAAGGTCGACAAGCCGATGGCGCAGGTGCGTTTGCTGCACTATCCGCCGCAGGGCGGGCTGATCGAGGAGGAAACGCTGGGCTGCGGCGCGCATTCGGATTACGGCTGCCTGACCATATTGGCGCAGGACGAGAACGGCGGTTTGCAGCTTCAGAACTCGGCCGGCGACTGGATCTCCGCGCCGCCGGTCCCCGGCGCCTTCGTGGTCAATATCGGCGACCAGATGGCGCGCTGGACCAACGGGCTGTTCGCGGCGACGCGGCACCGGGTGATCAACGCCAGCGGGCGGGAGCGCTATTCGATCCCGTTCTTCTTCGATCCGAACTTCCATACCCTGGTCGAGTGCCTGGAGACCTGCCAGGGACCGGACAATCCACCGCGCTATCCGCCGGTTCTGGCCGGCGACTACCTGCTGAGTCGGTTCAACGACACGTTCCAGTATCGGGCCGGCGAAGAGCCTTCGTTGTGAGGTGGCCATGGCCGGCCATCCGATAGAATCGGGTCCGTCGCCGTGCCTTGACATACCGGTCGTTGCCGATCATTAAGTGACCATCAGTCAGTTATCGGAGTCGGGTCTTTGGCGGTTGCGCGGCGGGCGCGGGCGGATTGGCAGAAGCAGGAGCGGCAGCGGGAGATCCTGCTGGCGGCCGAGGCGCTGTTCATCGGGGCAGGCGGTCAACTGCCGTCGGTCGCCGCCGTAGCGGCGCGGGCCGGGCTCGCCAAAGGCACGGTCTACCTCTATTTCAAGACCAAGGAAGAGGTGTTCCTGGCGCTGCTGAACTGGAGGCTAGGAGAATGGCTGGACGCGGTCACCGAGGTATTGGAAGCGAGCAAGGGGCCGATCAGCGTCGACCGACTGGTCGCGGGCACTGCCGATTACCTGCTGAACCACCCGGATACGCTGCGCCTGGCGAGCTATGGCCACAGCGTGCTGGAGCAGAACATCGAGGCGGAGACGGTGATCGGCTACAAGCTGGCGATGGTCGAGCGGCTGGCCGAGCTCGGCGCCAAGACGGAGGGCTGCCTGCCGGGCCTCGTGCCCGGACAGGCCAGCCGGCTGTACCTGCAGAGCTATGCCTACGCGGTCGGGCTCTGGCAGATGGCCGATCCGCCGGAGGCGGTGAAGGCCCTGCTGCAGCGGGACGACCTGGCGATGTTCCGGGTCGACTTCGAGACCGAGCTGAAAGCCGGGCTGACCGCTCTTTGGAATGCGCTTGATAACTGACCATTGGTCAGTTATATAATGACCGCAAGTCAGTTAATGCTTGCGCTGCGTATCGGCAAACAGACGTTTCCCAGGAGGTTGGGTCGATGGTCACGCTCAAGATCAATGGCAAATCCCATCAGGTCGATGTCGAGGAGGATACCCCGCTGCTCTGGGTGCTGCGCGACAGCCTTGGGCTGACCGGCACCAAGTTCGGCTGCGGGGTCGCGGCCTGCGGCGCCTGCACCGTGCATGTGGACGGGGTGGCGACGCGGACTTGCGTGACGCCGGTGAGCGATGTCGCCGACGCCGAGATCACCACCATTGAGGGATTGGCCCAGGGCGAAACGTTGCACCGGGTGCAGCAGGCCTGGCTGGACGCCCAGGTGCCGCAATGCGGCTATTGCCAGTCCGGCATGATCATGGCCGTCGCTGCGCTGCTGAAGGAAACGCCAAAGCCGACGGACGCCGAGATCGACGAGGCGATCACCAATGTCTGCCGCTGCGGCACCTATCAGCGGGTGCGTAAAGCAATCCACGCGGCGTCGGCTTGAGGAGGCGACCATGGGCAAGAAGATGAAGCTTACCCGGCGCGTTTTTCTGGTCGGCGGCGCGGCGGTCGGCGGTGGCCTGCTGGTCGGCTACGGGCTGATGCCCGACGGCGATCCGCTGTCGGCGGCGTCCCTGCTGAAGACCGGCGACGGCGAGGTGGCGCTGAACGCCTGGCTCAAGATCGCGCCGGACGGCACCGTCACGGTTGCGGTTCCGCGGTCGGAGATGGGGCAGGGAATCTACACGGCCCTGCCGATGCTGGTGGCCGAGGAACTGGACGCCGACTGGTCCAAGGTGACGGTCGAGCAGGCGCCGGTCGACCCGATCTACGCCAACAAGACGCTGCTGCTGAACGGCCTGCCGTTCGGGCCGGAGGAAACCGGCATGGTGCCGGATTCGACCCGCTGGGCGGTGCGCAAGGTGAGCGAATGGCTCGGCATCCTGGCGACCGGCGGCAGCAGTTCCGTACGCGACGCCTGGGTGCCGATGCGTCAGGCCGGCGCGGCGGCGCGGGAGATGCTGATCGGCGCCGCGGCGAAGCAATGGAATGTCGATGCGGCCGATTGCACCGCCGAGAACGGCGCGGTGATTCACAAGGCGAGCGGGCGTAAGGCGGGCTACGGTGAGCTGGCCGCAACGGCCGCCACGGTCGAACGCTCGGGCATGCCGACGCTGAAGGATCCGAAGGACTACAAACTGATCGGCACGTCGGCCGAACGGCTTGACCTCCCGGCCAAGGTAGACGGCACGGCCGAGTTCGGCATCGATATCCGGCTGCCGGACATGCTGTACGCGACGGTCAAGGCAAGCCCGGTGTTCGGTGGCACGGTCAAGGGCTTCGACGCCGCGGCGGTCAAAGACATGCGCGGCGTGGAGGCGGTAGTCGAGATTCCGGGCGCCGTGGCCGTGGTGGCCGACAGCTATTGGCGGGCCAAGCAGGCGTTGGCCGACCTGCCGGTCGAGTTCGACGACGGCGGCAACGGCGGCGTCAGTTCGGAGAGCATCCGCCAGCAGTTCCTTGACGCGCTGGATGGCGAGGACGCGGATTCCTACCGCGACGACGGCGATTTCGACGCGGCGATATCGACGGCGTCGACCGTCGTGGAGGCCGAATACGCCGCGCCGTTCCTGGCGCACGCCACGATGGAGCCGATGAACTGCACGGTGCTGGTTGGCGA
The DNA here is from genome assembly GCA_028278525.1 of Minwuiaceae bacterium. Taxonomy (GTDB): domain Bacteria; phylum Pseudomonadota; class Alphaproteobacteria; order Minwuiales; family Minwuiaceae; genus JANQEE01. The sequence goes on along the minus strand of JANQEE010000013.1, from coordinate 237,382 downwards.
CGGCACATGCGAGATCTGGTCGCCGAGCCAGGCGCCGACGCTGGTGCAATGGACCGCCGCCGACATCCTGGAGATCGAGAGCGAGCAGGTGACGGTGCATACGCCGCTCTTGGGCGGTGGATTCGGCCGGCGCGCCGAGATGGACGTGGTGGCGCAGGCCGTGGCGGTTGCCAAGCAGATGCCGGGCCGGCCGGTCAAGCTGGTCTGGTCGCGCGAGGAGGACACCCAGCACGACGCCTACCGTCCGGCCTCGATCTCCCGCTTCCGCGCCGGGCTGGACGGCGACGGCAAGCCGGTGGCGTGGTGGAACCGGATCGCCAGTCCTTCGGTCACCGAGTCCTACCTGGGGCGGCATTGGCCCTGGGCGGCGATGGGCGGGCCAGATCCGAGCAATGTCGAGGGGTCGGCCGACATGCCCTACAGCGTGGCGGACGTCCGAGTCGAGCATGTGTTGAGCAAGACACCGGTGCCGGTCGGCTATTGGCGGAGCGTCGGCCATTCGCAGAACGCCTTCCACAAGGAGAGCTTCATCGACGAGGTGGCGCATGCGGCGGGTAAGGACCCGTACGAATACCGGCTCGGCCTGCTGGGCGATCATCCGCGCCACGCCAAGGTGCTGGAAACGGCGGCGAAGGCAGCCGGCTGGCGCACGCCGTTGCCGAACGGTCGCGGGCGCGGCATCGCGCTGCACGAGTCGTTTGCGTCCATCGTCGCCGAGGTGGCGGAAGTTTCGGTCGGCGCCGACGGCGCGGTCAAGGTGGACCGCGTGGTCTGCGCCATCGACTGCGGCATCGCCGTCAATCCGGACACCATCGTGGCGCAGATGGAGAGCGGCATCGTCTACGGGCTGACCGCCGCCCTGTTCGGCGAGATCAGCATCGAGGACGGCCGCGTCGTGCAGGAGAATTTCCCGGACTACGACATGTTGCGGATGGCCCAGATGCCCGTGATCGAGACCCATATCGTCGAGAGCGACGGGCCGATTGGCGGCGTCGGCGAGCCCGGCACGCCGCCGATCGCACCGGCGGTGACGAATGCGATTTTCGCCGCGACGGGCAACCGCATTCGGTCGCTGCCGCTGATGAATCAGGGGTTGCTGGTTAGTTGAGGTGAGTGGTGTCGGCATGGACTACTCGGGTCAAGCCCGAGTACAAGCACTCGGATTAAGCCCGAGGGTGACGGTGGTACGTTGATCTGACCCCGCCCAAATCGTCACCCTCGGACTTGATCCGAGGGTCCATCTTGCCGATTGCCCTGTCCTCTCGAGATCGCCGCGGCGCTACGCGCCTCGCGATGACAGTGGGTCAGTCCAAATACTTCACCCCGCCCCGGTTCTCGTAATCGGCAGGATTCCAGAGGTGGCGGCGTTCGCCGCTGGCGATGGAGGCCTCGATCTTGGCCTCCATGGATTTGACGACCTCCAACTGAGCGGCAATGGCGTCGGCTTCCGCTCGCGGGACCACGACGAGGCCGTCGTCGTCGCCGATCAGGATATCGCCGGGCTGGATAGCGACGGGACCGAGGGCGACGGTGCAGTTGACCTCGCCGGGACCTTGCGGATATCCGGCATTCGGCGAGGTACCACGGGCGTAGGTCGGCATGCCGCATTTGTTGATGCCGGCGGCGTCGCGCACCAGGCCGTCGGTGACGATGGCGACGACGCCTAGGTTCTTGGCGACGGCGGCGTAGTTATCGCCGATCACCGCGCCACTTTCGTCCGGGCCGGTGGCGATGACCAATACGTCGCCGGCTTCCGCGAAATCGAGCAACGCCATGGCCGCCAGATTGTCGCGCGGCCCGCCGCTGGCCGTGACGGCGGTGCCGACGAACGGGCTGCCGGGCCGGATTGGCTTGATGCGGTAGTCGAGCGCGCCCTTTCCGTTCATGGCGTCGACGACGAAACTCGTCTGTGCGTCGGCGAATGCGCCGACGAGCGTTTTTGAGGGCCGCTCGACGGTGCGGCGAATGGTGATCGCTACCGGATCTCCGATCATGATGCTGTTTCCTTGGTGAGCATTGCGGGGAAGTCGTTTTCGAGGCGGGCCCAGTCGTCGAGCCGGACGACACGGTGGAACGCGTCCGGCGTCAGGGCGTCGCCGGTCAGCCGACCTTGTTTCAGATCGATGAGCGACGCTTCGATGGTTTTGGCGGCGCGGAGCGCCATGCTGATGCCGAAGATGACGATGTCGTAGCCCATTTCGTACAACACATCCGGTTTCAGGATCGGCGTTTGGCCGCCTTCCAGCATGTTGGCCATCTGCACGGCGTCGAGCGAGCGGCCGACGATTTCCAGTTCCTCTATTGTTTGCGGCGCTTCGACGAAGACGCCGTCGGCGCCGGCCTTGAGATAGCGTTCGCCGCGGCGGAGCGCTTCGTCCAGGCCGTGCACGGCGCGGGCATCGGTGCGGGCGATCAGGAACATCTCTTTGTCGTCGCGGGCCGCGGCGGCCGCGGCGATCTTGGCTTCCATCACTGCCGATGGCACCACGTCCTTGCCTGCCATGTGGCCGCAGCGCTTCGGCGCGACCTGGTCCTCGATGAAGAAGGCAGACGCGCCGAGCCGTTCGTAGGCGCGGACGGTGTTGGTGACGTTCTTGACGTCGCCGTAGCCGTCGTCGGCGTCGATCAGGCAGGGCAGGTCGCAGGCGGCGAAGATGTCGGCGATGCCCGAGCGGATCTCCTCCAGGCCGGCGAGGCCGACATCCGGCAGGGCGTAGCGGGCGCCGACCAGGGGGAAGCCGCCGATCAGGAACGCTTTGTAGCCGGCCTGTTCGATCATCCGGGCGCTGAGCGCGTCGTGCGCGCCGGGCAGGAGCAGCGGTTTCTCCGTTGCCAGCAACTGGCGGAAGGTCGGGCGGGTCATGGCCGGTCTCCGAAGCCTGATTCAGCGTCGGCCCAGTCGTCGAAGCGCATCATCCGCTTCCAGTCTTCGAACGACACGGCGTCGGACTCGTCAACCTGGCCGCCTTTCAGTTCGGCCAGGAATTTGGCGTAGGCGGCAGCAACCCGGTAGATCAAGGCGGTTGGGTAGATCACCATCGCGAAACCGAGTTCGGCCAATTCCAGCGGTTTGAGGAAGGGCAGCGGGCCGCTTTCCGCCAGGTCGACCAGCAAGGGCACGTCGAACAGGTGGCCGATCCGTTCGAGTTCCGCGACGGATTGCGGCGCTTCGATATAGAGGCCGTCGGCGCCTGCGTTCAGATAGAGTTCGCAGCGGCGGAGCGCATCGTCGAGGCCGTTCAGCGCGCGGGCGTCGGTGCGGGCGATCAGGAAGGTGTCGGCGTTCTGCCGGGCGCGGGCAGCGGTGCGGATCTTGACCGCGAAGTCTTCCGCCGGCACCACGCCGGTCCCACCCATGTGGCCGCAGCGTTTCGGGCTGGTCTGGTCTTCGACGAACAGGGCGGCGACGCCCATCCGCTCGTAGGTGCGGATCGTGCGGGCGACGTTCTTCAGGTCGCCGTAGCCGTTGTCGGCGTCGACCAGCAGCGGCAGGTCGGTGGCCGACAGGATGTCGGCGATGCCGTTCCGCATCTCACCAAAGCCGACCAGACCGAGATCCGGCAGGGCATGGCGGGCGCCGACCAGGGCGTAGCCCCCGACAAAACAGGCCTTGAAGCCGGCCATCTCGATCAGCTGGGCAGAGAGCGCATCGTAGGCGCCGGGCATGATCAGCGGCTTTTCCGTTGCAAGCAGGTCGCGGAAGGTGGGTTGCGTCATGGCGGTACTGTACGGGGGTAGTCGTTCCGTCGCCACCCGCTCACACCTCGTCACCCCGGCGGAGGCCGGAATGACGAGGTGGTGAGGTATGCATTTAGTCCACGCGGGCGCAGTGGTCGGCGATGGCGTCGATGAGGATCGGGCGCAGCGGCGGGGCGAGGTTGTGGCCCATGCCTTCGACGATTTTCAGTTCCGCGTTGGGGATGTTGGCGGCGGTGTCCTTGCCGCCTTCGGCCGGCAGCAGCGGGTCGTCGCTGCCGTGGATGACCAGCGTCGGCACCGCGATGCGCTTCAGCATCTCGACGCGGCTGCCGTCGGCGAGGACGGCGAGAGTCTGGCGGGCGGCGCCGGCGGGGTGGTAGGCGCGGTCGATGCTGCGGGCGGCGTGGCGGCGAAGGTCGGCCTCGTCCCAGGGAAAGGCGGGGCCGGCGATGGTCTGGTAGACCCAGACGGCATGATCGACGATCGAGTCGCGGGATTTCGGGTCCTTCGGCGCGGCGACCAGGACCGAGCGGCCTTCCGGCGTGCCGGGCGGCAGGTTGGGATTGCCGCTGGATGACATGATCGAGACAAAGCTGCGGACCCGGTGGCCATGGTTCGCCGCGATGTGCTGGCCGATCATACCGCCCATGGAGAGGCCAACGATATGCGCGGTTTCGATGCCGAGCGCGTCGAGCAGGCCGACGGTGTCGGCGGCCATGTCGGCGGCGCGGTAGGGCGGGGTCGGCGGGTTGCCTTCGGCGGCCTGGGTCATGGCATCGCGGAGGTTGGGCATGCCCGCTTCCTCGAACCGGGTCGACAGGCCGACGTCGCGGTTGTCGAACCGGATTACGCGGAAGCCGCGTTCGGCGAGGCCGTGGCAGAAATCGTCCGGCCAATGGGTGAGCTGGCTGCCGAGCCCCATGATCAGCACCAGCGGCGGCTTGGACTCGTCGCCGATGGACTCGTATTCGATGGTAATCCCGTTGGCCTGGACCGCGGTCATGATGGTTATCCTTGCGCCTTATGGCAGTGGTCGAGGATCGCCACGGCGAGCGTCTTGACCAGGCCGGGGGCGATGTCGTGGCCCATGCCTTCGACGATCATCAGATCTGCGCCGGGTACGTGGCGGGCGGTGTCCTTGCCGGCTTCGACCGGCACCAGCGGATCGTCGGCGCCGTGGATTACCAGGGCCGGCACGGAAATGGTCTTCAACGCCTCCACCCGGCTGCCGCTGGCGATAATCGCGGCGTACTGGCGGGTGGCACCCTGGGGATAGAACGACCGGTCGATGCTTCGGCTCACGCGGGCGCGCAACTCGGCGTCGCCGACCGGATAACCGGGACTGCCGATCATCTTGAAGACCTTTACGCCGTGGGCGATCTGCGCTTCGCGGTCGTCGGGATCGGCCGGGCGATTGGTCAAGGTCTGAAGGACTTCCGGCTTGCCGGACGGCAGGCCGGGATCGCCGCTGGACGACATGATCGAGACGAGGCTTTTGACGCGGGTTGCATGATTGGCGGCGAGAAGTTGCGCGATCATGCCGCCCATGGACATGCCGACCACATGCGCGGTTTCGATTCCCAAGGCATCGAGCAGGCCGACGGCGTCGAGCGTCATGTCGTCCAGGGTGTAGGCCACGTCGAGCTTTTCGCCCTGCATGGCCCGCATGATGAGGTTCATGATGTCGGGGACCGGCGCGTCGTCGAACTTTTCCGACAGGCCGATATCGCGGTTGTCGAAGCGGATGACCCGAAAGCCGCCGTCGGCGAGTGCGTCGCAGAAGTCGTCCGGCCATAACGTGAGTTGGGCGCTGAAGCCCATGACCAGGAGGATCACCGGCGCGTCCGGCGCGCCCCGCTCCTCGTACTCTATAGTCAGTCCGTTCGCCCGAACCGCCGGCATCGACGCCTCCCGATTACTGTTACACCCGGTGGATCAGAGCGCCTGCGTGTCGGTCTCGCCGGTGCGGATGCGTACGGCTTTGCCGATGTCATAGACGAAGATCTTGCCGTCGCCGATCTGGCCGGTCCTGGCCTTGTGCTCGATGGTTTCGACCACGCGCTCGACCAGGGTGTCGTCGACCGCGACCTCTATCTTGACCTTGGGCACGAAATGAATGGCGTATTCGGCGCCGCGGTAGACTTCGGTATGGCCTTTCTGGCGGCCGAAGCCTTTTACCTCGGTTACCGTCAACCCCTGCACGCCAAGCTCGGTCAGCGCCTCGCGCACATCGTCCAGCTTGTGCGGCTTGATCACCGCCATAACCAGCTTCATGGTCGCCTACCTTCCGTAACTACTACCAACATGGCCTAAGTATTTGTCTAAAAATGCGTCGCACGACGCATTTTGGAGTGCCATGCCGGCCCGCTCCCCCGTCCCAACCACCCGTACAGAGTACCCTATGGGTGGTTGGGACGGGGGAGCGGGCCGGCATGGCATTCTTGAACAAACCTAAAGATTATAGCCGCTTTCGCCGTGGGCGGTTATGTCCAGGCCCTGCATCTCGTCGTCCTGGCTGACGCGCAGGCCAAACAGCGCGCCGATCACCTTGAGGATCCCGAAGCTGAGCGCCACCGACCAGACGACGACCGCAACGACACCGACGATCTGTACCCACAACTGCTTCATGATTGTGATGCCTTCGGGGAAGCCGACCCCACCCAAGGCGGCGGAGGCGAACAGGGCCGTCAGCAGGATGCCCAGAATGCCGCCGACGCCGTGCACCGCGAAAACGTCCAGCGAATCGTCGACGTTGAAGCGGTATTTGACCAGGCCGACCGCCCAGTAGCAGACGAAGCCGGCCGCGAGGCCGATGAGCAGCCCGCCGAGCGGGCCGACGAAGCCGGAGGCCGGGGTGATCGTCGCCAAACCGGCAACCATGCCGGTGACGATGCCGACCAGGCTGGGCTTGCCGTACTTGACCCATTCGATCAGCATCCAGACCAGCGACGCGGTTGCCGCGGAAATGTGGGTGACCAACATGGCCATGCCGGCGCTGCCGTCGGCCGCCAGTGCGCTGCCGGCGTTGAAGCCGAACCAGCCGACCCACAGCATCGACGCGCCGATCATGGTCAGGCCCGGATTGTGCGGCGGCTTGATCTCGCGCGGGAAACCGCGGCGGGCGCCGAGCAGGATGGCAATAACGACGGCGGAGCTGCCGGCGGTGGCGTGCACCACCAGGCCGCCGGCGAAATCCATCACGCCCATCTCGGCCAGCCAGCCGCCGCCCCAGATCCAATGGGTGACCGGCGCATAGACCAGGATGAGCCAGAGGCCGCTGAACAACATGACGGCGATGAACTTGATGCGCTCCGGATAGGCGCCGACGATCAGCGCCGGGGTGATGATGGCGAAGGTCATCTGGAACATGAAGAACACGGTTTCGGGGATATCGCCGCTTGCGGCATCCCAGCCGACGCCGCTTAAGAACGCCTTGTCCAGGCCGCCGATCCATTGGTTGACCGCCCCGCCGTCGCCGAACGCCAGGCTGTAGACCACGACGAGCCATAGCACCGAGGCCAGACAAGCGATGGCGAAGCAATGCATCAGGACGGACAGGATGTTCTCCGCCCGCACCAACCCGGCATAGAACAGCGCCAGGCCGGGCAATGTCATGAACAACACCAGCGCGGTCGCGGTCAGGATCCATCCGGTATTGGCGCCATCCAGCGCCGCTTGGGCGAATGCCGGCGTGGGCAACAAGGACCAGCCCAACGCCAGTGCCGGCAATAGACATAACCAGAGACCAGTTTTCCGAACCACTTGCGAGCCCCCTTCGCGACCGTTGCGGACCGTGTATCGAATGTCACCGCGCGCTGTGCTTAGCACAAAGCTTGCCTGCGAAAAACAGGCGCGATCAAACGGCTTGCGATCCGCGTATGGCCTATACCATGATGTTGCAAAAGCTTATGGGGAGGCGTTGCCGGTGAGCGTCAGCGTGCGATGACGGCCCTTGAAGTCGAGGGAATCGTTAAACGATTCGGCGATGTGACGGCGCTCGACGGGCTTAGTTTCGAGGCCGGCGCCGGCGAATTCTTCTGCCTGCTGGGCCCGAGCGCGGCGGGCAAGACAACCGCCCTGAGAGCGATTGCGGGGCTGGAGCGGCTGGATGCCGGACGTGTCCGGTTCGGCGGACGGGACGTGACCGACGATCCGGTGCAGGGCCGTGGCTTCGCGATGATCTTTCAGACTTTCGCGCTGTATCCGCATCTAACGGCGTTCGAGAACCTGGCCTACCCCTTGCGCGAAGAGAAGCGGCCGGCGGACGAGGTGGCGCGGCGAGTCGACGAGATCGCCGAGATGTTGCGGATTTCCCATGCGCTCGGTCGCAAGCCGAACACGCTGTCCGGCGGAGAACAGCAGCGGGTGGCGATCGGCCGGGCGCTGATCCGGCGGCCCGGCCTGCTGCTGCTGGACGAGCCGCTAACCAACCTGGATGCCAAACTCCGGCACGATACGCGGGCGGAATTCAAACGGCTGCACCGCGAGTTAGGCATGACGATGGTGTACGCGACGCCTGATCAACTTGAGGCATTGACCATGGCGGAACGGCTGGCGGTCCTGCGCGATGGCCGCATCGTTCAGACGGGAACGCCCGAAGAATTGTACGCCACGCCCGGCGACAGTTTCGTCGCCACCATGGTCGGCGCGCCGCCGATGAATCTGATCCCCGGAGAGATCAGCCGGAATGGGAGCGGACCGGTTCTGTCGTTGCCGTTCGCGGAACTCGACGCCGGCCGCTGGCGCGGCGCGGCAACAGCGACCGAGCCGGTTCTGTTTGGCATCCGCCCGCACGACATTGCGCCGGTCAACGGCGAGCGGCGCGGGCCGGGATTTAGCGCGACGGTGCACCTGACGGAGCCGCTGGGCGATGTGACGGTGATCGATCTGCAGGCGTCGGATTCACTGGTCAAGATGGTGCTACCGGAGCACGAAGCGTTGGCTTACCGGGTCGGCGACAAGGTCGATGTCGAGATTTCGATGGAAGATACACACTTGTTCTTTCGCGAAACGGGTGTTCTCATTCCATCTGTTGAACGACCGGACCAATAACCGGTCGGCGATTGGCGCCCGTGTTTGCGCCGCATAAGGGCGCAGACCGCTGCGCCGGATAACAGAGAGGGAGGAAACGAGCATGCAGTTCGTCAAGAGTACGTGCCTTGCCATCGCGGCGGGCGCCGCGACACTCGCGCTGAGTGCCGGCGCGTTGCCCAAAGTCGTATCCGCCGAGGAAATCGTGATCCGTATGGCGGCGCCGGACTGGCCGCCGACCCGGTTCATGCAGGAAGAAGCCAACCGCAGCTACAAGGCGCCAAGCGGCAACGACGTGCGCCTGGAGCTGGACTTCATTCCCTGGGGCAATTTCTACGAGCGCGTCGCCGCGTCGCTGACATCGGGCGAGCAGAAATACCAGATGATCGTCACCGACAGCCAATGGCTCGGCTCGTTCATCGAGGGCGGCTACTACATGAAGCTGAACAAGTTCATCGACGCCGATCCGGAATTGCAGGCGTTGATGGAAGACCTGCATCCGGCGCTGGTCGCGGCCTATTCGACCTATCCGCATAAGTCGGAGAACTACTACGGCTTCCCGCAGATGCCGGACACCATGGTGACCTGGTACCGCAAGGACCTGTTCTGTAACGATGCGGAGCGCGCGGCGTTCAAGGAGACGTTCGGCGGCACGCTGCCCTGCTCTTACGAGGACTGGGAAAACGTCGACTGGAAGGCCTGGGAGAATATCGGCAACCACTTCCGCCGCGCCAAGGGCGACAAGCTGGGCGACGGCGTGGCCGACGACGACTTCTACGGCGTGGCCTACCAAGCGTCCAAGACCTACGACTTCTCCACCATGCAGATCAACGCCTTCTTCTGGCAGTGGGGCGGCGGTATCTGGGACGAGACCAAGGAGCCGGAAGGCAAGGCGATAGGCGTCGTGAATTCCGACGCCAACGTTGCCGGTTTCGAACGCTATCTGGACCTGCTGAAGCTGGCGCCGCCGGCCTACAAGACCGGCCAGATGGGCATCTTCGAGATCCAGGACCTGTTCATGCAGGGCAAAGTCGGCGCGATCATCGACTGGGTCGGGCTGGGCGAGCCGGTGCTGGACCCGAAAACGTCGCAAGTGAGCGACAAGGTCGCGTTCGGCGTGACGCCGGGCAAGCGCGGGTCCGACGGCAAGATCGAACGCTGGGCGAATATCGGCGGCCAGCCTTTCGTTCTGACCACCTGGAACAGCGACACCGTGAACCAGGAAGCCCTGGACATCGTGAAGTGGTGGCTGTCGGAGGACACCCAGATTAAGTTCGCCAAGAACGGTGGCCAAAGCGGTCTGAAAAGCGTCATGGCGATGGATGAGTACAAGACCTTCCGGCCATGGAACCAGGCGCATGTGGCGATGCTGCCATGGCAGCGCGACGTCTGGCATATCCCCGAATTCTTCGAACTGCTGACGCAACAGCAGGAGGAATTCGACAAGGCGATTACCGGCCAGAAGTCGGCCCGGGAAGCGCTCGACGCCGTGGCCACGTTCCAGGACGACATCCTGCGCGAAGCCGAACGTATCGAGTAGATCCCGACATCCGGCCGGAACCGCCCGATAAAAAGCGGTTCCGGCCGGTTTTCACCGCCGTATCGCTCACCTTCCAACCGGACGCGCGATGTCGCACCCGACCGAACCCCAAGGCTTCGTCGGCTGGCTGCTGAGCCCGGAACGCCGTGGCGCGTTGCTGGTCGCGCCGGCGATCTTCGTGCTGTTCGTGATGAACATCTTCCCGCTGATGTGGTCGTTCGGGTTGAGCTTCTTCAACTACCGGGCCAACCGGCTGACCGTGCCGAGCTTTCGTGGGCTGTACTACTACGAGCGGGTGCTGACCGACCCGGTGGTGTGGGAGCGGTTTCAGACGACGGCGATCATCGTCGGCTCCAGCGTGTTGCTGCAACTGATCGTCGGGTTTCTGCTGGCGCTGTTGTTCGAGCGGGCGTTCCCGGGCCGGCGCATCCTGCTGATGCTGGTGCTGACGCCGATGATGCTGTCGTTTGTCGCGGTCGGCGTGTTCTTCAAGCTGTTCTACGAGCCGACCTTCGGCCTGCTGAGCCAGTTCGTCTCGGTCTTCACCGGCGAGCCCTACGCGATCCTGGCGACGCCGACCAGCGCGCTGATCGGCATCGTCGTCGCCGACGCCTGGATGTGGTCGCCGTTCGTCATGCTGCTGGTGCTGGCCGGGCTGGTGAGCGTGCCGAAATATCTCTACGAGGCGGCGGAGATCGACCGGGCGTCGTGGTGGCGGCGGTTCCGCACCATCACCTTCCCGTATATCAAGAGCCTGCTGCTGCTGGCGGTGCTGTTCCGCACCATCGAGACCTTCAAGCTGTTCGACATCGTCTACCTGATCACCGAGGGCGGGCCGGGCTCGTCGACGGAGACCATCGCGGTCTACGTCTACCGGCTGGCGTTCCAATTCTTCCGCACCAGCCAGGCGTCGGCGCTGGCCTATATCCTGCTGTTCGTGGTGATCGTACTGACCAATCTTTATCTGTACGGCGTACAACGCCGGAGCCAGGAGTTGTGAAGATGCTGCGACGGCGTCAGATCGGCAAGGCGGGTTGGGGCTGGAGCCTGTTCGCGGGCGTGATCAGCCTGATCTACTTCTTTCCGGTGCTGTGGATCATCCTGACCGCGTTCAAGACCCGGGCCGATACCCTGGCGACGCCGCCGAAGCTGTTCTTTACACCGACCCTGGACAACTTCGTCAGCGTATTCTCGCGTACCATGGTCGGCGGGCAGGAGGCGATCGACACCGGCTTCGGCCTGTTCTTCTTCAACAGCATCTTCATCGCGGGGACCAGCGTGCTGCTGGCGCTTATCATCGGCACGCTGGCGGCCTATGGCTTCTCGCGCTATCCGCTGCGCGGCAACGACACCTATCTGTTCATCATCCTGACCACTCGGATGCTGCCGCCGATCGTCGTGATCATCCCGATCTTCCTGATGTTCCGGATCACGGGTTTGAGCGGCACCTATTTCGGCATCATCCTGCTGTATACGGCCTTCAACCTGCCGTTCTCGATCTGGATGATCAAAAGCTTCTTCGACGAGTTGAACCGGGAGGTCGAGGACGCCGCGCGTATGGACGGCAGCAGCGAGCGGCGGGTGTTCTTCCGGATCAGCCTGCCGCAGGTGACGGCGGGGTTGGCGGCGACCGCGGTGTTCGCACTGATCCTGACCTGGAACGAATTCCTGTTCGCGCTGCTGCTGACCGGCACCGAGACCCGCACGGTACCGGTCGCCATGGGGCGGACCATCGGCGGCGAAATCGGCGTCGATTACGGGCTGTTGGGGGCCATCGTCAGCCTGTTTCTGATCCCGGTCTTCGTCGTGACTTTCGCGTTGCAGAACCAACTGCTGCGCGGCGTCACCTTCGGCACGATCCGAAAGTAGGGCGGGCGATGGCTGACATCGAGCTTCAGGGGGTGACGAAACGGTTCGGCGACCTGGTTGCCGTCAGCCAGGTGGACCTGGCGATCGAGGCGGGCGAGGTGGTCTGCCTGCTGGGCCCGTCCGGCTGCGGCAAGACCACGACGTTGCGCATGGTCGCCGGGCTGGAGACGGTGACGGCGGGCGAGGTGCTGCTGGGCGGGCGCCGGGTCAATGACCTGTCGACGCGGGAGCGCAACGTCGCCATGGCGTTTCAGTTCTACGCGCTCTACCCGAATCTCACCGTACGAGAGAACCTGGCGTTTCCGCTGCACGCGGAAAAGATGGTGGCGGCGGAGATCGAGCGCCGGGTGAAGGATGTCGCCGGTATCCTGCAATTGAGCGACGTGCTGGAGCGAAGGCCGGGCCAGCTTGCGGAGGGCGAGAAGCAGCGGGTCGCGGTCGGCCGTTCGATCATTCGCGATCCGACCTGCTTCCTGTTCGACGAACCCCTGAGCCGTCTGGACGTGCAGTTGCGCGAGACCATGCGCGGCCAGATCAAGGAGGTGCTGGAAGGGCTGAACAAGGCGACGGTGATCGTGACCCACGACCAACTGGAGGCGCTGACCATGGCGGACCGGATCGCGGTGATGCGCGACGGGGTGATCGAGCAGGTGGCCTCGCCGCACGAGATCTTCACCCGGCCGGCCAATCTGTTCGTCGCTGGCTTCATCGGCACGCCGCAGATGAACCTGCTGCCGGCGACGGTGGTCGGGCCGGACGGCGGCGGAATGCGGTTCAGGACCGGCCGGCAGGAGATCACGCTGGCGGTCGACCCGGCGGTGGCGGCGATGCCTAAGGACAGCGCGGTGACGCTCGGCATCCGGCCGCGCGGTTTCGACCTGGCGTCGGAGGCGGGGCCGGATACGATTGCCGCCCAAACCGACCTGATCGAGCCGATGGGCGCGGAAACGCTGGCGCACCTGCTGGACGACGGCCGCGACCTGCGTGTGGTCTACGACCGCCGGGTCCGGCTTAACGAGGGCGAGACGGTGCACTTACGGTTCCGCGCCGGCCAGACGCACGTGTTCGACGGCGGCGAACGGCGGGTTGGGGCATGAGCGGCGGTTTCGCAAGAGGCGGCCCAACTTCGCTCCCTCTCCCCACGCTTGCGGGGGGAGAGGGTCGGGGTGAGGGGGGCCGATATGGAGGGCGCCGTTGGGGCCGAGTAGGTGTTGAGGCTGGTCACCCCCTCACCCAACCCTCTCCCCCTCTAGGGGGCGAGGGCTTCCTGGACTGGGCGCGGCGATGAGTAATCACTTCTCACAATCCAAGTCCGGCATGAGCGTCAGGCAGGCGCGCGGGATTGAGTTTTCGATTGTCGGGCTTTGCGTGATCGCGCTCTTGCTGATCTTTCAGCCGTTTTCGTTGACCCTGTTCGGCATCGGCGCGGGGCTGGTGGTGCTGGCCGGGCTTTCCTTCAACCTGGTGCCGCTCTGCCGGCCGGGGCGGCCGGTCGGCAGCGTGGTCAAGGCCGGGCTGGTGGTGCTGCTGGTCCTGCTGATCGTGGTGCTGCTCGGCATCGGTTCCGCGCATCTCTACGTGTTGTACTTGAGCAGCCGATAGCGCGGCGCTACGCTGTCGAAAACCAAGAAACCGGGCCGGCGGCCAAGGTCTTCCGTCGGCGACAGCCGTACTCAGAGAGGGAGGACCTAAGATGGCTCCGACAGTCTTCACCAACGTGCAGATCATCGACGGCAGCGGCGACGAGCCGTTCGCCGGCGAAGTCCTGATTCAGGGCAATCGGATCAAGGAGGTCGCCAAGGCGGGCGGCCGGGTCAGCCACGACGGCGCCGATGTGATCGACGGCGGCGGCGCGACCCTGATGCCGGGGCTGGTCGAATCCCACGCCCATATCAGCTTCGCCAACACCTCCGACCTGGAAAGCCTGGGCGCGATCCCGCCGGAGGAGCATACCTTGCTGACGATGCGGCACGCGAAACTGCTGCTGGATCAAGGCTTTACCAGCGCCAATAGCGCCGCGGCGGCGAAGCCGAGGCTGGACGTGGTGATCCGCAACGCCATCGATGCCGGCGAGATCCCGGGGCCGCGCATGCTGGCCGCGACGCCGGAGCTGACGGTGACCGGCGGTCTCGGCGACGTACGGCTGGCGCACATGCACCGCGACACCTTCGCCATCGTCTGCGACGGTCCGGACGAATTCCGCCGGGTCGCGCGCGAGATGTGTCGCGAGGGCGTCGACACGCTGAAGATCAACCCCTCCGGCGACGAGTTCGTGCCCTACGCGCGGGCGCACCAGACGGTGATGAACGAAGCCGAGGTCGCGGCGGTCTGCGAGGTCGCCAAGTCGCGCGGCAAGCGGGTCGCGACCCACGCGCGGAGCGCGGAGTCGGTGAAGATGTCGCTGCGCCAGGGCTGCGAGATCATCTATCACGCGACGCTCTGCGATGAGGAGGCCAAGGACATGCTGGAGGCGGCGAAGGACGACATCTTCGTCTCGCCGACGCTTGGCATCACCCATACCACGCTGAACGAGGCCGGCGACTGGGGCATCACCACCGAGATGGCGACAGAGATGGGCCTGAAGCGCGAGCTTGAGGTCGCCGTCGGCGTGATGGTCGACCTGAAGAAGCGCGGCGTGCGCATTCTGCCCGGCGGCGACTACGGCTTCGCCTGGAACCCGGTCGGCAACAATGCCCGCGACCTGGAGCATTTCGTGAACTATCTGGAGTTTACGCCGATGGAGGCGATCGTCGCCGCGACCAAGCTTGGCGGCGAGATCATGATGATGGGCGACGAACTGGGCATGGTGAAGGAAGGCTATCTGGCCGACCTGCTGCTGGTCGCCGGCAATCCGGCGCGCAACGTGGCGATCCTGCAGGACCGCGACAACCTTCTGGGCATTATGAAGGATGGGGCGTTCCACAAGCGGCCGAGCACGGAGCAGGGCGCCGCACACGTAGCCGCCGAGTAACGCCGCACATTGAACCTCTGCCAGGCGACGGCTCGCCGGGCGGGGCTTGAGTTCGAATAGACCGGAGGCCCGGGCCATGGGGATCGACGCGATCGACCACTACACCATCCTCGCCGACGACGTCGATGCGTCGCGCGATTTCTATGTCGATGTCCTGGGCCTGAGAGACGGGGAACGGCCGCCGTTCGATTTTCCCGGCGCCTGGCTTTATGTCGGCGATGTGCCGACGGTGCATCTGGTCGGCGGCCGGTCGAAGGGCGCGACGGACACCGGCAGCATCGACCACGTCGCGTTTCGCGGCAGCGGGCTCAGCGCCATGCGCGACCGGCTGACGGCGGCCGATGTCGACTTCCGGGAGCGGACGGTGCCCGGCTTCGGCCTGACGCAGTTGTTCGTGACCGACCCCGACGGGGTTACGGTCGAGATCAATTTCAAGGCCGACGACACGTAGGACAGGCGCCGCACGGCGGGCTCTTTCGCGCGGAATCCTGCGCATTCGTCTTTATTATCAACAACCCGACGGGCATAGTAGGCATTGCGAGCCCGGACGGACCCGCGTTGCGGGTGCTGCCGGGCGATGATGGGCGCGCAACAGGCTGGAATTCCGATTGCCATACCGCAGGCTGTCGGGCGCCGAACATATGTGTTCCGAACGGGGAAAATGCGGGCATCGGTCGAACGGATTCTGAACGGCCTCGACGCGGCGACGGCACCGGAGGCGTGCGGCGCCGCGGTACGCCCGGTATTGGCGGACCTGGGCTTTTCGGCGCTGCATTACGTTTGCGTCGACCTGCCGCTGGACGGCGAGGCGGAGCCGCTGGTCGTCACCAGCCTGGGGGACCGCTGGCGACAAACCTACCTGGAAACAGGGGCGTATCGGGACGACGTGATTCTGACCCGGTGCATCAGGTCGGTGCTGCCGGTGCGGTGGGACACGAATGGCGACGGGGCGGGGTTGAGCGACCGGGAGGCGGCGGTGCTGAAGCTGATGGCGGAGGCCGGGCTGGCGGTTGGCGCGGCGATCCCGGTGCATGCACCCGGCGGCCGGTTCGCGTCATTCTGCGTGGCCGCAGACGGTCAGTCGAGGGACCTGGACGGCCTGCTGGCCGAAACGGAACCGATGCTGCTGTTCATCGCCGCTCGGTTCCACGATGCCGTCCAGCGCAGCCGGCCGCCGTCGCCGGTGACCGGGGTAAGCCTGACCGCGCGCGAGGGCGAATGTCTGCAATGGGCGGCACAGGGCAAGACGTCGTGGGAGACGGCGATGATCCTGGACGTAGCCGAGGTGACCGTGAACTTTCACCTGAAGAACGTCATGAAGAAACTCGGCGTCGCCAACCGGGTACATGCGGTGGCCCGCGCCGTGGCGTTCGGCCTGATCGAGCCGTAGCGCCATGTCGAGCAGCCGAGAATCGATGGAACGGCGCCTGGTGAGCGCGGACCCGCCCCTGCCGGTCAGCGCGCCGTTCGGCCTGCGGGCGTTCTACCATCTGGCCCGCGATCTGTTCCTGCGCGGCCTGGATTACCTGGAATCGGCGCTGACGATGATCTCGATCGTCGGCGCGATTTCGTTCCCGCTGTACTACTGGGTGTGGGCGTACCTGTTCCCGCAGCCCTACGAGAACCTGACCTTGCGTCTGGTCGGCGGCGGGTTGTTCATGGCCGGCGCGCTGCGCCATCACTGGCCGCAAAGCTGGCGTCGGTTCGAGCCGGTGTTCTGGTACGCGACCGCGCTCTACTCGCTGCCGTTCTTCTTCAGCTTCATGATGCTGAAGAACGACGGTTCGCACATCTCGACCATGACGCTGATGGTCACCGCGTTCCTGCTGGTGCTGCTGGTCGACTGGCTGAACCTGATCATCATGTTCGTGGTGGGATCGGCGCTCGGCTGGCTCTGCTTCTACCTGACCGAGGGGATCGCGATCCCCCGCAACTTCCAGCCGGAATCGATCCCGGTGCTGCTGTTCGTGGTGATCTTCGGCAGCCTGGTCAACTACAAGGCGGAACTGGTCAAGCGGGAACGCCTGCGTGCCATCCTGGCGGTGGCCGGCAATATCGCGCATGAGATGCGGACGCCGCTACTGGCGATCAAGGCGGGCGCGGCCGGCCTGCAACGGCATCTGCCGAACCTGCTGGACGCCTACGGCAAGGCGCGGGACGAGGGCCTGGATGTCGCGAGAATCCGCAGCGGTCAGCTCACCGGGTTGTCGAAGACCCTGGACCGGATCGCTTCCGAGACCGACTACGCTAACGTCATCATCGACATGCTGCTGACCAATGCCGGCAAGACCGAGCTTCAGCCATCGCAGTTCAAGCGCGTCTCCATTGCGGACTGCGTCGATCAGGCGCTGGCGCGCTATGTGTTCAAGTCCGAGGAAGAACGGGCCAAAGTGACCTGGCAGCGCGGCGAGGATTTCGAGTTCCAGGGCTCCGACCTGCTGGTCATCCACGTGCTGTTCAACCTGATGAAGAACGCGCTCTACTTCGTGCACGAGGCCGGCGACGGCGAAGTAAGCATCCGGCTGGAACGGAAGGCGGACGCCAATTATCTGTACTTCCGCGATACCGGGACCGGCATCGCGCCGGACATGCTGCCGCATATCTTCGAGCCGTTCTATTCGTCGCTGGAACAGGGGACGGGCACCGGCATGGGCCTGTCGTTCTGTAAACTGGTCATGCAGGGGTTCGGCGGCCATATCGCCTGCCGGTCCGAGCTGGGGCGCTACACCGAGTTCGAACTCGGCTTTCCGAAAGTATGAGCAATGCAGGCTAGGCTGTTCGCATACCGATATCCGACCACGACGCTGTTCGTCGATGACGACCGGGTGTTCTTGCAAAACCTGTCGGTCGGGCTGGACGACGACCTGGCGGCGATGATCATGGATTCGCCGCACCGGGCGCTGGATTTCATCACCGAACATGCCGGGCAATCGAGCCTGCAGGAGACGTTCCTGGCGGCCTACCGCGACTTTCCGGACGGGATCGAGCCGGCGCTGACCGACCGGGTGGTGACCGTCGAACTGTCGAAGATCGCGGAAGCCGTCTATCAGCCGGACCGGTTCGAGGAAGTTTCGGTGCTGGTGATCGACTACGCGATGCCGGGCCTGACCGGACTGGAAGTCTGCGAAATGATCGACGGCCTGCCGATCGCCAAGATTCTGCTGACCGGCAAGGCGGACGAGAAAACGGCGGTAGACGCGTTCAACCGGGGCATCATCGACCGGTTTATCGTGAAGAGCGATCCGAATGCGCTGGCCATGGTCAACCAGAACATCGCGGGCCTGCAGGAACGGCATTTCGAGCAGGCGTCGGATGCCATCCTGCGCACGTTGGGCAGCCAGGCGCCGCGTTTCATGACGGACCCGAAATTCGCCGAGCTGTTCGCGGAGATCCGAGGGCGGCACAGGGCGGTGGAGTATTATCTGGCGCCGGACGCCGCCGGCTTCCTGATGTTCGATGCCGACGGCCGGGCGACGTTGTTAAAGGTGCTGGGCGAGACCGATCTGCGGGGCCAATGGGAAATCGCCGGCGACCAGGGCGCGCCGGCCGACCTGGTCGAGGCGCTGAAGAGCCGCAAGGTGGTGCCGCATTTCTGGCAGAGCGGCGGGTTCTACGCGCCGGATATCGGCAACTGGCGGGACTTCGTGCATCCCGCGGAGACGTTCGAAGGGGCCGAGACGTACCACTACGCGCTGTTGAGCGATCCGCCCGGCGTCGAAAGCGGGCGGGTGTACGCGTTCGAGCATTACCTTGAGAAGCTGGACGCCAGCCGGGATGGGTAGGGTCTTTTCGTGGAGTCGCCATGCCGGCCCACTCCCCCGTCCCAACCACCCCGAGGGTACCCTGTATGGGTGGTTGGGACGGGGGAGTGGGCCCTAAGCCACGGCCGACTTCGCGTCGCGCAGGCGGCGGGTGGAGGGCCAGTCGCGGAAGTCGACCAGGTCGCGGACGTCGCGGCAGGCAGCGATGACGCGGTCCAGTTCTTCGCGGGTAACGTCGCAATTAACGGAGAAGCGGACGAGGGAGCGGGACTTGGGCGTCGCCGGCGCGGTGAATATGGAACCGAAGACGCCACGTTCTTCCAATAGATCCCGGAACCGGAACGTGTCGCGCTCGCGGCCGACTTCGATCGAGATGATCTGCGACGCGCTCTCGCTGACATTGTAGCCGAGCTCGGCCAGACCGTGGCGGAGATGGTTGGCGTTGCGGACCAGGCGGTCGCGCCGCCAGCCGTCGCGCATGATGATATCCAGGGTCAGGTCGAAACCGACGATTTCGTGCGGCAGAACCGTCGAGCTGAAGATCGCCGGTCGTGACTCGTAGCGGGTGAATTCGATCAGCCGGGCCGGGCCGACGACAATGCCGCCGCGGCCGGCGAAGGCCTTGGCCAGGCTGGCCGTGCGGAAGTGCACCTTGTCGTTAAGGCCGAGTTCGACCACCAGGCCCTGCCCCTGGGGCCCGTGGGTGCCGAGTGAGTGGGACTCGTCGATGACGACGATGCAGCCGGACCCGTGGGCGATCTCGACAATCTCGGTCAGCGGCGCGATGCTGCCGTTTGTGCTGTAGATCGCATCGGCGACGACGATGCCGGGGCCGAAGTTGCGGATCGACCGTTCAAGGCTGACCGGGTCGTTATGGCGGAACGGCCGGGTCGGCGCGCCGGCGCTGTTGGCGCCTTCCCACAGCGACATATGGGCCAGGACATCCAGGTAGACCATGGCGGTCGGGTCGGCGATCGCCTGCAAAAGACCGCTGTTGGTGCACCAGCCGGATTGGCCGAGCAGACCGTCCTCGGCGCCCATGAAGGCGGCCAGCCGGCGCTCGAACTTGCGCTGAGCGCTGCCTTCGCCGACGAAGACCGACGACATCAGCAGGCCGTTGCCCTGCTTGGCCAGGCTCTCGGTCTGCGCGGCGATGATCTCCGGGTGGGTGGCGAGCGACAGGTAATCGTTGCTGACCAACTGCACGCTGTCCGGGCCGGGCGGGCGGCCGTACAGATGGCCGCCGCTTTCGCGGACACGGGCCTCGTAGGCTTCCACCCGTCGTATAAGGGAGGTCGGCACGGAGCCGCCGGGCTCGGAATCTTGCGTCAGCCGGCGCATGCCGCCGTACCGAAGGATTGCCGCAGGCAAGAGTATTCCGTCCGGATCGCCGGTCTGTTGACGGTCCGGGACAGGAGTTTACTCGAATAATAGCGACACCATATCTCGCGCATACCTATGTAAATATATCCGAAGTATTAATTAGCAGTTTCTTGATTTCATTAATTACTTTGATAAATATGGTAAATATTATGATTATAATTAAGGTTAATGAACATTCGGATGGATATATTATTAGTTTTCATTTGTACACGCGCCGATTTCCCTATCATTTGTAGCAGCTTGCCGATTTTATCGGTTTTGTACTCAAATTGTACGAGCCGCCCGGAAGAGGCGGAGGTTCACGTGGGTATCGGTGGTCACAAGAACATGGCTTTCTCCGCACCGCCGGACCGGCGCTTGCCGGCCCGGCCCAGATATGCCGGATTGCGCCTTTTGGCGCGGGATGGGCGGCCGAACGGGCTTTGCGACCCCGCGAGTTCGTTGTCCGGACGGGTCATGGTGGCCCGTGCTCTGGGTATCTGGTGCGGCGGCCTGGGCAGGCACGCCATACCGTCGTTGCAGATGATGCGCGACACGGCCGGGGGCGACCTGTGGCCGCACCATTTCACGGCGGAACCGCCGGAAGCGGGGCACACCGCCACGGTGCTGTCGGACGGTGGCTGGTTGGGCGCCCTTAGCGGGGTTGTGGCGCCGGGCCGGGCGCTCGGCGCCTGTGCCGGGCCGGCGCTTTGGCCGGCCTGGAGCCGGGCCATCGATGCCGTCACGGACTCCGGCAAGCCGATGCCCTGGGTCGGCCGGTCCTGCCGGGTGGCGGACCGGACCATCGATATCGACGTCCTGTTCCTGCCGGTCGACGGCGACGACCCCGGCCGCGCGATGCTGCTCGGATTCCTGAAATTCCACACCGCAGGGTGAGACGTCGTCGGCGGCATTGATATGACGCGCCCCGGGCGGGATACTCCGGCTGCACGTCCGTAAGGCTCCATCCGATGACCCTGATCGCCAATGCCGCGTCCGCGCGGCTGCTTCACAATTCCCTGGTCGACCGAGGCCGCGCCTACGGCGGTGGCGAACGGGCCGTGTTGAGCGAGGAGAAGTTCGAACAGGCGCGCCGCGAAGTCGTCGCCTGGCCGGGCTATGCCGAAACGCCGCTGGTCCGGTTGCCTGGGCTGGCCGCGGAAGCGGGCGTTGCAGACATCCTCTACAAGGACGAGGCCGGGCGGTTCGGACTGGGCAGTTTCAAGGCATTGGGCGGCGCCTACGCGGTGTTTCGCCTGCTGGCGGACCGGGTTGCCGAGAAGACCGGCGGCGCGGCCCCGGACGCCGCGGCGCTGGCCGGCGGCGATTACCGCGACATCACGTCGGCGGTGACCGTCTGTTGCGCGACCGACGGCAATCACGGCCGGTCGGTCGCCTGGGGCGCGCGGACGTTCGGCTGCCGGGCGACGATCTATATCCACGAGACAGTGAGCGACGCGCGGCGCGATGCCATTGCCGGCTTTGGCGCAGAGGTCGTGCGCACGCCGGGCAATTACGACGATTCCGTGCGGCAGGCGGCGGCGGACGCGGCCGAGAACGGCTGGCACGTGGTCTCCGATACGTCCTACGACGGCTATATGGATGTGCCGCGCGACGTGATGCAGGGCTATACGGTGATGACCGAGGAGGCGATCCGGCAATTGCCCGGTGGCCGGCCGCCGACCCACATCTTCGTGCAGGGCGGTGTCGGCGGACTGGCGGCGGCGGTGCTGGCGCCGTTCTGGCAGCGATACGGCGCCGACCGGCCGCGCTTCTTGGTGGTCGAGCCGGAACGGGCCGCCTGTCTCTACGACAGCGCGGAAGCCGGCCGGCCGGTTGCGGCGGACGGCGACCTGGACACCGTGATGGCGGGACTCGCCTGCGGGGAGGTGTCGCTGTTGGCGTGGCAGATATTGGCGCCGGGGGCCGACGATTTCATGACGGTGACCGACGATGCGGCGTTGGACGTGATGCGCCTGCTGGCAGACGGGACCGGCGGCAATGCGGGCCTGGTTGCCGGTGAGTCGGCGGTGGCCGGCCTGGCGGGGGCGCTTGCCGCGCTGGCTCGGCCCGAATTCGCGGAGCGATTAGCGCTCGGCCGGGACAGCCGGATTCTTGTGTTCGGCACTGAGGGCGATACTGACCCGGCGCTTTATAAATCAATCGTTGGCCGTTCGGCCGAGGCGGTGCGTAAGTCGAGTAACTGACTGGCCGCATGGCCTTTGGGGGGAAACCAATGAGTACAACGCCGACGGCGGCAACGTCGGGGGGCGTGCCGAGCGCGCCGCAGTTTGTGCGCGGCGCGATGTACGGTATCGCGACCGTGAGTATTTGGGCCGGCTGGATCGTAACCACGCGGCTTGGCGTTACCACCGACCTGACGGTGTTCGACCTGGCGGCGCTCAGGTTCGGCGTCGGCGGGCTGATCCTGCTGCCGATCGTGCTGCACCGCGGCTTCGTCCTCGACCGGCTCGGGTGGGGCGGGTTGATGGCGATCGTGATCGGCGGCGGCGTGCCGTTTGTCCTGGCCGCCGGAGGGGGTTTAAGCTTCGCACCGGTCGCCCATGCCGGCGCGCTGTTCCCCGGCGTGATGCCGCTGTTTGTCGCCCTGCTGGCGACGGCGGTCCTGAAAGAGCCGTTCCCGATGGCCAAGCGGATCGGCTTCGTGCTGATCTTCGCCGGCGTGCTCTGCATCGCCGGGCTGTCGCTGTTGAGCGTCGGTACGCAGAGCATCGGCCACGCGCTGTTCCTGACCGCGGCGTTTCTGTGGGCCTGCTATACGGTCGCGATGCGGCGCGCGCGGCTGGACGGGCTGCATGCCGCCGCCATTTCCTGCGTGATCTCGATGGTGCTGTACCTGCCGGTCTATGCGTTGGTGCTGGGTGGCAGCGCGTCGTACGTGTCGTTCGGGACCCTGGCCTTTCAGGGCTTCTATCAGGGCGTGCTGACGATGGTGGTGTCGCTGTTCCTGTTCGGCCGGGCGGTCAGCCTGCTCGGCGCATCCAACGGCGCTGCGTTCGGCGCGCTCGGCCCGGCGCTGGCGACGCTGTTCGCGATCCCGATCCTGGGCGAGATTCCGGCGGCGACGGACTGGCTCGGCATCGCCTTTATTTCCTGCGGTGTTTATCTTGCGAGCGGCGGGCCGTTGCCCAAAACGCGCGCTAACGCGGGGGCATCTTGATGAAACGCCTTTCGTCCGGCTTGTAGCCGTACGTTCGGTAGAAATCGTGCGCCCCGCTTCTGTGGTCGCCGCTGGTAACCTCGTACCTCAGGCAACGGTTTTCGGCGAACCAATTCTCAAGCGCCTGAATCAGCCTGCCGCCGATGCCGCGCGACCGGGCCCTGTCGGCAACCACAAAAGCGGTGATGCGTCCGATATTGCCCGGTTGATGCAGCGCAGGGATCAAATGTCCGGAAATCAGGCCGAGCAGCGGTCCTCCGCCTTCGTCGGCTACCAGCAGCATGGAGGCATCCGATTTCAGGTAGGCCGGCAACTGAGCACGCAGCGTCTCCGGTGTCGTGTCGTAGCCAAGCTCATGTAACAACTCGCGCAGTCCGGTCGCGTCTTCGATCTGAGCGAGTCTTATCGATCCGAAGGTCTTATTCATCTGTCCGGTTCCTGCCCAAGCGGGTGGGACGGTCCGTCCTAAGCACCGTCTGGGTGTTTCGGCTGACGTTGGCGAACGTATACTGATATGTGGGTCGGACGAAAGGCTTTGACTGAAAGAGGGGGATCGCGGGGCATGGGTGATGTCGTCAGCGGCGGGTGTCTTTGCGGGGGCATCCGCTATGAATGTTCCGGTGAGGTCGGAGCCGCCGGCTATTGCCATTGCGAGGATTGCAGGCGGTGCACCGGCAGCGCGTTCAATGTCGGGGTGCATGTCGATCTCGATAAATTCCGCATTGTTTCCGGCGAGCCGAAGACCTTCACAAAGGCGGCCGACAGCGGCACCAGGCTGACGCGTCATTTCTGTTCCGATTGCGGATCGCCGCTTTACACGTCGTCGCCGAGGCATCCCGATATCATCTACGTCAAGGCGGGCAGCTTCGACGATCCGACGGTGGTGAAACCGGACGGGCAGGCCTGGACCGACTCGGCGGTGAGTTGGGCGGAGATCGACGCCGGTTTGCCGAGCACGCCGAAGAACAGCGGCTAGCCTATTCCGGCGAGGAGGCGCAAGACGATGCGGATCAGACCAGCGACGCCCAACGAATTATCTGCAATCGCTGCCGTGCACGCGGCGAGTTGGCGGGACGCCTACAGGGACATGCTGCCGGATGATTATCTGGATCATCAGGTTTCGGACGATCTGGCGCGGCAATGGCGGGATCTGGAGATCGGTCCTCGGGATGTCGTCCTCGTCGCCGAGCAAGAGACGGTCGTCGGTTTTATAGCGGTTTGGTGTCGGCCCGATCCGTACATCGACAACCTGCACGTTCTGCCGCAAGGACGATCAGGCGGTATCGGCAAGAAGCTGATGCAGGCAGCCGCCGAGCGGCTGGTCCGACAAGGCCAATCAACGGCTTATCTGTGGGTCCTGGCCGATAACCACCACGCCATCCGGTTCTACGAACGGCTGGGCGGGGAGCGCGCGGAGCGGACTGACAAAGCCATCTTTGGTCACGAATTGCCGAACTTCAAAATCGTCTGGTCCGATATTTCGACCATGCTGCCGGACGATCAATCCGATGGTTCCGGTTCGCGTCCCGCGGGCGGCTAAGAACGCCGCCTAACCGCCCGATCCCGGCGGTTCGGCGCCGGTGCGTTCGACGATCAGGCCGTAATGTTCCGGTCGGCGGTGGGCGGCGAAGTTGAAGACCGTCGATTTGTAAGGCGCGCAGCGGTCGAGGTCGCAGGCGGCGACGATCAGTTCGTCGTCGAGGCTGGTGGCCTGGGCGACGATCTCGCCGGAGGGGGCGATGATCGCGCTCTGGCCGATCATGGGAACGCCGGCTTCCGGGCCGCATTTGGCGACGCCGATCACCCAGGTGCCGTTTTGGTAGGCGCCGGACTGCATGACCAGATGGTTGTGGAAGTTGGAGAGGTTGTCCATTTCCGGCGCCGGCGGGTTGTGCACCGGGGTGTTGTAGCCGCAGAGCACCATCTCGACGTTCTGCAAGCCCATCACCCGGTAGGTTTCCGGCCAGCGGCGGTCGTTGCAGATGCACATGCCGATATTGCCGCCGAGCGCCGGCCAGACGCCGAAGCCGAGGTCGCCGACCTCGAAATAGCGTTTCTCCAGGTGCTGGAATTCCCGATAGGGCTCGTTCTCGGCGTGGCCGGGCAAGTGGATCTTGCGGTACTTGCCGACGATGGTCCCGGCCTTGTCGACCAGGATCGACGTGTTGAACCGGTGCGTCTCGCCGTCCGCTTCGGCCAACTCGGCGTAGCCGAACGAGAAGCCGAGGCCGAGCCGTTTGGCTTCGTCGAACAGAGGCTGGGTCTCGTTGCCGGGCATGGCCGGTTCGAAATAGGCGTCGATTTCCGCCTGGTCTTCCATATACCAGCGCGGAAAGAAGCTGGTCAGCGCCAGTTCCGGATAGACCACCAGATCGCAGCCCATGCCGTGTGCCCGGTGCAGCAGGGCCAGCATGCGGTCGACCACGTCTCGGCGGGTGTGTTCTTTTTCGATGGGGCCGAGTTGGGCTGCGCCGACGACGATTTCCCTGGTCATAGCCTCAAATCTCCGTTTATGAGCGTTTGCCGGTCTGCAAGATGTCGCGCCGTTCGCCGTTGAGCGCCACGCAGGTCAGCACGCCGGTTGTGAAGGCGCCGGTATCGATGCCGATGCGGTTGGCACGGATCTGCGGCTTGCGGGCGATGGAATGGCCGTGCACGACGACCTTCTCGTGCGCCGTTTTGGCGTTCAGGAATTCCTCGCGAATCCAGATCAGGTCGGCTTCCTCCTGCTCTTCCAGCGGCACGTCCGGGCGGATGCCGGCATGGACGAACAGGTAGTCGCCCTCCACATGAAAGAGCGACAGGCCGTTCAGAAAAGCGCGGTGGGCGGCGGGAACCGCCGCGTCGAGGGCGTCGCGCAAGGCCCCGAGGCCGTCGGGCCCGACCGGATCGTCGGCCAGCACGCCGTAGCTCATCATGGTCTGCGGTCCGCCGTTCATCAGCCAGCCATGCCCGACCGCGAGATCGCCGGCGAGGAAACGGATCATGTAATCCTCGTGGTTGCCCTTGAGGTGGATCGCGTCGAAGCCGGCGGGAGGCGGTGCGATCAAAGCGTCGATCACCTCGCGCGAGCTGGAGCCCCGGTCGACATAGTCGCCAAGATAGACGATGCGGTTGCGCGCGGTTCCCTGCGTCTCGGCGTCCGCGACGATCAGGCCGTGCATCTCGGACAGCAGATCGTCGCGGCCGTGAATGTCGCCGATTGCGTAAATCCCAAGATCGTCGTCGACGCGGGGCGCCGGCCGGTCCATGTCAGCCTCCGATTGCCGCCGTCCAGGCCAGATCGATCTTAACACGTGCGAACCCGTCTTTCTTAAGTGGGCGGCGGGGTCGACTTGGCCGCCCGCGCCGGGCTTACCTGGCCGGCGCGCCTGATCTTGCTCTCGCGATAGGCGATATAGGTCGCCCCGGAGAAGATGGTAATACCGCCGATCCAGGTCCAGATGTCCGGGATCTCGGCAAACGCCAAATAGCCGATTGCGGCACCCCAGATCAACTTTGTGAAATCCAGGGGCAAGACGGCCGTGGCGTCGGCGAAGCGGAACGACTGCGCCATGGCCATCTGCGACAGGGTGCCGACCACGCCGACGGCGACCAGCCAGAGCCATTGCTCGCCGACCGGCCATTGCCAGACGAAGTAGGCGGGAATCAGCGACAGCGGCGTCATCAGCAGCACCATGTAGGCGGTGATGGTGACCGACGATTCGGTGCGCGACAGCACCTTGATGATAATCAGGGCAAGCGACCAGATGGCCGACGAGCCGAGCACCAGGATCGAACCGAGCGAGACTTCCTCGAAACCCGGCCGGATGATCAGCATCGCCCCAGTGAAACCGACGATCAGCGCCGTCCAGCGTCTGAGACGGACCCGTTCGCCGAGAAACACCATCGCCAGCACGGTGGCGAACAAAGGCGCGGTGAAGCCGAGTGCCTGCAATTCGGCAAGCGGCGTGATGCTGACGGCGTAGAAGAACATCATCATCGCCACGACGTTGACCAGCGCGCGTAGCAGATAAAGCCCGAACCGATCCGTACGCAGCGGCGCCACGCCGAGCCGCAGAAACCACGGCAGCAGCGCAACGAAGCCGAAAAGATTGCGGAAAAAGGCGATCTCGAACGGGTGGAGATCCGCAGACAGGTGGCGTACGCCGCCGTGCATACTGGCGAAACCGATGGTCGACAGCACCATAAACATCATGCCGAGCGCGATGTTCGGTACACGCTGGTAGGCGTGTCGCAGGGTTGCGATCGGCGATGGCAAACAGGTCTCCGGGAGAGCGAATAAGCCGAGTAACCGGCAGTCTACGGCGATGCAGACGTGGGCGCTATGTTTTGCTGGAATTGCCTTGCCGGCCCGCTCCCCCTTCCCAACCACCCATGAGGATACCCTTGGGGTGGTTGGGAAGGGGGAGCGGGCCGGCAAGGCACCTGGTCAGAACGCCTCAGCTCATGCCGATGGGCGCGATCCAGTTGACGATGCAGCGGCCGAGGGAAATGTAGTCGGAGTTGGGCAGGGAGAAGAAGCGCAGGAATTCCCAGATCGACATGGTGCCGTCGATATAGTGGTTCAGGAACAGCTCGCTGACCGGGTGCAGCTTGGGCGGCATGTCGCAGGCGGCGACCTCGATCATCGGTCGGCGAGGCTCGCTTCCACCGCCTGCCGGATCTCAGTCGATGTCGGTTCGACCCGGGAGGGCCACGAGCCCGCAAGACTGCCGTCCGGCGCGATCAGGTATTTGTGGAAGTTCCAGCGCGGCAGCCAGTCTTCCCCGACTTCCGCGGCGATCCATCGGTAGAACGGATGCGCGTCATCGCCGAGGACAATCTGTTTTTCGGTCATCGGGAAGTCGATGCCGAAGCTGGTCTCGCAGAAATGCTTGATGGCCGCTTCGTCGCCCGGTTCCTGTCCGCCGAAATCGTTGGACGGGATGCCGAGGACCACCAGCCCCCGGTCGCGGTAGTCCTGCCACAACGACTGAAGCGCTTCGTATTGCGGCGTGAAGCCGCATTGCGACGCGGTGTTCACCACCAGAACGGCCTTGCCGGCATAGCCGGACATGGCGAGCGGAGACCCATCGATCGACGTGAATTCGAACGCATGGGCCGAATTTGCAGCGGATTCTGCGGCCGACATGGCATCTCCCGGTGGCGCCAGGCCGACAACGGCCACCAAAGCCGCGACGGCCAGGCAAAGCGTCACTTTCGACGACATCGGTCTCATCGCCGAAAATATAGCACGGCGGTCGGTTTCGACCATCATCACCGTCCGTTTACCTTCAAGATTTTGTTTACCAATTGGCAATCCCTTTAGCTCAATTTTTGCTGGGACCGTCCGGTATGCGGCGGATTCTTTGCGTTCGATTGCCCTGACCCGATGTCGCGACTGGCCCACATCCTGTTTTTTCTTACCTACGCCTCGGCGTCGGCGGTCGCGGCTGTGGGGCTGCCGCCGCCGTTCCCGCGCGGGCCGACGGCCTGGGCCGCGGGCGCCCTGATGTTCCTGATCGGGGTATTGGTGCACGAGATTCTGGCGCGGCGGACCGAGCGCCTGGACCTGTTCGAAGAACTCTACGACCTGCGCGAGGCCCAGGAAGCGGCGTCGGCGGAACTGTCGTCTCTCAGGCGGCAGGTGTCGCACCTGCAGACCGCCGAAGAACGCCACGACCTGGTGGCGGAGATGCGGCTGGTGCGGTCGCAACTGGCCCGCCTGGCCAAACGGCCGGCCAGGGCCCATCGGCAACCGGAACCGGCGCTGCAGGCGGTTTCCGCCATGAGTGGCCAGGCGCGGGACGCCCGACTACTGGACACCGACGACCTGGGCCATTCGGAGATCGTCGAGATCGTCCGCGACGCGCTGCAGGAAAACCGGGTCGATATGTATCTGCAGCCGATCGTGACCCTGCCGCAGCGCAAGGTCCGGTATTACGAATGCCTGTCGCGGATTCGCGACCGAAACGACAGGATCATCGAACCGGATACCTACCTGTCGGTCTGCGAGGCGGCCGGACTGATCAGCACGATTGACAACCTGCTGCTGTTCCGCTGCGTGCAACTGGTGCGGCGGCTGAAACAGCGGCGGAGCGGCGTCGCCTTCTTCTGCAATATCTCGCCGAACACGCTGGCGGACGAGCTGTTCTTCGACCAGTTCGTCGAGTATCTCGGCAACAACCCGGAACTGGCCGACGGCCTGATCTTCGAGTTCGTCGAGGCGGAGATCGCGGCGCGTAACCCGCCGCTGCGCGACAAGCTTCGGCAATTGGCAGACCTCGGCTACCGCTTCTCGGCCGACGGGGTGACGACGTTGAACGTCGACTACACCGAGTTGGCGCGGCGCGACGTGCATTTCATCAAGATCGACGCCGATGCATTGCTGGGCTCGCCGATGAACCGCCCGTCCTTCGCCGAGGTCAACGACCTGCGGCTTGCCATGGCGGAGTCGGGCATCCACCTGATTGCCGGCAAGGTTGAACACGAACAGGCGGTGATCGATCTGTTGGACCTGAACGTCGATCTGGCGCAGGGCTACCTGTTCGGAGAACCCAGGCCGCTGCCGGACGATATCTGACCGCACTTGCGCCGCGGGCGCGCGACCTTTAAGTGGTCCCGATGACCATCACCGACACCGAACCGGTCGCCATTCACAGCGGCCTTGCCGAACTGGCCGACCGCTACGACGGCTACATTCTGGATCTCTGGGGCGTCGTGCATAACGGCCTGGCGCCCTATCCCGGCGCCGTCGACTGCATGCGCCGCCTGCGCACGGCGGGCAAGCGGATTATCCTGCTGTCGAACGCGCCGCGCAGTTCGGCCGCGGTGCGCACGTTTCTGGCCGGCATCGGCGTCGCGGAAGACTGCTACGACGATATCGTGACCTCCGGCGACGCGACACGGGAAGCACTGGAAAGCCGGTCCGACCCCTGGCACGCGCGTCTGGGCTGGAGCTATTACTATCTGGGCAAGACGGCCGACGCGGCGATCCTCTCCGGTCTTGGCTATATCGCGGCCACACACCTTTCCGGCGCCGAGTTCATCCTGAACCTGGGTCTGGCGGATCCTGAAAACGAGTCGGTCGAGACCTACAGGCCTGTGCTGGAAGAAGCGCTGGTCAATCACCTGCCGCTGATCTGCGGCAATCCGGATCTCACGGTCATGCGCGGCGACATCATGCAGGATTGCGCCGGCGCGCTGGCCAAGGCTTACGAAGACATGGGCGGCGACGTGTTCTGGCACGGCAAGCCGCACGCCAGGGTCTACGAGATTTGCTTCGGCCGCATGGACGGTGTGCCGCCCGAACGGGTGCTGGCGATCGGCGATTCGTTTCGGACAGATATCGCGGGAGCGAACGCGGCCGGCATCGACAGCCTGTTCGCGATGGGCGGCATTCATGCCGATGAATTCGGCCTCGGCCCCGACGGCGCGCCCGATCCGTCTCTGGTGGAGCCGGCGGTGGCCGCGGGTGGGCACCGGCCGACCGGCGTGATTTCCGGCCTGCGCTGGTAGGTCAGGTGACGGCGGCGCGCTGTTTGTAGGCCGGGTCGTCCCAGGCGCGGTTCCTGAGGATGTCGGACAGGGCCGCCGCAGCGTCCCATACGTCAACGTACCGGATATAGAGCGGCGCGAAGCCGAAGCGGAGCAGATTGGGGGCGCGGAAGTCGCCGATCACGCCCTGCGCGATCAAGGCCTGCATCACCGCATAACCGTCCGAATGGCGGAACGATACCTGACTGCCGCGCATGGCCGCATCGCGCGGTGAGGCCAGTTCGAGGCCCATACCGGCGCAGTCGCGCTCCACCAGCTCGATAAACAGGTCCGTTAGCGCGACGCTCTTGTTGCGCACGGCTGCGAGATCCACGTCCCGCCAAATGTCCAACGCGCAATCCAGGGCGAGCATCGAGAGTATCGGCGGCGTGCCGCAGAGATTGCGGCCGATACCGTCGGCGGGCCGGTAGTCGCTCTCAAACGCGAACGGGCTGATATGACCGAGCCAGCCGGACAGCGGCTGGTGGAACTCGTCCTGCAAAGCCCGACTGACGTAGAGGAAAGCCGGCGCCCCCGGGCCGCCGTTCAGATACTTGTAGCCGCAGCCGACCGCGAGGTCCGCTTGGGCCGCGGCCAGGTCGACCGGTACGGCGCCTGCACTGTGCGCCAGATCCCACAGCATCAGGGCGCCCGCGTCGTGGGCCGCAGCCGTTACCGCGGCCATATCGTGCATGCGGCCGGTCTTGTAGTTGACGTGGGTCAGCGCCACGACCGCGACATCGTCGTCCATAGCATCGGCAAGCCGGTCGGGTTCGGCGCGGCGCAGCTCGAAATCCCGGTCCAGCAACTCGATCAGCCCCTGCATGATGTAGAGATCGGTCGGGAAGTTCTCCGGCTCCGACAGAATCACCCGGCGGCCCGGGCGCAGGCGGAGCGCGCCGGCGAGCAGCTTGAACAGATTGACCGAAGTGCTGTCCGCGGCGGCAACTTCGCCAGGGCCGGCGCCGATCAACGGTGCGATCTTGTCGCCGACACGCCGTGGGGCGTCGATCCAGCCCGCGTCGTTCCAACTTCGGATCAGGCCGTCGCCCCATTGCCGCTGGACCACATCCGCAAGCCGTTCCGGCAGATCGGCGGGCAGCGGGCCAAGCGAGTTTCCGTCCAGATAGGTGACGTCGCCGGGCAGGCGGAATGCGTCGCGCAGGCCGGCCAGCGGATCCGTTCGATCCTGCGCGATACAAGTCTCTCGGTCGGTCATCGTTTCCGCCACGGGTCCTGTCCACAGAGAACCGGGAGAGTGGCGAAACACGACGCCCGGCGCAACCTTGCAAGCGTTATATAGTCGGTTTGTATTGGCTATCGGCGCTAGGGTATGGCAGATTTTTGCCTGATTCGTATGAGGGTCTCGTCATGGTAGATGCACGCGTCAAAGACATTCTTAGTGAGCATGCGCTCTGGCTGAAGGGCCGCGGCCAAGGGCGGCGAGCCGATCTGACCGGGTGGGATTTGAGCGGCGCGAATCTTAAGGGCGCGAATTTGCGCGATGCGGAAATGCGCGAAGTCAATCTGGAGAAAGCGGATCTGAGCGGGGCGGACCTAAGCCGCGCCAACCTGCCGGACGCCCAACTACGGGGCGCCAACCTGCGCAAGGCGAACCTGAGCCGCGCCGATTTGAGCAATGCGGACCTGCGCGAGACCCGGTTGACATCGGCCAATATGACCGATGCCGATCTGTGGCGGGCGAACGTGATGGGCGCGATCGTGGCGCCGAAGACGCTGCACGAAGCGTTTCGCTGCCGTTCGAAGTAAACGAAAAAGAACGACCGCCGCCCGACGTCAGTCGAACAGGGCGTCCACGTCGTCCTGGCTGACGCCTTCGCCTTCGAGTTGCGGCCCGTTCAGCAGCGCCGCTTCCTCGTCCGCTTCGGGTGGCGGTTCGTCGTACCCGAGATCCGGGCCCCAAGCCCGCTGCAGGGCGTCCAGACGCTCCTCGATATGCTGCAGGGTCTTGACGACCTTGGTGATCCGCTGGCCGGTAATGTCCTGAAACGAACAAGCCTCGAAGATGCGCATCACGGCGTCATTGACCGGCTGGGAGTCGACGCCCGCAGCCATGATTTCCTCGGCGGCTTCCATGATCGTGTTGGTTGCTGTCTCGGTTGCCTGGACGATGGCGTCGAGTTCCTGTCCGGCCCGCGGGATTTGCTCGGCCTTCAGATGGTTGGGCCGCATCTGCGCGATTTCGCGACGCGCACCCGATATGTACTTCGCAAGGTCGCGGCAATCTCGATAAAGCGCTGCAATCTTGCTATCCGGACCATCGGACGCCATTAGAATTCTCCGATCACCGCCGACATTTTGGTCTTCAACGTCGCAGCATTGAAAGGCTTGACGATGTAGTTGTTTACGCCGGCTTTCTTGGCGGCGATCACGTTGTCGGTCTTGGACTCGGCGGTGACCATAATAAACGGCAGCTCACCCAGTTTCGCGTCGGCGCGGACTTCCTTGAGGAGCTGGTATCCGGTCATCGGTTCCATATTCCAGTCCGAAATCACAAGACCGTACGGCTTGCCGCGCAACATGGTCAGGGCCTGCGAACCGTCCATCGCTTCGTCCACATTGTTGAAGCCGAGCTGCTGCAACAGGTTGCGGACAATACGTAGCATCGTCTTGTAGTCGTCGACGATTAGGATTGGCATCTTCAAATCGACGGCCATGATTCATTTTCTCCAGCAATTCACACCACACCGCCAGCGGACATGCGCCCCCATCAATGCAAGTCGCCGCGGTTATCGCAACAGCGCGCAATCTATTCGGACTATTTGAATATTTGGTTAATGGGATAGTCGTATTAATGAGGTCTTTACGAGGGCCCGTCAGACTTATGGTTGGATTATTGGGCGTTGCCCGGCCGGCCCGCTCCCCCGTCCCAACCACCCCAAGGGTACCTTCGTATGGGTGGTTGGGACGGGGGAGCGGGCCGGCCGGGCGATGAACGGGATAAGCCTGTCGCGCTTGACCGATTCCATTGCGCCCCTATAGTGCGCCGCACAATTTTTTGTGCATTCGCGAATGTTTTGAGGAAAGGCGTTCCATGTCGACAGATACCAGCGAGCGACACGGGCATTATCTGGAAGATCTTTCGGTCGGCATGACGGCCGTTTACTCCCGTACGATTACCGAGGCCGACATTGCGATGTTCGCCGGCGCCTCCGGCGACACGAATCCGATCCATTTCGATGAGGAATTCGCCCAGTCCAGCCCGTTCAAGGGACGTATCGCCCATGGCATGCTGACGGCGAGCTTTCTGTCCACCGTGTTCGGCACCAAACTGCCGGGGCCCGGCTGCATCTATCTGTCCCAGACCCTGAAATTCACGGCGCCCGTCCGGGCCGGCGAGACGGTGGTCGCGCGGGTCGAGATCGACGCTATCGACACCGAAAAGAAACGGGTGCAATTCGTCTGCACCTGCACGGTTGGCGAGACAGTGGTGGTCAAGGGCGACGCCACGATCATGGTGCCGCGCAAGGCGGACCAGCGGCCGGTGGCGGCTTGATTATCGTCCGACGCGGGGCATAATCTCGCCCGGCGCCGCTTGGCGCCAAGGGTAGGAGTTTCTGCGCCGATGCGCATCCTTCGGCATTATGAGGACGTTCCGACAGAGCTTCGGGGCGCGGTGGCCGCGATCGGCAATTTCGACGGCGTGCATCGCGGGCACCGGCAGGTGCTGTCGATGGCGGCCGAGATGGCCCGCCGGCAGGAAGCGCCGCTCGCGGTGCTCACCTTCGAGCCGCATCCGCGCGAGTTCTTCGCACCCAAGGCGCCGCCGTTCCGGCTGACCCCGTTCCGCGCCAAAGCGCACCTGCTCGGGCAGCTAGACCTCGATCTGCTGATGGCGCTGCACTTCGACGTCGCCCTGTCGCGTAAAACGGCGGACGAGTTCGTCGACCAGGTGCTGATTGAGGGGCTGGCGGTTCGCCATGTCATCGTCGGCTACGACTTCGCCTTCGGCCATAAACGCAGCGGCAATACCGACCTTTTGCGGGCCAGGGCGGCGTCCGGCGGGTTCGAGGTGACCGTGATCGACCCCGTCGGCGGCGACGGCCTGGCTTACTCGTCGACCCGGATCCGGGACTGCCTGTGGCAAGGCCGGCCGCGCGAGGCGGCCGACCAGTTGGGCCATTGGTGGGAGATCGAAGGCCGGGTGCAGCAGGGCGACCAAAGGGGCCGCCGACTGGGCTTTCCAACGGCAAATTTTTCGGTCGACGGCTACCTGGAACCGGCCTTTGGCGTCTACGCCGTCCGGGTCGGCGCGGAAGAAGACGGCGGCATGATCTGGCGGGACGGGGTGGCCAACCTCGGTCGTCGGCCGACTTTCGGCAAGACGGATGCCGTCCTGGAGGTGCATCTACTGGACTTTGCCGGCGATCTGTATGGCCGGCACCTGCGCGTCGCCTTCGTGGATTTCATCCGGCCGGAACGCAAGTTCGACGGTCTGGAAGCGCTGAAGACACAGATCGCCGCGGATAGCGAGCGCGCCCGGGTGTTGCTGGCAGAGCCGGGCAATCGCGCCGATGCGTTCGACGGATGATGCGCCGGCCGCTCGCCTACCGCCAACTCGACAGGTGCGCCGCCGCCTGCTACAAAGCCGGCGCTATGGACACGCTATTGACGATACCGCGCCGGGTCGGCCAGCGAATTACGACCCCGGTCCTCCGCTGAGGGCCGGCATGCCGGGCGCGTTGCGTCCTTCCCGAACATACAAGCTTAGCCACAAAGCACCCTTGCTCAGGGTCCGTCGACGATAGGTATCCGTGTCATGAGCACCGACTACAAAGCCAGCCTGCACCTGCCGAAAACCGATTTTCCAATGAAGGCGGGATTGCCGAAACGCGAGCCCGAATTCCTGGAGCGCTGGGCCAAAATGGGCCTGGGAGACCGCCTGCGGGCGGACGCCAAATCGCGCGAGAAATTCATCCTGCATGACGGGCCGCCTTACGCGAACGGCAACATCCATATCGGCACCGCGCTGAACAAGATCCTGAAGGACGTGGTCAATCGCTCGCAGCAGATGATGGGCAAGGACGCCCGTTACGTGCCGGGCTGGGACTGCCACGGCCTGCCGATCGAGTGGAAGATCGAGGAAAAATACCGCGCCGCCGGCAAGGACAAGGACGAGGTGCCGATCAACGATTTCCGGCGCGAATGCCGCGAATTCGCCGAGCATTGGATCGACGTTCAGCGCGAGGAGTTCAAGCGCCTGGGCGTCGAGGGCGATTGGGACCATCCCTACACCACGATGTCCTATGCGGCGGAGGCGCAGATCGTCCGGGAATTGATGAAGTTCCTGATGGACGGCAGCCTGTACAAGGGCGCCAAAGCGGTGATGTGGTCGGTGGTCGAGCAGACCTCGCTGGCCGAGGCGGAGATCGAATATCACGACCACACGTCGACGACCATCTATGTGCGTTTTCCGGTGGTTAAATCGGCCGACCCGGCGCTGAAGGACGCAAGCGTCGTGATCTGGACGACCACGCCGTGGACGATCCCCGGCAACCGCGCGTTGGCCTACCACCCGGCCATCAAGTACGGGGTCTATCGGGTGGACGGCGTCGGCGAGGGCAGCCTTGGGCGGGTCGGCGAGACGCTGGCGCTGGCCGACGACCTGGCCGAAGAGGTTCGGACCGCGGCCGGGATCGAGGCGTGGACGCGGGTGAGCGATGTCGCCACGCTTGACGGCATCGTTTGCCGGCATCCGTTCGATGGCCAGGGCTACGATTTCGACGTGCCGATGCTGGACGCCGACTACGTGACCACGGAGCAGGGCACGGGTTTCGTGCATATCGCGCCGGGCCACGGCGCCGAAGACTTCGAGCTTGGCATCAAGAATGGCGTGGAGGTGCCGCAGACGGTGGACGTGGACGGCACCTATTTCGCACAGGTTCCGCTGTTCGCGGGCAAGCATGTCTACAAGGTCGACGGCGATATGCTGGAGGCCTTGACCGCGGCCGGCGCGCTGGTCGCGCACGGCAAGCTGGTGCATTCCTACCCGCATTCCTGGCGGTCGAAGGCGCCGCTGATCTTCCGCAACGCGCCGCAATGGTTTATCTCGATGAGCGAGACGGGCCTGCGCGACAAGGCGCTGACGGCGATCAAGGAGACCGCGTTCTATCCGAAATCCGGGCAGAACCGGCTCTACGACATGATCGAGAACCGGCCGGACTGGCTGGTCTCCCGCCAGCGCGCCTGGGGCGTGCCGATCACTGTGTTCGTCAACAAAGAGACCGGCGAGCCGTTGCGCGATCCGGCTGTCAACGAGCGCATCGTTCAGGCGGTGGAAGCGGAAAGCTGCGACGCCTGGTTCGAAAGCGACGCGACGCGGTTCCTCGGCAACGATTACAACCCGGACGACTACGACAAAGTCTCCGACATCCTGGACGTCTGGTTCGATTCCGGCTCGACGCACGCCTTCGTGCTGGAGCCGGACCCGGAAATGCGCTGGCCGGCTTCGCTGTACCTGGAGGGCTCCGACCAGCATCGCGGCTGGTTCCATTCATCGATGTTGGAAGCCTGCGGCACGAGAGGCCGGGCGCCGTACGAAGCGGTGCTGACCCATGGTTTCGTGATGGACGGCGAAGGCCGCAAGATGTCCAAGTCGCTCGGCAACACCGTGGCGCCGCAGGACGTGATCAAGCAGAACGGCGCGGAAATCCTAAGGCTTTGGGTGGTCAGCGCCGATTATTCCGAGGACCTCAGGATCGGCCCGGAGATCGTGCGCGCCCAGGTGGATGCCTACCGCCGGATGCGCAATACGCTGCGCTTCATGCTGGGCAACCTGAACGGCTGGAACGAGGCGGAGCGCCTGCCGCATGCCGAGATGCCGGAGCTGGAGCGCTGGGTGCTGCACCGGCTGTCGGAATTGGACGAACTGGTGCGCGAAAGCTGCAACGCTTACGATTTCCACCGAATCTATGTGGCGCTCTACAATTTCTGCACGGTCGATCTGTCGGCGCTCTATTTCGATATCCGCAAGGATGCTTTGTATTGCGATCCGGTCGAGTCTGTGCGCCGGCGGGCCGCCCGCACGGTGTTGGACGAGCTGTTCTCCTGTCTGACCGCGTGGCTGGCGCCGATCCTCTGCTTTACGGCGGAAGAAGCGTGGCTGTCGCGCTTCCCGTCCGACGACGCCAGCGTGCATTTGCGGCAGTTCCCGACCCTGCCGGCGGAGTGGCGCGATCCGGTGTTGGCGGAGAAGTGGACGAAGGTCCGCGCGTTGCGCCGGGCGGTGACCGGCGCGCTGGAGATCGAGCGGCGCGAAAAGCGAATCGGCTCCAGCCTGCAGGCGTCGCCGACGGTCTACACGACGGACGACTTCAAGAACGCCGTCGACGGGGTCGATCTGGCGGAAATCTGCATCACTTCCGGCGCCGACCTGGTGGTTGGCGACGGGCCGGCGGGCGCGTTCACGCTGGACGACGTCGCCGGCGTGGCCGTGGTGCCCGGCCAGGCGGAGGGCGAAAAATGCCAGCGATGCTGGATGGTGCTGCCCGAGGTCGGGTCGGTGGCGGGTCATGACGACCTCTGCCGACGATGCGCCGATGCGGTTGGCTGACCCGGCGCCCGATGTTCCGGCTGGGTCTCGCCATCGCCGCCGTCATTCTGGCCGCCGACCAGATCAGCAAATACATGCTGATCGGCGTGATGCAGGACAATGGGTTTCAACCGATTGAAATAACGCCGTTTTTCAACCTGGTGATGGTCTGGAACCGGGGCGTCAGCTTTGGTCTGTTCGCGTCCAACATGGAGATCGTGCGCTGGCTGCTGACGGTTCTCGCTGTCGGCGTCAGCATCGGCCTGCTGATCTGGCTGTATCGCGCGACCAACCGGTGGCTGGCGATCGGTCTCGGCCTGGTGGTCGGCGGCGCGATCGGCAACGCGATCGATCGCGTGGTCTATGGCGCGGTCGCCGATTTCTTCGACTTCCATTTGGCGGGAATCGGCCACTGGCCGGCGTTCAATGTGGCGGATTCGGCGATTGTGGTCGGGGTCGGCTTCCTGTTGATCGATTCCTTGTTCGGGAACGCGCAATCGCCTAAATAGAGTGCTCATGAACACGGCGCGCACGACATTTCTGAGCGACAGCCGGTGGCCGCGGGCGGCAGCCGCCCTGGCGCTTGCCCTGGCGCTCGGCGCCTGCGACACGCTGCGCGATACCCTGGGTCTCGGCAAAGAAGCGCCCGACGAGTTCACTGTGGTGACCTCGGCGCCACTGATCCTGCCGCCGGATTACAGCCTGCGGCCGCCCGATCCGGGCGCGCGGCGGCCGGACGACCTTCGGCCGGCGCAGGAAGCGCGCACCGCGCTGACCGGCGGCGAACAGAAAGCGGAACAGGATCCGCGCCCCTGGATGCGCAATTCGGGGAGCGGTGCCGGCGCTGGCAGCGCCAGTGTCGGTGAAGCGGCCCTTCTGAAGCAGGCCGGCGCGGCGGATATCGATCCCAGCATTCGCGGCCAGATCGAGCGCGAAAGCAATGTGCTGGCCGGCAACGACAAGGGCCTGGCGGAGCGCTTGCTGTTCTGGCAGCAATCCGAAACGAGCACCGTGGTCGACGCGCCGGCGGAAGCGGAGCGTCTGCGCCGCAACGCCGACACGGGCGCGCCGGTAACCAGCGGGCCGACTCCGACGACCCAACAGGGGCAGCAGCAGCAATAGCACCGAGACCGCGGTGCCGGTTGTCGGCACTGCGGTACTCGCCGAAACGTGACGCTGAGGTTAATTGAACCGACAACTTTTCGGAGCATATTGGATCGTTGAACGTGACCCTTCCAACCCGGTAGGCGATTGCATGAGATTTTCTGCCAGACTGCTTGCCACGGCTTTCCTGCTGACGGCCGTGATGTTGGGGCCGGCCCGCGCCGGCCTGTTCAACCCGGATACCTATACCCTGGATAACGGCATGGAAGTGGTGGTGATCCCGGATCACCGCGCTCCCGTCGTCGTGCATATGGTCTGGTACCGGGTCGGGTCGGCCGACGAACAGGCCGGCAAGTCGGGCATTGCCCACTTCCTGGAACATCTGATGTTCCGCGGCACCAAGAATCTGGAAGACGGCGAATTCTCGCAGATCGTCGCGCGCAACGGCGGCCAGGACAACGCTTTCACTTCCTACGACTATACCGGCTATTTCCAGCAGGTCGCCGCCGACAAGCTGGACCTGGTGATGGGCCTGGAAGCGGACCGGATGGTCAATTTGCAACTCACCGAGGACGTGGTCGAGACCGAGCGGCGGGTGATCCTGGAGGAACGCTCGCAGCGCGTCGACACCAATCCCGCCGCGCTGTTGAACGAGCAGATGTCGGCGTCGCAGTACCTGGCGCATTCGTACCGTATCCCGGTGATCGGCTGGCGGCACGAGATCGAGCAACTGGGCCATAAGGATGTGGTCGATTTCTACCGCCGCTATTACGCGCCGAACAACGCCATCCTGATTGTCGCGGGCGACGTCACCGGCGAGGAGGTGCTGGCCCTGGCCGAGAAGCATTACGGGCCGATCCCGCGCGCCGACACGCCGCCGCGCAAGCGGCTGCAGGAGCCGCCGCAGATTTCGCCGCGCCGGGTGGAACTGTCCGACGTCAGGGTCGCCGAACCGTCATGGCAGCGCACCTATCTGGCGCCGAGCCGCAATGCGGGCGAGACGCGCCACGCCATCCCATTGCGCGTGCTCGCCGATATTCTGGGCAGCGGGCCGACCAGCCGGCTGTACCGCGCCCTGGTGGTCGAGCAGGGCATCGCCGCTGCGGCGGGTGCCTATTACCGC
Source organism: Minwuiaceae bacterium (assembly GCA_028278525.1). Classification (GTDB taxonomy): domain Bacteria; phylum Pseudomonadota; class Alphaproteobacteria; order Minwuiales; family Minwuiaceae; genus JANQEE01. The sequence goes on along the minus strand of JANQEE010000013.1, from coordinate 196,671 downwards.
GGCACCGGCTACGACCTGACCGAGTTCTATTTCAGCGCCGTGCCGCGTAACGGCGGCGATCTGGCGACGCTGGAGGCGGCGGTCGAAGCCGTGATCGACGACCTGCTGAAGAACGGCATCACGGAGGGCGAGCTGGAGCGGGCGAAAAACAGCATGCTGGCGTCGGCCATCTATGCGCGGGACAGCCTGTCGGCGGGGGCACGAGTGTTCGGGTCGGGCATGACGTCCGGCCTGACGGTCGAGGAGATCGAGTCGTGGCCGGATCTGGTCCAGGCGGTGACGCTGGAGCAGGTCAACGAAGCGGCCCGTGCCGTGCTGAAGATCGAACGGTCGGTCACCGGCCTGTTGAAACCGAAACCCGCGTCCTGACGGAGGGCCTGACGGTGCAGATGCGCAAGATCCTATTGCCGCTTGCGGCCTTGGCCGCGGCAAGTTTGAGCGCGCCGTCCGTGGCGGCGGACATCACCCGTGTTGTCAGCCCGGGCGGTATCGAGGCCTGGCTGGTCAACGAGCCATCCATTCCGATCATTTCGCTGGAAGTGGTCTGGGAGGGCGGCGCCCGGCTTGACCCGGAAGGCAAGGCGGGCCTGGCCAACCTGGTGTCCGCACTGCTGGACGAGGGTTCGGGAGACCTGGATTCGGCCGCGTTTCAGGCGCGGCTGAAGGACTTGGCCATCGGGCTGTCGTTCGACACGGGCAAGGACACCTTTCGCGGCAGCCTGAGAACCCTGGCCAAGAACCGCGATGAGGCCTTCGCGCTGCTGGCCCGGGCAATGACCAAGCCGCGCTTCGACACGCAGCCGGTCGAACGGATCCGCGGCCAAATCCTGACCGGGATCGCGCGCGACCGGACCAATCCACGCTCGCTGGTCGGCCGCGGCTGGTTCAGCGCCGCCTACCCGGACGACGGCTATGGCCGGCCGACCGACGGCACGGATGAATCGGTCCGGGCGATCGAGATCGCCGACCTCCGACAGTTCGTCGCGGACCGTCTGGCGCGGGACAATATGACGATCGGCGTGGTCGGCGATATCTCGCCGGAGACGCTGGCCGCACTGCTGGACAGTACGTTCGGCGGGTTGCCTGGGAAGGCGCGGGACGGCACCGGGTCGGATGTCTGGCCGGTCGATGATCCTGACCTTCAGGTGATCGAGCAGCAGACACCGCAGAGCATTGTGATGTTCGGCATGCGCGGCCTGAAGCGTGACGACCCGGACTACTACGCGGCCTATGTGATGAACTACGTGCTGGGCGGCGGCGGTCTGACCTCCAGGCTGGCGGAAAGCGTGCGGGAGAAGCGCGGCCTGACCTATTCGATCTATTCCTATCTGAATCCGATGGCCGAAACGGCGCTCTATATGGGCGGGTTCTCGTCGAGCAATGAGACCGTGGCTCAGGCGATCGAACTAACCCGGGCCGAGTTCGTCCGGATGCGCGACGAAGGGGTCACGGAAGAGGAACTGGCGGACGCGAAGACCTATCTGAACGGATCCTTCCCGCTCAGATTGACCTCGAACAGCCGAATCGCCCAGACCATGGTGGCGATGCAGCGACACAATCTGGGCATCGACTACCTGGACCGACGGCCGGACTATATCAACGCAGTCACGGCGGAGGATGTGCGCCGGGTGGCTAAACGCCTGTTGAGGACCGAGAATTTGCGCCTTGTGGTGGTCGGCAAGCCGAAGGGCCTGAGTCAGGGCGGCTGAGGCGACGGCCGCGCTGGCTGCCGCCAATGTTCTTTGTTAGGGTGCCGCCAAACGGTGGCGCCGATGTCAAAAGCTGATCGAAATCTGCCTTTTCATCATCTGACTGGGAACTGCTTTGCCGACGAGGTCGGCCGGGCAGGGCTCAACCGCGCCGCGTTTGACGCGCTTTGCAAGGAAGCGGAGCCGGCCGTCGACAAACTGCGCCAGCGGTACAAGGCTGGCGACATGCCGCTGTTGAGCCTGCCGGGGCGGACGGACGATCTGGATGATCTGGTCCCCGTGGCGGACCGCTTGCGGGCGGATTTCGACGATGTGGTCGTGCTCGGCACCGGTGGCTCCAGCCTCGGTGCGCAGGCGCTGCTGGCGCTGGCGCCGTTCGAGGTTCGCTCCCGCCTGCACCTGCCGGACAACCTGGACGGCGACGGGTTCGCCGCGTTGCTCGGCCGGTTGACGCCGGCGCGTACGGCGGTGTTGGCGGTGTCCAAATCCGGCGGCACGGCGGAGACCATCGCCCAGACCCTGGCCGCCATGACCTGGCTGAAAGACGGGCTCGGCGACGACGCGGTCGGCAAGCAGGTGATCGCCATCGTCGAGCCGGGCGACAACGTGCTGCGCCGTCTCGCGACCCGCTGGGGGATGCAGATCCTGGACCACGATCCCAACCTGGGCGGTCGTTACACGGCGCTGTCGCTGGTCGGCTTGCTGCCGGCGATGATCGCCGGCCTGGATGCGCGGGCGGTCAGGACCGGTGCCGCCGCGGTATTACAGGCGACGCTGACGCAGACGGACGCGCCGCCGATTGCGGGCGCCGCCATCGCGGTCGGCTTACAGCGCGCGCATGGCATTTCGACAAACGTGGTGATGCCCTATTGCGACCGTCTGGAACGGCTGGCCGTCTGGCACCGCCAGCTCTGGGCCGAGAGCCTGGGTAAGGACGGGCGCGGGCTGACGCCGATCTCCAGCTTAGGCCCCGTCGACCAGCACAGCCAGCTTCAGCTTTGGCTGGACGGCCCCGCCGACAAGAGTTTTACGGTGATCGAGGTGGCAAGTCAGGGCCGCGGCCCGGCCATCGACCTGGCGCTTACCGGCGACGATCCGGCTTTGGATTACCTGAAGGAGCGGACCATCGGCGACGTGGTGGCGGCGGAGGCGCGGGCCACCGCAGAGACGCTGGCGGCGCGGGGCCGACCGACCCGGGTGATGAAGATCGACAGGCTGGACGAGAGGGCACTCGGCGCGTTGTTGATGCATTTCATGCTGGAGACCGTCGTCGTGGCCCACCTGCTGGACGTCGATCCGTTCGACCAGCCGGCGGTCGAGGACGGCAAGGTCCTGACCCGGCAGTATCTCGCGGAGGGGCAATCGTGACCATCCGGCGCCTGCCGGACTCCACCATCAACCGGATCGCCGCTGGCGAAGTCGTCGAGCGGCCGGCGAGTGCGGTCAAGGAACTGGTCGAGAACGCCATCGACGCCGGCGCCAAGCGGATCGACGTGGTCTTACGCGACGGCGGGCGCAGCCTGATCGCGGTAACCGACGACGGACGCGGCATGACGCCGGATGAATTGGCCCTGGCCGTCGAGCGGCACGCGACGTCGAAGCTGAACGGCGACGATCTGACCAACATTGTGACCCTGGGGTTTCGGGGCGAGGCGCTGCCGTCGATCGGCGCGGTGAGCCGTATGACCCTGACCAGCCGGCCGCCCGACGCGGCGGAGGCCTGGTCGCTGCACATGGAGGCCGGCGACAAACACCCGCCGGAGCCGGCGGCGCATCCGGCGGGCACCCGGATCGAAGTGCGCGACCTGTTCTACGCGACACCGGCGCGATTGAAGTTCCTCAAGACCGAACGGACTGAATACGGCGCAGCCCTGGACACGGTGCGCCGACTGGCCATGGCGCATCCGGAGATCGCGTTTTCGCTATCCGACGGCAACCGCACCTCGCTCCGGCTTGGGCCGGCGCAGGGCGATCTGTTCCAGCGCCGGATCGATCGGCTGGGCGCGATCATGGGCCGCGACTTCGCCGACAACGCGGTGCCGATCGACGCCGAGCGCGAGGGTATTCGGTTGACCGGTTTCGTCGGGCTGCCGACCTTTAACCGGGGCAATGCGCAGATGCAGTATGCCTTCGTCAACGGCCGGCCGGTGCGCGACAAGTTGTTTTCCGGCGCGGTGCGCGGCGCCTACGCCGACTTCCTGGCGCACGACCGTCACCCGGTGCTGGCCTTGTTCCTCGAGGTGCCGGCTGAGGCGGTCGACGTCAACGTGCATCCGGCGAAAGCGGAGGTGCGGTTCCGCGACGCGGGCCTGGTGCGCGGGCTGATCGTCGGCGCGATCAAGCATGCGCTGGCGGACGCCGGGCACCGCGCGTCGACCACCGTGTCGCAAGCGGCGCTGGGTGCCTTCGCGGCCCATAGCGGCGCCATCGCCGGCTATCGGGCGTCGTCGGCCTACGCCTATCCGCAACGCGGACTGGCGGAACAGGCCGCGGCCTATCAGGCGCCGCTGCCGGAAACCGGCGGTCCGTCGGCGCGGGTCGATATGCCGGGCCCGGCCGCCATGCCGGAGCCGGCGCGCGACTATCCGCTCGGCGTCGCGCGCGGCCAGCTGCACGGCACCTACGTGATCGCGCAGACCGACGACGGCATTGTCGTGGTCGATCAGCACGCGGCGCACGAGCGGCTGGTCTACGAGCGTATGAAGACGCAACTGGCCGACACGGGCGTGGCGCGCCAGATGCTGTTGCTGCCGGAGGTGGTCGAACTGGACGAGCCGGCGGTGGCGCGCCTGGTCGACCGGGCGGAGGAACTGGCCGAACTGGGGCTTGCGCTGGAGAGCTTCGGGCCCGGCGCGGTGGTGGTGCGCGAGACGCCGGCTTTGCTCGGCGATTGCGACATCGGCGGCTTGGTGCGCGACCTGGCAGACGATCTGGCGGAGCTGGACCAGACGCTGGCGCTGAAAGAGCGTATGGAAGCGGTCTGCAGCACCATGGCGTGCCACGGCAGCGTGCGCGCCGGCCGGCGGCTGAACGTCGAGGAAATGAACGCCCTGCTCAGGCAGATGGAGGCGACGCCCCATTCCGGCCAGTGCAACCACGGGCGGCCGACCTATGTCGAGTTGAAGCTGGCCGACATCGAGCGGTTGTTCGGACGGCGTTGAGACGGGGGAGAACGGGGTGAGCAACGCGTTGACGGGCAAGACGGCAATCGTGACGGGTGCGGCCCAGGGTATCGGCCGGGCGATTGCCGAGGCTTTCGCGGCGGCCGGCGCCGGTGTGGTGTGCTCTGACGCGAATGCCGACGGCGTGGCCGAAACCGCCGCAGGGATCGGCGGCAACGCCATGGCCCAGGCAGCGGACGTGACCCGCGCCGGGGACTTGGCGGCGCTGGTCGAGGCGGCGATGGGCGCCTTCGGTGGCCTGCATATCGTGGTCTACGGTGCGGCGTTGCACGACGACGGCGGCACCGTGATTGACGTTACCGAGGACGAATGGAGCCGGGTGCTGGACGTCAACCTGACCGGCGCGTTCCGGCTGGCTAAGGCGGCAATCCCGGCAATGGGAAAAAGCGGCGGCGGCAGCATGATCCTCGTTGCCTCGCAATTGGGCTCGGTCGCTTCACCGGGGCGGCTGGCTTATTGCGCCACGAAAGGCGGCTTGATCCAGTTGGCCAAAGTGCTGGCCGCCGATCACGCGGCCGACAACATCCGGGTCAACACGCTGTCGCCGGGCGGGGTGGAGACGGACCGACTTGTCCGCCGTTTCGGCGACATGGATGCGGCCCGCCAGTCGATTGGGCCGAAACACCTGCTCAATCGCCTGGCCGAGCCGCGCGAGATCGCCGACGCCGCTCTGTTCCTGGCGAGCGACGCGTCGAGCTTCATGACCGGCGCCGACCTGCTGGTCGACGGCGGCTATAACGCGGTGTGAGCCTTCGGCTCAGCCTTGCCAGACAAGAAACAGGATCTGGGCGCGGCCGTATTTTCTTCTGTCCTGAACATCGAAACCCGCCGGCGGTTCGAACCCGCCCTTGGCTGGCAGTTCGATGACGGCGACGGCATCGGGAGCGAGCCAGCCGTCGCGAGCCAGGGCGGTGAGAGCCAGTCCGGCGAGGTCCGAGCGATAGGGCGGGTCGAGCAAGGCCAGGTGGCAGGGCGCTCTCGCCAGCCCGGGGGCGGTCGCGTCCCGGGCGAGAACGGTGGCGTTCTCGGTTTCCTTCAGGGCCGCGATGTTCTGGCGCAGCAAGGCTTGGGCAGTGCGGTCGTTGTCGATGAAGGTGACGTGCGCGGCGCCGCGGGACAGGGCTTCCAGCCCCATGGCGCCGGTGCCGGCAAACGCATCGACCACGTTTACACCAGCCGGCAGGGCGCCGTGTTCGGTGCGGTAGGCGTCGCCGTGGGCGAGGATGTTGAAGATCGCCTCGCGACTCCGGTCCGAGGTCGGCCGGATGTCGCCGCCGACCGGCGTCGCGAGCGAGCGGCCGCGGTGCCTACCGCCGACGATGCGCACGGCGGTCCGACGGCGGCGCGACATCGGCGCCGAGCTGGTCGCGCAGCACCTTGCCTGTGACTTCCTCGACGCCGCCCTTCGGCAGCCTGCCGAGCTGGAACGGGCCGTAGGCGGTGCGGATCAGCCGATTGACCTGCAGCCCGATATGTTCGAGCACGCGGCGCACCTCGCGGTTTTTGCCTTCGCGAATGGATACCGTGAGCCAGGCGTTCGAACCCTCGGCGCGGTCGACCCGCGCCTGGACCGGGCCGTAGCGGACGCCGTCGACCGTCGCGCCGGACGCCAGGCGCGCGAGCGCCGTTTCGTCCGGCCGGCCGTAGACGCGGACGCGGTAGCGACGCACCCAGCCGGTCGCCGGCAGCTCCAGCTTGCGGGCCAGGCCGCCATCGTTGGTGAGCAGCAGCAGGCCTTCGGAATTCACGTCGAGCCGGCCGACCGACACCACCCGCGGCAGGCCTTTCGGCAGTCTGTCGAAGATGGTGTCGCGGCCGAGCTCGTCCCGGCTGGTGGTGATCAGACCGCGGGTCTTGTGGTAGCGCCAGAGCCGGGTCGGCTCGGCGGCGGGCAGTGGCTTGCCGTCGACGGTGATCGCATCGTTCTCGGTGACATTCAGCGCCGGACTTGAGATCTTGCGGCCGCCAACCTTGACCCGACCCTCCTCGATCCAGCGCTCCGCCTCGCGCCGGGAGCAGAGCCCGGCCCGCGCCATCCGCTTGGCGATCCGCTCGCCCTTTTCCGCCGTTTCCTGTGCCATGACGCGCGCACCATAGGGACGCGGCCTTAAGCGGGCAACCGGCGTCATACTTGACGCTTGGGCCGACGGTCGCCAAGGTGCGGCGATGGATTTCGAGAAGCCCGGTTTCATGGCCCAGGCGCTGGATGCGGCGGAGATGGCGCTGGCCCGCCAGGAGGTGCCGGTCGGCGCGGTCATCGTACACGGGCCGAGCGGGCGGCTGCTGGCGCGGACCGGTAACCAGACCATCCAGCGCAACGACCCGACCGCCCATGCGGAGATGCTGGCGATCCGCACCGCCGGCGCGGCGCTGGGTAGCCAGCGGCTGACCGACTGCGATCTCTATGTGACGCTGGAGCCCTGCGCCATGTGCGCGGCGGCGATCTCTTTAGCGCGAATCCGCCGGCTGTATTACGGCGCGCCGGACCCGAAGGGCGGCGCAGTCGAGAATGGGCCGCGTTTCTTCAGCCAGCCGACCTGCCACCACGCGCCGGAAATCTACGGCGGGATCGACGGGGACCGTGCCAGTGAATTGCTGCGGGAGTTCTTTCGTAGGAAGCGGTAGCGGGACTTCATTTTATGGGCCGAGCCACCCACTCCCCCTGCCCAACCACCCCAAGGGTATCCTCATGGGTGGTTGGGCAGGGGGAGTGGGTGGCTCGACCAACCGAAGCCAAGAGGCTTCGGTTAGTCCAGCAATGCCAACAGCAGCGGCACCAGTAGCGCCGTTACCAGCGCATTGAGCCCCATGCCGAGGCCGGCGAAGGTGCCGGCCAATTCGTTGACATGAAAGGCACGGGCGGTGCCGATGCCGTGCGCCGCGACGCCGACGGCGAAGCCGCGCGCGCGCCAGTCCTTGATGCGCATCAGGTTGAGCAGCGGGTTGCGGTTGGCTTTCTCGTAGAGCCAATGGGCGGCGAGGTAGGCGAGCAGGGTCGCCGTCAGCCAGAGCAGTGGCGTGGCGCTTAGGTAGACCCAGACGTCGCCGACGGATGTCATGGTTGTTGTCCGGTCCAGCGCGACACCAGGCGAAACACCAAGGCGGATACCGCGATGGTGAGCACGGTGCTGGCCGCGAGCGCCACGACGATGGCCGGCCATTCCGCCTGGATCCGCGCCGCGTGCAGCATGACGCCGACACCGGCAGGGACGAACAGCAACGAGAGGTGCTGCAAAAGGGTCTCCGCCGTTTCGCGCAGCCGGTCCGGAACATGGCCGCGCACCGCCAGGATGACGAACAACAGGGCCATGCCGATCACCGGACCGGGGATCGGCAGGCCGCCTAAACGGGCCAACAGTTCTCCGGCCAGTTGGCAGACCAGCAGCAGGCTAAGTGCGGCGATCATTCGTTCGGCCCGTACGGTTGCTAGGCGGCTCGAAAGCCGTGCCGACTGTGGTGCAATCGGGAATTCGGTACAAGGAAATGCTGGCCCCATACCTTTCGGTTGTATTCGAGGCTGCCTGATTTTGCCGCAACGCGACTGTGGCATCTATATGATTTTTAATCGATTTGCGGGAATTGTGTTGCGGCGCAGTAAGGATTGATCAATATTTTGCAGCGCAACATCAGCGTCGATCATGGCAAACTTATCTCGGATTACGGGTGCGTTGCGGAAGGCTGCCGCCTTGGGCGGCGCGACCCGGCAAAAACCCCTCAATCTGGCGCTTCAAGGCGGCGGCGCCCATGGCGCGTTCACCTGGGGCGTGCTTGACCGGCTGCTGGAAGACGGCCGGTTCCGCTTCGACGGGGTCAGCGGCACCAGTGCCGGCGCGGTCAATGCGGTCGGTTTCGCGGCCGGCCTGTCGGAGGGCGGGCCAGAGGGCGCGCGGGCCAAGTTGGAGACGCTCTGGCGGGCCGTCAGCGAAAAGGGCCAGCTCAGTCCCCTGAAATCGAGCCTGTCGGCACTGTCGCAGGAGGGCGGCGGACGCAACTGGTCGACCAGTCATGTGATGTTCGACCTGATGACGCGCGTGCTGTCGCCCTATCAGCTCAATCCGCTGGACGTAAATCCTCTCCGCGACGTGCTGGAGGAGGCAATCGATTTCAAGCGGCTCCGGCGGACGTCGCCGGTCTCGCTGCATATCGCCGCGACCGATGTCGCCAACGGCGCCGCCCGGATCTTCACGGAAAAGGAGATTTCGGTCGACGTGGTGCTGGCGTCGGCCTGCCTGCCGCAGATCCATCAGGCGGTCAAAATCGGCCGGCGGCACTATTGGGACGGCGGCTACAGCGCCAATCCGGCGCTGCTGCCGCTGGTGCGCGATTGCCGGGCGGAGGACACCCTGCTGGTTCAGATCGACCCGAGCACGGAGAAAGACCTGCCGACCCGATCGTCGGAGATATTCGACCGGCTCAACCGGGTCACCTTTAACGCGCCGTTACAGCGCGAGATCGAGATGATCCATATGTGCCGGGAGATGGCCGGGGAGGGGTTCACCTTCGGCAGCCGCCGGCGCGGCCGGTTCCAGCGCCACCGGTTCCACCGGATCGAGGCGGCGCGCTATACCCGCGACCTGGCGCCGGGCAGCAAGATGTCGCCGGACTGGGAACTCCTCTGCTACCTGCGCGACAGCGGCCGCACGGCAGCCCGTAACTGGGTTAAGAAGTGCTTTCCGGAGGTCGGTGCGCGCTCCACGGTGGACCTGGCCGAAGCATTCGCCTGAAGGGGGAGCGGGCCGAGTTCGCCTCGAACCAAAGCAAACCCGTCACCTGCCCGCCGGTCAATTCCCTTCGCGCCGAAAGCATTCTAAAATGCCCGGCAACTGAGGGACTGTAACCAGAGGGAAGGACAGGTTAGGCATGGATTTCGAGTTTTCGCCCAAGGTGAAAGAGCTGCAGGAACGGGTCAGCACTTTCATGGACCGGCACATCTACCCCAACGAGGAGAAGATGGCCGCGCAGATCGCGGAGGGCGACCGGTGGCAGCCCATTCCGATGCTGGAGGAGATCAAGGGCAAGGCCAAGGCCGAAGGCCTCTGGAACATGTTCCTGCCGGATAGCGATCGCGGCTTCGGGCTTTCCAACCTGGAATACGCCCCGCTTTGCGAGATCATGGGCCGCTCGCCCTATGCGCCGGAAGCCTTCAACTGCTCGGCGCCGGACACCGGCAACATGGAAGTGCTGGAGCGCTACGCGACCGATGAGAACAAGGAACGGTGGCTGACGCCGCTGCTTGCCGGCGAGATCCGGTCCGCCTTCGCGATGACGGAGCCGGCGGTGGCCTCGTCCGACGCGACCAACATCGAATCCGAGATCCGGCGCGACGGCGACGAATACGTGATCAATGGGCGGAAGTGGTGGACGTCGGGCGCCGGCGATCCGCGCTGCAAAATCCTGATCTTTATGGGCAAATCCGACCCGAACAATCCGGACAAATACCGCCAGCAATCGATGATCCTGGTGCCGATGGATACGGACGGCATTACGGTGGAGCGCATGCTGCCGGTGTTCGGCTACGACGACGCGCCGCACGGCCACGCCGAAGTCTCATTCGAGAACGTGCGGGTGCCGGCGTCCAACATGCTGCTGGGCGAAGGTCGCGGCTTTGAGATCGCCCAGGGCCGGCTTGGCCCGGGACGGATCCATCACTGCATGCGCGCCATCGGCGTCGCCGAGCGGGCGCTGGAACGGATGTGCAAGCGGACCAAATCCAGGGTCGCCTTCGGCAAGCCGGTCTCCGAGCAAACCGTCACCCAGGAGCGGATCGCCGAGGCCCGGATCATGATCGATCAGGCGAGGCTTCTGGTGTTGCACGCGGCGTACAAGATGGACACCGTCGGCAACAAGGAAGCGCGCAAGGAAATCGCCATGATCAAAGTGGCGGTGCCGAACATGTCGTGCAAGGTCGTCGACTGGGCGATTCAGGCGCATGGCGCGGGCGGGGTGACCACCGACTTCGGTCTGGCCAGCGCCTATGCGCATCAGCGCACGCTGCGCCTGGCGGACGGCCCGGACGAGGTGCACCGAAACCAGATCGCCCGGCTGGAATTGCGCCAGCACAACTGACGAGGCCAAGGGGCCGGAGCAATGCTCCGGCCCTTTTTTCTTGAGCGGCCATGACAGGGGAGGAAGAGATGCAAAGCCAACAGATCGTCGAATGGGGCAAACCGCTTGAGGGCCGCGAGGCGCCGACGCCGGAGCCGGAGGGCACCGAGGTGCTGGTCAGGGTCACCGCCTGCGGGGTCTGCCACAGCGATTTGCATATCTGGGACGGGTATTTCGATCTTGGCGGCGGCCAGCGGATCACGCTGGAGGATCGCGGCGTCCATCTGCCGTTCACCATGGGCCACGAGATCGTCGGCGAGGTCGAGGCGGTCGGCCCCGACGCAGAGGGCGTCGAGATCGGCGACAAGCGCGTCGTCTATCCGTGGATCGGTTGCGGCGAATGCGCCGTCTGCCAGACCGACGACGAACTGCTCTGCATGACGCCGCGGACCCTCGGCACCCGAAAGCCCGGCGGCTATAGCGACCATGTGGTCGCGCCGCATCCGCGTTACCTGGTGAATTACGATGGGGTACCGACCGAACTGGCCTGCACCTATGCCTGTTCGGGGCTGACGGCGTTCAGCGCCTTGAAGAAAGTCGCCTCGTTACGCGAGGACGATCATCTGGTGATCATCGGCGCGGGCGGCGTGGGCCTGAGCGCCGTGCATTTCGCCTCCGCCGTGACCAAGGCCAAGGTGATCGTCGCCGATGTCGACGGCACCAAGCGGGCCGCGGCGCGCCAAGCCGGCGCGGTCGAGAGCATCGACAACAGCGAGCCGGATGCGGTGCCGAAGCTGCTGGAAATGACGGGCGGCGGCGCGGCGGCAACCATCGACTTCGTCGGTCGGCCGGAAACCGGTTTGTTCGCGGTGCACGGATTGCGCAAGGGCGGCACCCATGTGTCCGTCGGGCTGTACGGCGACGCCCTGCCGCTGCCGCTGGCCCTGCTGCCGCTGAAGATGCTGAACCTGCTCGGCTCCTACGTCGGGACGCTGGACGAGATGCACGAACTGATGGGCCTGGTCAGAGGCGGGCGCATCGCGCCGATCCCGGTCGCGACCCGGCCGCTCGGCGAAGCGACCGAGGCGCTGGAGGACCTGCGCGCCGGGCGGGTGCTGGGTCGGGTTGTGTTGAAGCCTTGAGCGGCAGCCGATGGCCTTGATTTGTCCCTCTGCCCCTCCAGGGGGCGAGGGCTCTTTTGGCGCTCGCGTTACGCCGTGCTGTAGATTCGGAGCAGGTCGTCGACGACGCGTTCCAGGTGTTTGACGGTATTGCACTCGGTCGCCAGGTGGCAGTGGGGCAGGTAGCGCAGCATTTCGGAATCGCCGCTGCCCCAGACCGTCTTCGGTTCCGGGTTGAGCCAGACGACGCGTTTGGCGCGGTCGTGCAACTGGCGCATCAGGTCGGTGCGCGGGTCGGTGTTGTTGCTGCGGCCGTCGCCCATGATGACGACCGTGGTGCGGCGGTCGACCCAGTCGCCGAAGCCGTCCTCGAAATCGGCAAGCGCCCGGCCGTAATCGGTCGAGCGGAAGCCGATGCGGTCGAGGATCAGCACCAGCGCCTGTTCGATTTCTTCCCCCTCCAGGGTGTCGCTCACTTCGACCAGGCGGTCGGAAAAGGCGAAGGCGCGGATCTCGGGGATCACCTCGTGCAGGCTGTAGAGGAACAGCAAAAGGAAGCGGGCGACGGCGGCGACCGAGCGGCTGACGTCGCAGATCGCAACGACGCGCGGCCGGTCGATTCGGCGCTGTTTCCAGATTGTCTCGAACGGTACGCCGTCGTAGGCGACGTTGGCGCGCAGCATCTTGCGGATATCGAGCTGGCCGCGTTTGGCGGAACGCCGGCGGCGGCTGTGCTTGGCGGCGAGCCGTTTGGCCATGCGTCGGACGATCCGGTGCATGCGGGCGAGGTCGCGGGTTTCCAGTCCGCTCAGGCGCGCTTCCGCCAGCATTTCGTCGCGCAGGCGGTCGGAGGCAGGTACGCCGTAGATCTGGTACTGCCGTTCGACAAAGGCGCGCGCCTCGCCGAGCAAGGACGTGCGCGCCTGTTCCAGCGCGTCCGCCTCCGCCTCGGCCTCCGGTGTGCCCTGGCGGCGCAACGCGGCGATCCGCCGTTCCAGTGTGCGCAGGCCCATTTCGTCGAGGATGCGCCGTGCATAGATGCCGCGCTGGGTGAAGACCTGGATATTGGAGGCGCCGACTTGGTTGGCGGCGCTTTCCATGGCGGCGGCGATGCCGGCCCCGTCGCCGCCCATCACCATGCCGATCAAGTCGCCGCCGGCGGCCTCGGCCGCCTCGCTTTGTTCGGCGTTGTCGGTTCCGTCCTCGCCGTCGGCCGGCAGGTCGCGGGCGAAAAACAGGTCGAAGCAATCGTCAAAAGTGCGGCGATGCTCGACGGTTTTGGCGAGCACCGAGCCGAGCGAGTTCTTCAGGATACGGCGGTCGCTTAAGCCCACCACATCGACGGTATTGAACGCGTCGATCGCCTCCCCGATCGAGACCGGCACGTCGGCGCCGCGCAGTGCCTTGATGAAGTTCTCGAGCGTCTGATCCACCGCGCCGCCTGCCTAGAGTCTTTTATGGAAGCGCCAAGCCGCCCGCTCCCCCGTTCCAATCACCCCAAGGGTATCCTCATGGGTGGTTGGAACGGGGGAGCGGGCGGTTCGACTTAAGAGCTTCATGCCTAATCCTTCGCCGCCTTGCGGGTCAACTCGCCGATCTGGTTGTCCAGGGCTTCGATATCGCTTTCGAATTTGAGCAGGACGTTGAGCGTCCGGCGCACCGTGTCGGTGTCCAGCCGGTCGGCGTGCAGCAGCACCATGACCCGCGCCCAGTCGACGGTCTCGCTGATCGACGGCAGTTTCTTCAGATCCTGGTCGCGCAGCTGATGGACGAACGACACCAGTTGCTTGGTCAGGCGGTCGGAGATGCCGGGTACGCGGGCGGCGACGATCTGCTGTTCGCGTTTGCTGTCGGGGAACGAGATATGCAGGTGCAGGCAGCGCCGCTTCAGGGCGTCGCCCATCTCGCGCGTGTTGTTCGATGTGAGGAAGACCAGCGGCGGCACGTCCGCTTTGACCGTGCCGATCTCCGGCACCGAGACCTGATAGTCGGACAGGACCTCCAGCAGGAACGCCTCGAACTCCTCGTCCGACTTATCGACCTCGTCTATCAGCAGCACAGCGCCGTACTGCTGCTTCAGCGCCTTGAGCAGCGGGCGCGGTTCGAGGAACTGTTCGGAAAAGAAAATGTCGTTGAAGCCGTGCAACCTGGCGAGCGACTCCTCCAGCCCGTCGACCTCCTGGAGCATGTCGGCCAACTTCTCCTTCAGGATCTGGGTATAGAGGAGCTGCTTGCCGTACTTCCATTCGTAAAGGGCTTTGGATTCGTCGAGCCCCTCGTAGCATTGCAGTCGGATCAGCGGCAGGCCGAGGAAGCCGGCGGTGGACTGGGCCAGGTCGGTCTTGCCGACGCCGGCCGGTCCTTCCACCAGGATCGGCTTGGTCAGGTGGTACGCCAGATAGACGGCGGTGGCGATCTGCTCGGTGCCGATATAGCCGACCGAGCCGAGGCCTTCGGTGATGCCGTCGATGGACGACAGCTTGTCGTTGCTTGCTTTGGCGGTCGGCTTGGTCATCGGTAATCCTACTCGTTCAAATAAGCGCGGCCGCGCTTTGCGTCGTTCAGGCGGTGCGCGGCGCCGGCGATGCCGAGCGTTTTCACCACGTCATGCGTTGCGGCGTCGAGCCGCCCCGTATCGGCCAGCGTCGCATTGACCCGCGCTTCGCCGATCAGCTCTTCGGCATGGCGGACGGTCGCGCGAAAGGCGGCCGCGAGTTCTCCGAGCCTCGGGTCGCGCGGACCGGCTTCGTCCAGGACGCGCGCTGCCTCGTCGGCGATGGCTTTAAGGCCCGCCGGCATCGCGGCGGCGGCACCGAGCGCGGCGGCGAAGTCGTCGGTGCCGTCCATTGTCGCGGTCGTCAGCAGCTCGATCTGGTGCGCAACGGCGCCGGTCATCGAGCCGAGGCCGATGGTGTCTTCCACGGTGCGCATTGCGGTCGACATGGTCTCGAACGCTTCGCCTTCCGGCCCTAGTACGGCGTCGGCGGCAATGCGGCAGTCTGTCATGCGGATGCCGCAATGGGGCGAGGGTTTCAGGAAATCGACCGGCAGGGTTTCGGTCAGATTAAGACCCGGATTGTCCTTGTCGACCAGGAAGGCCGAGAAGCGCTTGCGGCGATCGACCTCCGCCGTGATCGCCAGCACGACGAACAGGTCGGCGATCGGGCCGTTGGTCAGGTAGGTCTTTTCGCCGTTGAGCATGAAGCCGCTATCCGTCCGTTCGGCGCGGGCCGACAACCGTTTCGGATGGGCGCCGGCGCCGGGTTCGGAAATCGCGACGCAGGGCGTGATCGCGCCGCGCGCCAGCTTTGGCAGCAAGGCCTCGGTCTGGGTCGGCGTGCCGAAACCGCCAATTATCAGGCGAGAGACGACGATATGCACCAGCCATGACATCGCGATTCCGAGATTTCCGCCCTTCGCCGACAGGGTCCGCGCCAGGGCGGAGATGTCGCGCCAGTCGCCGCCCGTGCCGCCGTGCTGGGGCGCGATGCCGACGCCGAGCAGGCCGTCTTCCGCCATGCCCCGCCAGATGTCGAGCGGGAAGGACTCGAGCGTATGCAGGTCGCGGCGCGGCGCGATATGGGCACGGGCGAACGCGGCCATGCGCTCTGTCAAGTCGGCTCGGCTCTCGTGGTTCATGGCTTGCGGGCTGGATCGCAACAGCGATTCAGCCGTTGATTACCTTCTGTGCCTCGGCCCAGCCCATTTCGGCCAGGGGCCGCACGCGGGCGTCCATCTCGGTGGCGTGCTGGCTAGCCGCGGTGCCGTCGCGTACCCGTCCGACAATGCCCTGCGCGATGCCGGCCAGTCGGAACATGTTGTACGCCATGTAGAACGCCCAGTTGTCGATATTTTCGCGACCGGTCCGCTTGCAATAGGCGGCGACATACTGCTCCTCGGTCGGGATACCGAGCGCTTCCAGGTCCAGGCCGGCGAGGCCGCGGAACAGGCCGGTCGGAATCCGCCAGGACATGCAGTGATAGGCGAAGTCGCCGAGCGGGTGACCGAGGGTACCGAGCTCCCAGTCGAGCACCGCCAGCACCCGAGGCTCGGTCGGGTGGAAGATCATGTTGTCCAGGCGGTAATCGCCGTGGACGATGGTGGTCTCGTCGCCGCCCGGAATGTTCTCCGGCAGCCATTCGATCAGGCTGTTCATGGCGTCGATAGTCTCGGTCTCGGAGGCCTGATACTGCTTGGTCCAGCGGCTGATCTGGCGGGCGAAGTAGTTGCCCGGACGGCCGTAGTCGGCAAGACCGATCGCCTCGTAGTCGACATTGTGCAGCCGGGCGATGACGTCGTTGGCGGCATCGTAGATCGCGGTGCGTTCCGCCTTGTCCTGCTCCGGCAGGCCTAGTTCCCAGAACACCCGACCGTGTACGCATTCCATTATATAGAACATGGTACCGATCACCGACTCGTCCTCGCAGAGCGCATAGGTGCGGGCGACCGGCACGTCGGTCTGCGCGAGCGCGGTGATAACCCGGTATTCACGGTCGACCGCATGGGCGGAGGGCAGCAGCTTGCCGGGTGGCTTGCGGCGCAGCACATAGTCGGTACCGCCGGCGCTTAGCATGTAGGTCGGGTTGGACTGGCCGCCCTTGAACTGACGCACTTCCAGGTCCCCTGAGAAACCTTCGACGTTCCGGCGCATGTAGTCTTCCAGCGCGCCCGCATCGAACGCCAGCCTTTCGTCGACCGGCTTGGTGCCCGTAAAGCGCTCCGATATTTCACTCATTGCTTAAGTCGTTCTCCCGTTGCATCTGCCATTATACCGTTTCGGCGGATTGTCCATCGGCTTCGCGCGCGACAGCGCGCCAGCCGATATCGCGGCGACAGAAACCGTCCGGCCAGTCAACTACGTCGACCGCATCATAGGCCCTGGCCTGCGCCTCCGTCACCGTGGCGCCACGCGCGGTAACGCCCAGCACCCGTCCGCCGTTGGCGGTGATACGGTTGCCATCCGATCTGGTGCCGGCATGAAAGATGGTTATGCCGGGCAGGTCGGACGCCGGGCCGAGATTGCGGATTTCGGTCCCCTTCTCGTAAGCACCGGGATAGCCCTGGGCGGCCATCACGACGGTCAGGGCCGGGTCCGGGTACCAGCGGAGATCGAAGTTATCCAGTACGCCGTCGGTGGCGGCGAGCAGGGCCGGCAGCAGGTCCGACATAAGCCGGGCGAGAATCACCTGGCATTCCGGGTCGCCGAATCGGCAATTGTATTCGATGACCTTCGGGCCGTCGGCGCAGATCATCAGGCCGCAATACAGGACGCCTTTATAGGGGCGACCCTCGGCCTTCATCGCCGCGACGGTCGGGCGGACGACTTTGTCCATGATCTCGGCAGCGAGCGCGTCGCTTACCACAGGCGCCGGTGAGTAGGCGCCCATGCCGCCGGTGTTCGGCCCGATGTCGCCGTCATAGGCTGCCTTATGGTCCTGGGCGGACGCCAGAGGCACGACATTTTCACCGTCGACCAGAACGTGGAAGCTTGCCTCCTCGCCGGTGAGGAATTCTTCGATCACCAATTCCTGGCCCGCTTCGCCGAACTGGCCTGCGAAGGCGGCGTCGACGGCCGATTCGGCCTCTTCCACGCTAGCCGCCACGGTCACGCCCTTGCCGGCGGCGAGGCCGTCGGCTTTAACCACAATCGGTGCGCCCCGCGCGCGAATGTAGTCCTTGGCGGCGTCCGCGTCGGTAAAACGGCCGTAGTCGGCGGTGGGGATGTCGTATTTGTGGCAGAGATCCTTGGAGAAGCCCTTCGACCCCTCGATCGCGGCTGCTGCTGCGTTGGGGCCGAACGCCTTGATGCCGGCTTCGGCCATGCGGTCGACGATGCCGGCGACCAGCGGCGCTTCCGGACCGACGACGACCAGCTCGACGCTTTCAGACCGGCAGAAGCCGATCAGGCCGTCGAAATCCATCACGTCGATGTCGATGCAGCGCGCGTGTTCGGCGATGCCGCCATTGCCCGGCGCGCAGAACAGTTGGTCGACCAGCGGCGACGCCCCAAGGCTCCAGCAGAGTGCGTGCTCGCGGCCGCCCGACCCGACTACCAGAACGTTCATACGTCCGTCTCGCCTCGCCTGATTCCCGTTTTGTGTTATATGACCGCTTTCTAGGCTGCGGCCGTTTCCTTGTAACATAGCGGCCATGCAAGAGAAAACGCGCCGGAAGGCCTAAATCGATGACCGACCCTTACGATCCACGCGCTTCGGCCTCGGCGCCCGGCCCGTCCAATGTCCATGAGTTCTCGGTCAGCGAACTGTCCAGCCGCCTGAAGCAAGTCGTCGAAGGCGAATTCGGTCATGTCAGGGTGCGGGCGGAAATCTCGGGCCTGAAGCGGGCCGCCTCCGGGCATATCTACCTGTCGCTGAAGGACGACCGGGCAGTGATCGACGGCGTGGTCTGGCGCGGCAGCGTCGGCCGCCTGGGATGCAAGCCGGAGGACGGCCTGGAGGTCGTCTGCACCGGCCGGCTGACGACCTATCCGGCCCGGTCGCGCTATCAGATCGTCATCGAGCAGATGGAACCGGCGGGCGTCGGCGCGCTGATGGCGCTGCTGGAGGAACGCCGCCGGAAACTCGCAGCGGAGGGACTGTTCGACGAGGCGCGCAAGCGGCCGCTGCCCTATCTGCCGGAGGTGATCGGTGTCGTCACCTCGCCGAGCGGTGCGGTGATCCGCGATATCCTGCATCGCCTGCGCGACCGGTTTCCGCGCCATGTGCTGGTTTGGCCGGTGCTGGTGCAGGGCGAGGGGGCGGCGGCGCAGGTGGCGGCGGCGATCCGCGGTTTCAATGCGCTAAAGCCGGGCGGTGACATGCCGAGGCCCGACCTGCTGATCGTCGCGCGGGGCGGCGGCAGCCTGGAGGATCTCTGGGCGTTCAACGAGGAAGAAGTGGTCCGGGCTGCGGCGGAGAGCGAAATTCCGCTGATCTCTGCGGTCGGACACGAAACGGACACGACGCTGATCGACCACGCGTCTGACAGGCGAGCGCCGACGCCGACCGCCGCCGCCGAGATCGCAGTGCCGGTCCGGGCCGAGCTGGCGGCGGGCGTGATGGACCTGGAGCGGCGCGGTTTCGCGGCGGCGCGGCGGTTGCTGGCCGAACGGCAGACCCGCCTGACCGGTTTGGCCCGGGCGCTGCGCGACCCCCGGTCTGTGATCGAAGGGCATATTCAGCGCCTGGACGATCTGGCGGAGGGTCTAAGGCGGTCGCTGATGATCGGGGTCGAACGCCGACGAGCCGGGTTGAACGGGGTTTCCGCCAAGCTCCGCCCGGGGCAGCTTCGTGAGCTTCACAAGGACGGAAAGCGGCGCGCGGACGATGCCTATCAGAGGCTGAAACGCGACTGGGAACAGCGCCGGCAGCGGCATACCGACCGGCTGGACGGTCTTAACCGTCTGTTACAGACCTTGTCCTACAAAAATACCCTGGATAGGGGTTTCGCGGTCGTGCGCGGAGCCGGCGGTTCGCCGATTACGGACGCGGCGCAGACCGAACCGGGCTTAAGCATCGATATTGAGTTCCGGGACGGCCATGCAGCGGCGACGGTCGACGGCGGCGGCGCGGCCAAGCCGGCGAAACCGAAACGCCAATCCGGGAAGGCCCCTAAATCCCAGGGGAGTTTGTTCTAGGAGTGTGACACGATGGACCTGCCGCAACGGGAAGCCATCATCCGATACGACGATGCGCAGTTTCAATTGCGCGAGCCGGGCGCATTCGTCACCTGTGCCGTGACCGGCGCCAAGATCGCCCTGGATGAGCTGAGATATTGGTCGGTGGCGCGGCAGGAGGCCTATTCGGACGCCGTCGCGGCGACCGAGGCGGAGAGGCGGCACCGGTCATGATTAGAGTTCTTATCGCCGTTCTTGCCATTTTCGTTACCGCCGAAAGCAGCGCCGGCACGCTCGAGATCGACGGCAACTTCGTGCAGGGCGGGATGGCGCAGGGCCGGACCGATCCGGGCGCCGAGGTGCGGTTGGGCAAGCAGACGGTGCGGGTTGCGCCCGACGGCCGCTTTGTTATCGGCTTCGGCCGGGACCACGGCCCGGCGGCCGAACTGACCGTCCGCTATCCCGGCGGCGGCAGCGAAAAGCGGGCGCTTTCGATCAAGCCGCGCGAGTACAGGATTCAGCGGATCGACGGGTTGCCGAAGCGCAAGGTCACGCCGAACCAGACCGACCTGAAACGGATCCGGGCGGAGAACAAACGGATTGCGGAGGTCCGCGCGCTGGACACGCCGGAAGCCCTGTTCGCCAGTGGCTGGCGATGGCCGACGCTGGGGCGGATCAGCGGCGTCTACGGCAGCCAGCGCATCCTGAACGGCGAACCGCGGCGCCCGCATTACGGCATCGATATTGCGGCCCCGGCCGGCGACCCGGTGGTGGCGCCGGCGCCGGGTATCGTGCGGATGGCGGAGCGCGACCTGTTCTTTACCGGCGGTACGGTGATGCTGGATCACGGGCATGGTGTGACGTCGGTGTATTCCCATCTCAAGGACGTCACGGTGAAAGTCGGCGACCGGGTCGGCGGCGGCGACAGCATCGGCACTGTCGGCAGCACCGGACGCTCGACCGGGCCGCATCTCGACTGGCGCATCAACTGGTTCAAGGAACGGCTCGACCCGTCGCTGTTGGTCGGGCCGATGCCAAGCAGCTAGACGTTACTCGCCGGCGGCGGCTTTCGCCTGTTCCTGCCGGCCGAGGAACTGCGCGGTATAGATGTCCGCATAGCGGCCTCCCTTGGCGAGCAGGTCCGCGTGCGGGCCGGTCTCGACGACCCGGCCGTTCTCGATCACCACAATCCGGTCGGCATGCACGACCGTTGAGAGACGGTGCGCGACGACCAGGGTGGTGCGGTCCTTGGTGAGACGCTTCAAGGCATCCTGGACCTTGCGTTCGGCTTCGCTGTCCAGTGCGCTGGTGGCCTCGTCGAGCAGCAGGATCGGCGCATTCTTCAGCATGGCGCGGGCGATGGTGATGCGCTGGCGCTGGCCGCCCGAGAGGATCTGGCCGCCACTACCGACCACCGTGTCGTAGCCTTCCGGCAATTTCAGGATGAAGTCGTGGGCGTTGGCGTTACGAGCCGCCGCCTCGATTTCCTCGTCCGTGGCATCCGGTTTGCCGTAACCGATGTTGGCGCGGATCGTGTCGGCGAACAGAGCGGCGTCCTGGGCGACCAGGCCGACGGCGCTTCTGAGCGAGCGTATGGTGACGTCGCGGATATCCATGCCGTCGATGACGATCTTGCCGCTTTCGACGTCGAAGAAGCGGGGGATCAGGCTGAGGATCGTGCTCTTGCCGGCCCCGGACGGGCCGACCAGCGCGACCGTCTCTCCGGCGCCGACCTCGAAACTGACGTCCTCCAACGCGGCCGAGTCGGCACGGTAGCCGAAGCCGGTATGTTCAAAGCGAAGCGCGCCGCCTTTCACCTGCAGCGGTTTGGCGCCCGGTTTGTCTTCGATCTGGGGAAACCGGTCGAGCAGGGCGAACAGCCGCTGTGCGGCGGCGATGCCCATCTGCAGGGCGGCGTTCAGGTTGGCGAGGTCTTTTAGCGGCGCGTAGGCGAGCACCAGCGCCGTCATGAAGGAAAAGAAGGCGCCGGGCGTCAGTTCGCCGTCGATAACCCGGCTGCCGCCGTAGAGGATGACCAGGGCGACGGCGATGCCGCCGAGCATTTCTGTGATCGGTACGACGATGGCGCGCACGCGGACCGCCTTCATCATGGCGTTGCGGCGGCTGCGGATCGCCTTTTTGGCGCGGACGGTCTCGAAATCCTCCATTCCGTAGGACTTAACGTCGCGAACGCCGCCGAAGGTGGTGTCGAGATGCTCCGCCAGGGTGCCGCTGCGTTCCTGAATCTGTTTCGAGGCCTTACGCACCCGGCTGCCGAGCCGGCCAAGCGGAAAGACGGCAAGCGGCATCACCATGGTGGCGACCAGGGCGAGTCGCCAGTCCTTGAAGAACATCACGCCGACCAGCGCGACGATCATCAGCGAATCCTGGACCACGCCGACCAGGGACTTGCCGAGCGCCTGACGGAGATAAAGCGCGTCGGTCAGGAAGTTGGAGAGCAACTGGCCACTGGCGGTGTCCTGGAACAGTTTCAGGTCGGACCGCATCAGATGAACGTAGACGTCGGCCTGGACGTCGGTCGCGACGCGGAGCGCCGAGCCGTTGATCAGGTAGTTCTGGCCGAACGCCGCCGCCGCCTTGATTACCGCGATACCGGCGACGATTGCCGGGAGGATCAGCAGCATAGCGGTGTCTTTTTCCAGGAAAAGCTTGTCCAACACCGGTTCCATCATCCAGGCGTTGGCAGCGGTGGCCCCCGCCACGACGGCCATGCAGACGATCCCGACGCCGACACTGATCCGGTAGCGCCAGAGATAGTCGACAATCAGGCGGCGCATCAGCGACCAGCCGTTGGTCATCTCGGGCGAGGCTTCGATCGGTTTTGAATACAGGGCCGTCACATTCAGCTCGAATCGCGGAAAACTGCGGTTAATCTAACACGACGAGTACATTTGGCGAGTGTTGCGATGAGCGCCGCATGGCGGCCGGTTGCCGCATTTCCATGCTGCGCGTATCCTGCGGCGCCCGGGATCTGCAAGGAGTTGACCGTGTCCGCCGCGCCTCAGATTGCCTATAGCGCCTGTCCGCACGATTGTCCAAGCACATGTGCATTGGAAGTCGAGGTTTTAAGCCCGGAAAAGGTCGGGCGCCTGCGTGGCGCGAAGGACAACAGCTACACCGACGGCGTGATCTGCGCCAAGGTCGCGCGCTATGCCGAGCGGGTCCATCACCCGGATCGGCTGATGCGGCCGCTCAGGCGCACGGGAGCGAAGGGAAGCGGGGAATTCGCGCCGGTCGGCTGGGACGATGCGCTGGACGAGGTGGCGGAGGCCTTTCTGAAGGCCGAGCAAAAGCACGGCTCAGAGACAATCTGGCCGTATTTCTATGCCGGCACCATGGGTCTGGTGATGCGTGACGGCATCAACCGCCTACGCCACGCCAAGAAGTATTCCGGCCAGCATTCGACGGTCTGCACGGCCCTGGCGTTTGCCGGCTTCATCGCCGGCACGGGTAAGCTGGCCGGCGCCGACCCGCGGGAGATGGCGGTTTCCGACCTGGTGATCATCTGGGGCACCAACCCGGTCAATACCCAGGTCAACGTGATGACGCACGCGATCAAGGCGCGCAAGAACCGCGGCGCGAAGATCGTGGCGATCGACGCCTACCGCAACGCGACCTGCGACCAAGCCGACATGGCGATCATCGTGCGCCCCGGCACCGACGGGGCGCTCGCCTGCGCAGTGATGCATGTGCTGTTCCGGGATGGCCACGCCAATTGGGACTACCTGGAGAAATACACCGACTGTCCGCGCGAACTGGAAGCGCACCTGAAAGACAAGACGCCACAGTGGGCGGAGGCGATCACCGGGGTGCCGGCGGAGGAAATCGAGACCTTCGCGACGATGATCGGCAATACACCGCGCAGCTTCTTCCGGTTGGGCTACGGCTTCACGCGCAACCGGAACGGCGCGATCAACATGCATGCGGCAAGCTGCATTCCGGCGGTGACGGGCGCCTGGCTTAACGAAGGTGGCGGCGCGTTCCACAACAACGGCGCGATCTACCACTGGGACAAGAGCCTGATCGAGGGCCAGGACGTGCGCGACCCGTCGGTCCGCGTGTTCGACCAGGCGCGGATCGGCGCGGTGCTGATGGGCGACAAGAGCGACCTGGGCGACGGGCCGCCGGTGACCGGCCTGTTAATCCAGAACACCAATCCGATGATGATCGCCCCGGATCTGAACCAAGTGCATCCGGGCTTCGCGCGCGAGGACCTGTTCACCTGCGTGCACGAGCAGTTCATGACCGAGACGGCGAAGATGGCCGACATCGTGCTGCCGGCGACCATGTTCCTGGAGCATGACGACGTCTATCAGGGCGGCGGCCATCAGCATATCCTGCTGGGGCCGAAGATCATCGAAGCGCCGGGCGAGTGCCGCTCCAACCACGACGTGATCGTCGGCCTGGCCAAGCGGCTCGGCGCCGAACATCCGGGTTTCGACATGACGCCCTGGGAGTTGATCGATCACACGCTGAAGGTGTCCGGCTGGCCGGACGTGGAAACCTTGAAGACATCGCGCTGGATCGATGTGCAGCCGGATTTCGAGACGGCGCATTACCTGAACGGTTTCGCCAACCCGGACGGCAAGTTCCGCTTCAAGCCGGACTGGTCGGCGCCGAGGCCGCACGGTTTCGGGCCCGATGGCGCGCCGGCCAGCATGCCGCGCCTGCCGGACCACTGGAACGGGATCGAGGAAGCAACCGAGGCGATGCCTTTCCGGCTGGCCACGTCTCCAGCGAGGAACTACCTGAATTCGAGCTTCACGGAGACGCCGACTTCGATCAAGCGGGAGCAGCGGCCGAAGGCGAAGATCCATCCGCAGGACGCGGCAGACCTCGGCGTCGCCGACGGCGACAAAGTGCGGCTCGGCAACGAGCGCGGCACGGTGCTGCTGCACGCGGAACTGTTCGACGGCTTACGCCGCGGTGTGGTGATCGTGGAAAGTATCTGGCCGAACCACGCTTTTGAAGAAGGTATCGGTATTAACGCCCTGACCGGCGCCGATCCGGGCGCGCCGGTCGGCGGCGCCTGCTATCACGACAGCCGGATCTGGGTAAAGGCGGCCTGATATCATGAGCATCAAGATCGAACGGATCGGCGATACGCGGGACGAGTTGGGCGAGGGGCCGCTGTGGGACCCGTTCGATAAGGTCCTGTACTGGGTCGATTCCATGGGCTGCGTGATCCACCGGTTGGATCCGGCAAGCGGGGAGCGGCGTGATTGGCCGGTGCCAGGCCAGATCGGCTCCATGGCACTGCGGGAACAGGGCGGTGCCGTGCTGGCCCTGGAGAACGGCTTTCATTTCTTCGACTTCGACAAAAGCGAGGCAACGCTGATCGCCGATCCGGAATCGGACGAGCCGCGCACGCGGTTCAACGACGGCAAGGTCGACCGCAAAGGCCGGTTCATCGCCGGCACCATGTCGCGGGAGATCAGGGATCAGGGGCTGGGATCGCTGTATCGGCTGAACCCGGACCTGACCGTCGAGACGCTGGAGACCGACGTCATCGTTTCCAACGGCCCCTGCTTCAGCCCGGACGGCGGCACTTTCTATTTCTCGGACAGTGCGCGGCGGGCGATTTCGGCCTACGACTACGACCAGGACACCGGCGCGATTTCCAACAAACGCCTGTTCGTCAGCACTGAGCGAATGCAAACGGCGCCGGACGGAGCGACGGTCGACGCGGACGGCTATGTCTGGAGCGCGCTGGTCCGGAGCGGACAGATCGGGCGGTTCGCGCCCGACGGCAAACCCGAGATGGTGATCGACATGCCGACGCCGCATCCGAGCAGCGTGATGTTCGGCGGGCCGAACCTGGACATCATCTACGTCACCTCGATCAGCCGGACGCATGGCCTGGACGCCAGCGACAACCCGCTGGCCGGTTGTCTGTATGCGGTCCATGGAACGGGCGCGAAAGGGATTCCCGAGCCCCGCTTCGCGGGGTAGGGATTCCTCTGTTTGGGCCAAGCCGGCCCAAACAGAGGAATCGACAGGAGAGCGGGCCGGTCTGGCTCGCGCTTAGCCTAAAAGCTCGATCAGCGGCCCGTGCAGAGCGGGGCCGCAGGTGACGACGTTGGGGTGACGCGGTTCCGATTGGTTGTAGACGAAACTGTCGCCGGCCAGCGTGGTGTTGCAGCCGCCGGCTTCCTGGACAATCAGGTCCGCCGCAGCGATGTCCCAGTCGCTTTTACCGGTAAGCGAGAAGGCGGCGTCGAAGCGGCCTGCCGCCACCAGCACCATGCGGTAGGCAATCGAGTTCATCCAGGTGCTTTTAATGTGGCTCGCCGGGCGCGGCCAGTTCTGGTACTCCAGCGTGCGTCGGGAGGCAAGGTAGTGGGCCTTGCCGAGATCGCCCTCGTCCGTCGGCGCGATCGGCTCGCCATTGAGGCGGGCACCGCCGCCCAGCGTCGCTTCGAAGAATTCGTTCTTGGCCGGGTTGAAGACAACGCCGGCAATAGAGATCCCGTCCTCGACCAGCGCGGCGCAGACGGTGAATTCCGGTACGTTTTTCAAGAAAGCGCGTGTGCCGTCGATCGGGTCGACGATCCAGACCCGTTTCCGCGTGAGGCGGGCGGGGTCGTCTTCCGTTTCCTCCGACAGCCAGCCGTAATCGGGACGGGAATCCGTCAGGCGCTGCCGCAGCAGGGCGTCCACGGCCAAGTCGGCTTCGCTGACCGGGCTGCCGTCGCTTTCCTTGTCCCAGGAATCCACGCCATTGTTGAAATAGTCGAGCGCCAGGGCGCCCGCTTCGCGGGCGGCGGCGCAAAGCAGGACGTGGTCTTCGTGAAGATCCTTGGGGCGAACGGTCAAGTGCCGGCCACCGTCATGCCGTCGACGCGAAGGGTCGGCGCATCGGTGCCGCGGCGGAATTCCAGGTCGTTGGCGGGGGTAATCTCGCGGAACATGTCCTTGAGATTGCCGGCGACGGTCAGCTCCGAGACCGGATAGGCGATCTGGCCGTCCTCGATCCAGAAGCCGGCGGCGCCACGGCTGTAATCGCCGGTCACCATGCTGATGCCGAAACCGATCAGCTCGGTGATGTAGAAGCCGGACTTGATGTCCGCCATCAGCTCTTCGGGGCTCTGCGCGCCGGCGGCCATGTAGAGATTGCTGGTCGAGGGCGACGGCGGCGAGGCCGTGCCCCGCGCGGCGTGTCCGGTGGATTTCAGGCCAAGCTGGCTGGCCGAGGCGGTGTCCAGCAGCCAGGTGGTCAGGCGGCCATCGGCGATCAGGTCAAAGCGGCGATTGGCGACGCCTTCGCCGTCGACCGGTTTCGACTTCAGGCCGCGTTTGCGGTGCGGGTCGTCGGTGATGGTGATGCCGTCTGCGAAGATCTGCTTGCCCATCGAGTCTTTCAGGAAGCTGGTGCCGCGGGCGACGGACTGGCCGTTGATCGCGCCGGCAAGATGGCCGACCAGGCCGCCGGCGACACGCGGGTCGTAGATCACCGGCACCTGGGCGGTTTTGACCTTGCGTGGGTTGAGCCGTTTGACGCAGCGTTCGCCGGCCCGGCGGCCGATCTCGGCCGCGCCCTCCAGGTCAGCCAGGAAGCGGCTGGAGGAAAAATCGTAGTCCCGTTCCATCCCGGTGTCGCCGTCCCCGGCCACGACCGAGCAGGAGACACCGTGGCTGGTGCCGGAATAAGCGCCGGCGAAACCGCCCGAGGTGGCGAGCGCAACGGTGGAACTGCCCCAACTGGCGCCGCCGCCTTCGGAATTGGTGACGCCCTTTACCGCGCGGCCGGCGTCTTCCGCCGTCTTGGCGCGCGCCATCAGCGCGTCGGTGTCCGGCTCCGCCGCGTCGAACAGATCCAGGTCCGCCAGACCGCTCGCCAGCAGGTCGGTGTCGGCGAGGCCGCAATGGGGATCCTCCGGCGCCAGCTTGGCCATGTCGAGGGCGCGGGAAACCAGTTCGTCGAGCATGTCTGCCGACGTGTCGGTCGACGAGACGAACGCCTGCCGCTTGCCGACCAGGACACGCAGGCCGAGGTCGTTGCTCTCCGACCGCTCGACATCCTCGGGCTCGCCCATGCGGCAGGAGACGCCGAGCGACACGCTCTCGAACATCACCGTATCGGCAGCGTCGGCGCCGGCCTTGCGGGCGCGGCCGATCACGTCGTCGAGCAGGTTGAGGGCCTTCTGTTGGGCGGCTTTCGGATCCGGCATGAGGTCTCTCGGATGGCGGGGCCGCTTGCACGGCACGCCCGCATATATAAGCCGTTCCGGCCTAATTCAAAAGCCCTTCGGCCTTCAACCAGCCGTGCGCGTCTTCCAGCATGGCGCGCAGCGACGCGGGCTTGTAGCCGAGTTCGCGCTCCGCCTTGTCGGACACGATGCGCGGATGTTCCAGCACCATGGCGACGCCTTCAGGCGTGACATTGGGTTCGCGGCCGGTGAGGGCGGAGGCGGTCACGATGGTGCGTGCCGCAAAGCGGAGCGCCCAGGCCGAGACCGGCTTATCCGGCACCTCTTCGCCGGTCAGGTCGCCGATCTCGTGGATCACCTCGACGAAGCTGGCGTCGGCACCGCCGAGCAGATAATTCTCTCCCGTCTTACCCTGTTCCGCCGCCGCGATATGGGCGAGGGCGACCGCCTCGCCATGGCAGAAACTGCCGGAGCCGGGCGGGATGCCGGGCAGACGATGTTTGGCGACCATCAGGATCATGCGGGCCCAGTTGTTGGTGTCGTAGCGGCCGATGATGTGCGACGGGTTCAGGATCACCGCATCCAGGCCGTCCGCCGCGGCGAGGCGAACCGCTTCCTCCGCCAGAAACTTGGTCCGGTTGTAGTTGATCCAGTGAGTGCCGCCGTTCTGCGGTGTGGCCTCGGTAATTTCCCGATGCTCCAGGCCGTAGGTGTTCCAGGTGGAAGTATGCACGAAGCGCTTGGCGCCGGCGCTCCGGGCGGCGGCCAGCATGTTGATCGTGCCGCGCACGTTCTCGCGTTCCTGCCGGTCTTTGTGCTTCGACCAGATCGAGGTATTGGCTGCTATGTGGAATACGGCATCCGTGCCGCGCGGGATCGCGTTCTTCAGCGATTCGGGGTCGGTGATGTCGCCTTCGACGAGATCTGGGCTGAATTCCTCCAACCGGCCGGTTGCGGATGTTGGGCGATGCAGGGCAACGACACGCCAACCCCGGGCGGTGAGCTGTTCCACCAGATTGAGGCCGAGAAAACCGGTGCCGCCTGTTACGAACGCTGTTTTCATGGGGGCAAGCATAACGCGGTTTTTGGCGGCTGCCAGCGGCCAATTCCGCCGGTTTCGGCTGGTCTTGGCCGGCGGAAAAACTTACAACCGCATGATGTGCGCGATGCCGATGAAGGATGGGTTGAGCCGGGACGTGATCGGCAAAATCGCGTCGACGTTCGGGGGAGTCTATCCGGCGTTGGACGAGACGCGGTTCGTCGGCGATGCCAGCGAAAACCTGGACGGCCTGGAACTGAAGGACCGGGTGGTGCGGATCGCCGCCGTTTTGCGGCGACATTTGCCGGACGCTTATCCTTCGGCCCTGGAAGTCATCGTAAAGGCGGCAGCGGTTTGGCCGGCGCGGGACCCGGACGACGCCCTTGGTGGCTTCGCGGCCTGGCCGATGACCGATTTCGTCGGGCTGTACGGCGTGGATCATCCCGAACCCTCGTTGGACGCGTTGCCGCAAATCACCCACCTGTTTTCGGCGGAGTTCGCGATCCGGCCGTTTCTGATCCAACACACCGACATGACCTTGCGGCGCATGGAAGACTGGACGATGGACGACAGCGAACATATTCGGCGGCTCGTATCGGAAGGCACCCGCCCGCTGCTGCCCTGGGGGATCCGGCTGAAGGCGTTCCAGGCCGATCCGACACCCGGTCTGGCGCTGCTGGAGCGGTTGAAGGACGATCCGTCGGAGTATGTCAGGCGGTCGGTCGCCAACCACCTGAACGACATCTCCAAGGACCATCCCGACCTAGTGGTCGAGGTCTGCACGAACTGGCGCAAAGACGCGAGTAAGGAGCGCGACTGGATCATCCGCCATGCGACACGGACACTGATAAAGAAAGGCCATCCTGCCGCGCTGAAGCTGCTCGGTTTCGACGCCAACCCGAAGGTTCGGATGCAGGCGCTGCAGGTGACGCCGGGCACGATCGAGGTAGGCGGCAGTATCGACGTCGCGTTTCGCCTGGAATCGACGGCCAGGGCGGCGCAGGACCTGGTGATCGACTATGCAGTGCACCACCGCAAGGCGAACGGCGGGACGACGCCGAAGGTCTTCAAGCTGAAGACTCTGCGGCTGGACGCCGGCGAAGCGATCACCCTGAACAAACGCCACTCGTTCCGTAAGATCACGACCCGGCAATACTACCCGGGTACACACGAGGTTGAGGTGACGGTCAACGGTACAAGCGTCGGCCGGGCCGCGTTCGAACTGATCTGCTGAAAAAGGGGGAGCAATGCGGGGTTTCCTGTTCGCGGCCGCGGTCGGCGTGACGGCCGTCATGCCGGCCATGGCTGAGCCGCTTACGTTCGTGGCAATTGGCGACCTGCCGTATGACGAAGCGCAGGAGAAGACGGTGGAAGCGATCATCGCGCCGGCAATTCGCGACAGGCAGCCGCCGTTCGTCATCCATCTCGGCGATATCAAGTCCGGCGGCCTGAGTTGTTCCGACAAGCTGCTGACGCAGCGCCGGGACGAGATTTACAGCCTGTATACGGGCCCGGTGTTCTACACCCCCGGGGACAACGACTGGACCGATTGCGATCGGTCGTCGCTCACTGAGCCCATGCCGGAGCTGGAGCGTCTGGACTATCTGCGCCGGCTGTTTTTTAGTAAGCCGCCCGCTCTGCCGGCCGGATCGGCTTACGCCCGACAGCCGGAGTGGACGGAAAATGCGCGATGGACGACGGGTGGCGTTACCTTCGCCACCGTGCATGTGGTCGGTACCAACAACGGCCGCGACGAGATCCTGCTGGACGATGTGGAGACGGCGCTGGACCTGGTCGACGCGCGGGATCAGGCCAACCTGGAGTGGCTTGCCGCCACGTTCGACGCGGCGGAAGAGGCCGGCTCGGCGGCAGTGGTCATCGCGATGCAAGCCGATATCACCAAGGCCGCCCTGGCGACGCCGTGCAGTGCCGAGATCCGCGTTCTCTGCGACGGCTTCGCCCGGTTCCGGGACCGGTTGGTTCGCCATGCCGCGGCATTCCGCAAGCCGGTGCTGTTGATGCATGGCGACACCAGCCCGTACTGCCTTGACAAAAGGTTCGGTGGCCGCGTTGCCCGCAATCTCTGGCGCCTGAACGCGCCCGGCGACGGGTTGGTGATCGATGCCGTGGAAATTACCGTTCTGCCGGATGACCAGAAGGCGCCATTCGCCGTAAAGACGCTGGTCGGCGGACACCGGCTGCGGCGAGACTGCCGGTGACATCGGATTTGCCTTGGCCGGCGCGGTATTTGTCCGCGCCTTGAAGGCTTGCCCTTGCGGGATTGAGCGGTTGGGGTCGCGTTCCCTATTCGGCCGCACTCTGATTGAGATAGGCGATCAGATCGAGACGGTCCTGCGGCTTCTTGAGGCCCGGAAAGGCCATCTTGGTGCCCTTGACCACTTTCCTCGGATTTTCCAGGTAGACGTTCAGCGTCTCGGCGGACCAGATGATACCGGAGTCGCCGTAGGCCTTCATTGCCTTCGAATACTTATAACCGGGCGCGGTGCCGGCGGTGCGACCGATCACACCGTCGAGGCTTGGACCGACGCGGTGCTTGCCTGCGTCGAGGGTGTGGCAGGCCTTGCATTTGTTGAACACCTTCTTGCCGCGCGCCGTATCGTCCGCCGCGAAGGCGGGGCCGGTGCCGACGACGAGGATGGTGAGAATCATTAGAAACCCGCGGTTAGGACGCATTGAGACTCTCCAATTGGCTGTCGCTGACCAATTGGATGCAGCGAACAGGCCGGGCGTTACAGAAGATGGCATGCGGTGGCGCCGGGTTCGTGCCCGATATAAGCTAGGCGACATAATCGTCACGTCCGGGTCCAGGGGATCCGAGGCTATGGCGTGTTGTTGGACACGCCTGACAATGAAAACAGTGGAGGCAATAATGACGATAACGACAATCAGACGGGCTGCGTTAGCCACGGCGACCGCGTTGGCGATCGGGACCGCGGGCGCCCTGTCCCAAGCGGCAGCGGCGACCACATGGGACCTGCCGCTGGCTTGGCCGGACGGCAATTTCCATGTGGCGAACGCGAAAACCTTTGCCGAGGAAGTGAACAAGGCAACCGGCGGCGAGATCACCATCAACATCCATTCCGGCGGCTCGCTCGGCTTCAAGGGGCCGGAGATGCTGAAGTCGCTGCGCGACGGCCTGGTGCCGATCGGCGACTACTTCCTGTCGCAGCAGGTCGGCGAGGAGCCGTTCTTCGGCTTGGAAAGCATGCCGTTCCTGGCCACCGGCTACGAGGATTTACAGACGCTGAATAAGCACTGGCGGCCGGAGATCGAGAAGATCGCCGCCGAGAAATGGAACCAGAAGATCCTGTATATGGTGCCGTGGCCGCGCCAGTACGTATACACGAAGGTGCCGGCCAAGACGGTCGATGACCTGAAAGGCATCAAGATCCGCACCTATAACCGGTCGACCACGGACCTGTTCAACGGCGTCGGCATGACGTCGGTGCTGTTGCCCTGGGGCGAGGTGGTGCCGGCATTGGCCGCGGGCACGATCGACGCGGTGACGACGTCGGCAAGCTCCGGCGTCGACGGCAAGTTCTGGGAGTTCCTGAAATACATGTACCCGACCAGCCATGTCTGGGGCTCCAACGTGGTGGCGGTCAACCTGGACGCGTGGAACGGACTCAGCGATGAACAACGGGCCGCGATCGAAGAGGTCGCCAGGCGGCTGGAGCCGGATTTCTGGCAGGTCAGCCAGCAGGAGGACGAGGCCAAGGCCAAGATCCTGACCGATAACGGCGTGACCATGGGCGAAGTGACGCCGGCCATGCTGACCGAGATGCAGGGCCGCACCGCCGGCATGGTGGACGTGTTCATCAAGGAGGTCGGCGGAAAGAGCGCGGACGTGATCGGCGCCTACCGGAAGGCGATCGGCCAGTAAGCCGCCCGGTGCGTCGGCTCGGTAAAGCTCCCCGGCTGCGGCCGGGGAGCAGGCGGATTGGTCGGTGATGGACAGGCTTCTGGCGATCAGCGACCGGGTGTCGGTTGCCGTGGGTGCGGTGTCAGCGGTGCTGTTGGCGGCGATTGCGGTTTTGATCCTGAGCGAAATCGTCGCCAGGGCCGCGTTCAACGTCAGCCTCAGCTTCGCCTGGGAATATTCCAGCTATTGCATGGCGGTGGCGATCTTCTGCGGTGCGTCCTACGCCCTGCGCACCGGCGCCCACGTGCGCGTGTCGCTGCTGACCGCCAACGTGCCGCCACGGTTTGCGCGAGCGATCGATATCGTGGCGACCGTTGCCGGGCTGGCGATCACGGGCTTCATCGCGGTTGCGATGGTGCAGATGGCGGCCGGGTCGTGGGCCGGCGGCAGCCGGTCGGCGACCTCGGTCGCGACGCCTCTGATCGTGCCGCAGGGCGGCATCGCTTTCGGTTGCGTGCTGTTCGCCCTGCAACTGGCCGCCCGCCTGGTACGGGTGTTGATCGGCGAGCCGCCGGAGCTTGCCGCCACTGCCGATGACCTGGCGGCGGATCGCTGATGGCGGGTATCGCCAGTACCATCGTCATCGTCCTGGTGCTGGCGCTCGGACTCGGCGTCTGGGTCGGTCTGGCGCTGTTCGCGGTCGGGATTATCTCGCTTGAAGCGTTCCGGACGATGCCGGTCGAGAAGCTGCTGGCGCAGATCACCTACGGCACCGCGACGACGCCGGAACTGATCGCGCTGCCTTTATTCATCCTGATGGCGGAGATCCTGTTCCACACCAAGCTGTCGGATTCCCTGTTCCGGGGGCTCGCGCCCTGGGCCAACCGGCTGCCGGGCCGGCTGCTGCATGTCAACGTGCTCGGCTGCACGCTGTTCGCGGCGATCTCCGGCTCGTCGGCGGCGACCTCGGCCACGGTCGGGCGGATCACGCTCGGCGAACTGTTCCGGCGCGGCTACAATCGGGACATCGTGATGGGGTCGCTGGCCGGCGCCGGCACGCTGGGGCTGCTGATCCCGCCATCGATCGTGCTGATCATCTACGGGGTGCTGTCGGAAACCTCGATCCTGAAACTGTTTATCGCCGGCGTCGTGCCGGGGCTGATTCTGGCCGGGCTGTACATGGTCTATCTCGGCGCGCGCACCACCATCGACCGGTCGCTGGTGCCGGCCGCGCGGGACGACGTGACCTGGGCGCAGCGTTTCACCGGGCTGATCAACTTAGGCCCGGTCGCCCTGCTGATCGCCATGGTGCTGGGGTCGATGTATGGCGGCTACGCCAGCCCGTCGGAGGCAGCGGCGGTCGGCGTGCTGGGCGCACTGATCGTCAGTGCCCTGCAGAATTCTCTGAATTGGCGAAACCTCTCGCTCGCCTGCCTTGGCGCAGTGCGCACAACGTCGATGATCGGGCTGATCATCACCGGCGCGGTGTTCCTGTCGGTGGCGATGGGCTTCCTCGGCGTGCCGCGCATGATCGCGACCGAGATCGCCGGACTGGAGCTCTCGGCGTTCGAACTGATCATGCTGCTGTTGGTGTTCTACGCGGCGCTCGGCTGCGTGTTGGAAGGCATGTCGGCGATCGTGATGACGCTGCCGATCACATTGCCGTTGGTGGTGGCGCAGGGTTTCGACCCGATCTGGTTCGGCATCTTTCTGGTGATCGTGGTGGAGACGGCGCAGATCACGCCGCCGGTCGGCTTCAACCTGTTCGTCATTCAGGCGATGACCGGCGAGCGGATCGGCCGCATCGCCCGCGCCGCCCTGCCGTTCTTCGCGATCATGATCGGTATGGCGATCCTGATCACGCTGGTGCCGGAGATCGTGATGTTCCTGCCGGACCGGGTGACGCTGCGGGGCTGATTAGCGCAAGGCGGCCCCGTCAGACCACACGCACTTCCAGGTCGCCGATACCGTCGATGTGACCGTGCAACTGGTCGCCGCGTTGAACGGGGCCGACGCCGGCCGGGGTGCCGGTGAAAATCAGGTCGCCGGGCTGCAGCGCGAACAGGCCGGAAAGGTAGGAGATCGCTTCCGGCACTTTCCATAGCAGTTGATCCAGATCGCCCTGCTGGCGGGTCTCGCCGTTGATCTTGAGCCAGATGGCACCGGCGGCCGGATGGCCGATATGGGCGGCGGGCACGATTGGGCCGCAGGGGGCCGATTGCTCGAAAGCCTTGCCGACTTCCCAGGGGCGGCCGAGCTTCTTGGCCTCCGCCTGCAGGTCGCGGCGGGTCATATCCAGACCGACGGCATAGCCGTAGACGTGTTCGAGCGCCTGGTCGACAGCGATGTCCTGACCGCCCTTGGCCAGTGCCACGACCAGCTCGATCTCGTGATGCACGTCCTCGGTTTTGGTCGGATAGGGGAAGTCCTCGCCGGCCGGCAACAGGTTATCCGGGTTCTTCTGGAAGAAGAATGGCGGTTCCTTGTCGGGGTCGTGGCCCATCTCCACCGCGTGGTCGGCGTAGTTGCGGCCGACGCAGTAGATGCGGTGCACGGGAAACAGGCCGTCTTCTCCGGAGACGGGCAGGGCGGTGCGGGCCGGTTCGGCAATCACGTAGGTCATGCAGGCTCCCTTGGCTGACGGCGCCAAGAATTACCAGGTGCGGCGGTCTGTCAAGGGGAGTGGCGTGGCCTTAAACGGTCATCGCGAGGCCCGGAGGGCCGTGGCGATCTGGAAAACACGGAGCGTGGCCGCTCGAGATTGCTTCGCTGCGCTCGCAATGACAGCGGGGCTATCGGCGCATGCGGAAGTCGTTTTTGCCGGAGCGGTCGGTGCCGCGCATCAGATAGAGGGTGCGCTGTTCGTGGCCAACCAGCAGATCCTTGGCGCGGGCCTGTTCGACGGCCAGTTCGCGATCGAACACCGAGGTGGTCGGCATGAAGCGGAGGGTCATGCCGCGGCGCGGCTTGTCGGACCGGTTGGCTTCGGAGCCGTGCACCAAAAAGACGTCGTGCAGGGAGAACTGTCCCGCCTGGAGCACGATGTCGACCGCGTCCTCCTCGTTGTAGGCGGCGGCTTCGATTTCCTGGTTCAGGGTCAGGTCCTTGCTCGGGTTGGTGTCGTGCGGGTAGAGCCGCTTTTGCTTGTGCGAACCCTTGATGACCCGGAGGCAGCCGTTCTCGGGCGTGGAATCGTCGACGGCGATCCAGGCGGAGCAGGTGGCGATGGGCCGGATCGGCCAGTATTCGCCATCCTGATGCCAGGGCGTCTTGCGGCCGTTCAGCGCCGGCTTGGCGAAGAAGGACGAGTTCCAGAGCGCGAAGTCGGGGCCGATCAACTGCTCGACCATGTCGACGATCTCCGGCGTGCGGGCATAGTTCAGGAACGACAGGTCGTAGGCCAGCACGTTCGGGCAGTAGTCGCGGAATTCCGGGTGTCGGGCGATCAGACGGTCATGGTCGGTGCGAATGGCCTCGATCGTCTCGTCCGGCAGCCGGTAGTCCGGCACGACGAAGCCGTCCTCGTGATAGGCGGCGATTTCGGCGTCTGTCAGCATGGCTCTCACCCATCCAATCCGGCCAAATCACAACATTCGGCGGCGGACAGGTCAAATTCAGCCTCTTGGCGGGTTGGTATTTTGATGCTAATGGCGCGCGTTTCCTGACTGGCGAGGCGAGATGAACGGCACGACGGACATGATGGAGTTCACGCTCGGGCGGATCCCGGAGATCCATTTCGGCGCCGGCCGTTCGCGGTCGATTGCCGGCGATGCGGCGGCGCTTTGCGAGGCCGGCAAGCCGGTGGTGCTGGTCGCGGACGGGCCGCTGGTCGCGCTGGGTCTGGCGGCGCCGGTGGTCGAGGCGTTGGAACAGGCGGGCGCGGGTGTCGCTACCTTCGACGGTGTCGACGGCGAGCCGAAGCAGGCGCAGTTGGAGGCCGCGACGGATTTCGTTCGGTCAAACGGCGCGGGGCTAGTGATCTGCCTGGGCGGCGGGTCGGCGATGGATATCGGCAAGGTCGCGGCGACCGTGGCGCGGACCGGCCGCTCTCCGGCCGACTTCGCGATGGACGGCGATTCGCTTCCGAAGGACCCGCTGCCGAAGATCTGCCTGCCGACCACGGCCGGCACCGGTTCCGAACTGTCGTCGACCAATATCTTCACCAGCAACGCCGGCAAAAAGAACTGGGTCTGGGGGCCGGAGACGAAACCGGACCTGGTGATCCTGGATCCGGAACTGACGGTGACGCTGCCGTCGCACCTGACCGCCTGGACCGGGATGGACGCTTTCGCCCACGCGCTGGAATCCTGCACCAATGCGCGCCGGCACGCGGCCAACGACGTCTATGCGCACCGGGCGCTGGGGCTGATCGCCGGCGCGTTGGAGACCGCGGTGCGAGAGCCGGACAACGTAGCCGCGCGCGGCGATATGCTGCTGGGGTCCGCCTATGCCGGCATTGCCATCGACAACTGCTCGACGGGCATGGCGCATAACATTTCGCACGCCATCGCCGCGCTGGGACCGGTCCATCACGGTCTGGCGACCGGGCTCGGCCTGGAGGTGGTGCTCGGTTGGCAGGTCGAGGCGGACGACGGCGCCTTCGCCGAGGCGGCGACGGCGATCGGCCTGCCGCGGGACGGGGCGGCGCTGGTCGACTGGTATTCCGACTTCATCACCCGTTGCGGCGTCGAGCGCAAACTGCCTGAAGCGCTCAGTCCTTACGGCGCGGCCGATCTGGCGATGGAAATGAAAGCGCCGGACACCCAGTATATGCGCCAGATCGTCACCCGCACGGTAAGCGACGCCGATATCGACCGCTTCGCCGCGGCGATGATGGCAATGGCCTGAGAGAGGACGCCTCAAGATGAAGGTAACCGACGTAAAGACATTCGTGGTCGGCAATCCGCCGCCGCACTTCGGCGGGCGTTATTTCATTTTCGTCAAGCTGACGACGGACAGCGGTGTCGTCGGTTACGGCGAGGTCTACTCGGTGCCGTTCGACCCGCATGTGGTGGCGCGCATGGTCGAGGACGTCTGCGCGCGCTACGTGATCGGCAACGACCCGTTCCGGATCGAGCGGCTCTGGCGGCGCGCTTACTCGGCCGGCTTCACGCAGCGGCCCGATATTTCGATGATGGGCGTCCTAAGCGGGATCGAAATGGCCTGTTGGGACATCGTCGGCAAGGAAACCAACAAGCCGGTCTATCAGTTGCTCGGCGGTCTGGTGCACGAGCGCCTGCGATCCTACACCTATATCTATCCCGAGGACGGCGACAAAGGGGACGTCTACGAAGACGGTGCCGCGGCGGGCGAGCGGGCGGCGCAATACGTGGCCCAGGGCTTTACGGCAGTGAAGTTCGATCCGATCCGACCCTATACCGCGTTCGATCCGCGGCACCTGACGCCGGAGGTGTTGGAGCATGCAGAGACCTTCACGGCTGCGGTGCGGGAAGCGGTCGGCGCCAGGGCCGATCTTCTGGTTGGCACCCACGGCCAGATGACGACGTCAGGCGCAATCCGTCTGGCCAAACGGCTGGAGAAATCCGACCCGCTCTGGTTCGAAGAGCCGACACCGCCGGACATGCCGGAGCGCATGGCCCGGGTCGCCGACCATACCAGCATTCCCATCGCAACTGGCGAACGCCTGACCACGAAGTACGAGTTCGCGCGGCTGCTCGAAAACGGCGCGGCGTCGATCCTGCAGATGAATCTGGGTCGGGTCGGCGGGCTGCTGGAGGCGAAGAAGATCGCCGGCATGGCCGAAACCCACTACGCATCGATCGCGCCGCATCTCTATTGCGGGCCGATTGTCGGCGCGGCGAACATCCAGATCGCCGCCTGCAGCCCGAACTTTCTGATCCTGGAAAGCATTCTGACCTGGGGCGGCTTCCACGCCGACATTCTGACGAAGCCGGTCAGGTGGGAGGACGGTTATGTGATTCCGCCGGCCGAGCCGGGGCTCGGGGTGGAACTGAACGAGGCCGTGGCCGAGGCGCATCCCTATATCGGGGAGATGTTGCATCTGGAGATGCAGGACAGTCCGGTTTAGCGGGCCGCGACGCCGTCATCGCGAGGCCAGCAGGGCCGCGGCGATCTGGAAAACGCAGAGTACTGCCTCTCGAGATTGCTTCGCTCCGCTGGCAATGACAGCCAGCGTCGTTCAACCCGCCCGCCTGCCCGCCGCTGGCAGCGGCAGGGCGCGAGTTTGTTTGAAGGTTTCCAGCACCACGGTGCTGTAGATGTCCTTGACGCCCGGCAACCCGCCTAGCTGGCCGAGCATCAGTTCGGTGAAGCGGCGCCAGTCGGGCACCACCACTTCCAGCAGGAAGTCGTGCTGGCCGGTCAGCGCGTGATAGGTGACGACCTCGGGGATCGGCGCGACCGCCCGGTGGAACTTTTCGACATGCTCCGGGTCGCGGTTTTCCAGGCTGATGTGGACGAACACCGTCATCGACAGGCCCGTTTTCTCCCGGTCCAGCCGCGCCGAATAGCCGGCGATTACGCCTGCTTCCTCCAGGCGGCGGATGCGGCGCAGGCAGGGTGTCGGGGACAGCCCGGCGAGTTTTGCAAGATCGACATTGCTGATCCGGGCGTCGCTTTGCAGCGCCGCCAGGATTCGCAGGTCGATCGCGTCCAGCTCGATCTTTGACATATTCTCCACCTTAGAAAGCGAATTGTAGCGGATTATCGCTCCTGTAAAGTGACTGACATCAAGAAACGCGCGGACATGCCCAACGTCATCGCCCTATTTTCCTCGCAATTCGGATGTGACAGCGAAGGGGGAAATCATGCGATTGACGGACGAGCAACGGGTGGACCTGGACCGCGACGGTTACCTGGTTCTGCCCGATCTATTTTCGCCGCAGGAGATCGGCGTCCTGCGTGTCTCGGTGCCCGCACTGATGGCCGAGACATGCGACGACAACACGCGCGAGGCCGACGGCGCGCAGGTGCGCAACATGCTGGGTCTGCATCGTCGCGACCCGCTGTTCGGCCGTCTGGCGCGGCACCCGCGTCTGCTGGAACCGGCCCTGCAGATCCTGGGCGAGGACGTCTACCTGCAACAGTGCAAGATCAACGCGAAGGCCGGCTTCGGCGGCGGCGGGTTCGACTGGCATACCGACTTCGCGACCCATCACAGCCGAGACGGCGTGCCACGACCGCTGGCGCTGAACCTGCACGTCTTCCTGGACGATGTCAGCGAGTTCAACGGCCCGCTCTATTTCGCGCCGGGCTCGCATAAGCTGGACGTCCGCGCGGAGCGGAGCGTCGACGGCGAGAAGTGGGAGCTTTGGACCATCCCGGATGCCGAGGTGGCGCGGGTGATAGGCACCACCGGCCTCGTGTCGATCACCGGCGGGCGGGGAACGGGCGTGATTTTCGGCGATCGCCTGCTGCACGGCTCGCCCGAGAACATCTCGCCCTGGTCTCGTTGGATCTATTCCTCGATCGTCAATCCGGTGTCGAACCGTCCGGCCAAGCTGGGCCTGCCGCGGCGTCAGCACGAACAGGACTTCTCGCCGCTTGTCCCGCTGCCGGACGATTGCCTTGCGGCCTAGCCGGGGCGGCTGCCAGAGTGGCACCGCGAACAGCGCGGAGGTGGAAGGCCATGCGATTGGGCTTTATCGGACTCGGCAATCTGGGTGCGAAACTGGCGGCGAGCCTGCTGCGCCAAGGGTTTTCGGTCACCGTGTACGACCTGGATCGCGGTAACGCGGCGGACCAGATCGGCTCGGGCGCGGTTTGGGCGGACTCGCCGCGCGCCGTGGCCGAGGCGTCAGAGAGCGTCATTACCTGCCTGCCGTCTCCGCAGGCGGTCGATGCGGTGATGACCGGCCCGGATGGGGTGTTGAGCGGGCTGCAAGCCGGCGGAACCTGGGTCGAGATGAGCACCAACGACCTGAACGAGGTGAAGCGTCTCGCCGTCCTTGCCGAGGACCGGGATATCGCGACGCTGGAGGCGCCGGTCACCGGCGGCGTTCACCGCGCCGCGTCGGGCGAGATCACCGTGCTGGTCGGCGGCGACAAGGCGGTGTTCGAAACGCACCTGCCGGTCCTGCGCGCCATGGGCGGCGAGGTGATCCATATGGGGAAACTCGGCAGCGCGTCGGTCATCAAGGTGATTACCAACATGCTGGCCTTCATCCACCTGATCGCCGCCGGCGAAGCGCTGATGCTGGCCAAGCAAGGCGGCCTGGACCTCGCCACGTCCTTCCAGGCGATCAAGGCGAGTTCGGGCAACAGCTTCGTCCACGAAACGGAGAGCCAGGTGATCCTCAACGGCAGCTACAACATCGGCTTCACCATGGACCTGGCCTGCAAGGATTTGGGATTTGCGGAACAACTCGGCAGCACGTTCGGCGTGCCGCTGGAGCTGGCCGCCCACGCCGCGCGGATATTCGAACAGGCGCGGTGCGCGTACGGCGGCGACGCCTGGTCGCCGATGGTCGTAAAACTGTTGGAAGACGCGACCGGCACAGAGCTGCGCGCGCCGGGGTTTCCGGCCGTGCTCTAGCGGTGCGAATCCGTTCGAAAGTGTCGGAAAGATTTACAGAACTGGAAGTTTTCTACTTTTCGGATGTCCTGTAAGCCGTTGGTTTTCCTTCCGGGGATAACAACGGCACGAATATTGCTTCTATGCGATCCGTTGGGCGAGTTTGTAAAACTCAGGAGGAATCCGCGATGAGGATTTCTACAATCGCCCAGCGGCTAGCCGGGCTTTTGTTCGTCGGATTGCTGTCCATGTCGGGAATATCCGGCGCGGCGGCGGCGACGATCACGTTCGAAGCCGACATCGTTGCCGTCGGCGGGCTGTTGCAGCCGATAAAGACGACAAACCCCTTCGGCCACAAACTTACCGGCCGCATCACATACGACGATAAAACGCCGCTCACCCAGGTGACCAGTTCGTTCGGGGTTTATCAGAAGGCCATTACCGGTCTATCGCTCACTATCGAGCCGCTGGGCATGACCTGGACCGGTGTGGGGCCCGGCTACCTCTCCATCCTGAATGACCGGGATGTGAACGGCCAAGTGGTCGACCGTTTCACGATCGGCGGCGTTCCGCTCGTTGGGCCGAATACCGGGACGGAGGACGTCACCATGTATCCGTCGTTCTTCGCCATGTCGCTGATCGACCACGAGCATACGGTTTTCGACAGCCTGGCGTTGCCGACGGATCTCGACCTCTCGTTGTTCGAGGGCAGGGTTGCGACCATCGAGTTTCAAGGCGTGCTGCCGGACCCCAACACGCCTGACGGATACAAACAGGTGAAGC
Organism: Minwuiaceae bacterium; assembly: GCA_028278525.1. Taxonomy (GTDB): domain Bacteria; phylum Pseudomonadota; class Alphaproteobacteria; order Minwuiales; family Minwuiaceae; genus JANQEE01. The sequence continues at coordinate 154,629 of JANQEE010000013.1, read as the reverse complement.
ATATCGTTGACACCCGGTTCACCTCGCTGGAATTCGTGTCGGTTCCCGAACCGGCGACGCTTGCGATGCTTGGGATCGGCCTTGCCGGTCTCGGCTTGGCGAGACGCAAACGGGCCGCGTGATGGTTGCGGTGTTTTGACCAATGGCGGCGGCTTCGCGGAAGCCGCCGCCCTCCGCTTTCGAACCGTGCCATTGCGTTGGGGACGCAGTGACGGTCCGGAGTGTCGGAGATTCTTACAAAATTGAAACTGTTCTAAACGTCGCGAACCTTTCGACTTACTGTATGCTAGCCGTTTTACGTATTATGGCATGAATATTGCTTGTGTTCATCTTGTTGGGCGAGTTTTGTAAACTCAGGAGGAATCCTCAATGCGGGTTTCCATAATCGCCCAGCGAATAGCCGGGTTTTTTGTCGTCGGATTGTTGTCCGCGCCGGGTTTTGCGGTCGCGGCACCGGTGACATTCACGTTCGAGGCCGACATCGTTTACGTCGGCGACCGGCTGCAGCCGATAGAGCCGACGAGTTCCTCCGGACAGAAACTGTCCGGCAGCATTACCTTCAATACGGCGGCATCGCCCACCCCTATAGACGAGACATTCGCGCTCTATCAGGAGGCTTTAACCGACCTGTCGCTCCGCATTGATCAGTTGGGGCTTGCCTGGAGCGCCGGGACGCCGCCCGGAAGCTACAGTGTGCTAAACGACCGCAACATCGGCGGTGAAACGACCGACCGTTTCGTTGTCGGCAACGTGCCAATCGTGGGCTCCAGCGTGGGCGATGCGGACGTTGTCATGTCGCCGGTGTTCTTTTTGTTGACGCTCGCCGACCATGACAGCACCGTCTTCGACAGCTTGGAGCCGCCGACGGACCTTGACCTGTCGGCGTTCGAAACCAGGGAAGCGAGGATCGTTTTTCAGGGTGAGGTACCGGATCCTGACGCCTCAGGCGGGTACAGGACCATTCAGCAGTATGTCGAAGCCAAGCTTATCCGGCAGGATTCCGCAACGGTGCCCGAACCGGCGACGCTGGCGATGCTGGGTCTCGGCCTCGCCGGTCTCGGCTTGGCGAGACGGTGGAAACGGAACGCATAGCGCTTCTGACGCATCGACTGGCGGCGGCCTTAGCGGGCTGCCGCTTTCTCCCACAGCGTCCATCGAGTTAGATTTTCTGAACCTGCGTGTTAGGACAGATCGGTTGCCGGGCAAGCGGAATGCGATGACACTGCCGGTAACCGACAGGACCTTTCTTCGATGGACGCAGCGGTAACGACGGACCGGGAGTCGCGCTCCCTGTTCTTCTGGTTCTCGGCCGGGCACTGGGCGAACGACAGCGCGCCCGGCGCGGTGTGGATCATCGCGCCGGCGATCGGCGTCGCCATGGGCCTGACGCCGGGCGAGGTCGGCCTGCTGATCGCGATCCAAAGCGCCGGGGCGGCGCTGGCCTACCTGCCGGCCGGCATCATCGCCGACCGGGTTACAAACCAGGGCCGGCTGCTGCTGGCCTCGTTCGTATGGGTTGCGGTCGGCTATGCGCTGGCTTCGACGGCGCCGGATTTCTGGACCGTGGCGTTGCTGCTGGCGATTGCCGGCCTCGGCGACGCCGCGTGGCATCCGATTGCGACCGGCGTACTGGTTCGGCTCAGGCCCGACCGCCGGGCCGAGGCACTGGGCATCCACGCCTTCGGTGGCACCCTGGCCGAGGTGACGGCGCCGCTCGCCATGGGCTTCCTATTGGCCGAATTCGGCTGGCGCTATTCGCTTTTGTTCGCTGCGCTTCCCGCGGCGCTGATGGCCATCGCCTTCATCCCGGTTTCGCGTCGGGTGCCGCGCGAGCACGGCGCCCGGATATCGCTGGCCGACCTTACCGCGTTGCTCGGGCTGTGGCGGCGGCCGGCGGGACTCGGGATCATCGGCGTCATCACGTCCTACAACATGGCGCACATGGCGGTGCTGGCGATGATGCCGCTCTACCTGCAAAGCGCGCACCGGTTTTCGCCGGCGGAAACGGGCATTGCGTTCTCCGCGATGATCTTCCTCGGCGCGGTGGTACAGCCGGTTGCCGGCCGTTTCTCGGACCGGATCGGCCGCAAGCCGGTGATTGTCGTCGGCAACCTGATTGCCGCCGTCGCGGCTTTGTCGGTCTGGCTGCTGGGCGACAACATCCTGCTGGCGCTATCCTGCTTCGCCATCGCCATCACGGTCATGACCGCGATCCGGTCGGCAATCCTGGCCACCGCGGTCGACTATTCCAGCCACCGCGAGGCGACGACGCTGGGGCTCACTTTCAGCTTCCTGGACGGTGTTGGCGCGCTCGGCGCCTGGCTCGCCGGTATCGCGGCCAATGTCGAGATCGGCTCAGCGTTCCTGCTGGCCGGCGTGCTGGCGGCAATCGCGGCCACCGCAAGCGTGCCGATGACGCTCGGCCGCTCGGCGGACGGCGAGATTCCAATGAAGGTTCGGCCTTAGCGCTTCCGTTTCTGTCGCATGACCTCGACACTGACATGTTTGGCGAGGTAGTCGATTACCAGTTCGTGCTCGACCGGCTCCAGCGGTTCCATTTCCTGCTCCTCGATCATCCAGACGAGGACTTCCTCCCAGTCGGCGCGGGAGAGGCCCTGCTGCACGACCAGCTTCAGAGAGTGGCAGGCGCCGCAATAAGCCTCGACCTCGTCGCGGCCGGCGTCGGGTGGCAGGCCGAGTTGGGCGAGTTCGTCCGGTTCGGCGCGGGCCTGGCTGTCGGCCGGCAGAAGATCGAGCAGGCCGACGGCCAGGACGCAGACGGCGGGCGCGAGGATGCGAAAGGCGTTACGCACGAGACTTGACCGAAGTGCTGGGGGCTAGGCGTAGCGCACGGCAACCCGGTGCATCGAGTTGTTCAGATAACCCTTCGGGTTCCAGGCGATGGCGTGCGGCTGGGCGACGCCCTTATCCGACGTGGCCCGCGCCCAGATCTCGTAATAGCCCTTCTGCGGCAAGGTCGCCTCGGCGCGGAAGTTCTGCCAGGCGTAGGGGTTCACCGGATCGTCCAGGTCGGCCTGGATCCAGGTCGCGCCGAAGTCGATCGACAGGTCGACGCGCGCCACCCGGTCGTCGCCGGCCCAGGCGTGACCGCGCACCTGGACCTTGCCGCCGGACGCGCTGCGGCCGGTTTCCGGTGATGTGATCAGCGATTTGACGGGCATCGCGTGGATGATGTCGAAGTCCTTCTTGTCGACTTTTTCGCCGGGCTCCACCGGGCGGTTCGGCACGCGGTAGGAGGTGCCGGTCATCTTCGGCCCGTCGTGGACCTGATCGCGGAGCCAGATGCGGGTCAGCCATTTTTGCGAGCAGGAGCCGGGCCAGCCCGGCACGACCAGACGCAGCGGTGCGCCGTTCATCGGGTGGATCGCTGCGCCGTTCTGTTCGAACGCGATCAGGTTATGCGGGTTCATCGCTTTTTCGATGGGCATGCCGCGGGAGATCGGCAGCTTTCCTTCCTTGCCGGAAAGGTGGAGGTCGGCGCCGACATGGGCGGTGTAGATGGCGTTGTCTTTGACGCCAGCCGCCTTCAGCACGTCTGCCAGGCGCACGCCGGTCCAGTTGGAACAGGCGACGGCGCCGAGCGTCCATTGATTGCCCTTGGCCGGCGGGTCGAAGAACGATCGGCCGTTGCCACCGCACTCGATGGTGAGCGCTTCCGTCACCACCTCGAACCGGCTCTTCAGATCGGCGATCGAGAGCGTCATGGGATTATCGACCAGGCCGTCGATGGTGAGGGTCCAGGCGTCGGCGTCGACATCCTCCGGCGGGATGCCATTGTTACGGATGAAGTGTCGGTCGGTGGGCGTGATGGCGTCGTCGAGCAGATGCGCCGGCGTTTCCGCGTTCAACGGGCGGTCGTTCAAGAGTGTAAGGCCGTCCTTGCCCTCGATCTTGTCGGCATTGGCGAGCGCGACGGGGATGAAGCCCGAGGGCATGTTCGCGGCAAACGGTATGGCGGCGCCGACCATGGCGCTCATCGTCGTCAATCCGGCGCCGCGCAGGAAGCCGCGCCTGTCGGGATTGGCAACGCGGCCGAAGACCAGTGCATCCGCCTTGTCCGGATCTTGGTCGTAAAGCTCGAATAGGCCCGGTTGTTTGTCACTCGGCATCGGGTTCCCTCCCAAGGATTGTCCATTTTCGGCGAGGGTTGCCTCGCCGGTTGGGAGAAGAAACGGGGCCGACGCGCGGTTTATTCCCGGCGCTTCAAATTTTCGGGAAAATTTCGCCGGTCACTTGGCAATGGCGGCGTTGGTCAGGTTGTCCAGGGCGCCGGTCATGGTTTGGAAAACCTTGTCGCGGTCCGCGATGCCATGCCGTGCCTTCAGTTCGTTGGGACGGACGTAGCTGATGAAGGTCTTGCCGTCCTGTTCGTAGGCCAGCACCTTCATCGGCAGGTCGAGTCCCATCTTCCGGTTGGCCTGCATCAGCGGCGTGCCGAGCTTCGGGTTGCCGAAAATCAGAAGTTGGGTCGGCGCCAGTTCCTGACCGACCTTGGCCGCGCCTGCGGCATGGTCGACACGGGCGAATACCGTGATGCCTTTGGCGGAAAGAACCTCGGTCAGCCTGTCGAGCGTTTCGCTGGCGCCGTAAGGGCTGTTTTTGACGACGAGCCGGTCGTCGGCGAACGCCGGCAGCAGGGCGGCAAGGGTCAGCGTGACGGCAAGGATAAGCAAACGCATGGGACATTCCTTTGCGGATTTTTCAGCACGAAACAGCCTACAGCGGAAGAAACGGTCGGGTCCGCTCCGCTATTCCCCGATCACGGAAAGTTTAGGCGCGGCAGGGCTGGCGCGCCTGTGACATCGCTGTGCGCATGCCGCCGGAAATCGGCGCGGTCTCTTCGGTGGATTGCTTCAGCGCCGCTGCAATGACGTCGAAACGGTCGGCGTTCATGTCGCGGGCGACCAACAGATAGCCGTGGCCATCGATTGACCAGCTTTCGACCAATGCCTTTTCGTCCCGGCGCGACGTCGTCATCGAAGCGGCGTTCGGGGCATCGAACGCATAGAAACTCAGACGGCAACCACGTGTGCCAACATAGGCCACGCGAAGCGCCTCAAGCTGACCGAGTCTGACCGCGGGTTGCACGGCGTCGACCCGAAGGCCGGCTGCGGTGAGGTCCGGGATGTTGGGACCGTTCGGGTAAGACGCTGGCGCCGTTTTTTCGGCGGCAGGTGGCTGCCAGGCATCGTGCACTTGCAACGCCCGGTCGGCCAGCGACGCTCCACCGTTGCCTGAGGTTAGGGCAAACCAGGCAACCGCGGCGGCCGCCAGCAGGCAGGCCGCCACTGCTGCCGCGGTTCGCCCGCGGGGGCGTGCGGAGACGGCGGTCTCCGGCGCGTGAATATCGAACGCTGTGGTGACGGCGGCTTTCACGCCATGCAGGTTGGCGACAACCTGGCCGGTCCGGGCGTCTTCGGCGATCTCGGCCGCGACGTCAGCGGCGTCGCCGGCCGGCAGCTCGCCGTCCACGTAGGCGTTTAGGGTTTCGATATCGGCGCGGCGCTTGGTCATCCGCTTTTGCGCTCCCGCCGCGCCGGAAACTCGACGACGTTGTGGCGGTGGAGCAACTGCGACAAGGCGCTCCGCCCGCGGCTTATCCGGCTCATCACCGTGCCTTTCTCGATCTGTAGGATCCGCGCGGTTTCCTCATAGCTGAAGCCGCCGATGTCGATCAGCGCCAGGACGTCGCGGTGATGGTCCGGCAGCATGGCGAAGGCTTCTCTCACCGCCAGAGTGTCGACGATATCCAGTGCCGCCGAAACGGGCATGATGTCGCAGTCCGGCGTTTCCTCGATAGACACTTCGCCAAGCGACCTGGTCTTGCGCAGTCGGTCGATCACCAGATTTCTCACGATCTTGAACAGCCAGGCCCGGAACGCCGGCTCGTCCTTCGGGACACGCCGAGCACTGAGAACCCGGACCGCGCAGTCCTGCACAAGGTCGCCGGCGGCGTCGGGCTCCCGACAGAGCGCGACCGCGTAGGCGAACAGGCGGTCGCGGTAGGGCAGGAAACGGTCTTTGGTGCGGGATCGAAACAGCAACGCGCCAGCCTTCGAGAAATCCGGCGCGAAGCATGCGGCAAATCGGTGCGCGCCGTCCAGTGCGGCTAGCCGGGCAGGGTGACGATAAAGCCGACGGCGCCGTCTGACGCGATCGGGCGGATGGCGCTGATGCGGCCGTCGGCGATGGCGGATTTCAGGTGGCGTCCGACGGGCTGGAACAAGGTCTCGCGGCCGTCCCCCGCCGGCGGGTCCAGGCGAATGGCTACCGTGCGCGCCGTCGCGGGCGGGTCCGCCAGCATGGCGTCGATGGCCTGATGCGCCTGTTCTGCCGTCTTGCCGAGCAGTGCCAATTCGGCGTCCGCATCGCCGCCGTCGCCAAGCTGTTGAACGATGGGTCGGATTGTCCCGGTATTGTCGCCTTCGGTCATCGAAGGAGCCTCCTGTCCGCGCTGCCGTTACCCTTACATAGCAGAGATGCCGGATCTGACAATCCCATGAAAATGCCGGATTTCCGCCACTTCCGCCGGAAATCGCCACCGATCCGGCATCCTGACCTTGACAATCATTCTTAATTGCAACAGAGTCAGGCAACGAGGTCGGCAGCATGTATGTATGCATTTGCAACGGTTACCGGGACTGTGAAATCCGGCAAATGGCGCAGCAGGGATTTACCTGCGCGGTCGAGACCTATACGGCGCTCGGCAACGGCCCGAGCTGCGGCAGTTGCGTAGATACCGCCCAGCAGATTATTGACGAGGCTCGTTGCGGAGCGGACGCGGCGACTTCGCTCGCGGCGGCCGAATAGGCGCGCAAAGGTCGACATGTTTATCTGGCGAGGCCTGCAGCCAAGCATGATCGCCCGCCTCGTCATGCAACTTGCGAAGAACCCGAAGAGCAGCCGCCAAGACGGTCGGCCGAGCGAGCGATCAAGCAGGGCCATTGGAAGCGGACCGGCAGGCGCTCAAGCCAAACTCGCCGTTGTTGTTACTCCTCAGACGGTGAATGAAAAGCCGTAAGCCGCAGCTGCCGACTACGACGTCTGCGACTGGATGTAGTTCTCCAAACCCATCTTTTTGATCAGCTCGAGATTGGTTTCGAGCCAATCGACATGTTCCTCTTCCGAGGCGAGGATGTCGGTGAAAATCTCCCGAGTGACATAATCCTGGGCTTTTTCGCAATAGGCGATACCGCTACGCAGGTCGGGGATCGCCTGATGCTCCAGTTTCAGGTCGCACTCCAGCATTTCTTGAATATTTTCGCCGATCATCAGCTTGCCCAGATCCTGCAGATTCGGGAGTCCTTCCAGGAACAGGACCCGCTGCACGATCTTGTCGGCATGCTTCATCTCGTCGACCGATTCCTCGTATTCGTGTTCGGCGAGCTTTTCCATCCCCCAATCCTTAAGCATCCGGGAATGCAGGAAGTACTGGTTGATTGCCGTCAACTCGTTCTTGAGGACCTTGTTGAGATGTTTGATGACGTCCTTATCACCCTTCATGGAGACCGATCCTTTCAAAGACTTTTCACTGCGACGCCTGCGTTTGGCCGCCGTTTGTAACATGGCCGTGCCGGCGCCGAAAGAAAGCCGAATTTGGTGGCGCCGAGGCAGATAAGCGCTTACCCGTCACAATCCAGCGGTTAAAATGACGTTGGTACACGTATGATTTGCGTAAAGTCGGACACGCGATAGCTGGAAGCGGGGAATTTGAGCTCAGGCGATATCAGTTCCGAGACCGTCATCGGCCTGACCGCCGTAATCGTCGCCGTGACCGACGAGACGCCGCGCGTGCTGGTGGCGCGCCGCATACACCACGATTTGGCGACACCGGCACAGCAGGGACGGTCCGCAGCGCCGCAAGACCGGCCGGATACGCTGCCCTACGGACCGTTCGATGCGCAAAGGCACCGCACTTTGGAGCTTGGCCTGCGCGGTTGGGTCGAGGAACAGACCGGCATTCGGCCACGCTATGTGGAGCAGCTTTACACTTTCGGCAACCAATACCGCGACCCGCGCGAATTCGAAGGCGGTCCCAGGGTCGTATCGATCGCCTACCTTGCCTTGACTCATGAGACGCCGCTCGCCGGCACCGGCGAGGCCCGCTGGCGCGATTGGTACGACTGCCTGCCGTGGGAGGACTGGCGCGGCGGCCGCCCGGCGATTGTCGACAAGATCGTCAGACCCGCATTGCAAAACTGGATCAGGGCGGCTCCGGACCGCCCGGCCCGGGAAGAACGGCGCGAGCGGGTTTCCGTGGCGTTCGGTTTCGATAAGTCGGCGCCAGTCGACTATGTGCGCTGCCTGGAACGCTACGAGTTGTTGTACGAGGCCGGCTTGGTGCTGGAGGCGTTGCGCGACCGACTCGCGATCGAGCGTGCGCAGGGGCGAAAGCCGTCCGCGATCGACAGCAAGGCAAGTGCCGCGGCGCAGGCGACGGGCGCGCCCATGGCGCTGGACAACCGCCGTATTCTGGCCAGCGCCCTTGGCCGGCTGCGCGGCAAGCTCGCCTATCGGCCGGTGATCTTCGACCTGCTGCCAGAGGAATTCACGCTGCTGCGGATGCAGCGGGTGGTCGAAGCCTTAAGCGGCCGCCGGCTGCACAAACAGAACTTCCGCCGCATGGTGCTGAACGCGGATCTGGTGGAATCCACCGGCCACCGCGATACCACCAGTCCCGGCCGCCCGGCCGAATTGTTCAGATTCCGCCGCGAAGTGGTGACGGAACGGGCTGCTGTGGGGGTCGGTTTGCCGGCCTTGAGCGCCGCGGAATAAGGACAGGTCACCCTAAGCGCATTCGACGGGATTCTTTACCTATTGTTATGCTCATTATGAACATATATATACTCGATAAGAGCATAATTGATCCCGCGCCGGCCGGCGCGGGATCGTTTCAGGAGGATCAGCCGATGACTGTGCCCAGTCTGCCCGACTACACGCCCGAACTCGCCGCTGCGATGGCGCCTTTCTATCAGCGGGTCAAGACGGTCATTCCGGACATCGAATGGCCGTTTCACGCGCCATACGTCGCCGAGATCAACCGACTGAAACGGGAGCGCAACGCGGTGATCCTGGCGCACAATTATCAGACGCCTGAGATCTTTCACTGCGTCGCCGATATCGTCGGCGACTCCCTTGCGCTGGCGCAACGCGCGGCCGAAAGCGAGGCCGACGTGATCGTATTGGCCGGCGTGCATTTCATGGCGGAGACGGCCAAGCTGCTCAATCCGGAGAAGACCGTCCTGATACCGGATCTGCGCGCCGGCTGCTCGCTGGCAGAATCGATCACCGGCGCGGACGTGCGGGACTTACGCGAACGCTATCCCGGCGTACCGGTGGTGACCTACGTGAACACCTCCGCTGAGGTGAAGGCGGAGTCGGATATTTGCTGCACGTCGGGCAATGCCGTGAAGATCGTGGAGTCGCTCGGCACCGATCGGGTGATCTTCATTCCGGACGAATACCTCGCCAAATACGTCGCGACCCAGACCGACGTCGAAATCATTCCGTGGCAGGGTCATTGCGAAGTGCATGAGCGGTTCACCGGCGACGAGATCGCGCACTATCGCGAGGACTACCGGGGCCTGGAGGTGATCGCCCATCCGGAATGCCCGCCGGACGTGCTGTCCGCGTCGGATTTCGTCGGTTCGACCGCGCAGATGATCGACTACGTGAAAACGCGGCGGCCGGAGCGGGTGCTGATGCTGACCGAATGCTCAATGAGCGACAATGTCGCCGCCGAAGTGAGCGACGTGGAGTTCGTGCGCCCCTGTAACCTCTGCCCGCATATGAAGCGCATCACGTTGGAGAAGATCCACGCCGCGCTGGAGACCCTGTCGCCGCGGGTCGAGATCGATCCGGCCGTTTCGGCGCGGGCCAGGCAGGCAGTGGAACGTATGCTGGCGGTTGGGCGGTGAGGCGGCAATGCGCACCGCACATTCCGATGTGGTGATCGTCGGGTCCGGCGCGGCCGGGCTCGCGACCGCGCTTGCCCTGGCACCGCTGCCGGTCACAGTGTTGACCAAGACGCTGCATGTCGAGGGCGGGTCCAGCTTGTGGGCGCAAGGCGGCATTGCCGCCGCGGTCGGCCCGGGTGATTCGCCCAGAGACCATGCGGCGGACACGGTCGCGGTGTCGGCCGGACTGGCCGATCCCGACATCGCGCTGTTGGCCGCGGAGGGCGGCCCCCGAGAAATCGATGCGCTGATGACCGGCGGTTGGACGGTGGACCTCGGGGCGGACGGGCAACCCGTCCTGGGGCGCGAGGCAGGGCACCGGCAGTCGCGAATTGTACATGCCGGCGGCGATGCCAGCGGTCGGGCGCTGATGGCGTCGCTGATCCGGCGGGTGCGAGCAGCGCCGTCGGTCGACCTGGTCGAGGACACATTTGCCTACGACCTGATCGTCGTCCGGGGGCGTGTTGCGGGGTTGCTGGCGCATCACGGCGATGGCGGTTGGATGTATCACAGAACCGGCCGCGTGGTGTTGGCGACCGGCGGTGTCGGCATGGCTTGGCAGGCGACGACCAATCCGCCCGAAGCGACCGGCGACGGGCTGGCAATGGCCGCGCGCGCGGGCGCGGGGCTGCGGGATCTGGAATTCATGCAATTCCATCCGACCGCCCTGGCGGTCGATAACGGCGGCCGTGGCGCCCAGTTGCCGTTGCTGACCGAGGCGTTGCGCGGCGCCGGCGCCGTGCTGATCGATGAAACCGGCCGTCGGTTCATGGCGGGCGAGCACGCGGATGCCGAACTGGCGCCGCGCGACGTGGTGGCGCGCGCGATTTGGCGGCGGATCGTCGACGGCGGCCGCGTCTACCTGGACCTGCGTCCGGCGCTCGCCGCGGCGTCGGGCCGTTTCCCGCAGGCGGTGGCGGCCTGCCACCGTGCCGGCTTCGACCCGGAAACCGAGCCGGTGCCTGTGATCCCGGCCGCGCACTACCACATGGGCGGCGTCGCGACCGACAGGAACGGGCGCACGTCGATTGCCGGCCTCTGGGCCTGCGGCGAAGTGGCTGCGACGGGGCTGCACGGCGCAAACAGGCTGGCCAGTAACTCCCTGTTGGAGGCGCTGGTTTTCGGCCGGCGGGTGGCCGACGACGTCTTCGCCGACGGCGCGGCAATGACCGAGCCGGTGGCGGTTCCGGATATGCCGAAGGTTCTATTTGATGCCGAGGCGGCCGAAACCGTCATCGCGGAAATCCGTCAGATCATGTCCGATTATGTCGGATTGCTACGCGACGAGGCGGGGCTGCGGATCGCAGTCGGGCGGTTGGCTTCGCTCTCGGATGAATTCCCCGAAGCATCGGATTCCATACATCGGTCGATCGTCCGTTCGGGCGAAGCGCGCAACCTGCTGTTGGCCGCGCGATCGATCGCGCTTGCGGCACTGCGTCGACCGGAAAGCCGGGGCGCGCATCATCGAGACGATTTCCCCGAGATGCGGCCGGACTGGCAGCGCCATCAGTTATTGACGGTCGATGACCTGTCGGCGACGCGGGAAACCGCGGAAGGAGGTTTGTAATGAATGTACCAACACTCTATCCAGCTTTATTCGAACCGATTGTTCGCGGCGCATTGGCGGAGGACCTTGGCCGGGCCGGCGATGCGACGTCTGACGCGGTGGTGCCGATAGGGGTGCGGACCCGGGCCGCTATTGCCGCCCGCCGGGAAGGGCGGGTCGCCGGCCTGGATGTCGCGGCGGCGGCGTTTCGGCTGCTCGACCCGGCGATATCGGTTCATGTCGAACAGGGCGACGGCAGCGACGTCGCGGCCGGCGCGACCCTGGCCGTGATCGAGGGGCCGGCACGGCCAGTATTGTCGGCGGAGCGGACCGCGTTGAATTTTCTCGGCCGTCTATGCGGTATCGCCACTGCGACGCGGACGGCAGTGCGCGCGGTGGAGGGACTGCCGGCGCGGATCGCCTGTACACGAAAGACCACACCCGGATTGCGCGCCCTGGAGAAATACGCGGTACGGGCCGGCGGCGGGACCAATCATCGCTTCGGCCTCGATGACGGCGTGCTGATCAAGGACAACCATATCGTCGCGGCCGGCGGTATCGAAGCCGCGGTGCGGCGGGCGCGGGACGCGGTCGGCCATATGATGAAGATCGAGGTTGAGGTCGATACGATTGATCAGTTGCGGCAACTACTGCCGCTCGGCGCCGATGCGGTGTTGCTGGACAACATGAGCCTCGACGAACTGCGCGAGGCGGTCGGGCTGGTGGATGGGCGAATGGCGACAGAGGCATCGGGCGGGCTGACGCCGGATACCGTGAGAGCGGTGGCTGAGACCGGAGTCGATATCATTTCGTTGGGCTGGCTTACGCACAGTGTAACTGTTTTGGATGTCGGGCTTGATTTCGAGACAGGCTAGCAGTCGGTGCTCCAACCTTCTCTCCGGTCGATTCGCATCCAGGGGTGAATCGGAAGCTGCAGGGCCTCCTCGGAAATATATGGGCGCAATCCGTACTGCGTTGCTTTTTTTCAATTAGTCATTAATTAAAAGACGGGTATTGTTGCTTCGAATTATCGCTCAGAAGTTATGTAAATGGTCTTTCCGACGGCGACGGACAATCAGGCGGCGCAATGGCTTTCGGCCGACCCGACACGCTTGACCGAAGTTCACGATGCATGCGCTTTTGTAATCCTGGCGTTTAGCTATGGCTGGGAGGTCGACGCCGAGGCGCTTGGGATCGTACGCGATGCCGCGAGGACGCTGCCCGACGAACCAAGCGATCGTCTCCTGACACTGCTGGGCCCGTCTGACCCCGGCTGCGATCCGGCTTCCAATGACCGGTGATTTCTGTTCGGGCTCAACTCGGTAGCCCGGTTGTGGCGGCTTAACCGCCGGCGATCTGCGGCACGATATGGACTTCGCTGTCGGGCTGGATTTCTTCCAGCCAGGCGTCCTGGTAGATCTGGCCGTCGATGGCCACGGCGACGCCTTCTTCCAGGTGGGGCGCCAGGGTCGGGTAGCGCTCGCCCAGCGCCCGAAACAGTTTTCTCACCGTGTCGGCCTCGAGATCGAATTCGGTCTCTCCGCCGGTGAACTGTTTCAGGTTGCCGGACAGCACTACCCTCGCCAAAGCGTCAGTCTCCGCCGCCGTTTGCCCGATGCTCCTCAAGCGCCTTCAGCACTTTCGGCGGCGACATCGGAAGTTCGGTGAAGCGGATGCCGGTGGCGGCCGAGACCGCGTTGGCGATCGCGCCCATCGGCGGCACGATCGGCGTTTCGCCGACGCCGCGCACGCCGTAGGGATGCCGCGGGTTCGGCACCTCGACGATCACCGTGTCGATCATCGGCACGTCGGAGGCGACGGGAATACGGTAGTCGAGGAAGCCCGGGTTCTCCAGGCAACCTTTGTCGTCGTAGATATATTCCTCGTTGAACGCCCAGCCGATGCCCTGCACGGCGCCGCCCTGGTACTGGCCTTCCACGTAGCTGGGATGGATCGCCTTGCCGGCGTCCTGCACCACGGTATAGCGGGTGACCCAGGCGCGGCCGGTCTCCGGATCGACTTCGACGTCGACCAGGTGCGTGCCGAAGCTCGGCGCCGCGCCCTGGGCGTTGATCCGGGCGTAGCCGGCAATCGGCCCGCCGGTCTTGCCGGCGACCTTGGCGATGTCGGCGACCGAGAGCGGCTCGAAGTTACCGGCGTTCTCGCCGGCCGGCCGGACGTAACCCTTCTCCCACTCGACCGCGTCTTCCGGGATCTCCCAGATCTTGGCCGCGCGGGCGCAGAGCTCCTTGACGATCTCCCGCGCCGCCTCGACCGTGGCCAGGCCGGCCGAGAAGGTGACGCGGCTGCCGCCCGTGAGAAAGTTGTAGCCGAGCGACGACGTGTCGGCGATCAGCGGCCGCACTTTCTCCAGATCGATGCAGAGCTCTTCCGCCGCCATCATGGCGAGCGAGGCGCGCGAGCCGCCGATGTCCGGCGTGCCGGACATCAGGGTGGCGGTGCCGTCCTCGCTCAAATTGATCTCGACCGAAGTCTCGCCGCCGATATTGAACCAGAAGCCGGAGGCGACGCCGCGGCCCTGATTCGGGCCGAGCGGAGCCTTGTAGTGCTCGTGGTTCTTGACCGCCTCCAGCGTCTGAACCAGGCCGACCGGGCCGAATTTCGGACCGTAGGCGGCGCGGGTGCCCTGCTGGGCGGCGTTCTGTAAGCGGAAGTCGACCGGATCGATCTCCAGCTTGCGGGCAAGCTCGTCGACCACGCTTTCGACGGCGTACTCGGAGATCGGGCCGCCCGGGGCGCGATAGGCAGCGACCTTCGGACGGTTGGTGACGACGTCGTAGCCGACCGCCAGCACGTTCTCCACATCGTAGGGTGCGAACGCGCACATGGCGCCCGGTTGCACCGGCGAGCCGGGGAAGGCGCCGGCTTGGTATTTAAGGTCGGTCTGGGCGGCGACGATCTTGCCGTCCTTGGTGGCGCCCATCTTGACCCAGATGTCGGCGCCGGAGGTCGGGCCGCTGGCGCGGAACACCTCTTCGCGGGACATCACCATCTTGACCGGATGGCAGGCCTTGCGCGACAGCGCCAGCGCCACCGGTTCCAGATAGACGACGGTCTTGCCGCCGAAGCCGCCGCCGATTTCCGAGGCGGTGACGCGGATCTTCGAGATGTCCATGCCGAGCAGACGGGCGCAGTTGGCCCGGACCACGTAGTGGCCCTGGGTCGAGCACCAAAGCTCGGCCTGGCCGTCCGCCGAGACGCTGGCAACGCAGGCATGGGGCTCGATATAGCCCTGGTGCACCGGCTGGGTCTTGAACGACCGCTCGACCACCACGTCGGCCGACGCGAAACCGGCTTCGACGTCGCCCATGCCGAACTCGACGCGCTTGGCGACATTGGAGGGCTTCTCGGGCTTCGGCTCGACACCGTCGGTGAAGATGTGATCGTGCAGGACGGGGGCGTCGGGCTTCATCGCTTCCGACGGATCAATGACGTGGGGCAGAACCTCGTAATCGACCTTGATCAACTTCAGCGCCTTCTTGGCGACCGACACGCTGGTCGCGGCGACCGCGGCGACGGCATGGCCGTCGTACAATGCCTTTTCGCGGGCCATCACGTTGCGGACGACGTCGCGGTAGTTGATCAGCATCTCGCCGGCGGGGATGAATTCCGACGGCATCTCCTGGAAGTCGTCGCGGGTGACGACGGCCTTCACGCCGGGCAGAGCCTCGGCCTTGGAGGTATCGATCGACTTGATGATCGCATGGGCGTGCGGGCTGCGCAGCACACGACCGACCAGCATACCCGGCAGGCTGTAGTCGGCGCCGAACATGGCGCGGCCGGTAACCTTGTCGACACCGTCCGGGCGGACGGGCCGGGTGCCGACTACGCGCAGATCTTGGTCCATATCGTCGGTTCGAAGGGCTTGCGACATCGTCAGTTACCTCTCATTTCGGCGGCCGTGTCGAGCACGGCGCGGATGATCTTGTCATAGCCGGTGCAGCGGCAGAGATTGCCGGCGAGCCAATAGCGCGCCTCGGTCTCGGTCGGGTCCGGGTTCTTCTCCAGCAGCGCCTTGGCCGCTACCAGAAAGCCCGGAGTGCAGACGCCGCATTGCAGCGCCGCATGCTCCAGGAACTTCTTCTGCAGCGGATGCAGGTTTTCGCCGTCGGCCATGCCCTCGATCGTCTCGACCTTGGCGCCATCGGCTTCCGCGCCGAGTACCAGGCAGGAGCAGACCAGGCGGTCGTTCACCATGACGCTGCAGGCGCCGCAGTCGCCGGACGCGCAGCCTTCCTTGCTGCCGGTCAGATGCAGTTCGTCCCGGAGCACGTCGAGCAGGGTCTCGTCCGGCTCGCAGAGGAACTCGACCTCGTCCCCGTTGACCGTTGTCGTTACGTGAATTTTTGACATTAGTTACCCCTTGCACGCTCAAGCGCGATCTGCGCCGCGCGGCGGGCCAGCACGCCCGCCACTTTTATCCGAAAGTCCTTGGTACCGCGCTTGTCGTCGATCGGGTTGCAGGCGGCGCTGGCGGCGGCGGCCAGGGCCTCCATCGCCGCGTCGTCCAGCTTGGTGCCGATCAGCGCGTCCGCCGCTTCCTGCACCAGCAGGGGCGTGGCCGCGACCGCACCGAGCGCCACGCGGGCCGCGGTGCAGGTGCCGCCCTCGTCGAGGGTCAGGCTGACCCCGGCGCCGACCACCGCGATGTCCATCTCGGTCCGCGGAATGAAGCGGAGATAGGCGTCGCCCGACCGCGCCGGGCGGGCCGGCAGGAACAGCGACGTCACCATTTCGCCCTTGGCGAGCGAGGTCTTGCCCGGGCCGACGATGATCTCCTCGGCCGGAACCTCGCGTTCCCCGTTGGGCCCGGCGATGGACACCATGGTGCCGGCGGCGATCATGGCCGGCACGCTGTCAGCGGCGGGCGAACCGTTGCAGAGATTGCCGCCCATCGAGGCGCGGCCCTGGATCTGGGTCGAGCCGATCAGGTCGACTGCTTCGACCACGCCCGGCCAGGCAGCCTTGACCTTCGGATGCTCGGAAAGTTCCGCACCGGCCACAGCGGCGCCGATGCGAAAGCCGCCGTTCTCTTCGGTAATGGTGCGCATCGACTGGATTTTCTTCACGTCGACGACGAGCTCCGGCTCGATCATGTCGGCGCGCAATTGCACCAGCAGGTCGGTCCCGCCCGCCAGGACGCGCGCGTCGCCGCCCGCGCCGGCAAGCAGACTGACCGCCGTATCTATCGTTTCTGGGGCCTCATAACGCATAGTCGACCATGCCTCTCCCAATTATCTTCGGGTTTCGTGGATTCCTGATGACAAGCCTAATCCGCACCCGCCGTCGCGCACAAGAC
Source organism: Minwuiaceae bacterium (assembly GCA_028278525.1). Lineage (GTDB taxonomy): Bacteria > Pseudomonadota > Alphaproteobacteria > Minwuiales > Minwuiaceae > JANQEE01. Next base: position 137,786 of record JANQEE010000013.1, on the reverse strand, counting down.
TTGGTGGTTTCAAGGTTATTCCGGCCGGGCGGACCCGCCTCCTCAGGCTGCTTTGCCGGTGCCCGCCCGCCGATCCTCGCGGATCATGTCGGCGGCCTTTTCGGCGATCATGATCGTCGGTGCGTTGGTATTGCCGGAGGTTATCGTCGGCATTACCGAGGCGTCGACCACCCGCAGGCCGCCCAGTCCATGAACGCAAAGGCGGTCGTCCACGACCGCCCTCGCATCGCTTCCCATCTTACAGGTTCCAACCGGGTGAAAGATAGTGGTTCCGATATCGCCGGCCGCCTGGGCCAGTTCTTCGTCCGATTGCAGATGGTCTCCCGGCAGGTGCTCCTGCGGCTCGAAGCGGGCCAGGGCCGCCGCCGCCGCGATGCGCCGGGTCAGCCGGATGGCGTCGGCCGCGACCTGCCGGTCGGTGTCTTCCGCTAGGTAGTTCGGTCGGATCGCGGCCGGTTCGAACGGGTCGGCGCTCTTGATCCGGACCGTGCCGCGGCTCTCCGGCCTCAGGTTGCAGACTGACGCGGTGAAGGCAGGGAAGCTGTGCAGCGGCTCGCCGAATTTGTCCAGGCTCAGCGGCTGGACGTGATACTCCAGGTTCGGGCTGGCCCGTCCCGGATCGCTTTTCGCGAAGCAGCCGAGCTGACTCGGTGCCATGGTCAGCGGGCCGCGTTTGAACAGGAAGTATTGAAGGCCCATGCCGGCTTTGCCGAGCAGGCTGTTCGCCTGCTGGTTCAGGGTGACTGTATTCTTGACCCGGTAGATCAGACGGAGCTGTAAATGGTCCTGCAGGTTGGCGCCGACGCCGGCCAATTCATGCACGACTGGGATACCGTGTTCGGACAGTAGATCGCCGGGGCCGACGCCGGAGACCTGCAGGATCTGCGGCGAGCCGATCGAGCCGGCAGTAAGGATCACCTCGCCCGACGTCGTCGCGTGGGCGGGCTCGCCGTTCACATGGAGCTCGACGCCGACGGCGCGCCGGTCGGTGAAGCGGATGCGGGCCGTCTGGGCATGGGTCAGCACGGTCAGATTGGGCCGCTGCATGGCTGGGCGCAGGAACGCCTTGGCCGTGCTCCAGCGGACGCCGCGGCGCTGGTTGACCTGGAAGTAGCCGCAGCCTTCGTTGTCGCCGCGATTGAAGTCGTCGGTCTTAGGAATGCCGACCTGTTCGGCCGCGTCGCGGAAGGCGTCCAGGATTTCCCACTTAAGCCGCATCTCCTCGACGCGCCACTCGCCGCCCGCGCCGTGCAGATCGTCCTCGCCATGGACATAGTCTTCCGACCGGCGGAAATAGGGCAGCACGTCGTCCCACGCCCAGCCGACATTGCCGAGCTGCCGCCAATGGTCGTAGTCGCCGGCCTGGCCGCGCATGTAGATCATGCCGTTGATCGAGGAACAGCCGCCAAGGGTCTTGCCGCGCGGATAGTTGAGGGCGCGGCCGTTCAGGCCCGGCTCCGGCTCGGTCTTGAAGCACCAGTCGGTGCGCGGGTTGTTCATGGTGTAGAGGTAGCCGACGGGGACGTGGATCCAGAAATAGTCGTCCTTGCCGCCGGCTTCCAGCAGCAGCACCGAGATATCTGGGTCGGCGCTGAGCCGGTTGGCCAGCACGCAGCCCGCCGTGCCGGCGCCGACGATCACATAGTCGAACTGGCCGAGATCCTTGTCGACGCTTTCCGTCATTGTCCTCCCCGTGTTGCGGCGATCCTAGTCGCTGCGGCGAGGATGGGAAAGCGGCCGGCGCGGTCAAAAATCCTTGCAGAGACGGAGGGCGTCATAGATGGCGGCGTGAATATTGCGCGACGAGACGGCATCGCCGATGCGGTAGAGGCGGTAGGCTCCGCCGGGGTTGGCGACGACCTGCTGCGGCCGGCCGGCGATCAGGGCTTGATAGTCGACTTCGCCTCGGTTCGACGCGCCTTCCTTCAGGGCAAAATAAAGATCGTCCAGCGGCAGCGTGCCGTGTTCGACCACCACCTGGTTGACCAGTCTCTCGTCGGCGCGGTCGTCGTAATCACTGCCGATCAACGCGGCGAGCTTGTTGCCGTCGCGGCGGACGGACTTGAGGCGGCTGTTGATGGTGATGCGGGTGCCTTGCCGCTGGAAACAGGCCGCGTAAGGAACGTGGTTGAGGCCGCCGATCTCCGCGCCGAAGAAGCGTTCCGGGGTGACGATCTCCAAAGTCGCCCCAGACTCCGCGATCAGTTCGGCGGCCTGCAGGCCGGGATGGGCGCCGTTGTCGTCGAAGACCAGCACGTCGTCGGCCGGTTTGACGTCGCCCGACAGGATATCCCAGGACGAGACGACGAGATCGTCGCCGCTATCCAGGACCGACGTGTTGGGCAGGCCGCCGGTCGCGACGATCACGATGTCAGGGGCTTCGGCCAGCACGTCGCCGGCCTCGGCCAGCCGGTTGAAGTGCATCTCGACGCCGAGCGCCTCCAGGCATTCCGCTCGCCAGTCGGCGATGCCGATCAGCTCGCTCCGTCGTCGGCCGCGGGCGGCGAGCCGGATCTGGCCGCCGGGCCGGTCGGCCGCCTCAAATAGCACCACGGCGTGACCGCGCTCGGCGGAGACGCGCGCCGCCTCCAGCCCGGCCGGGCCGGCGCCGACCACGACGACCTTGTGGCGCGGACCATCCGAGGGCGCGATAACCTGCGGCATGGTCGCCTCGCGCCCGGTGGCCGGGTTGTGGATGCAAAGCGCCTCATGCCCCTCGTAGATCCGGTCCAGGCAATAGGTGGCGCCGACGCAGGGGCGGATCTCGTGTTCCCTTCCTTCCGCCACTTTTCGGGCGATATGCGGGTCGGCGATGTGGGCGCGGGTCATGCCGACCATGTCCAGCTTGCCTTCGGCGATGGCATGGCGGGCCGTTGCCACGTCGCCGATGCGCGCGGCATGGAACACGGGGAAGCGGGTCTCGGCCCGGACCTCGCCGGCGAAATCGAGATGTGGCGCCGAGCGCATGCCTTGGATCGGGATCACGCCGGCCAGCGCCGCGTCGGTTTCGATATGGCCGCGGATCAGATTGAGGAAGTCGATCCGACCATCGGCGACGAGACGCCGCGCGATCTCGACGCCTTCCTCCCGGGTCAGGCCTTTGTCCCAGTCCTCGTCCGCCACCATGCGGACGCCGACGATGAAATCGGGACCGACGGAGTCGCGGATGGCGTCGAGCACGCGGCGGGTGAAGCGCAGCCGGTTGTCGAGACTGCCGTTGTAGTCGTCGGCCCGCCGGTTGGTCGCCGGCGACCAGAACTGGTCCATCAGGTGGCCGTAGCATTCGAGCTCGATGCCGTCGAGCCCGGCCGCCTGCATGCGTTCGGCGGTCGCCGCGTAAGCTTTGACGATGCGGTCGAGATCCCAGTCCTCGGCCTCCTTCGGAAAGGACCGGTGGGCCGGCTCCCGCACCGGCGACGGCGCCAGCACCGGCAGCCAGTCGGCCTTGTTCCAATTGGTGCGGCGGCCGAGATGGGTGATCTGTATCATCACCGCCGCGCCGTGCTCGTGGCATTCGTCGGTAAGCTCGCGAAGCCAGGGGACGATCTCGTCCTTGTAGGCATGCAGATTGCCGAAGGCCGACGGCGAATCCTCGGCAACGACGGCCGAACCCGCTGTCATGGTCAGCGCGATGCCCCCCTTGGCCTTTTCGACATGGTAGAGCCGGTAGCGCTCCGTCGGCATGCCGTTTTCCGAGTAGGCCGGCTCGTGACTGGTGCTCATGATCCGGTTGCGGAGCGTGAGGTGCTTTAGCTGGAAGGGCTGCAGCAGTGGGTCTGGGGAAGCCATGGCGTTACCTCCGTCCGGCGGCCGGCTTTTGCACCGGCCCACCGACTAAGGTAATCGGAGGCTGAGGCGGGCGCTATTCCGTTATCGGTTCACAGGCCATCCCGACACGCTCGCCACGGATAACCGACCAGGCAGGGCCGGTGGGGACAACGCGCCGGAACAGGACGACGCCGGTGGCGGAGGGAGCGAGCACGGCATCGGGGAGGCCTTTGGCCTGGGACGCGGTGGCCAACACGACCTCTGCGCCGTCCGCCTTCATTTCGCGGTCGTTGAGTACAAAGAAGTTGTCGGTATTGTTGGCGTAGGCCGAGATCGAGAAATAGACATCCGGTTTCGGCGCTTTTAGGCGCACGGGTCCATCTGCCAGGTTGTACCGGCAGATCGAATAGGCGAGGTCGGGGCTCGGCCGCACGACGCTGCGCGACGCCGCCGTGACCGGCGGGGCGTGCAGGACCCTGTTGTCGCCGATACCGGCTTTCCGCATGCCGTTGCCCGCCTGCCACATGATCGCATAGGGCGCGGCCCAGACGGTCGCCAAATGGGCGGGTATTGCGATCACTATCGCGCCGACCAGCCATCGCAAGACCTTGTTCATAGGCAATCCCCCTTGCGGATGGTCGGCAGTGGCGTGCCGGCGAGGTCGGCGTAGACGCCGGCGGACGGATGGTAGAGACGCGCTGTGATGGAGAACAGCGGCCCCGCACCTGTCGACGGCAGCCAGTTGCCGTCCTGCCGGTCCGGCGATACGACAATTTCGAGTCCGCCGTCCGGTCCGAGCAGGGCGCCCGTCTTGGCAACCGAGTAGATGCCGTCGGGATTGTCGACCAGGAAATGATCGGCGGCGTAGAGCGTGAAAGACCACCAACGGGCATCCGGCGGCAGGCCTTTCAGCCGATACCGGCAATTCGCATCCAATATATCGCCGTCGCTGTCGGTGGATGCCGTGTAGTAGACGGTCTCTTCCTTGCGGAGTGCGAACAGACCTGCGATCGCGACGCCCGTGCGCAGGTAAGGGCTTGCGTCGGCGCTGCCGTACAAGGCGTTGGTTCGCCAGGGACCGTTCTCGATGCCGCCCTGAACAACACTAAAAGAGGTCAACGCCACGACGCTTCCGGCGCCAATTGCCACGCCGGCCAGAATCACCGAACCGTAATACAGTATCCGTCTAATCATGTTGCACCTGTCTTTCCGAACTTTCTCTGCATCTGCTTCAGCAGCATCAGCCCGAAGCGCCGTGGCATCAGACGGGAGAGACAGTCTGCTCTTTTTGCGTCGTTGCCGACGACGATGCGCGGGTCGTCGTTGCGGATGCCGTCGCGGATGACTTCGGCGGCCCTTTCGGGCGGCATGATCAGCAGGCGCTCGAACTCGCGACGATTGGCCTCTCGCTCGGCCGGGCTTTCGCCGCCGTGCCCACCGCGGGCGTTGCGCGCGATATTGGTGGCGACGCCGCCAGGATGCACGATGTGAACCGAAACGCCGGAGCCCGCGAGTTCGAGGCGGAGCGACTCGGTGAAGCCGCGCACGGCGAACTTGGAGGCGCAATAGGCCGACTGGCCGGGCACGCCGATCAAGCCGAACAGGCTGGACATATTGACGATGTGACCGGCGCCGCGCTCTTTCATATGCGGCAGAAAGGCCTTGCAGCCGTGCACGACGCCCCAAAAGTTGATGCTCATCAGCCACATGAAGTCGTCGTAAGTCATGTCGGCGACGTCGTCGCCGAGCGCCACGCCTGCGTTGTTTATGACGAGGTCGACGCCGCCGAACCGGTCGATTGACTGCGCGGCGAGCGCCTCGACGGCGTTGCGGTCCGCAACGTCCAGTCGGGCGGTTTCAACGGTCGCGTTCGCGCCGTCCAGCATCCGGGCGGTTTCCTGAACCGATGCTTCGTCGATGTCGCTCAGCATCAGGTGGCAGCCTTCGGCCGCGAACGCCTCCGCCAGGGCGCGTCCGATGCCGGACCCGGCGCCGGTGATGGAGGCCGTCTTGCCCGCGAAGTCAGTTGACCTGGAGTGCGGCATTGCGGGTCAGCAGGTCGGTGGGCGGCTCGATAACGGTGTTGTCCTCCGCTGCGCGCTTTTTAGTCAGCCGGCGGTCGAGATGTTTGATCAGCGGCAGGCGGCGCTTGCCGCGCCTGATCAGGCGAAGGGTGCGTATGGGGTTCATCAAGTGGGTTTCCGGCGGTCGCTGGCCGGCGGCCTTCATCAGGTCGCCCAGGCCGTTGGCGCAGCTATCCTGCAGCTCGATCATGTCTGCCAGCAGCGACGCAGCCGGCGTTACCAGCGGCCCGAAGCCATAGCGCGGCTGGGCCCAACCGAACAGATAGAGGTTGCGATAGCCGGGCAGCATTGAGCCGCCATAGACCTGCGGCACGGCCCCTTTGATGTCGACAAGGCCTTCGGGCAGGAACGGATAGGAGACGTGGAAGCCGGTGGCGCAGACGACCAGATCGTAGTCGTCGCTGCTGCCGTCGGCGAAATGGACCGTGCTGCCGTCGAAGCGGTCGACGTCCGGCTTGCGGGTCACCCGACCATGCTTCAGGTAATGCAGCAGTTCAGAGTTCACGGTCGGGTGACGTTCGAATATGCGGTGGTCCGGATGCGGCAAGCCATAGTCTTCGTAACGGCCGATGACGATCCTGAGCAGGGCGCGCAGCGCCAGGCGCTGGGCATTTTCCGGCAGATAGCGAAGCAGGTTCAGTTCCGCGGTCGGTCGGCCGAACATGGTCTTCGGCAGGATCCAGTAGCCGCGGCGCGTGCTGAGATGCGCCTTGGCGGCGAGGCGACCGGCCTCGGAGGCGACATCGCAGGCCGAGTTGCCGCCGCCGATCACCAGCACGCGCCGGCCACGCAACTGCTCCGGATCCTTGTAGTCCTTGGAGTGGACGAACTCCCCGGCGAAACGGCCGGGATAGTCGGGCCAGCGGCGGTCCCAGTGATGGCCGTTGCAGACAATCGCGCCCTTGTAGGTCAGGGTCTCGCCACCCTCCAAGGTCGCTTCCCAGCAGTTGCCGGCGACCGGCCTCAGGTAAATCACCTTGGCGGCGAAGCGGATGTTCCGTTCCAAGTCGAAGGTTCGCGCGTAGTCGGCCAGATAGACCGCCATCTGGTCGGCGCTGGGGAAGTCCGGGTAGTCGGACGGCATAGGAAAATCGGCGAATTCCGTGGTCTTGCGCGACGAGATGATATGAGCCGTTGCGTAGACGCCGTGGTGCCAGTTGCCGCCGAGCGCCGCCGCCGCGTCCACGTGATCGTAGGGAATGCCCTTATCCTTCAGGGCCTTGGCCATCGCCAGACCAACCGGGCCGGCGCCGATGACCAGTTGCTTGTGTTCAGTTTCAGTCGTCAATTCAGGCATGGTTCAAAATTTGAATCTGAATTCGAATTATGACTTTGACGCGTTGGGAGTCAATGGATAAATTGAATTTGCATTCGGATTTTGAAGACCATGAACGAGACGCTGAAGCCAAACAGACGAAAGCTGGGCGAAACGGTCGACACCCAGCCTGGGGTCCTGCCAGCCTTGCAGCGGCGCAGCGCGGAAACCCGCGACCGGATATTGGACGCCGGTGAGCAGGTGTTCGCGCGGAGTGGCTATGAAGGCGCCAGGCTGGCCGACGTCGCCGCCGAGGCGGGCTGTTCCGTCGGCAGCATCTATGCGCGGTTCGAGGACAAGGACGGGCTGTTCAAAGCGATACAGGCGCGGTTCTGCGCCGACGCCAGGGGATCGATGGACGGGGTGGCCGAGCTGCTGGCGCCGCTCTCGACCAAGGAAGCGACACTAGCGATCATCCGCGCCAGCGTCGCCAATTTTCGTGAACATCAGGGGCTGTTCCGAGCCAGCCTGGAACGTAGTTTTCAGGATCCGGAAGTATGGACACCGATCCGCGACCTGCACGACCGGGTGGCTCAGGGGTTCGCTTCGTTGGCCGGATGGCGCCGCTCCGACTACGGCCATCCGGACCTTGAAACGGCGATGCCGTTCGTCGTTCAAATGGTTCATGCGAGCCTGCTGCATGCCGCGCTGCAGGGCGCACCACGCTACGCTTTGGACGATCCGGCGTTCGTCGAGGAACTTGAGCGGACTGTGCTTTCATACTTGCAAATCTCAGATTGCTGAAGGGCGCGCTAGCGTCCGGTCTGCCTCTGTTTCGCCAGCTTCAATCCGAACCGCCTCGGCATTAGGCGGGATAGAAGGTCCGACTTTTTCGCGTTATTGCCGAAGACGATGCGCGGGTCGCCGCGCCGGATGCCGTCGCGAATAATCCTCGCAGCCTTCGCCGTCGGGAAGTTCAGAAACCGCTCGGACTCCGTCAGGTTGGCATCGCGCGCGGCCAGGGTGGCCGCACCGCGGCCGCGCCCGTTGCGCGCGATATTGGTGGCGACGCCGGCGGGATACACGCCGTGGACGGAGACGCCGGAGCCGGTGAGTTCCAGACGGAGCGCTTCGGTGAAGCCGCCGACGGCGAACTTGGAGGCGCAGTAAGCCGACTGCCCGGGCACGGCGATCAGGCCGAACAGGCTGGACATGTTGACGATATGGCCGCTGCTCCGCGCCTTCATGTGCGGCAGGAACGCCTTGCAGCCATTCACCACGCCCCAGAAATTGATGTTCATCAGCCAGTCGAAGTCTGCGTAAGCCATGTCGGCGACGTCGTCCGCAATCCAGACGCCGGCATTATTGAAAACCAAGTCGACCTGGCCGAAGCGGTCTATCGATCGTGCGGCAAGGGCTTCGACAGCGGCGCGGTCGGCGACGTCCAGCCGGGCGGATTCGACAGTCGCGCCTCCGTTTTCGAGGATTCGGGCAGTTTCCCCAAGCGATGCTTCGTCGATGTCGCTCAGCATCAGGCGGCAGCCCTCGGCGGCCAACAACTCCGCCAGCGCTCGACCGATGCCGGAACCGGCGCCGGTGATGAAGGCGGTCTTGTCCGCGAAATCAGTTGGCTTGGAGCGCGGCATTGGGGAGGTGGCAGGTCAGTGGGTGAAAACGGATTGGTTTCTATTAGGATTCCAGTTTACCGGCCACAGTTTAATGCGGCTGGTAGCAGGCGATATGGCGGGCAGACTTTCCCGCTTGCATATGTCGTACCGATGCTGTGAGTCTCCGGCCGACACTTGTGCAGGCTTGGAGCCGATGACCGAACAAACCGAAGACGAAGGGCCGAAGCTGGACCCGCTGGCAACGACGATCCTCGATCTCCTTGCCGAGAAAGGCCCGGGCGGTTCGATCGACCCGACCGACGCGGCCCGCGCCTATGCCGAAACCCGCCGCAAGGCGAGCGATCCGCCGGACCTGTGGCGGCGCTATCTGCCGACGGTGCGCAACCAGGCGCTGCACCTGGCGCGTGCGGGCCATATCGTCATCCTGCGCAAGGGCAAGCCGGCCGATCCGACAAAGCCGGTCAAAGGCATCATCCGCCTGGCGCTCAATCCCGACGCGGATCCCTAGTATGCGCCTGAGCTTCGTGGTCCGTGGCGGCCCAAACGCGTTCGAAAGGTAGGCCAATCCGGCGCTGGCTGCGCCGTACCGCTTCCGCGTCGGGCGCTTCGTAAAGGCAAATCATGCGCTGGCGGTCGCTGGAGAAATAGGTCCGAAGGAATCGGACCTGGTGCAGATCAAGGCACCATGCGCCTGCATCCTCGATTGCCTGAATTTCGTCGAACATAGCCGGTTCAGGAAACTTGCGCTCGACGACGACAAGAGTCATGCCGGTTCCTCCAAGGTACTCTTGGCCGAAAGGCTCACGGCTTGTTCCGGCGCTTCATGCAGAGACGCGGCCCAAACACGTTGCGCCGGCAAACCGGTCTGCCTCTGTACGCGTCGGACCGCTTCCGCGTCCGGCGCCTCGTATACACAGATCACGCGCCGTCCGTCGGTTGACACGTAGCTCAGAACAAAGCGAACCTGATGCAGGCGGTAGCACCACGCGTTTTCGTCCGCGATCGCCTGAGACTCGGCGAGCACAATCGGTTCGGTGAAAACACGTTCTACGACGATAAGGGCCATGTTGCTTACCTGAACGCACTGCCGGCTGACGGAGCGGAAGCCACGACCGGCTCTTCATAGATCGACGCGGTCCAGACCCGCTCGGTCGGCGCGCGGGCCTGGCGACTCGCGATCCGCACGGACTCCGCATCGGGTGCCTGATACAGGCAGATCATGCGTTGCCGATCCTTCGAGAGATAAGTCCGGATCAGCGTCGCGTCGTACATCTGGAAGCACTGCCTTCTAGCCGCCTCCTTTTCGCGAATCTCATGCAACTCGATCGGTTTATCGAAACGGCGTTCCGCGATCACGAGCTCCATCTTCGTCGGAAAAGCCGGCCCTTCGGAATCGGTTTTCGGGAGTCCGACCGGTGCCAGATGTCCGACCGGTCGGCCGCCTTCCAGCACCGTTGCGCTCCAAATGCGATCGAACGGGATTTTGAACTGACGTGAGGGAGCGCGGACCGCTTCCGCGTCCGGCGCCTCGTAGTTGCAGATCAAACGCCGCCCGTCCGGCGAGAGATAGCCGCCGAGAAAGCGTAAGCGATACAGATTGAGGCACCATGGCGCTTTCTCCGAAATGCCAAGGAATGTCTCGAAGGTCGTCGGTTCGTCCAACGTTCTCTCAACAATAATCCGTTCCATTTCCGTTTCCCCGAATGGCTTTATCAATACCCGCAGGCAGATCAGCCGACCGCCGGTCGGCGAGTACTTCTTCGATTGTCTGACGGACCGGTACAGAGACATCGCGCAACGAGCGGTCGCCGAGCGCACCGATGTGGTGGCGAAGTGCCTCCTCATCGCCTCCGGCCGCGGCCGCCTTGGCCAAGGCAACGTGCGCCAACGCGATCTCGGTCGGCCTCTCCAGCAGTTCGGCGATCCACAAGGCCTCCGTGGCGCGCTTCTGTGCAAGACCGGCTTCGTTTCTGTCCAGGTCGATCAAAGCGGCACGCGTCAGGACATAGCCCAGACGATGCTTTGCGTCGGCCAGTTTGAGGTCCTCCAGCGCCGTTTCCAGAACGGCGGACTGGTTGATCTCTCCGGCCGCATAGCGCGCCAGTGCGGCCAGGGCGCGCGCCGTCGGGGCTTCGCTGCCCTCACGCAGCTTTTCGCCGATCGCCACCAAGTCGTCGCTGAGCGCGGCGGCATCGTCGTATCGCCCGCGCTGAAATTCCTGCATGACTAGGTGTTCCAACGCTTCGAATTCACCCAGCCGATCGCCGTCGCGATGGGAAAGGTCGCGCGCGTGCCGATACAGGTCTGCTGCCTCATCGAATTGACCGCGGTGCGAACACAGAATGCCCATGCATTCGGAGATCGCCGCATGCTCCAACTCGACACGGCCGGAAAGGGCGTTCGCCTCGAGCAGCAAGGCCTCCGCATGGGAGAGGTCGCGCTCCAGCCGTGCCAGGCAACGCGCGGCTTCGGCCATCGCCACGACATGTTCCTTCGGATCCGCCGACCGGCCGACCAGCTCGGCTTGCAGGGTGTGCCGTTCGGCATCCGACCAGTCGCCTTCCTCCCATCGCAGCCGGCTGACCATGTGGAAGCCAAGACGTGCATGTTCCATGCAGCCATGGTCGAGAGCACGCTCGGCCAGCGCTTCGATGGCGTGTGCGGCATCGTCCAACCGCTCCGGACGGCGGGACGCGATGGCGATCTCATTCAACTCGATCAGAAGACTGACCCGTACCGGTTCGTCCAACTGCTGGGCGAAATGCATGCCGCGCCGAGCCAGTGCCTCGGCTTCCCCGTTTGCGAACAGCCGCAGACAGCGCTTGCCCGCCGTAATGCACGACCGGGTCGCCAGGCCCGCATCGCCTGCCAACGCGGCGTGGTAGGCAATCTCGGCGGCCACGGTCTCGGCCGCCGGTTCGAGCTTTTCCAAGGTCTTCGCGATCCGCCAGTGCATCGTCCGGCGGCGTGGCTCCGACAGTTCGGCGTAGACCGCCTGTCGAACGATGTCGTGGGCGAAAATGTAGGTGTCGTCCGCAACGCTCGCGCCATGGCCCTGACGCAGCAGCGCATGCCGTTCGAGCACTTCCAGCGAGGTGACCAACTCGTCCAGGTCGGCGGCAATCAGGTGCGGCAAGCGGCGCAGATTGAACGACACGCCCATCACCGCGGCCCAGCGCAGCATGTCCGTCGCCAAGTCAGGCAGGCGGTCAATGCGGTCCCGGACCAACTCGGTCACGGTTTGCGGCATATCCTCTTCCTGCCGGTGCGGCAAAGCGCGTGCCACTTCGAGTGCGAACAACGGATTTCCGGCGCTTTCGGCGAATACACGCCTCGTGTCGATCTCCGGCGCGACGTGCTGAACCAGTTCGGCGATCTCTGAATCGCCAAGCGGGCCGAGCGCGATTTCGTCGATAACGCGGTCCCGCCGCATGCCGCGCAGCACACGAAGCATCGGCTCGTTGTCGGGCAGTTCTCCTTCGCGCCCGGCGAGAACGATCATGACCGGCCGGTGTCGGTTCATTCTGACGACGTAGTGCAGGAGCGATGCGGACGCCTCGTCAATCCATTGGACATCGTCCAGGGCCAGCACCACCAGGCCGGTGCTGTGGGCGCGGGCGGCGATCAATTCGACCACCGCTCCGAACAGCCGGTCGCGACTCGGTTCCGTATCCTCGTCTTGGCCGAGCTCCGGCAGCAACGGCGCCAGTTCGTTGCCGAGCGTCGGACCCACCGATACCGCCGGCACGCGCCGCAGGGCATCGATCCAGGGGCCGTAGGGCCGGCCGCTTTCCGCTTCGAAGGCTTCGCCGTCGAGGACCGTGGCCCCCTGTTCCTTCGCCGTCGCGACCAAGGCTGCCAGCAAACGGCTTTTGCCGATCCCAGGCTCGCCCTTCAGCAATATGACCCCTTCGCGTCGTTGCGACCGGATTGTATCCATCATCTCGCGCAGCCGAGCCCTTTCGGCGGTCCGTCCGACCAGAACCGTCGCCGGCGGTTCGTCGAGCGACGCATGATCGAAATCGGGTGCCGTCGTCGGCGAGGGGGTGGCGGAGACCCCGGCGAGCGACGGTCGTCGGCCGGTGTCGGCCGGCGCGGACGCTATCCGGCGCCAGGCGCGATCCAGCGCCTCCAACTCGTCCGGGCCCAATTGCTGCAGTAGCCGGCGACCGGCGCTGTATTGGTGCTCGGCCTCGCCGCGCCGTCCGGTTGCCGCCAGCAGCCGCAACAACTCGGCCTGCGCGTCGCCGCTGAGCGGGTCGATCTGGACGAGGGCGCGGGCGTGGGGCAGGGCGACATCGGCGCGGGCCGCCAGCCGGCTGATCAGGGCGCGCAGGATTGCCGTCTGCAGGGCACGGACTTCCTCCCGCTCCGCCGTGCACCAGGCGTGGAAGTCATAGCAATTCGGCAGTTCCAGGCCCTCGACGAATTCGCCGCGGAACTGATTGACCAGGTCCGTCAGTTGCTCGGTCGAGGCGGAGTCTATGCCGGCTGCGAGACGACGGCGAATATCGAGCAGATCGACGCTTATGCCGTCCGCGTCGAAAGCGACGGTGTCGCGGCCGGCAATGATTCTGGGCCGCTGCGGATCGTCGACCAAAGGGCGCAGTTTGCTGAGGCTCCAGCGCAACGCGCCGCGCGGATCGTCGGGTACGTCCCAGAGCAGGTCGCACAGCCTTTCTCGCCGGTGAGCCCGTCCAGTCATGACAAGGTAAACCAGCAAGGCACGGGTTTTCTTCGACGGCGGGAGGACCAGCGGCTCGCCGCCGCGCACGACCTCCATCCCACCCAGCAGTCGAATCTGCAGCGTTTCCGTCCCAGACATCGGTCCCCACCCGTGTTGGCGCCGGGTTTCCGCCCGTCCACGCGCAACATCCGTTGAATAGACTAGATCAGATGCCACACCAATGTCCCAATCGCCGGCAAAGTCCACTGGCAACGCATTTGGTGGATCGCGCGGCAATTTCCACGCCCGGATCGCCAAAACAACGCGAATTCAACGGTGATTCAAACGCTCGCTCAACTGAGCCCTTCCTAACTACCGGTTGACCAACCAGGCAGATTTCGAAGGGAGCGCACCATGGAACATCAATACAGCTACCAGGCGATCCTCGCCGCGTCCGAGCGCGTCAATTGGCGGGTGGAGGACCTGATCGGCGGGGATCTTCGGCTCGATTTCGGCAAGCCGTTCCTGCCGGAAACCTATGTCCGTGCCCAGGCCCTGGGTTTCCTGACTCCGGTCGAGCAGCGGGCGCTCAACCAGATCCGCGGCCACGGCTATCTGTATATCTTCGGCCTGGTCGAGGAATTCATCCTGCCGTTCGTTCTAGATCATGCCAGGCCGCAGCTTTCGGGCGACGATTGCCGGGTCCGCGCCTTCTTGGCCTTTGCCGAGGAGGAGGCCAAGCACATTCATTTGTTCAAGCAGTTCCGCGCCGACTTCGAGCGGGGCTTCGGCACCGCCTGCGCGGTGATAGGCCCGCCGCAGGAGATCGCGCGCGCTGTGCTGAAGCACCATCCGCTGGCCGTGGCGCTGGTCATCCTGCACATCGAGTGGATGACGCAGCGCCACTATGTGGAGAGCATCCGGGGCGACGAGCAATTGGACCCGCAGTTCAAGAGTCTGCTGAAGCATCATTGGATGGAAGAGGCGCAGCACGCCAAGCTCGACACCCTGATGGTCCGGAGTATCGCCAGGATGTGCAGTGAGGGCGAGATCGAGGCTGCGGTCGAGGAATACCTCGAGATCGGCATGATGCTGGACGAAGGGTTGAAGCAGCAGGTCGAGTTCGACCTGGACAGCCTGTGCCGGTCGATCGGCCGGCGCCTGTCGGACACCGACGCGGGAACCTTCCGCATCGTGCAGCATCAGGCGAACCGCTGGACCTTCCTCGGCACCGGCATGACCCATCCGAACTTCCTGGCGACCCTGGAGGAACTGAAACCCGCCGCCAGGGAGCGTGTGGCGGCGGTCGCGCCGGCGTTCTGCTGAACCGGCCGGTGATACCGAAGACAAGCGAAGGAGAACGACAATGAGTAGGCAAGCACGGACCGTGAAACCGACCGACGACGGACGCGTCAACGGACTGGATGTCGACGCCCTGCAGCAGGTGATCGGCGAGATAGAGCAGGATTCCGCCAGGGGCATCGTCGAGTTCCGCGTGAAATCGGCCTGGAAGGGCCAGACGCGGTGCGAGGCGACGGTTGAATCCTACACAATCGGCGGCGAGACGGTTAAGCGCGATTTCAAGATCGCCGTCGACGAGCCGTTCGAGTTGCTGGGCGAGAACACGGCGGCGAACCCGCAGGAATTGCTGATGACCGCGCTCAATGCCTGCGTCACGGTCGGCTATGTCGCCGGCGCGTCGGTGCGTGGGATCACGTTGGAAAAGCTGGAGATCGAGACGGCCGGCGCTTTGGACCTGCGCGGTTTCCTCGGGATCGATGAGACGGTGCGCCCCGGCTACGAGAAGATCCGCTACGTCGTTCGGATCAAAGGCGACGGCACGCCGGAGCAGTTCGACGAAATCCACCGCACGGTGATCAAGACGTCGCCGAACTACTTCAACGTTTCGCGGCCGGTCGAAATCGACGCCGAGTTGGTTCTCGAAGGTTAGGGCGCGATGGAGGCCGGCCCGCCGACCTCCGTTAAAACCCAGACGTCAATCGGCTCGGCCCGGCCGGTAAGCCGCTGGCCGGTCAGGGCACGCAGGCGGCCGAAGACGGCTTTGTCCTCCAGGCCTTCGGCGCGCGCCGCCGCGACGGTTTCCGCGCTTGTGACGACGCGGGTGCCGAGGTCGCGGGTCAGCCGCTCCAGGCGGCTCGAGACATTGACGGTATCGCCGAGGACGGCGAATTCGAGGCGGTTCTCGTCGCCGATATCGCCCAACACCACTGGGCCGTAATGCAGGCCGACGCCGATATCGACCGGCGGATCGCCATTGCCGGCGCCGGCATGGTGTTCGGCCGCGATGGCATCCGCCATGGCGATGGCGCATTGCAGCGCGTTGCCGGCATCGCCGTCGCCTTTCGCCGGCGTGCCGAAGGTCGCCATCAGGCCGTCGCCGGTAAATTTCTCCAGCGTGCCGCCATGGACGAACACCTGATGCGAGAGGATGCCGTGGATACGACGTAGCAGCGCGATCAGCCGGTCCGGCGGCATGGCTTCGCTCAAGCCCGTAAAGCCGACGATGTCGACGAACAACACCGCGACCTCCTGGGTCCGCGCGGCGGCCAACGGCGTATCAGTACGGGCCAACTGGTCGACCATGTTGGGCGAGAAATAGCGGGCCAGGTTGGTGCGCTCCCGCGCCGCTTCGGCCTGGTTGTAGACGATCCGGCGAACCCGCCACACCAGGACGGCCAGCGCCAGGCCGGCCAGGACGAAGATCAACAATTGTCGAGCCAACCGGCCGACCGGCAGCATATGCGGGTCGCTGGCGAAGGCCAGTTTCTCGGCATTGCTGAAGCCCTCCCATTGCTCGGCAGACAGGAACAGAACGGTGTCCGGCAGGGTGGCGATGAATCCGACGCCGATGCCCCAAGCGAGAGCGCAGGCAATACCGCTCCAGGCGACGACCAGAGGCGAGAATGTAAAGGCCGAGCCGACGATCAGCAGGATGAAATAGACTTCGTTGCCGAAATCGAGCCGGGCGGTGGCCGGAAAAGAAAGGCCGTCCCACGGATTTGCGACAAGGATTATGCAGGTCAGCAATCCCGCGTCGGACATAGCCAACAGATACGGCCAAAGCCGCACCATCGACGGAAACCGGGCGACCCATAGATAGGCGGCGCCGGACAGAGCGAAGAACGCCAGGAACGGGAGATAGAACGAACCCGCCAGCCAGCCGTTCTCGATCAGAACCCAGACGGTGATGACTGCCGTCAGAGCGAGGCGGACGCGGAGACCGATGCGCATTCCCCGGTCCTGTTCGCGCGCGAAGGCCGCCGCGATCGGATCGCTGGATCGCTGGCCCGGGTCCGGCATCAGTCCCGGCCGGAACGGGTCATTTCAGTGTCACCACCATTTCGACCTCGACCGAGATCTGAAACGGCAGCGAGCCGAGCCCCACGGCGGAGCGGGAGGCGCGGCCGGCCTCGCCGAACACGTCGATCATCAACTGGGAAAAGCCGTCGATGACTTTGGGGTGTTCCTTGAAGTCGGGATCCGCGTTGACCATGCCGAAGATCTTCACCACCCGGTCGACCCGGTCCAAGTCGCCGATCTCGGCGCGCAGTGACGCCAGGGCGCTTAAGCCCGTCAAGCGCGCGGCCGTGACCGCCTCTTCGACGCTGCGCTCGCTCGGCACCTTACCGGTGACGATCTCGCCGTTCGACCCGACCGGACCATGGCCGGCCACGAACACCATTTTGTCGACCGTCGTGGCGCCGGCGTAAAGACCGGCCGGCGGCATCGGTTCGGGCAGGTCTATTCCGAGTTCCTTTAGCCGCGCTTCGGCGCCCATCCTGGCCTCCCATTCCGGTTTTGTGCAGGGCGAGACTATCAGAGCGCCGTTCCGCTCGTCCAACGCGGCGCCCTTGTTGCCGGTCCGCGCCGATGCGAAGGTACTACTGCCATGCCCGAGCTGCCCGACGTTACCATCTACATCGAAGCGCTGGAGAAGCGGATCGTCGGTGCGACGCTTCAGAAGGTCAGGCTGGGCAACCCGTTCCTGCTGCGCACCGTGACGCCGCCCGTTTCGGCTGCTGAAGGCAAGCAGGTGCTGGGCCTGAAACGGCTCGGCAAGCGCATTGCCATCGGCCTGCAGGACGACCTGTGGCTGGTAATCCACCTGATGATTGCCGGCCGGCTGCATTGGCAAAAGCCGGACGCAGGACTTCCAGGCAAGCGTGGCTTGGCGGCGTTCGATTTTGCGGATGGCACGCTGATTCTGACCGAAGCCGGGTCGAAGAAGCGGGCGTCCCTGCACGTGGTGCAGGGCGACTCGGATCTGGCGGCGCACGACCCGGGCGGCCTGGAAATTTTCGAGATAGACCGCGCCGCTTTCGAACAGGCACTGACCGACACCAATCACACGCTGAAGCGGGCGCTGACCGATCCGCGCAAGTTCAGCGGTATCGGCAATGCCTATTCGGACGAGATCCTGCACCGGGCGCGGTTGTCGCCGGTGGCGATGACGCAGAAATTGAGCGCGGAAGAGATCGGCCGGCTGTATGACGCGACGCGAGCGACGCTGGAGAATTGGATCGCCGCGCTGAAGGCCGAGACCGGTGATGGTTTTCCGGAAAAGGTCACGGCGTTCAGGCCGGACATGGCGGTGCACGGCCGTTATGGCGAGCAATGCCCGGACTGCGGCACGCCGGTGCAGCGGATCCGCTATGCCTCGAACGAAACCAACTATTGCCCGGTCTGCCAGACCGGCGGCAAATTGCTGGCCGACCGCGCCTTGTCCCGGTTGCTGAAGAAGGACTGGCCGCGGACTATCGAAGAACTCGAAGAACTGAAACGGTCGACGCGCGGCTGATCTCTTCTGCCGGTTCGACTTCCATGACAATGCGCGGATAGAAAGCCCGTTGTGTCGGCTGTCAAATGCCCTGAACAAATGGGTGGAGAGCATAAAATGGCGAACCGGACCATGGGCGCGACCGAATGGGCTTTGCTGATCTCGCTGTCCGTTCTGTGGGGCGGGTCGTTCTTCTTTGTCGAAATCGCGTTGCGCGACTTGGAGCCCTTGACCGTCGTGGTCGGTCGGGTCGGGTTGGCGGCGTTGGTGTTGATCGGGTGGGTTTATCTGTCCGGGGACAGAATGCCCGGTGACCTGCGGCTTTGGGGTGCCTTTTTCATCATGGGGGCGCTGAACAATGCGATCCCATTCAGCCTGATCGTCTGGGGCCAGGTGCATATCGACAGTGGACTGGCGTCCGTGTTGAACGGCACGACACCGATTTTCACGGTGGTTCTCGCCCACTTCCTAACCAGCGACGAGCGTATGACGCCGGGCAAGGTCGTCGGTGTACTGTTCGGTCTTGGCGGTGTAGCCCTGCTGATCGGGCCGCAAGCGCTGCAGGGCCTTGGATTGCATGGTTTGGGGCAGCTTGCGATCGTCGGTGCCGCGGTTTCCTATGCCTGCGCCGGCATTTACGGGCGCCGCCTGAAATCGGTGCCGACGTCGGTGGCCGCCGCCGGCATGCTGACCGGCAGCACGGTCATGATGCTGCCGCTGGCGCTGGCCTTCGAGCAGCCGTTCGATGCCGGTCCCGACCTTCTAACCTGGGCCGCCATGGGTGCCATCGCCGTGCTCAGCACTGGGTTGGCCTATCTGATCTATTTTCGCCTGCTGGCCACCGCCGGCGCCACCAATCTGCTGCTGGTAACATTGCTGGTGCCGGTGAGCGCCTTGGTCCTGGGCATGGCGATTTTGGGCGAACGGCTGGATTGGAACGCCTTCGCCGGTATGGGGCTGATATTCCTTGGGCTTGCCTCGGTCGACGGGCGGGCGTTCTCCGTATTTCTGAGGCGCGCTTCGATGAACACACTTATTCGTGATTAATAGATTGTAGAAATCGGCCGAATTATACTGTCCCTATGGGCAGGGACGTTATTCGAGAGGCTGAAGAGTACTGGAACAGTATCCGCGGTGCGCGGCTGATGCCGGCGCGCGCCGATATCGTTCCGGAAGCGATCGTCAAACTGCTGCCCAACGTCATCCTGATGGACGTGTCGCGCGATCCGCTGAATTTCCGCTATCGACTGATCGGGACTGAGATAGAACGTCATTCCGCCGGCAACCACACCGGTAAATGGATCACGGACATCCCGGAGCGGGCGCCGCCCAGCAATGTCTGGGATAATTTGCAGGCCGTGATCGAGGAACGCCGCCCGTCAACGCGCAGCGTGCCGTATGTGGGACGGCATCAGGACTTCATCACCACGCGGCAGATCACCATGCCGCTCTCCAGCAACGGCACTGACATCGACATGCTGTTCCTGGTGATCGACTACATCAAAAAAAACATTGGCGAGGCTCCAAGTTAGGGCTTGCCGTCGCTCTCCCTGTCCCCGACAGACTCATGCGCCGGCAGCGCGCGCCATCAGGGCCGAATAGCTTCCGGTGTCGATATTGCTGCCGCAGACGACCAACCCGACCCGCTTGCCGGCGAGGCGGTCTTTAAGCGGTCCAATCAACGCGGCCGCGGCGGCCGCGCCGGCGGGTTCGACCGCCAGTTTCGCGTCACGGAACGTTAGGCCCATGGCGTCGATTAACGCGTCGTCGTCGACCAGCACCACATCGTCTACAAAACGCTGCACCAGATCGAACGACACCGGCATGTGCAATGGCGCGCCGAGGCTGTCGGCGATTGTGTCCACCGCGACGGTGTCGACGGGTGCGCCCTGAGCGAGGCTCTGGCTCATGCCCTGGGCGCCGACCGGCTCGACACCGTAGACCGCGCAATCCGGGCGGATCTGTTTGACTGCGGCGGCGATGCCGGCGACCAGGCCGCCGCCGCCGATCGGCACGATCACTGCGTCCAGGTCATTGGCCTGGCGGCACAGTTCCAGGCCGACCGTGGCAGTGCCGAGCGCGGTTTGCGGGCCTTCGAACGGATGCACGAAGGCGCGGCCTTCCTCTCGTTCGATGCGGTGTACCTCGTCGAACGCGGCGGCGATGTCTTCCGTCTGGATGACGTCCGCGCCGTAGCGGCGGCAGAGGCCCACCCGGTAGGGGTTCGCCTTTTTATGCATCACCACCTTGGCCGACAGCCCCAGGATGTTGGCGGCATAGGCCGTCGCAATCGCATGATTGCCGGCGCTGACCGCGGTCACGCCGCGGGCCTTCTCTTCGCCGGTCAGGTTGAGCATGACCGCGATCGCGCCGCGCGGCTTGAAGGTGCCGGTACGCTGCAATAGCTCCAGCTTGAGCGTTATTTCCGTGCCGGCCGACACTCTGTCGGCGATCTCGGCTCCGGGCCACGGCGTGACCGGCGTTTCTATCACGTAGGGAGCGATGCGCTCCCGTGTCGCCTCGATCTCCGCGATGGTCGGTATGCTCATGGGATTTCCTATTTCCAGATCGGTTTGCCGGAACCCGGCAGGCCGAGGCTCGGCCATTTTTCGCTGACGGTTCGCACGATGTCGTCGGTCATGCGGATTTCCCGGCCCCAATCGCGATGGGTCTCCGGCGGCAGCTTGGTGGTGGCGTCCAGGCCGATCTTGCTGCCGAGGCCGCTTTCCGGCGAGGCGAAGTCCAGATAGTCGATCGGCGTGTTCTCGATGACGGTGATGTCGCGCGCCGGATCCATGCGGGTGGAGATCGCCCACATCACATCCTTCCAGTTGCGGCAATCGACATCGTCGTCCACCACGATGACCCACTTGGTGTACATGAACTGTCGGAGATAGGACCAGACGGAGAGCATCACCCGCTTGGCGTGGCCGGGATAGGCCTTGCGCATGGAGACGACGGCGATGCGGTAGGAGCAGCCTTCCGGCGGCAGGTAGAAGTCGACGATCTCCGGGAACTGCTGGGTCAGCAGCGGTACGAACACCTCGTTCAGCGCCTCGCCCAAAACGCTCGGTTCGTCCGGCGGCCGGCCCGTGAAGGTCGAGAGATAGATCGGGTCGCGGCGCATGGTGATCGCGGTGACGCGGAATACCGGGAACGGCTCGACCGCGTTGTAGTAGCCGGTATGGTCGCCATAGGGGCCTTCGTCGCCGTATTCGTCGAGCGACACTTCGCCCTCGATCACGATCTCGGCTTCGGCGGGGACCTTCAACGGCTGGGTCTTGCAGTCGACCAGGTCGACCGCGCGGCCGCGCAGCAGGCCGGCGAACTGGTATTCGGAGAGCGTATCGGGCACCGGCGTAACGGCGGCGAGGATGGTGCCGGGGTCCGCGCCGATCACCACGGCGGCCGGCAGCGGCTCGGTCTTCTCTTTGGCCCAGCGCTGATGGTGCTGCGCGCCGCCGCGGTGCTTCAGCCAGCGCATCAGGGTGCGGTCGCGGCCGAGCACCTGCATGCGGTAGATGCCGAGATTGAAATTGTCCTCGCGCCTGTCGCTCGGGCCGCGCGTCACGACAAGCGGCCAGGTGATCAGCGGCGCCGGCTCACCGGGCCAGCAGGTTTGCACCGGCAGGCGGCTGAGGTCGATGTCGTCTCCCATCAGCACGGTGTCTTGCACCGGGCCGTGGCCGACCGTCTTCGGCCGCATCGCCATCACGGTCTTGAGCAGCGGCAGCATGCCGACAGCCTCGCGGAAGCCGCCGGGCGGCTCCGGCTGGCGCAGGAAGGCCAGCATCTCGCCGACTTCGCGCAGTTGGGGCGGCTGCCGCTCCATGCCGAGCGCCACGCGTTCGACGGTGCCGAACAGGTTGACCAGCACCGGCATGTCCGAAGGGCTTCCGTCCGCCTTCACGGCGTTTTCGAACAGCACAGCGGGTCCGCCTTCTGCGAGCAGACGGGTCTGGATCTCGGTCATCTCGAGCACCGTCGAGACGGGCTCGGTCACGCGGACCAGATCGCCGGCCTGTTCCAGCCGCTGAATGAAATCGCGAAGCGAAGCATAGGGCATGGCGGGGACTATAGCGGGCGCGGTGGTGGGGTAAAGCGGCCAAATTCGGCCTTGGCCGCCTTACCTCTCAGGTAATTTAACCGACGGCCCGGAGCGCTTATCTCTAGTGTGAGGCACCGGGCTTTAGGTGCGCGTAACCGGTAAAGGAGATCGGCCATGGAAGCGGAAGCTGCGAAACTGATCGGCGCCGGATTGGCGACGATTGCACTGGCCGGGGTCGGCATCGGCATCGGCAATATCTTCGGCAGTTTCGTGATCGGGGCGCTGCGCAACCCGGCGGCGGCGCCGAAGGTTTTCGGCAACGTGCTGCTGGGCTTTGCCCTGACCGAGGCGATCGCGCTGTTCGCGCTGGTGATCGCGCTGCTGCTGCTGTTCGCCTTCTAAAGCGGGAGAAACGATTATGTACATGCTCAAATTCCTGCTCACCGACTACGCGCGGCCGTTCTACAAGACGCTGGCGCTGATCGTCGCGATCGGCCTCGCCGCGGCGGCCGGCGCCTGGTTCACCGACTATTTCGAGCCGGTGGCGATTGCCTTGGCAGCGCTGATCGGGGTTATCGTTGCGGCCGCCGCGACGCTCGGCATTCTGGTGCTGAACGTAGTCGTCGCCGCCAGCCTGAAACGGGACTTCGACCGCTTCGAAGCGGCCTACGACGCCTACCGGCGGGTCAACAAAGTGCCCGACATCTTCTATGAGGAAATGGACCTGGCTGAAGCGGCGGAGGCTGCAGCTTCGGGCAAGGCTTAGGCCGTCTTGTGCTGGCGCGCTTCGCGGCGCCTGTTGTAGGCGAACAGAAGCGCCGCCAGGACTTCGTACAAACCGGCGGCAAGCGTGCGGATAATCGGCAGCCGGACCAGCCGGCCAAGCCAACGGTAGCGGGGCATCTCTGACCAGAGCACCGCGAAGGCGGGCACGCCGACATGGACGTTGCCTTGGGCGTCGATCACATGCAGGCGGCGTTTCAGCGAGGCGATATCGATGCCGAGATGGGCGAGGATATCGGGGTTGGCGCTGATATCGCGCCAATCCAGCACCGATGAACCCGCACAGATCCGTTTGTAATGCCCGATTTCGGTGCCGCATACCGGGCAGTCGCCGTAATAGTAGGTGGTGATCTTGTCGGTCATGCCGCCAGCCCGCCCGCGACGATCGCGCCGAACAGAAGCCAGCCGAACAGGGTGTTGGACTGGAACTTGGCAAGGCAGTCGGCAGAATCGTCGATGTCCACGCGAACCGCCTGCCAGGCCAGATGGCCGGCCGCGATCATGAGACCGAGATAGAATGGCCAGCCCGTGCCGGCAAGGAAGCCGGCGGCGGCGATGCCGGCGGTCGCCACGGCGTAGAAGACGAACAGCCACGGCCGCGTACGCTGGCCGAGCTTCAGTGCCGTCGATTTGACGCCGATCAGGGCATCGTCTTCCTTGTCCTGGTGGGCGTAGATGGTGTCGTAGCCGAGCGTCCAGAATAGGCCGGCGGCATAGAGCGTCAGCGGCGCCGGGCCTAGATTACCGGTCACCGCCGCCCAACCAAGCAATGCGCCCCAATTGAAGGTGAGGCCGAGCCAGGCTTGCGGCCAGTAGGTGATCCGCTTCATGAACGGATAGGCGGCGACCAGCGCGAGCGACGCCACGCCGACGCCGATGGCGAATATATTGAACTGGAGCAGGATCACGAAACCGACGAGGCTTAAAAGCACCATCCAGGCAATGGCCTGTTTGAGACTGACTTGGCCGGCCGGAATTGGGCGGAGGCGCGTGCGCTCGACCCGGGAGTCGAAATCGCGGTCGACGATATCGTTGAAGGTGCAGCCCGCGCCGCGCATCACCAGCGCGCCGATGCCGAACAGGACCAGTAGCCAAAGGTCCGGCCATGTGCCGGCCGGCGCGGCGAGCGCGATCGACCACCAGCAGGGCCAGAGCAGCAGCCAGGTACCGATCGGCCGGTCCATGCGGGCGAGTTTCAGATACGGCCTGAGCCCGGCCGGAGCCAGGCGGTCCACCCAATTGTCGACCGGTGCGTCGGCGATGGTGTGCGACCGATGGTTCATATCAGGATATGTAGCATGCCGGCCTCGCCGCTCAATGCGTGGCGTTCGGCATCATTTGCCAGACATGGGTGCTGCGGATGTCGGAATCCTCCAATTCCCGGCTGGTTGCGACCCTGAAGCTCGCGCGTTTGACCAGTCCGGTTTTCGGTAGATAGGTCCGCCCGGGGTCGCCGATCAGGACGGTGGCCGCGCCGGCGAGATGCCGCAACCAGGCTTCCATCCGGCCCGCCATCGGCTGTTCGAAGAACACGTCGCCGGCGACGACCAGGTTCCAGCCGAGCCCCGGGCCGTCCAGCAGGTCATTATCGGTGCAATCGAGCGTTACTCCATTGAGATCGGCATTGATCGCTGCCGCGGCTGCTGCGAACCGGTCCGTATCGGCCGCCGTTACCGCCGTTGCGCCGCATTTCAGCGCTGCGATGCCGACCAGGCCGGAACCGCTGCCCAAATCCAGCACGCGCTTGCCGGCGGCGATTTCGGGATTGTCCAGCAGGTAGCGCGCCATGGCCTGGCCGCCGGCCCATGCGAAAGCCCAGTACGGCGGTGGCTGCCCGGTGGCCTCCAGTTCGGCTTCCGTCAGGTGCCAGAGCGGCACCATTGCGCTCGCCAGCCGCAGTTTGATTTCCGGCACCAGCGGTGGCGAATCCACTGCCGTGTTGGCCACGACGAAGGCGGCCGGGTCCACGTGGTGCGCGGCTATGGTTTCCTGCGGCAGGCTCATGGGATACTCCTTCGTCATAAGCTAAACCACCGAGCCCGGCTCCGCGACATGGCCGATCGACCGAACATACGGATTTACGTGGAAGACGATCTCGGCGAGGGCGCCGCGCTGGGGCTTTCGGCGCCGCAGGCGCATTACCTGAAGCATGTGATGCGGCAACAGGCGGGCGCCGAAATCGCCCTGTTTAACGGGCGGGACGGCGAATGGCGCGGCCGGATCGACGGGTTCGGCAAGGGATGGTGCTCGGTCACAGTCGGCGACCGGACGTCACCGCAAAGCCCGGAGCCGGATCTCTGGCTGGTCTTCGCGCCGATCAAGCGAGCGCGGATCGACTTCATCGCCCAGAAAGCGACGGAACTGGGCGTCTCGGCGATCTGTCCGGTGTTCACGCAACACACGGCGGTCGACCGGGTGAATTCGGACCGCCTGCGCGCCAACGCCGTCGAAGCGGCCGAACAGTGCGACCGGCTGACCGTGCCCGATATTCACGAGCCGAGACGCCTGGACCGCGCCTTGGAAGACTGGCCGGCGGACCGTCAGCTGATGTTCTGTGACGAACGCGGCGCGCCGGTTCCAACCGAGGCGCTGGCCGGCGCCAAACCAGGGCCATGGGCGGTTCTGGTAGGCCCGGAAGGCGGTTTCAGCGACAAAGAAGCGACAATGCTGAAAGGCCTGGAATTCACGGTTTCGGTGGGACTCGGCCGTCGCCTGCTGCGCGCCGATACGGCGGCTATCGCCGCATTGAGCCTTTGGCAAGCGACTTTGGGTGACTGGCGCGCATGAGAGTGATGCGTTTTTTTACGGTTGCGGTACTGCCGTTGGCCGGTTTAGTGGGTAACGAAGATCAAGGGCGCCCAGACGCCCGTTGCGGGAGAAGACCATGACGGCGGAGCTTAAAAGCATACCCGTCACCGATAAGGCGCAGCTCGTTTCGTATATAGAGCGTGGCTGCAAGCCGCCGGAACAGTGGCGTATCGGCACCGAGCACGAGAAGTTCGGCTACGACCTCAAGACCCTGCGGACCCCGCCCTACGACGGCCCGAGCGGCATTCGCGCCATGCTGGAGGGACTCACGCGGTTCGGCTGGGAGCCGGTCTACGAAGGCCCGAACGTCATCGCGCTGACAATGGACGGCGCGTCGATCAGCCTGGAGCCTGGCGGCCAGTTCGAGCTTTCCGGCGCGCCGCTCAGGACCCTGCACGACACCTGCAACGAAGTGAACACCCACCTGGCGCAGGTGAAGATGGTGGCGGAAGAGATCGGCCTCGGCTTCCTGGGGCTCGGTTTCCATCCGCTCTGGCGGCGGGAGGACATCCCGGTCATGCCGAAGGGGCGCTACGACATCATGCGCGCCTACATGCCGACCAAGGGCAAGCTCGGCCTCGACATGATGCTGCGCTCCTGCACGGTGCAGGTGAACCTGGATTTCGGCTCCGAATCAGACATGATCCGCAAGTTCCGGGTGGCGTTGGCCTTGCAGCCGGTCGCCTCCGCGCTGTTCGCGAATTCGCCGTTCACCGAGGGTAAGCCAAACGGGTTCCTGACGTTCCGCAGCCAGATCTGGACCGATACCGACCCGGACCGTACCGGCATGCTGCCATTCGTGTTCGAGGACGGATTCGGGTTCGAGGCTTACGCAGACTACGCGCTGGATGTGCCGATGTATTTCGTCTACCGCGACGGAAAGTATATCGACGCCTCGGGCCAGTCGTTCCGCGATTTTCTGGCCGGCCGGCTGCCGGCGCTACCCGGCGAAATTCCCAGCCTGAAGGATTGGGACGACCATATGACCACGATCTTCCCGGAAGTGCGCATGAAGCGCTTTCTGGAGATGCGCGGCGCCGACGGCGGATCGTGGGCGCGGCTTTGTGCGCTGCCGGCGCTTTGGGTCGGTCTGCTGTACGACACGGCCTCGCGCGACGCGGCGTGGGATCTGGTCAAGGACTGGACGGCCGAGGACCGCCAGCGGCTGCGTGACGAGGTGCCGAAGACAGCCCTGAAAACAGCCGCCCCTGGCGGCGGCACGCTCCAGGACGTGGCCCAGGAAGTGCTGAAGATCGCCGCCGCCGGCCTGCAGGCCAGAGCGCGGACCGATTCAAGCGGCAACAACGAGACCGGGTTCCTGAATACCCTGTACGAGATTGCCGACAGCGGGCGCACCCAGGCGGAGGAATTGCTCGACCTCTATCACGGCCGCTGGAAAGGCCGGGTCGAGCCGGTCTTCACCGAATTCCACTACTGAGCGGCCCGGAAAATCAGGCGGCGTCTTCGTCGGAAGGCGACGCGGTGTCCGTTTTGTCGGGGTCGGCCTGCCGATGGCCGGCAATGCGGCCGTGCGGCACCGGGTCGCCGACGAAGCCCCAGAGCCCGCTGCGGGTATTGAGCCAGTAGTTGCCGTCGGGCATATGACCGCCGAGCATGCGGTCGAAGAGAATGAGCTGCCGGGTCGAAAGCAGCTCGCCGTTGACGATGATCACGCGCTGCTGCGCGTCGACGACGACACTGGTCAAACCCACAACGGCCAGAATGACCGCCGCGACCGAAAGCTGCGAAAGATGCCGTCTGATTGTTCCGGGCATTGTCACCTCCGACAAGAGGCGCCGGCCCTGCCGACGCCCGTCCAATGACAGCCCAATCCCTTTTGATCGGATCATGTCGCCGCGGCGGGCGGCGCGCTGTGGGATAGCCCACAGGGGCGGTATCCGTCAGCCGGCCTTGGCGAGAACGTCAGGGTTGTAGAGGGACGTTCCGGCTGCGCCGTCCAGTTTTGACCGCTCTTCGTCGAGCATTGTTTGCCAGCCGGCCAGCGCCACGCGGGCGGCGGCGAACTTGCGGTCATGGGCGAGGGTGGCAATGTCGCCGAGGGCGCGCGACCAGCGGATCAGCAATCGTTGCGCCGGTTGGTGGTCGTTGCGGTGGAAGCGTTCGAAAATTCGCCCGATCTCGAAACGCGTCAGTTCGACGATCAGGTCGGTCAATGCGGGGTCTTCGTCCTGCAGAGGGGTCATCGCCAGCCCGGCGAGGGCCCGAAGACGGACGAGGTCGCGGTCGAGCGTGACCGGCACATCCGGTTCCGCAACCGCGCCGACGGCGTCCAGGTAGGCGGTCAGGGCCTGCTTATCATCGGCGCCGTAGCCCAGGCCGAGCAATTTGTCGAAGTGATCGATCACGGCGCCGAGGTCCGCGGCACCGCCGTCATGCAGGTATGGGGCGGTTACCGACAGGCCCAGCAGGGTTGGGGTATCGATACGTTCGCCGGTACCGACGTCGTGGTTCAGGCGGTCGACGAAACCGGCGGACGGGATATGGCATGCCGCGCAATCCCGGCGAAACAGGGTTTCACCCCGATGCGCGGCCTCGGACGCCCGGTCCGTCAGGGCGCCATTCGGGGCGAGGTTGGGGTTGGTAGGCTGATCGAGTTCGTTCTGGTAGGCGACCAGCGCGTCGAGGATGACGGCCGGCGGGTCGTCGCCGGCGAACTCGGTGACGATGACGTCGCGGGTGAATTCGCGCAGGCTCCAGAACCGGCCGTCATGCCCATAAGGCCCGCGCCAGCGGACGCCGCGAAGGTCGGGAATGTTGATCGATCGGTTGCGGCCGTCGTCGGCCTTCAGGTTGAAGAAGCTGTGCGCGCCGTCGACATTGCCCGGCAGATCGGAGACGCCGGCGACGAAGAAGCTGGTATTGGCGCCGCCGCCGGTGTGGCAGGTGTTGCAGGACAGGCCGAGCCGCCGCGCTTCGCCGCCGAGCAGCAACGGCGAGCGGAAGGCGAGGCGGCCCAATCCAACCAGGAAGGGTTCGATGCCGCCGGCCTCGGTCACGCGCAGGATCTCGCGCGGTTCGCTGCTCAGGCTGGACGCTATGTCGCTGCCGGGCGGCAGCCAGCGGCTGTCGGAGAGCTGGCTCTGCGCGGATGCGCCGCTGCCGAGCGCAAGGCTCAGCGCAACCGCGGCAAGGCTATGCCGCCGTGCCGCCAACGGTGAGGCCGTCGATCTGCAAGGTCGGCTGGCCGACGCCGACCGGCACGCCCTGGCCGTTCTTGCCGCAGGTGCCGATGCCGCTGTCCAGCTCCAGGTCGTTGCCGACGGCGGCGACTTTGCGCAGCACGTCTTCGCCGGCGCCGATCAGGGTCGCGCCTTTCAGCGGCGCGCCGACCTTACCGTCCTGGACCTGGTAAGCCTCGGTGCAGGAGAACACGAACTTGCCGGAGGTAATGTCAACCTGGCCGCCGCCGAACGAGACCGCGTAGACGCCGTTCTTCACACCCGACAGAATCTCCTTCGGGTCGCGGTCCCCGGCCAGCATGTAGGTGTTGGTCATTCGCGGCATCGGCATATGCGCGAAGCCCTGACGGCGGCCGTTGCCGGTCGCTTCCATGCCCATCAGGCGGGCGTTCAGGCGATCCTGCATATAGCCTTTCAGAATGCCGTCCTCGATGAGCACGGTGTTCTGGGCCGGCGTGCCCTCGTCGTCGATGGTGAGCGAGCCGCGCCGGTCTTGGATGGTGCCGTCGTCGACGACGGTGACACCGGGCGCGGCCACCCGTTCGCCGAGCAGGCCCGAAAAGACCGAGGTCTTCTTGCGGTTGAAATCGCCTTCCAGGCCGTGGCCGATGGCTTCATGCAGCAGGATGCCGGGCCAGCCCGGGCCAAGTACAACGGTCATCTCGCCGGCCGGCGCCGGGATCGAATCCAGGTTGACCAAGGCCTGGCGCAAGGCTTCGTCAACAGCGCCCTGCCATTCGCCGGGCCGGAGGTAGAGGTCGTAGCCGGTGCGCCCGCCCATGCCGTAGGAGCCGGACTCCTGCCGGTCGCCGTCGCCGGCGACGACCGAGACGTTGAGTCGGACCAGCGGCCGGATATCGGCCATCCGTTCGCCGCCGGCGCGGATGATCTGGATCGCCTGCCACGAGCCAAGCAGGGAACAGCTCACCTGCCGCACCCGGGGATCCTTGGCGCGGGCATATTCATTGATGTCCTGAAGCAACTTTACCTTGGCGTCGAACGGCACCGCGCCGAGCGGATTGTCGTCCACATAGAGCGACGTGTTGGTGCCGGGCGGCGGCGCGGCCATCACGCCGCCCTGGCCGCTGCGCACCGCCTTGACCGTGCCGGCGGCGCGCTTCATTGCCTGCTCGCTCAGGTCGGAGGCATGGGCGTAGCCGGTCGATTCGTCGGACACGGCGCGTAGGCCGAAGCCCTGGGCGGTATCGAAGCTCGCGCTTTTCAGCCGACCGTCGTCGAACGCGAAACTCTCCGACTGTGTGTATTCGAGGTACATCTCGCCGTCGTCGGCGCCATGCAACGCGTCGTCGACGATGGTCTGCACCTTGTCCTTACCCAGGCCGGTGCGGTCGAAGAAGAGGCCGTCCGAAACGACGAGATCGCTCATCAATAAGCTCCTGTCTGGCGGGCGCCGGAACTGCAGCGTCGGCAAACCCTATAGCGGTTTGTTCCTAGCATATGGTAAGGGGTGCCGCCGAATTTTATCGGCCGGTCAGCTAATCGTTACCGTCGGATGATTTCAGGTTTGTGCGACATAAGGTCGCATTTTTGGATCTAGGCGGCTTTCGTTAGAGGGCTGCGACTATAATCCGCTCGGGCTTGAGGGGGTCCGAACTTCCCGTTCGACAGAATTAATTGGGAGCGTAGAGAGTTGCACGCAATGTTGCTTCGTAAGGCTTGCTCGCGTTTGGCGACGGCCGGCGCGGTGCTGGCAGCGATGCCGGCCACGGCGTTCGCGAATTCGGTGCCCTGGCAACTGGGTCTGCAGGAAGCCGTTACGCCGGTGATGGAGCGGATTCACGACTTCCACACCCTGCTGCTGTTCATCATCACGTTCATCGCCTTGTTCGTGCTGGTGCTGTTGCTGATTGTCATGATCCGCTTTAACGCGCGCCGCAATCCGGTGCCGTCGAAAACCTCCCACAACACGACGATCGAGGTGCTGTGGACGGTCGTGCCGATCATGATACTGGTCGTCATAGCCATTCCGTCCTTCCGACTCCTGTACTACAGCGACCGGACGGCCGAGGCGGACATGACGATCAAGGCCATCGGCGTGCAATGGTACTGGTCCTATGAATATCCGGATCACGACAATTTCCGCTTCGACGCGGTGATGAAGGAAGACGACGAGTTGGAGCCGGGCGAGCCCCGTCTGCTGGCCACCGATAACGCCGTCGTCGTGCCGACCGATGCCAACGTCCGGCTGTTGGTCACCGCGGAAGACGTGATCCACTCCTGGGCGGTGCCGCAGTTCGGCGTGAAGCTGGACGGCGTGCCCGGGCGGCTGAACGAAACCTGGTTCCGGGTCGAGGAGCCGGGCGTCTACTACGGGCAATGCTCGGAGCTCTGCGGCATCCGGCACGGGTTCATGCCGATCATGGTCAGAGCCGTGCCCAAGGCAGAGTTCGACGCCTGGGTCGAAGAAGCGAAGAAAGAATTTGCGCGTGCGGATGCGCCGGCGGTCGACGTGGCCGCGGCGACGCCAGACGCCAACTGACGGTTGCGAGAGGTTTAAGCGATGGCGGATATGCACGACGCGGCGCACGATACGCATGACGACCACAAGCCTTCCATCTATAGCTGGAAGCGGTGGGTCTATTCGACGAACCACAAGGACATCGGGACGATGTACCTGGTGTTCGCGATCATCGCCGGAATCATCGGCGGGTTCATGTCGATGGTCATGCGCGCCGAGCTGATGGTGCCGGGCGATCAGGTGCTTGGCGGCGACTACCATTTCTTCAACGTGCTGGTCACGGCGCACGGCCTGATCATGATCTTCTTCATGGTCATGCCGGCGATGATCGGCGGGTTCGGCAATTGGTTCGTGCCGCTGATGATCGGCGCGCCGGACATGGCGTTCCCGCGCATGAACAACATTTCGTTCTGGCTGCTGCCGCCGGCCATCCTTCTGCTGGTGATCTCCATGTACGTGCCGGGCCAGCCCGGCGGCGACGGCGTTGGGGGCGGCTGGACGATCTATCCGCCGCTATCGGCGACAGGCGGCATGGCGATCAGTTTCGCGATTCTCAGTCTGCATATCGCCGGTGCATCCTCGATTTTGGGTGCGATCAACTTCATCACCACGATCTTCAATATGCGCGCGCCGGGCATGACCCTGCACAAGATGCCGCTGTTCGTCTGGTCGATTCTGGTGACCGTGTTCCTGCTGCTGCTGTCGCTGCCGGTTCTCGCCGGCGCGATCACCATGCTGCTGACCGACGTCAATTTCGGCACCGCCTTCTTCAATCCGGAAGGCGGTGGCGATCCGATCCTGTTCCAGCACCTGTTCTGGTTCTTCGGCCATCCGGAAGTGTACATCCTGATTCTGCCGGGCTTCGGCATCATCAGCCAGATCGTCTCCACCTTCTCGCGCAAGCCGGTATTCGGCTATCTGGGCATGGCCTATGCGATGGTGGCGATCGGCGTGGTCGGCTTCATCGTCTGGGCGCACCACATGTACACCGTCGGCATGGACGTCGACACGCGCGCCTACTTCGTCGCCGCGACGATGGTGATTGCCGTGCCGACCGGCGTAAAGATCTTCAGCTGGATCGCGACCATGTGGGGCGGCTCGATCGAGTTCAAGACGCCGATGCTGTGGTCGATCGGCTTCATCTTCCTGTTCACGGTCGGCGGCGTTACCGGCGTGGTTCTGGCCAATGCAGGTATCGACAACGCGTTGCACGACACCTACTACGTGGTGGCCCATTTCCACTATGTGCTGAGCTTGGGCGCGGTGTTCGCTATCTTCGCCGGGTTCTATTTCTGGATCGGCAAGATGTCGGGCTACCAGTACGACGAATGGCTCGGCAAGCTCCACTTCTGGGTCACCTTCATCGGCGTGAACCTGCTGTTCTTCCCGCAGCATTTCCTGGGGCTGGCCGGCATGCCGCGTCGGATTCCGGACTATCCGGACGCCTTCGGGCCGTGGAATTACGTCTCGTCGATCGGGGCCTTCATCTCCGGCTTCGGCGTGCTGATCTTCCTATACATGCTGTTCCGTCTATACACGAAGAAAGTGGTCTGCCCGGCGAACCCGTGGGGCGAGGGCGCGACGACCCTGGAATGGACCCTGTCGTCGCCGCCGCCGTTCCACCAGTTCAACGAACTGCCGCAGATCAAGTAACGTCGAGGGCATCGGAGAATTGTCGGACGTTAGCCTAAACCCGGCCGCGGTCGGCTCGGAGAGCGGGCCGGCGGCGGACGCGCGCGATTACTTCGCGTTGCTGAAACCGCGGGTGATGTCGCTTGTCGTATTCACCGGTCTCGCCGGCATGCTGCTGGCGCCGGGCGGTCTGCATCCGGTTCTGGCCTTTACTGCGTTGCTCTGCATTGCGGTGGGCGCCGGGGCGTCGGGGGCGATCAACATGTGGTTCGACGCCGACATCGACGCGGTGATGCGCCGGACCCAGAGCCGGCCTATACCGCGCGGTGTGATCACGCCGGCGGATGCGCTCGGTTTCGGGGTCACCCTGTCCGTCGCATCGGTGCTGGTGATGGGCTTGGCGATCAACGCCGTCGCGGCCGGCCTGCTGGCCCTGACCATTGCGTTCTATGTTCTGGTCTACACCATGTGGCTGAAGCGGCGCACACCGCAGAACATCGTAATCGGCGGCGCGGCTGGCGCCTTTCCGCCGATGATCGGCTGGGCGGCGGTGACCGGCGATATCAGCCTCGCGTCGATCTCTTTGTTCGCCATCATTTTCATGTGGACGCCGCCGCATTTCTGGGCGCTGGCTTTGTACCGTTCCGACGAGTATGCCAAGGCCGGCGTGCCGATGCTGCCGGTGGTTGCCGGGCGCGCCGCGACCCGCCGGCAGATGCTGATCTACACCCTGCTGCTGTTTCCGATCACGCTCGCGCCAGTGGCGCTGGGCGCCGCCGGTATGATCTACGGCAGTGTCGCGACGGTGCTTGGGGTGCTGTTCGTCCTGTCTTCGGTACGGGTCCTGCGCGCCGCCGATGGCGACGAGAGGCCGGCCAAGCAGATGTTCGGCTACTCAATCCTTTACCTTTTCCTGTTGTTCGCGACGCTGTTGGCGGACCGTGGCTTCGATGTCTTCGCTTGATATGCCGATATCGGAAGAACATAGGCGGCGGCGGGGCCGCAACTACGCACTGGCCGGCGTGTTGCTGGCGCTGGTCGCGTTGTTCTTCGTGATCACAATCGTCAAGTTTCAGGGTTTGAGATGGGGGCAGTGGTGAACCGGAACGGGATCGTTGCTTTGTCGGCGGCCGGCTTCGTCGCCGGCATGATTGGCTTGTCCTACGCGGCGGTGCCGCTTTACGACTTGTTCTGCCGGGTGACCGGCTATGGCGGCACCACGCAGGTCGCGGATGCGGCGCCCGGGCAGATCGTCGACCGGGTGATCAAGGTTCGGTTCAATGCCGATGTGGCGCGCGAAATGCCGTGGCGGTTTCAGCCGGCCCAGCGCGAAATGGAACTGAAGATCGGACAGAGCGGGCTTGCGTTCTACAACGCGGCCAATCCGACGGCCGATCAAATTACCGGTACGGCGACGTTCAACGTGACGCCGCAGAAAGCCGGCATCTACTTCAGCAAAATGGAATGTTTCTGCTTTACCGAGCAGACCCTGGCGCCCGGCCAGACGGTCGAGATGCCGGTTGAGTTTTTCGTCGATCCGGAACTGGTCGACGATCCCAACATGGACGACGTGAACACGATCACGCTGTCCTATACATTTTTTCGTACGGAAGAGACGGCAGGCCGGGCGGACGACGGCCCGACCAAGCTGGCCGCCGCCGGCCGCGATATTTTGGGCGGGTTCGAATGACCGCCGAGACTGACAGCGTTTGTAGGGAGCATGACCATGGCTGACGCGCACGCAAAGGGTCACGATTATCATCTGGTGGACCCCAGTCCCTGGCCGGCGGTCGGCGCCGTCGCCGCCTTCGTCATGGCGATCGGGCTGGTCATGTACATGTACGACATGGGCCCCTGGCTGCTGGTCATCGGGCTTGTCGGTGTCGCCTACACCATGGTCGTCTGGTGGCGCGACGTGATCCGCGAGGGAGAGCATCAGGGCCACCACACCCCAATCGTCCAACTGGGCCTGCGCTACGGCATGGTGTTGTTCATCGCCTCAGAGGTGATGTTCTTCGTTGCCTGGTTTTGGGCGTTCTTCAACGCCAGCCTGTTTCCGACCGAGCAGATGGGCGACGTCTGGCCCCCCGAAGGCATCCAGGTTTTCAATCCCTGGCACCTGCCGTTCGTCAACACCGTCATCCTGCTGCTGTCCGGCACCACCGTGACCTGGGCACACCACGCGCTGCAACACGGCGATCGCAAAGGGCTGGTTCAGGGGCTGATCTGCACCGTGGTCCTGGGCGCGCTATTCAGCTGTATTCAGGCCTACGAGTATTGGCATGCGCCGTTTGCGTTCGACAGCGGGATCTATGCATCCACGTTCTTCATGGCGACCGGCTTCCATGGCGCGCATGTGCTGATCGGCACCATCTTCCTGATTGTCTGCCTGTTCCGTGCGACGGCAGGGCACTTCAAGCCCGACCATCATTTCGGCTTCGAGGCGGCCGCCTGGTACTGGCATTTCGTCGACGTGGTCTGGCTGTTCCTGTTCTTCTGCATTTATCTGTGGGGGAAAGGGGACGCGCCGCTGTTCGGCTAGGCAGTCGGGGCAACGGCGCGCCATATGGTGTATTCCGCCGGGCCGGAGGTGTCGCCGTTTCGCGCCGGGCTGACCTGCAAATGCCCGCGCTGTGGTGGAGGCCGGCTGTTCCAGGGATACCTTAAGCTCGCCGAGCGCTGCCCGAACTGCGATCTCGACTACGCCGCTGCCGATTCCGGCGACGGGCCGGCGGTTTTCGTCATTCTCATTCTGGGCTTTATGGTGGTGGCCGGCGCCTTGGTGGTGGAGGTGATGCATCAACCGCCTTACTGGCTGCACGCTGCGTTGTGGCTGCCGTCGATCCTGGTCGGGGCGGCGATGCTGCTTAGGCCGTTCAAGGCGACGTTGATCGCGCTGCAGTTTCGCCACAAAGCCACCTCGAACATCGAAGTTGGATAGGCGATGAGCGGCTTTCGTCCGGCTTTCTGGCCGACTGTGATGACCGTGCCGGCCGTGTTGGCGATGATCGCCCTCGGCAGCTGGCAGGTGTACCGGCTTGACTGGAAACTCAACCTGATCGCGCAGATGGAGGCGCAGCTTGCCGCGGCGCCGGTGCCGCTGCCGGCCGGCCCGGTCGATCCCGAAACTTGGGACTACCGGCGTGTCACCGTCTCGGGCACCTTCGATCATGCGAAGGAAGTGCACATGGTTTCGCACTCCCATCGCGGCAATCTTGGCTATCACATCTATACGCCGCTTAACCGCGACGACGGCGATGGCGTGGTTCTGGTCAACCGCGGCTGGGTGCCGAGAGACAACAAGGACCCGGCGACCCGCGCCGACGGCCAGGTCGGCGGTTCGGTCGTTGTCGACGGTATCGTACGCAAGGGCTGGGGGCAGGCGTCGTTCGTGCCGGACAACGACCCGGCAAAGAACGTCTGGTTCTTCGCCGACCTGCCGGCGATCGCCAAGACCATGGATATCGACCCGCCGACCGTGTACGTCGCGGCAGGCCCTGACCCCAATCCCGGCGGCTATCCGCTTGGCGGCCAGACACGGGTGACGCTGCGCAACAACCACCTGGCTTACGCGATCACCTGGTACGGTCTCGCCGCGGCGCTGGTCGCGATCTACATTCTCTGGCACCGAAGCCGACGGAAACGAGCGGTCGTATGAACGCCTACCAAGACCTGGAAAGCCGGTTTCGCCGGCGTGCCCTGCTGGGCGAAGCCATGGCTATTCTGCATTGGGACTACGCGACGACGATGCCGTCCGGCGCGGCGGAAGGGCGGGCGGAGCAACTGACCGCCCTGACGTTGGAATCACAGGCGATCCTGACCGAGCCGGACGTGGCTGACCTGTTGGATAACGCCGAAGCGTCGGTCGATGGGGCGGATGCCTGGCAGGCGGCCAATCTGGGTCGTATGCGGCGCGCCTGGCAACATGCCAATGCGGTGCCGCCCGATCTGGTCGCGGCATTGACGCGCGCCGGCTCGGCCTGCGAGATGGTTTGGCGCGAGGCGCGTCAGGCGAACGACTTCCAGCGCCTCTGTCCGCACCTGGAAAAAGTCGTCGCATTAACCCGTGAATCGGCAATGGCCCGGGCCGACGCGCTCGATTGCTCACCCTACGATGCGTTGCTCGACCAATACGAGCCAGGCGGCAGCACGGCCCGGATCGACACCTTGTTCGCCGACTTGGAAGGCTTCCTGCCGGGCTTCCTGGAGAAGGTTCTGGAAGCGCAGGCGAGCCGGCCGGAACCCGTCATTCCCGACGGGCCGTTCCCGGTGGATGCGCAGCGTGACCTTGGGGAGCGGCTGATGCGCGCCCTGGGGTTCGATTTCGATCAGGGCCGGTTGGACGTCAGTCATCATCCGTTCACCGGCGGCGTGGTCGACGATGTCAGGATCACCACGCGCTACAGCGAGGAGGATTTCACTCAGTCGCTGATGGGCACGCTGCACGAAACCGGCCACGCGCTCTACGAGATGGGCCTGCCGCGGGACTGGCGCTATCAGCCGGTCGGAGAGGCCGGCGGCATGGCGTTGCATGAAAGCCAGTCGCTGCTGGTCGAGATGCAGGTCTGCCGGGGGCGGCACTTCCTGGATTATGCCGCGCCGCTGATGCGTGAGGTATTCGGCGGCAGCGGTCCGGCCTGGGAAATCGACAATCTGGCCAGGCTCTACGCCAAAGTAGCGCGCGGCCTGATCCGCGTCGACGCCGACGAAGTGACCTATCCTCTGCACGTGATGCTGCGCTACCGGCTGGAACGGGCGATCCTGTCCGGCGATCTCGCGGTCAAGGACCTGCCGGGCGCCTGGAACGACGCGATGGAGGATCTGGTCGGCATCCGGCCGCCGGACGACCGCGACGGCTGCATGCAGGACATCCATTGGATGGACGGCGCCTACGGCTATTTCCCGACCTACACGTTGGGCGCCCTGGCGGCCGCGCAGCTGTTCGCCGCGGCCACGGCGGAAGCGCCGGATATCCTGCCGGGAATCTCGCGGGGCGATTTCGGCCCGTTGCTGGCCTGGCTGCGCGCCAACGTGCACGGCCATGGCCGGCGGTTCGACACCGATGCGCTGTTGACGGAAGCGACGGGAAAACCGCTTGATACCCAGGCTTTTAAGGCGCATTTACAGGCGCGTTATTTTGACTAGGGTAAGGCTCGCCTAGCACCGGTTGAAAAGCAGAATAAGATTGGGAGACAAGCGGTTGCGCTTTGTCAGCACGCGGGGAGAGGCTCCCGCGGTCGACTTCGAGCAGGTATTGCTGGCCGGGCTGGCCCGGGACGGCGGCCTGTATGTGCCGGAATCCTGGCCGGCGTTTTCGTCGGCGCAGATCGCGGCCATGGCCGGGCGTCCCTATGCCGAGGTGGCGGTCGAGGTGATCCAGCCGTTTGTCGGCGACAGCATCTCGAAGCAGACGCTGGCCCAAATGGCCGGTGAGGTCTATGCGGGTTTTGGGCACCCGGCCGTCGTACCCCTGAAGCAGATCGGCGACAATGACTGGCTGCTGGAGCTATTCCATGGCCCCACGTTGGCGTTCAAGGATGTCGCCATGCAGCTGCTTGGCCGGCTGTTCGACCATGTGCTGAGCAAGCGGGGCGAGCGGATCACGGTGGTCGGCGCCACGTCCGGCGACACCGGGCCTGCGGCGATCGAAGGCTGCCGTGGGCGAGAGGCGGTGGACATCTTCATCCTGCATCCGCACGACCGGGTATCGGAAGTCCAGCGTCGCCAAATGACGACCGTCCTCGACGACAACGTCCACAACATCGCGCTGGAAGGCACGTTCGACGACTGCCAGGCGTTGCTGAAGGACATGTTCAACGATGCGGCGTTCCGTGACCGGGTCCGGCTGTCGGCGGTCAACTCGATCAACTGGGCCCGCGTGATGGCGCAGATCGTCTATTACTTCACGGCGGCGGTGGCGGTTGGCGGCCCGCACCGCCCGGTGGCGTTCTCGGTGCCAACCGGCAATTTCGGTGACGTTTACGCGGGCTATGCCGCGCGGCAGATGGGCTTGCCGGTCGACAAGCTGGTGGTCGCGACCAACCGGAACGACATTATGGCGCGGTTCTTCCAAAGCGGCGAATACAGGGCCGGCACGGTGCACCCGACGATCAGCCCGAGCATGGACGTTCAAGTCGCGTCGAATTTCGAACGCTATTTGTACGACCTGCATGGCCGTGATCCGGAGCGGCTACGCGCCTGCATGGCCCAGTTCGCCGAGCATGGCGGATTTCGGCTCACCAACGCGGAAAAGGCGGCAACGGGCACTCTGTTCGTCGGCTGCCGCGTTGACGAGAACGAAACCCTCGAGACGATTGCCGAGGTCCATGCGGCCTGCGGCGAGATCATCGATCCGCACACGGCCGTCGGTGTCAGGGCCGCGCGGCAATGCCGGGCCGAACCGGCGATCCCGATGATTACGTTGGCGACGGCGCATCCGGCGAAATTCCCCGACGCGGTGGAGCGGGCGACGGGCGTCCGGCCATCGCTTCCACCTCGGCTTGCCGACCTGTTGCAGCGCGAGGAGCGTTACGACCGGCTGGCCAACGATCTGCAATCGGTAGAAACCTATATCGCTGACCGGGCAAGCCTGACCCGGCCGACAGAGAAAAATACCCGATGAATGTGAATATAACGACGTTGGATAACGGCCTGCGTGTCGTAACGGACCGCATCGATCACCTGGAGACGGCAGCCGTTGGTATCTGGGTCGACGCCGGCGCCCGGCACGAAACCGTTGCTCAGAACGGCGTGGCCCACCTGCTTGAGCATATGGCTTTCAAGGGCACGGAGCGCCGAGACGCGCGCGCCATCGCCGAGGAGATCGAGGCCGTCGGCGGGCATCTCAACGCCTATACCGGCCGCGAGCACACGGCCTACTACGCCCGGGTGTTGAAAGACGACATGCCCTTGGCGCTCGATATTCTGGCGGACATCTTGCAGAACTCGACGTTCGAGGAAGCCGAGCTGGCGCGCGAGCGAGAGGTGGTAATCCAGGAGATCGCTCAGGCGCACGACACGCCCGACGACATCGTCTTCGACTGGCTGCAGGAAATCGCTTACGCGGAACAGCCGCTCGGACGCTCCATTCTCGGTACCTCCGAGCGCGTCGCCAGCTACGCCCGCGAGGACCTCAACCGCTACATGAAACTTCACTACCGCGGTCCGCGCATGGTGCTCGCGGTGTCCGGCGCCGTCGATCACGATACGGTGGTGGCGCTCGCCGACCGGGCCTTCGACAAACTGGAGGCGGCGGTTGAGGTGGTTCCGGAAGCCGCGGTTTGGAGCGGTGGGGACCGGCGCGAGGGGCGCAGCCTGGAACAGGTGCACCTGGCGCTTGGGTTCGACGCGGTGTCATACCACGATGACGATTTTTATCCGCTCCAGGTGCTGGCGACGGTCTTGGGCGGCGGCATGTCGTCCCGGCTGTTCCAGGAAATCCGAGAGAAACGCGGCCTGGCCTATTCCGTCTTCAGTTTTGCCTCGGCCTATGTCGACGGCGGCATGTTCGGGATCTACGCGGGCACAAGCCCCGATCACCTGGACGAACTGGTGCCGGTGCTCTGCGGCGAAGTGGCGAAAGTGGCCGGCCACGTCGGCGGCGAAGAGATCGGCCGCGCGCGTGCGCAATTCAAGGCCGGCCTGTTCATGTCACTGGAGAGCCCAACCGCGCGGATCGAACAGATCGGCAGGCAGATGCATATTTTCGGCAGGCCGCTCTCCACGCAGGAAGTCATGGACAGGGTGAATGCGGTCGATGCCGGCGCGGTTGCCCAGGCGGCGGCCAGGCTGATCGAGTCGGGACGCCCCGCGGTGGCCGCGATCGGTCCGGTGGGCGGGCTTGAAAGTTACGACAGTATCGCGGCAAGATTCGGCTGACTCACCAAGCCGCGCTAGGGCGGTAACGCAGTATGCTCGATAGATTATCGCTGATCGTTCCCGGCCCCGTGCTCGATTCCACGCGGATCTATCTGCGTCCGCCGCAACTGTCCGATTGGACCAACTGGGCGCGCCTACGGGCCGAAAGCAGGGAATTCCTGACGCCGTGGGAGCCGACTTGGCCGGCCGACGCCCTGTCGCGGTCAGCCTTCCGGCGGCGCATGAAACGCTATGCCCAGGATGCGCGCGACGATGCCGGCTACGCGTTCTTCATTTTCGATCGCGAGGCCAGCACGCTGCTTGGCGGAATCACGTTGAGCAATCTGCGCCGCGGCGTAACGCAAGCCTGCGCGACCGGCTATTGGATCGGCAAACCGTTCGCGCGAAGCGGATACATGCACGAGGCGCTCTGCGCCATGATCCCGTGGGTGTTCGGGGAGCTTGGCATGCATCGGCTGGAAGCGGCCTGCCTGCCGCAGAACCAACCGAGCCAGGATCTGTTGCGCAAATGCGGGTTTACGGAAGAGGGCTACGCCAGGGAGTATCTCTGCATCAACGGCGCCTGGCGCGACCACCTGCTGTTTGCCTTGCTGAATTCCGACCCGCGGCCGACCTACACCGAAAAGGCCATCGCGACCAAGCGGTCCTGAGTCGGTTCGCTCAGGCGTGCCCGGCGTCCAAGGACAGCAGGCTTGGATCGATCCCAAGCTTACTGACCGCGTTGGGCCACTTCTTCTCCAGCTCTTCGCCGAACACCAGATCGTTGTCGGCTTCGCTGTGCAGCCAGCCGTTGCGCTGGATCTCGTCCTCCAACTGCCCCGGTGCCCATCCGGCGTAGCCAAGCGCCAGTATCGCTCGATTCGGGCCTTCTCCGGTCGCCAGAGCCCTGAGCACGTCGACCGTCGCGGTAAGGGCGACTTCGTCCCCGACGATCGCCGTGGCCTCCCGGGCATAGTCCGGCGAATGCAGCACGAAACCACGGCCGGTTTCCACCGGCCCGCCGAACTGCACACGGATATCGCTGCGCTCCGGCACGTCTTCGATGCCGAGTTGTCCGGTAAGCTCGGGGAATGTTATATTTTCCAAAGGCTTATTAACGACCAAGCCCATCGCGCCTGACGATGAATGGGCGCACAGATAAATGACCGTACGCTCGAACCGAGGATCGCTCATGCTCGGCATGGCGATCAAAAGTTGTCCTTCGAGGTATCCGTTTTCATCGGACATGATACCTACAGAATGTATCCATCAGCCCCGCAATACAAGGCTGACGGCCGACAATGTGATCGTTTCGCGATCACGTTTTTCACGATTGTCGGTTTGGTTAACAGTCCGGCGATATGACGCGATTGTTATGAATTGAAGGGCCGGAAGAGGTTATTGAGAAAGATTGTCGGCCTATATTCCGGGGTCGGATTGACTGCATGGTTCGAAACGATGATCGCTAAGTGGTCCGGTGGGGTGATTGGGGCGCTGCTGACGCTCGCCGTGGCGGTTCCCGCATATGCGGATACGGCCGCTTCTCCATGGCAGGAGACGGATCACAGCCGGCTGAGGTTGATCTCGGCCCAGAGCACCGTTGGCGACGGCAAGGATGTTCAACTGGGCCTGGAGTTCCGGCTGCAGCCGGGATGGAAGATCTATTGGCGCAGCCCGGGAGATGCTGGAATTCCGCCACATTTCGACTGGTCCGCCTCGGCAAACTTGGCCGACGCGCCCGTCGATTGGCCCGCGCCAAGCCGGTTTCAGTTCTATGGGCTCGAGACATTCGGCTACGAGGATACGGTGGTGCTGCCGGTCAGGGCGCGGCTTGCGAAGGCGGGCGAGGCGGCGACGTTCCGCCTGGGTATCCGTTATGCAGTCTGCTCCAATATCTGCGTTCCCCACGATGAGGAACTGGTGCTGGACCTGCCGGCCGGCCCGCCGCAATCGACGCCGCATGCCTCGACCATCGCGCGCTATGCCATGGAGGTGCCGACGCGCGCGCCCGATAAACATTTCGAAATCGACAGCGTCAGCGCCGGCGGTGTCGGCCGCGACCAGGTCCTGCTCGTCTCGGTTACCGCGGATCGCCCCTTCGGGCTACCGGACATGCTGGTGGAAGCGCCGGGGCGGTACGCTTTCGGTCGACCCGAATTGACCCTGTCCGATGGCGGCCGGCGGGCGGGGTTTCGGATTCATGTCGATGCCGGGAAGTCGGGGAAACCGCTGGCCGGGGTGCCTCTGACGGTGACGCTGATTGAC
The DNA here is from genome assembly GCA_028278525.1 of Minwuiaceae bacterium. Lineage (GTDB taxonomy): Bacteria > Pseudomonadota > Alphaproteobacteria > Minwuiales > Minwuiaceae > JANQEE01. The sequence goes on along the minus strand of JANQEE010000013.1, from coordinate 94,515 downwards.
GGCGCCCGGGCAGTCGAGCGCACTGTGGTCGCGGTGCCGAAGCCCTGACAAAGGAGGTGGCGCAGCGGGACCGGGCTGGACTCTGGCCGCATATCCACCTATGTCCGGGAGGTATGTCTTAACCAATCATCGGCCGGCGAATGCCGGCGCAACTTCAGACTATCGAGGGAGCCATGACGATCAAAGTTGGAGATAAGATTCCGCAAGCGACAATGATGGAAATGACGGGCGATGGGCCGGCGCCGGTCAGCACGGCGGATCTGTTCAAGGGTCAGAAAGTCGCTTTGTTCTCCGTACCAGGTGCTTTTACACCGACCTGTTCGGCCAAGCATCTGCCGGGGTTCGTAAAGAACGCCGATGGCATCAAGGCGAAAGGCGTGGACAGCATCGTTTGCATGTCGGTCAACGACGCATTCGTTATGGGCGCATGGGGCAAGGATCAGAACGTCGGCGATAAAGTGCGCATGTTGGGCGACGGCAATGGCGAGTTCGCCAAGGCGTTGGGCCTGGAACTCGACGGGTCCGGTTTTGGTTTGGGCACGCGTTCACAGCGTTTTTCCATGATCGTCGATGACGGCACGGTGACGGAACTGAATATCGAGGCGCCGGGCGCGTTCGAGGTATCCAGCGCGGAATACATGCTGAATCAGCTCTAATTCTAGACGATTGAATCAGACCAAGAAAAAGGGGGCTCAAAGCCCCCTTTTTTATCGCGACGAGCTGTTTTCGTGCTGATGAACCGGCGGCGGCATTAAGTCGGCCGATGGCTCGGTCGTTTCATGGACGAGCCTGTCACGCGACGTGTATAGCTCGACGTAGCGCTGCGCCACGGACCGCCATGAGAAATTGTCCTCCAGTCGGCGCCGCGCGGCCTGGCCCATGTTGCGGCAACGTTCCGGATTGCCGATCAGCTCGGCGAGGGCTTCCCGGATTGCCAGGGAGTTCTTCGGTTCGACGAGACGTCCGGTATCGCCGACGACCTCGGCGCATCCGGTACCGTCGGTCGTGATGATGGCCGATCCCGCGGCCATTGCCTCCAGCAGCACGATCGGGAAATTCTCGGCCTCCGATGTAAAGACGAATATCTCCGACGTTTCATAGAGGTCGGCCAGTTCTGGGGCCTCGTTATCGACCCAGCCCCAGAATTTGACGTCGACCCCGTCCTGTTCCGCCATTTTGCGCAGTTCCGGAAGGTAGGGGCCGTCGCCGACGACATGGATCTCGTGCTGGAGGTCCAGACCGGCCAGCGCCTTCAGAAAATACTGAACGCCCTTGCGTTCGAACATGCGGGATACGACCAGGATACGCTTCTGCTTGGGCTTCTTTCCGGTGAGTCGATCGATATCGAAACCGTTCGGTATGAGGCAGGTTCTGGCCGAGGCGCAGGCACGCACGATACGCTCGCGCAGAGACTCCGACGGGCAAACGATCGAATCCGCGTTGCGTACAGTCATTTTCCAGAATGGCGCCAGCAGAACATGCATCAGCTTAAAGCGGTCCGGGTTGTAGCCCGGCACGTCGGATCCGTGCGCCGTGACGATGTAGCGCTTTGCTTTCAGCAGCTTGAGCAGCAACAGCGTGATGCCGTCCGGAAAGATGAAGTGCGGATGAATGATGTCGTACCGGCCGCTGGCGCTCAGTTTCAGCACCTTGAAGAAGGCGGATACGATGTAGGTGATCATTTCCAGCGGCGAGCAGATCGCTTCACTGCGCCGCAGGCAAGGGACACGATACACCTTGACGCCGTTTACTTCCTCGTAACGAGGCAGATCTCGGAAGCCCATGGTTACGATATCGACCTGGTGGCCCTGGCGCACGAGTTCCGACGAGAGGCCGTCGACCACCTTGGCCCCGCCGCCACCGAGCGGCGGAAATTCGTAACAAGGCATTAGAACTTTCATAAGATCAGCAACGATCCTTGCATTCGATAGCCTGTTTAGCGCAATACCGACCCGGACGAATCCAAGAGTTGCGCCAGTTAAACCTTATGTTCATACCGATTAAATAAATGCTTAAAAAATCTCGAACGGACTCTCAAGCTGCAACCGCGTCCGAAAAACCGAATAAAACTCCTAGACACTAACGCTCATGATTCTTTGATCCGAGACTGAATCAAAGGCAGCAGCATCAAAATTTACCATGCTCACGTCAACCGTTACGATTTCCGAGCCCTTTTTTGCCACAAATGAGGACCCTTGCGGCGCTGCGATTCCGCTTTGACCTTGTGCGATTTTGCCGATGGGCCGAAAACTGCGTGATTTGGGTTAAAGTCGGGGTATGCGGTGCCGTAAATTTGTCACGATTCTGGTTGTTTCCTGGCTGACTGTTCCGCCGGCTTTGGGCGAGACGCTGGCCGATGGATTGAAGGCCTTCGATGCGGGCGACTACCCGGAAGCGGTCCGTATCTGGCGTGGCCTCGCGGAGGCCGGGGACCCGTCGTCTCAGTTGGCTTTGGCCGGTCTATACAGAACCGGTACCTACGTGGCGCTGGATCTGACCGAAGCTGCGCGGTTGTATCGGGCCGCGGCCGATAGAGGCGACGCCAGCGCCCAACTCAATCTGGGTGATCTGACGGCGCGGGGATTGGGCCTAGAGCGCGATCTTGTGGAGGCCTACAAGTGGCTTGGATTGGCGGCCGTTCAGGGGCGCGCGTGGGCCGAAGAGCGGCAGCGCGAAGTGGCCGGGGACATGACGAAGTCCCAGATTACCGAGGCGGAAGCAAGGATACGTGCTTTTCGCCCTAAGCCCCATCGGTAAGACGGCCGCGCACTGCTGCGCGCAGTTCGGCGACGACCGCCAGCAGTTCGTCGACTTCTTGAAGCAAATGGGGCGCCGTTTCGCTGTCGATGTCGCCGGACTCCGCCAGGACGTTTTCCGCTTTTTCGAAGACGTCTCCGGCTTCCTTGCCCATTTGGGCCAGCCGCCGGTACCACGCGATGTCGCTGGACGGCCGGCTCGGCAATTGGACCAGGACACAGTCGTGCGCCGCGGCGAGATGCTCCGTGACGGCTCTGTGGCCTGCCGCACGCTCGAGTTGCAATACAACGTCCACCGGCATATGCACGGAATCGCGATTCGGATTGGCGTAGTCGGACAGCATGCTCTTGCCGACCCGGCAATGGCCCGCCGCCTGCGTCTCGCCGCCGGCGCCGTGGATCAGGGCGGCGACCGCTGCTTTCAGGTCGCCATAGGTTCGCGGCAGAAACGAGTGAATTCGGCTTTGTTTTGGCATATGTAACACCCTTCAATACCGTAGCGTCGGAAAATCAGGCGAAAATTCCGCGTGCAGCGGGTAAATACAGCTACCATATTTACCCAATGCTTACCTGCCGTGGGAAACACTCCCGACAATTTTGTTAAAAGGAGATCCGATATGGGCGCCTTAGTGATTTCGGGATTCTCGGTCTTCGTCATCGTCCTTGTGGCGCTGGCTGTAATTCTTGTCTTCATGGGCGTCAAACTGGTGCCCCAGGGCTTCGAGTTCACCGTCGAGCGGTTCGGCCGTTACACCCGCGCGCTTCGCCCGGGGCTGCATCTGATCGTGCCGGTCGTCGACCGAATCGGCGCCAAGATGAACATGATGGAGCAGGTGCTGGACGTGCCGACGCAGGAGGTCATTACGCGGGACAATGCCATGGTGGCGGTGGACGGCGTAGTGTTCTTCCAGGTGATCGATGCCGCCAAGGCGGCCTACGAGGTTCGCGACCTGACTATCGCGAGCCTCAATCTGGCCATGACCAACCTGCGTACCGTGATGGGTTCGATGGACCTGGACGAGCTTCTGTCGCAGCGGGACGCGATTAATGCTCGCCTGCTGACGGTGATCGACGAGGCGACGACCCCCTGGGGCGTGAAGGTGACCCGGGTGGAGATCAGGGACATTTCGCCGCCGCGGGATCTTGTCGAGGCGATGGGCCGGCAGATGAAGGCGGAACGGGAAAAACGCGCTCAGGTACTGGAGGCGGAGGGCGATCGGGCGGCCGAAATCCTGCGCGCGGAAGGCCTGAAGCAGGCCGCGGTGCTGGAAGCCGAGGGCCGGCGTGAAGCGGCTTTCCGCGATGCGGAGGCGCGGGAGCGTCTGGCCAAGGCCGAGGCCGAAGCAACGCAGATGGTCTCGGATGCGATCGCATCCGGCGACATGCAGGCGGTCAATTACTTCGTTGCCCAGAAATACGTCGATGCCCTGGAGAATATCGGCGCGGCGCCGAATTCCAAGGTCGTGCTGATGCCGCTGGAAGCCTCCAGCCTGATTGGCTCGATTGGCGGCATCGGCCAGATTTCGAAGGAGCTGTTCGGCAACGGCGATGGCGGCGGCGGTAACGGCACCCGGCCGACGCCGCCGCGCCGCCCATCGCCGGGGCCTGCTGCGGTCGCGCCGAGAGGCAGCGTGCCGACATCAGGGCCCAGCACCTGACCGGGGCGGAGATCTGAAATGAGCGACCCGCTGATCGTTTGGATAGCCAGTCTCGGGCACTGGGCCTGGCTTATCGCCGGTGTGCTGCTGGTGGTCGTCGAAGTGCTGGTGCCTGGGGCGTTTTTCCTCTGGCTCGGCATCTCCGCCGGCGTCGTCGGCATCGTCGCGTGGATCTTTCAGGATCTCGGCTGGCAGTACCAGTTCATGCTGTTCGCCTTGCTGTCCGTGGCGTCCATCGCGATCTCCCGGATGTATCTGAAGCGGCACCCGATCGACACCGACGAGCCGCTCCTGAACCGCCGCAGCGCGCAGTATGTCGGCCGGCGCTTCACCTTGGCCGAGCCTATCGTCAACGGCCGTGGGCGCATCGTGGTCGACGATTCAAGCTGGAAGATCGAAGGACCCGATCTGCCGGCAGGCGCTGCTGTCCAGGTGGTGTCCGTCGACGGCGTGGTGCTGGCGGTCGAACCCGCCGACGGCGGGCAGTCATCGGAGGGCTCCTAAAGCTCGGCGATGCCGCGCCGGGCCAGTTCGTCGGCGCGTTCGTTCTCCGGATGACCGGCATGCCCCTTCACCCAATGCCAGTCGACCTGGTGCCGGCCTCTGGCGTCGTCGAGGCGGCGCCAGAGGTCGGCGTTCTTCACCGGCTTCTTCGCGGCGGTGCGCCAGCCGTTGCGTTTCCAACCCTGGATCCAATCGGTGATGCCGCTTCTGACATAGGTGCTGTCGGTGGTGATACTGACCTGGCTCGGCCGTTTTAGCGCCTCCAGCGCCTGGATCGCGGCCATCAGTTCCATCCGGTTGTTGGTGGTGTCCGGTTCTCCGCCGAACAGTTCCTTCTCCCGGTCGCCATAACGCAGGACGGCGCCCCAGCCGCCAGGTCCCGGATTGCCGGAACAGGCGCCGTCGGTCCAGATCTCTACCCTATCGGCCATCGCGCTCAGTAATCCAGGCCGTAGGCGCTCGGCCCGATGATCGCGCGGTGGAAGCGCATCTTGGCGTAGTATTCCAACGGGTCTTTGGGCTGCACGAACGCCCCTTCCGGATGGTTGAGCCAGTCGTAGAGCCGGGTCAGCAGGAACCGCATGGCGCTGCCCCGGGCCAGAATCGGCAGGGTGTAATACTCCGATTCGGTGATTTCGCGAACCTCGCGATAGGCCTGCAGCATCACTCTGGCCTTGGTCACGTTGAACGACCCGTCCGTTTCGAAGCACCAGGCGTTGAGGCAGATCGCTACGTCGTAGCAGAGGAAATCGTTGCAGGCGAAATAGAAGTCGATCAGCCCGCTTAAACGGTTATCCAGGAAGAAGACATTGTCCGGGAACAGGTCTGCGTGGATCACGCCGTCCGGCAGGCCGGACGGCCAGCTTGCCTCCAGCGTATCCAACTCCCGCTCCAGGTCGGCGGCGAGACCGGCATGCACTTCGTCGGCGCGGTCCTTGCAAGCTTCGAACAAGGGCCGCCAGTCGCCGATCGCCAATGCATTGGGCCGGCGCATGGGAAAATCCCTCGCCGCGTTATGCAACTCCGCCATGGCCTTGCCGAGTTCGGCGCAATGAACGGGCTTCGGGCGCCTGGGCCAGCGGCCCTGCAGGAATTCGATAATCGCCGCCGGTCTGCCGGCAACCGACCGCAGGGCCTTGCCGTCCCGGCCGTGGATGGGCCTCGGGCAGGCAAGGCCGCCGGCCGCGAGGTGGTCCATCAGACCCAGGAAAAACGGCAAATCCGCTGCGTCCACCCTTTTTTCGTACAGGGTGAGGATGTATGTGCCGGCATCGGTTTGCAGCAGGAAGTTCGAATTCTCGACACCCTCGGCGATGCCCTTGCACGACACCACGCGTCCGATGTCGTACTGGGCGACCAGGTCGTCCAGTTCTTCGTCGCCGACTTCGGTGTAAACGGCCATGGGTCGAGAGTATTGCTTGAAGACGCTGCGCTGTCAGGCGCTTAGGCCTGCAGCACGCGGGGCAGTTTGAAGGTGACTTCTTCCGTGGTGACAACGGTCTCTGCCACGGTGACGTCGTAGCGGTCGCGCAGTGCGTCCATCACCTCGACGACCAGCACTTCCGGCGCCGACGCGCCCGCGGTAATGCCCAGGCGGCGAACGCCGGCCAGGCGTTCCCAGTCGATATCCTCGGCGCGCGGCACCAGCATCGAATTTCCGCAGCCGGCCCGGCAGGCGACTTCGACCAGCCGCATCGAATTGGATGAATTGGGCGAGCCGATCACCATCAGGGCGTCGCAGTCCGCGGCGATGGCCTTTACCGCCTGCTGACGGTTTGTCGTCGCATAGCAGATGTCTTCCTTGTGAGGCCCGCAGATTTCAGGGAACCGGCGTTTCAGAGCCGCGACGATGCCGGCGGTATCGTCGACCGACAATGTGGTCTGGGTGATATAGGCAAGGTTCTTCGGATCGGCCGGCTGAAAGCGTTCCGCTTCCTCGACGGTCTCGACCAGGCTGATCGCGCCCTCCGGCAACTGGCCCAGCGTGCCGACCACTTCCGGATGTCCGGCATGGCCGATCAGGATGATGTGGTAACCGTCCCGGAAATGCCGTTCCGCTTCGACGTGGACCTTGCTGACCAGAGGGCAGGTCGCGTCGATATAGAAAAGCTCGCGCCGCTTGGCCTCGTCGGGAACCGCCTTAGGCACGCCGTGGGCGGAGAAAATGACGCGGCCGCCTTCCGGCACCTCATCCAGCTCCTCGACGAATACGGCGCCTTTCCGCTCCAGGCGCTCGACCACGAAACGATTGTGCACGATCTCGTGCCGTACGTAGATGGGGCTGCCGTAGCTCTCCAGGCACCGTTCCACGATCTGGATCGCGCGGTCGACACCGGCGCAGAAGCCACGCGGGCTGGCGAGCAGGATATCCAGACTGGGTTTAGACATTGACGTAGCGGTTCGTTCGGTTCTCAGGGGCTTGTCAACCGGCCTGGGCCGACCAACGCTTGTGTGGCCGGGCACGCTTGATTAAAGTCGCGCCGTTCGGCCCCGTCAGGCGTCAGGAAAATAGTACAGCCGCGCTAACAAGGAAAGCATTGGTATGAGCGACCCCGTTGTGGCCCAGACTGCCCCATATGCCGTAGATGTGGCGGAAGGCAAGACCTATTTTTGGTGTGCCTGCGGACGCAGCGCCAATCAGCCGTTTTGCGACGGATCGCACAAGGACTCCGGGTTCGAACCAGTCAAATACACCGCCGAGAACAGCCGGACAGTATTCTTCTGCGGCTGCAAGTATTCGAAAAAGCAGCCGCTCTGCGACGGCAGCCACAACGCCCTCTAAGCAAGGACAGAATCGATGACAGGACGCCGATGCGGCGGCCGCACCGGCGTTGGAGCGGCGTTGATGCTGGCCGTTCTGGCGACAGGTTGCGCCGCGCTGCAGCGGGACCCTTTCGAGGTGGAAGACATCGGTCCCTGCCCGGAAGTACTGGTGCTGCGGGAGGCGGCAACGGGTGTCTGGTTCGTGCCCGAATCCAGCGGCGCGCTGACGGACGTCATGTACCAGACGGCCATCGAGCCGGCGCGCAGCATCTGCAGCTATGACGATGAAGCCAACGCCTACGATATCGAGCTGGAGGTCGCGATTTCGGCGACCGTCGGTCCGGCCATCAAGGATTTCGAGATCACCGTGCCGTATTTCATCTCCGTGGTTGGGCCGGGCGGCAAGATCCTGGTCAAGGAGGTGTTCCAAAGCGAGATGGCCTTCGAACCGGGGGATCGCTGGATCGAGGTCGAGGAACGCTCCCTGCAGTCGATCTTTCCCGGCCCGAACGATTCCGGTGCCGACTTCGACATCGTTATCGGCCTGCAACTGACGCCCGAGCAATTGGCCTATAACCGCAAGGCGGCAGCGGCCCAATAGCGGGCCGCACGGCTGAAGGAGGACGCGATGGATATCTTTTCGATGCTGGCTTTCGCCGCGATAATCGCCGTCGCGACAGCGACGCCTGGCCCGACGGTCGTCACCTTGGTCGCGCGTGTGCTGGCCACCGGGCGCAGTGGCAACCTCGCATTCGCGTTTGGCCTGATCGTCGGCGACGTATTCTGGCTGGCCTGCGCGGTTTTCGGTATCGCCGCAATCGCCGTCCATCTGCATGACGTGATGGTTGTGCTGAAATATCTGGGGGCGGCGTATCTGCTGTATCTCGCCTACCGGCTGTGGACGGCGCCAACGGCTTCGTCCACTGGCAACGCGCAGCCGGTCAGGCGCCATCCGATGGGCGCGGCGGCCGGCGGCCTGGCGGTTGCCATCGCCAACCCCAAGACGATGATGTTCTATCTGGCCCTGCTGCCGAACCTGATCGACGTTGCTGCGGTCGACATCGGCACGTTCGTCCGGCTGGCGGCGGTGGTCGCGACGGTTTATGCCGGTGTGCTGGCCACTTATATGGCCGGGGCCCTACGCGCCCGCCATCTGTTTACCAGCCCGCAGGCGTTGCGCGCTGTCAATCGCGGCAGCGCGGCGATCATGACCGGCACCGCCGCCTACGTCGCGACCCGGTCCTAAGCGGGTTTCGGGTCCGATCGGTCAGCGGCGCCGTCCGGCAGATAGTCGCGCCAGCGGTTCTCGACTTCGTCGTGCAGGCTTCGGCGCAGGCCCAGAGCGAAAAAGACTTCGGCCATCAGGAACATCGGCGCGATGAATATCTGCAGCAGGTTATCGACCAGCGCGGGCTTGCGCCCCTCGAACCCGTGGCCGACAAGCTGGAACACCCAGCCGCCCACGAAAAATACCCCGAAAACGATCCATCCGGTGGTTGCCGTCAGTCCGGAAAGCCAGTCGGCAACGGCCAGAAACGGTATATAGAACAAGGCTGTAGCCAGGCCCAACGGAGCATCCAGAAGGATCCAGAACAGCATCACCGCCGCGGCGACCAAGGTGGCGACCGATACCGTATACGGGCCGACCTGCGCGATCTCCAGCCAGGCCGTGGGGATGAGCAGGGAGAAGGCGATGGCCGGCACGCCAATGAAGTGCGTGAGCTTGTTGCGCAAATCCCGATGGTAGGACGAATACATCGCCATCTGTTCGACAAAGTAACCGTGCATCCGTGACGCCTCCGTGTCGGCCGAGGGATTGTTCGCGACATGGTAGAAAGCGTACGGCATCCGGTCAAATTTGACGGGCGGATGTCGCGAAGAGGTGAGCGGTTTCTTGTCGGCTTCGCGTTGACTGGCAGGTTGGGCGGACTATGATCTGCATCGACGGTTCGAATAGTAGTCAACCAGTCGAACCCTGCGGGAGAGTCCGGCATTTGGTTATCGCCGGCGCCGAAGGAGCAACCGCCCCGGAAACTCTCAGGCACCCGGACCGCGGGGTGATGGAACTCTGGAAAGCAGGCGCAGCGCTATGCCGCGTCTCACCGAAGGGGTAAGACCGCCGGGCATCGACAGCCGGTGCAGGGCGGTGAAATCTCTCAGGTCCCGAGACAGAGGGGGCGTCCGTGAGCCAAGGCTCGCGACGTTGCCTGTCGGCGGGAGAGAGAACGGTGCAAGAGCAATCCGATACCCCCCTGAAGCGGACCCCTTTGTATGATCAGCACGTGGCCTGCGGCGCAAAAATGGTGCCGTTCGCCGGATACGAAATGCCGGTGCAATACCCGCTCGGAATCATGGCCGAGCATCGTCACACAAGGGCCCAGGCGGGGCTGTTCGATGTCTCGCATATGGGTCAGGTGCGAGTCACCGGCGCTGACCCGGCCCGGGCGATCGAAAGCCTGGTGCCCGGCGATATCCAGGCTCTGGCCCCGGGCCGCATGCGCTACACCCTGTTCACCAACGAAACCGGCGGCATTCTGGACGACCTGATCGTCACGCGGCGGGCGGACGACCTGTTCGTCGTGGTCAATGCCGACTGCAAGGAGCAGGATTTCGCCCATATGCAGGCCGGCATGGCCGGCGATGCGACGGTCGAAATGCTGGATGATCGGGCGCTGCTCGCCCTGCAGGGGCCCGCGGCGGCGGCCGTCCTGGCGCGGCACGCGCCCGATTCGGGGTCGCTGGTGTTCATGAGCGCGGCGGCGATGCCGGTGGCGGGGATCGACTGTTTCGTCACGCGCTCCGGCTATACCGGCGAGGACGGCTTCGAGATTTCGGTGCCGGCGGACCGGGCCGCGGACCTGTTCGGGGTCCTGACCGGTGAGGCGGAAGTTGAGCCGATCGGGCTTGGCGCCAGGGACTCGCTCCGGCTGGAGGCGGGGCTTTGCCTTTATGGCCACGACATCGACACGACCACCACGCCCGTCGAGGCCGGGCTTAGTTGGGCGATCAACAAACGGCGGCGGGAGGAGGGCGGATTCCCCGGCGCGGACGTGATCCTAAAGCAACTGGCCGATGGGCCGTCGCGACGCCGGGTCGGGATCCGGCCGGAGGGCAGGGCGCCGGCCCGCGAGGGCGCGGACATTGTCGACAAAGACGGTGCCGTCGTCGGCAAGGTCACGTCAGGCGGCTTCGGGCCGACCGTGGAAGGGCCCATCGCCATGGGCTACGTGCCGGTCGCTTTGGCCGCGCCGGGTACGCCGGTTGGCCTGGTGGTGCGCGGCCGGACGCTGACGGCGGAGGTGGTCAAGACGCCGTTCGTGGCGCAGCGCTACGCCAAGGGCTGAACATCTGGGATTGGATTTCTTTAAACAAGGGAACGATGCGATGAGTGGGACGAAATTCACCGAGGATCACGAATGGATCAGCGTCGACGGCGACGTCGGCACGGTCGGCATCAGCGATTACGCGCAGGAACAGCTTGGCGACGTGGTCTTTGTCGAATTGCCGGAAGTCGGCCGGCAGCTCGAGAAAGGCGGCGAGGCGGCTGTGGTCGAATCGGTCAAGGCGGCCAGCGAGATCTACGCGCCGGCCTCCGGCGAGGTGACGGAAATCAACGATTCGCTGGAAGACGCACCGGCGACCGTGAATCAAAGTCCGTTTGGCGATGGCTGGTTCTTCAAGATCAAGCTGTCCGATCCGGACGAGTTGGACGCCCTGATGGACGAGGCGGCCTACAAAAGCTTTGTCGAGGGTCTGGAGTGATGCGTTATCTGCCGCTTACCGATACCGACCGCCGGGCAATGCTGGGCGCGATCGGCGTCGATTCGATCGACGACCTGTTCGTCGATGTGCCCGAAAGCGCCCGCCGCGACGGCCTCGTCGATCTGCCGACCCATGCCGGCGAGATGGAGGTCGAGCGCACCCTGTCGGCGCTGGCCGCCAAGAACCTGTCGCCGTCGGTCGCGCCTTGTTTCCTGGGCGCCGGCGCCTATCGGCACCATATTCCGGCGTCGGTCGACCACCTGATTCAGCGCTCGGAATTCCTCACCGCCTACACACCATACCAGCCGGAGATCAGCCAGGGCACCTTGCAGGTCCTGTTCGAGTTCCAGACCCAGGTCGCGGCGATCACCGGCATGGAAGTGGCCAACGCGTCGATGTACGACGGCGCGACCGGCTGCGCCGAAGCGGTGATGATGGCGCATCGGATTACAAAGCGGCGCAAGTCGGTCCTGTCCGGCAGCCTGCATCCGCATTACCGGGACGCGACGGAAACCCTGGTGCAGTTCACCAACTTCGAGATGCAGTCGGCGCCGGTCGACGCGGACGGCACGGAAGACCTGGCTGCCCTGATCGATAAGGACACGGCCTGCGTGGTCGTGCAGAACCCCACCTTCTTCGGCCATGTGCGCGACTTGACCGCGCTGGCCGACGCCTGCCACCGGGCCGGCGCTCTGCTGGTCGCGGTCGTGACCGAGGTGGTGTCGCTCGGCGCGATAACGTCGCCGGGCGAAATGGGCGCCGACATCGTGGTGGCGGAGGGCCAGTCGATCGGTGTGCCGCTCAGCTTCGGCGGACCTTACGTCGGGCTGCTGGCGACGCGGCAGAAGTACATTCGCCAGATGCCGGGCCGGCTCTGCGGCGAGACCGTCGACCAGGACGGTCGGCGCGGCTATGTGCTGACCCTGTCCGCGCGCGAACAGCATATCCGGCGCGAGAAGGCGACCAGCAATATCTGTACCAATTCCGGCCTCTGCGCCCTGGCCTTCTGCATCCATCTGACACTGCTGGGCGAGGCCGGTTTTAGCCGGCTGGCCGAGCTGAACCATGCGGCGGCGGCCACCCTGGCCGACAAGCTGGCGGCGGTGCCGGGCGTGACCCTGGTCAACGACAGCTTCTTCAACGAATTCACACTGCGCCTGCCGAAGCCCGCGGCGGAAGTGGTTGAGGCCTTGTCTGCTCAGGGCATCCTGGGCGGCGTGCCGGTATCGCGGTTGCTGCCGGACGACCCGGCCATGGCCGACCTGCTGCTGGTCGCGGCGACGGAGACCAATACCGAAGCCGAGATGGACCGACTGGTAGCCGCTTTGACGGAGGTGCTGTGATGGCCGGCAACGCGAAGCAGACTCATTCGGGCCACCGCGGCCTGGATATGGACGAGCCGCTGATCTTCGAACAGGACGCGCCGGGCCGCACCGGCGTCGACCTGGCCGAGCCGCCGGCGGTGCAGGACCGCCTGGGTGGTTTGGCGCGGCGTGGGCCCGTCGGCCTGCCCGGCCTGTCGGAGCCGCAGGTGGTGCGCCACTTCGCCCGGCTCAGCCGCATGAACTACGCGATCGATACCGGGCTCTATCCGCTCGGCTCCTGCACCATGAAGCACAATCCTCGGCTTAACGAAAAAGTTGCGCGGTTGCCGGGCCTCGGCGATCTGCATCCGATGCAGCCGGAGGAGACAGTGCAGGGCGCGTTCGAACTGATCGACACCCTGGCCCATTGGATCAAGACGCTGACCGGCATGCCGGCGGTGGCGATGTCGCCCGCGGCGGGCGCCCATGGCGAGCTGTGCGGGCTGATGTGTATCCGCGCCGCGCACGAGGCCAAAGGCAACCCGCGCGCCCGGGTGCTGGTGCCGGAATCGGCGCACGGCACCAACCCGGCGACGGCGGCGATGTGCGGCTACACCGTGGACGCGATCCCGGCTGACGACCGGGGCCGCGTCGATCTGGCGGCGTTCGAGGCGAAGCTCGGCGACGATGTCGCCGGTGTCATGCTGACCAACCCGAACACCTGCGGCCTGTTCGAAAACGATATCGTCAAGGTCGCGGACCGGATCCACGAGATCGGCGGCTATTTCTACGCCGACGGCGCCAATTTCAACGCCATCGTCGGTCGGGTTCGGCCGGGCGATCTGGGCATCGACGCGATGCATCTCAACTTGCACAAGACCTTCTCGACGCCGCACGGCGGCGGCGGGCCGGGCTCCGGTCCGGTGGTCCTGTCGGAGGCTCTGGCGCCCTATGCGCCGGTCCCGTTCGTGGTGCATGGGCCGGATGGCTTCAGGCTGGCCGAACACGCCGGCGGCGACGCGGCCAAGACCTTCGGCCGGATGAAGGGCTTCCACGGCCAGATGGGCATGTTCATCCGCGCGCTCAGCTACATGCTGAGCCACGGCTCGGACGGGCTTCGCCAGGTGGCGGAGGACGCCGTGCTGAATGCCAACTATGTGCTGGCGCGGCTGCAGGACGTGATGTCGCCGGCTTACCCTGGCCCCTGCATGCACGAAGTGTTGTTCGACGATCATTTCCTAAAGGACACCGGCGTCTCGACGCTGGATTTCGCCAAGGCGATGATCGACGAGGGCTATCATCCGATGACCGTCTATTTCCCGCTGATCGTGCATGGCGCCATGCTGGTGGAGCCGACCGAGACCGAATCGAAGGATTCCGTCGACCGCTTCATCGACAGCCTGCGTTACCTAGCCGAGAAGGCGAAGTCGGGCGACACCGCGTTCTTCGAACAGGCGCCGGAGCTGACGCCGAGGCGACGCCTCGACGAGACTCGGGCGGCGCGCAGTCCGGTGCTGCGCTGGCAGCCCCCGCCGGCCGCCGACGCAGCGGAGTAGGTTGGCTTCGTTCCGCAAATCGGTTTGTTGTAAATCCCCTCACCCTCCCAGCGCTTCGCGCCGGGTCCCTCCCTCTCCCATGGGGAGAGGGTTGCGGAGGCTTGGCGCGGCTGAAAGCCAAGCCCTAGCCGAAGCTGGGTGAGGGGCCAGCCTTGACGTTATGAGCGCTTAGCCCACCGCTCGGCCCAGCGGTCGAGCGGCAAAAGGTCTTGAACCAGCAGTCCGCCTTCCTCGGTCAGGGCATAACCCGTCCCGTCGGTTAATTCGACGATGCCTGCCTCGCGCAGCTCCGCGAGGCGGTGGTTCAGGACCGTCGGCGAGATGCCGCCGCAGCGTTCCTGAAGGGCGCGAAAGGTCAGCGGTTCGCGCAATTCCCACATCACTCTCAGCGCCCAGCGGCGGCCCAGCAGGTCGAGCAGGGCCATGACCGGCCGGCCGGTGGTGGAGCCGCGGACGGGCTTGCCGGGTTTTGGGGTTGCCATTCGGCGATTGTGCTACAAAATAAGTAGCGCTACATTATCAGTAGCGAAAAACACAATAAGGAGACCCCCATGGCTGCATCGCGACTTGAACCGCTCGACCCGCCGTTCGATCCCGAGATCGCGGCGGAATTGGAACGGATCATGCCAGCCGGTGTCGATCCGCTCAAACTGTTCCGCACGTTGGCGCACAATCCGCGGGTACTGCTGCGCGTGTTCGGCGGCGGGTTGCTCGACCGCGGCTCGATCGACCTGCGCGACCGGGAGATTGTGATCCTGCGCACCTGCGCGCGCTGCGAATCGGAATATGAATGGGGCGTCCACGTGACTTTCTTCGCCGAGAAGGCCGGATTCACGAAGGCGGAGATAGCGGCAACGGCCGTCGGGCCGACCGACGATCCGGCATGGTCGACGCGCGACCGGGTTCTGGTGCAACTGGTTGACGAGCTGCATGACACCAGCAGGATCGGCGACGAACTGTGGCAGGCATTGCGGGAGCATTGGGACGCGGCGCAACTGGTGGAACTGGTCGTCCTGACCGGCTTCTATCACTCAATCTCGTTCGCGACCAACGCGCTGGGCGTAGACCTGGAAAGCTACGGCGCCCGTTTCCCCGACGCCGCCTGACGCGTCGGCTACACCGCCGCGGCGGTCTCCCGAACAAGGTCGGCCAGGCAGTCGTCGCTTAAGGTTTCGATCGGCGTAAAGTCGCGTTCGGCGATCCAATCCGGGCGTTTGAACTGGCGGATATGGTTGTCGACGTGGCAGAGGCTGACATAGACGATGGTGCGGTCGAACGGCGACATGTTGCTGGGCGAGCCATGCACCAGGTTGCAGTTGAACATCAGCACCGAGCCGGCGGGCCCGGTCGGCGCGACCAGACCGCCTTCGTCGACCAGCCGCGACACCGTCTCGTTGTCGAGGGTCCATAACGGGTAGCTGGTCGTCTTGAGGTCGTGGCCCGCGTCCAGCTTGCCGTGGCGGTGGCTCCGCGGGATGAACATCAGCGCGCCGTTGAACTCGGTCACGTCTTCCAGGAACAGCGCAATGTTGAGCGCGCGCGGTTCCGGCATCAGATCGTCGCGCGCCCAGGTGCCGTAATCCTGATGCCACTGCCAGACGTCGCCGTCGAACGCCGCCTTGGCGTTGATCTTGAACTGGTGGATGTAGACGTCGCCGTCGAGCAACTGTTGGACCGGCTCGACCAACCGGGGGTGGCGCGACAGGCGCCGGAAGGGCTCGTTGAAATGCTGCGCGGCGAAAGCGGTTCTAGCGGTTTTGCCGTCCTTCTCGCGGACGATCTCCTGGCGGTCCAACGCGAAGATGCCGGGCACTTCGCGGTTTAGCACCGCGACTTCAGCTTTCGAAAAAACGTCCGGTAGGAACAGGTAGCCTTCGGTCTGAAAGCTCTCGATTTGCCGATCGGTCAATTGCATGCTGCCGCCCTCGCGTGGGGATTTCCGTCTGCGAGGGCAAGCTTGCCACAAAACGGGAAAATTGGCGAAGGGGCGGCCGAAGCCGGCCACCGCCTTCCGGTCAGTTCAGGTGTTTGCCGAGGTCGGCAATCGACGCGTCGATCAGCTTTCCGGCCTTGTCGCCTGTCACTTCGGTTTGCATGACCTGACGGGCCGCCGCGATGGCGACATCGACGGTGGCTTCGCGCACTTCCTTGACCGCCTGCGCCTCAGCCTGCTGGATCTTCAGCTCGGCCTGCGCCTTACGCCGTTCCAGCATCGTTTCCGTCGCGGCGCGCGCTTCCTTGGCCATTTCGTCCGCGTCGACTTTCGCCTGTTGGACGATCTGTTCGGCCTGTTTGACCGCGTCTTCGGCCTTGCGCTTGTACTCCGCGTAAAGGGCCTGGGCCTCCTCGCGCAGGCGTTGGGCTTCTTCCAGCTCCTTGGCGATGCGTTCGGAGCGGTCGTCCAACTGCTTGCCGATCATGGCGGGCAGCTTGAAGTAGAACGCCACAAGGACGAAGCCGACGAAGGAAACGGCAACCCAGAATGTCGGATCATGCAGCATGGTCGGCCTCCTTAAGCGCGCCCGGACATCGCCGCGTCGACGGCCGAGCCGACCGCCGAATCGTCGACCTGGTTGCCGGACAGCCGGGCGACGACCGCGCTGGTGGTGTCGACCGCGGCGGCCCGAACGCCGGCCATCGCCTCTTGCTTCGCGGCCAGGATCGCGGCCTCGGCGGCCTGGGTCTTGTCCGCGAGGTCTGCTTCCACCTCATGCCGATGCGCGTCGAGCTCGGCGGTCAGTTTGGCGCGGGCGTCGGCGACAATGCCGTGCGCCGAACCGCGCGCCTCGCCCAGGGCCGCGTCGTATTCCGACAACGCGGTTTCGGCCTCGCCCTTCAGGCGATCCGCTTCATCCAAATCGTGCTGGAGCTTGCTTTGGCGCTCTTCCAGCACCTCGGCGATGCGTGGCAGGGCGACCCGCCACATCACCAGATAGAGCAGGATGAAAGTGATCGCCAGCCAGACAAGCTGCGGCGTATAGGTATCGAATTCTAGTTGCGGCATACCGTGCCCCGATGCGGTCCCGAGCGGAACCGGTCTTCAATTTAGAATGCGAACAGCAGCAGCAGCGCGATGACCAGCGCGAACAGCGCGATTGCTTCGGTCAGGGCGAAGCCCAGCAGCACGTTGCCGAAAACCTTCGGCGCGGCGGCCGGGTTGCGCAGCGCGCCGGAGACGAAGCTGCCGAAGATGTTACCGATACCGATGCCGACACCGGCGAGTGCGATGGTGGCGAGGCCGGCGCCGATCAGTTTTGCGGCTTCAACTTCCATGATCTGTTTCCTTTTGGTTGTGTGGATTGTTTGGTTGGAATGGATCGCCGCCTAGTGACC
Organism: Minwuiaceae bacterium; assembly: GCA_028278525.1. Taxonomy (GTDB): domain Bacteria; phylum Pseudomonadota; class Alphaproteobacteria; order Minwuiales; family Minwuiaceae; genus JANQEE01. Next base: position 76,879 of record JANQEE010000013.1, on the reverse strand, counting down.
CGGATGCAGCGCATCGTGCAGGTACAGGCAGGTCAAAATGGTGAACACGTAGGCTTGCAGGAAGGCGATGCCGATCTCCAGTCCGGTCAGGGCGACCAGGAAGACCAGCGGCGCCCAGCCGAGCAGCAGGCCAAGCGAAATCACGAAGCCGCCGAACACCTTCAACATGGTGTGGCCGGCCATCATGTTCGCGAACAGTCGGACCGACAGGCTGATCGGCCGGATGAAGTAGGAGATGACTTCGATAACCACCAGCAACGGCATCAACGCGACAGGCACGCCGGACGGCACGAACAGCTTAAGAAAGCCCAGACCGTTCTTGAGGAAGCCGATCACGGTAACGCCCAGAAAGACGACGAACGCCAGGGCGAAGGTCACGATGATGTGGCTGGTGGTGGTGAAGCTGTAGGGCAACATGCCGAGGATGTTGCTGAACAGGATGAATACGAACAGCGTGAAGATGAACGGGAAGTACTTGCGCCCCTCGCTGCCGACATTGTCGCGCACCATGTTGGCCACGAACTCGTAACAGAGCTCGGAGATCGATTGCCAGCGTCCCGGCACCATCGCCCGGCCGCTCATGCTCAGCGTCAGCAGAAGCGTCGCCAGAATGATGGCGAGGACCATCCAGGCCGATGAGTTGGTGAAAGACACGTCCAGGCCGCCGAGATGCATATCCACCAGCGACTTGACCTCGAATTGCTCGAGAGGTCCGTGTTGTTCCGTCGATTCCGCCACTTTTTACCGATCCGACACTGTTGCCTGACTATTCCGGCCGCGGTCTTAAGCGCCGCGATCCGATGACTTTTCTTCTTCCTCCATCTCCGCCGCGACCTTTTGCGCGATGCGGTAGACGTTCCTTACGCCGGCGGCGAACCCGAGGACAATGAACACCACAAGGAGCCAGGGTTTGGTTCCCAACCAGGTATCCAGACCGATGCCGATCGCGGCGCAAACACCGATCGCTACTGCCAGCTCGATCGAGATGCGCCAGGCGACCGCAACGCCGCTGTTACTACCAGATGCCCGAGACTTCCCCCCGTGAGCCGAATCCGGACTTTGCCCACGCGCTGTCTTCAGGCGTTTATCCAAGTCCTCCAGTGACTTACGCCGAGCCGATTCAGAGGTCCCATTGTTGGGGTCGGTCATCGATTGAACCCCCCACCACAGGCCCGTCCGTCCCGGCTCAACCCTCACCGAAAGCGCGGCCAAGCTACTTGCGACGGAAAGCCCGAGTCAAGCGCAAATGGGTCATTTCAGTGACGAAAACGGCCTGTTTCAAGGTGCCGGTCAGGCGCTTTCGCGCAGCTCCTCGGCCTCGCCCAAATCGACCGATACAAGCTGCGAGACGCCCCGTTCGCCCATCGTGACGCCGAACAGCCGGTCCATGCGGGCCATGGTGATCGGATTGTGGGTAACCACCAGGAATCTGGTCTGTGCGTTGCGCGCCATTTCGTCCAGCAGACCGCACAGACGCTCCACGTTGGAATCGTCCAAGGGGGCGTCGACCTCGTCGAGGATGCAGATCGGTGCCGGGCAGGTCAGGAACACCGCGAACAGCAGCGATATGGCGGTCAACGCCTGCTCGCCGCCGGACAGCAGCGACATCACCTGCAGCCGTTTGCCGGGGGGGCTCGCCATAATTTCTAGGCCGGCTTCCAATGGGTCTTCCGATTCGGTCAGGGCCAGATGTGCCCGGCCGCCGCCGAAGATCTGCTGAAACAGCACCTGGAAATGCTCGTCCACCTGCTTGAACGCGGCCAGCAGCCGTTGCCGGCCTTCTCGATTGAGGCTGGAGATGCCCTGACGCAGCCGCGCGATGGCGGCTTCCAGGTCTTCGCGTTCGGTGCCGAGCGTTTCCAGCTTCTCCTGGATCTCCTGCGCCTCGATATCGGCGCGCAGGTTGACCGGTCCCATATTGTCGCGCTCGCGCTTCAGGCGCTCCAACTTCATTTCGACGGCAGCCAGTTCCGGCAGGTCGGCGTCCGCTTCGACGCCGCCGACTTCCAGCACGGCCCTCGGCTCGCATTCCATTTCCTCGCGGATCCGGCGCGTCAACTCGTTAATCTGCGCTTCGGTATGTTCGACCTGTCCCTGACGTCGGACGCGCTCCTCGCGCGCCTCCTGCAGGGTGGCCTGCGTCGACTTGGCTCGGGCGTCGCAGTCGGCAAGCACAGCCTCGGCCTTGGCCAGTTCGTCGGCCGCGCGAGTTCGATTGGCCTCGGCCGTTTCAATCTGGTCGAGCAGTTGGACCCGGCGGGCCGCGATTTCTTCCGGCCTGCGGTTGAGCGCTTCGCGCTCGGTTTCGGCTTCCGTATTGCGTTCGGCCAGGGCCAGCACCTGGCGCTCGGCGCTTTCGGTGCGCCCGGCCCAACTTTCCCGTTCGCGGCCGATCTGCGCCAGCCGCTCCTTGCGCGCCGTGACGGCCCGGCGTAACTGCTCCAGCTGCGCGCGCGCGTCGACGAGGTTGCCGCGCAGCCCGTCGACGTCGCTGCGCAGAGCGGCAATCTTGGCCTTGGCGTCGTCTTCGGGCGGCAGGCCGGCCAGCGCTTCTTCGGCTTCTTTCAGCGCGTCCCGCGCCTCGGCCAGGTCGGCCGTTGCCTGCGCTTCGGTCTCCTGCAGCGCTTTCAGGCGAGATGTGCGTTCCGCCGCATGGCGGGCGACTTCGCCATGCCGGTCGCGGGCCGTGCTGAGCACGGCGTCCGCTTCGCGCGCCGCCTGTCGGGCCGCGCGCTCCGCCGTCGATGCCGCCTCGACAGCTTGCCGGGCAGACTCGAAATTCTCCTTGGCGCCGTCCAGCCGCTTGCGCGCGCGGTCCAACTCGTCGCGTACGTCGAACAGGCGGTTTCGCTGTTCCAGGCGCGTCGCGGCGGCAGTCGCCGCGCCCGGCTTGACGGCCAAACCGTCCCAACGCCACAGGCCGCCGTCGCGACTGACCAGCCGCTGGCCTTGGGCCAGGCCGGCCATCAGGCGCGCCGCATCGCCGCTGTCGACAACCCCGACCTGCGACAGCCGGCGGGCAAGTGCCGCCGGCGCCCTGACGAAGCGGTCCAGCGGCACGGCGCCGTCCGGCAGGGCGGCCGGGCGGTCATAGGGCGGCAGTTGAGACCAGTGCACGGGCGCCGCCGTGTCGGCGGGTACGTTCAGGTCGTCGCCGAGCGCCGCGCCAAGCGCGGATTCGTAACCGGGTTCGACGGTGACCGCGTCGATCAGCGGCGGCCAAAGCTCGTCGTCCTGGCTGTCGAGTACCTTGCCGAGCGCGAATTCCTCAGCCTCCAGCCGCGCCGCGGCTTCGTGCATCTCGCGCATCTTTTCGCGGGCGATGGCTTCCGCGCCCTGCGCTTCCAGCCGGGCACGTTCGGTGCTTTCCGCCGTTTCGCCTGCCTCGGCGGCGCCTTCCCGCGCCTGTTCGACGGCTTCCGCGGCATCGGCGAGTGTTCGGTCGTCGGCGGATTCCGCGGCCAGGCGGGCCTTTTCTGCGGCGGCGTCCCGCGCCCGCGTTTCCAATTTCGGAATGCGGTCCGACAACTGCGCGATTTGCTGTCCGGCGCTGCTGCGCCGGGCAGCTTCGCCGGCGGCCTGTTCCGTCGCGTCGTCTAGGGACTGCTGCCGTTCGGTAACCAACTCCTGCGCGGCTTCGACCGCGGCCGCGGCGGATTCCTGTTCGCTCTGCTCGCCTTCGCCCGCGGCTTCCAGGTTGGTCGCCTCTTCCGCAAGCCGTTCCACCGCCTCGCGCGCCTCGGCCAATAAAGCCTCCTCGCGTGCGCGGTCGGCCGCGATCTGCTCGATCCGCGCTACGACGCGGGCGAGCGCCTCGCGGGCCTGGGCCTCTTCCTGATCCAACCCTTCGCGGGCGACGGATAGGCGATGCGCCGCCGCCGCTGCTTCGGCTTCGGCCGTGCGGAGCGGCGGTAGGGCGGTCGAGGCCTCGGCCTGGGCGGTCGTCGCCGCCGCAGCCTCGGCGGTAAGATCACCGACCTGAGAGTCGACTTCCGTCAGCCCGGCCCGAGCACTGGTCAACGCTTCGTCGGCTGCCGTGTATTGCAGGTGGAACAGGGTCGCTTCGGCGCGCCGGATATGGCCGCTGATGTTGCGGTACCGCGTCGCCTGCCGCGCCTGCCGTTTCAGGCTCTGCAACTGGGCTTCCAACTGGGTGGTGACGTCGTCCAGCCGTTCCAGGTTGTTTTCCGCGGCGCGTAGGCGGAGTTCCGCTTCGTGGCGGCGCGAATGCAGCCCGGTGATGCCGGCCGCTTCTTCCAGCAGGCCGCGGCGGTCGGTCGGCTTGGCGTTGATGATGGAGCCGATGCGGCCCTGGCTGACGATCGCGGTCGAATGCGCGCCGGTCGACAGATCGGCGAACAGCAGTTGCACGTCGCGGGCGCGAACCTCCCGGCCATTAATGCGGTATGTCGACCCGCTCTCGCGTTCGATCCGGCGCGATATGTCCAACTCGGACTCGTCGTTAAAGGCCGCCGGCGCCCGCCGTTCGGCGTTATCTAGGAACAGCCCGACTTCGGCCTGGTTGCGCGCCGGCCGTGTCGCGGTGCCGGCGAAAATCACGTCGTCCATCGCGCCGCCGCGCATCCGCTTGGCGGAGTTCTCGCCCATGACCCAGCGGATCGCTTCGACCAGGTTGGATTTGCCGCAACCGTTCGGTCCGACAACGCCGGTAAGGCCCGGTTCGATCACCAGTTCGGTCGGTTCTACGAACGACTTGAATCCGACCAGCCGCAGTTTGGTGAATTGCACCGAGCCCTCGCTTCGTGGTTATCGGTCAGGGAGACAGCTTGCGGAGGAGACTGTCCATCTCCTCGAAGCGCATCGCGCCTGCGTGTTTCTCGCCGTTGATGATTAATGTCGGCGTTGCCCGCACATCGTATTTCTGGGCGCCTTCCAGCCGCGTCTTCAGGACGCTGTCGCCAAGCGCCTGGTCGGCCATGCAGGCTTCGAAGTCGGCGCTGCCGATGCCGCCTAGGCGGGCGATGCGGCCAAGCGCCGCAACCGGGTCCTGGGACCGGGCCCATTGGCGTTGCTGCTTGAACAGGACGTCGACGAAGTTGAAATAGCGTTCCGGCCCGGCGCAGCGGGCGAGCATCGAGGCGCGCAGGGCCATCTCGTCGAACGGAAAGTCGCGGAAAATCAGTTTGGCCTTGCCGGTATCCAGCCAGGCCTCTTTCAGCTGCGGCAGAGTTTCGGCGTGAAAGCTGGCGCAATGCGGGCAGGTGAAGGACGCATATTCGATGATGGTGATCGCGGCGTTTTCGTCGCCCATCACCATGTCGCCCAGCGCATAGTTGGCGGCGACAGCCTTGGCGGGCATCGCGACGGCGCCAAGCCCCACGGCCGTGGCGAAGGCAAAAGCAGAACCAACAAACGTTCGCCTTGATAGCGTCACGTCCGACTCCAAGACACAAGATGTTGTGGCAGTATAGAGCCTCATTTGTCGCTCCTCAACATGGATGGATATGGTTTGCGAAATCTTAATGGCGCAATTTGGGCATCGCCGGCGCCGGCAGGCGTCAGCGCTGTCCGCCGCCGCTGCCCGTGCCGGCGGCGATAACTTGCCGGCCGAGGCCGCGCATCGCGGCGGCAAGGTCCGGATCTTTAATGGCGCTCAGGCGCTGCTCCAGGCCGTCGGCTTCCTCGTCCGTCAACGGGCGTGCCTGCCGTGGCGCTCGCGGTTCGATGACGCGGACCGTGCCCTGAACCAGTTTCAGTCGGGCCACCGCGCGATAGCCGAAGTAAGTGTTGATCCGCTCGACGAGCCGTGGTTCCAGATGCTGCATCTTCGGCGCCCAGCCGGAGGAGACCCGAACCCGTAATGTGGCGCCGTCGGTTCCCCGGCCTGGCCAGGTCAGCTTTTCCGGGCAGCAGCGCGTCGCCAGTTCGTCGCCGACGATGCTTTTCCAGTTGGTCAGCACGTCGCTTTTGGTGAAACCCTGGCGTTTGAAGACGGCCCGTGTGACCTTGGGCAGGGCAGCCGCTATGCCGCGTGGGCCGGGCGCCTTATAAGCCATGGTGAGCATCCATCGTTGCCGCCGGAACCAGCATAGTCGCATTCTAAGGCTGGCTGGCGGCGCAACGAATGATAATTTTGTGATCCGATGAGACAGTTTGACGCATTGGAAATCGCGCCGGAGTTGCTGGCTTGGTACGACCGGCACCGGCGCGACCTGCCATGGCGCGCGAAGCCGGGCGAACCGGCCGATCCCTATCGGGTATGGTTGAGCGAAATCATGCTCCAGCAAACCACCGTGGCGACGGTCGGATCGTACTTTCGCGGTTTCCTGGAACGTTGGCCGACGGTCGATGCGCTGGCCGCCGCCGATCTGGACGAGGTGCTGCACGCCTGGCAGGGGCTCGGCTACTACGCCAGGGCCCGCAACCTGCATAAATGCGCCAAGGCCGTCGCGGCTTTGCCGGGGTCGCGGTTTCCGGATACCGAAGAGGCACTGCGTGCGCTGCCCGGTATTGGCGTTTACACGGCGGCGGCTGTGGTGGCCATTGCCTTCGACCGGCGGGCCACCGTAGTGGACGGCAATGTCGAACGGGTGGTCGCCCGGCTCGGCGCCGTCGAAGCGCCGTTGCCCAAAGTCAAGCCGGAGTTGCGGGCCCTGGCGGCGGACCTGACACCGGACCGGCGCCCTGGCGATTTCGCCCAGGCCATGATGGATCTGGGCGCCACGGTTTGCACGCCGCGCTCACCGCACTGCGACCGTTGCCCGTTGAGCGATATCTGCGCCGCGAGGGCTGCGGGGATCGCCGAGAGTTTGCCGCGGCGCGCGCCGAAGAAGGCCAAGCCGGTCCGGCGCGGCGTCGCTTTCTGGGCGGTCCGCGGCGACGGTGCCGTGCTGCTGCGCCGGCGGGCGGAGGAGGGACTGTTGGGTGGCATGATGGAGGTGCCGTCCTCGCCATGGCGCGAAGGCCATACCGACAACGGCGGTCTGCTCGATCACGCACCGGTTGCCGACGCCGACTGGCGGCTTTTGCCCGGCCTGGTCAGCCACACCTTCACGCATTTCCATCTGGAATTGACCGTCATGGCGGCGCGTGACGTGGAAGACCGGGCCGGTGCGGCGGGTGTGTGGTGTTTGCCGGACGCGTTTGGCGAGTACGCCCTGCCGACCGTGATGAAGAAGGTCTGCCGGCACGCGCTGGACCAGGCCAATGGGCCGGGGTTGCTTCTCTAAAGCCTGTCGCGCTGGAACTCATTTTTGTCGATACGGCCGTTCCCGTCGGCGTCCAGTTCCTCGAACCGGGCGCGGCCGACCGCCAGCAGTTCCTGTTCGGTGACCGCGCCGTTCTCGTCCGCGTCGGCTTCCAGAAACGGCCGCGGCGTTTCCGGCGCCGTTTGCGACGTGCCGGTGCCTGACGCCGTCGCTGCCAGCCATTCCCGGGCGGTTATCGACCCGTCCTTGCCGGTGTCCAGGGTTTGGAACATGCGCTTGCGGAAGTGAGCCGCTTCGCCCCGGTCAATACCGCCGTCCAGATTGCGGTCGAGGGCGAGGAACTGGATGTCGTCGGCCGCTGTCTGCGCCAGTGCCGGGGCTGCAAGTCCGCCGATCAGAAGCGCGGCGATCAGGCGCATCACGTCAGTTCGGAACGCAGCTTCTGGCGCAGCACGTCGATGGAAACCGGCCGGCCCTCGACGTCGAAATGCCAGAAGGTCCAGCCGTTGCAGGCACTGAGGCCCTGGACATGGGCGCCGATCTTGTGGATCGAGCCGGTCGCGTCCGCGCAGACCAGGCTGCCGTCGGCGCGCACCTTCGCCGCATAGCGGCGGCTCTGATCGAACAGAATCTGGCCCGGCGCCAGCAGCCCGCTCTCGATGACGCGTCCGAACGGCACGCGCGGTTCCTGGCGCTTCGAGCGGGTGATTTCCAGGCCGTCGCCTTCGACCGGCTGCACCTGGCGGATCCGTTCCTCCGCGACACGCACGTATTTTTCCTCGCGCTCGAGGCCGATGAAGTGCCGGCCGAGCCGCTTGGCGACCGCGCCGGTGGTGCCGGTGCCGAAGAACGGGTCGAGGACCAGATCGCCGGCCTGGGTCGCCGCCAGCATCACGCGATAGAGCAGCGCTTCGGGTTTCTGGGTGGTATGCGCCTTTTCGCCGTCCAGCTTCAGCCGCTCGCCGCCGGAGCAGATCGGCAGCAGCCAGTCGGAACGCATCTGCAGGTCGTCGTTCAGCACCTTCAGGGCATCGTAGTTGAAGGTATAGCGCTTCTGCTCTTCGCTTTTCGTACACCAGATCAGCGTCTCATGCGCATTGGTGAAACGCCGGCCGCGGAAATTCGGCATCGGGTTGGTTTTGCGCCAGACCACGTCGTTCAGAATCCAGAAGCCGAGATCCTGCAGGATCGCGCCGACGCGGTAGATGTTGTGATAGCTGCCGATAACCCAGAGCGTGCCGTCGTCCTTCAGCAGGCGGCGCGCTTGGGTCAGCCACTCCATGGTGAACCGGTCGTAGGCCTGGAAGCCGGAGAACTTATCCCATTCGTCGTCGACCGCGTCGACCACGCTGTCGTTCGGTCGGCGCAGGTCGCGCTTCAGCTGCATGTTGTAGGGCGGGTCCGCGAAGATCATGTCGACCGACTGCGCGGGCAGTCCGGCCATCAGCTCCAGACTATCGCCCAGCAGGATTTGGTCGCGCGGCAGCGGCCCGTTTGCTTCGTTCGCTCCGTCCATGACGGCGCATCCTGATTCACACGGAATCCCGCGTCAATAGGTTTGTTAATTCGATTCAATTGTTTACGGGATGTTCTTCAGTCGCGATGGCGCGGACGGGCGCGAAGCTGCGGCGATGATGGTCGGTCAGGCCAAGCCGGCTCATGGCCGAGCGGTGCTCCGCGGTGCCGTATCCGGCGTTGCGTTCCCAGCCGTAACCGGGGTTGGCGCCGGCCAGTTCGGCCATGATCCGGTCGCGGGTTACCTTGGCGCAAATCGACCCGGCCGCGATTGAAAGCGATTTCGCGTCGCCTTTGACAACGGTCCGTACCGGGCAGGCCAGGTCCGGCGCCCGATTGCCGTCGACCAGTGCCAGGTCGGGCGCTACCGGCAGCGCCTCCACGGCCCGGCGCATCGCCAGCATGGTGGCTTGCAGAATGTTGATCCGGTCGATTTCGTCGACCGTCGCGATGCCGATCCCGATACGGGCCGCGGATTGAAGTTGGGCGAACAACGATTCCCGGACTGCCGCGCTCAGGCGTTTCGAATCGTCCAATCCGTCCGGGATTGCGGCCGCGTCGAGGATCGCCGCCGCGGCGACGACCGGTCCGGCCAGGGGGCCTCGCCCCGCTTCGTCGACGCCCGCGACCAATCCGCCGTGGCCGCGCTCCAACTCGAAATCAGGCATCGGACGGAAGTTTGCCGCGGGCCGGCGGAATAGAGTCCGGCTGGGGCTCGGTGTCCGCCGCCGCATCGCCGGGCAGCATCGTGTCGTTGGCGGGTTCGCCGGGCTTGGCGCCCGCCGGATTTTGGTCGGCCTTTGCTTCCTGGCCGAACATTTTGTGGATTGCGTCGGACCCATGCGCGCCGAGCGACAGCGTGAATTTCACGGTGCCGGTCACGGCGCGGCCGGAGGCCGACACGACGGCGTTGGTTTCCTTGCCGTAGATCTGTTTCCAAAGCTGCTGGAAGGTGGTGATCCGGCGCCAGGCAACCCGCTGCAAACGCCGCGCGGTGATCAGCCAAAGCGGGCTGGTCACCAGCGACAGGCCGATGATCGAGACCATCAGCCGGCGGCCGTCTTCGTCGACAATGCCGGCCGAAACACCGGCCGCCATCAGCACGAACGAAAATTCCCCGATCTGGCCGAGCGCCGTACCGGCCTGGAAGGCGCGCGGCCAGGGCTCGCCGACCAGCCGCAGGATGCCGATGTTGGCAATGGTCTTGACCACCGTCACCATCGCCAGCAGCAACAGGACCGTGCCGATATTTTCCCAGATGTAGGCGAGGTCCAGCAGCAGCCCAATGGAGACGAAGAAGACCATCAGCAGGACCGACTGTATCGGCAGCGTCGCGGCGATCATCTTCGGCCGCTCGCGGGTGTTGCCGACGAACAGGCCGGCCAGAAACGCGCCGTAGGCCGGCGACAGGCCGAGCACGCCGCTCAACGCCGCGGCGCCGAAGCAAACCGTAAGGCCGGCCATGGCGGTCAGGTCGGCGTTGTCGGCAATCCAATTGGCCAGCGGCAAGGCAAGGCTTTGGCGGCGGCTGAGGATCACGACAAGGCCGACCAGCACGGCGACGGCGGCGGCGATGACAAAGGCGGCGCCCCATGCGTTGCCGCCATCGCCCGCCAGACTGTTGATCACCAGCAGCATCGGCACCACCGCCAGATCCTGGGCAATCAGCACGCCGACGGCGGCACGCCCGACGTCCGTTCGAAGTTCGCCGATATCTTCCAGGATTTTGATGGTGACCGCCGTCGAACTGAGTGCCACGCCGAACGCCAGCAGAATGGCGAGCCCGAGCGGCCAGTCGAAGAGAAACGACAGTAGCCACATGACGCCCAGCGCCAGCGCCACCTGCAAGGACGCGCCGAGCAGGGCCACGCGCCAGACGCGCTTGAACGCACGCAGCGACAGTTCCATGCCGATCAGGAACAGCAGCATCAGCACGCCGAGTTCGGCGAGCAGATTGACGTTTTCCCGATTTTCCACCAGCCCCAGGCTGGACGGTCCCAGCACCACGCCCGCCAGGATGTAACCGACCACGGCCGGCTGACGCAGGCGCGTCAGCAGGATGCCGCAGATCAACGCGATCACGGCGACGATGGCTATTTCTGTCAGCTCGTTCCCGTGCATGGGATAGATCTTTGCCGCCGACGAAGTTACTGCTCAACGTGTAGCGAGTCGGCAGCGAGCAGGCAATCGTCCAACGCCCCGAACCCAGCCTGCAAATGCCGATGCCCTGGGCATATTGCAACAGCCGGATTGAGCCGTCGTTAAGAACCCACACAATTCCCACAAAAAACCCAGGTGGGATAAGCGCTAGAACAGGCTCATCTGATCGCCGGCCCGGGCAGGCTTTTTGAAGAGGCCCGTGTCCAACGGCACGCGGTCGCCACCCAGGCCGAGCCTCTTGCTGGCGATCTTGAATCGCCGCCGCATCAGGTCGGCATAGGGACCGCTACCAACCTGTCGCCTTTGGAAAGTCGGGTCGTAGTCCTTGCCGCCGTGGATCTCCCGGATCAGGCGGATGACCCGGCTTGCCTTATCGGGTTCGTTCTCCGCCAGCCATTCGCGAAACAGGTCCTTGATCTCCAACGGCATCCGCAGCAGGACGTAAGCGGCGCCGTTCGCGCCGGCCGCCTTGCCTGCCTCCAGGACCGATTCCATTTCGTCGGCGTTGAGTGCGGGAATGGCCGGGGCGAACATCACGATGGTCGGCACGCCGGCATCGCTTAACGTCCTCAGCGCCTCAAGCCGTTTGCCTGGCGTACTGGCGCGCGGCTCCATCCGGCGCGCGAGGTCGCGGTCCAATGTCGTGACCGACACGCCGACCTTGGCCAGGCCCTTGGCCGCCATGCGCGACAGGATATCGACGTCGCGGGTTACGAGATGCGATTTGGTGACGATGCTGACCGGGTGGTCGCACTCCTCGAGGACCTGAAGGATCTGTCTTGTTATCTCGTAGTCCCGCTCGATTGGCTGGTAGGGGTCCGTATTGGTGCCCATCGCAATGGTTCGGCATCGGTATTTCGGATGGCTCAGCTCCTGCCGCAGCAGGGTAGCCGCTTCCGGCTTGTATAAAAGTCGACTTTCGAAATCCAGGCCCGGCGACAGGCCTAGATAGGCGTGCGTCGGCCGCGCGAAACAGTAAATGCAGCCATGTTCGCAGCCGCGATAAGGGTTTATCGATCGGTCGAAACCGACATCCGGCGACGTGTTGCGGGCGATGATCGTCCGGGTGGCGTCTTTCGTGACGGTCGTCCTAAGCGGTGGCAGGTCCGCTTCCAATCCGCCCCAACCGTCATCGGCAATCTCCCGCGTCTCCCGGTCGAAGCGACTGACGGCATTGCTCACCGCGCCCCGTCCCCGCCGCGCATCGGGCGGTTGAAGGGTCGATCCCTCCGGATCCATGACAAGTCGGCGCTTCGGTTTCGGGCTCATCATCGAATGGTATCATTGGATAAGAACAAAACAAGAACATATTTCGATTTCGAACATCAGCAATCTGGTCAGATCGACAACGGCGACTATGATCGCGGCCATGTTGTCCATCGTGATTCCCACACTGAATGCCGGCGAGGCACTGGCCGGAACGCTGGAATCCTTGGCCTCCGCCGACTGGCCCAGAGAAGTTGTCGTCGTGGATGCAGGCTCGGCTGATGGTACCGCCGAGATCGCCGCACAGTTCGGCGCGAGACTGATCGAAACGGAACCGGGAAGGGGCGGCCAACTGGCGGCCGGCGCAGAGGTGGCGGGCGGCAGCTGGTTGTTGTTCCTGCACGCGGATACCCGGCTCGATGCCGACTGGGCGGGCGAGGTTGAGGCGTTCATGACACGGCAAGCAAATGCCGATCGGGCCGGCGTGTTTCGGTTTGCGTTGGACGACGACAGTGCAAAGGCGCGCCGGCTGGAACGCATGGTCGGGTGGCGTGCCCGTCGTCTCGCATTGCCCTACGGCGATCAGGGCTTGCTGATTTCCAGAGAGCTTTACGAAAGTCTCGGCGGCTATCGCCCGTTGCCGTTGATGGAGGACGTCGACCTGATCCGCCGGATCGGCAGGCAGCGGATCGTTCTGCTGCGCTCGCGGGCGATAACCTCCGCCGCCCGCTATCGGCGGGAAGGATATTTGCGGCGGAGCACGCGCAACCTTTTCTGCCTCGGACTCTATTATGCGGGTGTGCCGGCGGGCGCTATCGCCAGGATCTATACGTGAAGCCGTCGGCGCATCTGATTGTCTTCGCAAAGGCGCCGAGATTGGGTGCGGTGAAGACGCGGCTGTCTCGCGATGTCGGCGCGGTGGCAGCCGTCTCGTTCTGCCGGTCGGCCACGGCGTCGTTGCTCCGTCGGGTCGGCACCGATCCGCGCTGGAACACGATGTTGGTCGTAAGCCCGGATCGAGACGCGGAGATAGGTCGCTTCTGGCCGAACGGATTTCAACGGAAGAAACAGGGCCTGGGCGATCTCGGCCAGCGAATGGAGCGGGCATTGAAAGCGCCGCCGCCGGGCCCGGCGATCCTGATCGGCAACGACATACCGGACGTCACAAGCGATCACATCGCGCGCGCCTTTGCGGCTTTGGGAGACAACGACGCCGTGTTCGGGCCGGCATCGGACGGTGGCTATTGGCTGGTCGGGTTCAAACGGCGGCCCTGGCCGCATGCACCGTTCGACAATGTACGCTGGTCCGGGCCGCATGCACTGGCCGACACGCTCCGCAATCTCGCTGGCCGGCGCGTGGCGATGGTGGACGAGTTGAACGATATCGATACCGGCGCCGATCTGGCTGCCTGGCGCGGTCGCTAACTGGCCGAGCGTTTTTCGTGTTCCTGCAGCCTGTCCATCAGTTCGACGAAATTGCAGGGCATGAAGCGATAGTCGAGCTGGCTCTTCAAGATGCCGTCCCAGCCGTCCTTGCAGGCGCCCGGAGAGCCGGGCAGCGCGAAGAGATAGGTGCCGTGCGCCACGCCGGCGGTGCAGCGCGACTGAACGGTGGAGGTTCCGATCTTGTCGAAAGAAATCATCCGGAACAGTTCGCCGAAACCCGGGATCGGTTTTTCATAAACGCTTTCGAAAGCCTCTGGCGTTACATCGCGGCCGGTAACGCCGGTGCCGCCTGTCGAAATGACGACGTCGATGCCGTCGTCGGCGATCCAGCTTTGCAGTTGGTCGACAATGCGGTCGATATCGTCGGTCACGATCTTCCGGTCGGCCAGGTTATGGCCGGCTTCCGTAATCCGGTCGACCAGGATCTGTCCTGATCTGTCTTCGCTTTCCGTGCGGGTGTCGGAGACGGTCAGAACCGCGATATTGACGGCTATGAACGGACGCGTCTCGTCAATTGGCATATCCTTCTTCCCGATTGCCGGAGCAATATCCGTTCGGATATCGCTCGCCTCTTAAACTAAGTTAGAGCATCTTTATCCGATTAATCGGACGATGCTCTCGCGAGCGGCCCAGGTTTGCCGTCCAAAGCGATATAGCTGGGCCATTCGCCGGAAGCAATGGCATCGAGCGAAGGTGTCTCCTGACCGAGGCGGTGCCGATAGATCCAGAAGTTGGACAGTACCCGCTCCACATAGTTCCGCGTCTCGCGTGCCGGGATCGCTTCGATGAATAGAAGCGGGTCTTCCTGGAAGCGCACGCGGCGCAGCCATTTGCGCAGGTTGCCGGGTCCGCCGTTGTAGGCCGTGATCATCAGGATCAGGTCGCCCGCGACATAGTCGTCTTCCAGCAGGTGGTTGACGTATTTCTGGCCGAGCATGAGGTTGACGTCCGGCGCGTACAGGGTGGAGCGGTTGCGCCGCCTGAGCGACCGGTCGGCAGCGATGAAGCTGGCCGTGCTCGGCATCAGCTGCATCAGGCCGCGCGCGCCGGCCCGGCTTTTGGCTCTGGTCTTGAACTGCGATTCCTGGCGGATCAGCGCATGTACCAGCGCCCGGTCGACCGCGAAGCGGTCGACGGGACTGTCGGCCAGCATCGGATAGAGCGCCATGTCGAACGGGCCGTCGACCTGATAGCGTGTCGCTCTGGCCATGCGCAGCGCCGTCGCCGGCGCGTTGATGCGGGTTACCAGGCCAAGCAGGGCGTCGCGCAGGTTCGGCCCGGCACGCCGGTGCAGTTTTTTGAGTTCCGAATCCGCGAGGTGCGACTGTCCGGCTTCCGCCAGCGCGATGGATCGGCGCACCGCCGGAATCTCGACCAGCCGGTCCAGTTCGCCCTGGGTCAGCGGCGGTAGTCGCCACGACAGCGCCAGTGAATCGGCGAGCTGCCGGTGGGCGAGAATGCCGTAAAAGGTGCGCGGATAGGCCGCGGCGCGGGCCAGCGCCGGATACACCTTGTCCGGTTCGCCGGCGCGCAGCCAGGACCGGGCAGCCCAGTAGGATCCGGCCGCCAGTTCCCAATCGGAATTGCGCGCGGACCGGCCATAGGCCTCGAAGTGGCGCGCCGCGGTCGTGAATTCGCCGAGCCGCCATGCGGTCAACCCGGCCAGCCAGTCGGACAATGGGACAAGCTTGCGCGACCGTTCGGCGCTGTCATGCGCCAGCTCGTAGGCCCGCTCGTCCTTGTTGCGGTGGAAATAGCCGAGCGCGGTTTTCGTCCGTGCGAGATCGTAGCGTGCCGGGCTCAGCTTTTTGCGTACCGCCTTCTTCTGCAGATATTTGTCGGCAAGATCGGGCCGGCGCTGGCGCATGTAGCGGCGAAGCTTGTTGCGGACGCTGCGCGGCAGACCGACATACTTGCCGCCGCGTGACGAGATGGCGTTCGGTTCCGAGTGCCGGCCCCGGTCGTTCGCGAACGGGCCGAGCGCAGGTCTGGTTGGCCGCGTGGGCCGCTTCCATCCTTTGATATGCCGTTTTACGGCAAGCTTATAGACCCGCTCGGCGCCCGGATGATCCGCGTAGCGCTTCAACCACCTGTGCAGCTCTTCGTAACTGGAGCGATAGCGGGTCGGGTGCATGTAACGCTGGTAGAGGACATGGCCGAGGAGCGAACGGTCCTCCAGTTGTTTTATCTCCCGGTCCGCGGCGCGCCATTTGCCGCCGACTTGCAGCCGAAAAATCTTGGCGTAGCGCTTGGCGTCCTGCGCCGACAACTGCCGCGGCAATTCGATTGACTCGGCGACAGGCGTGGCCGACTCGATCAACTGGTCCGCGATCGGGCTTGCCGCGGTCAACGGCTTCGGCACGGTGGCTTCCGGCAGTGCCGGCGACATTAGGTCTATGGGCTGGTCGGGACCGCTGCTGATGGCGGTCGCGAAAGCGTTGCCTGATAAACCGCCGATTGCGGTCGCCAGGAGGCAGGCAACCAGTAGGCTTCCCCACCGTTGCAGCCTTAACGCCAAACATTCTGTGCAGCGGCGGGCCATCATCACAATATTTAAACCAACGTTAACCATTCGAACAAGCGTCGGCGCCGTTTCTGTTGTCGAACGGTCCGCGCCTGCTCACCCCAAACTAATCAGACGTTCCTTAAGTTTTAGAAAATCCGCCCAAGCTTCTCGCTTCAGGCCGGGTTGCCGCAGCAGATAGGCGGGGTGGAATGCCGGCAGCGCGGCCAGTTCCCGCGCGCCGGCCTGATATTTGTACCAGCGCCCGCGCAGCCGGGTAATGCCTTCCGAGCGCCTGAGCAGGGCGCTGGCGGCGGTGCCGCCGGCGAACACCAGAATCTCCGCCTTCGACAGCTCGATATGACGCTCGATAAACGGCAGGCAGATGGTGATCTCCTGTGTCGTCGGCTTGCGGTTGCCGGGCGGCCGCCAGGGCAGGATATTGCTTATATAAACGGTCTCCCTGTCCAGGCCGATGGCGGCCAGCATCCGGTCCATCAGGCGGCCGGACTCGCCGACGAACGGCAGGCCGCGCAAATCCTCTTCCCGGCCGGGCGCCTCGCCGACGATCATCACGCGGGCCTCCGGGTTGCCGTCCGCGAACACGGTATTGGTGGCGGTTTGCCTTAAGGCACAGCCGTCGAATTCGGTCACCAGATCGCGCAACTCGGCCAAATTCATGCAACTGGCCGCTTTGGATTGGGCACTGTCGGTGGCCTGGCCTGTGGCGAGGAGGGCTGGCCGGTGATCGGGCGGCGGCGCGGGTGCGGGCGTTCGCCGCGCCGGTTCCGCCACGACAGGCGGCGCTCCCAGGGCTGGCGCTTCAGGCTCCTTTACGGCGCGGTAACGATTTACCGGCTCTTTATCCATGGCCTCGTCGGCACCGGATTCCACCTGAAAAGCCAGCGCTGCCAGTGCTTCACGATCCTGCGACATGGCCAAAACCTATCAGCCGGACGCTTATGGTGCCAAGCGTTCGCCCCCGCCTTGTTCCGCTTGCATTTATGGGCCGCAACATTACCTTGGCCCGGTATATTCTTTAGAGTAGTGCGTTTGCCGCGCCGCATGCCTGGGCTGGAGTGAGTTCCGATGGAACGCGAATCGATGGAGTATGATGTCCTGATTGTCGGCGGCGGCCCGTCGGGGCTGGCTGCGGCGATCCGGTTTCGTCAGCTCTGCGAGGAGCAAGGCTCCGATTTCAGCGTTTGCGTGATCGAAAAGGGCTCGGAAATCGGCGCGCATATCCTGTCCGGCGCCGTCCTCGATACCCGTGCCCTTTACGAACTGATCCCGGACGCGAAAGAGAAGGGCGCGCCGTTGCACGCCCCGGTGACGGCCGAGAAATTCTGGTTTCTGACCGAGCATAGCCATATCAGCGTGCCGACACTGTTCCTGCCGCCGCCGATGCATAACCACGGCAACGAGATCGTCAGCCTTGGCAATGTTTGCCGCTGGCTGGCGGAACAGGCCGAGGCGCAGGGTGTCGAAATTTATCCCGGCTTCGCGGCCTCGGAAGTGCTCTACAACGACGACGGCAGCGTCCTTGGCGTCGCCACCGGCGACATGGGGATCGCCCGCGACGGTTCAAAGAAGGCGGGTCATGAGCCGGGAATCGAGTTGCACGCCAAATATACCTTGTTCGCGGAGGGCTGCCGGGGGTCGTTGAGCAAGACGCTCCTAGACCGGTTTGGCTTAAAAGAAAGCGCGGATCCGCAGACCTATGGCATCGGCCTGAAAGAGCTCTGGGAGGTCGATCCGGAGAAGCATCAGCAGGGCTTGGTGGTTCACACTGCCGGCTGGCCGATGTCGAACGATACCTACGGCGGTTCCTTTCTTTATCACCTCGAGAACAATCAGGTGGTCGTCGGCTTCGTGATCGGGCTCGACTACAGCAATCCCCACCTTTCAACCTTTGACGAATTTCAGCGTTTCAAGACCCACCCATCGGTACGGCCGACGTTCGAGGGCGGCAAGCGCATCGCCTACGGTGCGCGGGCGTTGAACGAGGGCGGGCTGCAATCGATCCCCGACCTGGCGTTCCCCGGCGGTGCGCTGATCGGCTGCGCCGCGGGCTTCATGAACGTGCCGAAGATCAAGGGCAGCCACAACGCCATGAAGACCGGCATGATGGCGGCGGAAGCGGTGTTCGACGCGCTGGTCACGGCCGGCAACGAGGCGCCGGCCAAGGTGATTTCGACCTATCCGGAAAAGTTTCGGGAATCCTGGGTCTATAAAGAGCTCTACGCCGCCCGTAACGTGCGTCCGTCCTTCGCCAAATGGGGGCTGATCGGCGGCACGCTCTATACCGGTATCGAGCAGATCCTGTTCCGCGGCCACGTACCCTGGACGTTTCACCATCAGCATGGCGATCACGAAAGCCTGAAAAAGGCTGACGAGTGCAAAAAGATCGACTACCCGAAGCCGGACGGCGTGGTTAGCTTCGACAAGCTTTCCTCGGTCTTCATCTCCAACACCAATCACGAAGAAGACCAGCCGATCCATCTGACGTTGAAAGACCAGTCGGTGCCGGTCGAGCACAATCTGGCGCTCTACGATGCGCCGGAGCAGCGCTATTGCCCCGCCGGGGTCTACGAAATCGTCCGCGACGACGACGGCTCCAATCCCCGGCTTCAGATCAATGCGCAGAATTGCGTCCACTGCAAAACCTGCGACATCAAAGACCCCTCGCAAAACATCAACTGGGTTGTCCCGGAAGGTGGGGGAGGTCCGAATTACCCGAACATGTGATCGGCCGATCCGCGCGACCGCCAAGCGGTCGACATTCGCACGCCTGACTTCCGGTCCGGCGTTGCGGTCGGCCGCGGTAGGCCTACTGCTGCCCGTGCTGGCCGCCTGCCAGACTCAACCGCAGCCGAAGCTGGCGTTGGAACCGCCGCCGCCGCCGAAACCGGAACTCCCGGTTGGGCCGCTGTTGGGCGATTCGGTTTTCGGCAGCTATCTCGCCGGCCGCCTTGCTCGTGCCGAGCGGGATGTGTCGGCGGCAGCGGACTTTTTCGAATACGCGCTGACGGAGGATCCGGACAATCCGGCGTTGCTTCGCCGCACCTTTGCACTGATGGTCGCCGACGGCCGTATGGAGCGCGCCGTGAAGCTGGCGACGCTTGTTCAGGCGGAAAGCGAAGCCGACGGTATGGCCAACCTGGTGCTTGCCATAGACGCCATGCGCGACAAGGAGTTTCAGCACGCGCGCGATGTCCTGGCGCGGGCCCGGCGGACCGGCTTTATGCGACTGTTGGCGTCGCTCATCGTGGCATGGACCCATGTCGGCGATGGCGATTACGAAGCCGCCGTTGTCGCTTTGGACGACCTGAAGGAAACGGAAGCCTTCGAGCCTTTCCGCCTGTTCCACAGGGCGCTGATCTTCGATCTTGCCGGTCGGCCGGAAGCGGCGGAGACCGCCTATCGCGGTGCTATGAAAACCGCCGCGCGCAGTGCCGTTAGCCTGAACCTGGCGTTCGGCGCGCTGTTGGAGCGGTCGGGCCGGGTCGACGAGGCGAAGGCTCTTTACGAAACCTATAACAGGAACATCGCCGCCAATCCCGCCATCCTGGCGGCGCTGGCGCGCGACGGCAATGACATCCCGACGCGCATGGTGCGCGATGCCGCCGCCGGTGCCGCCGAGGCGATGTATGGCGCGGCGTCGGCACTGGCTCAGGATCGGGCCCGCGATGCCGCCGCCGTCTATCTGCATTTGGCGCTGCATCTGCGCCCGGACTTCCCCGTCGCGCAGACCTTGCTGGCGGATCTATACGAGCTGGACCGACGCTGGGAAAAGGCGATTTCGGTGTACCGGTCGATCGATCCGAGGTCCGAATACAGTTGGAATGCTCGGATTCGGACCGCCTGGGTTCTCAATCAACTGGAACGCCACGACGAGGCGATCGCCCTGTTGGACGGCTTGGCGACCGAGCGGCCGGCGGAGACCGATGCGCTGGTCACCCAGGCCGACATATTGCGGGCGCAGCGCCGCTACGGCGAGGCGGCCGACCGGTACAGCCAGGCCCTGAAACGGCTGGCTTCCATAGACGAACGGCATTGGTCGCTGTTCTACGCGCGCGGTATCGCGCTGGAACGGTCGCAGCAATGGGACCGGGCGGAAGCGGATTTCCTCAAAGCTCTCGAGTTGCGCCCCGAACAGCCGCTGGTGCTCAACTACCTGGGCTATTCCTGGGCGGATCAGGGTATCAATCTGGAACGGGCGGTCGAGATGATCGAACAGGCCGTTTCCTTGCGGCCGAACGACGGCTACATCGTCGACAGCCTCGGCTGGGTTCTGTTTCGGTTGGGCCGCTACGACGACGCGGTTGGGCATTTGGAGCGCGCGGCGGAGCTTCGGCCCGAGGACCCGGTGATCAACGATCATCTCGGTGACGCCTATTGGCGTGTCGGGCGCCGCACGGAGGCGCGCTTTCAGTGGCGCCGCGCACTCTCACTGGACCCAGAGGCGCAGTTGATTCCCGTCATCGAGAACAAACTGGAGGTCGGCCTTGCTCCGGAATATTCCGGCGGCGAGCGCTTTGGGCAGGGGAACTGAACCCCTGCTGGACGAACGCGGCGAATGCCGATTCGCGCCGGCGAAGATCAATCTCTACCTGCATGTCACCGGCCGGCGCCCGGACGGCTACCATCTGCTGGACAGCATGGTCGTGTTCGCGGCCGTCGGCGACAGCGTCATAGCGGCGCCGGCGGACGACCTCACCCTGATGGTCGATGGCGGCTTCTCCGAAAGCCTTGCAGCGGAACCCGACAACTTGGTCCTGCGCGCGGCCGAACGGTTGCGCGCGGCTGCGGCTGTCGACCAGGGGGCGCACATTCGGTTGACCAAGGACTTGCCGGTCGCCGCCGGGCTCGGTGGCGGCTCGTCGGATGCCGCTGCTGCGCTGCACGCCCTGGCTGCGCTTTGGCACGTACCTGAAGAAAGCTTCGCCGGGTCGGACCTCGCCGTCGGCTTAGGCGCCGACGTGCCGGTCTGCCTGGCAGGCCGACCGGCGAGAATGTCAGGGATCGGCGAGGTCCTTGAGCCGTTGCCGCCACTGCCCGCCTTTCATCTGGTGCTGGTCAATCCCGGCTTGCCGCTGTCGACCGCCGCCGTTTTCGCCCGGCTGGCAGGCGGTGAACGATATCGATCGGGCGACGTCGCGCCGGACGCGGTCCTCAAACGGTTCGACAATGTTGCGGATCTGGCGTCGGCCTTGGCGGCATGCGGCAACGATCTTGAGGAACCGGCGAAGGCGATGATGCCGGAGATCGGGACGATACTCGATGCCCTTGCTTCATCGCCGGGTTGCCTGCTGACACGAATGTCGGGCAGCGGGCCGACATGTTTCGGCATGTTTTCTTCGGAGGACGCGGCGGAAGCCTGTGCGGCGTCGATCGCCGCTGCTTCGGACAGATGGTGGGTGCGGGCGGCGCCGGTTTGGGAGGCGGCGGCGTGACAGGCTCTCGAAAGTTTCTCACTCTGATCGCGCTCGGTTGCGTCGGCCTGATGGCGTCGGCCTGCGCGGCGTCGTTGGGGTGGGATCAGGGTTCCGACCTGGAGCGCACGTGGGACGAAGCGATCCTGGTGCTTCCCGCCAACAACGGCGAAGAGCCGTCGGTCGAGAATTTGAAGAACGTCAAGATCACGACGGAACTGGCGCGGATCGCACCGGGCCGCCGCTGGCCGGTGGTCGTCTACATGCACGGCTGCACCGGGATCGGCAACTTCAGCTTCTTTCAACGCATCGCGCGGGCGGGCTATGTCGTGGTCGCGCCAAACAGCATGGCGCGGCGGTACCGGCCGCTGCAGTGCGATCCCAGGTCGAAGACCGGCGGTTACAATTTGTTCGTCTACGATTTCCGCATGGCGGAAATCTCTTACGCCCTTCAGCAATTGTCGCAGGCGCCATGGTCCGATTCGGAAAACCTGTTCCTGATCGGCGCCAGCGAAGGCGGCGTGGCCGCGGCGTTGTATCGCGGCAATGCGTTCAATGCGCGCATCATCGCGCAATGGACCTGCCAGGGCGCGCCACTGGTGCGCGGAATTGCCGCACCGCCGGAGACCCCGGTGCTGTCGGTCGTGCGGGCCGACGACCCGTGGTACGACCCGACGCGGGCGGTCAACCAACGCGGCGACTGCGGCACTTTTCTGAACGGCCGCCCCGAATCTCGGTCTATCGTCGCTCGCGGGACGGAGCACGACGTGCTCAAAGACGTGCAACTGGTCCAGCAGATGGTCGAGTTTCTGGACCGGCACCGCCGCTGAGGCGGCCCGAATCACTCCCGCTTCATCCCGGTCAGTTTCAAGACCGCGGTGCCGAGCCCGGTGTCGGCTTCGATGCGAACGACCTGTGGCGGCAGGTCGGGCGCCAGTTCGGCAATCCAGACATGGCTCACTTTTGGCGTCTTTGATCGCGGTAGCCATGGGTCTCGGGAAAAGCCGGTAATACGTTCCAGGCGGACGTCGCAGCGAATCGCCGGCCCCGAATATTCCGGGCCGTCGATCGTCTCGGTCCCGCCCGCGCTGACCACAAGGTCGTAACGGCGTCGGCCGTCGAAGACCGGAACGCGATCCTTGCAGCGGGTCGCGCCGTTTGTCCCGGCGCCGCGCACCAGATGCAGGACGGCGCTCAACGGATCCAGGGTTTGCGCCATCAGGGCGGTGGGAACAGGGTCGCGGTCGTCCTGCTCGGCTGTCGGATCCGTCGCATTGGTGACGCTGCCGTCGACCTTGTAGTCGTTCTGCACCCAGCGCGGTTCGCGCATCCACGTCGTGTCCGCGCGATGTCGATCCGCAAGAACGCGGCTTTCCGTCAGGCGCCCGCGGCTTTCCGCATGCGCGGCGTAGCGAATCAGCAGATGAATGAAGCCTCGGCTCTTAAGATCCGCGGTAAGGTCGTAGCGTCGAGCGGAGATCTCCGCGGTGACGGCGACGCTGCCCGAATGGAAGCCGCTTAAGTAGGCTTCGTATTGAAGCGATAGTTTTGCCGCGTGCGACGGTGTGATGCCGAGCAACAGTACCGTCAGGGCGGAGCTTAAGGCCGTCCGCATCGACGGAACGGTCCATGCGGCCTGGGCGAGACACGACATCGGTTGGCTGGGGCCTTTCTCTACGCCTGAGGCATGCCGGAAATGCCGGGCGCCTGTGTTGCTTGGAGACGACAGTATAGAGCGATCTCGGCTTGTGCTGTGATTGCCCTTGCGTAGTACAACTGCGGTGACTACCCTTCGGTTGATTCGGGTTAACCAAAAGGTAACGAATTTGGTGTCCGATGCGAAAACGCAAATGGGCGCGGGCGATAGCGGCGCTTTTGGGGTTCGGTCCTGACGATATTTCACCGGGTTTCTGGGTTGATTGTTAAGATATTCCCCGGTAATGTCGCGTCGAGTTTATTTGGAGGTCCTAGGCAAATGATCCTTAGGAAAACGATGACTGCGGTGGCTTTGGTGTCGGCTTTGGCGATTGCGCCGATGACGGCTTATGCACAATCTCAGGCTGCGAAGACTGGCACCGGGGCGGCTGCCGGTCAATCGGCAGGCGCTGGCGGCATTGGCGGCCTGTCGACCACGGCGATCGTCGCCGGTGTGGCCGTTGCGGCTGCTGTCGGCATTGCCGTTGCGGCGGCAGTCGACGACGACGATGACGACGGCGGGACCTCGACGAGCACCGCGACGTCGACCAACTAGTCGGTTTAAGACTATTCATATCCAAGGGCAGGCTCATAACTGAGCCTGCCCTTAAGACGATAGCCTCGAAAGCGAGGCTATCTTTTTTTGTCTGAATAGGCCTGAGAGTACCGCTTTTCGTGGTGTTCAAGGCACTGTCAAGCGACGTGTCTCACTGCCGTTCATTTTGACGGACGGTATGTTGCTCACCCCGGCGGTTTGAGAATTTCGATTTCCACGGGTGGGAAGGCACGCGATATGTGTTGCCGACTCTTCCATACATACCCGTCGAACGCATCCACCCAATAAAGATTTTCGAATTCCCAGTTCTGAGTTTGGGCGACGTTATGTTCCCGCACCAGAACGGTTTCCAAATCGACGTCCAGAATAGTAATGCTTTGCTGACCGACACGTTCGAATGTTGATTCTATCGGCAGGATGAAGCGTGCGTCGCCTTCGAAATCGATGTCGCGGACGAACTGCACGCTTTCGTCGATCTCGTGAACACCGCCGGATAGAGGATCCTCATTGCGGCCCCGGGTTTCACGGAAGTTTTCCGGCAATCCAACGGTTTTCACCAACCGCCCGTGACGGGTGATCAACGCTTCGCCACCACCGGCGAACCAATGCCTGTCGTTGCGTTCCGCGAAGGCCAGAATCAATAGTATCTTTGCCCCTTTTCCGATCTTTGCGGTCATCGAGGCATATGGTAATTTTGCGACTTCGGAACGCTTTAATGGCGGGTCTTCCGCGCCGAATGCAAGAAAGCTGAGCGCATCCTTAGCATTTTCCAAAACTGGATTTCTGAAACAGCCGGCAGTGAACAGCGCGGGGCCGGCTGCCAGGATGCCGCGTCTCGTCAACCGCATGACAACATCGCTACTCCCGCCGTTTCAAGGAGCATTTCTATGCGGCACCAATCGTTAGGGCAATTCTTAATCAAGACTGCGGGTTCCGCCACATTTGCAGCAGCGTTGTCTTTCGCATTGATGCCGTCGTCGGGTCAAGCTCAAGGGCTGAACATCGAAGGTCTCGGCGGGTTGGGCTCCGTACTGAACCAGATTGGCCAGTTGCAGTCGGCAGGCTCTGTGGACGTCAAGTCCAAGTCTCCCGTCGACCGGGCACGCGATCGTGCTGAAAAAGAAGCTATCCGCCGCGCCGGCCTGCTAGAGGACAGTGAAGTCGAGGCGGGCTTTACGGAGGACGATCTCGACTTGCTGCTGCAACAGTTCTGTACGGGAACGTCGGACAAAGACAAGGACGAGCTTCGCGTCATCGCGTCGCACCTTTCGCGTTTGGAAGCGGACTACTGCCTGCGTGCGAAAGAAATGTTGGATCAGTATGGCTATGGGATCTTTTCCGAGCCGACGGATCAGGAGAGGCTAGCCGTTGGGACGGTCGCCGACGACTATGTTCTTGGTGTCGGAGATGAACTGGTGGTTAGCTTTCACGGCCAACAACCGACCACGGTGACCACCAGTGTCGATCGGGAAGGCCGTGTCATTCTGCCCAACTTGAAGCCCCTGCCGGCCGCCGGTCTGACCTTTGGGCGGTTTCGCCAGGAACTGGAGTTTCGTACGGCTTCGGCACTGTTGGGAACCCAGGTGTTTGTTTCCTTGGCCAATATCCGACTTCTGTCGGTGATGGTGGTGGGCGAAGTCGAATCACCGGGCGTGCATCAGACAACCGGGCTTTCAAGTATTATGGACGCCCTCAATACGGCCGGAGGCGTCAAAAAGACCGGCAGCCTGCGGCGTATTCAGGTTCATCGCGGCGACGAGATCTTCTGGGTCGACCTGTACGATCTGATGTTTAGCTCAGGCGCCAGCCATCAACTCGGCGTGGTCGACGGCGACCGTATCGTGGTTCCGACGATTGGGCCCACGGTCGCCGTGGCTGGAGACGTCAAACGCCCGGGAATTTACGAGCTTTCCGAAGGACAGCGACAAGCCTCCGACAATGAGGTCATCGGGTTTGCCGGTGGGCCGCTGCGGCCGCGCGGCAATCGTATGGTTCGGATTACGTTCGAAGATTCCGGCGGCCAACTGGTGGTCGAACATGATAGTGAGGACCGGATTTCGGTTCTCGACGGCGACATACTCATGGTTCAGCGGCGTCGGGACATCCAAACCGGAACGGTCGAACTGCTCGGGCATGTTCGTGTTGCCGGCCAACGCTCTCTAGCGTCGGTTAAGACTGTAAGCGGTCTGATTCCGTCGACTGCTGCGTTGAACGATGATCCGTATCTTCCCTTTGCGATCCTGGAAACCACGGATGAAGCGACCCGGTCCCGTCGTCTGTTCCCGGTCGATCTGCAGCAAATTCTCGCTGGGGAGCAAGACTTTACCCTACGTGAATTCGATAGACTGATCGTTCTGAGTGCCGAGGACATCCGATACCTGTCGTCGCCCGATGTTCAGGACATCATCTTCTCCGATGAAACCGCTGGGCTGTTCCCAGTTCCCGAGCAGGAGACGAAGCCGAAAAGTATCGCCGTGCCACCGACAAGCGGCGCTCTCTCTGGACTTCTGTCTGGCACAGCGGGATTTGGGGTGGGACAAGTCCCGGTGCCGCAACCGCCGCCGCCCGTTGAACGCCGGGAAACGCCGGCTGCGGCCACCGAGGGGACCAAACCCGCCGAAGATACTAAAAGGCAGGTATGCGACGGTCTTGTACGGCTCTCAGAAATCGTGAGCGGTGGACGTAGCGGACGATACGCCAATGCGGTTCGGCTGATAGACCGAGAAACCAACGGCAAGCCATCGGTTCGATTGCCCTGTCCGGAGCTATACGACCGCTTCGGCCACCTGTTGCCCTTCGCATTGGAGCATGTGGTGGCTGTGAACGGCGAAGTGCGTCGACCTGGCGCATATCCGCTTGCCGGAGAAACTCCGCTTGCATCGGTGATCGCTGTCGCCGGTGGACTAACGCGTGAAGTTGACCTGACACGGCTGGAGATTTCCAGGTTCGATCCCGATCCTTACAAAGGCCTGTCGGACACAAGCCGCAAGATGGTCGATCTCAATGCGCTTCCGGTTGAAAAGATCGCCGTCAGCCCGGGTGACGTTGTTCGCTTCAACCCGGTCTTCACAGACCGCGACTCGGGCCCGGTGGTGCTGACCGGTGAGTTCGTACGTCCTGGGATCTATGGCATTCGACGTGGCGAGACACTTTCGGAAGTCATTCGGCGAGCCGGTGGACTGACGGAGCAGGCTTATCCCTATGGTGCGTTCTTCCTGCGCGAGCGGGTCCGCCAGGTAGAGCAACAGGGATTTGCGCGCGCATCGCGTGAGTTAAACTCTTCGCTTGCTGTCGCCGCGGTGCGCCGCGGCGTGGATCCGGCGGCTTTGATTTCCTTACAGCAGATTTCCGAGCAGTTGGGACAGGTCCAGGCAATCGGTCGGATCGTCATAGAAGCCGACCCGACCGTGCTGCAGGTCAGGCGCGAACTGGATACCGTGCTCGAGCCCGGTGATCGTGTATTCGTACCGAAGCGTCCCAACTTCGTTTCCGTGCTGGGCGATGTCCTTAATCCGGGTGCTCAGCAGTTCATCCCGGGAACCAAAGCCGACGAGTACATTCGTCAGTCGGGCGGCTTTCAGCGCTCCGCGGATGAAGACCGCGTATTTGTTGTGTTTCCGAACGGACGCGCCCAGCCGTTGTCACTCAGCGCCTGGAACTACTCACCGGTGCAGATCCCGCCGGGCAGCACCATAGTGGTCCCGCAAGACCCGATCCCATTTGACCTGTTCACCTTCGCGACGGAGCTGACTGACCTCGTCAGTAAGGTGGCCTTGACCGCGGCATCGCTTAGCGTCTTGGCCAACAACTAGTTTCGTGAGTTCGCTTGGGGCGACGGACGTAACGGTGTGCCATGACAGCGCGGGGTAGTGTATCGCGCTGGTGGTTTGCCGCGCTTCTCGCATCGAGCGCGATTGTCCCTGCGCCAAGTCCCGCTTCTTCGGCTGATATATTCAGCCTGTTCCGTCCGAACCTGCCGATCGTTGACGAAGAAGACTTCTTTTCCAGCAGTGATTTCGGCGGTGTCGGTTTATTGCAGACACGTACTGCCCGTTTCGGGCCTGATGGACAATTCGATGTCGGTGGCAGTTCGGTCGACGAATACCGCCGCTACTATCTAAACTGGCATATTCTGCCCTGGCTGGAGGCGACTTTTCGCTATACGGATGTCCGCAACCGACTGTTCTCCCCTTTCGAGAGCTTCAGCGGCGATCAAACGTTTAAGGATCGCGGCGCTGACCTGAAATTCAAACTGCTGGACGAAAGTAAATATGCACCGGCAATAGCAGTCGGTATTCAGGATGGGCTTGGCACGGGTCAGTTCTCGGGCGAGTACATCGTTGCTAGCAAGCGCTGGTTCGATCTGGATTTCAGCCTCGGCCTCGGCTGGGGATATTTTACCGGTAGCAGCGGCGGATTCGATAATCCGCTGACTTTTCTGTCGGACAGTTTTGAGGAACGCGAAAGCACGCGACGTACCGGTGGTACGCTCAACGTGGGCCAGTGGTTTTCCGGCGAGCGTGTGGTGCCTTTCGGTGGCGTGCAATGGCGAACGCCGATCGAGGGCATAACGCTCAAGCTCGAGTACGATCCCAACGATTATCAGCTGGAGCCCCTCGGCAACACGTTCAATCAAAGGACGAATTGGAACATCGGTGTGGTTTACCGGCCGTTTTCCTGGCTCGATACGTCCCTTGGTTTCGAGCGCGGCACGTCTCTGATGGTCCGGGCAGCGCTGCGGTCGAATCTTAGCGTGGCAGGGATCACCAAGTTTCTCGACGACCCGCCGCCGGCGCTCGGCGAGCGGCCGAAGGTCGCGACGGATGACGCGTCTGAAGATGCCGGTACGCAGGGACGCCTTGCTGCAAACCGGCGATCCGACACTTCCGGCGTCTTGGAATTATCGGACTCCGCCGGCGGCCCGCGCGACGATCCCGTGGACGTTTTGTTCGACACTCTGGAGAGCGACGGCTTCGTCGTCGACGCCGTGGAAATCGCCGGTGACGAAGCCAGACTTACCATGAGCGAGGGGCCGACCTCCGATGCCGGCGATGCCGTCAATCGGGCCGCGCGTTTGGCCGTGGATCTCCTGCCAGAGGCGATTGAGACGGTCACGCTGATCCCACCTCAAGATGGTGCCGAGCGTAGCCCTATATCGATCCACCGCCGAGAAATAGAGCGCACGTCGATTATCGACTACCTGTTCGAAGGCCTGGAAGCGCAGGGCTATCGGGTGGAGGGGTTCGAGCTTACCCATACCGAGGCGAGGGTTTCGGTGACCCGGTTGGGCGGTTACAACGATGCGTTGGCTGATCGCCGCGCCGCGCGGTTGGTGTTCGATACGATGCCCACTCCGGTTCGGCATGTGACTCTGGTTCGCATGTCCGCCGGTGTCGAAGTGAACAGGATTGCCATACACCGCGACGATATTCGACGCGCGGCGCCGGTGGACGACTTATTCGATTCGTTGGAGCAGGATGGCTTCGAGGTCGAATGGGTCGAGCTATCCAGGCGGCGGGCGACGGTCTATGTGTCTGCTAGGAGTATCAGCACGCCGGACGCCATGCGCCAGGCCGCACGCCATGTCGCGGACCTGTCGCCGGCCCGGGTCGACAAAGTGACCCTGGTTAATCTGCGGGCCGGTCACGAAGAAGGCCGTTTGACGGTTGCTACCGCTGGTATCGGTTTGTTGCAGGAGAATGCGTCGTCCGGCCAGGATGTCGATCCTGCGGCGAAGGCTGTCGCATTAAACGATTCGCAGAAGGCTGCCGTCTCCGAGGCCATTTTTAAGCAATTGGCGGCGGCCGGCTTTTCCGGCGAGGCTCTCTACCTGACCGAGACGCAGGCAACGGTGTATCTGACTCCGCAGCGATTTCGGGACAGCGGCAGAAACATCGGCCGGCCGGCGCGGATCGTTGCTAACAACGCGCCCGCGTCGGTCGAGCAGATCACGATCGTCGGCGTCAACCGGGGAATGGAGCTTAATCGCGTAACGATGTTGCGTAAGGATCTGGAACGCGCCGTCAACGCACGCGGCAGCCCGGAAGAAATATGGGCGAACGCGCAGATCGGCGGAGGACAGGGTTGGGGCCTGCCGCCGGAGGCAATCGCGAACTCTGATCGGTACCCTGACTTTTCCTGGAGCCTGGCGCCGAGATATCGGCAGAGCGTCGGCGGGGCGGACGGATTTGTCCTTTACCAGATATATGCGGCCCTGTCGGCCTCGGTCGAACCGGTGCGCGGTCTGCGGCTGTCCGGCACGGCTTCCCAAAACATCGTCGATACCTTCGACCAGTTGAGACAGAAATCGGATAGTGAGCTTCCCAGAGTGCGAAGCGACATCGCGCGATACCTCCGGCAAGGGACATCGACGATCGAGAACCTGTATGCCGCTTACTCTTTCAGTCCCTACCCGGAATGGTATGCGAAGGTCACCGCCGGGTTGTTGGAGAAAATGTACGGTGGTGTCGCGGGCGAGGTGCTGTATCGGCCGTTCGATTCGCGCCTCGCCGTAGGCATGGAAGTCGCGCGCGTGAAGCAGCGCGACTTCGACGGCTTCGGGTTTCTCGATTACGAGGTGACCACAGGCCATTTGGGCCTTTACTACGATGTGCCGCTGTACGATTTGCAGGCGCAGATCCAGATCGGGCGGTATCTGGCACGCGACAAAGGCGCGACCTTTCAGTTGTCGCGGGCGTTCAAAAGCGGCGTTAGGGTCGGTGCGTTTTTCACGCTCACCGATGTGCCGTTCGATGAGTTCGGCGAGGGGTCCTTCGACAAAGGGTTCTTCATGTCCATTCCGTTCGATCTGTTCCTCCCGAAATCGACGAGGCGCCGCGGCACCTTCGCGTTCCGGCCGCTGACCCGCGACGGCGGTCAGCGGGTCGGTATCCCGGGCCGCCTGTTCGGCCAGACCTCGGAAGGCAGCCTCAGGTACATCGGTCAGGATTGGGGCAAGTTGCTTGACTGAGGCGACACAGTCTCAAGCGGCGCCGGTTGTCTCGCTGTCGTCCTTGCTGGCGTGTTCTCTATACCACGCGTAGGTCCGGGCGAGGCCGTCGTCCAGCGGCGTCGTTGCCCGCCACCCAAGACTATCCAGTTTGCGCACATCCAACAGTTTTCTGGGCGTACCGTCAGGCTTGGACGGATCAAACTTGATCGAGCCTTCGAAGCCGACCGTCCGGGCGACGGATAGCGCCAGGTCGTGAATCGTCAGGTCGGTGCCGGTGCCGATATTGATGTGCTCCTCGCCCGAATACACCTTGATCAGGTGAACACAGGCGTCGGCCAGATCCTCGACATACAGGAATTCGCGCCGCGGCGTACCTGAACCCCAGACAGCAAGGCTGTCGCTGCCCTCGGTTTTGGCCAGGTGGGCCTTTCGCAGAAGGGCGGGAATGACGTGGCTTGTCTGCAGATCGAAATTATCGCCGGGGCCGTACAGATTGGTCGGCATCGCCGAAATGAAGTTGCATCCGTGCTGTCGGCGGTACGCCTGACACAGCTTGATTCCCGCGATCTTAGCGACGGCGTACCATTGATTGGTCGGCTCGAGCGCGCCCTCCAGCAACGCGCTTTCAGGCATCGGTTGCGGCGCGTGCTTCGGGTAGATGCAGGACGATCCAAGGAACAGCAGCTTTTGCACGCCGGCCCGATAGCTGGCGTGGATGATATTGGCCTCGATCATCAGGTTCTCGTAGAGGAACGATGCCGGATGCGCATCGTTCGCCAAAATCCCGCCCACCTTGGCGGCGGCGACGAACACCGCATCCGGCCGGTGTGTGGCCAGCCATTCCTCTACGTCTTGTTGCCGTTCCAGATCGAGCTGGTCGCGTGCCGCGGTCAGTACTTCGCATCCTTCGCCCGCCAGCCGCCGGACGATCGCGGAACCGACCATGCCGCGATGACCCGCAATCCACACCTTTTTGCCGCGCAGCGCGAACTCGGCGGTCATTTCGGTCAGCCCATCTGTCGAACGATTTTTTCGGCGGCCGCAAGGTCCACATCGACCATTTCCCGAACCAGATCTTCGAACGACGTGCGATGCTGCCAGCCGAGGTGCGTTCGCGCCTTCGTCGGATCGCCAAGCAGCAGGTCGACCTCGGTCGGTCGAAAATAGCGGGGGTCGATTTCTATCAGCACGTCTCCGGTTGCAGCGTCGACACCTTTTTCGTCCACGCCCGATCCGCGCCACTCGACGGTTCGGCCGACACAAGCGAAGGCCAACTCGACGAACGACCGCACAGTATGGGTCTCGCCAGTCGCCAGCACGTAGTCGCCCGGTTCGTCCTGCTGCAGCATCAGCCACATTCCCTCGACATAGTCGCGGGCATGGCCCCAGTCTCGCGAGGCATCGATGTTGCCGAGATAGAGTTTGTCCTGCAGCCCGCAATGAATGGCCGCCACGGCTCGCGTAATCTTGCGCGTAACGAAGGTCTCGCCGCGGATCGGGCTTTCGTGGTTGAACAGGATGCCGTTGGACGCGTGGAAGCCGTACGCCTCGCGGTAGTTGACGGTGATCCAGTAGGCATAGAGCTTTGCGGCGCCGTAGGGCGAGCGCGGATAGAACGGCGTCTTT
This sequence comes from Minwuiaceae bacterium, assembly GCA_028278525.1. Taxonomy (GTDB): domain Bacteria; phylum Pseudomonadota; class Alphaproteobacteria; order Minwuiales; family Minwuiaceae; genus JANQEE01. Next base: position 44,616 of record JANQEE010000013.1, on the reverse strand, counting down.
TCGGTTTGCGGGGTTTCCTGGGCCTTGCCATAGAGTTCCGATGTCGACGCCTGATAAAACCGGGCCTTGTCGCCGAGTTTCAGAATGCGCATCGCCTCCAGCAGGCGGAGCGTGCCCAGTGCATCGGAATTGGCCGTGTATTCCGGGGTTTCGAAACTGACCTGGACGTGGCTCTGTGCGGCCAGATTGTAGATCTCGCTCGGCTGAATATCCTGGAGGAGGCGTATAAGGTTGGTCGCATCCGTCATATCGCCGTAGTGCAGGAAGAACCGCGCCGATTCGATATGCGGATCCTGGTAGAGATGATCGACCCGCGCGGTATTGAACGACGACGAGCGCCGCTTGATACCGTGGACCTCATAGCCTTTGGCCAGCAGGAATTCCGCCAGATATGCGCCGTCCTGGCCCGTGACGCCAGAGATGAAGGCTGTTCGGCTGGTCATTCGATCACTCGCTATTGAGCCGGCATCGGAAAAGATGGCGGACGGTCAGTGGTTTGTCCCACATTTGCAGACGGTGGATGGCAGACCGGAAATCCAGGGTGAGTAGGTTGTTAAGCCTCAAACAGCGGTTCGACGATTTCCTACCATGACCATCCTGGAAGCGGCAAGACATGGTCGATGGCACCAACGCTCCCGCTTAAGCTGCTTTGGCCGATTCGCAGCGGCCCCGGATGGCCTGTTTTCCGGTTGATCGATGTCGAGAAAGGTGGCTAAACAATGCGTCGCCCATTGCCGGTGGCTCGAAATGAGGCGCGGCTGGCCGATTAGGCGAGCGGGAGTTGTTAAATGAATGAACGCATGGAGAGCCAAAGGGCAGCTCCGGCTGTTGTGGCCGTTGCGTTCAATCGGCCTGCTTCTCTGAAACGCCTGTTGGACTCGCTGACCAAGGCTCATTATCCCGACGGCGTAACGCTGGTAATCAGTATCGATGGCGGTGGCGATCTGGCGGTTCGCGAGCTGGCCGAGCGTTTCGACTGGCCGTTCGGTGAGAAGCGGGTTCGCGTACATTCGGAAAACCTCGGACTGAAAGAGCACGTCCTCAGTTGCGGCGACCTGACTGCGGAATATGGTACGGTAATTGTCCTGGAGGACGATTTATTCGTTTCCTCACACTTTTATACCTATGCCATCGATGCGCAATCCTTCTACCGTGAAGAACCGAGGGTCGCCGGCGTCTCTCTTTACAGTCACGACTACAACGAGACCGCTCGGCTGCCGTTCTATCCGATAGACGACGGCGACGTTTATTTCATGCAGGTCGCCGCCTCGTCGGGCCAGTCATGGACTCGCGAGCAATGGACCTTGTTTCGAAGATGGCTTGCATCGGAGAACGATGAGCGATTCGATGTCCCGGGCGTTCCAACGAATGCTAGATTGTGGCCGCATACGTCTTGGAAGAAGTACTTTATAAAGTACCTCCTGGAGACAGAGCGATACTTTGTGTATCCAAAGCTGTCGCTGTCGACGAATTTCGGCGATAAGGGTACGCACTACGGTTACAGGACCACTAATTTTCAAACGCCGATCAGTACGCGAAAGGCGAAGTTTCACTTCGTCGCCTTTGACGACTCACAGGCCAAATACGACGCTTGGTGCGAAATCTCGCCAAGCGTACTAGCGGCAGCCAATCCCAAACTTGCGAACATCTCCTTCTGCGTCGACTTGTTCGGCGTAAAAGACGCGTCGGAGAACAGCACCGATTTCCTTCTAACGCGATACAAGGGAGGCTCTCCGCGCGCTACCTTCGGGATGGAACTAAAACCGCTGGAGGCCAACATTCTCCTTGATGTGCCCGGTTTCGATTTTGGCCTTTATCCACGTGAGGCTGCGTTGCGGGTTCGCCGGCACTCGTTTGTGGATCTGCGCCGGGAGCACATATATTTTTTTAAAGACACAACACTTACGAAGCTGGCCAAGTACTGGCTGGCAGGAGCGCTGGAGAAGTGGCCCAACTTTTTGGTCAAGCTGCGCCTTGCCATCACTGTGCCCCGCTTGCACCGACCGAAATCTCCCGCGGCTTGTCGACATCCCGTCGGACAGCATGGCGATGCTCTTCGTGGCCTGCCGCGCAAACAGGCCTCCAGGAAGTAAACCGCTGTTCGGCAACCAACTGACCTTGCAATGCCCCATCGGAAGAGGCACTGAGCGGCACCTTGTTTTCATTAAGTAGAAAGCTGGCACGCTCTACGAGGATCGGGGCTAAGAGCCTCGGAGGCCGATATTTGTTCAACCGGTCATTTGATCACTGCCTGCAATCCGGATTTGCCGAAATAGCAGAGGCTGTATGAACATTGTCATTGCATGCTGTTGGCCGCCGGATGGGGGACAGGGTGTTAGTGCGGCTACCAAGGAACTGGCATCGGCGTTGTGCCAGTTGGGAAATAAAATCACGTATATCTCGCCCAAAGCTGGTTCCGACAGCTGGTTCAAATCTCACGGGATTGCCGCGCGTTCTGTCGGCCCTGAATTGTCGCCCGAAGATGGCACGCGCCTCGTCTGCGATATTGTCAGGGAAACCAATGCGGATCTTGTGATCAACAACGATCATCCATTTCTGCAGAATGCCCTCCCCCGCCTTGATTGTGTAAAGGTTATCGTATGCCACGCATCTGCTTGGTCGACGTTCTCGCTGGCTGTTCACAATCACGAATGGGCGGACTATGTCGTCGCGATTTCTCCCTACATGCGAAAGAAACTTCTCTCAAAGGGAGTGCCACCCCATAAAGTTCCGATCATATTAAATGGTATTGCAGATCCCTTTCGCGATTCTGCTTGGGCGCCGCCGCAAAAAACCGCTGACGAGCCGTTGAGAGCGGTGTTCGCAGGTGGATCTACCCGTATCAAAGGTTACGACTACCTGCTGCGCGCCTTTCGAAACGCGCCCACCGACCAATCTTGGTTTCATCTGGACTGGTTCGGCAGTGCTTCCTCCAGGGTTGTAAAGGAGATCGATCGCATTGATTGGGTCTCCTATCGCGGGCAGGTGGGCCATGAAGATTTTACGGAAAGCTTGTCGGCGGCCGATGTCCTTCTGTTTCCCTCTCGGATGGAGGGGTGCCCGATCACTGTAATCGAAGCCATGAGCCGCGGCGTCGCCCCGTTGGTCAGCGATGGTCATGGTGCAATGATGTGGATGGTTGACAACGCCGTCGACGGCTATGTCTGCAGGCTGTCGGATTGGTCGAACGATATGTGGGGAGTACTGTCCAGACTGGACGTTGATCGCCATTTGTTGGAGCAGATCAAGATCAATGCGCGGCATAGGTATCTCGATCAGCTTCAAAGTGTTCGTTGTGCCGAGCGAATAGTCGGATTGGCACGTATTCCAAATCTCGATCAAAGAACGACAACGGACGAAACACGCCACGTGCGTTGGCATCGGCCAAGCTCGTTGTTCAGCGAGAAAATAACCCTAACGGATAGAGTCCTGTACAAGTTCGGCAGGCTTAGGAACGCTTGACAGTACGAGGTGAACAAAGAGAGTTTGGGATCTGTGTTATCGGGGATATGTATATCGACGCAATCGTCCAAAGGCTCGAAACAAGATAAGTGGATCATACCGTAAAGCGACGGTGGCCGCGGCGAGCGCTGCGGCTGGCCAGAGGCTCAGATTGCGCTGCGCTAAACGGCCGATTTTCCAGCCGCAATCACGCGCTACTGCCTGGCGCTCTCGACCACTGGGCCGGTACCGAGCGACAAAATCGGCAAACATACGTTCGATCAACCGCGTTACCTTCAATACATCATGGCTGGACGGTAAAGCGAGGCCCTGCTCGGCGCGGAACAAGGAACGGATTAGCTCGCTTTCTGGAGGCGTCCCCAAAAGGTCTGCAACCGATTTCTGCAGCAGGTCGCACACGGCGCTCTCCTGTTCTTCGCGGTGTTGCAAGCCAATCATATCTTCATGAACCCGTCTTTCGCAGAGAACTTGCGTCAGGCAGGCGAACATCGTGCGAGACGACAATCTGGTCCAGAGCTCGAAATCCTGGGCGAACCTGAAAGTCTCATCGTAACCATTTGCGTCGATGCAAATTTGACGGCGAAACATCGTCGTCGGATGCGCAAGACAGTTGCCGAAGAGAAGGCTCCAACGGATCAGCATTGGCGATTCGGGCGAACGCCATACTCTATCGACGTGATCGTCGGCCGATCGCGCATTCACCCAGGCCGCAACGACGCCGACATGCGGATTCTTGTCAAGGTAGTCGACTTGCCGGCGCAACCGCTCTGGGAACGAGATATCGTCGGCATCCTGGCGCGCAATGTACTCGCCCCGGGCAAGCTCAATGCCTCGGTTTAGTGACTTGGTCAAACCGATATTCGAGGGATTGGGAATAACGCGAATCCGCTTATCCCGAGATGCGTATTGGTGCAGGGTCTCAGGGGTCGCGTCGGTCGAGCCGTCATCGACGATCAGGAACTCGAAGTCCTGGAAAGTTTGATCAAGGATGCTTTGGATGGCCTCCGCAACGTACGGCTCTCCGTTGTAGACACTCATGAGGACGGTGGCCTTCGGCGTCACGCTGGTTCCCTTCGGCATGTGCCGTTCCCGATCTGGCCGAACGGGAAGGCCTGTTCGCGTCGCATCTCAGGTCGGCGAAGCATCCGCCTTTCGCGTATTCGGGCAATGTCGCCCGGATGGAGCCTAAAACGAACTGGCTGATCAAAGTGTTCGCCGTCAGCAACACGGCGATGGAGATGCCGGATACCAAAGCAATTTTTCAGGACACTAGCTCGCTGTATATCTCAAGTTCGCGTTTTGCGACGGCCTCCACGGTAAAGCTCTCGAGGATGTGTTGCCGGGCAGCGTGTCCCAGCTTTTGTGCCAATGACGGGTTGTCTACTACTTCGGTAATTGCGGCCTTCAGCTGTTCAGCGGATGTGCCGGACAGCAAACCGGTTTCGCCGTGGTGGATGACATCCCGGATCCCGGAAACGTCGCTGCCGACCACCGGCAACCCTGCGGCCATCGCCTCCAACAACGCCTTCGGGTGCCCTTCGTAGTTCGAAGGCAAGACGAAGGCTGCCGAACGGTGCAGTACCGAGGGAATCTCGCGCTGTGGCAACCGCCCAACGAAATCTACATTGACATTGCAGGCTGCCGCCTGGGCGCGCAACTCGGATTCAAGCGTGCCGTCGCCAACAATGGTCAGGTCTATGCCTGTGTCCGCAAGTGCCGAGATTAGCAATTCGATGTTCTTCTGTGGTTCGAGTCGACCGACCACACAAACACGTCGTTTCGCCGAATTCGACGCGGAGGGACGAAACAGATCCACGTCGACGTAATTGGGGATCACGCGAACACGGTCGGTATCGATACCGTAGTCTTTCGAGACCCTGGCCTGCATGGCCGGCGTTGTGACGATGGAGAGGTCCGAAGCTCTGAATACCCGTTTCTCCAGCCTTCGTGCCTGCCAGGCTCGAAGGGATCGTTTACCACGGGCACGTTCCACGAAATCGGACAGCAGGTAGCCGCATCTCGCAACAAACTTGGCATTGGTCCTTTGTGCGACGGACTGCGCCATCTCGGCACCACGGATTTGATTGCTCTTGAAGATCAGCTTTCTGTTTCCGTTTGGGGCCGCCCGCCTAAACAAGTCCCGGATGAAAACGCGATCGGGGACGTTTCCCTCGTTGCAGATCACTTGGATGGGTCCCGTTTCGTTACGGTAGTCAAGATCGCTGCGATCGCCGTAAGTTACAAAGGTGATGTTTCCGACATGGTTGCTCAGCTCTTTGTAGAGCGAAAGCTCGCGATCGATTATCCCGGTCTCTGCCCATTCCTTTAACGACAGCCCACCCGTAAAAAACAAAACGAGTTCGACATTCTCCAATCCGGATGAGCTGTTGCTGATCATAATTCTCTATATGCGAGCCGGTCAGTGCGCTACGCGCTTTCGGTTTCAGGCAAGATCTTTGACTTCTGGCAAAACGTCCCTGTTACGGCGCTGTTGATGTGTCCAAGAGTCAGATCATCCGGGAAACAATCATTGGAGGGGCCGGCCGACTCCGAAACTCGATGAATACGACGAGGGTTAAATTCAGTGCAGCCGGTTCATCGCCTTGCCAAGGCTTGAATCCGAGGATTTTAGCGTGCGAACGGAGCCAATAGCAGTCTTTTATAAGTTCTGTTTGAAGCTGGGAACGTCTCGAACTGGAAATTGTGGTACATCAGCGCCTTCGGTCGCTTCGCGCGACTGAATAGAGCGAATCGATGGAGAATAGTCTACGGCATAATGTCAGCGCCCTGAGCTGACATTCTACGCTCCGCAATGTTCGACCAACTCCCGCCGGTGTCTATGTCCGATTGCTTCCATTTATTCTGCGCTGTAGGAGGGCATGCTCGCAAACGTGCCGATCATGCGACGTTGGGCAAAAGGCATTGCTGCCTTTCTCGGAACAGTTGGAATGCCAAAAAATCAGTGTCCACAAACGAAACAAGTCATGTATCGCTCTTTGATCAGCACGCACATGGAATAGACCAATCCAGGTTTTTCGGACCCATCAGTTTTTGATCTTGCATAGAATACAAGCTGCTCCTCTCCATTCCCAGACAGAGCGAATACCGCCTCTTGTTATGATGGTTGCTGCCGACCTACTCATTTCACTTTCGTTGTCCGCTGACTGGGGCCCGTAAGGAAACCAAGCAGTGTTATTTAATTCTTACGAGTTCGTATTCTTCTTTCTGCCGATCACCGTTGTCGTTTTTATCGCATTGAGGCGCCGTGGGTATGGTTCTCTAGCACTCACGTGGCTGGTCGCAGCATCGATGTTCTTCTACGGCTGGTGGAACCCGCTTTATTTGCTTCTCCTTTCTGGAACCATCGTATTCAACTACGTCCTCGGTTGGCGATTGGCTCACCACGCAAATGCTCTCAAGTCGCCGAGCCGCTTTCTTCTAGCATTCGGTATCGCCGGTAACCTGGGCCTACTGGGCTATTTCAAGTATGCTAACTTCTTCGTGGACAATTTGAACGCGCTTGCCGCGACAGATTTCCATCTAGGGACAATCGTGCTGCCGCTGGCAATTTCGTTCTTCACCTTCCAACAGATCACTTTTCTTGTGGATTCGTATCGAGGTCTCGCCTCCGAGCCGAGTTTCCTCCGTTACTGCCTGTTCGTCTCTTTTTTCCCCCAACTGATCGCGGGGCCGATCGTGCACCACAGTGAGATGCTTCCCCAATTCCGGGAGGCTCCCGCATCAAGACATGGCTGGACCGACGTCGCTGTCGGACTCACCATATTTGCGATCGGTTTGTTCAAGAAAGCAGTGCTGGCGGACGGCATCGCGACTTACGCAACGCCTGTCTTCGTCGCCGCCGACGCCGGCGCTCAACCCGCGCTTTTCGAAGCTTGGGGCGGAGCACTTGCTTACACATTTCAGCTGTATTTCGACTTTTCCGGCTATACCGACATGGCAATCGGAGCCGCCCGTATGGTGGGGATCAAGCTGCCTTTGAATTTCGCTTCACCATACAAGGCATGCAGCATCATCGAGTTCTGGCGCCGTTGGCATATGACGTTGTCTCGTTTCCTTCGCGACTATCTCTACATACCGCTCGGCGGTAATCGAAAGGGCCTGGCCCGCCAGCAGGTCAATCTGATGGTTGTGATGCTTCTCGGCGGTTTATGGCATGGGGCTGGTTGGACGTTCGTTGTCTGGGGCGGATTGCACGGTTTTTTCCTTGTAGTGAATCAATCGTGGCGCCGTCTGCGAAGCGGGCCTGATGGGGGCCGTATGCAGGGCGGCAGTAAAATCGGCCGTATTTCAGGTTGGTTTCTGACCTTTGTTTCTGTTGTCGTCGGTTGGGTGTTTTTTCGGGCCACGAGTTTCGATGGCGCACTGAATATTTTGGCTGGGATGGCCGGCCTAAACGGCATCAGTCTCCCGATCGGAATTGGCATCCAACTGGGGGCGCTGAAGACAGGTCTTGAAAACCTGGGAGTCAGTTTCGTATCGGAGAGCGGGAGCCATTTCGTACTAATGTATTTTTGGATTGCCGGTCTCCTGATAGTTTCATTGGCCGCGCCGAACACGCAGCAAATCCTTACGAACTACGAGCCCGCGTTCGACCATAGGCCCTCCGTCGCAGGCCCCCGGTTCAGGTGGCGGCTATCGACAGGCTGGGCTACCGGTACCGCGATGATTTTGGCATCCGGCGTCCTGGCTTTGTCGGAGGTCAGCGAGTTCCTCTATTTTCAGTTCTAGGCCGAGTAAAATGTGCGCAATCACTTATGTAATGCGATGCTTGTTTCTGGCCTTGATCGTGTTGGCTTCTGCCGCAGTCCTCAGCGTTGCCGTCAATCCTTACGACATCTACGAGGTGCCCAGATTTGATGGGCTGAACTCGAAGAAACCGAAGGTCCTGAATCACATTGTATTGGCGAAACAGCGTCAGGCCGGGCGCATTCGGCCGCGGACAATTCTGCTTGGCAACTCCCGTGTTTACATTGGCTTCGACCCGGCAAGCGAGATATGGCCGGAGACCGTACGCCCTGTCTACAACTTCGCAATTCCGGGCGATGACCTGTCCGAGGTGCTGAGAAACCTGGAAAGCGCACCTGAAAGGAGCAAGGTACGCTCGGCGGTGGTTGGTCTCGATTTTATGGACTTTTTGTTTCCCAGGGCGTGCAAACTGCCGCCGGAACCCGAGCGTGAAAGCATACGGTGGCGTGCGGAAACCCTGCTCCAAACAACGTTGTCTCTTCAGTCGTTGAAAGACTCGATTCGAACCCTGTCGGCACAGACCGACGACCATGCAGCAAACCTAACCGCCGCCGGGTTTGGGCCTTTGAACGAGTTCACCGACCTAGCCAATTGGGGCGGGCATGGAACACTCTTCTGGCGAAAGAACCTGGAGTACTTCGGAATTTCGGTGAACTGAAACTGACGGACACGACAGGATGCGACAGCTACGCATGGCAACTGGAGCTACTGGACAGGTTGCTTAGTGTCGCGAATGGCGACGATATCAGGGTGTATCTTTTCATCCATCCCTACCACGCTGATTTTCTAGAGATCTTGACCCAGGCCGGCTATTGGGCAGGATTCGAATCCTGGAAACGGAAACTAACGGCGCTTGTCGCCGGAAAAGTTTCCGCTGGACATCGGGTCGAGCTCTGGGACTTCAGCGGATACTACCAACCGACATCGGAATTGGTTCCGAAGGCTGGTCTGCTAACCGAAATGAAGTGGTACTGGGAAACCAGCCACTATAAGCCTAGCCTCGGCGACCGGGTCATTGATCGCATGCTGAATGGTAGCGATGATTTCGGTGTGCTTCTGACACCGGGTACTGTCGAAGAACACGTCCTAGCCGTTCGTAGCCAGCAGAGCTGGTACCGCTCGGTTCACGCGTCCGAAGTGACCCGTGTCCGCCGCCTATTCAATGAAATTCTGCAAACGCAGCTTGATGTCGGGCCGGCACGTGACTGATCAGGGAATCGTTCTCTCAGAACGGTGACGTCTTGAGCCGTTCGCTCGGCTTTGTCGTCATCGTTTGGTGTGGATGACCGAGCCTGGCAGCCTCAGGTCTGCGCCAAGCGTTTCCTTTGGCAGTTTACATGTGGAAACAAGCGGTCGTAATCGTTGATTGTTAGGGCTCCCGCGCCCACGGGCGTCTTGGGGCTTGCTGCGTGGCATATGGCCCGGGCGTGTCGAGCCTATCCGCGGGTGATTTCGGTCTCCGGTTCCACAACGCATCAAGTAAGAAGCAATTGATTGCTGTCTTCGAGGTTCGACAGGATACAAAGTGCCAGAAAGTTTGTGTTTTTGATATTCGGCACTCTATCGGACTGGTCGGTTAGTATGGCTTCCTTCATTTTTCTCTCATACGTCTTCAGATCGATCGCCCTTGAATCCTGTGACAGGTTGAAGAGGCCGAATCTGTGGTCCGCGACGTAGCTCCGGTGCAGCGCGTTGCAAGCTTTGCCGCCCAGGTGAAAGAGGACGCATTGCGAGAAACCCTGGAACAAGTCGACAATGCGCTCGATTGCGCCATATCCATATTGGCGGAAGCCATGTAATCCATAGAGATTCAGGCAAACTGGAGACGGCAGCAAATGAATATTGATGCCCGGTGTGCGAGATTTCTTTAAATGATCGGCTATTTGTCCCAGCACAAACAGATCGTTCGCGAAATGCTCAAGGGCGGACTGTGACACAAACAAATTCGGCGAGAAGTCGAAGTCGAGAGCCTCTCGTGACAAATCACAAGCTCTGAATGTCACGTTCGCGTTCTTTTCGGATATCTCCGACCACGAATCTCTGGGTGAAATATCGTAGCCGACGTAGCGCTCATACCGGACGAGCTCGGAAAAATAGCTTGAGTACGCTCCAGATCCGCAGCCCAGATCGATGACCCGGAAGCCGTCGACTTTTCCGCTGAAATGATCCCAGTTGATGCTTTCCCAAAAAAGGTTGGAAAGGCAACGGCTTGGCGACACGATCGCCGGCGTAAAAGCGGTCGGATAGTTGATGTGTTTTGGATGGAACTTGTATTCCACTAAATCCTTCGACTTTCGAGTCGGTGGATGAGTGGCCTTGCAGTTCAGATAGTAGGCGAAACGGCGCAGGTGCGACTGGTGCACGTCTCCGTTTATTTTATTGTTCGTGGATGAAAGGCGCACTGAAGAGGCCCGAGAATCGACGATAATCTAGCCCAACTTACCTGGAGGCTCGGCCAACGTCGAATTTAATTTGTGTCAAAGAGGTTCAGGGCTTAGCAATTAGTTCTAGTCATATAGTGCCGGCTTCCCGAGTGTCGCAGTGCTGTTGGTGGAGAGCCTCTGCGATCCTGAACGTTAGCTTTTAACAACCGATTACACAGTGTTCACGGCAACACCTGCTTCGGTTGCTGTCCGCCGTCATCGAAACCGACATTCGACGCCTCGATCGCTCTGACCTCCGACCATATTTCGCCCCATCGAACTTGCAACTCGACCAACTCCAATCCAGCTTGCTCAATTTCGTCTTTGTAATCTTCGAGCGTGTATTCGGTCTCGTGGGTCTTGTCCAAACGCCACTCCACGCCAAGCTCCTGTTTTAGAGGAACGCGCCAGTCCCGTTCAAACAGCGGAACCCGGATAAGGATCCGTGTCGGCGAGTTCGTGGTTTGAACACGGCGGAGAAACGCGGCCCGCTCGGGCAAATGCTCCAGTACGTTTGATAACATCACAACATCGAACGATTCGTTTGGAAGATCCTTCAGCGCGTCGCCCACAACGTATTGAATACGCCGATGCTTGAAACGCTCCTGCGCGACGGCGATGTTCTCGGCGCTCATATCGATCCCGGTTATCGACGCGTTGCTGTGTTCCGCGACGTCGAACGCCAACGCGCCAATTCCGCATCCGATGTCGAGCACCCGTTCTCCACTGCGAACTCGTTTGCTGAAGAAATCGTGGTAACTCATGTGGCGGTGCTTGGTATGAACCCCGTTACCGTACTCCACAGCCTTGCCACCCTGTATCTTGTAGAGACGATCGTCCAACCGGAACAAGAACCGCAGGGCCTCATCCGGCGATAGGCGGAGTAGTTTCCATCGTACTAGGCTAAGAATAAGGCCTTCCGACGGGGTAATCGCGACCCTTTCCGCAAGCCATTTGACGCTTCGCTTTATGAGGCTCTTCATTTTGATTCCTCTATTCGCATCAAATTGCTCGGCACGACAATGCATGTCAAAGAACGATTTCTCCGGTCATCGCCATTTGTCTCTTCAACTCCGAACTCAGCGCGGAACAGACCTTGAGGGCTATAAGGATATCCGACGGCACTATACGTCACCGGTCGCTAGCGGTACGGTCGAACAGGCGCCTTTATGAGTAAAGGCGGGAACAGGTTCCTGCATGCCCGGTCGCTTCGCGATGTCAGAGAAGACGCATGGCAGTCAGTCCGCAGGTTTTGTGGCAGTCGAACATCCTCTAACCGGAAACGCACTCGTCTGCCGACGACGTGTCCTCGTGGCCGCCTTGTCCGTGGTGACTTACACTGTCCAGCCTTAGAGCGGCAGTAAGAATCCTTTCCGCGCGTTTGTCGTACGACCAGTCAGACGCTTTCTGAAGCGCGCCGTCTGAAATACTCATGGCGCGTTTTCTGTCGGTTACAACGCGTTCGATTGCGGCTGCGAGCGCACTAGGGTTGTCTGCCTCGCAGAACTCGACCTCGTCTTCTGTGAGCCAATGTCGCAAAGCGGGAATGGCCGTCGCTACGGTAGGCTTTCCCGAGGCCAGATACTCCCCCAGCTTCACCGGGCTTGTCCATTCTGCACTTGGATGCCGCGCCGACGGCGGCAAAAGTAGGACGTCTGCATGCCATAAGAACGCCGGCAACTCGCGTTGCTGTTTGGCGCCATGAAACGTGACGTTCTCCAGTTTCTCGTCTCGCGTACGTTTCTCCTGTCTCGCGATGTCGTCCGCACGGCCTCCGACCAAATGGAATTGGATATCGGGCAACAATGCTGCAGCACTCAGGATATCCGGTATGCCCTTATAGTCGTACAGGTGGCCCACGTAGGCGGCCACTGGAGCGCTGGGCGGATAGGGACTTGGCGGGAGTTGGCTAGGCCGCTCGAACCGTTGTAAATCGGCACCTGTTGCCAGAACGACTAGCTTTCCCGCTGGAACACCACGCTTGCGATAATAGCTGGCCAGAGTACTGCCGATTGTGACCCACAGGCGGAATGCCGGGAATTTCGTGACGGCGACAACGGCGCGGAACGTCGGTGTCCAAGTATCCGGATGCGCGTGACTCTCGACCACAGTTGGAATTCCCAACGTTGATGTTAAGGCGGGTACGGCGTAGTTGCGCGCGAAAACCAGATCGGGCCGGAGCTTGACGATAGACGGGAGCAGCAGCGCGGCGAAACACCAGCCCAACCCGGAAATGTTCGGCAGTTGCAGCCAACGGATGTTTTCATCGAATCCGTAGACTCGTTGTGTCGTTTCCGTAGTAAGCGGCCCGGCTCGGGGGCGTCGACAGGCAATCGTCACCTTGTGTCCGAGGCGAGCAAATCCGACTGCCATTTTGACGGTATTGATAGCGTGAGCATACGTCGATCCGGCTTCGAAAGCGCCCACGACCAATATTCTCATATGCTCAAGACCAGCTTGCCATGGGTAGAGGAAGAAAGTAGTTTCGGCTTCCGTTCACATTACCACAACGGTCCGAACTGCCCGCCGATTGTCGCTTTCTCGTCCACAATTTCCTTGCGAAGGTGTAGTCCAGCGATCTCGTCGGGACAAGACAATTTCGTATCTGTGGGTGCTAGTTTGCTGATTCCACTGCCATAACTGACGTAGCGGATTGGTTGTCTGTTAGAGTTCAGGCTGTGTAGTTCAATGACGGTTTATTCGGCTGCTTCTGACAATCAATGGTCGTGCGGGAGCGTTCCGGCGGGAGCCTGATTCCTGGTGCAATAAGATGATGACGCTGGAAATGCTACGTTGGCGGATTAGGTACATGCGCGGCCGTTTGTTTCCCAAAGCAACGCCTCCCGACTACATAAGGGCTTTTAAGGATCTCCGAAAAGGAGATATCGCAATCGATTGCGGTGCCAACGTCGGTATGTTTACGGCGGTGATGGCGTGGAGTGGCGCCCGGGTGTTCGCTTTCGAACCGAATCCATTCGCCTTTTCAGTGCTCAAGAAAAATCTGGGTCGCTATCCGAATGTGGAGCTGATCAACAAAGCCGTCTCGAACCGCAGTGGTCAAATCGAACTCTACCTTCATCAGAATGCCGAAGAGGATCAGGTGAAGTGGTCGCAGGGAGGTTCGGTTATCGCTCAAAAAGAAAACGTCGACTCGTCAAAGTCTCTTAATGTAGACGTGGTCGATTTCTGCGAATATCTGCGCGGACTTCAGTCCCGCGTCCGTTTGATAAAAATGGATATCGAGGGTGCGGAGGTCGGTCTGCTTCAAAGGTTCTTAAAAGAGGAGGCCTACAAGATCGTTGACACAATGTTTGTGGAGACACACGAGCGAAAGATACCGAGCTTGCGTGAGCCCATGGGAGAGATAAAGCGCGAAATTCAGAGGCGAGGAATTGAGAATATACATTTAGATTGGGTCTAGCGGTCTTTCTGGAGCATTGTCTGAGCGAGATCTGGTCGGCAAGGCACGGCGAACCGGTCTCAGTTTGTCGTACTGGAACGAAGACCTACTTGCGACAGTTGGATCCTAAGAGTGATCCCGGGTAGTCAGATGACCTTTGGGCTGATCGTTGGAGGACGCATATGCAAGGGCTTCTAAAACTGATATTGCGGCTGGCGTTGCACGTGACGTTACGCCTCAATTTTTGGCTCGTTACGAAAAAGTGGCTATCTGCGGATGGGTTCTTGGAGGCTCTCTTCGCTGCTCGGACGATGATTGACAGGTACATCAACCTTGCCTGTGTTCAACATTACGAAGGTCGTCATCCCAAGCACTACCTTTGGCAGGAGCACAATCGATATCTCTATGATGCCATCAGCAACGGCGATCGAGTATTGGATATCGGATGCGGAGCCAGTCAATATCCCATGTGGCTTGCGGAAAAAGCTGAGAGTGTGACTTGCGTCGACATACTGCCGGAGAGGGTGTCTTTGGCGCGTAAGAACAACGTCAAGCCGAATGTATTCTATGAGGTTATGGACGTTACAACGGAACTTCCCGAAGGCAAATTCGATGTGGCCGTTTTATCTCATGTATTGGAGCATCTAGATGACCCGGTTGGCTTTCTTAAGGTTCTGGCGGCGAAGGTCCCGAAGATCGTTGTGAAAGTTCCGAGTGTCGATACTGACTGGATGAAGTTGGTGAAGAAGGACATCGGACTGTTTTGGATGGATGACCACGACCACAGGCGTGAGTACACGACAACAAGTCTCCGAAGCCACCTCGAGGAAGGCGGGTGGCATATTGACGATTTGGTCAGAGGGTACGATTTGAGAGCGAGTGCGACATCGGTATCGGCTCTCCAAGTCGGCCCGGTAGGTGAACGGGCGGAGGTTGGATAACCAAATGGGCGCGGCCCAGAACATGACTATCGTTCTTGTTGCAAGATCGAGAGTAACTCCTTCGCCAATGTCTCTTGGGCCGAAATTCTGGGCGAGTTGGTTTTTCTGAGGCATTGTCTGAATGAGATCTAGTCGACACCGTTCAGGCCATCTAGATGACCCGGTTGGCTTTCTTACGTTCTGGCGGCGAAGGTCCCGAAGATCGTGATGAAAGTTCACAGTGTCGATACCGACTGGATATAGTCGCTGAAGAAGGACATCGGACTGTTTTGGATGGATGATCGCGACCACAGGCGTGAATGCACGATAACAAATCCCTGAGCACCGATCTTGAAACGGCTTTTGGCCTATCGCAGGCTTTAAATTTTGCCCTTATGCAGCCCGTTGGCGTTTTTCGAGACCATCTTAGCCGCTGGTGGTGCTCGGTGCAGATAGCTAGGGGCGACTTCCACCGAGATGCGTCTCAGCCCAGCAGGTTAAGGAGAAAAGCGTCCAGATTCTGGCGTTCCGCCACGGCATGCCCGGTGCCGTGGAATTCTTCCAGCCCGGTGCGAGCAGGCCGTCGCGCACAAGGGGGCTTGCGTCGATTTTTTGCACCGCGCCGTCCCAGTCGAATCGATCCAGTGCGCGCAGGCTAAAACCCTGTTTTTTAGTATCCAATACGGACTGCGGTACCTTGCCGCTAATGTACTTGCGAAGTATCTGCTTACTCACATGATTTTCTGCATTGTTCGCAGGTGTCGACAAGCCCCACTCCACGATCCGACGATCGAGAAACGGCACGCGTACCTCCAAACCGTGAGCCATACTTGCCCGGTCAACTTTTGCAAGAATTGAATCAGTGCAAAAAGTCATAAGGTCGACCCGTTGGAGAGCACGTTTCAGCGGCAGGCTCGGGACAAAGTGTTGGCGAAGCGGTGCCAACATTTCTTCGTCACCGAATGTCAAGCCAAGCGGCGCTAGCAGTGCTTCCGCTTCCTCGGGAAGAAATCGTGGAAAAAGGCGCCAGGCATGGCGATGCAAAGACGATGTGCAGGCGAACATTTTCATTGCGATGCGATGCAGGGAGGCTTGTGAATTTCGGCGCAGAGCAGGCCTCAATAGTCTCCGTGCGGAGCCGATCGATGGAAGGGACGGGCTCCTCAAATTGCCATACCAATTGTAGCCGCCGAAAACCTCATCGCCGCCATCGCCAGCAAGGACGACCTTGAATTGGCCCGCCGTGCTTTCACTCAACTGATACATTGAGAGAAGTGCACTGTAGCCCTGCGGTTCATCAAACGCAGCCGCCGTACGACGCATAAGACTGGTGATTTCTGGCTCGTCGATGGGGATTATTCGGTGTCGGAAATGCAGTTGGCGGGCTGTATCGGCAGCAACTCCACTCTCGTCATCATGCCGGTTCGGATAGCTGACCGTCAGCGCTCCGACGGTTTGTCCCTGATTAGATAAGGCAACTGCGACACTCGTCGAATCGAGGCCGGCCGACAGAAAAAGACCGACCGGAACATCCGAGAGAAGGTGGTCGCTGACTGCGCGTTCGAAGATATCCGGCCAAGCTTTTCCTGGGTCTCTTATGCCCTCGTCGATCGTTGTCGGTGGTTGCCAATAGCGTTTGACGATCGGCCGGTCGCCGGGGCGCCAGGTAAGGTGATGTCCAGGCTTTAGCTTACTAACACCCTGCCAAATGCAATGTGGTGCGGGTACGTAGCCAAGTGTCAGGAAATAGGCCAGCGACGTCGGGCTTAGTGTCCGCGAAATTTTACCGTCAAGCAAAGTCAGCAGCGCTTCTGCTTCTGAGGCAATAGCGAGTCCGCCATCAATCTCGCAATAGACCAGTGGTTTGATGCCCACTCGATCACGGGCTGCGAACAAAGTCTTGTTCAACGTATCCCAAATCACAAAGGCGTACATACCCTCCAAGCGATCGACCACCTGGTGTCCCCATTCTTCGTAGCCATGCAAAATGACTTCGTTGTCACTCTCGGATACGAATTTGTGCCCTTTCGCTTTCAGTGCCGCCCGAAGATTAGTGTGGTTGTAGATTTCCCCGTTGCATACCAAGTGGATCGTTCCCGACTCGTTTCTCATCGGCTGTCGGCCTGCGGAAGAGAGGTCTACGATGGCAAGCCGTCTGTGCCCCAGCCAGAGATGGTCACGGTCACATGCCCAAGTTGCATCATCGTCCGGCCCGCGATGCGCCAGCTTCGACATCGCCCGGTCTCTATTCCGCGGTGAGTAAACAAGACCGGCGGACGCTATGATTCCACACATGTGGCGCTCGCATTTGTTAGATCGGTGCGGCCTCGATGATTCAGTCCCCAACAATGTCGGAATGCTGAATGGAAAGACAAGCTCATACCAAATCGCATCGAGCCGGCCACCAATGATGGGATTAAGGGCAGTAACTTATTGGGCCTTAACGCATCTTCCAAAATATTTGTTGCCCAACAATCGCAATCTGTAACGGAGGTCGTTTCGGCGTAGAATCGGCATGCGTCTCTCAAACGGCAATGGGCTTGGCTCCAACCGCACATCCTGAAAAAGCTGTTTTAGGTCGGATTCGACCTTCAAAACGGAAACTTTATGGCAGTGGGTTGGGTCGTCAAAAAGGTAGTAGCGCCAGAGTTTCCGTTTCCTGATTGCCCGGCCAATGTCATACAGCCTTTTAACCGGATAGTTCGGCGCGCCGACCGCAAATATCCCGCCGGGCTTCAGAACCCTTTCCACCTCGTTCAAGAGAGACAGATAAAGCGGTCGCGGTATGTGTTCGATTACGTTGCTCGAGAACACGATATCGAACGAGTTACTGTTGAACGGCAGTGCGCTCCAATTCGGGTCTACCTGGATGCAGGTGACGCCTTTGTCGCGCGTGGTCCGCAACCCGATGGCATCGATGTCGATGCCGATGACTATTCCATCGGTGGACATGTGTTCGTTGAACATTCTTGCATACCTGCCGGCACCGCAGCCCAGGTCCAGGATTGCAAGGTCGTGATCGTCGCGCTCCGGTGTCATGCCGCATACGCGAAGAATTTGTTCGCGTATGTGCGGGTCGATCCCCTCATGATACCAGGGCCTGATCTCGTCGTTGGTTTGATTCATTTTCTTGCTGTCAGGCGAAGCGAGTTCATGTGTAGCAAGCAGTTCATGGATGAAGGTTGTCGATGATAGCGGGGGCGACTGCCGGTATCGGACGGTTGAGATGTATTGTTTCGTTTTCAAGTACCATACGGATGTAGCGTTCGATACCTCGCGGGCCCCGTTTGTCGAAGTCTATGTCGTCGTCGTGACGGGTCGGCAACTTACAAATGCGCCTTTGATGGTCGTGACGCGCCAAAAGACCGGGTTCGGCGAGCTTGACCCTGGCCTTACGCCTGCTGGGCACTCGGCCGTCCGACAGCACGTCGCATAAGATTCAGTTCTCTTGGCGAAAAGAAGGAGTGATTCCAATACCCTAAACAAACATAACACACTACCGAAACAATGCCCGCCACAATCAGGGCTGCGAGAGAATTGACGTATGGTTTTAAAAGTAGCAATGCAGCGGCTATCGGCAAAAGGTGCAGTGCGATCGTGAATGCCGTTCGGACTGGAAACCCCAGCGGGACACGCACATACCAACGAAACGCAGCCCAGTTCAGAATCCACAACAAAACGGCGCCAGTCGCTGATCCGATGGCGGCTCCGACAATGCCCGTCTGTGGTACCAAGACAAGGCTTGTGACCAAAGGCATCGCGTAAGCAACGCTGGAGAACAGAACCAGTTCGCTTTTCTCCAAGGCGTATATGATCGGCGAGTATGGGTACTGCAACGCCCAAACAATGTGAGCGATACAGAGGATGACCAGGGTTAAATAGGCTGAAAGGTAATCTGGACCATATACTAGTTCGATTACTTTATCTCCAAGGATTGCAAAAATTATGAGCGTCGGCACTGTCACCAGAAGCACTAATTTTGTTGTGAAGTTGAAGGCAAAGACAAGATCCCCGCTGTCCTTCCTTTCTGTATACCGTTTGGTGAAAAGCGGGGTGAGCACACCTCGCAACAGAGAGGCGGGGCTTAGATTTGCAAGCAGTATGACAAGTGTACTAGCTAGCCCGTAGAGTGCGACATGGGTGACACCAAGGTGGTGCGCGATGACGAAATTCGCAACGCTCGCTTCTTTAAGGACCATCAGCGAGTTTCCTGCGAATGCGAATGCAGAGAAGCGCACCAGGCGACGAACGATGGTGTTTTGAACTGGGCTATCAACTTGGCGCGGCCACGACGCTCTTGCCCGCCACCACCAACGAAAGTTAGCCATCGAGTATTGCAGCCAAGCAACCAAAAGTGTCGCAAGCCATGCGGCGATCACGCCGCTCAGTCCAAACCCCAGAAAAATGGCCAGGGCAAATCCAATAACCCGCAAAACCTGCATCACAATGCGGGTGATGCTCTCCTGCACCTGGTCCATTCGAATGTTGTGAAGCGCCGTTCCCCACAATGGATTGACACAAGAAACAACTATGACAAGGCAGATCAAGACCCAGTTGTCTGATATGATACTCGGAAAATTGAATGTCCTTGCAATGCTGACGTAGAACAGCGAAATCGCTGCCAAGGCAAGAACAACCGTGCACGCACGCGCAGCGGTCAACAGGATGCTTAGCCTGGAAAGTTGGGAGAGATTGCGTTGGGCGTGTATTTCCGCTCCATAACGCAACATAGATGCCTCAAGACCTAATGAAGTCAAGAACATCATGATGGTGATCAAAGACGTGACGAGTTTGTAGCCGCCGTAGTCCTCCAGGCTCAATCCCCTGACGAGCAGAACAGAAGTGACGAATCCCCCAAAAACGCTAACGAACATTGCAGCATAAATTGCAATGGATCCTGTAAAACTTTTGTTGAGATCGTTACCCATGACTATGTCGTGAGCTTGATGGGCGGGTTTTGACCATCAGGCCACGTTGCAGTTGTTCTGAAGCCAGCTTTGTCGACCAGAGGAGAATACGTCTCCAAGAAAGGCGAACGAACAAGGCTGGCTAATTCCTTTGTTTCGGATTGGCGCACGGAAATGTCGCAGATCAGATGGGGTTTTCACTATCCAAGGATCCACTCGGAAAGCTTAAGCTGATGTTGGACTAAGATGCTTTTTGGCTGAGCTGCATCCTCGGAACGTAGATCAGATTTACGATCAGGCAAAGATTGACAACAAACGGCACAACACTGCGCGTTACCAAAAAAAACTCGGTTATCAGGTTCGCTATCACGTAGTTGATAATCAGCATGACGACCATCATGAATTCGCCGTTCCTTTGATTTTGCCGCGCTACTCGGCTGAGATTGGCGACAAACACCATAATGGCCACACAGAAAAGGATCAGGCCAAATATGCCGCCGACCAGGAGAAGCGAGGCAATCGAGGAATCATACCATGTTATTTCTGCGGCAAGCATGCCTATTCCGATAACGACAGGCCCCTGGTCCACCACTTCGGTGAACGCCGATATCAATTTGTCCACACGGGCAATAAAGCTATGGTCATTCAGGTCGATCTCAACAATGCGTAATATCAGCGCGTCGATCGTTTCTCCCAATTGAATGGTATCGGCGAAGAACAGCAAGACGGACATCAAGGCCGCCGAGCCACAGAGGCCAACAAGGACGTGAGAAGGGCGGATAAACGCCTCGCCGCGGGATCCTCTGGCCACCGTAGCGATGACGAAAAAAATGACCATTGTGACGGCAAACGACAGGATGCCGTTGCGCGATCCGGTGAGAAACAGCGCGCCGACGCAGACGGCGGTGATGCCGAGGATCGTGACCAGCCGGAAGCGCACGAGTTTGTAGTACTGCGCCAGAACTAGGAAAACCAACCCATTTGCAAGATAGGCGCTGTAAAGGTGTGAGTCGGTCGATTCGCCTTCATCCAATTTGGTCAGCGGGAAACTGGGACGCCACGGCAATGAAATAGAGGTGAATAGGTGGACGGCGATATGCACGTAAACGAAAACGGAAAGGACAAGAAAGATCAAAATATTCAGCCGGATCAACATATCCAGCTGATGGGCAAATATCTTATGCCTTAGAAAAATCGCCAGAAGAATAAATGGTACGGCATACTTATATACAAAGACAATCCTGAGTATGTTGATTTTTTCGTAAATCAGCGGGCCGGCTATCAGGCTGCAGAAGTAAATCGCGAAAAAACACAGTATTAGGAGTCCTGGCACACCGACGCGCAGTCGTCCGCGTAAAAGCCAGATTGTTGCGGCTCCTAAGATAACGAGGTCCGTTACCCGCACCACGGCAACAAGCGGGTAATTAATCCAGAATGTTAGCAACAGTGCGATGTAGAGCGCGACTACCGCGTCCGGCCGGACCAACGTGAGTAGAGACCGAGGAGCTTCGCGGGCGGCGCGGTATGTCTCAAGGTCCGCTGTCAAAGCACGGGTCTCTCAGCTAGCTTCGTTTCACGGATTTACACCGATGTCCCGGCTCCATCGTCCGCCTAGGTTCGCCCCATGTGGATCACCAGGGCGACAGACAATCCCAGAAGTAACCCGGCGATTACGCCGACTGCGAGCCACAATGTAATCTTGGGCGAGGTCGGCAGGCTCGAGACATGAACCGGATCCAGAACCTTGGCCGCGAACGGCGCGTCCGTCTGAATCAGCATCTGGGTGGTTTCCTGTTGCGCCAATAGTTCAAGCAGCACCAGCCGATAGCTCGCAACGGACACATTGCTGATTTTGTCGTTCAGATATTCTATGTTGGCGCTCGTGGAAACTGCCTTGTCCCGACGTAGTATGTCGTCCGTTACTTGGTAAACGTCAGAGAGGAGGCTGCCGGCTAGCTCAGGATCTGGATGGTCGAAGCTTACTTTGACGATATCCGGCGCTTCCTCGGCAGCAGCCAGAAGCAGCGACCCGCGAAGGTACCCGGCCAGGTTGACGGCGGATGGTGGGGCCCATGCTTCTTGGCCGAAAAATTCGCTGAGCGCGAAGCGCACGCGGGAGGATAATCCTTGCGGCTTGATCCACTCTTGCCGCTCTTCGTCCCATGCGCCTTTGTATACTTTCTTCAGCCAGTCGCCTTGTTGGATGAGTGCCTCAGCCGTCGCGACCGAGCCCATCATCTCCTTGAATTTTTCGTACTTGGTTGCCGCGGCGCCGGATTGAATCTGAATGCCGATGATCTGGCCGAGGGCGTTCACACCGCCTGCGCCGGACCGGCCGGTCTCGTCCTCTAGTGGCGCTATGACCATGGAAGCGGTGTATTTCGGAGTTGCTTTTTTTAGCTGATATGCCGTTAAGGCCACTGTCAGTAAGAGAACGACCAGTATGATCCACTTCGATCGCCAGAGAAGGCTGATGAATTCCTGGAGCGTCAGTTCGCGGGCCGTCGATTCTTCAGAAATCGCGAAGACGTAGTTGAGTGCCGTATCCTTGGCCTTTAACCCGGACGGCTGCTCATGTCTTGGCACCGGCGCGTCGTCGGCCGCCTGTTCGGCCTCACGTTCCGTCTCGTCTACCGACTTCCGTGTTTCGATTGACATAGTCGTTCCAGCAGTTGGCTATCGCCGCGACGATCGCGCATCGTTAACACGACCTGCGGCTTTGGGAAAGCTCGATGGACACCTGAAATGATGGTCTTTCATGCAAGGGCACCATGGGACCGCCATCTTGGCTTCGTCAGGCCTCCGGCAAAACGGTGGCATCCAGCACCGTGGAAAAGGCGTCAGCCGCCTGTTCCACACTCCATGCCTCGGCGGCCCTGCGGGCAGCCAAGCCGGCTGAGATCCGTCGCGTTTCATCATCGAACCACTCTTGGATGCGCGCGGCGAGCAGCACGCCATCGGATCTCTCAAGGACGTCCCCGCTACCGTGTTCGACGATGACGCGAGCGGCGGTGCTGTCGGCCGGACCGAGAAACAAACACGGCCGGCCGGCCGCAAGGATTCCGTAAACCTTGCTCGGTACCACCAGTCCGCAAAGACGGTGATGCATGGAAACGAGATGCAGATCCGCGGCGCTCAGGCTTTCGCCAAGCCGGGCCTTGGGTTGAAACGGAAGAAATTTAACGTTTCTCAACGCTCGGTCGGAGACGGTTTGCTTAACCCATGGCAGGCGCGGTCCTTCGCCGACAAAAAGCAACACCGCCTGAGGAAGGGTTTCGGCCAGGATCTCCGCTGCATCGATAATGGTTTCGAAGGGGTGCGCCAGGCCCAGATTGCCCGAGTACATGACGACGAAGCGGTCCTGAAGTCCGTGTTCCGTCCGAAACGGGTTGTTCTCCGGCAGGCTCGGCCGGACCGTGCGGCTGTTGACCCAGTTGGGAACGATACGGACCGGCACGTTTCGCATTGCGGCGCCCCGGTTATCGAATCGCCGCTGCATGCATTCGCCGATGACGATGATCCCATCGTGGCGTCGGAGCGCCCAATTCGACACCCGGCGCAGGACGCCGGCCAGCAATCCGCTCGGGGTCAATACGCCAAGTTCCTCGGCCAGTTCGGGGTAAATGTCTTGCGCCCAATGTACGAGGCGGGCGCCTGTGGTCCATTTCAAGACCGGCCCCAACGCAGCCGACAGCGGTGGATCCGTCAGCGTTACGATGATGTCGGCTGGCGGACTCCGCCAGCCCTGCCATAACAGTGCCGGATAAAGGCTCAGGTAGCTCAGCGCGCGCCGCCAATGGCTTCTGCGGGTAAACGGCAGGGCCGAGACGCGCCTGACATCCACCTTGGCGTCCGATGCGTTTTCGGTTTCCCCGGGCGCCGTGCGCGCCGCGATAACCGTGATCCGCCAGCCCAGGCCGCTCAACTCCGCGGCCAACTCCGCCAGCAACTGACCTGTGGCGCCGTTGTCCGGCGGATATACCCGATTGATAAATATGATAGATTTTGTCGATGACTTGGTATCGGCCACGCGAGTCACTTACCTCCTGGCAGCCTGGTGGAATGCGAACTCACTATTATGATGGAACCATAGTGCCGTGGCGGGGCCGTCGAACTGAGCTAAGCCACCACTTTTACCCGGCTGGTTCAACCTTCCAAACGGCTTTTTGCGTCAAAGTCGAATAGGCTCTCGGGTGTGGAGGGCGCGGTTGTGATCGTGCCCGGGTCAAACATTATCCTGCGGACTGACTTTTCGTCGTCGCCGACACATCGCGTCCGCTGCCCGACACGGCCCGAATAAGCATCGGTTCACAGGCGTTGGTTGGTCCTTTCGAGCAAGTTTCTGGTGGACATTGTGTTGCAGTCGGGAAATATGGGCAGGCTATTTCCGAAGGATTCGTCGCAAATCGGTGAAAATGCGTGGGCTGGCGGAGCCAACGGGTCCCGCCGGCATTCCCAAGCAGGCTTGATGGAGTGCCTTTTGGGGTGATTTTCGGGCGATTGTTAAGGGTGAGACGACGGGTATGACGACAACTGCATTGATCACTGGCGGGCTTGGCCTTATTGGGTCTTTTATTGCGCGAAGGCTGGTTGAACAAGATCTTGTCGACAAAGTCGTCTGCCTGGATCATTTCGGCCGTTATACGTCGTCGACATCCGCCACCTTCACGGATTATCGGAAGCTCAGGCTGGACGGCATCAGCGATCGGGTCGTCGTCGAACGCGGCGAAACAGGGCACTTCAGCGTCATTCTCGAGATCGTCGAACAATATCGTCCCGACTATATTTTTCATCTGGCGGCGCTTCCCCTGGCGAAACTGAAAAACCTCAACGCCGAGGAAGCGCGCGTCGGCAGTGTTGATTCGACAAGCATTCTCCTCGACATTCTCGGACATCTGAACAGGCGGTCGGAATACCGACCCAAGAGTTTCGTTTACGCTTCCTCTTCAATGGTTTACGGAGATTTCGTCGAGAATCCGGCCACCGAGGACCATCCAACCCGGCCTAAAGAGATCTACGGCACGATGAAACTGGCGGGGGAGGTGGTGACCCGTGGTCTCTGCGGCTACTACGGTATTCCATGCACCGTGGTCCGGCCTTCCGCGGTATTTGGCCCGACCGATATGAACCGCCGCGTGAGCCAGATTTTTCTCGAGAAGGCTTTTCTCGGGGAGAGAATTACGATTCATGGGGCCGATGAGGCTTTGGATTTCACCTATGTTAAAGATGTCGCCAACGGGTTCGTTCTTGCAGCGACAACGGAAGCGGCAATCGGCGAGACCTTCAATATCACCCACGGTGAAGCGCACACTTTACTTGAATACGTCGAAGCGCTTCAAAAGCATTTCCCCGATCTGAGCTACGATATTGTCGAGCGGGACTCGTTTCGTCCAAAGCGCGGCACTCTGTCGATTGAGAAAGGGCGCCGGCTAATGGGCTATGAGCCGGCTTACTCCCTCCAACAAGGGGTGGACGAGTACGTGGAATTCGTACGAGAGCACAATCCAAACCTCGCCCAATCCAACAAGTAGTGAGTGACCGGGCGGCCGAGATGGTGCGGGACGACATCGCCGAAGCCCTGAATCGACATGCCGATGCCCTTCTGGAGGTCGGACTTGCCGCAGAAGTACGGCCGTTTGAAAGCGATGTCTTCAAGATCCCTGTCATTGCTCTGAGCCGACGCCGGCCCGTCGAGGTGGATTGCGCCACGCCCCTGTCGGGTTTCATTGATGATCTGCCGGTGGGCTGCCTGCTCTCCGGTAGGATTACCAGTGACGACCTGTCTCTGCGCGAGTGTTTCGAGAGCGCCCAGTTCCATCTGGTTGAATGCTATCTCAGCATGCGCCATTCGCTGAAAGACGTCCGCGCCCCGGAAATGGCCGTGCGCGAAGCGGCCGGTCGGGACATGCACGATCTCAGGGAATTGGCCGGCCAGTCTTTCCGCCACAGCCGATGGCACTGCGACAGCCGCATTCCGAAAGAAGCAGCCGACGAATCTCGTGCTCGTTGGGTGGAGAACGCGGTTTCTGGGAGAGCAGAAGCGGTTTACGTCACAGACGACGATAGCGGCGTTTGCGGATTTGTATGCTGCATGCGGAAATCGATTCCGAAAGCAACGGTGGGTGTGCTAGACCTCATTGCAGTCGCGCAAAGGTCGCGTGGTAAAGGTCTTGGACGCTCCTTGGTTCGTCAGTTTCTGGTCCATAGCCGAGATCTAGGCAGAGCGTTTGCCGATGTCGGCACCCAGGCCCACAACTATGACGCTGTGCGATTGTATGAAGCGGAAGGGTTTCGTTTGAACACCGTTCAGTATACCTACCACCGTCATGTGCGCAGATAGTTCCAAAGCGACGATTTCAATTGTTATCCCTTGCCGTAACGAGGCGGAAAGCCTGCGCGTGCTGCTGCCCCGCCTGGTTTCGGCGTTGGACAAGGCCGACCGGCGGTGTGAAGTGCTGGTCGTCGATGACTGTAGCGAGGATGCCAGCACCCAAGTTTTCAGCGATCTAACCGCAGGCGATCCGCGTTTCAAGTTGCTTCGGCTGGACCGTCGAGGCGGTCAGACCGGTGCTTTTGCGAAAGCCTTCCCGCAGTGCACAGGCGCGTACATTATTCGCATGGACGCCGACCTTCAGGATCACCCCGAGGACCTGCCCGCCTTCTTCGAAAAGATAGATGACGGCGCGGATCTTGTGGTTGGGCTGCGGGAGTGTCGTCAGCATTCGAGGTTCTTGAGACTCGCCTCGATCATGTACGACCTGCTGATCCTGATGCTGCTGAATTCACCGCTGCATAGCAACAGCGGCAGTTTCGTTTGCTTCAGAGCTGAATTTGTTCGCGATGTTCCTCTGTTTAAGAACGACCATCGGTACTTGCCTTTGATTGCGATGGAGCGCGGCGCGACGGACATAAGGGAAGTTCTGGTCCGACATGGGAAGCGGCAATTCGGCACATCGAAATACCATCCCATATTCAAGGTGTTTTTCGGCGTTCCGGAGGTGCTCCGGTTCCTGTTCCGATTACGGCGCGGTCGGTACGGCTCTTCTCGAGAAATAATCCATCCTGTGCTGAGAATCGATGAAGCAAATTGATGTTCCACTCTGTGTACCTGACATCGGCGAGGAAGAGTTCGCTGCTGTAAAGGAAGTGCTTTCAAGCGGTTGGCTTGCTCACGGTCCTTACAACAAGAAGTTCGAGGACGCGTTTTGCAGCCATCTCTCCGTACCTTGCGCCGTTACCATGAATTCCTGCACGTCTGCTCTCGAGGCGGCGCTGAAGGTATCGAACATAAAAGGCGAGGTGATCGCTCCCAGTTTCACCTGGGTCGCCACGGCCAATTGCATCGTGACGGCAGGCGCCACGCCAGTGCTCTGCGAAGTGGATCCGGCATCCCGTAACGTAACGGCCGAGCATATCGCTGCTCATATCACGCCACGGACGGAGGCTGTCATCATCGTCCACTATGGCGGCCAGATGTGCCAGATGGATGGCATTGTCGAACTCTGCGAGCGGCATAATTTGCTGCTGATCGAAGACAGCGCGGAGACGTTGGGAGCCACTTGGAAAGGTCGCCAAGCCGGCAGTTTCGGTGTCGGCTGCTTCTCGTTTTTCCCAACGAAGAACGTCACGACAGGCGAAGGGGGCATGTTGACCTGTCACGATGCCGACTTTGCCGCCAGAGCCAAAGCCATGTCGGGCCACGGCGTTTTCTCAACAACGCTTGCCCGCGAGAAGGAAGAGCGGCCGTGGCTTCGCGCGGCGGAAATCCCGGGCCACAACTGGCGAATGTCGAATTTGCTGGCCGCTATTGGGTTTCATCAGATGCAGCGGCTGGACGAGATGAATGCGGCCCGGCAACGTCTGGCGGCGCGATACGACGAATTTATCGGCTCGGAATTGCCGATGGTAAAGGCCCCCTTCGTCAACGAGCATGCGACACACGTGTACCAGATGTACACGATCGAGGTGCCGGAGGACCGGCGCAACGGCATCGTAATGGACCTTCGGGCCCATGGCGTCGGCGCCAGCGTCCATTTCGATCCTCCGGTCCACCTCCAGCCGGCCTATTTGGATCTGGGATGGAAGGACGGGGAATTGCCGCTTACCGAAAAGCTCTCCCGCGAACTGATTACGCTGCCGATCTTTCCAAAAATGACGCAAGTCGAGCAGGATTGGGTGATTGAGCGACTGAAGTTGGCCTGTGCGGGTATGTAGGCGCCGCAGATAGTCATTGATGTCCAGCCTTTCCGGGGATAGGTCCTTGATGGCGAGTATTGCCAACCGCCGCGTAATTTCCGTTCTGGCCGCTGTTGTTGTCTCCGGGCTACTCGTGGGCTTTCTCGCTTCGCAGACGGAATGGTCGACGCTGGTCGCATCCGTGTCGGAACTGTCGGTTCGGGAGTTCGCCGTTTATCTCATCCTCTACGTGGCATTGGGTCTCGCAAGAAGCCTTCGGTACGATGCCTTGCTTCGTCCGCGCGTGGGACCGCTTAGGTTACTTCCCGTAACTTGGGTGCATAATCTGTTGGCGCAAACTCTGCCCCTTCGATCCGGCGAATTCAGCTATCCGCTTCTTGTAAAACGGTTTCTCCGGCAATCCGGCTCCATGGCGTTGGGCGGGCTGATCGTTGTTCGTCTCATCGAATTGATGCTCGTCATGCTGTTCGGAATCGTTGCCGCCCTGGTTGTTGTCGAGGACAAGGGTGGGGATGCAGCGAAGTTCTCTCTGTTAGCAGCCGTTGGGCTCGGAGCGACGTTCTTACTGTTACGCTATTCACCCACTTTGGTACGCGCGGCGACTAGGTTGCTGGGATTCGTTCTTGCGATTTTGTCGATGGAACGAATCGCCCTGTCCGCTCGATTGCTGAACAGCCTTGATATTGTTACCGATCAGCTCGACTGGGCAATTAGGGAGCGCCGGTTTCTGCTGGTGGCGGCGCTCTCTGTTGTAATCCACATGTTGAACGTCGGGGCCGTGGCTTTTCTGCTGAACAGCATCTACCCGGGCTCCCTACCGTTACTCGCAATGGTCGCCGCTATTAGTTTCGTAATGGCGGCGGCTTGGATTCCGCTGACGATTGCTGGCTTCGGTGTCGTTGAGGGTGGATGGGTAATTGCGCTGACTTTTTTTGGAGACATACAAGTCACCGAAGCCGTCGCGCTGGGCTTTACCATGCATAGCGTGCAAATCCTGGCGGCGATGAGTTGCGGAGCCGCTGGTGGTTTATTTCTCATGAAACCTCGGCTGAAACCGAAAGCCAGATGACCTCGATTTCGCGTTGGGCATTGCTGTTTGTTTTTCTTGTCGCTTTGCTCCTGCGCGTTTGGGACGTGGGGTCATCCGGGCTTCAGAATGACGAGCAGGTTTGGCACGAACGTTCAGTACGGTTTGTCGTCAGTCTTCTTGGACCACTTGGCCCGTCGAAAGTCCAGACGCCGGTTGTCTTCTGGCCAGTTGGGCACGTGGATCTTGCCGACAAACCGTTCGGTGTTTCGTTCTGGCCGTTTTCTGCGCGCATGCCGGCGCCTCATCCGGGCATTCCGATGGGTCTGCTTGTCGGCATGTCGATCCTGTTTACGGCCGACGGCGCATCGTCGGCCAGTCTGAGTATTCTCCCACTGGAACTCGCGGCACGCGTTCCCGGCGTGTTGCTGGGGAGTATAGCTCCCGTCGTTTTGGCTTTGTTGGTCGCCCCGTTTATCGGTGGGAGAGCCGCTTTGTTCGCGGCTATCTTCCTTGCGGTCGAGCCGACGATCGTCGGGTGGAGCCGCGTGTCGAGACTGGATTTCTCGCAGGCGTTCTTCGTCATGGTTGCGGTATTGTGTTACGCGCGTGCTGTCGCGTTCCGCAGCAAGGGTTACTCCAAATTGGGTGGTTTGGGTTTCGCCGCTGGATTTGCGACAAATCCCTACGTGCTTTTTTCCGTTTTCCCCTTGATCGCGTCTCGCCTCGCGCTCGCACCGAGCAATCCTTTGGCGGGCTGGAAGCAGCCTCACCGTTTTCTCGACGGTATCGATTTACGGTTTATCGGCGCTGCTCTCATTGGCGTTTGTTTGATCTATGTAAACATCTGGCAGAACCCTTTTCTCGGCATGCAGGAGGTTGTCAAAACAATTCTCAGCGTTCCTCATGTAACCGGCGAGGCGGAGGGCTCTCGCATGGCGGTTTCCCATTTGTTTTACCTTGTTCGGGCGCCTCAGCGCGTTCTTCCAACAACGCTGATCCTTGCCGGCCTGGGTGTGGTGCTGTCGCTGAGAGACAAGGGGCAACGTGCCATCGCGATCGTCTTGCTCGTCTGGATGGCCGGCGTGATGTTGGGATTGAGCCTCCCGGCTGGCCGAAAAGGCTTTAAGAACTTTTTGATCGTCGTCCCGGTCCTTTGCATTTTTGCCGGTATCGGAACCGCATTTCTGGCGGATGCGCTTGGAAAACTGATAAAGCGCTTTCATAGTCAAGTTGCCGCTGCGGCCCTGTTTGGCGTCGGTATTGCCGCGTCCGTCAGTTGGTCGCCATATCCGCAAACATACATCTGGCCCTGGTCACAGGATCCGCAGAAGGCGGACCTGAAAGAGCTGATCGCGCAGGGAGAGGGTGTCCGCGAAGCGATCGACTACATCCGATCCGAAGGTGGCGAGGACTCGCGCGTGGCTTTATGGACCGGGGTCAACAACGCGATGTACTATTTTCCGCGCGCTCAGTTGGGTAGCCCGCGCCCCAATCTATTGCGGGGATACGATTGGCTCGTCGTCCTGCCGAAAATTGCCTTTGCGGCGCCCGTTTCGGGAGATTTCGCGCAGTGGCTCGAAGCACGGGAGCCTCAGAACGTAATCTACAATCATCAAGTTGAGCTCGTCAGAATTTATCGGCTGAACAACGGCTAACCTCTGTTGGGATCATCAGGGTAAGACACTTGAAAATGACCAATGATCGATTTGAAGAGTTTTCTGTAGTTCTCCGGCATATAGGCCAGGGGCGCTACTCGGCCGAACTGCGTGAGTTGTCCCTGTTCGGTGAAGGCACCGGCATCGAAGCGGCTTATGAAGACCTTCGGAGTATCTACGAAAGTCAAAAGGCCCATGCTGACCGTGTCGGCGTCGCGCTGCCCGGCCCGCAAAAGAAATTGGGCCTCTCCTACCGAGAACGGAGAGATCTTCGCCGGCTCGCGTCGAAGTCGGCAATTGTCGTCGTTGCAGTCGTGGCTGTTGCTTGGATTGTTCTAGCCAAGTTGGATCAGTCTTTGGGGCGTCATCTTGCCTTCGATGAGAAAATTGCTCGCCTGATTACCGAGGATGGCAGGATGAGCGCGGTGGGACTCGCTGTTCGCGCGCGTGATCGGTTAAACGAAATGCCTGAAGAAAGAAAACGCTTGTTGAAGGAGGCTCTTCAGGACATTGCGGATGAAGCAACGGCGATACTTCCGGAATTCGAAGTGCGGCGTGGTGAGAACACTGACCAGAAAAACCGTTGAGCGACGGATAACCGGTCCAATTGAGCTGGTATAAGAACGCCTCGGCCGCTCCCACTTAAGCTCAAGGCTAGTCCTTCAAAATCCGAGTATTCTCCGACGACTCGACGTCAACACCTGCGTGTTGATGATGGTTTGGCCCAAACCCCCACATTACAAATATTTGAACGCCCCCCACCCTTGCGGCTACGCTATTCGTCCATAAATGGCACTGACGAATTGGGGAAACCTGGGGAATTCGGCAGTCGATGGGTGTCAACGTAAGTCAACGGTGGGTTGCTGAGGATATAGTCGCGTCGAAGTCCGCGCGGTTCCGCTACCTGCTGCACGATCCGGCGCTTACCTTCGTGATGGAAGCGCATAACGGGCTGTCCGCCCGTATCGTCGAGGAGACCGGGTTCGAGGCGATCTGGGCCTCGGGCCTCACCATTTCCGCCTCCCTCGGCGTCCGAGACAACAACGAGGCGTCCTGGACCCAGGTGCTCGAAATCCTGGAGTTCATGTCGGATGCCACCACCGTGCCCATCCTGGTCGACGGCGACACCGGCTACGGCAATTTCAACAATTTCCGCCGCCTGGTGCGCAAGCTCTGCGCCCGGCAGATCGCCGCGGTCTGCATCGAGGACAAGCTGTTCCCGAAGACCAACTCGTTCATCGGCTCGGCCCAGCCGCTGGCGGAGATCGACGAGTTCTGCGGCAAGATCAAGGCCGGCAAGGACAGCCAGCCGGACGAGGATTTCAGCATCATCGCCCGGGTCGAGGCCCTGGTCTCCGGCTGGGGCGCTGACGAGGCTTTGCGCCGGGCCGAGGCCTATCACGCGGCCGGCGCGGACGCGATCCTGATCCATTCGAAAAGCGCGAAGCCGGACGAAATCCTCGCCTTCGCCCGCGAATGGGGCGACCGCGCGCCTCTGGTCATTGTCCCCACCATGTACTACGCGACGCCGACCCAGTGGTTCCGCGACGCCAACATCTCCACGATCATCTGGGCCAACCACAACCTGCGCGCCGCGATGACGGCGATGCAGGGCATCAGCCGGCACATTTTCGAACATCAGAGCCTGGTCGGGGTCGAGAACGACATCGCCGCCGTCCGCGACATTTTCGACATCACCGGCAACCGCGAGTTGCGCGAGGCCGAGGGACGCTATTTGAGCGAAGGCAACGCCCCGGCGCAGGGCGTCGTGCTGGCGGCGTCCCGCGGCGACGAATTGGCGGAACTCACTCGCGACCGGCCGAAATGCATGATCGAGGTGCAGGGCCAGCCGTTGCTCCGCCGCCTGGTCAAGTCGTTCAACGACGCCGGCGTGTCCGACGTCACGGTGGTGCGCGGCTACCGCAAGGAAGCCATCGACCTGCCGTCGATCGACACGGTCGACAACGACGCCTTCGAGACCACCGGCGAGGCCGCGTCGCTGCAGGCCGCTATGCCCGGCATCGACGGCGCCTGCGTGATCAGCTTCGGCGACATCCTGTTCCGCAAATACGTGTTGGAACAGTTGTTGGAAGCGTCCGGCGATATCGTGTTGGCAATCGATGCGCGCTTCGCCCGCGGCAGGCCGGGCGCGGGCGATACGTCCAGGGCGGTCGACCTGGTCCGGTGCAGCGAATCCTATACCGGCGCTTTCCTCGGCGCCGGGTCGATAACGGTGGAGCAGGTAGGCCCGGATTTCGCGCCGATGCTTGCGGACGGCCGCTGGATCGGCCTGGCCAAGTTCAGTGCCCGCGGCGTCGAGGCTTTGCGCGCCGCGCTGGAGGCGATGGCCGCCGACGGCACCCTGGCGAACGCCGATCTGATGGCGGTGTTCTCCCGCCTGCAAGCCGGCGGCGCCGCGTTGCATGCGGAATATGTCTACGGCGACTGGCTCGACATTCACGAAACCGCGGACCTGTTGAATGCCGGCCAATTCTGGTCGCGGTCCGCTTAAGCGGTAAAATCCCGCGATGATCGATGCGGACCAATTTCTGGAACCCGCCCGTGCCCGCGGCTTCGACTTCTACACCGGCGTGCCGTGCTCGTTTCTAACGCCGTTCATCAACCGCGCGATTTCCGATCCCGCGATCGACTATGTCGGCGCCGCCAGCGAGGGGGAGGCGGTGGGCATTGCCGCCGGCGCGGCGCTCGCGGGCCGGCGCACCGTGGTGATGTGTCAGAATTCCGGCCTCGGCAACACCGTCAATCCGCTGACCTCGCTTAACCATTGCTTTCGCATCCCGACGCTGCTCATCACCACCTGGCGCGGCCAGCCGGGCGTTGCCGACGAACCCCAGCACGAATTGATGGGGCTGATCACCCACGGGCTGCTGGACCTGATGCGAATCCGCGGCATGCCGTTCCCGCAAACCGACGATGCGGTCGGCCGGGCGCTGGACGTGGCGATGGAGGAAATGGACGACAGCGGCCTGCCGTTCGCTTTCGTCATGGCGAAGGGCTCGGTCCGGGACGCGCCGCTGGACTTCCGGCCGCCGGCGCCGGAACCGGCCGGCCGCCGGGAGGATCATGCGCCGGCCGGCGACCGGCCCTCGCGGTACGCGGTGCTGGAACGGGTCGCCGCCACGCTGCCGGAAAATGCGGCCGTCGTCGCGACAACGGGCAAATGCGGGCGGGAGCTGTTCACCATCGGCGACCGGCCGCAATATCTCTACCAGGTCGGCTCCATGGGTTGCGCCGGCGCCATGGGCCTCGGCGTCGCGCTGAACGCGGACCGGCCGGTCGTGGTGCTGGACGGCGACGGCGCCGCGCTGATGAAGCTCGGCGCCCTGGCGACCATCGGTGCGGCGGCTCCGCGCAACCTGATCCACGTCGTGCTCGACAACGGCGTGCACGATTCGACGGGCGGCCAAGCCACGGTTTCCGCCTCGGTGGATTTCGCCGCCGTCGCGGTCGCCTGCGGCTACCGCCACGCCGCCAGTTGCGCCGATCTTACGGGCTTCGATGCCGCCTTCGCGGAGGCGCTGGCGGTCCCAGGGCCGCACCTCATTCACGTCAGAATCGCGCCGGGCTCGATCTCGGATCTCGGCCGGCCGACCGTCGCCCCGCCGGCGGTCGCGGACCGGTTCCGCCGGTTTCTGGCCGGGTAGGGATCTGATGGTGGACCGCCCGCAAGCCGTAATCCTGGCTGCCGGCCTCGGAACCCGTCTCGGCGGCTTGACCGAGGCTTGCCCGAAATGCCTGCTCGATGTTGGCGGCCGGCCATTGATCGCCCATTCCCTCGACAACCTGGCGGCGGCGGGCTTCGACGAAGCCCTCGTCGTCACCGGCTTTCGGGCCGGCGACATCGAACGGACCATCGGGACGCACCACGGCCGTATGGCGGTCCGCTATGTCCACAACCCGGATTACGCGGCAACCGGCAGCGTCGTTTCGCTGCTGGTCGGCGCCACGGCCATCGATGCCGGCCCGCTGCTGATCCTCGAATCCGACATTCTCTATCATCCGGACTTCATCGCCGTGGCCCGGGTGGCGGACAGGAATCTAATGCTGGTGGCCGATCCGACCGGGTCTGGCGATGAGGTTTACGTGGCCACCGACTCCGCCGGGCGGCTGGCCCATCTCGGCAAGCAGGTGCCGCGCGCGGTCCGCCGCAACAGCCTCGGCGAATTCGCCGGGATCACGCGGCTCGACCGCGCCTTCCTCGGCCGCTATTGCCAGGCGGCCGGGCGTCTGGTGAAGCACGCCGCGGCGTCGGGCCACTACGAAGAACTGGTGTTCGATCTGGCCGGCGCCGAAATGCCGGTTTTCGCCCGTCACTGCCCGGGCCTTCCGTGGACCGAAGTCGATACCGCCGCCGATCTGGCCCGTGCGCGGGAGCAGGTGTTTCCCGCCTTGGAAACGGTTGCTTAAGCCGGCGCGCCACTGGTAACGCCCATTTCCTTTAAAACGTCGCGCGCCGCGCCGACGGCGCCATGCATCTCGTCGGAACCAAGGTGGCCGATGCACCCGATACGGAAGCTCGCCGCTTCGGTCAGCTTACCCGGATAGATAACGAAGCCCCGCGCCGCCAGCCGGTCGTAAAACGTCTCGAAGTCGAATTTGTCGTCCGCCGGCATTTTGAAGGTCACGATGATCGGCGCCTGCAGCGCCGTCGACAACAGCGGTTCGAATCCCATCGCCCGCATGCCGTCGATCAGAATCCGGCAGTTCTCTCGGTACCGCGCGCCGCGGCCGTCGACCCCGCCCTCCGCCGCATGGTCGCGCAACGCCGCCGCGAATGCCGCGGTCACATGGGTCGGCGGGGTGAACCGCCACTGCCCGTTCGCCTCGAACCCCCGCCATTGATCGTGCAAATCCAGGCTGAGCGACGGCGCGTTATCGGCGCTCGCGCTCAAAACCTCCCGGCGCAGAATCGCGAAAGCCAGGCCGGGCACGCCTTCCAGGCATTTGTTGCTGGACGCGACCAGGGCGTCGTAATCGGTCGTTTCCGTCGGCAGCGCCCCGAACGCGCTCATCGCGTCGATGATCAGTCGCCGGCCCTGCACGGCGACGACGGCGGCGATCTCGCCCATCGGGTTCAGGATGCCGGACGTGGTCTCGCACTGCACCGCCGCGACATGGGTGATCGCCGGGTCGCCTGCCAGCACCGCGTCCACCACGGCCGGATCGATGGGCACGTCCTCCGCGGTTTCGACGCTGGTGGCGGCCCGTCCCAACCTTTCCAAAATCGTCAGCATGCGCCGTCCGTAAGCGCCGTTTACCAGCACCAGGACCTTGCCGTCGCGGGGCACCAGCGTGCCCAGCGTCGCCTCGACCGCGAACGTGCCGCTGCCCTGCACCGGCACGACGGTGTGACTGTCTGCAACCCCGGCGATGGAGACCAGCCGCTCCCTGATCTCGGCGGTCAGCGCGATGAAATCCTTATCGCGCGATCCCCAGTCGCGCAGCATCGCCTGTTTGGTCGCCGCCGATGTGGTCAATGGCCCGGGTGTCAGCAGGTACGGCACATTTCCGTCCGTGGTCACTTTTGCCTCCCATTGGGTTCGGACCTGGGTTTTAGGCGTCGATCTGGGTGCTGTCGAGCGGGTGGCATTTACCACCCTCTAACGATTTGGTGACATTTAGATTGTTTCGCGCTTTGGTGGACGTTCTAGATGGCATCGCCCTGCGATTCGGGCGTTGGAGGGTCGGTTGGATACGCACGTTCTGGTCACCGGGGGCGCCGGTTACATTGGCTCCCATGCCGTTCTCGCGCTGCGCGAGGCCGGCTGCAAGGTGGTTGTGCTCGACGACCTCAGCACCGGCCGGGTCGAGGCCGTGCCCGACGGCGTGCCTCTGGCGGTCGGCGATGTCGGCGATGCGGAGACCGTGTCTCGTGTCTTGGCGGAGCACCGCATCGAAGCGGTCATGCATTTCGCCGGCTCCATCCTGGTGCCGGAATCGGTGTCCAACCCGCTGAAATATTATCGCAACAACACGGCCGCCAGCCGCACCCTGATCGAAGCCTGCGTCGAGAACGGCGTCCGCGCGTTCGTGTTCTCGTCGACCGCCGCCGTTTACGGCATTCCGGAGACGGTGCCGGCGGCCGAAGACGCGCCGACGGTCCCGATCAATCCCTATGGCTGGTCGAAGCTGATGACCGAGCAGGTGCTGCGCGACGTGGTCGCCGCCCACGGCATGCAGCATGTGATCCTGCGTTACTTCAACGTGGCCGGCGCGGATCCCAAGGGTCGCACCGGACAGGCGACGCCGGAAGCGACCCATCTGATCAAGGTCGCGGCCGAAGTCGTCACCGGCAAACGCCCGGGCATCCAGATCTACGGCGAGGATTACCCGACGCCCGACGGCACCTGCGTTCGCGATTACATTCATGTCTCGGACCTGGCCGACGCCCATGTCTGCGCTCTGAAACATCTGATCGACGGCGGCGAAAGTCTGACGCTGAACTGCGGCTACGGCCGCGGCTATTCGGTGCGCGAGGTTCTCGCGGCCGTGGAGGCGGAGGCCGGCCGCGATCTCAATGCCCAGGGCGCGCCGCGCCGCGCCGGCGATCCCCCGGAACTGGTCGCGGACGCCGGCAAAATCCGCGCCGCGTTCGAATGGACGCCGCGGTTCGAGGATCTCTCTATCATCGTCAAGACGGCATTGGCCTGGGAAACGAAACTGTCGGATAAGGAAGAGCAGGCCGATTAGACAACTTTAGCCCGTATTGCCCATGGCTTTGTTTACAGCCTAATCGAACCGGATTATTTTCAATGCAGTAGTCGCGGATTCGTTCTCGAGTCCTAATTGGTGTGGGGGCACATTGCTGGTTGCGGCAATTCTTGCGTGCTGTTTAGCGTTGTTCGTGGGGCTGTTCGCCGATCGCATCGGGCAGCGGCTGCGCGTTGTGGATCGCCCGGATGGTCAGCGCAAACTGCACAAACGCGCCACGCCGCTTGTCGGCGGCTTCGCCGTGGTGCCTGCGGTGGTGCTGGTGTCGCTGTGGGCCGCCGCGACAACCACGTACCTGCCGCTCTACGGCACGCTGGCCATTGCCGCCTGCGCCTTCCTGGCCATCGGTTATATCGATGACCGCGCCCATCTAAGGCCCGCGATCCGTCTCACGCTCGCATCGGCGATCTGTCTTGCGGCGATCGAAGTCATTCCCAGCTACGGCGTGGAATTCCTCAAGTTCACCTTCCTTTCCGACACCGTATTCCTGGACGGCTGGACATTGGTGTTCAGCCTGTTCTGTCTGGTCGGCCTGCAGAACGCGATCAACATGGCCGACGGCAAGAACGGCCTGGTGCCCGGCCTTTGCCTGATCTGGACCCTGCTGATCGCGGCTTACGCCCCGGCGCACATGCTGCCGGTGCTGTTCGCGCTGGCCGTCGCGCTGGCTATCGTGCTTGGCTTCAACCTCGCCGGCCGGCTCTTCCTCGGGGATTCCGGCTGTTATGCGATCAGCATTCTGGTCTCGCTGCTGGCGGTCCATACCCACTACGTGAATTTCGTCCAGTTGCCGGCCGATGTCGTGGCGCTCTGGTTCTTCGTGCCGGTGATCGATTGCCTCCGGCTGATGGTCGGCCGGGTGCTGGCCGGCCAATCGCCGTTCCATCCCGACCGCGGCCACCTGCACCACTACTTGGAATCGCTGATGCCCTGGCGCTTCGGCCTCGCCATCTATCTCGGCTTGGTCGCCGGGCCTGGCCTGTTGGCCTACTTCACGCCGGAATACACGCTGGTCTGGGCCATGCTGGTCTTAAGCTGTTACGCGACGATCCTTGGCCTCGGCATGCGCGAACTGCGGTCCCGCCGCCTGGAACAGCCGGCACTTTCGGACTGATTTTGTCGGTTCCGGCCTAGCCGGCCCGCTCCCCCGTCCCAACCACCCGCAACCAGGGTACCCTATGGGTGGTTGGGACGGGGGAGCGGGCCGGCTTGGCTTCGCCATTTGGCCGAACATGCCCCGTTGTCGTAAGCCGGATTTGGCAGTATGTTCCGGCCGCTGCTGGGGCGTGGCCAAGCGGTTAAGGCGCCGGTTTTTGGTACCGGTATTCGCAGGTTCGAATCCTGCCGCCCCAGCCATCCCTCCAAAATCCTATCCGGACTAAACCGTTCACGGCCGCGACTGCGGCCCGCCGGCAGTCCGGCGCGCCCGCGCAGGCGCGGACCTTTAGGTCCGCTGCCGTGAGCGCAATGAATCCTAGACGGCTGGGAAGCCGTCTAGGTAAGCCACTGGCGCATCAGCCAGAGCGAGACGTCGGGGAACATGATCACCGTGCCGAGGCCGATAAGCTGCAGGATCACGAAGGGCACGATGCCCGTATAGATCTGGCGCAGGCTGATCTCCGGCGGCGCGACGCCCTTCATGTAGAACAGCGCGAATCCAAACGGTGGGGTCAGGAACGAGGTCTGCAGGTTGACCGCGACCAGGATCGCGAACCAGTAGATGATCTCCGACCGCGCGACGTGGTCGCCGAAGTCCAGCAGCGACAGCAACGGGGTGAAGATCGGCAGCACGATGAGGGTGATCTCCACCCAGTCCAGGAAAAACCCGAGCAGGAAGCAGATGCCCATCACCAGCAGCAACAGGCCCCACGATCCGAAGCCGGAATACTCGATCAGCTCGACCACGATGTCGTCGCCGCCAAGCGACCGGAACACATAGGAAAACGCGGTTGCGCCCATGAAGATGCCGAAGATCATGGCGACCGTCAGCCCGGTCCGCTGACAGACCTCGCCCAGCACCCTCCAGCTGCACCGCCCGTTGGCCAGCGCCAGCAGCCAGGCGCCGGCGGCGCCGACGCCGCCCGCCTCCGTCGGCGTCGCCCAGCCGTCGAAGATCGCGATCTTGATCAGCAGGATCAGAACCACCGGCGGAATGAAGCCGCGCGCCAGCATCACCGCCACGCCGATCAGCGTGTCCGGCCCGCGTTTTTCTTCCAGCGGCGGCGCCATCTCCGGGTTTACGGCGGAGATCGTCAGGATGTAGCCGAAATAGAGCGCCGCCAGGAACAGGCCCGGGATCAGCGCGGCGACGAACAGGTTGCCGACGGAAACCGACAGCAGGTCGGCCATGATCACCAGCAGGATGCTCGGCGGGATCAGAATGCCGAGCGTACCGGAGGCGGCGATGGTGCCTGTCGCCAGTCGCGGGTTGTAGCGCTGCTGCATCATCGCCGGCAGCGCCAGCATGGTCATCATCACCACCGACGCGCCGATGATGCCGGTCATCGCCGCCATGATCGTGCCCATCACCGTGACCGACAAAGCCAGTCCGCCGGGCACGCGGCGCATGATCACCTGCAGGCAGAACAAGAGGTCGTTGGCGATGCCGCTCCGTTCCAGCATCGACCCCATGAACACGAAGGTCGGCACCGCCGTTAGCACCAGGTTCTCGGCCACCCCGCCCCAGATGCGCGGCACGATGTTGTAGAACTCGACCAGTTGGAACAGGCCAAGCGCATAGCCCAGCAGGCCGAAGCCCAGCGACAGGCCGCCGAGCACGAAAATCACGGGATAGCCGGTGAACAGCACGACGCCGAGCACCAGAAACATGCTCAACGGCAGAAAATCGATCAGTTCCAAACGCTACCCTCGTGACATGGCCGTAATTGGCGCTGGGGCGCCGCGAGAGCGGCTCGTCCTATTTGTTTCCTACTGATAAACCCGCGGCTTGCCGCGCACGCTGATCCGGTAGAGCAGGCGGCTGTTCTCCTCGCTGTCGGCAAAGTCGATACTGGTGCCGGAATGCAGCGTCGCCGAGGTATCCCAAATGGCGATGTCGCCCAGATCGTATTTGTGCTTGTAGATGAACCGGTCCTGCAGCGCGTGTTCTTTCAGTTCGGCCAGCAGGTCCTGCGCCTCCTCGTCGTCCATGCCGACGATGCCGTAGCAGGTGCCGGCGACGGCATAGAGCGTCTTGCGCCCGGTCACCGGGTGCGGCCGGACCAGCCGGTGATGCACCGGCGGCACCTTTTCCACCTGCTCCTCGTTGATCAGGGGAGAGGCGATCTTCTCGTCGCCCCGGCCGCTGGCGGCGCCGTAAAGGTGCTTGACGACCAATCCGTCGATCCGTTCCTTCGTCTCGTCGTCCAGCGCGTCGTAGGCGCCGGCCAGGTCGGCGATCAGCGTCTCGCCGCCCTGTTTCGGCACCTTGATCGCGTACAGCATGGTCGCACTGGACGGCTCGGCCTCGTAGGACTGGTCGGTGTGCCAGAACACCGCGCCGTTGCGCACGGCTTCCTTCCGGTGTTGCTTCTCGGTATTGCCGACTTCCATGATGGCGGGATAGCCGCGCATGCGTAAGTGATCCAGCACATGCGGAATCGGCGTGCCGAACTGCTCGCCGAACGCCATATAGCGGTCGGTATCCAGCGCCTGGTCGCGGATCACCACGAACCGGTTTTCGTGCAAAGCGTCGACGATCGGCTTGACGGCACTGTCCAGGGCGTCTTCCGACAGGTCGATGCCGGTGATTTCGGCGCCGAACGGCGCGTCCAGCGGACGGACGGAGATCATCGTCAGCCTCCCAACCTGAATGATCGCCGCCAATGATAGCACCGCCCGTCCGCGGGCACGATACCCCCGACTTCCGCCGGTCCGGCCCGGTCAGCCGGCCAGGAAGTCGCGCACCATCTTCGTGAACAGGTCCAGGCGGTCGTGATGCACCCAGTGGCCGGCCTTCTCCACATTGACGAAGGTGGCGTTCTTGAAGTGCTTGGCCCGGCCGTCCTCTTCCGGGTCGCTCGCCCAGCTTTCCGTGCCGCGGACCAGCAGCGTCGGGCAGGTGATTTGCGACCACAGCGCATGGATATGGTCCGGCGCCATGTCGTAGGGCGGGAAGGCGCGGACATAGTTGTCGAATTTCCAGCTATAGGTGCCGTCCTCGTTCTGGTTCACGCCATGGACCGTCAGATGCCGCGCCTGTTCCGGCGATAGGTGCGGGTTCTCCCCCTGCATGCGCTTGAAAGCCTCCTCCAGGCTCGGATAGCGGCGTGGCACCCGGCCGGACAGCTTGCGCAGGGAATCGATATATTCCCGCATCCGTTCCTGCGATGTCATCTTGTCCCGCTCGGCCAGCCGCTTTGGTGAAAAACCCAGCCCTTCGATCGCCACCAGCTTGCTGACGCTCTCCGGATAGACGCCGGCATAGCGCAGGCTGATCATGCCGCCCAGCGAATGGCTGACGATGGTGACCGGCGTCAGCTTGGTCTGGAACAGCAGTTGCGCGATGTCGTAGACAAATTCTGAAATCGCGTAGGTCCCGCCCAGCATCCATTGCGAATCGCCGTGGCCGCGCAGGTCGGGCGCGATGATGTGGTAGTCCCGACGCAGGTCCTGGGCCAGCCAATCCCAATTCCGGCAATGGTCCCGGCCGCCATGCACCATCAGCATCGGCGGCGCCCCTGCATTGCCCCAATCGACGTAATGCAGGCGTAGCCGCTGCGAGAAATAGGAATGGGACGTCGGGCCGTGAATCGTATTGGTCATGGATATCGTCTCGAATGCGGGTGCGTGAATCTGCGCCAACAATGGGCCAAGCCGGCGCGACAGTCGAGCTTTCCGGTAACGCCCGACGGCTGACCTTCTCCGGGGGATTTGTACGAAACCCACGGGTTTGATAGGACTCCTGCCAAGCATCATGTCCAATCGGGAGCCGGCGCCATCAACGACGACAAACTCTGCGGCCTCGCCGAGGCTGTCGCCCGCTTCGTACCCGACGGCGCCGGTATTGTGCTTGGCGCGGCGTTGGAGAACGCGGTCCCCTATGCGGCGACGCACGAACTGATCCGTCAGGGCAAGCGCGACCTCAACATGATCGCGCCGATCTCCGACATATCGACCGACATGCTGATCGGCGCCGGCTGCGTGGCCGAGGTCACTGGCGCCTGGGTCGGCAATGTCTCCGGCGGCATGGGGCACAACTACCGCCGCGCCGCGGAGACCGGCCAGCCCAACCCGATCAGGATCCACGACTATTCCAACTTCTCGATCGGCATGGCGTTCTTCGCCGGCGCCTACGGGCTGCCTTACGTGCCGCTCAAATCGATCCTCGGCTCCGATATCGTCAAATCCAACCCGCATATAAAGCTCGCGGACAATCCGTTCTCCGACACGCCGGACCCGGTCGCCCTGGTGCCGGCGCTGAAACCGGACGTCGCCTTCCTGGTGGTGCAGCGCGCCGACCGGTTCGGCAATTCCCACATCTGGGGCTCGACCGGCCTGACCCAGGAAGCGTCCATCGCGGCGGAAAAGATCGTCGTGCTGGCTGATGAAATCGTCGAGCCGGAGGTGATCGCCT
Organism: Minwuiaceae bacterium; assembly: GCA_028278525.1. Classification (GTDB taxonomy): domain Bacteria; phylum Pseudomonadota; class Alphaproteobacteria; order Minwuiales; family Minwuiaceae; genus JANQEE01. The sequence goes on along the minus strand of JANQEE010000013.1, from coordinate 1,549 downwards.
CCGATCCCAGCCGGGTGCTGATCCCGGGCTTCGGCGTGAACGCCGTCTGCCACATCCCCGCTGCCTGCCACCCGGCGCCGCTGATCGGCCGCTGGAAGCGCGACAACGCGTTCTTTCTGGACTACCACAAAGAAACCCGCGACCCGGACGGCTTCAACCGCTGGTGCGACGAATGGGTGCGCGACTTGCCCGATCACGAAGCCTATCGGGTCAAGCTCGGCGGCCAGCTCGAAGAGCTTCGCATCCTCGGCGACGCGCCGTCGGCGCCCGCCAACTACGCGGTCGAGTGAGGCGCCGATGTCGGATTATTCCACCCAGGAACTGATGATCATCGCCGCCGCCCGCGAGATCCAGGACGGCGAGCGTATCTTCGTCGGCATGCGCCTGCCGATCACAGCCTACGGCGTCGCCCGCCTGACCCACGCCCCCAACGCGGTCGGCCTGTTCGAAAGTGGCGTCGCCCGTTACGCGCCGGCTGACGGCATGCTGCACACCATGTGCGACGGGCCGAACCAGTTCGGCGCCGCCTGGACAACCGGCCTGATTCAGATCATGGGGCTGCTGAGCGGCGGCCGCATCCATGCCGGCTTCATCGGCGGCGCGGAGATCGACCGCTTCGCCAACATCAACACCTCCTACATCGGCGATTTCAAGGAGCCGAAGGTCAAGCTGCCGGGCTCGGGCGGCGCGCCCGACATCGCCGCGATGGCGCAGCGCCTGATCGTCATCATCAACCACCAGAAACACCGCCTGGTGGAGAAGGTCGATTACATCACCTCGCCCGGCTTCCTGGACGGCGGCGACGCGCGCGCCAAGGCCGGGCTCGCCGGCGACGGCCCGGCGGTGGTAATCACCGACCGCGCCATCCTGCGCCCGCACGGCCCGGAGAACGAGCTGCACCTCGTCTCCGTCCATCCCGGCCACACCGTGGAAGAGGTGAAGGAAAACACCGGCTGGGCCCTGAAAACCATGGCGGAAGTCGGCACCACCGCCGCCCCCACCCAGGCCGAACTGGATGCGTTGCACCACATCGACAAGGAAGGCTTCTGGCGGAGCTAACCTTGCGCCCACGTCATCCTTGGACTTGATCCACTGCTGTTCGGTTAAGCGAGGAGGCAGCCATCCGGTTCCCTCTCCCCCCGCTTGCGGGGGGCTTGAACGTATACGTTCAAGGGTAAGGGTGAGGGGGTGTCGATGACGGGTGCAGACACAGACGAACGTCTTCGAAACGGCGTAAGCACGCCGAGTGAAGGTCCCGGCCCTGTCGTCGAAGCGACGGCCAAACACCCCCCAAACCCAGCCCTCTCCCCCTTGTAGGGGGCGAGGGCTGCCGGCCGGACGCGTCGGTCAATCTCAAGCCTTGTCACTGCGCTCGGTCTCCAAAACCTTGACAACAAACACAGACAAACAAACAGCTCCGTTCTTAACCGGACAACAGTGGACTTGACCCGAGCATCCATGGGGCGGTTTACGCAGCGTGAGAGGGGAACGCGGCGGCAGTGCAAGCCGAGTTGATGGCCCGAAGGGCGCTTCGAGGCGGAGAAAAAAA